>NZ_JAIY01000008.1:351329-370116 GCF_000710405.2 Kitasatospora sp. MBT66 | reverse complement strand
CACTTTCCGCCAGCTGTTTTCGCAGGTCGGAGGGCTTTCCGGCCTTTTCGGCCTTTCCGGACCGGCTGTCAGTCGGGCGGGGCGTAGAGGTAGGTGGTCTGCTGGCGTCCGCCGGTGGCGAGCTGGGCGGCGGCGAAGCCGGGCAGCTGGACCAGGCGGGCGGTGACGTCGGCGCGCTGGGTGGCGTTCAGCCGCTTCAGGAGGACCTGCACCTGGGACTGCGTCATGCCGCAGGGCCCGGCGGTCTTCACCGCGTGGACGAGCTTGTCGAGGTGCGGGTCACCGGTGCTGGCGGCGGCGGTGGGGCCGAGGATGTGGGCGGCGCTGGCGCGGGCGTAGCGCACGAGGGCCCAGGCGGCGCGCAGGTGGTGCTCGGCGATGCGGTCGGTGTGGTCGAGGAGGGCGTAGACCATGGCGGCGCGCTTGGCGTAGGGGGCGGCGCGGGCGGTGAACTCCGCGATCGGCCCTTCGTCGCCTTCGTCCCCGCAGAGCGCCGGGTAGACCTCCTCCCGCCACAGCTGCGCGGCCTCCGGGCTGAGCTGGACCTCGCCGACGCGGCGGGCGTCGGTGAGGACGGTCTTCCACGCGGTGGCGAGGTTGTCGATCAGCTCGTCGGGGGCGCCCCTGCCGTCGGGGTCGAGGAGGTTGCGGTGGACGAAGACCGGCAGGAAGCGGTTGTAGGTGCCGCCGGCCATCTCGGCGTCCTGCATCTTCGCCCGCAGCTCGCGCGGGGAGATGTGGCCGATGACGGCGATGTGCGGGGCGGTGGCGTGCAGCGCGTCCCGGTTCATGACGCCCAGGTCCTCGCCGTTCCACGCCTGCCGGAGGATGCCGCTCAGGGACGAGCCCTCGCGCCGTCCCCGGGCCATGGTGACCCCGTACTCGGACTCCACGACCCACAGGCGCTTGTCGGTGACGCCGGGGTCCTTGTCGCCGTCGCCGTCGCGGACCATCTCGATCAGGCCCTCGCCGGAGGACAGGCCGGAGCGGGTGTTGCAGGCGATGAAGTCCGGCACGGCGGCCTTGAACAGGCGCCGGGCGGTGTTCGTCCCCGCGCCCTTCCGACCGGCGGCCGTCGCGCCGACGGTCAGCGCCCAGATGAGGGCGGGGTGGCGGTCGTTGCCGATCCACATGAACGGCCCCGGCCCGATCGCGGCGCCCCCGGCCGACAGCAGGTTCACCAGCACGCCCACCGGGTCGGCCTCGGTGGTCGGGTCGAGATCGCGCACGGTCTCCCCCGCCCACCCGCAGAACACCTCCGGGTCCGGCACCGGCCCCGGCCGCGTCGGGCGGTCCAGCCCCGGAGCGGGGTCGTACATCGGGTTCTGCCGGGCCTGTGGTCGGCCGTCGGTGGTGGTGGCGAGGTGGAGTTCGACGGGCATCAGGCGCTCTCCGCAAGCTCGGGGGCGGTGGTGTCGGGGAGGTCGGCCTGACGGCCGTCGGGGCGGTGGTGGCGGTGCCAGCCGGGCTGTCCGGGGATCGCCACCGGCGGCCACCCGGGCGAGGCGCTCACCGGTCGGTGGGCGGCCTCGGCGGCGCGGGCCCGCTGCTCGGCCAGCTCCAGCGCGGTCGGGTGGTTCGACCAGGCCCGCACCGTGCGCACGAGGGTCTTCCAGGCGGCTTCGTCCTCGGCCGCCCACGCGGCGCGGGCCCGCTCGCCGAGCACCAGGTCCGTGCGCAGACGGGCGTGGATCGCCTCGGGTGCCTGCTCGGCCTGCTGGCGCCAGGCTTCGGCGGCGGTGACGAGCGCGGCCTCCCGGCGCGGGTCGGCCGGCGCCAGCGCGGAGAACGCGGGGGAGCCGTAGGCGGGGATGCCGACGGGCTGGCCCCACCGGTCGAACACCACCGCCGGGCTGATCCTGCGGATCACGCTCAGGAACCGCTCGGCGGCCCACCGGGCGGTGGAGCGGTGCGCGTCGCGGACCGGCGCCGGGAGGGCGATCGGGTCGGGCAGCACCGTTTCAACCGCGCCCGGATCCGTTTCAGCGGCACCGTCCGGCGCTTCAGGGGCGCCGTCGGTCGGGGCGCTCACGGGACGCTCACCGGCGCTCACGGCGGGGCCCGTTTCAGGTCCACCGGTCGCCGTTTCAGCGGCGCGGGCCGGAGCTTCGACCCCACCGTCCGACGCTTCAGGGGCGTCGTCGGCGGGGGCGCTCACGCCTGTGCGGTCGGTGCTCACGGTCGGGTCGGTTTCAGGCCCGGGGGGTGGTGGTTCGGCGGTGCGGGAGTCGGCTTCGGTAGGCCGGGTCACAGCTACTCCTTCGCGGTCGGGAGTCGGGCTGGAGTCGGGTGCTCACCGGTGAACAGCCGGGCTGTTAACCGGTGAACGCAGTCGGGTACCGGTCGGGTCGTGACGCCTGGTCAGTGGGCGACCGACGCGGTTCCGTAAAGGGCGGGAAGCGCTTCCGGGAACGCGGGAACGGTCGCCGGGAACGCCGGGAACGCCTGCCGGGGAGTCGGGTGAACGGTCGGGTGTTCACCCCGTCAGTCGGGTACGCGTATCCGGGGCGTACTCGCGCACCCGGGTACGTACTCCGCGCTGGTGAGCGGCGGTGAAGGGTGATGAACTCCGCGTCGGCCGGCGGGCGGTGTACCCGCCGGACGGACCGGTCGGATACGCCTGCGGGTACACCGGATACGCCGTACCCGGCCTGGCCGGTGAGCGGGTGGTGAGCGCTCATGAGCGTCGGTGAGCGCTCACCGGACGGGCATCAGGCAGCGACGAGCCGCAGAGGGTTCACCGCCGGGGCGGCGGGCGGCTGCGGGGCGGTCATGCCGAACGTGCGGGTGACCGCCTCGGCGACGAGCTTGGTGTACGCGTGGAACGACCGGCGCGGGTGCGACAGCGCGGCGCGGGCCAGCTCCGCGTACTCCTCGATCTGCGTGGTGTTGGAGTTCACCAGGGCGAACTGCAGGGCCTCCGTCAGGGCTTCGGACCACTGGAGGTCGGAAGCGGTCAGCATCAGTCCCGGGTGGAAGCCCAGCAGGCCCACCAGGTCGAAGAACCGCAGCGACACCGACACCCGCACCGACAGCCGCGGCTCGGTCTCGCCCGGGTCCGCCTCACCGAACACCGAGACGTTCTCCCGCACGACGCTGGTGGTCAGGATCGGCGGAGTGGTGAGCGAAGCGTGCATGATGGAACTCCCTTCACTGGGGCACGAGGCGGCGTACTGACTTGGCGGTTGGGGCGCCGCTTCGCTGCATTTGGGCAGGTCAGAGAAGTGCTAAACCCGCCCTCACAGAGTGCTTAGGGGGGCTATCGCTCTCTCGCGATACCCAAGGTAGGCACAGCCTCTCTGTGCGTCAAGTCCCCCTCGCGGTACTCTTGCTTCGCCCCCCTAGGCAGCGAAGGGATTGCGATGCACGAGGAGCTTGAGCGGGTGGCCAGCGTGGCCGTCCCGATCGAACGGGCCAAGGCGGCGATTGCCCTGATGGCGGACTATCAGAGCCGGGTGGTCGAGCTGTCCCGTGTCCGCCGGGAGGCCATCGAAGAGGCATCGGCCTCGGGTATGTCGCAGACCGAGATCGCTGCCCTGCTCGGCGTAAGCCGTGGGCGTGTCGGTCAGCTCGCGTCGGCCGGCCCCGCGCCGGAGCGGGCCTTCTTCGGTCTGGGGCCGATGACCGTGGCGGTTGGCGGCAAGTACGAGGCGGGGAAGTCTCCGGACGAGAACCCAAGCCAGGTCGTGACCAGGGAAGACCTGAACAACTACGAGCACCTGCGGAAGCTGTTCGCGGGCCTGAAGCTCGACTCCGAGTACGAGGTCATCCCGCCCTCCGGCATCGTGAACCTCAACCGCGAGCACCTGGTTGTCATCTGCGGTCCGCGGCTGTCTCCGATCGTGGCCCAGGTGCTCGAAGGTGACGACAACCTGCGGTTCCGCAAAGACGACTCCTGGCATCTGGTGGACTTGCACACTGAGACCGAGTACCGCTCCCCGCTCGACGTCGACGGCACGGCCGGGGACGTCGGCTACCTCGCTCGGCTTCCCCGACTCGACGGCAAGGGGACGTTCCTCTACATCGCGGGCATCCACGCGATCGGCGCGAACGGCGTCGTGCACTACCTGGAGAACCACCTCGGCGAGCTGTACCGCGAGGTCCGGACGAAGCGCTTCTCCACGCTCATCTCCTGCCGCTACGACCCGAAGACCCTGGAAGTTCTGGAGAGCAGCAGGGTCACTCCGATCTACCGACACGAGGGCTGACAGATGCGCGTCTCCATCGCCACCGCGCCCGGTGGCGTGAACCCCAACGAAGACTGGGTGGGCGCCACGTCGACCCTCGCCGTCGTCCTCGATGGGCTCAGCACGGCCGGACTGGACACCGGCTGCCGACACGGGGTCCCGTGGTACGTCGCCCAGCTCGGCGGGCACCTCATCGCCGCGCTGGCCGACCCCGGCCGACTGCTCGCCGACGGGCTTGCCCAGGCGCTGGACCAAGTGGCGGCGCTCCATCCCGGATGCGACCTTCGCAACCCAGGGACGCCTTCGGCTACGGTCTCAATCCTGCGTGCCGGCGCCGACCGGTTCGACTACCTGGTGCTCGCTGACTCACCCATCGTCGTCGAGCGGGACGGCGCTTACGAGGTGTTCACGGACCTGCGGGTGGACGCCGTGGTGCCCGAACTTCGCGCCGAGACAGAACGCTTTGCCACTGGGACGCCTGAGCATGCCGAGGCGGTCCGCCGGATGGTCGAGGCACAGCGGCTCACCCGGAACGCCCCGGACGGCTACTGGGTGGCTGCGTCGGACGGTGAGGCAGCGGAGCATGCCTTGGCAGGCACCGTGGCTGCCGTTGGCGTCGAGTCAGCGGCCGTCATGTCAGATGGAGCGGCACGTCTAGTCACTGACTACGGCGTCGCGTCGTGGGTGGATGTGTTCGCCACGCTTCGGGGTGAGGGTGCTGACGGCCTGATCTCGGCAGTGCGGAAGGCAGAGGCCACAGATCCGGACGGGCTCCGCTGGCCCCGCTTCAAGTCCGGTGACGATGCTGCGGTGGCGTTCTGCCAGCTCTGAATATCGGCACGGATTCGCTGAGGGGCTGCAGGGTCTTCCTGCAGCCCCTCATCTGCGACTACTCCCGAGCCGAAATATCCATCTGGCGAAGCCTTGGGATCGTGCGGTAGACGGCAAACGGAACGACCGAGAACCCTGGGGCTTGAGGCAAGTCAGCGAAGCCGCTTTGCCCGATCTCGCCGATGAAGCTATTTAGCGCCCTGGCGGTATTGCCGCGCAGCATTGAACCGGTCGAGTTGAGCATCTCGAAGGCTCCTGGGCTTGCTGCGGGGCTCGGGGAGGCGTGATGTCCAACGCTTCCCACTAGTGTCCATTCCTGCGGGCTCGTTCCGTACCGTGCGAAGAGGATTTCAGGGTCGGTGTCGAGGTACTGGCGGCCCTCCTGGAGGCGAGCGCCTATTGTGCAGGAATCTTCTCCAGTTGGTGACAGATTTAGGTGAACGCCGGGAAGGAAAATGGACCGGGCCAACTGAATCATCGACCGAAGTTGCGGGGCGCCGATCTGGTCTCCAGTGCCAGCTATGTTCTGGAAGTCTGGGATTCCGTCTTCGAGTTGCGGGATATGCGGAGCGGGAGCTTCGTTTCTGCTGGGCCTTGCCTGCTGCTTCTTTGCTGACCTGGGGGCGGGGGGAGTGGACGGGATCGCGGTTGGGTCCATCCCTTGAATCCCAATGAATGCCGTGGCAAAGCTGGAGAAGATGGACGCCAGATAGCGCGCATCGAAGAGTGATCCGCTGGCAGTGACTCGGATGATTGAACCAGCCGGAACCTCAGATCTCAGGCGCCCGGAGTGCCAGTAATCGGAGTTCTTGAGCTCCTCGGATATATCGATCAAGACACCTTCGGACTCCAGGGCATCTTCAAGGGCCGGAAAGATGGAGTCTCCAAGGGACTTGTGGACGTAGCGCTCTTCTCCCCAGGATCGATAATGGCCAGCGAATCCCTTTACACCTCCCTCGGTCCGCTTGTCTTGGCGGCTTGTGCTGCGTTCCTCCTCGGCTATGCCACCGTCAAGCTGGGCCAGCATCGACCGAACCTTGTCGGTGTCCACGTAAAGAAACTCGCGAATGATCAAGTTCGCCCCTATGTGCAAGCGCCAGGTGTGGCAGATGGTACGCCTGCGCATGGGCTGTGCCTAGATGGTTGTGGATCTCTATGTGTTCGGCAATTCCTGGCCGTGCAGGCGCCTCTCGGTACGCTTGGTAGGGGTGGGTGCGGACTCGGGAGGCGTCGCTCATGGTCGGCATGGGCGAGCGTGTTCAGGAAGCCCGTTTGAGGGTTGGCTGCCTGGGCCGTCTGTGGGCCGTCCGGGGTCGACCCAGGTTGGCCGGTGATGACAACTGCTGACCGCTCGATGCCTGGTCAGGGCTCTGCGGCCTGGCTCGGACGATCGACAAGTCAGACCCAGGGCAAGAAGTAACCCGGAACGGCCGTCGAGGGCCCCGCTCCCCGTTGTCGGGGGGCGGGGCCTTTCGCGTTCAACTTCCCTGTGGTGACGGGGAGTTCGAAGCTCCGCAAAAGTGGTTCAGACCATTGACGGCCCCGGTGGCGGCTCCTACCGTGTGAGCACCGACCAGGCGCAGGCATGCCAAGCCCCCACGCGCGCGTGTCCGCGCTCGGCGGACTCTCCATCCACCCCCACGGAGGAGCACCATGCGCACACGTCATGTCGTCGGAGCCGTGATCGCCGCCCTGTCGGTGCCGGTCGCGGTCGCCCTGCCGGCCCAGTCGCACGGCTACATCAGCACCCCGCCCAGCCGGGCCGCGCTGTGCGCGGCGGGCACCGTGAAGAACTGCGGCGCGATCCAGTGGGAGCCGCAGAGCGTCGAGGGGCCGAAGGGCTTCCCGGCCGCGGGCCCGGCCGACGGCGCGATCTGTGCCGGCGGCAACAGCCGGTTCGCCGAACTGGACGACCCGCGCGGCGGGGCCTGGCCGACCACCGCCGTCTCGGCGGGCCAACGGCTCACCTTCACCTGGAAGTTCACCGCCCGGCACGCCACCACCGGCTTCAAGTACTACCTGACCAGGGCGGGCTACGACGCCACCCAGAAGGTCACCCGGGCCAACCTGGAGCCGACCCCGTTCCTGAACGTCCCCTACAACGGCACGCAGGTGCCCAGCACCCTCAGCCACACCGCGACCCTGCCGAGCGGCCGGACCGGGCACCAGGTGGTCGTCGCGGTCTGGGAGATCGCGGACACCGGCAACGCCTTCTACTCCTGCACCGACGTCAGGTTCTGACGCCGGTTGCCCCGGTGGACCCCGTCGGCGTTCCGGCGGTGAGGAGTCCGGGGCGCACGGCCGCCTCCCACGGCGGCCGCGCGCCCCGGAGCTCCGCGACGGTACCGGGGACGGCTCCGGCGGAGCGAACGGGCCGGACGCCGCTCAGTGGCCGCAGCAGCCGCCGTCGACCCCGCCGCACTGGCACGGAGCGCCGGACTGGCAGCCGCAGCCGCAGCCCGGACCGCAGCCGCACCCGGCGGCGAGGACGGGAAGCAGTGCGGGGACGGGCGGTTCTACGGTGTCGGGAGCCGATGCCTGGCCGGTCGGGTTTGCCTTCATCGCGCGGACCCCTCCTTCTGACGGGCACGCTTCGGTGCCCACGGGATCGAGTGAAACCGCCGACCGGAGGAGGCGTCAACAGGCGCGCGGTGGTGGGGAGTCCACGCTTGTGTGCTTCCCCACCACCCTCGGCCGGGGTTTACCCGTTCCCGGGGCCGGGCGCCGTCCGGGAGAGGAGTCCGGGACAGGCGTCCGGCGGGAGGCGTCCGGCGGGAGGTCAGTCGAGCTGGGCCGCGGCCTCGGAGGCGGCGACGAACTCGTCCACGTGCTCGCCGGTGACCAGGTACACCACGCGCTTGGCCACCGAGACGGCGTGGTCGGCGAAGCGCTCGTAGTAGCGGCCGACCAGGGTGACGTCCACCGCGGTCTCGATGCCGTGGTGCCAGCGCTCGTCGATGAGGTGCGCGAACAGCTCGCGGTGCAGCGCGTCGATCGCGTCGTCGTCCTGCTCCAGCTCGAGCGCCTTGTCGACGTCCTTGGTGGCGATCACCAGGCCGGCCTTGGCCACCAGCCGCTGGGCGAGCTGGCCCAGCTCCAGGACGGTCGCGTGCAGGTCGGTCGGGACGGCGCACTCGGGGTAGCGCAGCCGCGCGACCTTGGCGACGTGGCGGGCGAGGTCGCCGCAGCGCTCCAGGTCGGCGCTCATCCGCAGCGAGGTGACGACGATGCGCAGGTCGGTGGCGACCGGCTGCTGGCGGGCGAGCAGGTCGATCGCCCGGTTCTCCAGCTCGTGGTGCAGGTCGTTGACCTTGCCGTCGGCGGCGATCACACTCTCGGCCAGCGCCAGGTCCGCGTCGAGGAGGGCGGTGGTGGCCCGCCCGAGGGCGGAACCGACCAGCCGGGCCATCTCGACCAGGCTGTCGCCGATCGAGTCGAGTTCCTCGTGGTACGCGTCGCGCATTGTTCTCTCCTCAGTAGCTGTGTCGGTGGCGGTGCCGACCGGTCATCCGGTGCGACCGTCCGAACGGCGCACCAATGACCGCTGCTGGTGGCGCGCATCGTACGCGCGCACCCGGGGTGGCGGACGGCTGTTCGGCCGGGCCACCCGTCCCACACGGGCTCCGGCGCCCACTCTGGGCCGTCCGGGCGACCGTCCACGACCTGTCCGGTGAATCGGCAGCTACTTGAAGGTGAATTCTCGGCAACGCGTGGTCGATCCCTTGACCTGGCCCTGGGGGAGCGGCCGCATCGTGCGCTTAGGCTGGCGCTATGGACGTGAACGTGGCCGCCGCCGCTGCCTGCGCCATAGCCGGGCTCGGCGTCGGCCTCACGGCCTCGATCGCTTTCCGTTGGAGCGAGCGCGAGCAGGCGAAGGGCAGGTACAGCGGCACCAACCGGAATCAGGGCCTCGGCCCCGCGCAGGAACCCCCGCTCCCGCCGGGCGTCGACACGGTCCTCTCCGTGCTGCGCTCCTGCGCGATCGTGCTCGGCGAGGGCGACGAGGTGGTCAAGGCCAGCTCGGCGGCCTACGCGATGGGCCTGGTCCGCGGCGGCGCGGTCGCCCTGGACCAGCTGCTCGCGCTGGCCAGGGGCACCCGCCGGGACGGCGAGATCCGGCAGATCGAGCTGGAGCTGCCCCGCCCGGGCGCGGCCCGGGCCGCCGAACCGCTGGCGGTCTCGGTCCGGGTCGCCCCGCTGGGCTCCCGGCTGGTCCTGGTGCTGGTCGAGGACCAGACCGAGCGCCGCCGGGTGGAGGCCGTCCGCCGGGACTTCGTGGCCAACGTCAGCCACGAGCTCAAGACCCCGGTCGGCGCGCTCTCGCTGCTCTCCGAGGCGGTCGCCGACGCGGCCGACGACCCGGAGGCGGTGCAGCGCTTCGCCGGCCGGATGCAGATCGAGGCGACCAGGCTGGCCAGCCTGGTCCAGGAGATCATCGACCTCTCCCGGGTCCAGGACGACCGCCTGATGGTCGACCCGGAACCGGTCGCGGTGGACGAACTGATCGCCGAGGCGATCGACCGCTGCCGCCAGCAGGCCGCCGCCAAGCAGATCCTGATCGCGGCCGGTGGCATCGCCGGCCTCTACCTGCACGGCAACCGGGGGCAGCTGGCCGCCGCGCTCGGCAACCTGGTCGAGAACGCGGTCAACTACAGCCCGCCCCGGACCAGGGTCGCGATCGCCACCCGCCGGATCTCCAGCGCCGCCGCCCTGGGCGAGGCGGACGGCGAACTCATCGAGATCTCCGTGACCGACCAGGGCATCGGCATCTCGGAGAAGGACCGCGAGCGGGTCTTCGAACGGTTCTACCGGGTGGACCCGGCGCGCTCCCGGCAGACCGGCGGCACCGGTCTCGGCCTCTCCATCGTCAAGCACGTGGCCGCCTCCCACGGCGGCACCGTCTCGGTGTGGAGCGTCGAGGGCCAGGGCTCCACCTTCACCCTCCGCCTGCCCGCAGGGCAGGCCCCCGTGGACCGCCCCCTGGTGGGCGGAACCCCGCAGTCCCTGTCAGAAACAACCCCCCAGCTTGCCCCGGAGGCCTGATCGTGACCCGAGTACTGGTGGTCGAGGACGAGGAGTCGTTCAGCGACGCTCTCTCGTACATGCTCCGCAAGGAAGGCTTCGAGGTGGCCATCGCCGCCACCGGCCCCGACGCCCTGGAGCAGTTCGAACGGAACGGCGCCGACCTCGTCCTGCTCGACCTGATGCTGCCGGGGCTGCCCGGCACCGAGGTCTGCCGCCAGCTTCGGGTCCGCTCCAATGTGCCGGTGATCATGGTCACCGCCAAGGACAGCGAGATCGACAAGGTGGTCGGGCTGGAGATAGGCGCGGACGACTACGTCACCAAGCCCTACTCCACCCGTGAGCTGGTCGCCCGGATCCGCGCGGTGCTCCGCCGCCGCGGCGAGAACGAGGGCCCCGGCGACGGCGGCGGCCCCGGCGCCCTGGAGGCGGGCCCGGTCCGGATGGACGTCGACCGGCACGTGGTGACCGTGGACGGCGCCAAGGTCGACCTCCCGCTCAAGGAGTTCGACCTGCTGGAGATGCTGCTGCGCAACGCCGGGCGGGTGCTCACCCGGATGCAGCTGATCGACCGGGTCTGGGGCGCGGACTACGTCGGCGACACCAAGACGCTGGACGTCCACGTCAAGCGGCTGCGGGCGAAGATCGAGCCGGACCCGGGCGCGCCGCGCTACCTGGTCACGGTGCGTGGCCTCGGCTACAAGTTCGAGCCGTAAACCGGCCGGTCGGCGCAGCGAGCCGGCCCGAAGCCCAGGCGAACGCCCCCTCCGGATCCTTCCGGAGGGGGCGTTCCCCTTATACGGCCCCGTGTGAGCGGCTCGGTACGAGCAGCCCTGTACGAGCGAGCGGCCCCGGGTGCCCGGGGCCGTGACTCAGTGGGCGGCCGGAGCGGTCGTACCCGTGGCCGGGGCGGCCGGGGTGGTGGCGCCGGTGGCCGGGGCGGTGGCCTTCGGCGGCACGGCGGCCGGGGCGGCGGTCGGGCCGTAGCCCTTGTAGAGGCCCTTGTTCGGGCTGACCTGGGCCTCGGCCTCGACCTTGTCGCGGTTCTTGAACGCGAACGAGGCCGGCACGTAGCCGCCGACGCTCACGGTGGTGGAGGCGATCTTGGCGGTCGGGGCGCCCGGGCCGCCGAGCAGCAGCGCGCCGCCGGCCGGGACGACGATGGCGGGCAGCGCGGCGCCCTTGTCGTCGGCGAAGGAGGCGGTCGCCCCGGTGCCGACGGTGATGGACTGCAGCTCGATCGCCTCGGTCCCGCTGTTGCTGATGTTCACCGTCACGTTGGCGGGGCCGGTGTGCTCGCCGGAGGACTCGTCCCCGGTGACCACGACGATGTTGTTCAGGCGGATGTCGGTGCCCAGGGTCGCCGACGCGTTGTCGGGCTTGACCTCCAGGGTGGCCGGGGTGTTCCCGGCGGCACAGGAGGACAGCGAGGCGATGGCGAGGGCGGCGATGGCGGCGATGCTGCCGCGTCGAAGGCTGCGGCTCACGGCGGCGGCTTCTCCTAGGTCACGTGTCGATAGGTCAGGTTCAGATTATCGACCACGCTTATGCCGTCCTCACGGGGTGGTCCCTTCGGGTCACGATCCGCCCGTCCCGCCCTCCGGACGGCGGCATGTCCGCGTGTTCAGGTCAATCATCGACCAAGATCGGATCACGATCGGGAAACGGCCCGATAAACGGTGAAAACCCAAGATCCAATCATGGTTTCGGGAGCGTTGCCAGAGGTTTCGGCAGGCAGTGGAACCGCCTCCGACCTGCGGGAAGCCCTCCTCGAACACCGGTCGCAGCACGTCATGGGGGTCCTTGTCAAGCCCCGAGACCGGCCCTGACCTGCGAAAACGCCCTTCGGGTGCGCCGAAAAGCGTGTTATTCTGGAAAGCCACGGAAGGGGTCCTGTCACATGACGTTCAAGGTTGGCGACACGGTGGTCTACCCCCATCACGGGGCCGCGCTGATCGAGGCCATCGAAATTCGCCAGATCAAAGGTGTGGACAAGACCTACCTGGTGCTCAAGGTGCAGCAGGGAGACCTGACGCTCCGCGTGCCCGCCGAGAACGCGGAGTTCGTCGGCGTGCGCGATGTGGTCGGCCAGGAGGGTCTGGACCGGGTCTTCGAGGTGCTTCGCGCACCGTACACCGAAGAGCCGACCAACTGGTCCCGTCGCTACAAGGCGAATCTTGAGAAGCTCGCCTCGGGTGACGTTATCAAGGTCGCCGAGGTTGTGCGCGACCTCTGGCGTCGCGAGCGCGAGCGCGGCCTCTCCGCAGGTGAGAAGCGCATGCTCGCCAAGGCGCGCCAGATCCTCGTCAGCGAGCTCGCGCTGGCGGAGAACACCAACGAGGACAAGGCGGAGACGCTGCTCGACGAGGTGCTCGCCTCGTAGCGGCCGTCCGCTCCACAAAACGCTCACAGCGCCCGATGCCGGCGCGCCGCCCACCGGACCTACGGTCCGTGGGTGGTGCAGTGGCACTTCGGGCGCTGAGGCGTGTCCGGACGACGCCCCGCACCCGGCGGCCCGGTCGGCCTCGGGTCTGCATGACCGTTTCTGCTGATCTTGCGGGCGGAAGACGGTGGTGCTTCGGAAGGGGTCCGCGCCCGTCGTGCACGCCATGGCCATACCCACTTCGCCGAAGGAGTGAAACCTGAACGCCACAGGAGCAATCGCAGCAGCAGTGGTTCCCGCCGCCGGCCGCGGCGAGCGGCTTGGGCCCGGTGCCCCCAAGGCCCTGCGTGACCTGGGCGGCGTGCCGCTCCTGGTGCACGCGGTCCGGGCGCTGACCCGCAGCCGGGCGGTCGGCCTGGTCGTGGTCGCGGCCCCCGCCGACGGCGTGGCCGAGGTGGTCGCGCTGCTCGACAGCCACGGTCTCGAGGGCAAGGACATCCGGGTGGTGGCCGGCGGGGACACCCGCCAGGAGTCGGTCCGCCTGGGGCTGGCCGCCATCCCGGCCGAGGTCGGGATCGTGCTGGTGCACGACGCGGCCCGGCCGCTGGTCCCGGTCGAGGTGGTGGACGCGGTCGCGGCCGCCGTCCGGGCCGGTGCCGAGGCGGTGGTGCCGGCGGTGCCGCTGGCCGACACCGTCAAGCGGGTCGAGCCCGTCCGGGGCGGGCCCGAGCCGGTGCTCGACACACCCGACCGGGCCACCCTGCGCGCGGTGCAGACCCCGCAGGGCTTCCGCCGGGACACGCTGGCCGAGGTGCACGCCAAGGCGCTGGCCGAGGAGTCGGCCGGGGCCGACGGCGGTCTGCCGCCGGTCACCGACGACGCCGGGCTGGTGGAGCGCTTCGGCGGCCGGGTGGTCGTGGTGCCCGGTCACGAGGAGGCCTTCAAGGTGACCCGCCCGCTGGACCTCGTACTCGCCGAGGCCGTACTCGCCCGCCGGAGGGCCGCCGATGCCTACTGAACCGCACGCCCCCGTCCTGCCCCGGGTGGGCATCGGCACCGATGTGCACGCCTTCGAGCCCGGTCGCCCGCTGTGGGTCGCCGGGCTGGAGTGGCCGGACGCCGAGGTCGGTCTGGCCGGGCACTCGGACGCCGACGTGGCCGCGCACGCGGCCTGCGACGCGCTGTTCTCGGCCGCCGGGATCGGCGACCTGGGCGCGCACTTCGGCACCGACCGCCCGGAGTGGGCCGGCGCGTCCGGGGTGAAACTGCTCGGCGAGGCGGCCCGGTTGGTGCGCGAGGCCGGGTTCGAGATCGGCAATGTGGCGATCCAGGTGATCGGGATCCGGCCGAAGATCGGCAAGCGCCGGGCGGAGGCGCAGGCCGCGCTCGCCGCCGCGGTCGGCGCCCCGGTCTCGGTCTCCGGCACCACCACCGACGGGCTCGGCCTCACCGGCCGGGCCGAGGGCCTCGCCGCGATCGCCACCGCCCTGGTGTACGAACGGCGTTGACCGTTCCCGGCACCCGTCGCCGGTCGGGCGGCGGTGGCCGGGCGCCCGACCGGGGTGCCCGCAGCGGAAATACACCGGGGGTGACGGGTGTTCAACACCCTTTGCCGGAGCCCGAATCGCTACTCTTCGATGCGGGTTCGCCCCAGCAGTCGCCTTTCCACCGCCGCTCGACGAGAAGAACGAGGTCCCGATGGCCGCAAACCTCTCCGACCAGGCCAAGGCCCTGATCGACGACAAGAGCTTCGCCGTGATCACCACCCTCCAGCCGGACGGCAGCCCGCAGTCCTCCGTGGTCTGGGTGAAGCGCGACGGCGAGGACATCCTGTTCTCCACCGTCGAGGGGCGCCGCAAGCACCTCAACCTGCTGAAGGACCCGCGGGTCTCGCTGCTGGTCAACCCGCCGGAGAACCCGTACACCTACCTGGAGGTCCGCGGCGAGGTCTCGCTGACCCGGGAGGGCGGCCGGGAGCTGATCGACGAGCTGTCGCTGAAGTACCGCGGCGAGGCGACGTACGGCTTCGACGGTCCCGAGGACGTGCGGGTGGTCGTGCGCCTCACCCCGCGGAAGGTCGTCGGCTCGATCTGAGCCCGCCCGGAGCGGAGGTGGTGTCCCGGGGCGGCCCCCGGGACACCACCCGGCACATCGCCCGGGACGTCACCTGGCACGTCACCCGGCGGAAAAGCATCCGCCGCGGTCTTGACATTTCGGAATGTCGCGAGGCACCCCCTGCTGCCCACTACGCTTGACGCTGTGAGCATTCGCCTGTACGACACCAGCACCCGCCAGGTACGCGACTTCGTCCCGCTTGTACCGGGTTGTGTCTCGATCTACCTGTGCGGCGCTACCGTCCAGTCGGCGCCACACATCGGGCACATCCGGTCCTACCTCAACTTCGACGTGATGCAGCGGTGGTTCGCCTACCGCGGCTACCAGGTGACCTTCGCCCGGAACGTCACCGACATCGACGACAAGATCATCGCCAAGGAGCGCGAGCTCGGCACGCCGTGGTGGCAGATCGCCTACGAGAACGAGCGTGCCTTCAACGACGGTTACGACGCGCTGGGCTGCCTGCGTCCGACCGTCGAGCCGCGGGCCACCGGGCACATCCCCGAGATGGTCGCGATGATGCGCGGTCTGATCGAGAAGGGCCACGCCTACGCGGCGGAGGGCAACGTCTACTTCGACGTGAAGTCCTACCCCGGCTACCTCGCGCTCTCCAACCAGAAGCTGGAGAACCTCCAGCAGCCCAGCGGCGAGGGCGAGACCGGCAAGCGAGACCCGCGCGACTTCGCGATGTGGAAGGCGGCCAAGCCGGGCGAGCCCAGCTGGGACACCCCGTGGGGCAGAGGCCGTCCGGGCTGGCACCTGGAGTGCTCGGCGATGGCCCACAAGTACCTGGGCGAGGCCTTCGACATCCACGGCGGCGGCCTCGACCTGATCTTCCCGCACCACGAGAACGAGATCGCCCAGTCCAAGGCCTTCGGCGACGACTTCGCCAACTTCTGGGTGCACAACGCCTGGGTCACCATGGCCGGCGAGAAGATGAGCAAGTCCCTCGGCAACTCGGTGCTGGTCGCCGAGATGGTCCGCCGCTGGCGGCCGATCGTGCTCCGCTACTACCTCGCCGCCCCGCACTACCGCTCGATGATCGAGTACAGCGAGGAGTCGCTGCGCGAGGCCGAGGCGGGATTCGGCCGGATCGAGGGCTTCATCCAGCGCGCCGTGGAGCGCTGCGGCACGGTCGACGCGGCACCCGAGGTGCCGCCGGCCTTCGCCGAGGCGATGGACGACGACCTGGGCGTCCCGCAGGCACTCGCCGTCGTGCACACCGCCGTCCGCCAGGGCAACAGCGCCCTCACCGCGGACGACAAGGAGAACGCGGTGGCGCGATTGGCCGAGGTCCGTGCGATGCTCGGAGTACTGGGACTCGACCCGCTCGACCCGCAGTGGGCCGGGGCGGAGCGCGGTGAGGACCTGCACGGCGTCGTCGACTCGCTGGTCCACCTGGTCCTGGAGCAGCGCCAGGCGGCCCGGGCCCGCAAGGACTTCGCGACCGCGGACGCCATCCGCGACCAGCTCGGCCTGGCCGGGCTGGCGATCGAGGACACCCCGTCCGGCCCGCGCTGGACGATCAACAGCCAGTAACCCCCGGGTGACCGAGGGGTGAGCGGTGGGCCGTACCGGACCGGTGCGGCCCTCCCGCATGACGGAACGCATGCCGTCGACCGCACCGGCGCGAGCCGGCGCGGCCGGCCATGCCGGACAGACAGACAGGAAGTACAGCCATGGCCGGCAACAGCCAGCGCAGGAACCGCCGCAACCCCGGGTCGAAGAAGGGCGCGAGTGTCGGTACCGGCGGCCACAGCCGGAAGGCGCTCCAGGGCAAGGGCCCGACGCCGCCCGGAGCGGAGCGCAAGGGTCACCCGAAGCAGCGGGCCGCCAACGCCGCGGTCAAGCGCGAGCGGGACGCCAAGGCCCGCGCCGGCATGCGCCGGGCCGGTGCCGGCGGCCGGGGCGGCCGCGGCGGCGCCGGCTCCGCCGAGCTGGTCTTCGGCCGCAACTCGGTGGTCGAGGCCCTGCAGGGCGACGTGCCGGCCAACGCGCTGTACGTCCAGCAGTTCATCGACACCGACGACCGGGTCCGCGACGCCTTCCAGGCCGCCAACGACCGGGGCATCCCGCTGATGGAGGCCCCGCGCCCGCAGCTGGACCAGATGACCGGCGGGATGAACCACCAGGGCCTGGTGCTCCAGGTCCCGCCGTACGAGTACGCCCACCCCGACGACCTGCTGGACGGGGCCGCGGACTCCGGCGACGACGCGCTGATCGTGGCGCTGGACGGGGTGACCGACTCCCGCAACCTGGGCGCCGTGGTCCGCTCCGCCGCCGCCTTCGGCGCGCACGGCGTGGTGATCCCGGAGCGCCGGGCGGCCGGTATGACCGCCGGTGCCTGGAAGACCTCCTCGGGCGCCGCGGCCCGGCTGCCCGTCGCCCGGGCCACCAACCTGACCCGCGCCCTGGAGGCGTACCAGAAGGCTGGTCTGACCGTGGTCGGCCTGGCCGCCGACGGCGAGGCCGAGATCGGCGACCTGGAGGTGCTGACCGGGCCGGTGGTGATCGTCGCGGGCAGCGAGGGCAAGGGCCTGTCCCGGCTCGTCGCGGAGACCTGCGACGTGCTGGTGCGGATCCCGATGTCCGGGCTCACCGAGTCGCTGAACGCCGGTGTCGCGGCGGGCGTCGTGCTGTACGAGGCGGCCCGGCTGCGCCGCAAGGTCGGCTGACCCTCCGGTCCGCCGGCGGTAGCCGCACACGGCGGGTGCTCGGCGCAAGGCGTTCTCCGGAACCGCCCACCGTCCGCCCGCAATCAATGGAAAGCGATCGGATCCGCCCGGATCCGATCGCTTTTCTCATGATCACTTCAAGGGGACTCCCGATATCCACTCGGGAGAGTGTCCTAACCGGGTGTCACCCGGTTAGACGGGCGTGGACACCAGAACACCTCGGCGCCCGCTCCTGGGCGGTGGCAGCACCGGGATAGACGCGGGCCCCGGCCTCAACACCGCCAAGGTGCCGTCGGACCCGGCACGCCTCAGCAGTACCCAGGCGAGCTTCCGGCTCCGGCTCGGCACCCCGGTGGCGCCGCTGATCGACGCCCCGGCCGGACTGCTGTCCACCGGCGCCGCGTTCGGCGACCCGTACGGCACCCAGGGCCTGATCCGCCGCCCGTCGGTCACCCCGCAGGTGGTCGTCCCGGTCGGCGACGTCTCGGCGCTCGCCGGGGCGCCGCCGCGCCGCAAGGGCCGGGTCACCCCGGTCACCTGGACCGGCGAGGCGCGGCCGGACGACATCGCGGCCACCCGACTGCTGGAGGCCGTCCGACTGGGCGGCGTCCCGGCCGGGGTCGGCGGACGCGGGGGCGGCCGCACCGGCGGCTCCCTGGCGGACGCGGACACCCAGCTGGTCCCGCCGTACGGCGGCGCCCGGACGGTGCCGCGCCAGCCGCGCGAGGGCGACGGCACCGCCACCGAGGGCGGCGTCGGCCCGGTCGGCGCGCCGCAGGGCTGGACGCCCAGCGGCGAGCTGCCCGAGGTCTCGGCCGCCGGGGCCGAGGGCAAGCAGCCCTGGTACCCGGGCCGCCGGGTGGACCTCGGCCTGGTGCTGCTGCCGCTGCGCGCCGTGCTCGGCTCGCTCTCGGTCTACGCCGGGTTCAGCAAGCTCTGCGACCCGGTGTACTTCGACGGCGGCGAGCGCGGCTCGATGATGCGCTGGCTGTCCTCGCTGCACCCCTGGAAGGTCGCCGAGCCGCTGCTGGCCTTCGCCATGGCGCACCCGGTCGGCTCCGGCCTGGTGGTGTCGTTCACCGAGATCGTGGTCGGTGTGCTCACCCTCCTCGGGCTCTGGCAGCGGCTCGCGGCCGGGGCGGCGATGGCGCTGTCCGCCGTACTGCTGTTCACGGTGAGCTGGCGGGCCGTGCCGGTGTACGACACGCCCGACCTGATCTTCCTGGCCGCGTGGAGCCCGCTGCTGATCGCCGGGGCGCCGTTCGCCTCGCTGGACGGGCGGCTCAACCTGGAGGCCTGGCGGCGGTACGGCGCGGCCGCGCCGGCCGCGCTGCGCCGCCGGGTGCTGCGGCGCGGTGCCGTGGTCACCGCGGCGGTGGTCGGTATGACGCTGCTGCTCGGCTCGATGCTGGGCGGCGCGGTCCGTACCGGCGCCCGGCCGCACCCGGCGCCGTCCCGGCCCGCCACCGACTTCGGCACGCCGGTCTGGCCGAGCGGCGGTCCTTCGGCGACCCCCGGCGGTCGGAGCCCGGCCGGTTCGGCGCCCTCGCCGGCCCCGTCCCGTCCGGCCGCGC
>NZ_JAIY01000008.1:347628-350879 GCF_000710405.2 Kitasatospora sp. MBT66 | reverse complement strand
GCCGGGTGCTCCGTGGGGGAGCACCCGGCCGGTCGCCGTTGTGTGCGGAGCTCTTCGGCGGAGGACGTCGGGGGTGCCCCGCCGGGCCGGCCCTACCGCCGGGGCCGTACTGCTTGAGCCCTACTGCCGGGGCCCTACTGCCGGGTACTGCCCGTGGCTCTACTGCGGCGCCCGGCCGGCGCCCCCGGCGAGCTCCTTGGCGGCCTCGGTGAGGTCCTTCGCGGTGTCGATGGCCCGCCAGTAGACGCCCTGCGGCAGCTGGTAGCCGGCCAGCCGCTTGCTGCGGGCCAGCTGCGGGAAGGTGGTCCGCTCGTGGTCGCCGACGTCCGGCAGCAGCTCGGCGAAGTCCGGGCCGAAGACGTAGAGGCCGGCGTTGATGAGGAACGGAGAGGGCGGGGCCTCGATGAAGTCGAGGACGTTGCCGAACTGGTCGGTCTCCACCGCGCCCCACGGGATCCGCGGCCGGGCCAGCGCGAGCGTCGCGACGGCGTCCCGCTCGTGGTGGAAGGCGGCCATGTCGCGCAGGCTGAACCTGGTCCAGATGTCGCCGTTGGTGGCGTACCAGGGCTCGTCGGGGCGGGGCAGCGCCTTGGCGGCGTACTTGAGGCCGCCGCCCCGGCCGAGCGGCTCGGCCTCGACCACCGTGCGGACCCGCAGCGGCAGGTCGGCCTTGTCGAGCCAGTCCTCCAGCACGTCGGCCAGGTGGCCGCAGGAGATGACCGCGTCGGTGACGCCCTCGGCGGCCAGCCAGGCGAGCTGGTGGCCCAGGATGGGGGTGCCCGTGCCCGGGATCTCGACCAGCGGCTTGGGGCGGTCGTCCGTGTAGGGGCGCAGCCTGGAGCCCTGGCCGCCGGCCAGGATGACGGCCTGGGTCACCGGCACCGGGCCGACGGCGGGAGCGGGCGGGGGAGTGGCCGTGGGGCCGGAGTCAGCGGTCATGGCTGAACAATAGGCGGGCCGGGGCCGGGCGGGCGGTCGCCTTCCGCGTCCGGCCGCGCCCGCGGCCCGCCCGGTGGCGGGCTCCCGGCGGCTCGCCGATGACTCTCCGGTGGTTCTCCGGTGGCTCCCGGCCGGGTCAGCCCGCCGCGCCGGCGGCGAACGAGCCGTCGCAGACCGCGCGGGCGAAGGTCCGGGCCCGCTGGACGTCGCCCTGGTACTTGCGCACCGCCGCCTTGCCGAGCTCGGTGGCGAGCGAGCTGCAGTAGGGCGTGAGGGAGGGCTGCTCGCGCATCGCGCGCTCCAGCAGGTCGAGCGCGCTGCCCGGGTTGTGGGCCCGCAGCTCGTCCATGAGCGCGACGCGCAGCGCGTCCTGCGGGGCGAGCCCGTCGGACGTCGTGGTGGTGCTGGCGGTCCGGCCGATCCCCGCGCCGTCCCCGCTGGACGCCGCCACGACCTGCTGGTCCAGCGACGTGGGCGGGGCCCACGGGACCCTGGTCACGGCGAGGGTGCCGGTGGTCACCAGGACGACGGGCAGGGTGAGGGCGACGGTCTGGCCGATACGGCGAACTAGCTGCTTCACGCACAGGAGAGTAGCGGTGGGTAGGGCCCGGATCGCCCTCCGTTACACCATCGAGTGACAGGGTGTCCTGGTTCGTCCCGTCACCGGGTTGACGCCGTCGTCCGTCGGAGTGGCCCGGAACGGCAGGAGCCCCGCCGGACCGGGTGACGGTCGGACGGGGCTCCGTGCGGCGGGCGGTGGCCCGGCGGGGCTCAGTTGGAGAGGCGGGCGCCGGTGCTGCTGGAGAACACGTGGGTCTCGTTGGCGACGGGCACGACGTGGATCGTCTCGCCGCGGGCCGGGATCTGGCGGCCGTGCACGCGGACGACCAGGTCCTTGTCCTCGCCACCGATCTTGGTGGTGCCGTAGACGAAGCCGTCCGAGCCGAGCTCCTCGACCACGTTGACGGTGACCGCGACGCCCTCGATGCCGCCGCCGGGGACGATCTCGAAGTGCTCGGGCCGGATGCCGACGGTCACGTTCTTGTCGGAGCCGGCGCCGGCCAGGTCCTCGCGGGAGATGTTGACGACCGAGCCGCCGAACTTCACGCCGCCGTCCACCAGCGGCACCTCGACCAGGTTCATCGCGGGCGAGCCGATGAAGCCGGCCACGAAGAGGTTGGAGGGCCGGTCGTACATGTTGCGCGGGGTGTCGACCTGCTGCAGGACGCCGCCCTTGAGGACCGCGACGCGGTCGCCCATGGTGAGCGCCTCGGTCTGGTCGTGGGTCACGTAGACGGTGGTGATGCCCAGGCGGCGCTGCAGGCCGGCGATCTGGGTACGGGTCGAGACGCGGAGCTTGGCGTCCAGGTTGGACAGCGGCTCGTCCATCAGGAAGACCTGGGGCTCGCGGACGATCGCGCGGCCCATCGCGACACGCTGGCGCTGACCGCCGGAGAGCGCCTTCGGCTTGCGGTCCAGGTAGTCGGTGAGGTCGAGGATCTTGGCGGCCTCTTCGACCTTGGTGCGGATCTCCGCCTTGTTGACGCCCGCGATCTTGAGCGCGAAGCCCATGTTCTCCGCGACGGTCATGTGCGGGTACAGCGCGTAGTTCTGGAACACCATCGCGATGTCCCGGTCCTTCGGCGGCAGGTGGGTCACGTCGCGGTCGCCGATCCGGATGGCGCCGCTGTTGACGTCCTCGAGGCCGGCCAGCATGCGGAGGCTGGTGGACTTGCCGCAGCCGGAGGGGCCGACCAGGACGAGGAACTCGCCGTGCTCGATCTGGAGGTCCAGGGCGTCGACCGAGGGCGTGGTCGCCCCGGGGTAGACACGGGTCGCCTGGTCGAACGTCACAGAAGCCATGGCTGTGCTCTCCTTCACCGGCAGGAACGTGCCGGACGATCCGAAGTAAAGGGTGGGGGACTGCAGTCGGCCGGGTTCCCAGGGGTGGTCTGAACCTCTGTGCGAATCCGGCTCCGGGCGACGCTACCTGCGTGTACGCCGCTTGTCAGCCCCTCGACGGCCGGATTTCGGCATCGGTTCCATCACGCATGCCCCCTGCGCCCACCCCGCGCGCCCCGCCGCGGCCCCGCCGCCGCCCGACCCCGGATATCCCCCCACCGCCCGCTCCGCGCCCGGTAGACTGCCCCCGGTGCCGCCGTGATCCGTCGCGGACGGTCACCATGCCTCCTTAGCTCAGCTGGCCAGAGCACCGCTCTTGTAAAGCGTAGGTCGTCGGTTCGAATCCGACAGGGGGCTCCGCAGGCCCTCGACGAAGGCCCCCCGGCGCGCAGCCGGGGGGCCTTCGTCGT
>NZ_JAIY01000008.1:336249-347194 GCF_000710405.2 Kitasatospora sp. MBT66 | reverse complement strand
GAGGGGGAGGGGAGCGGAAGGGGTCGCAGGCCGTCGGCGGGGTCGGTGCCGATCCAGCCCCGGGCCCGCCACCAGGCGAGGGCGGCGCGCAGGGTGGACAGTTCACGGTTGAGGGTGCGCGGGTCGGTCCCGGCGCGACGGCGTTCGACGGCGGTCCGCAGCCGGTCGGCGGCCGAGGGGTGGTCGAGCAGGGCGAGCGGCAGGACGGGCGGCCGGGCGCTGCGGCGGGCCGGTCCGGCCGGGACGGGGCGGTCGGCGAGTGCCCAGGCCCAGGTGTCCAGGGCGATCCGGTAGACGCGGCGGGAGCCGTCGCCGAGTCCGGCGGCGGCCAGGTAGCGCTCGACGGCGACCGCGTACTCGACCGGGGGCGGGGAGTCCATGCGGATACCTTCCTTCCGCAGTAAACGATGCTGGCGGGGTTCTTGGAAATGATAGCGCCGGGCGCAGTAAACGGCAGGTGAAAGCCGTTTTCCGTGCTGTTTACTGCGGTAGTGGGCGGATCGGAGGAAATTGATAGAGAAAGACTCAATCTTTTCTCCGGAAAGCCTTGTTGGCCGCTTCCGCGGGTGGGCAGACTGGGCGACCGTGACAGGGGAGACGAAGCGGTTCCCGGCCCTCCGTCGACGGCTTCCGGGCCGTCCGGCCGTGCTGGGCGAACGCGACTTCAGATGGTTCTTCGTCGGCTACGCGACCTCGCTGGTCGGCTCCTCGATGGCGCCCGTGGCGGTGGCCTTCGCGGTGCTCGGCGGCGGGGGCGGCGGGACGGAGCTGGGCTGGGTGATGGCCGCCCGGATCCTGCCGATCGTGCTGGTGATGCTGTTCGGCGGGGTGGTCGCCGACCGGTTGGGCAGCCGCCGGGTGATGCTCGCCGCGGAGGTGCTGCGCTGCGCGGTGCAGGGTGTTTTCGCGGTGCTGCTGCTCACCGGGCACGCGCGGCTCTGGGCGATGGTGGCGCTGGTCGCCGTCTGGGGCCTGGGCGAGGGGGTGTTCCTGCCCTCGCTGGGCGCGCTGGTGCCCGCGCTGGTCCGGCGGGAGGAGCGGCTGCCGGACGCCAACACCCTGCTTGGGCTGGCGCGTTCGGTGTCGACGGTGGCCGGTCCGGCGCTCGCCGGTGTGATCACGGCGGGGTACGGGTCGGGGGCGGTGCTGGCGATCGACGCGGTGACCTACGGGGTCGGCGCGTTCGCACTGGCCCGGTTGTCCGTCGCTCCGCCGGGTTCGGGGGAGAAGGCGGGGGCCACGGCGGGGAGAAAGGCAGCGGCGGGCGACCGCGAGGACTCGATGCTGGCCGATCTCCGCAACGGCTGGAGCGCGTTCCGCTCCCGGCGCTGGCTCTGGGTGACCACCGTGCAGATGGGGCTGTTCAACCTGCTGGTCTGGGCGCCGTTCCTGGTGCTCGGCCCGCTGACCGCGCAGCGGGAGCTGGGCGGGGCGCGGGCCTGGGGCCTGGTGATGGGCGTGTACGGGGTCGGGGCGGTGCTGGGCGGGCTGCTGATGCTCGGGCGCCGGCCTGGGCGGCCGCTCGCGGTGGCGACGGTGGCGACCCTCGGCTGGGCACTGCCCTCGGCCTCGCTCGCGGCGGGGCTGCCGCTGGGCTGGACGGTCGCGGCGGCGTTGGTGGCGGGGTCCGGTTCGGCGGTCTGCGGTTCGCTCTACGAGTCCACGCTGCAGCGCTGGGTGCCGACCGAGGTGCTGGCGCGGGTCACGGCGTTCGGCGGGCTGGGCGCGTTCGTGCTGGGGCCGCTGGGCCTGGCGGCGGCCGGTCCGCTGGCCGACCGGGTGGGGGTGGCGGCCGTACTGGCCTTCGGCGCGGGGTGGCAGCTGCTGGCCGCGGCGGCGGTGCTGGCGGTGCGCGCCGTGCGCCGCCGGGGCTGGGACGGGGAGCCGGCGGCCGACGCGGAGGTGGTGGCACCGGCCCGGTCCGCGGCGGGTGCCGGGTGAGGCGGGCGGTCGTACCGTGGTGGTGCGGGGGCGAACGGAGGAGGCAGACCATGCCCGGTTCTCTCACCATCGGCCACCACGAGGCGGCCGCGTCGCTGGACCACACGGACGCCGTGCGGCTCGCGGCCGTTCTGGACGAGCTCGCGTACCTGCTGGAGATCCCGGGGCCGAACCGGATCAACGACGCCCAGGTCGCCGCCCTCTGCGAGGGTGCGCCCGCCGACCGGGCCGAGCTGGCGCGCTGGTCGCGCACGATCGCCGCGGAGCTGAAGGGGCGGCCCTCCTGACCGCGGCCGCGCCGGGGCGTCCGCCCGGTCCGCCGTACGATGGCGCGCGGGCCGGGTGGCCGCTGCGCGTCCGGACGGACCCGGGCGGCACCGCCGGCGCGGCGGACGGCAGGGGGGAAGACGTGGCGGGGAGTACGACGGCGCCGTTGTCCTGGTTGACGGTGGAGACGCCGCTGCCGAGCGGGCCGCTGCACATCGCGGTCACCGCGCAGGGCGTTGCGGCGGTCGGCTACCTCGGGCGGGAGGGCGAACTGCCCCGCTGCACCGACGAGTCGAAGATCGCCGCGGTCACCGGGCGGGTCGGCGAGTACCTGGCGGGCCGGCGGCGGGAGCTGGAGCTGCCGATCGACTGGAGCCTGAGCACCGGCCCGCACCGGGAGGTGCTGCGGACCCTGTTCCACCAGGTGCCGTACGGGCGGACCATCACCTACGGCGAACTCGCCGCCCGCAGCGGGGTGTTCGCCGGGGTCGAGGAGCCCGGCCTGGCGGCCAGGACGGTCGGGCAGATGATGGCCGCCAACCCCGTCGCGCTGCTGGTGCCCTGCCACCGGGTGGTGGCTGCGGACGGGATCGGCGGTTTCGGCGGCGGCCGGGTCGGGATCGACGTGAAGCGCTGGCTGCTGACCCTGGAAGGGGTGCTGGAGCCGACGCTCGACTGGAACGGGCCGCTGTAGCCGGTGGGGTGACGGTGGCTCAGGACACCAGCTCGGCCGTCGGCCGGCCGGCCGGGACGAGGGGCGCCGGCTGGCGCGGCAGTACCGGCTGGATGCCGGACACCAGGGTGTACTCGATCCCCGTCGGGTCCCCGGCCCAGTCGGTGTCCGGGCGTTCGCCGAGCGCCAACTGCACCGCGTTCCACGGCAGGTTGAGCCCGCACAGCCTCAGCTGGTGCAGTCCGCCGGAGGGGCGGGTGTTGACGTCGATGACCACCGGCTCCCCGTGCAGGTGGCGGAACTGCACATTGGAGAGGTAGGCCATGCCGGTGGCCTCGACCAGGCGGCGGGCCGGTTCGAGGTACCGCGGCTCGGTGGTGAAGCTGCGGCGGCGCCGGTGCTTGCTGCGGCCGACGCCGGCCAGCAGGGTGCCGTCCAGGTCGGCGAGGCAGTCCACGGACACCTCGGGGCCGTCGAGGTAGGGCATGACCAGCAGGTCGGCGTTGCTGCCGGGGTTCTCGCGGGCCGCCCGGTCGAGCGCGGCGACCACCTGGTCGACCTGGACCCGGCTGTCCCAGCCGGCCAGCCGGTGCAGTCCGAAGGGTTCGCGGGTGAGCACCCGGAAGCCCTCCCCGCCGGCGCCGGAGGCGGGCTTGAGGCAGGCGGTGAGGCCGGCCGCCTCGATCAGGTCGACGGCGCCGACCAGTTCCTCGGCGGTGCGCACCAGCCACCAGGGCGGGGTGGGCAGTCCGGCGGCGGCGATCGCCGCGTAGCCGTCGGCCTTGCTGTCGAAGGCGGCGATCGCGGTGGCGGGCGGGCAGGCGAGGGCGGTGCCGACGGCCTCGAACTCGTGGCGGTGCAGGGATATCGCGAGCTGGTGCAGCCGGGGCACGAACACGTCGACGCGGTGGCGGGCGCAGTGGTCGAGGGCGTAGGCGACGTAGGCGTCGGGGGTGAGGTCGGCGGGCTCCAGGCCGGCGGTGTCGGCGGCGGCGAGGACGGGGGAGTCGGGGTCGACGTGGGTCGCGTGGACCCGGACGGCGCGGGGGGCGGCGTGCAGCTGTTCGATGAAGAACACGTTCTCGGCGTACGTGCGGTTGAGCCAGACGGTGACGGGGGCGCTCAAGGGGGCTCCCAGGGCAGGGGTGAACGAGAGGGAAGGGCGCTGGTTCGGCCGCATTCGTCCTGGCTCCGTGGCCCTTTGAGGTGGCACCTTAGCGGCCTGTCGAACGGGCCCGAACGCGGGGTGGGTCCGTCGCGGGTCCGCCGCGGGCCGGCCGGGGGAGTGAACCGGACCGTCCCGTTCCGGAAAGTATTGGATCACTTGATCGATTCAATATCGATCAGACATTCTATTCGTACTATTTTTTCGGTTATTCCGACCACTCGAAAGAGTGATTGCGGCAGCCCTCCGAATGGGCCCACCATGAATGTTGCAAGTTGCAAGGCGACACTTCATCGGGTACGGGTACGCGAAGGGCTCCCTATGTCGACCGAAACCAACGTCGGTATTCCTGCACCGGGCGGTGAAGCGCAGGCCCGGGACCAGCAGAGTCTCGCGACCGCGGCCGCGCGCAACCTGGCGACGACGACCAAGTCCGCGCCCCAGATGCAGGAGATCAGCCCCCGTTGGCTGCTCAGGACGCTCCCCTGGGTCCAGGTCTCGGGCGGCACCTACCGGGTCAACCGCCGGCTGCGCCACGCCGTCGGCCGCGGCCGGGTGAGCTTCGACCGGACGGGCAGCCAGGCCCGGATCCTGCCCCAGACCCTGCGCGAGGTGCCGGTCCTGCGGGGCTTCCCGGACGACGCGGTGCTGGACGAGCTGGCCGGGCGCTTCGTCCAACGCGAGTTCTCCGCGGGTGAGGTCCTGGTCGCCGCCGGAGCGCCGATCGACGAGGTCTTCATCATCGCGTACGGGAAGCTCGACCGGTTGGGAACGGGCAAGTACGGCGAGGAGACGGTGGTCGGCAGCCTGGCCGACGGCGACCACCTCGGCGACGAGGCGCTCCGGCAGGAGGGCGGCGACTGGTCCTACACCGTCCGGGCGGCCACCGCCGGCACCGTACTGTCGCTGCGCCGGGCCGACTTCCAGGAGCTCGTCGACCGCTCCGACGCCCTCCAGCTGCAGATCATGGAGTACCTGGAAGGCTTCCAGCAGCCGCAGAACAAGCACGGCGAGGCCGCGATCGGCCTCTCCGCCGGCCACCACGGCGAGTACGAACTCCCCACCGCCTTCGTGGACTACGAGCTCAGGCCGCGCGAGTACGAGCTCAGCGTCGCGCAGACGGTGCTCAAGGTGCACTCCCGGGTCGCCGACCTCTACAACCAGCCGATGAACCAGACCGAGCACCAGCTCCGGCTGACCGTCGAGGCGCTGCGCGAGCGCCAGGAGCACGAGCTGATCAACAACCCGGAGTTCGGTCTGCTCCGGAACGCCGACCACGAGCAGCGGATCCAGACCCACTCCGGCCCGCCCACCCCGGACGACATGGACGAGCTGCTGAGCCGCCGCCGCGGCACCAAGCTCTTCCTGGCCCACCCGAGGGCCATCGCCGCCATCGGCCGCGAGTGGAACCGGCGCGGCCTCTACCCGGACACCGTCGAGCTGCAGGGCCGCCAGGTGCTCGGCTGGCGCGGAGTGCCGCTCCTGCCGTGCAACAAGATCCCGATCACCGGCGACAGCACCACCTCGATCCTCGCGATGCGTACCGGCGAGGAGAACCAGGGTGTCATCGGTCTGCACCAGACCGGAATTCCGGATGAAGTCGAGCCGAGCCTTTCGGTGCGATTCATGGGAATCGACGAGAAGGCCATCATTTCCTATCTGGTGAGCGCCTACTACTCGGCCGCGATTCTGGTGCCGGACGCCGTCGGCGTGCTGGAGAACGTCGACATCGCCCACCGCCAGGACTGACCGGGTCGGCCGGGACCGCGTCGTCCGTCCGGCCGGGGAAACCGTCCCCGGCCGGGCGGCACCCCTGACGATCCCGGCGCGCCGCAGGGCCCGTCCGCCACCGGGCCGGCCCGTCGTACCACCAAGGGGGAGGACCCATGGGAATGTTCACGCTGGAGCGCGACCATCGTGAGGGGCACGAGGCGCGGGACGTCCTCGCGCGCACCCGCACCCTGGTCGACCCGGTGCTGCGGGCCGCCGTGGACTCGCTGCCCGGCACCATGCGCCGGGTGGCCGGCTACCACTTCGGCTGGTGGGAGGCGGACGGCTCGCCGTCGGCCGCGCCCTCCGGCAAGGCCATCCGGCCCGCCCTGGTGCTCGCCGCCACCCAGGCCCTCGGCGGGGACCCGGCCAAGGCCACCGCCGCCGCGGCCGCCGTCGAGCTGGTGCACAACTTCACGCTGCTGCACGACGACATCATCGACCGGGACGAGACCAGGCGGCACCGCCCCACCGCCTGGCTGGTGTTCGGCACCACCGAGGCCATCCTGGCCGGCGACGCGATGCACTCGCTGGCCCTGCGCCTGCTGGCCGAGGACGGCCACGCGGTGGCGGGCGACGCCGTCCGCCGGCTGGCCGACTGCGTGGTGGAGCTGTGCGAGGGCCAGCAGATCGACTGCGCCTTCGAGCAGCGCAGCGACGTCTCGCTGACCGAGTGCCTGGCGATGGCCGAGGCCAAGACCGGTGCGCTGCTCGGCGCCGCCTGCGCGATGGGCGCCCGGTACGCGGGCGGCTCCGAGGAGGCCGCGCAGGCGCTGGACGGCTTCGGCCGGGAGATCGGGCTGGCCTTCCAGCTGATCGACGACCTGATCGGCATCTGGGGGGACCCGGAGGTCACCGGCAAGCCGGTCGGCGCGGACCTCCTGGTCCGCAAGAAGTCGCTGCCGGTGGTCGCCGCGCTCCGCTCCGGGACGCCCGACGGGGACCGGCTGGCGGAGCTGTACGCGCTGGAACGCCAGCTGACCGCCGAGGAGTTGGCGAGCTGCGCGGCGGCCGTCGAGGGAGCGGGCGGGCGGGCCTGGGCCCAGGGCGAGTCCTGCGAGCGGATGGCGGCGGCGATGTCCCAGCTGGCCGTCGCGGTGCCCGAGCCCTCCGCGGCCGACGAGTTGCTCGCGCTCGCCGAGCTGGTCACGCGCCGGACGCACTGAGGCCGGGCGACGCCGCCGGGCGAGGGCGACGCCGCCGGGCGAGGGCGACGCCGCCGGGCGAGGCGACGCCGCCGGGGGAGCGGGCGCCCCGCTCTCCCCGGGGGCAGGTCCGGGACCGGTCCCGGACCCGCCGCCGTCAGGCCGAGGCCCCCAGCAGCCGCCGCTCCTTCTCCGGCTCGATCCCGTGCGTGATCCGGCCGCGCTTGCGCCCGTCCGGCTCGGTGTCCTCGGCCGGTCCGCGCCGGCGCAGCCAGTCCCAGGTGTCCCGGGCGGTCTCGGCGAAGGGCCGGCAGCGCAGTCCGGCCGCCTCCGCCCGTCCGGTGTCGACCCGCCAGGTCCCCGCCGACTCGGCCCCCTCGGGCAGCCAGAGCGGCAGTTCGCTCCACGGCTGGACGCTGTCCGGCCCCTCCTTCAGCAACTGCCCGTCCGGGACCCAGACCAGCTCGACGTCCGCGCCGCCGGCCACCGCCGCGCACCCCGCCAGGAACTCCCCGTAGGTGAGCAGGTCGGGCGGCGCCGTGGTGAGGAAGCTCCCGGTGGTGCCCGCCGTCAGCAGGTCGAGACCGAAGGCCGCGAAGTCCCGGACGTCGATCAACTGCATCGGCCGGCCCGGCTCGCCCGGCGCCAGGACCCGGCCGCCCCGGGCCATCCGCTCCAGCCACCAGGGCAGCCGGCCGCCCCGCTCGTACGGGCCGATCAGCAGGCCGCTGTTGAGGACCAGCGCGCGGTCGGCGCCGAAGTACTCCAGGACGGCGCGTTCGCAGCCGGCCTTGAGTCCGGCGCTGAACTCCTGCCCGGGCGGGGTGTCGGCCGGGCAGGGGTGCAGCGGCGAGGTCTCGTCGACGGCCCGGGCCGGCCAGTCGGCGAAGGCGTGGACGGAGGAGATCAGCGTGTAGTGGCCGGCCCGGTCGTGCAGCAGCCGGGCCGTGGCCGCGGCCTGGGCGGGCTGCTGGGCCGAGGTGTCGACCACGGCGTCCCAGTGCCGGCCATCGACCAGCCGTGCCAGGTCCTCGGCCGAGTCGCGGTCGCCGCGGACGGCCTCGACACCGGGCAGGTCGGCGGCCGTGCGGCCGCGGTTGAAGGTGGTGACCTCGTGGCCCCGGGCGAGGGCCTCGGAGGCGAACGCCCGTCCCAGGAAGGAGGAGCCGCCGAGCAGAAGGATCTTCATACCGGCAAGACTGTCCCGGTCGATCGCTCCGCATACCGCCGTTCGCCCTGGGCGGAGGCCCGCCCTCCAGTACGCCGCCCCCGCACCTCGTCCCCGCATCCAGCCCCTCCGCCTCCGCACCCCGCCCCTCCGTGCCCGTCCACCCCCTGCCGCCGCCACCGGGATGCCGCCCCCCGGAGACCCGCATAGCATCCGGTTTGTACCGATATCGACGCCACGCCCGACGCAGGGGAGAGCGGCACCATGGTCAACCCGGCACTCGTGGACCCGGACACCATCCGCGCGACCGCCGCCCGGGCGTGGATCCGCGGCTGGCCGATCCTGCAGAACTACCGCACCCTCTGGACCCAGGCACTGGACGACGCGGACCCCCGCTACGTCGGCGGCTTCGGCGTCTTCCGGCACTACCCGCACCCCTTCACCCCGGCCAACACCGATGTCGTCACCCCCAACAACGACACCCCGTACTCCTGGGCCTGGCTCGACCTGCGGACCGAGCCGTGGGTGCTCTCGGTGCCCGCGACGGACCGCTACTACGTCCTGCCGGTGCACGAGCTGGACACCGTCTACGCCGGGTTCGTCGGCTCCCGGAGCACCGGCCCGGAGGCCGGCGACCACTTGGTGGCCGGCCCGGACTGGCACGGCGAGCCGCCGCCCGGCATCAGCAGCGTGATCCGCGCGGCGACCCGGCTGGTCGGCATCGTCGGCCGCACCCAGTCCGACGGCGCCTCCGCCGACGCCGTGCGGGAGCTCGGCATGATCCAGCAGGGCTACCGGCTCCGCCCGCTGCACGAGTACACCGGCACCCCTGAGCCCGAGCCCGCCCCGCAACCGGTCTGGCCGGTCTGGCGCGAAGAAGCGATGGACACCGTCGAGTTCCTCTCCTACCTCGACTTCCTGCTCGGCTTCTTCCCGGTGCTGCCCGCCGAGGCCGAGCTGCGCGGCCGGCTGACCGACCTCGGCGTCGACGGCCGGGGCGAGTTCGAACCGGCCGTGCTGCCCCTCGCGGTCCGGGCCGAGATCGAACGCGGCATCGCCGACGGCAAGGCCGAACTCGCCCGCGCCGTCGCGCGCACCGAGTCCTCGGTCGGGCTCTTCGGCACCCGCGAGCAGATCGGCACCCGGTACCTGGAACAGGCCGTCGGCGCGCTCACCGGCCTGTACGGGCTGCCGGTCGAGGAGGCCTGGTACGGCGCCTGGCAGGCGGACAGCGAGGGGGAGCGGCCGCCCGACGCCGGCCGGCACGGCCACCTGCTGCGGTTCCCGCCGGACGCGCTGCCGCCCGCCCGCTACTTCTGGTCCGTCACCATGTACGCGCTGCCCGGCCGCCAACTGGTCGACAACGTCCTGGACCGCTACGCGATCGGCGACCGCACCCCGGGCCTGGTCCGCGACCCGGACGGCGCTCTCACCCTCCACCTGTGCCGCGAGCGGCCCGCCGACCCGGCCGGGGCCGCCAACTGGCTGCCCGCGCCCGACGGCCCGTTCACCGCGGTGCTGCGCGTCTACGGCCCGGACGGGGCGGTGCTCGACGGCCGCTGGACGCCGCCCCCGCTCACCCCGTGCTGACCTGAGGGCCACCGCAGGGCCCGGGAAGGACGCCCCATGACCCAGCCCGAGCTGGAGGCCATGGCCGCCGACGCCTATGTCTACGGCTATCCGCTGGTCGCCGGCCTCACCATGCTCGACCGCTTCGTCGACGGCGGCCTGGGCGTCCTGCCGCCCGCCCCGTTCAACCGGTTCGCCCACGCCACCCGTCCGGCGGGCCCCGAGGACGAGTTCGGCTCCGCCAACGTCGACGTCCTCTACTCGGCCGCCCCGCTGGACCTCTCCGAGGGGCCGCTGCTGCTGCGGGTGCCCGAGGCCGGAGCGGCCTACTACGTGCTGCAGTTCGTCGACGCCTGGACCGCCAACTTCGCCTACATCGGCAGCCGCGCCACCGGCACCGCCGCGCAGACCTGGCTGATCGTCCCGCCCGGGTGGCACGGCACCCCGACCGACCCGGACCGGGTGATCGTCGCGCCGACGACCGTCGCCGTCCTCGTCGGCCGGTTCGCCTGCGCCGGTCCGGACGACCTGCCCCGGGTGCGGGCGCTCCAGGCCGGGCTGGCCCTCGAACCGATGGAGCCGGGCGGACTCGCCGCCGGACTGCCGGCGCCGGACCCGGAGGTGCCCGAGCGGCTGGCCTTCTTCGAACGGCTCCGGGTCTGGGCGGCCGCCTTCCCCCCGGCCGAGCCCGACCGGGACTACCAGCAGCGGTTCGCGCCGCTCGGCCTGCTCGACCCCGGGCCCTCCCCGTACCGCAGGGCCGTCCCGGACTGGACGCTCGCCCTGGCGAGCGGCCTCGCCGCCGGACGCGAACGCGTCGAGGACGCCACCCGGCCGCCCGAGGACCACCCGGTGGGCGCATGGCGGGCGGCGCTCCACCTGTTCGACCACAACGTCGACTTCCTCGGCCCGGGCACCCTGGACGGCCCCGAGTGGCGGATCGCGGACCGCCGCGCCGGCTACCTCAGCCGGGCCGCCGCCGCCCGGGCCGGCCTCTGGGGCAGCCACGCCTACGAGGCGCTGTCGGCGGCCACCGCCGAGGACGCCGACGGGCGCCCGCTGGACGGCGCCCACCGCTACACCCTCCGCTTCCCGCCGGACGGCCTGCCGCCGGTGGCGGCCTTCTGGTCCCTCACCGGGTACGGCCTGCCCGACCACCGGCTGGTGCCCGACCCGGGCGGCCGGTACGCGATCGGCGACCGGACCCCCGGCCTGGTCCGCGACCCGGACGGCGGTCTCACCCTCCA
>NZ_JAIY01000008.1:334897-336228 GCF_000710405.2 Kitasatospora sp. MBT66 | reverse complement strand
GGCCCGCCGACCCGGCCGGGGCCGCCAACTGGCTGCCCGTGCCCGAGGGCCCGTTCACCGCGGTGCTGCGCCTCTACCGTCCCGGCCCGGCGGCCCTGGACGGCTCGTACCGCGTCCCGCCGCTGCGCCGGCGGTAGCGGGGGTCGGGGGGCCGCCCCGGGCGGCTCAGTGCGGCGTGGGGCCCGTCGAGGGGGCCGGCCCGGAGGGAGCGGCGGTGGACGGGGCCGGGGACGGGGTCGCCGACCCGGTCGGAGCCGGCGTGGACGTGGGTGCCGGTGTGGGCGACGCGGGCGTCGCGGTGGGGGTCGCGCCGCCGGTCGGGGTCGTCGTCGGGGCCGGGGTGGCCGACGGAGGGGCGGTGGGGGACGGGGTGCCGGACGGGGTCGGCCCGCCGGTGGGGGTGGGGCTCGGCGCGGCGGTCGGTTCGCCGGTGCCCGGTTCGGCCGGGGCCGAGGTGGACCCGCCGCGGTGCTGCGGTCCGCCCTCCAGGGTGACCACGGCCTGCGAGGGCGGCAGCGCGATCCGGGCGGTCCAGCGGGTCGCCGGGGCGAGGTCCTCGTCGACGCTGACGATCACCGTGATCCGCTGCCCGGGCGCGAGCGTCCCGGAGTCGCGGCTGAGCCGCAGCCAGGACGCGTCCACCACGGCGTGCCAGCGGATCTCGGTGCCGCCGGAGTTGGTGAGGGTGAGCACCGTCCGGTTGCCGTACTCGCCCGCCTCGACGGTCAGCAGACCGGACGGTGCGGGCGCACCGTTCGAGGAGCCGCCCGGGCCGGACGGCACGACCGCCGCCCCGCCGGCGGGGGCCGGTGCCGCGACCAGGGTGGGGCTGGCGAGCGGGGTCGCACCGTGGGCCGGGACCGGGATCAGCGGGCCCTGGATCCCCGGCAGCAACGTTTCTGCACTGAGCGGCCCCGCCCCGGCGAGCTCCATCCCGGCCACCGCCGGTCCGGCACCCCGGCCCGCGGCCCCGCCGGTCCCACCGATTCCGCCGGTCCCCCCGGCCGCGCCGACCACGGCGCCGAGCACCGTGCCGTCCACCGGGACGGCCGGGGCGTCCGGGCCCCGGCCCGCCGTGGCGTCCGCCGCGCCCCCGGGACGCCTCCCGCCCGCCGGGCGCCCGTCGTCCTCGACCCGGACCGAGGAGACCGCCGCGGCCGCCCCCGGCCCGCCGCCGCTCCGGTGCCCGGCCCACAGCGCGACCACCGGCGCGGCCAGGACGGCGGCCAGTACCCCGGTGGTGACCACCCGGCGCCGCACCGTGGGCCCGCGACCGGAGTCCGGCGCGCGATGGCGGGGGAACCCGCCCTGGTCGAAGCGGAGTCCCGGCT
>NZ_JAIY01000008.1:330433-334855 GCF_000710405.2 Kitasatospora sp. MBT66 | reverse complement strand
CCGGGTCGCCGGCGGCAGGAACGCCAGGGTGCCCGCCGGAGCGCCGGAGCCGCCGGCGGGGGAGCCCGCCGCCGGTCCCGGGCCGGGCCCCGACACCGCCCCGGCCGGCGCGGTGAGCACCGGCAGCCCGGACAGCCCCGGGCCCTGCGGCACCTCGCCCGCGACCCGCTCCGCCGTCCCCCGGCAGGTCGGGCAGTCCACCACGTGCTGCACCAGCTCGCGCCGGAGCGCCGGGCCGAGCACCCAGTCCCGCCAGCTCTCCGCCCCGGCGCCGCCGAGCCGGTCCAGTTCGGGGCAGCTGCCCACGCCGAGCACCAGCAGGGCGGCCCTGGTCCGGTCGACCTCGGCCCGCGCGGAGGCGAGCAGCACCCGGACGGTGTCGAAGGGCTGCCCCAGCACGGCGGCCACCTCGATCGGGCTGAGCCGGTGGCGGACGGCCAGCTCCAGCGCCTCGCGCTGCTCGGGATCGGTGCCGGCCGCCTCGGGCCAGGCCAGTGAGGCCAGCTCGCGCCGCCGCCGGACCGCCTCCGTCCCGCCGTCGCCGTCCCCGCCCGGTGCCCTCCCCGCCGTGTCCCGGCCCGGCGTGTCCCGGCCCGCGCCGACCACCCCGATCCCGCGCACACCCCCCGCCGCACCCGCCGTACCCGCCGTACCCGCCGCGCCGGTCTCCGGACCGCCCTGCGGGCCGTCCGCGAGCCGCCGCAGGCAGCAGTACCGGGCCAGCGAGTAGAGCCAGGCCCGGAGCAGCCCGGGCTCGGCCAGCCGGGCGCCGTGCCGCACCGCCAGCTCGCGCACCTCCCGCAGGGCGGCCGCCGCGGCCTCGTGCTCGCACAGCACCGAGAGGCAGTAGGTGAAGAGGCCGTCGACCTGTCGCTCGTATGCCGCGAGGACGGCGTCGCGCGGCCCTTCCGTACTCGTCGTCACCCGTCCGACGGTAGAGACGGCGGCGGCCCGGCCCGGGCCATTCCGCCCGGTTGTACTTCTTTCGGGTAACAACATCGCTCATTCGTGGACCGGCTCCCCCTCCGGCCCCCGCGCGTCCCCGGCCGGCGCCGCCCGGCCCGGCCGCCCCCCGCGTTGTCGTACCCGGACGCTACGGTGACCGCATGGCTGCCCGTACCAAGACCACCGCCAAGCCGCGCCCGGCGTACCGCTGCACCGAGTGCGGCAACCAGCTGCCCAAGTGGGTCGGCCGCTGCCCGGAGTGCAACGCCTGGGGCACGGTCGAGGAGTACGGCGCGGTGCCGATCCGGACGACGGCCGCCGGGCCGGTCAGCTCGCCCGCCCGCCCGATCGGCCAGGTGGACGGCCAGGTGGCGACGGCCCGCTCCACCGGCGTGCCCGAGCTGGACCGGGTGCTCGGCGGCGGCCTGGTCCCGGGCGCCGTGGTGCTGCTGGCCGGCGAGCCCGGTGTCGGCAAGTCCACCCTGCTGCTGGACGTCGCGGCCAAGGCGGCCAGTGAGCGGCACCGCACGCTCTACGTCACCGGCGAGGAGTCGGCCGGCCAGGTGCGGCTGCGCGCCGACCGGATCAACGCGCTCTCCGACCACCTCTACCTGGCCGCCGAGTCCGACCTCGGTGCCGTCCTCGGCCACATCGAGGCGGTCGACCCCGGCCTGCTGATCCTGGACTCGGTGCAGACCATCGCCTCCGCCGAGCTGGACGGCGCGCCCGGCGGCCCGGCCCAGGTCCGCGAGGTGGCCGGCGCGCTGATCCGGGCCTCCAAGGACCGGGGCATGGCCACCCTGCTGGTCGGCCATGTCACCAAGGACGGCCAGATCGCGGGCCCCCGCCTGCTGGAGCACCTGGTGGACGTCGTCCTGAGCTTCGAGGGCGACCGCCACGCCCGGCTGCGGATCATCCGCGGGATCAAGAACCGGTACGGCGCGACCGACGAGGTCGGCTGCTTCGAGCTGCACGACGAGGGCATCGAGGGCCTGGCCGATCCGTCCGGCCTCTTCCTGACCAGGCGTGACAAGCCGGTGCCCGGGACGTGCCTGACCGTGACCCTGGAGGGGAAGCGCCCGCTGGTCGCCGAGGTGCAGGCGCTGATGGTGGATTCGCAGATCCCCTCGCCCCGCCGGACCACCTCCGGTCTGGAGTCGCCCCGGATCGCGATGATCCTGGCGGTGGTCGAGCGGCACGGCGGCGTGAAGCTCGGCAAGCAGGACATCTACACCGCCACCGTCGGCGGGGTGAAGCTCTCCGAGCCCTCGGCGGACCTCGCGATCGCCCTGGCGGTGGCCAGTTCCTCCTCGGACACCCCGCTGCCCAGCAACCTGGTCGCGATCGGCGAGGTCGGCCTGGCCGGCGAGGTGCGGCGGGTGACGGGTGTGCAGCGGCGGCTGGCCGAGGCGCACCGGCTGGGCTTCACCCACGCCCTCGTCCCGCCGGACCCGGGCAAGGTCCCGCCGGGCATGAAGGTGGTCGAGGTGGCGGACATCGGCGAGGCGCTGCGCGCGCTGCCGGGCCGCCGTCGGGCCGCCGCGAAGCCCAAGGGTGAGGCCCCGTCGGCGCCGCCGGCCCCCCGTGCACACCGGCCGGCGGCCTACCCGGAGGAGGTCATGGAGGGGTGGGAGCCGCTCGACTCCGACGAACTGCACTGACCCAAGCCCTGTCGTTGCCGCACGCAGTTAGACTTTCCCCTGTCTCATTGGTGATAAGGCAGTACTAAGCGACAGAGCAACAGACCGCAGGCCGGCGCCCCCCGCACGAGGCGCCCGGTACGGGGTCGACCGGAGGAGTCACGTGGCAGCCAGCGACCGGGCGGACAAGTCCTCCCGCGAGGAGGCCCTGCTGCGGGCCTCCCTCACCGCCATCGCCCCCGGCACCGCACTGCGTGACGGTCTGGAGCGGGTGCTCCGGGCCAACACCGGCGGTCTGATCGTGCTCGGTTTCGACAAGACCGTCGAGCCGATCTGTACCGGCGGCTTCGTGCTCGACGTCGAGTTCACCGCGACCCGGCTGCGCGAGCTGTGCAAGCTCGACGGCGCCGTGGTGCTGGACAAGGACATCACCAAGATCGTCCGGGCCGGCGTCCACCTGATGCCGGACTCCACCATCCCGACCGACGAGACCGGCACCCGGCACCGCACCGCCGAGCGGGTCAACCGGCAGACCGGCTTCCCGGTGGTGGCGGTCTCGCACTCGATGCGGCTGATCGCCATGTACGTCAACGGCACCCGCCGGGTGCTGGAGGACTCCACCACCGTGCTGTCCCGCGCGAACCAGGCGCTGGCCACCCTGGAGCGCTACAAGCTGCGCCTGGACGAGGTGGCGGGCACGCTCTCCGCACTGGAGATCGAGGACCTGGTGACGGTCCGGGACGTCACCGCCGTCGCGCAGCGGCTGGAGATGGTCCGGCTGATCGCCACCGAGATCGCCGGCTACGTGCTGGAGCTCGGCATCGACGGCCGGCTGCTCTCGCTCCAGCTGGACGAGCTGATCGCGGGTGTGGAGCCGGAGCGCGAGCTGGTCGCCCGGGACTACTTCCCGGAGCGAGCCGCCAAGAAGGGCCGGACCGTCACCGAGGTCCTGGCCGACCTGGAGGCGCTGACCCACGCCGAGCTGCTCGACCTCACGACGGTGGCCAAGGCGCTCGGCTACTCGGGCACCCCGGAGTCGCTGGACTCGGCGGTCTCGCCGCGCGGCTACCGGCTGCTGGCCAAGATCCCGCGCCTGCCCAACACGGTGATAGAGCGCCTGGTGGAGCACTTCGGCGGACTCCAGAAGCTGCTGGCCGCCAGCATCGACGATCTGCAGACGGTCGAGGGCGTCGGCGAGACCCGGGCCCGCTCGGTCCGCGAGGGCCTGTCCCGCCTTGCCGAATCGTCCATCCTGGAGCGCTACGTCTGATCGGACGCGGCGCCACCCGGTGCCCGGTCCTGGACCCGCAGAAGCCCCGGACACGCAGAAGGCCCGGACCGTACGAACGGTCCGGGCCTTCTGCGTGGCCCGAAGCACCCGCCTCAGTTCTCCAGGCGGATCGGGGAGCGGGCCGAGGCCTGGCCGCCGGAGAGGCCGGTGAGGTCGGCGACCACCAGGTAGTTGCCGGCCGGCGCGGGTGCCGGGTCGGCGGTCGCGCACTGCGGCTTGCTGCGGACCCGGTCCCAGCCGAAGGTCTCGGTCAGCCCGCCGTTGGCGGGGAGCTGGACCCAGGAGCTGCCCCGGTCGGCCGGGCAGTCGCCGGAGGACCAGATGCGCTCGCCGTTGCTGGCGGTGACGGTGATCGCGGAGGCGGTCCGGCCCAGGTCCACCCGGCAGTTGGTGGCGGAGGAGTTGTTGATGGTCAGCGCCAGCTTGGGCTTGTCCTTGGGCTGGTAGGAGTTCTGGGCGCTGGCCAGATTGAGCGTCACCTGGGAGGAGGCGCAGACCGGCAGGGCCATGATCTCGGCGGTGTTCACCGGGGGCTGGCCGCCGTTG
>NZ_JAIY01000008.1:329766-330324 GCF_000710405.2 Kitasatospora sp. MBT66 | reverse complement strand
CCGGTGGCGGGTGCCGGGGCGCTGCCGCCGCCGGTCGTGCCGCCGGTGCTCAGGCTGACGTCGCCGCCGCCGGAGCCGCCCACCGCGCCGCCGGAGGCGCTGCCGCCGCCACTGCCGCTGCCGGGACGGGAGTTGTTGGCCGGTCCGCTCGGCGAGGCGCCCGGCGTGATCGCCTGGGCGGGCGTCTGGTTCTGGGACTGGGTCGGTACGGCCTGTGCGGCCTTGTCCTTCGCTCCGTCGCCACCCCCGCCCTGATCGGTCATCAGCCAGATGACGAGGGCGGCGACCGCGACGGCGGCGACGATCACGACGACGCGCCGGCGCCAGTAGATCGAGGCCGGCAGCGGTCCTACGGGTTGACGGAGAGAGGGCACGCCCAAACTCTACGAGACAGTGTGTGCCCCTTGACGCACCAACACCGCACAGTCACCCCTTCCTTCACATGATCCGCCATTTGCGCCGTTCGGGCGAGGCTGAATGGGGTGTTTTGCACGTCGAAGCGGAATCCAATGATCCACTTCGATGGCCGGTCCGGGCATGGGAGGATCGAAGGGCCAT
>NZ_JAIY01000008.1:284314-329728 GCF_000710405.2 Kitasatospora sp. MBT66 | reverse complement strand
CGGCCCCGCCGCACCCGCCGGCCCCGCCGCACCGCCGGGCGTCGACGCGCCCGCCGAGGCGGCGCCGAAGCTCGGGCTGCCCCTTCCGGTCCTGCACGCGACCGTCCTCGACTGGTACGCGGCCAACGCCAGGGACCTGCCCTGGCGCACGCCGGACGCCTCGCCCTGGGCCGTGATGGTCAGCGAGTTCATGCTTCAGCAGACCCCGGTGAAGCGGGTCCTGCCCGTCTGGGAGACCTGGATGGAGCGCTGGCCCACCCCGGCCGACCTGGCCGCCGAGGCGCCCGGCGAGGCCGTCCGGATGTGGGGGCGGCTGGGCTACCCGCGCCGGGCGCTGCGACTGCACGGCGCCGCGGTGGCGATCACCGAGAAGCACGGCGGCGAGGTGCCGGAGGACCACGCGACCCTGCTCTCGCTGCCCGGTGTCGGCGAGTACACCGCGGCGGCGGTGGCCTCCTTCGCCTTCGGCCAGCGGCACGTGGTGCTGGACACCAATGTCCGCCGGGTGTTCGCCCGCGCCGTGACCGGTGCCGAGTACCCGGCGCAGGCCACCACGGCGGCCGAGCGGCGGACCGCGACCGCGCTGCTGCCCGCCGCCGACCGCACGGCCGCCACCTGGGCGGTCGCCGTGATGGAGCTGGGCGCGCTGGTCTGCACGGCCCGGGGCCCGGAGTGCGGGGACTGCCCGCTGTTCACCTCCTGCGCCTGGCAGCGGGCCGGCCGCCCGCCCTACGAGGGCCCGGCCCGGCGCGGCCAGACCTACGAGGGCACCGACCGCCAGGTGCGCGGCAAGCTGCTCGCGGTGCTCCGCGAGGCGCACGACGAGGTGCCGCAGGCCCGGCTCGACGCGGTCTGGCCGGACGCCGTGCAGCGCGCCCGCGCCCTGGACGGGCTGGTCGCCGACGGGCTGGTCGAGCCGGTCGAGCAGGGCGTCTACCGACTGCCCCGGTAGCGCTCCCGACGCGGTAGCGCCCCCGGCCCCCGTAGCGCCCCCGGCCCCCGTAGCGCCCCCGGCCCCAGGAGGAAACGAAGGCCCCCGCCCGCCGGTTCGGCGAGCGGGGGCCCGGTGCGTTCCGGTGCCGGACCGGGTCAGATTGTGACGGCCTCGGTGTTGCCGATCGCCGCGCCCTTGTCGGCCTCGCCGTCCTTGGCGTCGGCGGTCGGCCCGCCGGCGCCGCGCAGCGGCACCTCCCGCATGAAGACCGCGGCGGCGACCGAGATCACGGCGGCGGCCGCACCCCAGAGGAAGACGGTGTGCATGCCGTTGGCCACCGCGTGGTGGTAGGCGTCCTGGACCGGCGCGGGCAGCGCCCTGAGCGCGTTCGGGCTCAGCTGGGCCGGGTCGCCGCCGTGCCCGGCACCCGCCCCGGCGGCCGAACCGAGCCGCTCGTTCATGGTCTCGGTGACCCGGTTGTTGAACAGCGCGCCGAACAGCGCTACACCGAAGGAGCCGCCGATGGTGCGGAACAGGGTGGCGGTGGAGCTGGCCACACCCATGTCCTTGAGCTCGACGCTGTTCTGCGCGACCAGCATGGTGATCTGCATCAGGAAGCCCATGCCGGCACCGAGCACCACCATCCAGCAGGCGGAGGTGAAGCCCGAGGTGTCGGTGGAGAGGGTCGACAGCAGCAGCATGCCGGCGGTCATCACGACGGTGCCGATGATCGGGTAGATCCGGTACTTGCCGGTCTTGGTCACCGCCTGGCCGACCACCAGCGAGACGACCAGCATCCCGAACATCATCGGCATCAGCAGCAGCCCGGAGTTGGTCGCCGAGGCGCCCTGCACGGTCTGCTGGTAGAGCGGCAGGAAGACGGTCGAGCCGAACATCACGAAGCCGACCACGAAGCCGATGATCGAGACCAGGGTGAAGTTCAGGTTCTTGAACAGCGACAGCGGCAGCATCGGCTCCTCGACCCGCTGCTCGACGTAGCAGAACCCGATCAGGGTGGCCGCGGCCAGCGCGCTCAGGCCGAGGATCTGCTTCGAGCCCCAGGCGTACTCCTGGCCGCCCCAGGTGGTGATCAGGGTGAGCGAGGTGATGCCGGTGGTGAGCAGCAGCGCGCCGAGGTAGTCGATCCTGGCCTTGCTGCGGACCTTCGGCAGCTTCAGGGTGACCACGACGACGGCGAGCGCGACGGCGCCGAGCGGCAGGTTGATGTAGAAGGTCCAGCGCCAGTTCAGGTGGTCGGTGATGAAGCCGCCGACCAGCGGGCCGCCGATGGTGGCGAGCGCCATCACCGCGGCGAACATGCCCTGGTACTTGCCGCGGTCGCGCGGCGGGACCAGCGCGCCCATGATCGACATCACGCCGACCATCAGACCGCCGGCGCCCAGGCCCTGGAGGGCGCGGAAGCCGATGAGCTCCGTCATGTCCTGGGAGAGGCCGGAGAGCGCCGAGCCCACCAGGAAGATCACGATGGAGGTGAGGAAGGTGCCCTTGCGGCCGTAGAGGTCGCCGAGCTTGCCCCAGATCGGGGTGGAGGCGGCGGTGGCCAGGGTGTAGGAGGTGACCACCCACGAGAGGTGCTCGGCGCCGCCCAGCTCGCCGACGATGGTCGGCATCGCGGTGCCGACGATCAGGCCGTCGAGCATGGCGAGCAGCATGGTGACCACCAGGCCGATCATGACCAGGCGGATCTCGCGGGCCGAACGGGGCTGCTCGTCCTCGGCCGGTTGCTTCTCGGGGGCCGCGTTGCCGGCCTTGGGGTGTGACATGGGTGGGACTCCCGGACAGGGGGCGGGCGACCGGTGGGGCCTGCGGAAGCCCCCTTACTTGTCGCCCGGCTAGTTTGTGGACCGTGGGCACGGTAGGTTGTTCACTAGCCGGTCGTCAAGCCAGTTTTTCGGTGGACTCCCGGGGCAGGAAGAATGGGCGCACCAGTGGTCGCCGGTCGGGGCGCCCGTCGCCCATGCCGCGGCGGCCGCGGGTCGCCGGGGACCGAACCACGACGCAGTCAGAGGCAGGCGATGGGCACGACGCAGAGCCCCCGTAGCGACACCCGGGCGCGCATCGTCGCGATCGCCCTGGAGCTCTTCTCCGAGCAGGGCTACGAGCGCACCTCGCTGCGGGAGATCGCGGACCGGCTGGGCGTCACCAAGGCCGCGCTCTACTACCACTTCAAGACGAAGGAAGACATCGTCCACGGCATCGTGGCGACCACCGCGGCGCCGATCGACGAGCTGATCGCCTGGGGCCGCGAGCAGACCTGGACCCCCGAGGTGCGGGACGAGCTGATCCGCCGCTTCGCGGCCGGGATGGCCGAGCGGGCGCCGCTGCTGCGCTTCTTCCAGGAGAACCAGCCCGCGCTGCGCGACCTGCCGGCCGGTCAGGAGTTCCGGGACCGCATGATCGCCCTGGTCCGGCTGGTGCACGGCCCGGGGGCGACCTTCGAGGACCGGCTGCGGGCGATGATGTCCCTGTTCACCATCAACTCGGCGCTCTTCCTGCTGTACCAGGACCAGCGGCCCGGGGTCGACCGCTACGTCGGCGACATCCCGGTCGCCGAGGCCACCCGCGAGGAAGCGATCGAGGCGGCCCAGCACGTGGCGCTGGAGATCTGCCGGCTGATCGTCCGGCCCACTCCGACGGACTGAGCGGGGGCGCATGGCCGAGCGGCCCGCACCCCCGCTCGGTCCGGGGATCAGAAGTCGGTGACCCCGCGCGCGGCGAGGTAGGCGATCGGGTTGATCACCGCGCCGTACTGGTTGGCGGAGCGGATCTCGAAGTGCAGGTGCGGGCCGGTCGAGTTGCCGGTGTTGCCCGAGCGGCCGATCTGCTGCCCGGCCGCGACCTTCTGACCCGGCGACACCGCGAGCGCCGACATGTGCGCGTACTGGGCGTACCGGCCGTCGGCCAGCCGCAGCACGACCTCCTTGCCGTAGGCGCCGTCCCAGCCGGCCGACACCACGGTGGCGTTGCCGACCGCGAGCAGCGCGGTGCCGGGGGAGACCGCGAAGTCCACGCCGGTGTGGTACCCGGCCGCGTACTCGGGGTTGCGCACGCCGTAGGGGTTGCTGGTCGGCGCCCCCGGGATCGGCGCGGACCACTGCCGGGCCGGGGCCGGGGCGGGCGCAGAGGCAGGGGCAGGCGCGGGTGCGGGTGCGGGGGCCTGCTCCGGTGCCGCGGGCTCCGGCTCGGCGGCGGGTGCCTGCTCCTCGGCCGGGGCCTGCTCCTCGGCCGGTGCCTGGTCGGCGGACGGCGCCGGGGCCTCCGCCTGCGCGGTCAGCAGATTGGCGGCGATCGCCACCGAGTCCTGGGCCGAGGACTGCTCCGACGGCAGGTTGTACGCGCTGGGGCCGGCGACCTGGACCAGCGCCGGGGCCGGGGCCGCGCCGTGCGGCGCGGTGAACACCGAGCTGCCGGGGGTGGTCGGGGCGATGGTCTGCGCCGAGGCGCTGACCGCGGCGGTGAGCACCAGGGCGCCGGTCAGGACGGCCGCCCCGGCCGCGGCGGCGGTGGTGGAGCGGTTCCGGTCGGTCTGCCTGAGGAAGGCGTCGGCGAGCCGGCACAGGGTCGGCCCCAGCGGGGGGACAGGAGACATCGGAACCTCACGAACACGTACGGGGGCAGCACGCTGAGCCCGTTCGGGCGTGCAGAGTGGGGGACCACTCAGGTGTAACCGTCACCGAGCGGAGTCCCAAACCGTGTGACGTACTACGGCGTGTAGTCATCATCGGGCCGGAGATTCAAACCGATGGAGTAAGGATCATGCGATCGGATGCTCCGTTCATGGGGCGAGGGCCGGGCCCGTCCGCCCCGCCGTCCTACTACTCCCGCTCGTACCCCTCCCGAAGGCTGTGAGGAGCACCACCTGCCGGGCCGGTTTGGACCGTCCGAGTACAAATAATCCTGAAAAGAATCCGGCCCGCCCCCGCAGGTGCGGGAGCGGGCCGGATCGGCTCAGCGGTGCCTGGTCACGGACCGGGCGTCAGAGCTCGGTTCGATCAGTTGTCGACCGGGCGGACGCGGATCCAGGTCTCCAGGTAGTTCGAGGACTCGTTCTCGACCTCGATGCTGGTGCCCGTCTTCGGGACGATGACGCTGCTGTACGGGTTGTCCTTGGTCCAGTAGGACTTCAGGTCGGAGAACTCGTCGACGCCCTTGGCCTTCGGGACGACCGTCTCGACGCCCGCCCTGTGCAGGGTCAGACCGTCGGTGCGGCGCGAGCCGAAGGTGGAGTCGTAGCCGTTGATGCGCGGGCGCATCAGCGTGCCGTCCTTCCACTTCAGCGGGGTCGGGTGCGAGTCGACCGGCAGGATCAGGCCCTGACCCGGGTGGTTGGTGACGTTGTTGTCGGTCTGCGACTCGTCCCAGTACCAGATCAGCAGACCGGCCTGGTACGGGTAGTGCTCGACGAACAGCGGCTTGTCGGCGAAGCCGAAGTTGTACGGGCCGACCTTGAGGGTGCGGTCGTACGAGACGTACTGGCGGTTCTCCGCGATGTAGTACTGGTTGTACTCGTTGGTGAACGAGCCGGTGGTGCGCGAGAAGCCCTTCGCGGTCCAGCCGTTGTCACCGTTCTCGGCACCGTCGGTGAAGACGTTGGCGCCGTCCGCGGTCACCGCGATGTCGTCCAGGGCCAGGCCCTTGAGGTGCAGGCCGCCGTCGGTGGTGTAGCGGAAGCGGACCTTGACGGCCTTGCCGGCGTAGGCGTCCAGCGGGAAGGCGAGGTCGCCCCACTTGTCGCCCGAGTTGCCGGTCAGCGAAGCCTTGCCGGAGGGGTCCTTCGGCAGTGCGACGCCGTTGTAGGTGCCGTCGAGGGCGGTCCAGTTGGCGCCACCGTCGGTGGAGACCTCGGCGTAGCCGTAGTCGAAGTCCTGCTCGATGTCGTACCAGGCCTTGGCCGACAGCGAGGCCTTGGCCTTGCCGGTCAGGTCGAGGTCGCGGGTCAGCGAGACGTTGAGGTTGTCCGCGCTGCCGCTCCACCACTCGTTGGCGCCCGCGAAGGGCTTGTTGATGGTGGTGGTGACGGCCTTCTTCGGCAGGTCGACGACGAGCGCCTGCGGGAGCGCGCTGTTGTACTCGACCGGGCCGATGTGGTGGGTCGACTCGGTGCCGGCCTTGGCCTTGTCGAACTTCAGCCAGCCGAGCTTGAGCTTGCTCCAGGCGTCGAGGTCGTTCGGCATGTCGCCGATCGAGTTCTTGCCCTCGCCGAGCCAGGAGCCGGACGACATCAGCGACCAGAAGCCGACCGAGTTGTCGATGCCGCTGCCGGAGGTGTCGTAGAGGTCCGGCAGACCGAGGTCGTGGCCGTACTCGTGGGCGAAGACACCGAGGCCGCCGTTCTCGGGCTGCATGGTGTAGTCGCCGACCCAGACGCCGGTGCCGCCGACGGGGGTGCCGCCGAGCTTGTTGGTGTCCGGACCGGTGGTGCCGGCGCCGGTGCCGTAGGCGTACGAGCGGTGGGCCCACAGGGCGTCAGTGCCCTGCTTGCCGCCGCCCGCCGACTGGTCCTCACCGGCGTGCACGATCTGGAAGTGGTCGATGTAACCGTCCGGCTCGTTGAAGTTGCCGTTGTGGTTGTAGTCGTACCGGTCCCACTGGTCGTACTGCGCGATGGTGGCCTTGATCTGCGCGTCCGTCTGGCCCTTGGCCTTCTGGTCGGCGACCCAGGTGTTGATCGCGTCGCGGATCAGGTCCTGCGCGTTGGCGCAGACGTGCTGGCCGCAGTAGTCCGAGCCGTAACGGGCCTCGTTGTACTTGACCTTCACCCAGTCGGTGACCTGGCCGTCGACCGAGTAGCGGCCCGAGGACTGCTTCTCGTAGTAGGTCTTCAGCGAGTCGCCGGTCTTGTTGAAGTACAGGTCCTGGTAGTGCTGCTGGTTGTAGTCAGCCTGCCAGAGGGTGGAGTTGTTGGTCGCGGCGTCCGGCTTCTCGATCTGGTTGCGCTGCGGGCCGGGCTGGCCGCCGTACTTGATCTTGCCGTCCGGGGTCTTGGTGGTGCTGTCCACCTCGTCGCCGAACTCCACCAGGATGGTGAAGATCTTGTCCGTGCGCTCACGGGCCAGCTCGACGTACTTGTCCTTGCCCAGCTTGATGCTGGAGCCGCCGCCGTGCTGCTCGATCTGGGCCGTGCCGGCGAGCAGCTGCTCGGTGGCGGCCTTCTGCTCGGCCTCGACCTTCTCGGTCAGCGGGCCGGGAATGTTGTGCTCAGTGCTGGTCTGAACGGCGTCGGCCGGGTCCTGCGGGACGGGGGCGGCGCCGGCGGCGACCGCCGTGCTCGGGAGCAGTCCCGCGCCGAGTGCGGCTATGACCGCCACGACTGAGGCGGCCGAAGCGGCTTTCCTGGTCATCTTCAACGTTGTGACGTCCTCCCCAAACCGTCCGGCTCTTGGCCTTCCGGTAAACCAATGAAAGACAGGTGGACGACATTTGATCCAAGCGTGGACGGAAAAGATAGACCTTGACCGTGACATGGCCACAGCGCTATCCTCCGCGACTCCGTATCAGCTGACGTGCTGTCAACAACATTGTCATTAAAGATGACCGCAGCTTCGATCGCACCCGCACCGGCCCCCGTTCAGGCCAGCGACCTGCCGGTTCGTGGTTCGGATCACAGTTTCGACGGGGGTACGGAAAACGGTTAGGGCCCCCGGCGCGAACGCCGGGGGCCCTAACCGTTGATGTTGTCTGTTAAATGTTGCTACTTCGTCAGGTCCGGACCCGGCGAGGCGACGGCGGCCGGAGTGTCCGCGACCGCGGACTTCTCCTCGCCGCGGAAGGTGAACTTCGCTTCCTTGCCCTCGCCCTCGACACCGACGACCACGATGTGGCCGGCCCGCAGCTCGCCGAAGAGGATCTTCTCGGAGAGGTGGTCCTCGATCTCGCGCTGGATGGTCCGGCGCAGCGGCCGGGCGCCCAGGATCGGGTCGTAGCCGCGCTTGGCCAGCAGCTTCTTGGCCTCGACGCTGAGCTCCAGGCCCATGTCCTTGTCCTTGAGCCGCTCGTCCACCTTGTCGATCATGAGGTCGACGATCTGGATGATGTCTTCCTCGGACAGCTGGTGGAAGACCACGATGTCGTCGACGCGGTTCAGGAACTCGGGGCGGAAGTGCTGCTTGAGCTCCTCGCCGACCTTCGCCTTCATCCGGTCGTACCCGGTCTGGGTGTCGCCCTGGGCCGCGAAGCCCAGGTTGAAGCCCTTGGAGATGTCCCGGGTGCCGAGGTTGGTCGTCATGATGATGACGGTGTTCTTGAAGTCGACCACGCGGCCCTGGGAGTCGGTCAGGCGACCGTCCTCCAGGATCTGCAGCAGCGAGTTGAAGATGTCCGGGTGGGCCTTCTCCACCTCGTCGAAGAGGACGACGGAGAACGGCTTGCGGCGCACCTTCTCGGTGAGCTGGCCGCCCTCCTCGTAGCCGACGTAGCCGGGGGGCGAGCCGAAGAGCCGGGAGACGGTGTGCTTCTCCGAGAACTCCGACATGTCCAGCGCGATCAGCGCGTCCTCGTCGCCGAAGAGGAACTCGGCGAGCGTCTTGGACAGCTCGGTCTTACCGACACCGGACGGGCCGGCGAAGATGAACGAGCCGCCGGGGCGCTTCGGGTCCTTGAGGCCCGCACGGGTGCGCCGGATGGCCTGGGAGAGCGCCTTGATGGCGTCCTTCTGGCCGATGACGCGCTTGTGCAGCTCGTCCTCCATGCGCAGCAGCCGGGAGGTCTCCTCCTCGGTCAGCTTGAAGACCGGGATGCCGGTGGCGGTGGCCAGGACCTCGGCGATGAGCTCCTCGTCGACCTCCGCGACGACATCCATGTCGCCGGCCTTCCACTCCTTCTCGCGCTTGGCCTTGGCCTGCAGGAGCTGCTTCTCGTCGTCGCGCAGGGACGCGGCCTTCTCGAAGTCCTGCGCGTCGATCGCGCTCTCCTTCTCGCGGCGCACGTCGGCGATCTTCTCGTCGAACTCGCGGAGGTCCGGCGGCGCGGTCATCCGGCGGATGCGCATCCGGGAGCCGGCCTCGTCGATCAGGTCGATCGCCTTGTCCGGCAGGAAGCGGTCCGAGATGTACCGGTCGGCCAGGGTGGCGGCGGCGACCAGGGCGGCGTCCGTGATCGAGACCCGGTGGTGCGCCTCGTAGCGGTCGCGCAGGCCCTTGAGGATCTCGATGGTGTGCGGCAGCGAGGGCTCGGCGACCTGGATCGGCTGGAAGCGGCGCTCCAGCGCGGCGTCCTTCTCCAGGTGCTTGCGGTACTCGTCGAGCGTGGTGGCACCGATGGTCTGGAGCTCACCGCGGGCCAGCATCGGCTTGAGGATCGAGGCCGCGTCGATCGCACCCTCGGCGGCGCCCGCGCCGACCAGGGTGTGCAGCTCGTCGATGAACAGGATGATGTCGCCGCGGGTGCGGATCTCCTTGAGGACCTTCTTCAGGCGCTCCTCGAAGTCACCGCGGTAGCGCGAGCCGGCCACCAGAGCGCCCAGGTCCAGCGTGTAGAGCTGCTTGTCCTTGAGCGTCTCCGGGACCTCGCCCTTGACGATCGCCTGGGCCAGGCCCTCGACGACGGCGGTCTTGCCGACGCCGGGCTCACCGATCAGGACCGGGTTGTTCTTGGTGCGGCGGGACAGCACCTGCATGACCCGCTCGATCTCCTTCTCGCGCCCGATCACCGGGTCGAGCTTGGCCTCGCGGGCGGCCTGGGTGAGGTTGCGGCCGAACTGGTCCAGGACCAGCGAGGTCGACGGGGTGCCCTCGGCCGGACCGCCGGCCGTGGCCGACTCCTTGCCGCCGGGGGTCTGGTAACCGGAGAGCAGCTGGATGACCTGCTGACGGACCCGGTTCAGGTCGGCGCCCAGCTTCACCAGGACCTGGGCCGCGACGCCCTCGCCCTCGCGGATCAGGCCGAGCAGGATGTGCTCGGTGCCGATGTAGTTGTGGCCGAGCTGCAGGGCCTCCCGGAGCGACAGCTCCAGGACCTTCTTGGCCCGCGGGGTGAAGGGAATGTGACCGGACGGGGCCTGCTGGCCCTGGCCGATGATCTCCTCGACCTGCTGGCGAACGGCCTCAAGAGAAATCCCGAGGCTCTCCAGGGCCTTAGCGGCGACACCCTCACCCTCGTGGATCAGACCCAGGAGGATGTGCTCGGTGCCGATGTAGTTGTGGTTGAGCATCCGGGCTTCTTCCTGAGCCAGGACGACAACCCGCCGCGCGCGGTCGGTGAACCTCTCGAACATCGTTTATCGCTCCTCAGAGCGGTCGGGCAGTTCGGGGTCCGTCCCCGCCCTGTCCTTCCGCATGCTAGTCCCGCTCAGCGGCGCGGCCCACGGATTCGCTCCCCTCACGGGGAGCGACATGCTGCGCGACCAGCCGACACCAATCCCAACCCGATGTTGGGAGACGGTGTTCCCGCACGCGGGCCGGATGCACCGGATACCGCTACGCCATCGGCGAACAAACGCCGCCGCGGCGCAGTCGGTGGGCGTCCGACCGGTCACGCGTACTGCCCCGGACAGGGCCACGGGCCCCGTCCATCTGCATTCATACCCGGTATCGGGGCGGTTCTCGCGCAGTTTCCGCGGTGGCGGTGTTCGCCTGGCGAGAAGTCGGCCGCCGCTGACGGTCGGTCAGCCGCGGCCGCGGTGGCCGGTACGCCATCCCGGTGGTGCCCGCGTTACCGCTTCGCCCCTCCAGCGTTGCACAGGCCGTGACCGTTCCGCCGCCCGAGCCCGTGCCCGGCCCGCTGCCCGAACGGGCGGCCGTGCCCGCGCCCGGCCGCCGCGGCGCCGTCCGGGCGTACGCCGCGGGGCGCGGAGGGAATCCCTCCGCGCCCCGCGCGTGTGCCGTGGACGCTTCGGCGGGTGCCCCGGGCACCGTGCTCGTCCGGCCGGCCGGGCAGTGCCCGGATCAGGCCGCGTTGGCCTTCTCGTAGGCCTCGCGCACATTGCTGGGGACGCGGCCGCGGTCGTTGACCTCCAGGCCCTGCTCCTTGGCCCACGCGCGGATCTTGGCGGTGTCCGGGACGCTGCCGGACGGGCGCGGGGCGGTGCTGCGGCCCGCGCGGCGGGGGCCGGCGAGGCGGCCGCTCTGCTTGCGCCCCTTCTCGACGTACGGCGCCAGCAGACCGCGGAGCTTGTCCGCGTTGGCGCTCTTCAGATCGATCTCGTAGGCAACGCCGTCGAGGGCGAACGTCACCGTCTCGTCCGCCGACCCGCCGTCGAGATCGTCTTCAAGAATGACCTGCACCCTCTGTGCCACGGGCTTCCCTTTCCGCTAAACGACCCATTGCCTAAGGAAAGGAAAGCGCCTTTTCCCGGAAAACACAAACCCCTGACCGTCCGGGGGCGGCTCACAGGTGCAGCAGCATGCGCGAGTTGCCCAGCGTGTTGGGCTTCACCCGCTCCAGGTCGAGGAACTCGGCAACACCTTCATCGTACGAGCGGAGAAGTTCTTCATAGACATCCGTAGCGATCGCCGCCGGGTCTGTCGTACCATCATCGGTTTCCTGGGCCTCTCCGATCTCCACGAAACCGTGTTTCGCGAAGAACGGGACCTCGAACGTCAAGCAGAAAATCCGACGGACGCCGAGCCAGCGGGCGGTCTGCAGCAGCTTCTCCAGCAGCAGGTGTCCGACACCGTGGCCCCGGCAGGACTCGTCGACGGCGAGCGTGCGGACCTCGGCGAGGTCCTCCCACATGACGTGCAGCGCGCCGCAGGCCACCACCGTCCCGTTGTCGTCGCGTTCCGCGACCCAGAACTCCTGCACCGATTCGAACAGCATGACGGTGGGCTTGTCGAGCAGAATCCCGTCACGCGAGTAGGTGTCGATGAGCCTGCGCACTGCCCGCACGTCCGTGGTCCGCGCCCGGCGGATGGTGACCTCCATGGCGGGACGTTATCGTGCCGGCCCCGATCCGGTCTCCCCGGTATCCGGCCCGCTCTCCGGTTCGCTCTCCGGCCCGCTCTCCGCGCCGTTCTCCGCGCCGTTCTCCGCTCCGCGCTCCGGAGAATCCGGGGCCGCCGGATCGGTCGGGAACAGAGCGGCCACCCGCAAGGCGTCCCGCAGCGCCTCCCGTTGCTCAGGCGACATCAGGCCGAAGAAGTGCACCAGGGCCGCGGCCGGATTGTCGCCGGTGGCCCACGCGTCGTTCATCAGGGCCGCCGTGTACGCCTCGCGCGAGGAGACCGGTTCATATCGATAGGCCCGGCCGACGCGCTCCCGGCGGAGCCAGCCCTTTCGGTGCAGCTTGTCCAGGACGGTCATCACCGTGGTGTACGCGATTTCCCGTTCCGACCGCAGATCCAGAAGGACCTCGCGAACCGTGACCGGTCGGTTCCACTGCCACACCCGGGTCATGATGGCGTTCTCAAGTTCGCCGAGTTGCCGGACCATAGTGCGGCCAGGATAGGGAGTGAACGGGGCAAATCTTGTGAAGTGCCGCGAAACCGGCGCGCCGCCACCCCCGGAATCCGGGAATGGCGGCGCGGGGTGCGACGGGGGCGTCCGGCGGATGCCGGGCGGCCGTGCGGCGACTCAGTCGACCAGGTCCTCCTTGGCCTTCTGGGCGCCGCCCTGGGTGCGGATGATGGCCCGCACCAGGAAGCCGAAGCCGATCGCCATGACCAGCGGTGGGACGATCGCGCTGACGTAGTCCATCAGGTCACTCCTCCTCGGTCTGCTCCGCCGTACCGGCGGACGCCTTGGGCTCCGGCTTCACCAGCGGGAAGAGCACGGTCTCCCGGATGTTCTTGCCGGTGAGCAGCATGATCAGGCGGTCCACCCCGAGCCCGAGGCCGCCGGTGGGCGGCATCGCGTACTCCAGGGCCCGCAGGAAGTCCTCGTCGATCTGCATCGCCTCGACGTCGCCGCCGGCCGCGAGCAGGGACTGCGCGGTGAGGCGGGCGCGCTGCTCGACCGGGTCGATCAGCTCGGAGTAGGCGGTGCCGATCTCGGTGCCGAAGATGACCAGGTCCCACTTCTCGGCCACGCCCGGGATCGAGCGGTGCTGGCGGGTGAGCGGGGAGACCTCGGTCGGGTAGTCCTTGATGAAGGTCGGCCGGACGGCGTTCTCCTCCAGCAGGCGCTCGACCATCTCCAGCACGATCTGGCCGTGGCCCCACTCCTTCTCGAAGGGGATGCCGTGCTCGGAGGCCAGCCTGCGCAGCTCCTCGACGCCGGTCTCCGGGGTGACCTCGGTGCCCAGGTGCGCGGAGATGCCGGGGTAGACGCTCACCTCGGCCCAGGGCTCGGCCAGGTCGATCTCGTGCTCCACGCCGTGCGGGTCCAGGCCCTTGATCACCGTGGTACCCAGCGCGTCCCGGGCCGCGTTGACGATGGTGGCCCGGATCAGCTCGGCCTGGGTGTCGTAGTCGCCGTAGGCCTCGTACGACTCCAGCGAGGTGAACTCCGGGTTGTGGGTGGAGTCCGCGCCCTCGTTGCGGAAGTTGCGGTTGATCTCGAAGACCTTCTCCGCGCCGCCGACCACCAGCCGCTTGAGGTACAGCTCGGGGGCGATCCGCATGAAGAGGTCGATGTCGTATGCGTTGATGTGCGTCTTGAACGGACGCGCGTTGGCGCCGCCGTGCACCGGCTGCAGCATCGGGGTCTCGACCTCGATGTAGCCGCGCTCCTCGTAGGTGCGGCGGATCGAGCGGACCACCTTGGAGCGCAGGTGCAGGATCTCGCGGGCCTCGGGGTTGACGATCAGGTCCACGTACCGCTGGCGGACCCGGGCCTCCGGGTCGGTCAGGCCCTTGTGCTTGTCGGGCAGCGGGCGCAGGCACTTGGCGGTGAGCTCCCAGCGGTCCACCATCACCGACAGCTCGCCGCGCCGGGAGGTGATCACCTCGCCCTCGACGCCGACCTGGTCGCCCAGGTCGATGTCGGACTTCCAGGCCGCCAGCCGCTCCTCGCCCAGCTTGTCCAGGGACAGCATCACCTGGAGGTCGCCGGAGCCGTCGCGCAGGGTCGCGAAGCAGAGCTTGCCGCCGGTGCGGGAGAGGATCACCCGGCCGGTGATGCCGGTCCGCTCGCCGGTCGCGGTGTCCGGGGCCAGGTCAGGGTGCTTGTCCCGGAGGTCGGCGATGGTGCTGGTGCGGGGGAAGCCGACCGGGTACGGGTCGATGCCGGCCGCCCGGAGCCGGTCCAGCTTCTCGCGCCGGACGCGCATCTGCTCGGGAAGGTCGTCGGTCGCGGTGATGGGACTCTGATCGCTCACCCCACCAGGGTAGCCAGCCCGCGGTGGTGCTCCGCCACGGGATTACCGCGCCGCGCGGGGCGGGGCCGGGGTACGCCGCCCCCGCCCCGCGCGACGGGTTCAGGAGCGCCGGCGGCCGAGGCGGCGGGAGGTGAGGAGCGCGGCGCCGCCCAGGGCCAGCGCGGTGGCGGAGGCCCAGGCCAGCGGGACGGCGTCGCCGCGGCCGCTGTCGGCCAGTTCGCCGCCGTCCGCGAGGCCGGGCGTGCCGGTGCCCGCGGTCCCGGTCGTCCCGGTGCCGGTCCTGCCGGTCGTCGCGGTGGCGGCGGTGCCACCGGTGCTGCCGGTCGCGGTGGTCCCGGTGCCGCTGCCGGAGCCGGTGGAGTCGGCCACCGAGGCCGGTACGACCGGCGAGACCGGCTCGACCGGAGTCCCGGCCCCGCGGTCCGGGACGGTCGGCCCGGGAGCGGGGAGCGAGCGCAGCGCGACCTTGATCCGGTCGTTCTCCGGGTTGGGGTCCCAGCTCATGGGGGCGCTCGGGTAGCCCTCCTCCAGGTCGCTGTGCTGGTTCTGGAACGAGACGGTGGCGGAGAGCGGGACGGTGCCCTCGTCCAGCTGCACGCCCAGGACGTGGCCGCTGGACGCGCCGTTGGCCATGAAGAAGCCGAAGGCCTCGCAGTCGAACTTGTTGAGCGGGTGGTCCTGGGTCTCGCCCAGGACGCGGTTGTTCGCCCGGCAGTTCTTCGGCAGGTCGGTGACCGTGGCGCCCTCGGGCAGCTGGATCCGGACGAACGGGGTGCCCTCGCCGCCGCTGCGGTCGAAGATCGAGGCCGGGCCCCGGTTGGCGGCCGTGACGGTGAGCGTTCCGGCGCGGCCGGAGGCGTCCGGGGCCCAGGTGCCGGTCAGGCCGAAGTCGGCGCCGTTGTCCGCGAGCACCTCCTGCTCGGTGAAGTGGCCGTTGATGTCGGGGTAGCCGGAGGGGATGCCCTCGGCGGAGTCGCGGGTCAGGGTGGCGGGCGCGCCGGTGCCGCGCTGGAAGGCCAGCCGTTGGCGCAGCGCCGGTCCCTGCGCGGCGGCGGCGTTCGCGTCGGCGAAGACCGAGAAGTCCGCGAAGGTGTACTCGGCCTCGGAGGTGACGGTGAGGTCGAGGCCGTTCAGCCGGACCGGCTCGTTGGGCAGGACCTGGCCCTCGACGGTGCAGATGGCGTGCGTGGTCGCGATCGGCGTGCCGAAGCCCTCCTTGCCGAGCTGGCCCGGGTCGGTGGCGTACTCGCAGTTGGACGGCCAGTTCTCGACCTTCAGCCCGGGCAGCAGCATGACCTCGACGACCGCCCGGGCGGCCGAGACGCCGCCGCGGTTGGCGAACCGCACGGGCGGGGAGAAGGTGCTGCCGACCTTGGCGTGCTCCTTGAGGGGGATCTCGGCGGTCCGGAACACCGCGCCGCCGACCTCGACCGCGAACTCCTTGTACGCCGACTCGGCGCCGGGCGCGGTCAGCGCGGCGCGCACCACGCCCCTGGTGCCGGGCTTGACCCCGGGCACCGCGCTCAGCCACAGGTGGTCGGTGAGATTGACGTTCGGGCTGCTGAGGTTGTTGAGGTCGCAGGTGATCGCCCGGGCCGCGGTGACGCAGCGGCCGCCGGAGGCGGTGAGCTCGGCGACGCCGACCAGCCCGGTGGTGTCGAGGGTGAGCGTGGCGCCCGGGACCGGGGCGGTGCCGGTCCGGCCGACCCGGACGAAGACGTTCTCGCCGAACTGCGGCTGGGTGGTCGGCTCGCCCTGGATCTGGATCAGGGCGCCGACGTCGAGGCTGAGGGTCGGCCCCGCGGCGTGGGCGGGAACGGCGAGCGTGCCGACGGACAGGGCGGCGACGGCCGTCGCCGCGGCCGAGCCGAGCACCCGGCGCGTGCGGGTCGAGTTCACGGGGGTCCTCTTGATCGTGGGGTGTCCCCGCGACCCTATGGACGGTCGGCCCGACGTCAAGCCGGTTGATCGCCCATCAATTCGTACAGGACGGGAGCGATCCGGCGGCGCGCGCGGTGATGGTTATCGAGTTGTGACCCGAACGATCGGCCCGGGGAACGGCATTGTCGACAGATGGACCGGGGAGGCCGGGCCGCTCGGTGCGGCGCGGCCTCCCCGGGAGGCGGTGGCGGTGCGGGCTCAGCCGGTGCCGGTGGCCAGTTCCAGGTCCTCGGGCGCGGCCGGGTGGACCGGCCGGTCCGGGTGGGGGGCGGCCTTGGGGCGGCGGCCGAAGAGTTCGGCGGGGGTCGGCATCCGGTGCGGCCGGGCGGGCTGCTGGTCCTGCGGGCCGCGGGGGGCGCCCTTGCGGGCGGCGGCGGGCTGCTCGGCGGGGTGCTCGGTGCTGCTCATCGGGATCCGTCCTCCAACAGGGATGAGGGGACTGCTCGGGGGTGCGGCGGGGCTCGGTACGGCGACGAGGTGGCGCTGGCCGCTGGTGAGGGCGAGCCGTTCGCGGACGGCGGCCTCGGCCAGCGCGTGGCAGCGTCCGGCCAGCCGGGAGCGGCGGGAGCGCTCGTGCTGGCCGCAGGGCTGGCGGGACAGTCCGCGCAGCGCGGTGAGGTCCTCCGGTCCCGGGAGGTAGCCGTCGGTCACCGCCTCCTCCAGCCGTTCCAGGTAGCCGCTGGCGCTGCCGGGCAGGGCGGCCCGGTAGCGGCTGAGGTCGGCGAGGAGGAAGGCGCGCAGCCGGCCCCCCTCCTGGACGGCCTCGTCGATCGCCTCGGTCAGACGCAGTGCGTCCTGGACGTCCTCGGCCCACAGGGCGGCGCCCGCATCGGCGTACAGCGGCCGGTCGGGTAGCTGGAAGTGGACGGGGACGGCGGGGTGCAGGGCTTGGGCGAGGGCGCGGCGCAGCACGCGGACTTCGTCGGCGCTGAAGGCCATGCCGCCGCGCGATCCGTGTGGCGTAGGCATGGGCTGACACTACGTGAGGAATATCCGATTTGTCGGTAGTGTCGCGCCGAGCCCCCACGATCGGACGCTGCGGCGGGTCCCCCGGGTCAGCTGGGGCGGTTGCGTTCGAAGACCAGGCGCAGGCCGATGAGGGTGAGCCAGGGCTCGTGGACGTCGAGGGAGCCGGCCTCGCCGAGGACGAGCGGGGCCAGGCCGCCGGTGGCGATCACCTGGACGTCGTCGGGGTCCTTGGACAGCTCCCGGGCCATCCGGTCGACCAGTCCGTCGACCTGCCCGGCGAAGCCGTAGAGGATGCCGGACTGCATGCCCTCGACGGTGTTCTTGCCGATCACGTTGCGCGGGCGGGTCAGCTCGATCTTGCGCAGCAGGGCGCCGCGGTTTCCGAGCGCCTCGACCGAGATCTCGATGCCGGGGGCGATCGCGCCGCCGACGTAGTCGCCGCGGGCGTTGACCGCGTCGAAGGTGGTGGCGGTGCCGAAGTCGACCACGATGCAGGGGCCGCCGTAGAGGTGGTTGGCGGCCAGCGCGTTGACGATCCGGTCGGCGCCGACCTCCTTGGGGTTGTCCATCAGGACGTGCACCCCCGTCTTCACCCCCGGCTCCACGATCACCGCGGGGACGTCGCCGTAGTACCGGCGCGCCACCTCGCGGAACTCGTGGAGCACGGAGGGGACGGAGGAGCAGATCGCCAGGCCCTCGACCTTCGCGTCCGCGATCGCGGTACCCGATCCCTGCGAGCCCGTCAGGCCGTGCAGCAGCACCGCCAGCTCGTCCGCCGTGCGGCGCGGATCGGTGGAGATCCGCCAGGTCTCGACCACCTCCTCACCGCCGAACAGGCCGAGGGTGGTCTGGGTGTTGCCGACGTCGATGGTGAGCAGCATCGGGTGCTTTCTGCGTCGAGGACCGGGGGCGAACGGGCGAACGGGCCGGACGGACGGTCAGGCGCGCAGGTCCAGGCCGATGTCCAGGATCGGCGAGGAGTGGGTCAGCGCGCCCACCGCCAGGTACTGGACACCAGTCTGGGCGACCTCGCGCGCGGTGGCCAGGGTGAGTCCGCCGGACGCCTCCAGCTCGGCCCGGCCGGCCACCAGGGCGACCGCCTCGCGCAGCTGCGGGACGGTGAAGTTGTCCAGCAGGATCAGCTCCGCGCCGGCCTCCAGGACCGGGGCGATCTGCTCCAGGGTGTCGACCTCGACCTCGACCGGCAGCTCCGGGTAGGCGGCCCGGACGGCCCGGAACGCCTCGGCGACGCCGCCGGCCGCGACCACGTGGTTGTCCTTGACCAGGGCCGCGTCCGAGAGCGCCATCCGGTGGTTCGCGCCGCCGCCGCAGCGGACCGCGAACTTCTCCAGCGCGCGCAGGCCCGGGGTGGTCTTGCGGGTGTCGCGGACCACCGCGTCGGTGCCCTCCAGGGCGTCCGCCCAGGCACGGGTGGCGGTGGCGATGCCGGACAGGTGGCAGAGCAGGTTGAGCGCGCTGCGCTCGGCGGTCAGCAGGTCCCGGGTGCGGGAGCGGACCGAGAGCAGCACCTGGCCGGCCTCGACCCGGTCGCCGTCCTGGACGTGCCGCTCGACCTCGAACTCCTCCTCGCAGACCAGCGAGACGACGGCCTCGGCGATCCGCAGGCCGGCCACCACGCCCGCCTCGCGGGCGGTGAAGTCGGCGGTGGCGACGGCGTCGGCGGGCACGGTGGCCACCGAGGTGACGTCCTCGCCGCCGGCCAGGTCCTCGGCCAGCGCCAGGGTCGCGATGTCCTCGACCTCGACCGGGTCCAGGCCGGCCTCCTCCAGCAGCTCGGCGAGCTGGGGGTCCAGGCCGGTCTCGTAGCCCTCGCCGTCCCCGCAGGCGCAGCCGTCGCCGCAGCCGCCGGCCAGCGGGAGCTCGTCGTGCTCGTGCTCGTGCAGGTGGGTCACGTCGGTCGCGTCGGTCATGGTGGTTACGGCTCCTCGAGGGTGCTGACGGGTCCGCCGGAGGCGGTGAGGGTGGTGATCAGATGGCGTTGCCAGTGCGCGTCGTCGCGCTCCGGGAAATCCTCGCGCCAGTGGCAGCCGCGGGTCTCCTCGCGCTGCGCGGCGGCGGTGACCAGGGCGTCGGCGACCAGCAGCAGGTTGGCGGCCTCCCAGGTCTCCACCCGGGGGTCGGCCGGCTTCTCCTCGGCGACGGCGGCGCGGGTCTGCCCGGCGAGCAGGGCCAGCCCCTCCGCCGTGGCGGCCATCGACGCGGCCGAGCGCAGCACACCGGTGCCGCGCGACATCAGCCGCTGGATCTCGGCCCGCGCCTCGGGCGCGGGCAGCGGCACCGGCTGGGCGGCCCTGGCCGCCTCGACGTCGACGACGCGCTCGGGCAGCTCCCCGGCGGCGTGCCGGGCGGTCAGGTCGGCGGCGATCCGCTCGGCGAAGACCAGGCCCTCCAGCAGGGAGTTGGAGGCCAGCCGGTTGGCGCCGTGCACCCCGGTGCAGGCCACCTCGCCGCACGCGGAGAGGCCGGGCACGGAGGTGCGGCCGCGGGTGTCGGTGCGCACCCCGCCGGAGGCGTAGTGCGCGGCCGGCGCGATCGGGATCGGCTCGGTGACCGGGTCGATGCCGTGCGCGCGGCAGGAGGCCAGGATGGTGGGGAAGCGCCGCTGCCACATCTCGGCGCCGAAGTGCCGCCCGTCCAGGTACATGTGGTCGGTGCCGTGCTCCCGCATCCGGCGGGTGATCGCCTTGGCGACGATGTCGCGCGGGGCCAGTTCGGCCAGCTCGTGCTGCCCGAGCATGAACCGGACGCCGTCCGCGTCGACCAGGTGCGCGCCCTCGCCGCGGACCGCCTCGGAGACCAGCGGCTGCTGGCCCTCCGCCCCGGGGCCGAGCCAGAGCACGGTGGGGTGGAACTGGACGAACTCCAGGTCGGTGACCTCGGCGCCGGCCCGCAGCGCGAGCGCCACGCCGTCGCCGGTGGAGACCGGCGGGTTGGTGGTGGCCGAGAAGACCTGGCCCATGCCGCCGGTGGCGAGCACCACGGCGCGGGCGCGGACCGCGCCGACGCCGTCCCGCTGGCCCTCGCCCATCACGTGCAGGGTGAGTCCGGCGGCGTGCCCCTCGGCGTCGGTGAGCAGGTCGAGCACCAGGGCGTGCTCGATCAGCTCGATGTCCGGGTCCCGGCGGACGGCTTCGACCAGGGCGCGGGATATCTCGGCGCCGGTGGCGTCCCCGCCGGCGTGCGCGATCCGGTTCCGGTGGTGGCCGCCCTCGCGGGTGAGCAGGACGTCGCCGTCCTCGCCCCGGTCGAAGGCCGCGCCGACCGCGATCAGCCGGCGGACCGCGCCCGGGCCCTCGGTGACCAGGGTGCGGACGCTGTCCCCGTCGCACAGCCCGGCGCCCGCCACCAGGGTGTCGGCCAGGTGCTGCTCGGGGGTGTCGCCCTCGCCCAGGGCGGCCGCGATGCCGCCCTGGGCCCAGCGGGTGGACCCGTCGTCCAGCATCGCCTTGGTGACCACCATGGCCCGCAGGCCGGCCCGGCGGACGTTGAGGGCGACGGTGAGCCCGGCCACGCCGGAGCCGACCACGACGACGTCGGTGTCGGTGGTCCAGCCCGGTGCGGGGGCGGTGAGGCGGTGGGTGACGGACATGACTTCAGTGGCTCCTTCAGCGCGCGACCGGGTCGGCCGCACCGTTGTCGCCACGGTACGCCGCGTCGCCGCGCAGCAGTCCGGTGCCCTCCCCGGCCTCGGCCGGGTCGCCGCCGGTGCCGGTGACCCGGTTCCGCTCGTCGACGAAGACGACCTTGGGCAGGTAGCCCTTGGCCTCGGCGGTGTCCATCTGCCCGTAGGCGATGAGGATGACCAGGTCACCGGGGTGGACCAGGCGGGCGGCGGCGCCGTTGATGCCGATGACGCCGGAGCCGCGCGGGCCGGCGATGGTGTACGTCTCCAGCCGGGCGCCGTTGTTGATGTCGACGATGTGGACCAGCTCGCCGGGGAGCAGGTCGGCGGCGTCGAGCAGGTCCTCGTCCACCGTGACCGAGCCGACGTAGTGCAGGTCGGCCTGGGTCACGGTGGCCCGGTGGATCTTGGACTTGAGCATGGTGCGGAGCATTGCGGGTCACGCCTCCTGTGAGTGCATGCCTAGGGGGTACTTGCTGCCCAACGCTCTGCGGGCGAGCGTTTGTTTCGGTTCGGTGCTGCGGTCCGGCGCGGTGGCTACCGGACGACGACGCGGACGTTGTCGATCAGGCGGGTCGCGCCCACCTTCGCGGCGACGGCCAGCACCGCCTCGCCCCGGAAGTCGTCCGGCGCCTCGGTGAAGTCGTGCGGATCGATCAGGGAGAGGTAGTCGAGGTCGACGCCCTCGGCGGCGTCGAGCACGGCCGAGGCGGCCTCGCGCACGGCCTCCGGGCCCCGCGCGGCCGCGTCCCGGCCGGCGAACAGGGCGCCGGACAGGGCCAGGGCGCGGTCGCGCTCCTCGGCCGAGAGGTAGCGGTTGCGGGAGGAGAGCGCCAGGCCGTCCTCCTCGCGGACGGTCGGCACGCCGACGATCTCGACGTCGAAGTCCAGGTCGGCCACCATCCGGCGGACGACCGCCAGCTGCTGGGCGTCCTTCTCGCCGAAGAACGCGAAGTCCGGGTCGGTGATGTGCAGCAGCTTGGCGACGACGGTCAGCACCCCGTCGAAGTGGCCGGGCCGGGTGGCGCCCTCGTAGCGCTCGCCCATCGGGCCGGCCGCCAGCCGCACCTGCGGCTCGCCGTTCGGGTAGACCTCGTCGACGGACGGCGCGAAGACCACGTCGGCACCGCTGGCCTCGGCCAGCCGCACGTCGTCGTCCAGGCTGCGCGGGTAGCGCTCGAGGTCCTCGCCGGCACCGAACTGCAGCGGGTTGACGAAGACGGTGACGGCGACCCGGCCGTCCCGGCCGACCTGCTTGCGGGCGGCCCGGATCAGCGCGGCGTGGCCCTCGTGCAGGGCGCCCATCGTCATCACGACCGCGTTGTCGACCGGCTGCTCGTCCGGCCAGAACGCCGACTCGAAGTCGTCGACGGTGCGGGTGACGACGGCCCGGTGGACCTTCGGGGCGTGCTGGGCCTTGCCCGGCTGCTTGCCGCGTGCCATTACTGCTTCTCCTCGTTCAGTACGTCCAGCAGCGCCGCCGCCGACGTCTCGTCGATCGTTCCGCGGGCCAGGGCCCGCTGGGCGGTGGCCCGGGCCATCGCCCGGTAGGCGGCGGGGATGTCCGGGGACACCGTACTGAGCTGCGCCAGGTGGCGCCGTACGGTGCCGGCGTCGCCCCGGGCGACCGGGCCGGTGAGGGCCGCGTCGCCGGAGCGCAGGGAGTTGTCGAGGGCGGCGCCGAGCAGCGGGCCGAGCATCCGGCCGGGCTCGGCGACGCCGGCCGTGCGCAGCAGCTCCATCGCCTGCGCGACCAGCGTGACCAGGTGGTTGGCGCCGTGCGCGAGGGCGGTGTGGTACATCGGGCGGACGCTCTCGGGCACCCACTCGGGTTCGCCGCCCATCTCCACCACCAGCGCCTCGGCGACCGGTCGCAGCTCCTCGGGGGCGGTCACCCCGAAGGGGCAGCCGGCCAGCCGGGCCAGGTCGACGGAGGTGCCGGTGAACGTCATCGCGGGGTGCAGTGCGAGCGGCAGCGCGCCGGCCGCGGCGGCCGGCTCCAGCACGGCCACGCCGTGCGCGCCGGAGGTGTGCACCAGGATCTGGCCGGGCCGGACGGCGCCGGTGGCGGCGAGGCCGGTGACCAGGTCGGCCAGTGCGTCGTCGGGGACGGTGAGCAGGACGAGGTCGGCGGCGGCCAGCACCTGCGGCGGGGTGACGATCCGTACGCCCGGCAGCAGGGTCTCGGCCCGGCGGCGCGAGGCGGCGGACACCCCGGAGGCGGCGACCACCTTGTGGCCGGCGAGCTGGAGGGCGGCGCCGAGCGCCGGTCCGACCCGGCCGGTGCCGACCACGCCGACGGCCAGGCGGGCGGGGCGGTTGCCGGGATCGGCCGGGTCGCCGAGGCCGTCGGCGAGCGGGGCGAACTCGCCGCGGTCGGCGAAGTCGGACGGACTCACGCGTCCACCTTTGTCCAGGGGTTCCGTTCCAGTCCACAGCCGGGGTACCGGACGTACCGGCCCATTCTACGGGCGGGGCCGGGCCCGCGGAGCGGTTCGCTCCGGACCGGGCGCGGGGCCGGGTCCGGGGTCGGGGTCCGGGGTCGGGGGTCGGGGCCTGCGCGGGTCAGTCGGTGGCGCCGGCCCGGATCAGTCCGGCCTCGTAGGCCAGCACCACGGCCTGGACCCGGTCGCGCAGGCCCAGCTTGGCCAGGATCCGCCCGACGTGGGTCTTCACGGTGGCCTCGGAGAGCACCAGCCGGGCCGCGATCTCCCCGTTCGACAGGCCCTGGGCGACCAGCAGGAACACCTCGCGCTCGCGCTCGGTGAGCGGGCCCAGGGTGTCGGAGCCGCCGGGGCCGCTCTGCGGGGTCGGCAGCACCTCGGCGAAGCGGTCGATCATGCGGCGGGTGGTGGTCGGCGCGACCACGGCGTCCCCGCCGTGGACGGCGCGGATCGCCGCCACCAGCTCGGTCGGCGGCACGTCCTTGAGCAGGAAGCCGCTGGCCCCGGCCTTGAGCGCGGCGAAGGCGTACTCGTCGAGGTCGAAGGTGGTGAGGATGAGCACGTGCGGGGCGTCCGGCAGCGGGCTGCCGTCCTCGGCCAGGCAGATCCGCCGGGTGGCCTGCACCCCGTCCAGCCGCGGCATCCGGACGTCCATGAGGATCACGTCCACCTCCGTGTGCCGGAGCTTCTCCACGGCCTGGGCGCCGTCCCCGGCCTCGGCGGCGATCTCGATGTCCCCCTGCGACTGGAGGATCATCCGGAATCCGGTGCGCAGCAGCTCCTGGTCGTCGACCAGCATCACGCGGATGGTCATGGGTGGCTCCTAGGTTCCTCGGGGAGGACAGCGGGGGGCGGTGGTGCCCGTCGGCGGGTCTGCGGGTGTCCGGGGGTCAGGCGGCCTTGAGCGGCAGGACGGCGCGGATCCGGAACCCGCCGCCGGGGCGCGGCCCGATGTCGAGGCTGCCGCTGACCATACCGACCCGCTCGCGCATGCCGATCAGGCCGTGGCCCTGGCCGTCGGTGCCGCCGGAGGCGAGCTGCTCGTCGGTGCTGCCGCGGCCGTCGTCCTCGACCAGCACCGCGAGCTCGCGCTCGCCGAAGTCGACCGCGACCCGGGCGTGGACGTCGGGGCCGCCGTGCTTGCGGACGTTGGTCAGCGCCTCCTGGACGATCCGGTAGACCGTCAGCTCGACGCCGCGCGGCAGCTCGCGCGGGTGGCCCGAGGTGGCGAAGTCCACCTGGAGGCCGGCCGTGCGGACCTGGTCTAGCAGCTCCGGCAGCTCCTCGACGCCGGGCTGCGGCACGTACTCCTCGCCCTTGCTGTCGGCGCTGCGCAGCACGCCCAGCAGCCGGCGCATCTCGACCAGCGCCTGCCGGCCGGTCGAGGCGATGGTGCTCAGCGCCTCCTTGGCCTGCTGCGGCGAGTTGTCCAGGACGTAGGCGGCGCCGTCGGCCTGGACGATCATCACCGAGACGTTGTGCGCGACCACGTCGTGCAGTTCGCGGGCGATCCGGGCCCGCTCGGCGGCGACCGCGACCTTGGACTGGGCGTCACGCTCCCGCTCCAGCCGGGCCGCGCGGTCCTCCAGCTCGACCAGGTACGCCCGGCGCACCCGGGTCAGCCGGCCCCAGGCCCAGCAGAGGATGAACGGGGTGGTCATCAGGCCGATGATGAGCAGCGCCTCGGGGGCGGAGTAGCTGACGAAGTGGACGTCGGAGTCGGCGACCGACTCGATCTTCTGCGGATGCAGCCGCCAGTACACCAGCGGGCCCGCGAGCAGTCCGCCGAGCAGCGCGAACCGGGACGTCCAGGGCTTGCCGAACGCGGCGCCGGTGTAGGCGAACACCAGGTAGGCGATGCTGGAGATCGCCGGGGTGACGTCCAGCAGGACCTGGGTGAAGCCGATCAGGCCCGCGGCGGCCACGGTCGCGTCGGGGAAGCGGCGGCGGAACACCATCAGCAGGGGCAGCAGGACGGCCACGGCGAAGTGGACCCCGAGTCGCCAGCCGCTGTTTCCGCTCCCGTTCTCCGGCAGCACGCCGACGAAGAGCACCATCGCGGCCCAGACGGAGTCGATCACCATGGGGTGACGGCGGAGCCAGGCGTTGAGTCGATGCACGACTCAAGCGTAGGCAGTCGCACCCTGTGCCCAGGTCCGCCGGGAGGGCGATCCGTCCTACTCCCTAGGTCGGAGAGCCCGGCATGCCGCTGCCGTACGGATTGGGCGGGTACGGACCGGGTGTGTAGCGTCCCGCTCCATGAGCTGGATGCGGTGGGCGCCCGCCACGGAGCGTGCCCTCTACGACCCCGACGGCGGCTTCTACCGCAGGCCGGAGGGCCCGGCCGGGCACTTCCGAACCTCGGTGCACGCCTCGCCGCTGTTCGCCCGGGCGGTGGCCCGACTGCTGCTGGAGGTGGACGAGGCGCTCGGCCGTCCGGAGGAGCTGGCCTTCGTGGACGTCGGGGCCGGCCGGGGCGAGCTGGTCGCCGGGGTGCTGGCCGAACTGCCGGAGCCGGTGGGGGAGCGGCTGCGGGTGTGGGCGGTGGAGCTCGCCGCCCGCCCGGACGCGCCGCCCGCCGCTCCGTCCACAGGCCTGTGGACGGAGCGGAGCTGGGCCCGGACGGTGTGGACGGCGGAGGTGCCGCGCGGCGTCACCGGGCTGCTGTTCGCCAACGAGTGGCTGGACAACGTGCCGCTGGACACCGGCGAGGTCGGCGAGGACGGGCTGCTGCGCTACCTGGAGGTGGACCCGGCGACCGGCGAGGAGCGGCTCGGCGGGCCGGTGGACGCCGCCGACGCGGACTGGGCCGCCCGCTGGTGGCCGGCCGAACGGCCCGGGGACTTCGTCGAGTTCGGCACGCCCAGGGACGCCGCCTGGGCGCACGCGGTGGCCGGCCTGGAACGCGGCCTGGCCGTGGCCGTCGACTACGGGCACACCGCCGGGCGCCGCCCGCCGTTCCCCACCCGGACCGGCTTCCGGGCCGGCCGCGAGGTGCCCCCGGTGCCCGACGGCTCGTGCGACGTCACCGCGCACGTGGCACTGGACGCGGTGGCCGCGCCCGGTCTCCACAGCCTGTGGACGACGCAGCGGGAGGCGCTGCGGGCGCTCGGCGTCAGCGGCGCCCGGCCGCCGCTGGCCCTCGCCTCCAGCGACCCGGTCGGCTACCTGCGCGCGCTCGGCGGCGCGGGCGAGGGCGCCGAGCTCACCGACCCCGCCGGCCTGGGCGGATTCGGCTGGCTCTCGCAGGCCGTCCGGATGCCGGTACCGCCGGGCCTCGGGGCGCTGCCGGGATGGCAGACTCTGACCCCATGAGGGAGACCACGGTCGGCATCGGGGCGGGAGCCGAGAACTTCACGGGCGGGGCGGGCAGCACCGACATGGTGCTCAACATCGGCCCGCAGCACCCGGCGACCCACGGTGTGCTGCGGCTGCGCCTGGTGCTGGACGGCGAGCGCATCGTCAGCGCCGAGCCGGTGATCGGCTATATGCACCGGGGTGCGGAGAAGCTCTTCGAGGCCCGGGACTACCGGCAGATCATCATGCTGGCCAACCGGCACGACTGGCTCTCGGCCTTCTCCAACGAACTGGGCGTGGTGCTCGGCGTCGAGCGGATGCTCGGCATGGAGGTGCCCGAGCGGGCGGTGTGGATCCGCACCCTGCTGGCCGAGCTGAACCGCGTCCTCAACCATCTGATGTTCCTCGGCTCCTACCCGCTGGAGCTGGGCGGGATCACCCCGATCTTCCACGCCTTCACCGGCCGCGAGGACCTCCAGCACGTGCTGGAGGAGGCCTCCGGCGGCCGGATGCACTACATGTTCAACCGGGTCGGCGGCCTCAAGGAGGACCTGCCGGCCGGCTGGCTCGGCCGGGTCCGCGCCGCCGTCGCCGTGGTCCGCTCCCAGCTGCCGGTCTTCGAGGACCTGGTGCTGGGCAACGAGATCTTCCGCGCCCGCACCGCCGGTGTCGGCGTGCTGACCCGGGCGCAGGCCGAGGCGTACGGCGCCAGCGGCCCGATCGCGCGGGCGAGCGGCCTCGACCTCGACCTGCGCCGGGACGAGCCCTACCTGGCGTACGGCAGCGAGGAGCTGCGGCAGGTGCTGACCGTGGTCACCCGCGAGGAGGGCGACTGCCTGGCCCGCTTCGAGTGCCTGCTGGAGCAGACCGTCAACGCGCTCGACCTCGCCGACGCCTGCCTCGACAAGCTGGCCACGCTCGCCCCCGGGCCGGTCAACCTGCGGCTGCCCAAGGTGCTCAAGGCCCCGGAGGGCAGCACCTACGCCTGGACCGAGAACCCGCTCGGCGTCAACGGCTACTACCTGGTGTCGCGCGGCGACAAGACGCCATGGCGGCTGAAGCTGCGCTCGGCCTCGTTCAACAACATCCAGACGCTGACCGAGCTGCTGCCGGGGACCCTGGTCGCGGACATGGTGGCGATCCTGGGCTCGATGTTCTTCGTCGTCGGCGACATCGACAAGTAGCCGGCCGGCGAGGAGCAGCCGGTCGGCTGCTCCTCGCCGGGGCGGACTACTTCTTCGGCGCCTTCGGCCGCTTCACCGGGTCGGCCGGGTGCGGGGCCACCTTGCGGTCGCCCTTGGTGGCGATCCGCTCCTCGCAGAGGCCGGCCAGCACCCGGTACGCGGCCCGGCCCATCAGCTCGGTGAGCTCCGGGCGGTAGCTGACGTAGACCGGGTCGGCGCCCTGGTGCGCGTCCGGGCTGCCGGTGCACCACCAGTGCAGGTCGTGGCCGCCCGGGCCCCAGCCCCGGCGGTCGTACTCGCCGATGGTGACCTGGAGGTAGCGGGTGTCGTCCGGCCGGTCGATCCAGTCGTAGGTGCGGCGGACCGGCAGCTGCCAGCAGACGTCCGGCTTGGTCTCCAGAGGCTCGCGGCCCTCCGCGAGCGCCAGCGCGTGCAGGGCGCAGCCCCCTCCGCCGGCGAAGCCGGGGCTGTTCACGAAGATGCAGGCGCCGTCGACCCGCCGGGTCTGGCGGTCGCCGTCCTCGTCGAACATGGTGATGCCGCCGTCGAGCTTGAGCCGGCCCTTGGCGTCGGTGCCGTGCCGGTGGTTCTCCCACAGCTCCGGGGTGAGCCGGGCCGCGTGGCCGGCCACCCGCTTCTCGTCGTCCTCGTCCGAGTAGTGCGCGCCCAGGGTGCAGCAGCCGTCGGACTCGCCCCGGCCCTCGCGAATGCCCTGGCAGCCCTGGCCGAAGATGCACGACCAGCGCGAGGTCAGCCAGGTCAGGTCGCAGCGGAAGACCTGCTCCTCGTCCTCGGGGTCGGTGAACTCGACCCAGGCGCGCGCGAAGTCGAGCGGGACCTCGGGGCGGAGTTCGGAGCGGAGGGTCGGCATCGCCAGGTCGACGGCGCCCGGGCCGCCGCTCCCGGACTTCTTCTTGCCGCCCTTGGAGGTGCCGCTGTGCTGGGACGTGTCTGCTGCTGCCACCCGGCAAGGGTAGAGCCTCCGCGGAGCTGCGAACCGTCCGTGGTCGCGCGGTTCACGGCGAGTTCACCGCCGGGCCCGGTGAACGCCGGGTCAACACCGGCCGAATGCCGTTCGAACCGGGGCCCCGGTCCGGCCCGGCCGGTCCGTCCCGGCCCGCGATCAGTACCCGGACCAGCACGAACACCGGCACGACCGGTCACCTCCGGCGCGAGATCGCGTAGCGTGGAGGGTTATGCGACTCGGTGTACTCGACGTAGGTTCCAACACGGTCCACTTCCTGGTGGTCGACGCCCACCCGGGCGCCGCACCCCTGCCCGCGTACTCCCACAAGGCCGAGCTGCGGCTCGCCGAACTCCTCGACGAGCAGGGCGCGATCGACGGATCCGGGGTCGAGAAGCTGATCGGCATGATCGCCTCCTCGCTGCGGGTCGCCGAGGACAAGGGCGTGGTCGACATACTGCCCTTCGCCACCTCCGCCGTGCGCGAGGCCGCCAACGGCGAGGAGGTGCTCCGCCGGGTCGCCGAGGAGACCGGGGTCGAACTGCGGGTGCTCTCCGGCCAGGACGAGGCCCGGCTCACCTTCCTGGCGGTCCGCCGCTGGTTCGGCTGGTCCTCCGGCCGACTGCTCAACCTCGACATCGGCGGCGGCTCGCTGGAGATCGCCTGCGGCCTGGACGAGCAGCCCGACGTGGCCTGCTCGGTGCCGCTGGGCGCCGGCCGGCTGACCGCCCGCTGGCTGCCCGGAGACGTCGCCGACCCCGAGCAGCTCCGCCGGCTGAGACGGCACATCCGCGCCGAGATCGCCACCGTCGTCGGCGAGATCTCCCGGCTCGGCCCGCCGGACCACGCCGTCGCCACCTCCAAGACCTTCAAGCAGCTGGCCCGGATGACCGGCGCCGCCCCGGCTGACGCCGGCCCGTACGCGGACCGCCGGCTCACCCGCGCCAACCTCGCCGCCTGGCTGCCCCGGCTGTCCGCGATGACCGTCGCCGAGCGCGCGCAGATCCCCGGGGTCTCCGAGGGCCGCGCCAAGCAGCTGCTCGCGGGCGCGCTGGTCGCCGACGCGGCGATGGACCTGTTCGGCCTGGACGAGCTGGACGTCTGCCCCTGGGCGCTGCGCGAGGGCATCATCCTGCGCCGACTGGACGCCATGGACAGCCCCGCCGACCGCCGCCGGCCCGTCGCGCTCACCCCCTGACCCCGGGAGCGGGGCGGCCGGGCGCGCGCCGACCGGCTCCCCGTTCCGGGCGCGGTCCGCTTACGCTGTCTCCCGTGGCGCAACCAGCGGACGAGGACGGGACGCGGGAGGGCCGCGCGCCCCAGGACGGGAAGCCGCGGCCGGACGCCCCGCGCCGCGCCGGGCGCCGCACCGGCTCCGGTCCCGGCCCGGACGCCGCCGCGGATCCCGCTCCGGACACCGGCACCGACACCGATACCGACCCGACCCCTGGTTCGGACACCGGTCCGGACACCTCTCCGGGGGCTCCCGCGCCGACCCGCAAGCTCGGCAAGGCGGTCAAGGGCGTCAAGCCGGCGAAGGGCGTCAAGGGCGTCAAGGACGCCAGGGGTGCCAAGGGCGTCAAGGCGGTGAAGGCGGCCCGGGAGGCGGCCGGCGGCGTCGCCGAGAAGGCCGCCCGCAAGGCCGCGAGCCGCGCGGCCACCAAGGCGACCAGGGCCACCGGTGCGACCGGTGCGACCGGACCCGCCGCAGCCACCGGGGCGGCGAAGACCGCCGGGGCGCGCAAGGGACCCAAGGCCCCCGGTGCCGAGCCCACCCGCACCGCCCGGGCGGCCGGCGCCGCCAAGGCCGCCGTCCAGTCCGTGAAGTCGGTCAAGGCCGCCCGCCAGGCCGCCGCCCGCCCGCCGCTGCTGCGCACCACCGACCGCCTGGTCCTGCCCCCGCACCCGGCCCTGCACATCCCGGACACCAAGGTCGTCCTCTCCACCGCCTCGGTCTACCCGGCCACCACCGCGGTCGCCTTCGAGCTGGCCGCCAAACTCGGCTACGACGGTGTCGAGGTGATGGTCTGGAACGACCCGGTCAGCCAGGACATCGAGGCGCTGCGCCGGCTCTCCGACGCCCACCGGATGCCGATCCTCGCCGTGCACGCGCCGTGCCTGCTGATCACCCAGCGGGTGTGGAGCACCGACCCGTGGACCAAGCTGGTCCGCGCCCGGGCGGCGGCCGAGAAGCTCGGCGCGAGCGCGGTCGTCGTCCACCCGCCGTTCCGCTGGCAGCGCCAGTACGCCCGGGAGTTCGTCGAGGGCATCCACCGGATGGCGGGGGAGACCGACGTCCGCTTCGCGGTCGAGAACATGTACCCGTGGCGGTACAAGGACCGCGAGATGCTGGCCTACGCGCCGGGCTGGGACGTCACCGAGGAGGAGTACCGGCACTTCACCATCGACCTGTCGCACGTCGCCACCTCGCGGGTGGACGCCTTCGCGATGGTCGAGCGGATGGGGGACCGGCTCGCCCACATCCACCTGGCGGACGGCTCCGGCTCCGGCAAGGACGAGCACCTCATCCCCGGCCGGGGCAAGCAGCCCTGCGCCGAGCTGCTGGAACACCTCGCCCGGACCGGCTTCGACGGCCACGTCGTGCTGGAGGTCAACACCCGCCGCTCCGCGTCGCCCGCCGAACGCGAGGCCGACCTGGCCGAGGCCCTCGCCTTCACCCGCTTGCACCTGGCCACCCCCGCGCGCGTACGCTGACGGCACACGAACTGCCGTCCACAGGGGGACACATGGCGGAAAAGACCGGAACCGGGCCCAGCAGCGACTTCCGTGAACTGGCGAAGTCCTTCGGCGGCGTGGCGGCGGAGTACGACCGGGCCAGGCCCTCGTACCCGCAGGAGTTGTTCGACGCGCTGGAGCGGCTGGCCGGGCGCGGTCTGAAGGGCGCGCGGGTGCTGGACGTCGGCGCCGGCACCGGCATCTCGACCCGGCTGCTGGCCGGCCGCGGCGCCGACGTGCTCGCGGTGGAGCCGAACGCGGGCATGGCCGGGCAGTTCCTCGCCGTCTCGCCCGGGCTCGGGCTGGTCCGGGGCAGCGGCGACGAGCTGCCGTTCCACGACGCCTCGGCGGACTTCGTCACCTACGCCCAGGCCTTCCACTGGACCACCCCGGAGAAGTCCGTGCCGGAGGCGATCCGGGTCCTGCGGCCCGGCGGCGCGCTGGCCCTCTGGTGGAACGTGAAGGACAGCAACGCGGCCTGGGTCCGGGCGATGGGCGAGCGGCTGCACGCCGCGCTGCCCACCACCTACCACGGCTACGGCGCCGTCGACGAGGTCACCTCGCACCTCGCCCCCTACGACCTGCGGGTGGAACACACCCGGCTGCGATGGGAGCGCCGGGTCACCGTGGACCACATGATCACCGACCTCACCTCCCGCTCCTACCTCGCCGCGCTCGCCCCGGAGCAGCGCGCGCCGCTGCTGGCCGTCGAGCGCGAGGCCCTGCTGGCGGAGTTCCCGGACGGCACGGTCGTCGAGCCGTACGTCCTGGACCTCACCGTGGCGCTCACCCCGTCCTGACCCCCGCCGGGGGCCGCCCGGCCCCGCGGTGCGGCCACCCGGCTGACCGCATCGCGGACGCCGTGTCCGCCGCCCGGACGGCGGGCGTAGGCTCGACAGACACAGTGGCCCCGCACCCTCCTGATCGAGCGGGGCCGCCAGTCAGCCTCCGAAGGAGTGGAGCACAGTGCCCGAGCTGAGGTCCCGTACGGTCACCCACGGTCGCAACATGGCAGGCGCCCGGGCGCTTCTCCGGGCGGCCGGCGTAGCCCGCGAGGACTTCGGCAAGCCGATCATCGCGGTCGCCAACTCCTTCACCGAGTTCGTCCCCGGTCACACCCACCTCCAGCCGGTCGGCCGGATCGTGTCCGAGGCGATCAAGCAGGCCGGCGGCATCCCCCGCGAGTTCAACACCATCGCGGTGGACGACGGCATCGCGATGGGCCACAGCGGCATGCTGTACTCGCTGCCCTCGCGCGATCTGATCGCCGACTCGGTCGAGTACATGGTCAACGCGCACTGCGCGGACGCGCTGATCTGCATCTCCAACTGCGACAAGATCACCCCCGGCATGCTGATGGCCGCACTGCGGCTGAACATCCCGACGGTGTTCGTCTCCGGCGGCCCGATGGAGGCCGGCAAGGCCACCCTGGTCGACGGCACGGTGCGCAAGCTCGACCTGGTCGACGCGATCTCGCAGGCGGTCAACGAGAACGTCTCCGACGAGGACATCGCGATCATCGAGGAGAACGCCTGTCCGACCTGCGGCTCCTGCTCGGGCATGTTCACCGCCAACTCGATGAACTGCCTCACCGAGGCGATCGGCCTCTCGCTGCCCGGCAACGGCTCGCTGCTCGCCACCCACACCGCCCGCCGCGCCCTCTACGAGGCCGCCGGCCGGACCGTGGTCGAGATCACGAACCGGCACTACGGCCAGGACGACCACTCCGTCCTGCCGCGCTCGATCGCCTCCCGCGCCGCCTTCGAGAACGCCATGGCCCTCGACATCGCCATGGGCGGCTCGACCAACACCATCCTCCACCTGCTCGCCGCCGCCCAGGAGGCCGAGCTGGACTTCGACCTCCGGGCCATCGACGCGATCTCCCGCAAGGTGCCGTGCCTGTCCAAGGTCGCGCCCAACGGCGCGTACTACATGGAGGACGTGCACCGGGCCGGCGGGATCCCCGCCATCCTCGGCGAGCTGCACCGGGGCGGGCTGCTGAACGAGGACGTGCACACCGTCCACTCCGACTCGCTCACCGAGTGGCTCAAGACCTGGGACGTCCGCGGCGGCTCGCCGTCCGCGGAGGCCGTCGAGCTGTGGCACGCCGCCCCCGGCTGCGTCCGCTCCGCCGAGGCCTTCTCGCAGTCCGAGCGCTGGGAGTCGCTGGACACCGACGGCGCCCGGGGCTGCATCCGCGCCGTCGAGCACGCCTACTCCGTCGAGGGCGGACTCGCCGTGCTGTACGGCAACCTCGCCGAGGACGGCTGCATCGTGAAGACCGCCGGCGTCGACGAGTCGATCTGGACGTTCAGCGGCCCGGCCGTCGTGGTCGAGTCCCAGGAGGACGCGGTCGAGGCGATCCTCGCCAAGCGGATCAAGGAGGGCGACGTCGTCGTCATCCGCTACGAGGGCCCCAAGGGCGGCCCCGGCATGCAGGAGATGCTCTACCCGACCTCCTTCCTCAAGGGCCGGGGCCTGGGCAAGGCCTGCGCGCTGGTCACCGACGGCCGCTTCTCCGGCGGCACCTCGGGACTGTCGATCGGCCACGCCTCCCCGGAGGCCGCGTCCGGCGGCACCATCGCCCTGGTCGAGGACGGCGACACCATCGCCATCGACATCCCGGGCCGGCGGATCTCGCTGGAGGTCCCGGCCGAGGTGCTGGACGAGCGCCGCCGCGTCCTGGAGGCCGGCCACGGCTACCGGCCGCAGAACCGCGACCGCCAGGTCAGCCAGGCCCTGCGCGCCTACGCCGCGATGGCCACCTCCGCCGACAAGGGCGCCGTCCGGGACGTCAGCAAGCTCGGCTGACCCCACCGCGACCATGGGCGTGTCCTGGGCGCCGTCCCGGCCACCGGGACGGCGCCTCCGCCGTTCCCGCCCGCCGGGGATAATCGGACCCGTGACCCAGGAACGCACCCCCACCACCCAGCCCGCCGGCGCCCCCGAGCCGGAGCCGATCCGCTGGTTCGGCACCAGCTGGGTCGAGCGCGGCGGCGACTACCGGCTGCGCCGCGTCCTCGTCCCGGTCGGGGCGCTGCTCGCCGCCGCGGCCGGCGCCTTCGTGCTGCGCCTCGCCGTCGACGGCATCAAGCTCGCCGACAACGGCGGCTTCCTCAACGGACTGCTGGTCGCCGCCGTCGCGATCTGCTCGCTGCTCGCCGCGCTGCGCACCTGGAAGCTGCTCACCGAGGGCCGGGACGCGCTGACCGGCTGGATGGCCGAGGACAAGTCGCTCGGCGTGGTCTGGGTGATCGGCGGGGTCGGCTCCCTGCTCGCCTACTTCCTCCGCGCCCTGCGCGAGGCCCCCGGCGAGGCCCTCCACCGGGCCCGCTACGAGAAGGCGCTCGCCCAGCACGAGCGCCGGCAGGCCGGCCGCAGCGGCCGGCCCGGCACCGGCGCCCAGGGCCGGGGCCGGCGCCGGCGCTGACCCGGCGCCGCACCGGCCGGGTCAGCTGCGGCTGACCGTGCCGCAGACGCCGTCCGTCCGCGGCTCCTGGCTGCGGTCGTACGGGTCCGAGGTCGGCCCGGACGGCGCGGGGGACGCCCCTGCGACGGCCGCGAACTGGTCGAACTGCGGGTGGTACCAGCCGTCGTACACGTCGCACTCGGTGTTGCCCGCGTCGGTCGTGGTCTTCTCGAAGTAGAGCCGGTCCCGCTCGACGTTGAACTTCGCCGGGTCGTAGAAGCGGAAGGTGTCCACCCGGCGCACGACGGTCCGCGCCGTCCAGGTGTCGCCGGCCACGTCGGCCGCCGGGGTGAGCAGGCCGACCGGCTTCGCCACGCCGCCCCCGCCGGGCGCCGGGCTGCCCGCCGGCCGCGGGGGACCGGAGGGCCGGGGCGCGGTGGCGCGCTTGGCGGCGTCCGGGCCGGGCCGGAGCGGGTAGACGAAGGTGAAGTCGGTGTGCACCAGCACGCCGCGCTTGCCGTCCCCCTCGACGCTGATCCGGCCCTGCAGCCGGTAGGTGTCGCCGACCGGGATCGCGTCGCGCCCGTCGAAGCGGCTGAACCAGTTGGTCGGGTCCTGCTCGCGGGAGGGGCTGGCCAGCGCCTTCTCGGCCGCCGCCCGGTCCTCCGGGCCCAGCATGGCCAGGGCCGCCTCCGGGCGGGCGCCGGCCACCGTCCGCGGGTCCAGGTTGGCAGCCACCAGGTACCGCTTGACCAGTTCGACCTGCGCGGCGACCTGGTCGGCGCCGAACACGCCGATCCTGGTGACCGTGCCCGGTTCGGGCCCGAAGGCGTCGACGGTGGTGGGCCACCCCTCGGCGGGGGAGCCCGCCCACGGGCGGTCGACGGTCGGCTGCTTCGGGTCGACCGGCGGTGGCGCGGCGGTCGGTGCCGCGGTCTCCGGGGCGACGGTCGCCACGGGCGTGCCGGCCGTCGTACCGCCGGAGCCGTCGCCGAACCGCGTCGAGTACCAGGACCGCAGCCCGTCGACGTTCAGCGCCGCGAGCACCAGGGCGACGGTGAGCACCACGAACAGCGGCGTCCGCCACCGTCCGCCGCGGCGCGGCCGGGGGTTGCCCCACGGGTCGACCGGCCGCGCCCGGCGGGCGAAACGCCGCTGCGGCCGGGGCCCGTCGTTCACCGAGCGGCGGCCGCCGGGGTCGACCGGCGGCGTGTGCTGCCACCGGGCGGCGAGCATTCGGGTGCGGCCGGCCTGCTCCTTGACGGCGGCACCGCGGACGAACTCCTCGTCGAGCACGAGGTCGGCGAACGGGTCCTTCCCGTCCTTCGGCTCCTCGGACGGACGCGGTTCGGGGTCTTCGGCGATCGGCATCGCGCCAGTATGCCGACGGGGTGCGACAGCTGTTCGATCGGGGGCGCACCGCCGGGTGAACACCAGCTCGGCGCAGGCCGTCAGACCACCCGTTTTCTCCCGGAACGTCAGTCCTTGGTGCGGGCGCGCTTCACCGAGCCGACCACCCCCGCCACACCCAGGACCATGGCCGCCGGGAACAGCGAGAGGAAGAACGCCTCGAACACGCCCGCGTCGCCGAGGAACAGCTGGGCCAGCGTGTTCAGGAGGAGCATTCCGCCCGCCGCCGGGAGCGCGGCCTGCCAGGGGTGCTCGTTCGCCCACTTCTGCAGCCGCCGGTCGGCGGTGTCCCGGCGCAGCCGGCCGCCCACCGTGCCGACCAGGAAGAAGAAGAACAGGGCGACGCCGGCCGGACCGGCCAGCATGCTCAGCGACCAGTCCCCGTCGATCAGATCGATCACCAGGTCCGTCGCCCCCACCAGCGCACCGACCCCCGCGGCCGTCCGCCACGGGCCCAAGGTCGCCGCGGCGACGGCGACCTGCCGGTTCTCACGTCGGGACATCTCTCCGTGTGCCATGCCTCCACGGTGCGCCCGCGCCCACCGCCGGGCCATAGGGGAGAACCCCGAGTTTCGCCCTAGGGGCTGCGTCGCACCGGTGCCCGCAGGGTGGACGGTGCCGCCCCGGGGCGGGGCGCGGTGCGAGGATGGCCGGGGTAGCGGGACGCGGCACCGGAGGCAAGGAGCGGCCATGACCAGCAGCGCGGCACACGGACAGAAGATCGCCTTCCTCGGCACGGGCAAGATCGGGGAGGCCCTGCTCTCCGGTCTGCTGCGGGCCGGCAAGGACCCGGCGGACGTCCTGGTGACGGCCCGTCGGCCGGAGCGGGCCGCCGAGCTGGCCGCCAGGTACGGGGTCGGCGCGGTGGGCAACGCCGAGGCCGCCAAGCTCGCGGACACCCTGATCCTCGCGGTGAAGCCGCAGGACATGGGCACCCTGCTGGACGAGCTGGCGCCGCACATCGACCCCGACCGGCTGGTGATCTCGGCCGCGGCCGGCATCCCCACCGCCTGGTTCGAGGCCCGGCTGGCGCCCGGCACCCCGGTGGTCCGGGTGATGCCGAACACGCCCGTGCTGGTGGACGAGGGCATGAGCGTCATCTCCGGCGGGTCGCACGCCGCCGAGGCGCACCTGGAGCGGGCGGAGGAGATCTTCCGCTCGGTCGGCAAGGCGCTGCGGCTGCCCGAGTCCCAGCAGGACGCGGCGACGGCCCTCTCCGGCTCCGGCCCGGCGTACTTCTACTTCCTGGTCGAGGCGATGACCGACGCGGGCATTCTGCTCGGCCTGCCCCGGCAGGTGGCGCACGACCTCATCGTGCAGTCGGCGATCGGCGCCTCGGTGATGCTGCGGGACTCCGGGGAGCACCCGGTGAAGCTGCGCGAGGCGGTCACCTCGCCGGCCGGCACCACCATCGCGGCCATCCGCGAGCTGGAGAACCACGGGGTGCGGGCGGCCCTGCTGAGCGCCCTGGAGGCGGCCCGGGACCGCTCCCGGGAGCTGGCCTCCGGCGGCAAGTGACCGGCCGGGACGGCCGGTAGGGTCGCCCGTATGGCCTATGAACTGGTGATCTTCGACAACGACGGTGTCCTGGTGGACAGCGAGCCGCTCTCCAACCGGGTGCTCGCCGAGTACCTGACCGAGCTGGGTTACCCGACCACCGTCGAGGACTCCTACCGGGACTTCATGGGCACCGCGGCCCACCGGGTGCACGACGTGATCGCCGAGCGGTACGACGGCGCGCTCCTCCCGGAGGGCTTCGACGAGGCGTTCCACGGCCGGGTCTTCGACACCTTCACCGCCGAACTCGCCGCCGTGCGGGGCGCGGAGACGCTGCTGAAGGAGCTCCGGCAGCGCTCCGTGCCGTACTGCCTGGCCTCGTCCGCGCACCACAGCTGGATCCGCGCCGCGCTGGACGTCACCGGTCTGCGCGGGTGGCTCCCGGAGGAGCGGATCTTCAGCGCCCAGGACGTGGGGGTGGGCAAGCCGGCACCGGACCTCTTCCTGCACGCCGCCCGTACCCTCGGCGTCGATCCGGCCGCCTGCCTGGTGGTGGAGGACAGCCCGAACGGCGTGCTCGCCGCCCGTGCGGCCGGTATGGACGTGTACGGCTACACCGCGCTGACCGACCCGGCGAAGCTGACCGCCGCCGGCGCCACCGGCCTGATCGCCGACCTCGCCGAGGTGCTCCCCCTGCTCGACCGGTAGCTCCCGGAGTCCCCGGGGCCGGTCGGCGGACGCGGCCGACCCACGCACACCCCCTCCCGCGAACGCCCGCCAGCGCCTACGCTCTCGCCACCGACCGCCGTACCGGCCAGTAGCGAGGTGGATGTGCCTACCGAGAGTGCCTACCGTTCCGGGAGCGACGCGGGGGACGGGAGCGTCCCGGTCACGCCGCGGCTCCGGGCCGGCCGGGCGGCGCTGGCCGCGAGCTTCCTCCTCCAGGGCGTCACCTTCGCCCTGCTGGTCACCTGCATCCCGGAGATCCAGGACCGGTACGGGCTGAGCGACTCCCTGCTGCCGCTGTTCCTGGCCGCGGTGCCGGTGCTGGCCGGGGTGGGGTCGATCGCCTCCGAGCGGCTGGTGCGCCGGACGAGCGCGCGGGCCGTGCTGCGGGTGGTCCAGCCGGCGGTCTGCGCGACCCTTGCCGCCGCCGGCCTGGGCGACGAGCTCTGGCAACTGGCGCTGGCCCTGGGTGCCTTCGGCCTGCTGGTCGGCGCGCTGGACGCGAGTATGAACATGCTCGGGGTCGGGCTCCAGCACCGCTACGGCCGCTCGGTGATGCTCGGCTTCCACGCCGCGTTCAGCCTCGGCGGCATCGTCGGCGCGGCCGTCGCGGGTCTCGGCGCGCACGTCGGGCTCGGTCTGCCGGTGCTGTTCGGGACGGCGGCCGGGGTGGTCGCCCCGCTCGCGCTGCTGGCCGGCACCAGGTTCGCCGGACCGGCCGAACTCGGCGACGCGGTACGGGAGGCCGCCGCCGCCGCGGCCCGGTCGATCCCCTGGCGGCCGCTGCTGCCGCTCTGCCTGGTGATGGCCTTCGCCTACATCGCCGACGCCTCGGTCTCCAACTACAGCGTCAAGTACCTGACCGACGGTCTGGGCAGCCCCGAGGACGTCGCCAAGCTCTCGTACCTCGGCTACATGGTGGCGATGCTGCTCGGCCGGGCGCTCGGCGACCGCGCGGTGCAGCGCTGGGGCGCCGTCCCGGTGGTGCGGTCCGGTGCCGCGCTGTCCGCGCTCGGGTTCGCGCTGGCCGCCGCCGCGCCCGCCGCCTGGGCCGGGATCGCCGGCTTCACCGTGCTGGGGCTGGGGATCTGCGCGATCATCCCGCAGGTGTTCGCGGCCGGCGGGCGGCTGTTCCCGGCCGACTCGGACGCCGCGGTGGCCCGGCTCAACCTGTTCAACTACGTGGGGTTCCTGGTGGGTTCGCCATTGGTGGGGGCGCTCGCGGACGCGAGTTCGTACCGCTGGGCGCTGCTGGCGCCGATGCTGCTGGTGCTGGCGGTGCTGCCGCTGGCGGACCGCTTCGCCCCGGCGGCGGCGCCGTCCCCGGCGCCCACCGGTCCGGCCGTCCGGGACGCCGTCCGGGGCACGCCGTAGGGCGCGCCACCGGAGGGCGCGCCTCAGGCGGTCCGGCTCAAGGGCGTCGGCCTCAGGCTGTCGCCTCCCTGATCTCCGTCAGCGACTCGTCCAGGATCGCCCTGGCGCGGGTGAACCAGTCGGTGAGTACGGCGATCTCGGCCGGGGTGTAGTCGGCGAAGAGGCCGTTGATCCGGCCGTAGAACGGGCCGTAGACCTCCATGATCCGGTCCTGCGCGGCGGCCTCCAGCACCACCCGCACCCGGCGGCGGTCGCCCGGGTCGGCCTCGCGCCGGGCGTACCCGGCCTTCTCCAGCCGGTTGAGCACGCCGGTCACCGCGCCGGTGGTCAGCTGCGCGCGTTCGGCGAGGTCGCCCGCGGCCAGGGCCTCGCCGGCCATCGCCGCCTCGATCAGGAAGCCGACGCAGGTGAGGTCGGTGACGTTCAGACCGAGCCGCGCCGCGATGTCCTGCTGGCCGAACTGCGCGAGCGCGATCATCCGGTCCATCGCGTAGAGCGCCTGCTCGGGCGACGCCTCGGGGCGCGGCTTGCCCTCCACGGGAAATCTCCTTAGCATCTAAGTTACTTATCTCGTGAGATAAGCCGTCGGTCCGTTCGCGGACGGGAGCCCGGGTGGACCCGTCCATCACACCAAACGAGGACACATGGGCGCACACGCCGATCACGACATGGGCCACACCGTGGCCGGCTGGACCGGCACCGCCGTCGTCACCCTGGGCTTCGCCGTCGCGGGCGCGGCCTTCGTCGCGGGCTCCGGACCGGGCCTCTGGGCCGGCGCGGCGCTGATCCTGCTCGGGGCGGTCGCCGCCTGGGTGCTGCACCTGGCAGGCCGGGGCAAGGCCACCGGGCCGCGCCCGCCGGAACTGCGGCACTGGCGCACCCCCGACCCGGCCGGCCGGCACGGCCACCCCGATTGCCTCGGCTGCCGGCTGGCCGGCCGCCGAACCGCCCGCGCCGCCGCCCGGACGCCCGCGCACGCCCCCGTTGGCGCGGCCACGCCCGCCGCCGCGCCCGCCCCGGGGACGAGCGCCCGGGTCTGACTCCCGTACCGCGGGCGTTCAAGGACCCGTTGCCCGGCCGGACGGCCGCCACCCACTACGGTGGAGGCCATGCCCGACGCCGAGCGTGACCCCTCCTGCGGCCTGCACCTGTTCTGGGACGAGGCGGTCACCGCCTACGACTTCGGCCCGGGCCACCCGATGGACCCCACCCGGCTGTCGCTCACCATGCGCCTGGTCGAGGACCTCGGCCTCGCCGCCGGACCGGGTGTCACCGTCCGCTCCGCGCCCGCCGCGGGCGACTCCACCCTCCGGCTGGTGCACACCGCGGCGTACGTCGAGGCGGTCAAGCAGGCCGCCGCCCACCCCGACCGGCAGGACTCGCGGCACGGCCTGGGCACCGACGACAACTGGTCCTTCCCCGCCCTCCACTCCGCCTCCGCGCTGATCGCCGGCCAGTCGGTCGCCGCCGCCGAGGCCGTCTGGCGCGGGGAGACCCCGCACGCCGTCAACTTCGCCGGCGGGCTGCACCACGCGATGCCCGACCGCGCCTCCGGCTTCTGCGTCTACAACGACCCGGCCCTCGCCATCGCCCGGCTGCTCGAACTCGGCGCCGAGCGGATCGCCTACGTCGACGTGGACGTCCACCACGGCGACGGCGTCCAGCAGGCGTTCTGGGACGACCCCCGGGTGCTCACCGTCTCGCTGCACGAGCACCCGGCCACGCTCTTCCCGCAGACCGGCTGGAGCACCGAGACCGGCGGCCCGGGCGCCGAGGGGTCCGCCGCCAACCTCCCGCTGCCGGCCGGCACCGGCGACGCCGGCTGGCTGCGCGCCTTCCACGCCCTGGTGCCCGAGCTGCTGGCCGCCTTCCGCCCGCAGGTCCTGGTCACCCAGCACGGGGCCGACACCCATCTGGAGGACCCGCTCGCCCACCTCGCCGTGACCGTGGACGCCCAGCGGGCCATCGCCGGGGCGCTGCACGGGCTGGCGCACGAGCACGCCGACGGCCGGTGGATCGCGCTCGGCGGGGGCGGCTACGCGGTGGTCGACGTCGTCCCGAGAGCCTGGACCCACCTGGTCGCCACCGCCGCGGGCCGGCCGGTCGACCCGGCCACCGAGACCCCGGAGTCCTGGCGCGCCGAGGTCTACCGGCGCACCCGGGGCCCCGCCCCGCTCCGGATGACCGACGGCGCCAGCCCGGTCTGGCGGGACTTCGACGCGGGATACGATCCGGCGGACCGCCTCGACCAGGCGATTCTGGCCGCCCGCCGCGCCGTCCTGCCGCACCACGGCCTGCTGCCCTGAGCGGTGGCGAAGGATCGCCGTCCGCTTGTGAGGACCTGGTGTCCGGTCGCGTTCCGTGCGCAGGCCGACCGGTACAGATCGCCGATCGACTACGTACTGCAACCGACTTATCCCTCACCGTACGAGGACTGGGCTTCTCCCTCTTCCCACTGGTACCACCCATAACTACTCTGGGGATACACGTGTGCCGGTGGAGTCACCGGAGGGGAAGCCGGTGCCTTGCACACGGGTAAGGGTCGGGTGATGGTCATGAGTTCCGGCGAACGCCCCTTGCAGGACGTCGTCTTCCTGACCGTGGCCGAGGTGGCCGCGGTCATGCGGGTCTCCAAGATGACGGTCTACCGGTTGGTGCACAGCGGTGAGCTGCCTGCCATCCGGGTCGGCCGCTCGTTCAGGGTGCCCCAGCAGGCAGTGCACGAGTACCTCAAGGAGTCCTACGTGCGGCTCGAGAGCGCGTAGGCAAAGGCCGGTCCGGGCGGGGTCCACCACCGGTGGGCCCCGCCTCCGTTCGCTCCGGATTCGCCTGCGGTTCGCCTGCTCCCGGGGGCGCGATTACGACCCTGGGCAAGGGGACGGTAGGCTGGGCCCTCACGTCAGTCGTATGGACTCCGTCTCTCACGGGCGAGAGTCTCAGTGAGCGAGGGTTGTTCCGTGGGCTCTGTCATCAAGAAGCGTCGCAAGCGTATGGCCAAGAAGAAGCACCGCAAGCTTCTCAAGCGCACGCGCGTTCAGCGTCGCAACAAGAAGTAAGCGCCCCCGGCCGCGCTCGCGCGCCCAGCGCTTGGCACCGCCCGTCCTGGCCTTCCGGCCGGGGCGGGCGGTGCCGCTTTTCCGGCCCGTCCGCTTTTCCGGCCCCGCCGTTCTCCTGGCCCCGCCGTTCTCCTGGCCCGGTCGTTTCCCGGCCCGGTGTTTCCCGGCCCGCCGGGGCGGCGCGGTACGGTGCACGCAGGTCTCCCGGGCCGAGGAATGGGGTGCAGCGCTGTGGGAACGGTCGTGCTCGTCACCGGTGTCGGCCGGCACCTGGGCGCCCGCTTCGCCGCCGAGCTGCGCCGCCGCCCGGGCGTGGACCTGGTGGTCGGCGTGGACGTGCAGCCGCCGGGCCCGGCGCTGCGCGCGCTCGCCGAGCCGGACGGGCCCGCCGCGTCCTACCGCTTCCACCAGCTGGACCTGCGCCGCCCCGCCGTGGCGCGGGTGATCGCCGAGCACGGCGTCGACACCGTGGTGCACCTCGCGGTCAGCGCCACCGGACTGGGCTCCACCAACCGCTCCGCGGTGAAGGAGTCCAATGTGATCGGCACGATGCAGCTGCTCGGCGCCTGCCAGAAGGCGCCGGGGGTGCGCCGGCTGGTGGTGAAGTCGACCACCGGCGTCTACGGCTCGGCGCCGCGCGACCCGGCCGTGTTCACCGAGCGGACCCAGCCGAAGACCCTGCCGGGCGGCGGTTTCGCCAAGGACGCGGTCGAGGTGGAGGGCTACGTCCGGGGCTTCGCCCGGCGCCGTCCGGATGTCGCGGTCACGGTGCTGCGGTTCGCCAACATCGTCGGCCCGGGCGCCGACACCCCGCTGACCGACTACTTCGCGCTGCCGGTCCTGCCGACCGTGCTCGGCTACGACCCCCGGCTGCAGTTCGCGCACGAGGACGACGTGGTCGAGGTGCTCTGCCGGGCCTCCTTCCCGGCCGAGCCGGGCACCGTGAACACCGGCACCGTCAACGTCGCCGGGGAGGGCGTGCTGCTGCTCTCCCAGTGCGCCCGCCGACTGGGCCGGCCGACCCTGCCGCTGCTGCTGCCGGCGGTCAGCTGGATCGCCGGACTGGCCCGGCAGACCCGGCTGGTCGACGTCTCGCCCGAGCACCTGCGGCTGCTGACCCACGGCCGGGTGGTGGACACCGCCCGGCTGCGCGAGTCCTTCGGCTACCGCCCGGCGTTCAGCACCCCGGAGGCCTTCGCGGACTTCGCCGCCGCGCAGTCGCCGGGCCTGCTGCCGCCGGGCCGGCTGACCGCCGTCACCGACGGACTGGCCGCGCTGCTCGGCCCGGAGGCCGGCCGGACCACCGGCCCGGGCCCCACCACCCCGGGCACCCCCGCCCGACCGCACCGACCCAGGAGCTGAACCCGCATGAGTGCCGCCGCCGAGAACGCGCCGGGCGAGGCGAAGGTCATCCCGATCGAGTCCGCCCCCAGCTGGAGCGAACCGCCGGCCGACGGCTCCGGCCTGGCCGACCGGGTGGCCGGTGCCGTCGGCGGCGCGCTGGCCGGCCGGCTCGGCGCCGCCGCCACCCGCGCCTTCGGCAAGGGCTGGGAGGACCGGGCCGCCGACGGCCTGGCCTTCCTGCGCCGCCGGATCACCGGCGACTACGAGGTGGACGAGTTCGGCTTCGACCGGGAGCTCACCGAGGAGGTGCTGCTCGGGCTGCTGCGGCCGCTGGCGGAGAAGTACTTCCGGATCGAGGTGCGCGGGATCGAGAACATCCCGGCCGAGGGCGGCGCGCTGATCGTCGCCAACCACTCCGGGACGATCCCGCTGGACGCGCTGATGACCCAGGTGGTGATACACGACCACCACCCGCGCCACCGGCACCTGCGGATGCTCGCCGCGGACCTGGTGTTCGTCCTGCCCGGGATCAACGAGCTGGCCCGCAAGGCCGGGCACACCCTGGCCTGCAACGAGGACGCCCAGGCCCTGCTGGAGCGCGGCGAGCTGGTCGGGGTGTGGCCGGAGGGCTTCAAGGGGGTCGGCAAGCCGTTCTCCGAGCGGTACAAGCTCCAGCGCTTCGGCCGGGGCGGCTTCGTCTCCTCGGCGCTGCGGGCCCGGGTGCCGATCGTGCCGTGCTCGATCGTCGGGGCGGAGGAGACCTACCCGATGATCGGCGACTTCCGGACCCTGGCCCGGCTGCTGGGCCTGCCGTACGTGCCGATCACGCCGACCTTCCCGTGGCTGGGCCCGCTGGGGGCGGTGCCGCTGCCGACCAAGTGGATCATCGAGTTCGGCGAGCCGATCGCGACCGACCGGCACCCGGTGGAGGCGGCGGACGACCCGATGCTGGTCTTCGACCTGGCCGACGAGGTCCGGGAGACCATCCAGCACACGCTCTACCAGCTGCTGGTGCGGCGGCGCTCGGTCTTCTTCTGAGCCGAGTGCCCCTCCGGGCCGGGTGAGCCTCCTGGCCGAGCAGAACGGCGGGGCCGGCGCGTCCGCGCTGGGCGAGGGCTTGGCCCCGGTGAGCCCGCTGGTGAGGTTGTCGACCAGGCCGCCCACCGGGGCCGGGACGACATTGGTCTCATTGCTGGGCGCCGGTGCGGCCGGTGCGCCGGGGGCCGCGGGCGCCGCCGGTGCGGGCGCGCCGCCCTGCGGCGGGACCTGCGGG
>NZ_JAIY01000008.1:281572-284288 GCF_000710405.2 Kitasatospora sp. MBT66 | reverse complement strand
GGTGCTGCCCGGCCGACCGCCGACCCCGGCGCCGGCCGGTCCGCCGGTGGCACCGCCCTGGGCCGGTGCTCCGCCGACCGCCGGGCTGCCGCCGGGCGAGGTGCCGGCGGAGGGTCCGCCCTGCACTCCCGTCCCGCGGGTGCCGTCGCCCGCCCCGCCGTCGTCCGGCATCCCGCTCTTGGCGGGCTGCTGGACCAGACGCAGGGGCGCGACGTCCTGGCTTATGTCGTCGAAGAGCTGGTCCACCAGGTGGGCCTGCGGGACCAGCTGGTCCGGGAGCCGGGACTGGACCTCGGCCCAGGTGCCGTCCTCGTCGTGGGCGAAGCCCGCCAGGGTGCGCATCGGGTCGAGCGAGCCGTTGTTGCGGTAGACGGCGCGCAGCAGGTCGCGGCCCTTGAGGGCGTCGTTGTGCATGTCGTCCAGGGCCTTGCGGACCTGCTCGACGGTGCCCGGGCTGAGCGAGCCGCCGGTGCCGGACCGGCCCACCAGGGACCGGGCCTCGCCGAGCCGGGTGGCCGCGTTGTCGAGCAGCAGCTCGCCGCGCTCGCTGTCGGTGTCCGCGAGGTTGAGCCGCAGCCCCTCCAGTCCGCGCTTCATGCCGTACAGCGGGTCGCCGGGGAGGGCGTTGCCACTGGCGGCCGCGGCCCCGGCGAAGCTGCCGACGGCGAGGCCGGCGACCAGCCCGCCGATCGCGAACCGGCGGCTCCAGCGTCCGCGCGGCGCCGTGCGGACGGCCCGGTGGCGGCGCTGGCGCGGCACGGTGACACCCGGTCCGCCCGCGAAGGCCTGCTCGAACGCGGCCATCAGCTGGGCGCGTTGGACGGTCCGGACCTCGTGGTCGAGCTCCGGGGCGGGCAGCGCGCCGAGCGCGCCGACCGTGTCGATGAGTTCGGCCATCGCGACCGAACCGGCGTTGCCGATAGCGGTGTTGGCCGTTCCGTTGCCGTCGGCAGCGCGTTGCTCCGCCTGGTGGGCCTCCAGCGCCTCGGCGAAGGCCTTCGCCCGCCGGTGCTCCAGCACGTTTGCCGTCACGGGCCACACCTCCCTTCGTCGTTGTCGACACCCCGGCCTGCCGGACGGTTGCCCCGGCAAGCCAAAGCCACTCCATCGGGTGAGAGGTCGCAATTCGACTTGACCGCACGCCTGGTGGAGGCTTGCAAGCTGGCCAACGAGCGGCGCGGGCGGTCGGTTACGCACGACTGATCATCGGACCGACCGTTCACCCGGATGTGTCGGGCCGCCGCCGAGGGTGACGGCCCGCCCACTATCTCTCCCGCCGCTTCCCCGGGGACCTCCCCGGACCGCCGCCGGCTCACCGCGCGTCGGGCGGGAGCAGGCGGGCCAGGGTGCGCACGGCGCGGTACTGGAGGGTCTTGATGGCACCCTCGTTCTTGCCCATGATCCGGGCGGTCTCGGCGACCGACAGCCCCTGCAGGAAGCGCAGCGTGACGCACTCCTGCTGCTGCGGGTTCAGCCGGCGGACCGCCTCCAGCAGGGCCGCGTTGGAGAGCGACTCCAGCACCGAGTCCTCGGGGCTCCGCTCGCACTCGTTGGAGTCGAGCATCTCGCCCGTGGTGACTTCCAGCCGGAACCGGCTGGACTTGAAGTGGTCGGCGACCAGGTTGCGGGCGATGGTCACCAGCCAGGCCCCGAAGTCCCGGCCCTGCCAGGTGAAGGTGCCGATCCGGCGCAGCGCGCGCAGGAAGGTCTCGCTGGTGAGGTCCTCGGCGGTGGCCCGGCTGCCGACCCGGTAGTAGATGTAGCGGTAGACGGTGTCCGCGTAGTGGTCGTAGAGCCGGCCGAAGGCCTCGCTCTCGCCGGCCTGGGCGCGCTCGACCAGCTCCATGATCGGGTTGTGCTCGGTCTCGTAACCAGGGCCGGTGGTGGTGCGGGAGCGGCTGCGGCCGCCGGTGCTGCCGGCCCGGCCCCGGGTGCCGGCCCCGGTCGAGCCGGCCGCGGTGGTGCGCAGCAGGGGGGTGCCGGGACGGTCCTGGGTCTGGCCGAACGCGGCTCCGGCGGGCACCAGTTGGGGGGTGGCGGCGAGCTGGCTGCGGAGCAGGGTGCGCAGCAGGTCCAGGCCGGTGGAGATCTGCCGGGGCGGGACCGGGCGGCCGCGGAGGCTGGTGCGGGAGCGCAGGGGCGCGGACGACGGGCGGGAGGGTGCAGGCGCGTCGTTCCGGACGGGTGGGTACACGGGACTCCCAGAGGCAGAACTGTGGACGGATCACCTCCGCCTGCGCGGAGAGCACGTCCGCGCCCCCCGGGTCGCGCTGGGGCGGTTGGGTGACGTGCATCCAGGAGAGAATAACGCTTTGTGCAATGACAGCTACACCGTGTGGTCGAAGTGGTCGTTTGGGATCCGCATTGAACGGATATCCGGCCGACAGTGACCGAACATGTCGGCGATCGCCTGGCTCAACGTGACAGAACGAGTGCGCCTGGTGACCAATTCGGTGGTGAGGCGGGCGGTTTCCCGGTTCTGGGGCCGGATAACCCCCGACTTTGTCGAGCTGGCGAACGATCAGATCCGGTCACTGGCGGGCGAGTTCGATCGAAGGGGCCGGACGGGCCCGCGACGCGCGGGAGTTCGCCCGTACGGGCGGCATCGTCAGCGCGCGAATTGACCGGACTCACCCCGGCGCGGCCCCCGGGCGGACGTCCGTGCGGTCGGCCCCGCTCCGCTCGGCTCCGCCCGGCCGCGGGCGCCGGTCGATCC
>NZ_JAIY01000008.1:281022-281551 GCF_000710405.2 Kitasatospora sp. MBT66 | reverse complement strand
GCCCGGTCGCTCAGGCGCGGTGCCGGCGGTGCAGCGCGGCCCAGGCCGCGACGGCGCCCGCGGCCACACCGAGCGCGGCGGCGGCCGGCAGCCCGACCCGGGCGGCCTTCCGCCCGGTCCGGAAGTCCCGGACCCGCCAGCCCTGCGCGCGGGCGTGCCGCCGCAGCGCGCCGTCCGGGTTCACCACGTAGGGGTGGCCCACCAGCGAGAGCATCGGGATGTCGTTGGCCGAGTCGCTGTACGCGGCGCAGCGGTCGAGGTCGAGCCGCTCCCGACGGGCCAGCGAGCGCACCGCGGCCGCCTTGGCCGGCCCGTGCAGCAGCTCGCCGACCAGCCGGCCGGTGTACGCGCCGTCGCGCGCCTCGGCGACGGTGCCGAGCGCCCCCGTCATGCCGAGCCGGGCCGAGATGATCCGGGCCACCTCCACCGGGGCGGCGGTGACCAGCCAGACCCGCTGCCCGGCGTCCAGGTGCATCTGGACCAGTGCGCGGGTGCCCGGCCACACCTTGTCGGCGATGACCTCCTCGAA
>NZ_JAIY01000008.1:280644-280999 GCF_000710405.2 Kitasatospora sp. MBT66 | reverse complement strand
AGCTCGGCGGTGCGCTTGCCGGCGACCAGGCCCAGGGCGGTGTGCTGCGCATCGGCCATGTGGTCCGGGTCCTCGGCGCCGTACAGCCGGAACCAGGCCTGCTGCCAGGCGAAGCGGGCGATGTCGCGGCGGGTGAGGAAGCCCCGGCGGTAGAGGCCGACCCCGAGGTAGAAGATCGCGGCCCCGCGCAGGATGGTGTTGTCGCAGTCGAAGAAGGCGGCGGCCCTCGGGTCGTCCGGGTCGGGGGTGTGGTTCTCGGCGGGGGGTCGGGGTGCCTTGCCGCGCCGGGCGCGCTCCGCGTCCCCGGCGGCCTCCGGCTCCGCGGCCGGCCGGGTGTCCGCCGCCGGCCCGGCGC
>NZ_JAIY01000008.1:280016-280387 GCF_000710405.2 Kitasatospora sp. MBT66 | reverse complement strand
ACAATGGCGGGGTGAGTCCACTGCTGCGACGTGACAAGAACCGGGGCCCGGGGCCGGCCGACCGGACGGTGACCCTGGTGGCCAAGCCCGGCTGCCATCTGTGCGACGACGCCCGGGAGGTGATCGTCCGGGTGACGGCCGAGCTGGGCGCGGCCTTCGAGGAGAAGGACATCACCCAGGACCCGGAGCTCCACCACCTCTACTGGGAGCAGATCCCGGTCACCCTGATCGACGGGCGCCAGCACGACTTCTGGCGGGTGGACGAGAAGCGGCTGCGCGCCGCGCTCGGCGCCTGACCCGGGCCCCGGCGGCTCCGGCGGGGAGGCTCCCGAGCGCTCCGCCGGGGGCCTCCCGCGCCCCCGCCGAACGGC
>NZ_JAIY01000008.1:228408-279104 GCF_000710405.2 Kitasatospora sp. MBT66 | reverse complement strand
TCACTGTGCGGGGACAAATCGGACACCATCTTTGTGCACACGTTCACAAACGCATAGCCTGGCTGCCAAAGCCCAGCTTCACCCACAGGAGCACCGTGGCAATCGGCCGATCACCACAGAGCAGTTCGCAGACGCCCGACCAGGGCGCCGCGCGTCGACCTTCGCGCGCCCGGGGCATCCCGGAGGCGACGGTCGCCCGGCTTCCGCTGTACCTGCGCGCGCTCACCGCGCTCTCCGAGCGCTCGGTGCCGACCGTCTCCTCCGAGGAGCTGGCGGCCGCGGCCGGGGTGAACTCCGCCAAGCTGCGCAAGGACTTCTCCTACCTGGGCTCCTACGGCACCCGCGGGGTCGGCTACGACGTCGAGTACCTCGTCTACCAGATCTCCCGCGAGCTGGGCCTGACCCAGGACTGGCCGGTCGTCATCGTCGGCATCGGGAACCTCGGCCACGCGCTCGCCAACTACGGCGGCTTCGCCTCCCGCGGTTTCCGGGTCGCGGCCCTGCTGGACGCCGACCCGAGCGTGGTCGGCAGCAGCGCGGCCGGCCTGCCGGTGCGCCACATGGACGAACTGGAGTCCATCGTGGAGAGCCAGCACGTCTCGATCGGTGTCATCACCACGCCGCCCGGCGCCGCCCAGCAGGTCTGCGACCGGCTGGTCGAGGCCGGTGTCACCAGCATCCTGAACTTCGCCCCGACCGTGTTGACCGTCCCGGACGGCGTGGACGTGCGCAAGGTGGACCTCTCCATCGAGCTGCAGATCCTCGCCTTCCACGAGCAGCGCAAGGCCGGCGACGAGCCGGACCGCACGGAGTCCGTGCTCGACCGCGCCCCGGGCCCGGTCCGCGCCGCCGCGGCCAAGCTGCGCCGCGCGGCCGCCGGCAGCACCAAGCCCCGCACCGCCGCCGAGTCGGCCAAGGACGCGGAGCCGACGGCGCAGGGCAAGCCCGGCAAGCCCGGCAAGCCCGGCGAGGGCGAGCTGTCCGCGGTGATGCCGGCATGAGCGGGACCGAGAATCGTGGGACCAGGGGGCGGGCGTGAGTCTTCTCGTCGTAGGGCTGAGCCATCGCACAGCCCCGGTCGGCGTGCTGGAGCGGGCCGCGCTGACCGGTGAGGTGCCGACCCGGCTGCTGCACGACGCGGCCGCGTCCGCGACCGTCGCCGAGGCGGCGCTGGTCAACACCTGCAACCGGATCGAGCTGTACGCGGACGTGGACAAGTTCCACGCCGGCGTGGCCGAGCTGTCGCTGCTGCTCGCCCACCACAGCGGGGTCGACCTGGAGGAGCTGACCTCCCACCTCTACGTCCACTACGAGGACCGCGCGGTCCACCACCTCTTCTCGGTGGCCTGCGGCCTGGACTCGATGGTGGTCGGCGAGGGCCAGATCCTCGGCCAGCTGCGCGACGCCCTGGCCAAGGCGCAGGAGGAGCACACCGCCGCGCGCGGCCTCAACGAGCTCTTCCAGCAGGCCCTGCGGGTCGGCAAGCGGGCGCACAGCGAGACCGGCATCGACAAGGCCGGCCAGTCCCTGGTGACCTTCGGCCTGGAGCAGGTCGCGGTCGGCGCGGGCGCGATCGCGGGCAAGCGGGCGCTGGTGGTCGGCGCGGGCTCGATGAGCTCGCTGGCCGCCGCCACCCTGGTCCGCTCGGGCGTGACCGACCTGCTGATCGCCAACCGGACGCCGGAGCGCGCCGAGCGGCTGGTCGAGATCCTCGGCGGGGACGTCGCCCGCACCCTGGACCTGGCCAAGGTGCCCGAGGCGCTGGCCGACGTCGACCTGGTGATCTCCTGCACCGGCGCGGCCGGCACGGTGATCGGGGCGCAGGACGTCGCCGCCGCGGTCGCCGCGCGCGCCACCGCCACCCCCCTCGCCTTCCTCGACCTCGCCATGCCGCGCGACGTCGACCACGCCGTGCACGAGCTGCCCGGCGCGCTCCTGGTCGACCTGGAGAGCCTCTCGCACGCCCACGCCGCCACCCCCGGCGCCGGGGACGTCGACGCCGTCACCGGCATCGTCGCCGAGGAGGTCAGCGCCTTCGGCGCCGCCCAGCGGGCCGCGCGGATCGCCCCCACCGTGGTGGCGCTGCGCGCGATGGCCTCCGGGGTGGTCGCCACCGAGCTGGCCCGCCTGGACTCCCGGCTGCCCGGTCTGGACGAGCGCTCGCGCGCCGAGATCGGCCAGACCGTCCGCCGGGTCGTCGACAAGCTGCTGCACGCCCCCACCGTGCGGGTGAAGCAGCTGGCCGCCGAACCCGGCGGCGCCTCCTACGCGGAGGCACTGCGTGAACTGTTCGACCTCGACCCGGCCGCCGTCCACGCGGTCTCGGGCACCCCGATCGGCACCCAGCCCGCGGGCGGGGGCGCCGGATGAACCGTCAGCCATCCCACGAGTACCACCGGGACGATCACCCCATGAATGGTCAACCTCTCACCGGCCAGGCACCGGACACCACCGCGGCACCCCTGCGGCTCGGCACCCGGCGCAGCGCGCTCGCCATGGCGCAGTCGGGCATGGTCGCCCGCGAGGTGACCCGCGTCACCGGGCGCCCCGTCGAGCTGGTGGAGATCACCACCTACGGCGACACCTCCCGCGAGGCGCTGGCCCAGATCGGCGGCACCGGTGTGTTCGTCTCCGCGCTGCGCGACGCGCTGCTCGAGGGCCGGATCGACTTCGCCGTGCACTCGCTCAAGGACCTGCCGACCGCGGCCCCCGAGGGCCTGCTGCTGGCCGCCGTCCCCGAGCGCGAGGACAGCCGCGACGCCCTGGTGGCGCGCGACGGCCTGGCGCTCGGCGAGCTGGTGGAGAAGCTGGCCGGCGCCGGCCGCCCGGCCCGGATCGGCACCGGTTCGCCGCGCCGCATGGCGCAGCTCAACGCCTGGGCCCGCGAACGCGGCGACCGGCTGGAGACCGTCGCGATCCGCGGCAACGTGGACACCCGGATCGGCTTCGTGGCCTCCGGCGAGCTGGACGCCGTGGTGCTGGCCACCGCGGGTCTGAACCGGCTCGGCCGGTCCGCGGAGATCACCGAGCACCTCGACCCCGAGCTGATGGTCCCGGCCCCCGGCCAGGGCGCGCTCGCCATCGAGTGCACCGCCGCCGCCGCGCTCCCGGAAGGGGGCGGCCTGGCCGCCGCGCTGGCCGCCCTCGACCACGCCCCCACCCGGGTCGCGGTGGCCGCCGAGCGGGCCCTGCTCGCCACCCTGGAGGCCGGCTGCTCCGCACCGGTCGCCGCGCTGGCCGGCTGGGACCACCGATCCGAACTGCGGCTGGAGGGCGTGGTCGGCACCGTCGACGGCGCCACCCTGCTGAAGATGTCCGCCCACGGTCCGATCGTCCTCGACGAGACCGCCGAGCAGCAGGCGGTGGCCCTCGGCCGCACGCTGGCCGCCCGGCTGCTCGACGCGGGCGCGGCCGCCCTGATGGGGGAGCGAGCCCGATGAGCCCCACCGCCGCCACCGACAGCCCGTTCCCGGCCGACAGCCCGTTCGGGGGTACGGTGCCCGCCACCGGCCGGTGCACCTTCCTGGGCGCGGGCCCCGGCGACCCGGGCCTGCTGACCCTGCGCGCGGTCGAGGTCCTGGCCTCGGCCGACGTCCTGGTCGCCGACCCGCTGACCGCGGCCGCCGTGCGCAGCCACTGTCCCTCGGGCGTGCAGGTGCACGCCCCCGGCACCGAGGGGCCGGACTTCGACCTGGCCCGCCTGGTCGCCGAGGCCGTGCGCTCCGGCAAGCACGTGGTGCGGACCGTCGACGGCGACCCGGGCCTGGACGGCGGCGCCGCCGAGGAGATGCTCGGCTGCGCCGGGGCCGGGATCGCCTTCGAGGTGATCCCGGGCGTCGCCCAGTCGGTCGGCGTGCCCGCCTACGCGGGGGTGCCGCTGCGCGGCGCCGCCGGGACGGACGTCCGCTTCGTGGAGGCCGCCGCACTGCTGGCCGGCTCCCCGGTGGACCTGGGCGCGCCGGAGACCACCCTGGTCGTGCGCACCACCCTGGGCCAGCTGCCGGCCACCGCCAACGCGCTGGTCTCCAACGGCCGCAAGCCGGAGTCGGCGCTCAGCGCGACGCTCTCCGGCACCACCACCCGCCAGCGCACCTTCACCGCGACCCTGGCCACCATCGCGGCGGACCTCAAGGCCGCCCGGGTGCTGCCCGCGCCGGTGTCCGCCCCGGTGGACCCCGCCACCCCGGTGATAGCCGTGGTCGGTGAGCAGGTCGCCCACCGCTCCTCGCACTCCTGGTTCGAGACCAAGCCGCTGTTCGGCTGGAACGTCCTGGTGCCGCGCACCAAGGAGCAGGCGCACGGCCTGTCCGAGCAACTGCGCTCGTACGGCGCGGTGCCGCAGGAGGTGCCGACCATCGCGGTCGAGCCGCCGCGGACGCCGCAGCAGATGGAGCGGGCGATCAAGGGCCTGGTCACCGGCCGGTACGAGTGGATCGCCTTCACCTCGGTGAACGCGGTGCGCGCGGTGCGCGAGAAGTTCGAGGAGTACGGCCTGGACGCCCGGGCGTTCGCCGGGATCAAGGTCGCGGCGGTCGGCGAGACCACCGCGCAGGCGCTGGTCGACTTCGGTGTGAAGCCCGACCTGGTGCCGTCCGGCGAGCAGTCCGCCGCCGGTCTGCTGGAGGACTGGCCGCCCTACGACCCGGTGTTCGACCCGATCGACCGGGTGCTGCTGCCGCGCGCCGACATCGCCACCGAGACCCTGGTGGCCGGCCTGGTCGAGCTGGGCTGGGAGGTCGACGACGTGACGGCGTACCGGACCGTGCGCGCCTCGCCGCCGCCGGCCGAGACCCGGGAGGCGATCAAGGGCGGCGGCTTCGACGCGGTGCTGTTCACCTCGTCCTCGACCGTGCGGAACCTGGTCGGCATCGCGGGCAAGCCACACAACGTGACGGTCATCGCCTGCATCGGCCCGGCCACCGCGAAGACCGCCGAGGAGCACGGCCTGCGGGTCGACGTGATGGCCCCGGCCCCGTCGGCCGCGGCGCTCGCCCAGGCCCTGGCAGACTTCGGGGCCAAGCGCCGGGACACCGCGACCGCCGCCGGCGAGCCGGTCTACCGGCCCAGTGAGCGCCGCCCCGGCTCGCGCCGCAAGGCCGCGCGCTGAAACGAGGCCGGGGGCGGACCATCCGCCGCCCCCGGCACCAGCACCACCGTTCGGAGAGAGAAGCCGTGTCCGCTGAATTCCCGTACGTCCGCCCGCGCCGGCTGCGCTCGACCCCGGCGATGCGCCGGCTGGTCGCGGAGACCCGGCTGCACCCGGCGGAGCTGATCCTGCCGCTGTTCGTCCGCGAGGGCGTGCGCGAGCCGGTCCCGGTCTCGTCGATGCCGGGCGTGGTCCAGCACACCCGGGAGACCCTGCGCAAGACCGTCACCGAGGCGGCCGCGGCGGGCCTGGGCGGCGTCATGCTGTTCGGCGTCCCCGAGACGCAGGACGCGACCGGCAGCGAGGGCACCAACCCGGACGGCATCCTCCAGCAGGCGATCCGGGACGTGGTCGCCGAGGTCGGCGACGCCCTGGTGGTCATGTCGGACCTCTGCCTGGACGAGTACACCGACCACGGCCACTGCGGTGTGCTGGCCGCGGACGGCTCGGTGGACAACGACGCCACCCTGGAGCGCTACGCCGAGATGGCCCGGGTGCAGGCGGACGCGGGCGTCCACCTGGTCGGCCCGTCCGGGATGATGGACGGCCAGATCGGCGTGGTCCGCCGGGCCCTGGACGAGGCCGGCCACCAGGACGTCGGCATCCTCGCCTACACCGCCAAGTACGCCTCGGCGTTCTACGGCCCGTTCCGGGAGGCGGTCGGCTCCTCGCTGAAGGGCGACCGCAAGAGCTACCAGCAGGACCCGGCCAACGCCCGGGAGGCGCTGCGGGAGCTGGAGCTGGACGTCGCCGAGGGTGCCGACCTGGTGATGGTCAAGCCCGGCATGGCCTACCTCGACATCCTGCGCCAGGTCGCCGACGCCTCGCCGGTGCCGGTCTCCGCGTACCAGGTGTCCGGCGAGTACGCGATGGTCGAGGCGGCCGCGGCCAACGGCTGGATCGACCGGGAGCGGATGATCCTGGAGACGCTGACCTCGCTGCGCCGGGCCGGCGCCGAGCAGATCCTCACCTACTGGGCCCTCGAGGCCGCCGCGATGGTGAAGTAGCAGGACCAGGACCAGGACCAGGACGAGGACGAGGACCGGGACCGCGGTCCCGGACACGGCGGAGGCCGGGCCCCCTCGGGAGGGGGCCCGGCCTCCGTGCGTGCTGCCTACCAGTCGGCGATGTGGGCGAAGCCCTCCTCGCCGCCGACCGCGTCGGTGGAGGTGGCGGCGCCCCAACCGTGCGCACCGGTGTGGATGTGCGAGGTGTGGGCGATGCCGCCCCACTCGCCGGCCGCGAACACCGGGTGGGCCGAGGCGGCGAACTCGGCGCCGCCGGCCAGGCCGACGTGCGCGGACGCCGCCGGGGCGGCCAGGCCGGCCAGCGCCAGCGCGCCGACGGCGGTCAGAGTGACCTTGACCAGCTTGCTCTTCATGGATCTGCCCTCTCTTCCGGAGCGCCCCGTGCGGGCGCTCTGCCTCTGACGTGTGCTCCGGTCCGTTGCCGGGGGCCGGCCCTGACACGGGACCACACGCTGCCGTCCGCCGCGGCGCCCCACGCGCCCCGCCGACGGCCTGTCACCCGGCCGGACGCCGCGGGTGCGGCCCGGCCGGACGTCCGGCCCGATATGCCCGGAGGGCCCGGGGACCAGACGTCCCCGGGCCCTCCGTCGCGCCGTGCGGCCGAATCAGCCGATCAGGTGCGAGACACCCGCGTCGCCCGAGGACTGGGTGTTCTGGCCGACGTTGCAGATCTGCTTCGGGGTGCTGTTGAGGATCGGCACCTCGACCGGGACGGCCACGCCGAGGACGGCGACCGCGATGTTGTGGACCTCCGGCAGGCAGATGTTCGCGTTGTCGAGGGTGTGGAAGTTCGGGCTGTGGTCGCCGTGGGTGCCGGTCTGGTTGGTGCCGCCGTTGCCCTGGGCGGAGACGGCGGCACCGTCCGAGTCGGCGATGGCGGAGGCGGAACCGGCGGACATCGCGATGGCGGCGGCGGCCAGACCGGCGGCGGCGAGAGACTTCTTGATCATTTCGGTGTTCCTCTCAGGGGTGAATCGGGGAGCGATTCGAAGGGTGGATCAGGAGGGTGACGCAGCTTGGGACGAGCAGGTCAGCCGATCAGGTGGGAAACGCCCGAGTCGCCCTTGGTCTGGGTGCCCTGGCCCTGGGTGCAGTACTGCTTGCCACCGCTGTTGGCGATCGGGACCTCGACCGGGACGGCCACGCCGAGGACGCCGACCGCGATGTTGTGGATCTCGGGCAGGCAGACGTTCGCGTTGTCCAGGAAGTGGAAGTTCGGGCTGTGGTCACCGACGGTGCCGGTGAAGTTGGTGCCGCCGTTGCCCTGGAACGACCCGGCGGAGCCGTCCGAGTCACCGATGGCCGAGGCCGGCGCCGCGGCGACGGCCAGCGCGGCGGCGGCCAGGCCGGCGGCCGCGAAGGACTTCTGGATCATGGGGAGATCCCTCTCTGAAAAGCTCTTGGTTTCCGTGCGTACAACGCGTACAACGCTCAGACCCGGTCTGCGGTCACTGACGCTCAGATCAAAGAATGACGGCACGGAAGGTTACGGGGATTTCTGAAAAGAGTCCGGGAGGCGCGACGGCCGGGTGTTTCTTGTCGGATTATTAGCCCGAACCGGCTAACGGCCGCAATCCGGGATCCGGGTGGCTCGTTGAGCACATTGCTTTCGGCTGCGCCCGCGCAGCCTTCCCTGTAGAGATCTCCACTACGGACAGGCAGAACGGTGAAAAGCATGAGGTTCTCCAAGCGGGCCGGCGCGATGCTGCTGGCGGTCGGTGCGGGCATGCTCGCCTCCCAGGGGGCGGCCTCCGCCGCCCCGGTCGGCCCCGAGCAGGTGGGGGCCCTGGAGGAGCAGCTGGCCACCCAGCAGGTGCCGGTGGACATCCCGCTGGCGCCGCTGGACAGCCGGATCTCCGGCGGCATCCCGACCTCGCTGGTGATGCCCCCGGTGCCCGCCCACACCACCGGGGACGCGCTGATCCCGGAGCGCATCGTGCCGCCGCTGGGCACCGGCCGGGTCGGTCCGACCGCCAAGGCCGAGCTGCCGCTGCCGCTGCTGGACCAGGGCGCCGACCTCGGCGAGCTGCTGCTGGACGCCCCGGCGGCGCCGCTGCACGCCGACACCCCCGGGATCGGTCTCGGCAAGCCGCTGTCGCTGGCCAAGGACGGCACCGGCCAGCTCGCCGACGGCCGGGTCAAGGTGGACGAGATCGACCCGCGGCTGGTGACCGGCGCGGTGCAGGCGGTGCCCGGAGCCAGCGCCACGCTGGGCAACGAGGACGAGCGGATCTCGGTGACCGACTCGGTGGACAACCTGGCGACCACCACCACCGCGACCACCACCGGCGTGGTCCAGGAGACCGGTCTGGCGGGCCTGGCCCAGCTGTAGCGGACAGCCCGGAGCCCGGCACCCCGTGTCGCAGGACGGGGTGCCGGGCTCCGGTGTGCGCGGTGCCGGTGCGGCGGCTCAGCCGGGCAGCGTGCCGAGCACCCCGCCGACCAGCGGCAGGTCGCGCGGACCGCCGCCGGCGCTGAGCGGCCCGGTCAGCAGGTCGGTGCCGATCGGCGCCAGGCCGGAGTTCTCCGGCTGCACGGTCGCGCCGTTGTTCAGCACGTCGGCCGAGGAGTTCGCCCACGGGTCCAGGCGGAGGTCCTTGACCGGGGCCACGGCGTAGCCGAGCCCGGTCGTGGTGCCGCCGAGCGCCTGGTTGACGTCGGTCTTGGCCAGGGCGGCACCGCCCTCGGCGGGGGCCGCGTGCGCCGCGCCCGCGCCGGCGCCGCCGAGCAGCATCGCGGCACCCAGGGCGGCGGCGAGGCCGGCCCCGCTCTTCTTCGAAACCATGCGCAATCACCTTCGGGGGGAGGGGTGCCCCGGGCGGCCGGACCGCGCCCGGGTACGCCGAACCGCCCCCCGGCCGGCGGGCCGGGGGGCAGTGCGGGCGGAACGCGTGCCGATGGGGATCAGCAGTCGTCCATGTCGTGGTGGTGCTCGGCCTCCGCGTTGATGCAGGTGTTGCCGAACGCGGGGTTCAGCAGACCGATCACGTTGATGGAGTTGCCGCACAGGTTGACCGGGATGTGCACCGGAACCTGGAGCTGGTTGCCGGAGGCGACACCGGGCGAGCCGGCGGCGACGCCCTCCGCGCCGGAGCTGGCGGCGGCACCGCCCGCGGCGCCGAGCACCAGGCCGGCGGCGGCGGCGGAGAGGACGGCGGCCTTCTTCACGTTCTGCATGGGGGTTGATCTCCTAGATCACACACGGGTTGAGCGGGCCGCACCGCGCTCGTGGCGGGTGCGGCCCGGGCACGGCCGATCGACTGTCGCCGGTGCGGCGACGGCCGGGTCAGCCGTGGTTGACGCAGGTGTTGCCGAACGCCGGGTTCAGGATGCTGACAAGCCCGATGGAGTTGCCGCAGACGTTGACCGGGATGTGCACCGGGATCTGGATCTGGTTGCCGGAGAGCACACCCGGGGAGCCGGCGGCGACGCCCTGGGCACCGGAGCTGGCGAACGCGCCACCGGCCGCACCGACCACCAGGCCGGCGGCGGCGAGGGACAGGGCGGCAGCCTTCTTGAGGTTACGCATGTGGTTCTTCCTCCGATTTCTGCCCGACCGTCTGTGGAATAGTCGGGATCCGGGCGAGGTGAAATCCTGGCCCGGTGGCTTCTGGGAATGCCGTGATTGTCACTCGAGCGGCCCAGATGGCGCGTGTCGCCCGTGGCGCGGGCGATGAGCGGCCGCCGCGGTACCGTGCGCCGCGAACGTTTCCCGCACGGCCGGGAAGAATTCGCATCGACGCGCGACCGGGAGGAATTCCGGACGGGCTTGGACCGGCGGCGGATCTCCTCGTCGTAGCGGGCAGGTGGAGCGTGTTCCGACTGTGAGAACGAGGCAGTGCGCCGGGGGAAACGGTCGGATGCGGCAGTCACCCGAATGCCCGGCCGGGGGTCCGTTCCTCCGGACGGGTGACAGTGGGCATGCCCTCGCAACCGGCTCGACCGGGTCTCGTTGGAGATGTCGCACTCCCCGTGCATCTCTGTCGAACAGTCAGGAGGCTCCTTATGAGCATCAAGAAGACGGCCGCCGTCGGCGCCGCTGTTGTCGGCATCGTGGCCGCCGGTGCCGGTTCCGCGATGGCCAGCTCCGGCGCCGAGGGCGTCGCCGCCGGTTCCCCGGGTGTCATCTCCGGCAACCAGCTCCAGATTCCGGTGCACGTGCCGGTCAACCTGTGCGGCAACACGATCGACATCATCGGTCTGCTGAACCCGTCCTTCGGCAACACCTGCGTCAACAACGGCTGACCGTTCCTCGGTCCGGCCGGTGCGAGCCGCCGCTCCCGCGCTTCCCTCCTGGGGTGCGGAGTGGCGGCTCGCGGCGTTGCCGCCCCCGGTGCCGACGGCGGTCGCCGTCGGCACCACGTGCTTCCGGCGGCGGGCCGGGGCCCGGCCCGCTCCGGCCCGCGGCCGATCCGTCCACGACCCGCCCGTCCGGCCACTGGACGGGCTGCCCGCCCGTGCGGCGGGCGGGGTGTCGTAGGCTCGCCCGGCGTCGCGGTGTCGGTCGGCGCGCCGGACGCGAGTGGGGCGGGGAGTACCAGAGCTGATGAGCACGGCATCGAGCACCGAGTCGTCGGGCGGGGGCGCGGGCGTGTCCTCGTCGTCCTCCCCTTCGTCCTCCCCGTCGTCGCCGTCCGGGTCGGTGGACCCGGAGGAGACCGCTCGGCCGGACACCCCGGCCCCGGGCCCGGGCCGGATCGGTGCCCTGGTCGACCGCTTCGCGCCGGCGCTCGGCGCGTACGCGGTGGTCAAGGCGACCGGGCTGACCGTCTTCCTGCTGCTGCTCTCGCACACCGAGGACTTCCTGAAGAAGGACCCGGGGCGCGGCGGCGGTGCCCACCCCTGGGACGTGCTCGGCACCTGGGACGGCATCTGGTACCAGCGGATCGCGGAGAACGGCTACGACCCGCAGCTGATCCCGCTGCACGGCTACCCGCTGGCCACCTACTACGAGAACTCGGCGGCGTTCTTCCCGCTCTACCCCTGGCTGATGCGGCTGGTGGGGGCGGTGACCGGGCTCGGACCGTACGGCTCGGGGATCGTCGTCTCGGTGCTGGCCTCCTTCGTCGCCGCCGCCGGGATCTTCGCGATCGCCGAGCGGCTGGGCGGCTTCCGGGCCGGTGTGACTGCGGCGGTGATCTGGGGCCTGTTCCCGGGTTCGGGCGTGGAGTGGGCGGTCTACTCCGACTCCCTGTTCGTCGCCCTCTCGGCCTGGGCCTGCTACTGCGTGATGACCCGCCGCTGGCCGGCCGCCGGCACGCTCGCCCTGGTGGCCGGACTCAACCGGCCGACGGCGGCCACGGTGATCGCCGCCGTCTCGATCTCGGCGCTGGTGGCGCTGGTGCGGCGCACCGACGGGGTGGCCCGGCCGCTGACCGCGATGCTGATCACCCCGTGGGGCATGCTCGGCTACATCGCCTGGGTCGGCTGGCGGATGGGCGACTGGACCGGTTACTTCAAGCTCCAGCGCGGCGCCTGGAACCGCTACTTCGACTGGGGCGCGTCCACCCTGAGCAGCACCCTGGACACGATCACCGGGCACTGGACGTTCTGGCAGTCCAATCCGGCGCCGGACCTCATCGCGGTCTGCCTGCTGATCGCCCTGCCCGGACTGCTGGTGCTGCTGCTGCGGCTGCGGCCGCCACTGGTCCTGGTGATCTACACGCTGCTGACCGTCTTCATGGCGCTGAGCAGCAACCAGATCTACGGCAACATCTCGCGCTACCTGCTGCCGGCCTTCCCGCTGTGCGTCGGCCTGGCGGTGGCGCTGCGCCGGTTGCGGCCGAGCACGGTGGCCGGGCTGTTCGCGATGCCGGCGGTGGCAGCGGGCTGGTACGCGGGGTACGCGCTGTTCGAGCTCGGCATCCCGTAACCCGGCGGCACCGGGGTCTGTGGAAAAACAGTCCCGCACGGGATCGTCCGTCGGCGGACGGTCGTTGCTAACCTCGAAGGCATGACGACCAGCCCGCCCGTGCGGCAGATCCGTGACCTCTCCGGCCTGCTGGACCATGCCAGCCATGTGCTCGCGACCCGGATGTCGGCCGCGTTCACCGAGCTCGGCATCACCCCGCGCGCGTACTGCGTGCTCTTCCACGCGATGGAGGACGAGCGTACCCAGATCCAGCTGGCCGAGCTGGCCGACCTGGACAAGACCACCATGGTGGTGACCGTCGACGAGCTGGAGAAGGCCGGGCTGGCCGAGCGCCGGCCGTCCGCCGTCGACCGCCGGGCCCGGATCATCTCGGTGACCGAGGCGGGGGAGCGGGCCGTCGAGCAGGGCACCGCGATCGCCGACCGGGTGCACCGGGACGTGCTGGAGGCGCTGCCGGAGGACGAGCGCACCGCCTTCGTCGCGGCGCTGACCCGGTTGGTGGGCGGGCCGCTGGCGGAGCCGGTGGAGAGCGAGCGGACGGTCCGCCGGGCCCGTCGTTCCCGAGGCTGAAGCAAGGAAGAGGATCATCCCCAGGAAGATTCTCTCGGAAGAGATAGTCCACAACAAAACCATCTGCTAACGTTCTACCCGGTAGCCGACCCACCGGGAGATCCGTTATGACCACGCACGCCCCGACCACTCGAGCGTCGAAGGCGGCCGCTCCGAGCGCGCCCGCCCCGACCCGCTCACGCGCCCTCGCCCTGGCCGTGCTCTGCGCGGGGATGCTGATGATCGTCCTGGACGGCTCGATCGTCACCGTCGCCCTGCCGGCCATCCAGCAGGACCTCGGCTTCACCCCCGCCGGCCTGACCTGGACCGTCAACGCCTATCTGATCGCCTTCGCCGGGCTGCTCCTGCTGGCCGGCCGGCTCGGGGACCTCGTCGGCCGCCGGAAGGTGTTCGTAGCCGGCCTGGCGCTGTTCACCGCGGCCTCGCTGCTGTGCGCGCTCGCCACCGGCCCGGAGCTGCTGATCGCCGCCCGCTTCCTCCAGGGCGTCGGCGGCGCCCTGGCCTCCTCGGTCAGCCTCGGCATGCTCGTCACGCTCTTCCCCGAGCCGGGCGAGCGCGGCCGTGCCATCGGCGCCTTCAGCTTCGTCGGCGCGGCCGGCGCGTCGATCGGCCAGGTCCTCGGCGGAGTCCTCACCGAGGCGCTGGACTGGCACTGGATCTTCCTGATCAACCTGCCGCTCGGCCTGACCGCCGCCCTGCTGGCGCTGCGCGTCCTGGCCCCCGACCGCGGCCCCGGCCTGCGGGCCGGCGCCGACGCCCTGGGCGCGGTGCTGATCACGGCCGCGCTGATGCTCGGCATCTACGCCGTCGTCGGCACCGCCGAGCACGGCTGGACCTCCGCGCGGACCCTCGGCCTCGGCGCGCTCGCGCTGGTCCTGCTGGTCGGCTTCCTGGTCCGGCAGGCCCTGGCCGCGACGCCGCTGCTGCCGCTGCGGATGTTCCGCTCGCGGGCCGTCTCCACCGCCAACGCGGTGCAGGTGCTGGTCATCTCCGGAATGTTCGGCTTCCAGGTCCTGGTGGCGCTCTACCTGCAGAACGTGCGCGGCTACGGGGCCGCCGCCACCGGTCTCGCCATGCTCCCGGCCGCCGTCGCCATCGGTGCCGTCTCCCTGCTGCTCTCCGCCCGGCTGAGCGCCCGGTTCGGCGAGCGCGCCGTCCTGCTGGCCGGCCTCGGGCTGCTGGTCGCGGCGCTCGGTCTGCTGTCCCGGCTGCCGGCCGACGCGGGCTACGTGGTCGACCTGCTGCCGACCATGCTGCTCGTCGGCGGTGGCGGGCTGGTGCTCTCCGGACTGGCCGCGCTGGGCATGTCCGGCGCCGGCGAGGCGGACGCCGGGACCGCCTCCGGGCTGTTCAACACCACCCAGCAGGTCGGTGCCGCGCTCGGGGTGGCCGTGCTCTCCACCCTGGCCACCTCCCGCGGCGACGCCCTGGCCGCCGCCGGCCGGCCCGAGGCGGAGGCGCTCACCGGAGGTTTCCGGCTCGCCTTCACGGTCGCCGCCGGTCTGCTCGCCCTGGCCTTCGCCGTCACCGCGATGCTGCCCCGTCCGAAGAAGTGAGGACCCCTCCGGGGCCGCCCGGGACCTGGCGGCCCCGGAGCGGCGACAGGTCGTTTCCGGTCGGCTTGTATGCTCCACCTGGCGCCGGGGCGGACGTTCCGGCCGCCGATCGTTCGAGGACACAGCCGTGAGAGGTGCGGGGATGTCGGGTCGCCGAGACAGGAGTCGGTCCAGCGTGGCCAGGCCGCGTTCGGAGGACCCGACCGGCTCGGCGGGTCCGGGTGCGTCCGGGGGCGGCTCCGCGGACGGCGCCGCCGCCGGCGGTTCCGGTACCGGCACGGCCGGCGCCGGTGGCTCGATCCCGGCGCCCCGGGCGGGCGGCCGGGCCGAGGCCAGGCGCGCGGCCCAGGGCAAGGGCGGCCGCGGTGCCCCGGGCGGCGACGGCGGGTCGAACGGCTCGGGCCACCGCAAGGCCGGCGGGCGCGGCAAGAAACCCGAGCGCAAGATCAAGAAGATCGTCGGCTGGACGGCCGTCGGCGCCCTGGTGCTCATAGCCGGGACCGGCGGGGCGATCTACCTCAAGCTCAGCGGCAACATCAAGACCATCGACTCGGACGGGCTCAGCAAGGACCGCCCGCCGGAGTCCGCGGCGGACGCCAACGGCAACAAGCCGGTGAACATCCTGCTGATCGGCTCCGACAGCCGGGGCGCCGGCAACTCCGACCTCGGCGGCGGCGACGCCGAGGGGGCCCGCTCGGACACCACGATCCTGCTGCACGTCTACGCCGACCACAAGAACGCCATCGGCGTCTCGATCCCGCGCAACACCCTGGTGACCATCCCGCCCTGCAAGCTCCCCAACGGCAAGTGGACCAAGGAGCAGAAGGGCAAGGACATCCTCTTCAACGCCGCCTTCTCGCAGGGCGACTCGAACGAGGGCAACGCCGCCTGCACCCAGAACACGGTGGAGAAGCTCACCGGGATCCGGGTCGACCACACCCTGGTGGTCGACTTCTCGGGCTTCGCGGCGATGACCAAGGCCGTCGGCGGCGTCGAGGTCTGCCTGCCCAAGGTCATCTACGAGGGCGACATCAACCCGAACCTCAACAAGCGGGGCGCCCAGGTCCTCCCGGCCGGACGGCAGAAGGTGGAGGGCCAGCAGGCGCTCGACTACGTCCGGCTGCGGCACGGCATCGGCGACGGCTCGGACATCGGCCGGATGAAGCGTCAGCAGGCCTTCATGAGTTCGATGATCAGCACGGTGAAGAAGAAGGGCCTGGAGCCCACCACCCTGCTGCCGCTGGCCGACGCCGCCACCAAGTCGCTGCGGGTGGACGAGGGGCTCAACTCGGTCGACAAGCTGATGTCCTTCGCCCTCTCGCTGAAGAACATCGACCTGCACGACCTCAAGTTCGTGACCCCGCCGTGGCGTTACAGCGATGCCAACCTCGACCTGGTGAAGCCCGACGTGGACAGGCTGTGGGAGGCCATCAAGGCCGACCGCACCCTGGACGGCAAGGACGCCACCGGCGAGCAGCCCGCCGCCCCGGAGGCCCCGGCGCCGGCGCCGGCCACCCCGGAGGCCCCGCCGACCACCACCGCGCCGCCCGCGCGCGCCGCCGCGGCCCCGGTCAAGGTCGCGGTCTTCAACGGAACGACCGTCAACGGGCTCGGTGCCAAGGCGGGTGAGGCGCTGAAGGCGGCCCAGTTCACCGTCACCGGCGTCAACCAGGCGAAGTCCACCAACAAGCTCACCACGACGATCGAGTACGGCGCCGGGCAGAAGGCCAACGCCGAGAAGGTCGCCGCGCTGTTCCCCGGGGCCACCCTCACCTCCACCACGGCGGCCGGCATCAGCGTCGTCCTCGGCAAGGACTACGCCGACGCCAACGGCGGCGCCGCCACGACCGCTCCGGGCACCCCGGTCGCCCCCGCCCCGCTGCCCAGCTCGGTCACCGAGGAAGCCCGTTCGGCGGACGACGACATCTGCGCCAACACCAGCTACGGCTCCGGCGGCTGACCCCCCGAAGCCTCCTCCCGACACCGACGGGCGGGGCCCCCGGCATCACGCCGGGGGCCCCGCCCGTCGAACGTCCCGCGGAGCCGGTCGGTCAGGGCCAGACCAGGCAGTACAGCTGGTGCCCCGCGTCGTGGAGGCGGTTCGCGAAGTCCTGCCACTCGTGCAGCATGCTGTAGATCACGAAGGCGTCGCGCGGGCCCCGGCGGTCGGGGACGGTGGACCAGATGAAGGCGGCGGCGCCGAGTTCGGTCTCGTCGGCCTTCCGCAGCGGTTCGACGACGTTGTGGGGGAGCTGGACGACGGCGTAGTCCGGGTGCAGCACCACCAGTTCCAGCGGGGGCACCTGGTGCAGCGGTACGCCCTGGATGCCGGTGAGGACCATCGCGCTCATGGTCTCCGGCTTGATCTTGGTGGAGAGGTGGCCGTTGGGCGAGCCGCTGGTCTCCATCAGATCGCCGAGCCGGCCGAGCGAACCGAGTTCGCCCGCGTCCAGGCCGAGCCCGCCGGGGCCCAGCGCGGTCGGGACCCGGGCCGCGGTCGCCCGGTCGGGTGCGCCGAAGTACTTGTACGTCACCCCCACGCGTCCCTCACCCCGCCTCTCACGGCCACGGCCGCCACGCCCCGTTCCCGCTCCCGTACCCCCGCGTGCGGTCTCGGCGGGCCGGCGGGGGCCACCCGCGGCCTCGTCGTAGCCGTCCTGCGCCTCGGACACTCGGACCATCCTCACCGGAATTCGCCGGAATCGACAGACCCCCGCACGTCCGGTGTCCTCCGGACGTGCTCCTTACCCGTCATGCGCCGCCGTACCCAGTCGAGGTACGCGGCAGTCCTCTTCACACCCCTGCATCGACCCGGAGTTCCTGCCCAGCCTCGCGGCCGGCCGAACCCCGGAGACACTCCGGGTACATAGTCTGACTGGTCCGGGTGCCCGGCGCAGCCAGGGGTCCTGTTGTACGGATAACCGTACAGACTCGGGCGCCCGGATCATCGTTCCAGATGATGAGGTCCGACATGCAGAGGTGAAGGACACGATTTGAGACCATGTCTCCCGTGAGCTACCCCTACGAAGCACCCCAGTCCCAGTCGCTCTTCGATCGTGCCTCGGTCGTCACGCCCGGCGGCGTGAACTCCCCGGTGCGCGCCTTCCGCGCCGTCGGCGGTACGCCGCGCTTCATGGTGTCCGGAACCGGCCCCTACCTGACCGACGCCGACGGCCGCGAGTACGTCGACCTGGTCTGCTCGTGGGGTCCGATGATCCTCGGCCACGCGCACCCCGCCGTCCTGGACGCGGTACGGGAAGCGGTCTCCCGCGGCACCTCCTTCGGCACGCCCGGGCAGGGCGAGGTCGAGCTGGCCGAGGAGATCGTCGCCCGGGTCGCCCCGGTCGAGCAGGTCCGCCTGGTCTCCTCCGGCACCGAGGCCACCATGTCGGCGATCCGGCTGGCCCGGGGCTTCACCGGCCGGGCCAAGATCGTGAAGTTCGCCGGCTGCTACCACGGCCACGTGGACGCGCTGCTGGCCGCCGCCGGTTCCGGCCTCGCCACCTTCGGCCTGCCGGACACCCCGGGCGTCACCGGCGCCCAGGCCGGCGACACCATCGTGCTGCCGTACAACGACCTCGCCGCCGTCGAGGCGGCCTTCCGGGCCCACCCCGGCGAGATCGCCTGCGTGATCACCGAGGCCTCGCCCGGCAACATGGGCGTCGTCCCGCCGCTGCCCGGCTTCAACGGCGGCCTGGCCCGGCTCTGCCGGGAGAACGGCGCGCTGTTCGTCTCCGACGAGGTGATGACCGGCTTCCGCGTGTCGAAGGCGGGCTGGTACGGCCTGGAGGCCGCGCACGAGGGCTGGGCGCCCGACCTGCTGACCTTCGGCAAGGTCATGGGCGGCGGCTTCCCGGCGGCGGCCTTCGGCGGCCGCGCCGACGTGATGGCCCACCTCGCCCCGGCCGGCCCGGTCTACCAGGCCGGCACGCTCTCCGGGAACCCGATCGCCACCGCGGCCGGCCTGGCCCAGCTGCGGGGCTGCACCGACGAGGTCTACACGGCCGTCGACCGGGTCGCCGCCGAGGTCTCCGGCCTGGTCTCCGCCGCGCTCGCCAAGGAGGGCGTGACGCACCGGCTGCAGACCGCCGGGAACATGTTCTCGGTGTTCTTCACCGAGGACGCCGTGACGAACTACGACGAGGCGAAGACCCAGGAGTCCTTCCGCTTCACCGCGTTCTTCCACTCCATGCTCTCCCAGGGCGTCTACCTGCCGCCGTCCGCCTTCGAGTCCTGGTTCGTCTCCTCGGCGCACGACGAGCGGGCGATCGAGCGCATCGCCGCCGCCCTGCCCGCCGCCGCCCGGGCCGCCGCCGAAGCGACCGCCTGAGCCACCGCCCGGGCCACCAGGCCCCGGCGCCCAGCCCTTACGAGTCCCAGGAGTACTGAGAAGTGAGCGCCAAGGACATCACCGTCGTCCATCTGATGCGGCACGGTGAGGTGCACAACCCGGAGGGCGTCCTCTACGGCCGCCTCCCGGGCTACCGGCTGTCCGAACTGGGCCGGGAGATGGCCGAGCGGGTCGCCGAGGACCTGGCCGGGCGGGACATCACCCACGTGGTGGCGTCCCCGCTGGAGCGCGCCCAGGAGACCGCCGCGCCGATCGCCCGGTCCCACGGGCTGGACCTCGCGTCGGACGGGCGGCTGATCGAGGCGGAGAACATCTTCGAGGGCAAGACCTTCGGAGTGGGCGACGGCTCGCTGCGCAACCCGTCCTACTGGAAGTACCTCACCAACCCGTTCAAGCCCTCCTGGGGCGAGCCGTACCTGGAGCAGGCGGTGCGGATGATGGGCGCGCTGGCCGCTGCCCGGGACGCCGCGCGGGGGCACGAGGCGGTCTGCGTGAGCCACCAGCTGCCGATCTGGATCGTCCGCTCCTTCGTGGAGCGCCGCCGGCTCTGGCACGACCCGCGCAACCGGCAGTGCTCACTGGCCTCGCTGACCAGCTTCACCTACGAGGGCGACCGGATCGTCTCGGTGGGCTACCGCGAGCCGGCCCGCGACCTGCTGCCGGCCCATCTGGTCGGCAAGGGCGGCAAGAGCAAGCCGGTGGGCAAGAGCTTCGGCGCCTGACGCCGGCTCCGGGGCCGGACGGCGGCCGATCCGGGGCGTCCGGTTCCGGGTACGCCGAGGAGGACCGGACGAGCGGAACGGTGTTCATGGTTCCCGATTCGGTGTAAGGGCCGTGTGAGTAAGACCTGGGTCACACTCCCGCGACACCCCGTGGATCGATCCCGCCGCAGGTCAGAGGGGGTCCGGCAGACAATGCCGGACCCCCCGGTACCTGCCCGTGACTCCATGCGAAACTTTTCACATGTCTGGCATGACGCGCCCCCGTCCCCGCCTCGCCGCCGCCGCGGTCACCGCCGCCGCTGCCGCGCTGGTCCTCACCGCCTGCAGCTCCTCCGGCTCCTCGGCCAGTGGTGACGGGCAGATCGGATTCGTCACCGCCAAGGGCAGCAACATCTCCACCGCCGCCGTCGGCCACCGCCAGGAAGCGCCGGACATCGGCGGCGACACCCTGGAGGGCGCCCCGGCCAAGCTCTCGGACTACCGGGGCAAGGTCGTCGTGCTGAACGTCTGGGGCTCCTGGTGCGGCCCGTGCCGCTCGGAGGCCGACGACCTCCAGCGGATCTGGGACAAGTACAAGGACCAGGGCGTGCAGTTCCTCGGGATCAACACCCGGGACACCGAGATCAAGAACGCCGTCCGCTTCGAGCAGGAGAAGGGCGTCACCTTCCCCAGCATCTACGACCCGGCCGGCGCCCAGCTGCTCAAGTTCCCCAAGGGCAGCCTCAACCCGCAGTCCATCCCGACCACCCTGGTGGTCGACCGGGACGGCCGGCTCGCCGCCCGCGCCGTCGGCGGCCAGACCGACGACGCCCTCGAGACGATGCTCCAGCCGGTGCTGGCGGAGCAGCAGCGGTGAGCGGGACGCTGCAGCTCGCCGACAACATCGGGACCATCCAGAGCGGGGCGCTGCTGGTCGCGGCGCCGATCGCGCTGGCGGCGGGCCTGGTGTCGTTCTTCTCGCCCTGCGTGCTGCCGCTCGTCCCCGGCTACCTCTCCTACGTGACCGGCTTCTCGGCCGCCGACCTCGCCGACGCGCGCGGGGCCCGGCGCGGCCGGATGCTGGCCGGCGCGGGGCTGTTCATCCTCGGCTTCACCGCCGTCTTCGTCTCCAGCGGCGCGCTGTTCGGCCAGTTCGGCGACACGCTCAAGGAGCACCAGGCGGTCATCAGCAAGGTGCTCGGGGCGCTCACCATCGTGATGGGCCTGGCCTTCATGGGGCTGGTGCCCGGTCTGAGCATGCGCGAGGTGCGCACCCACCGCCGCCCGGTGGCCGGGCTGCTCGGCGCGCCGCTGCTCGGGGTGGTCTTCGGGGTCGGCTGGACCCCGTGCATGGGGCCGACCCTGGCCACCGTCACCAACCTCGCGCTCAACCAGGCCGACGCCCAGCGCGGTGCGCTGCTGATGGTCTTCTACTGCCTCGGTCTCGGCGTACCGTTCATCGTGGCCGCGCTGGCCTTCCGCCGGGCGCTGGGCGCCTTCGGCTGGGTGAAGCGGCACTACCCGCTCGTCATGCGGATCGGCGGCGGCATGCTCGTCGTGGTCGGTCTGCTGCTGGTCACCGGAGTCTGGGACGCCATGGTGAGTGACCTGCAGAACCGGTTCGCCGGCTTCCAGATCGGAATCTGACCCGTGACCAACACGACGACCGACCGTGATCGGGTCGGTGACACGGCGCAGGGCGCCACCGAGGAAGCGGCCGAGCGGCTCACCACCGCCCCGGCCGAGTCCGACGGTCCGACCGGCATCGGCGTGGTCGGCTGGCTGCGCTGGATGTGGCGCCAGCTGACCTCGATGCGGGTCGCGCTGATCCTGCTCTTCCTGCTCTCGCTGGCGGCCATCCCGGGCTCGCTGATCCCGCAGAACGGCCAGAACCAGTTCAAGGTCGAGACCTGGAAGGCGCAGCACACCACGGTCGCGCCGATCTACGAGAAGCTCCAGCTGTTCGACGTCTACAGCTCGGTCTGGTTCTCCGCGATCTACATCCTGCTGTTCGTCTCGCTGGCCGGCTGCATCGTGCCGCGCACCTGGCAGTTCGTCGGGGTGCTGCGCTCCCGGCCGCCGGCGGCGCCGCGCAACCTGACCCGGATGCCGGTGTACGCGGCCTGGCGGACGGACGCGGACGCCGCGACCGTCAACGCCGCCGCCCACCGGCTGCTGCGGGCGCGGCGCTTCCGGGCGCACCTGGACGGCGGCGCGGTGGCGGCCGAGAAGGGCTACCTGCGCGAGGTCGGCAACCTGGTCTTCCACCTGTCGCTGTTCGCGCTGCTCGGCGGCTTCGCCTGGGCGAGCCTGGCCAGCGGCACCGGCGGCAAGCTGCTGGTCGAGGGCGAGGGCTACTCCAACACGATCACCCAGCTCGACGACTTCACCGGCACCCGGTTCTACGGGACCGAGGACCTCGACCCGTTCTACGTGAAGCTGAACAGGTTCACCTCGAAGTTCCAGAACAACGGCTCGCAGATCGGCAGCGCGCGGGAGTTCACCGCGAACGTCGACTACTACGAGGGCAGCGACCCGGCGAAGCTCAAGCAGGGGAAGATCGAGGTCAACCACCCGCTGGAGATCGGCGGCAGCAAGTTCTTCCTGATCGGGCACGGCTACGCGCCGAAGATCACCGTGCGCAACGCCGCCGGCGACGTCGTCTACACCGGCGCCACCCCGTTCCTGCCGCAGGACGGCAACCTGACCTCCACCGGCGTCATCAAGGTGTCCGACTACGGCGACAAGGACGGGAAGCGGACCCAGCTGGGCCTGTCCGGCTTCTTCCTGCCGACCGCCCCGGTGGCCTTCGACCGGAACACCGGCCCGCGCTCGCTGTTCCCCGGTGACGCGGACCCGGTGCTCGTGCTCAACGCCTACGCGGGCGACCTGGGCACCGACTCCGGCCTGCCGCAGAACATCTACCAGCTCAACACGAAGAACCTGACCCAGCTCCAGCAGGACGGCCAGCCGGCCAAGGTCCGGCTGAAGCCGGGCGAGGCCTGGGCCCTGCCGGACGGCTACGGCTCGGTCACCTTCGAGGGCTACAAGCAGTGGGCCAGCTTCAACGTCTCGCACCGTCCGGGGAACGCGATCGCGCTGACCGGCGCGGTGCTGGCGATCGCCGGCCTGATCGGCTCGCTGTTCATCCAGCGGCGCCGGATCTGGGTGCGGGCGGTGGCCCTGCCGGGCGGCGGGACTCAGGTCGAACTGGCCGGGCTGGGCCGGAGCGAGTCGGCGAAGATCGCCGAGGAGCTGGCCGCGCTCGCGGTGGACCTCCAGGACGACGCCCCGGCGCTCGACGACGAGTCCGACGACGAGTCCGACGACGAGTCCGAGGACGGCTCCGCGGAGGCCGACGAGGCCTCGGCACCCGCAGAATCCGCAGTTCCCGCCGATCAGAACTCCAAGGAGTAGACGGTGCACCTCGCCTCGTCGGTCGACCCGCAGCTGGCCGACCTGTCCAACAAGCTGATCTATTCGGCGATGGCGGTCTACCTGATCGCCATGTTCGCCTACATGTTCGAGTGGACCTTCGGTGCCAAGGGCGCCGTCGCCGTCCGCTCCACCGAGCAGGCGGGCCTGGCCGGGGCCGTCGCCGCGGCGGAGGCCAGGGCCAAGGGCGCCAAGAAGGTCACCGTCACCGTCGCCTCGGCGGGCGGCGGCACCACCACGCTCACCCGCACGGCGCTGGCCGGCGAGGGCGCGACGGTGGTGACCAGCGGGCGCGGCGACGAGGACCTCGACGGCCCCGGCGCGGCCGGCAGCAGCGAGAAGGCCGACCTGTCCGGCCGGATCGCGGTCTCGCTCACCGTGCTCGCCGCCCTGCTGCACGCGGGCGGCGTGCTCACCCGCGGCCTCTCGGTGTCCCGCTGGCCGTGGGGCAACATGTACGAGTTCTCCTGCGCCTTCGCGCTCGCCATGACGCTGGCCTTCCTCGGCCTGATGATCGCGAAGAAGCCGGTCCGCTGGCTCGGTCTGCCGGTCACCCTGGCGGTGCTGCTCACCCTGGGCGTCGCCGTCTCCGTGCTCTACACCGAGTCCGAGCAGCTCGTGCCGGCCCTGCACTCCTACTGGCTGGCGATCCACGTCTCCACCGCGATCATCTGCGGCGGCGCCTTCTACGCGGCGTTCATCACGACCCTGCTCTACCTGGGCAAGGACTCCTTCGACAAGCGGATGGCGGCCGGCCTGGCCAAGGGCCCGCTCGGCACCTCGCCGTCGATCTGGCGCCGGCTGCCCGCCGCCTCGACCCTGGACAAGCTGTCCTACCGGATCAACGCGCTGGTCTTCCCGCTCTGGACCTTCACCATCATCGCGGGCGCGATCTGGGCCGAGGCCGCCTGGGGCAAGTACTGGGAGTGGGACCCGAAGGAGACCTGGTCGTTCATCACCTGGGTCGCCTACGCGTGCTACCTGCACGCCCGCGCCACGGCCGGCTGGAAGGGACGCAAGGCCGCCTACCTGGCCCTCGGCGCCTTCGCCTGCTGGCTGTTCAACTACTACGGCGTGAACATCTTCGTGACCGGCAAGCACTCCTACGCGGGGCTCTGACCGGAACGGGAACCACACACCGGCCCGGCGCTCCAGACCAGGAAGCCGGGCCGAGGTGCGACGGGGGTAGTGCGTGCCGGGCCACCCGGTCCGGCACGGGGAGGAACTGAGGAGGAAATCGCGCAATGGAGTGCGACGAGGTCATGCTGACCGTCCGAATCACCGCCGCCGAGCAGCTGCTGCTCCGTCGGCTCGCCCAGGGGCACCGCAGCGACGTGTCCGAGGTGGTGGCGGACGGGCTGCTGGACATCATCCCGACGTTCGTCTCGCCGGCCGACGCCCACCGGCTGCTGGGTGCCCTCGCGGCCCCCGCGCCGTGCGCGCTGACCGTCTGGCTGCCGACGCCGCTGGCCGATCTGCTGGTGCCGGGCGCGGCCCGGATCGCCCAGGTGACGCAGGTCCGGATCGGTTCGGCCAGCGCGATGCTGGGTGCCGCGCTGCGGCTCTGGCTGGCGCAGGACCCGGGGCGGCTGGCGGAGAACCTCAGCGTGATGCACGCGGGGCGGCCGTCGTCGGCGCTGGTGGCGGCCTGACCCGGCGGCAGTAGCGGACGCGGGGCGGGGCGCGGGAGGTACGGGGGAGCGGGGAGCCGGAGGGTGCCGCTTCAGCTGGCGAGCGGCAGGCCGCGGCGGGCGGGGGCCGGGGCCGCCGCGGACTTGCCGCCACCGGCGGGGGTGCCGTCGGCCGGGGCGCCGGTCAGCCGGACCTCGGCCACCGTGCGGCCGTCCTGGACCAGGACGACCCGGACGGGCGCCCGGCGCCCGCCGCAGCCGTCCTGGGCGGACTCCGGTCCGACCTCCTGGACGGCCCGCACCACACAGGGGCGGTCCGGCGCGATCGGGTCGTGGAAGGCCGTCACCAGGTCCACCGGCACCACCCGGTCCGGGTGGTGCAGACGCTGCGCGGCCTGCCGGGCGGCCTCCAGGACCAGCATCCCGGGCAGGTGCCCGGGGGCCGGGTCCATCGGGTCGAACAGCACCGGGTGGGCGGCGTCGGCGCGCAGCAGCCAGCTGCCGGGCAGCAGCGCGGGGCCGAGCACCACGTCGGCGGCCTGCTGGCGGCCCACCAGTTCCGGCGCGACGACCTGTTCCGGGATCCGCGGCGGGGCGGCCGGGCGGCGGGGGCCGCGCAGCCGGTCGTAGGCGGCCGGGGAGAGGATCCGCAGGCCCCCGACACCGCGGCCGACCGGACGGCCGTCCCGTTCGATCTCCGCGTGCACCCGCAGCGCGACCAGCCGCCCGTGCCGCATCCGGACGTCGTGGCAGCTGATCCTGAGCATCAGCTCGGTGGGGGCGGCGCCGACCGCGAGGCCGTCGAGGCCGGCCGGGCCGAGGGTGTAGCCGAGTTCGTCGAGTACGGCGTGGTGGTCGTGGGGCACACCGAAACCGGCGTGCCCGACCAACAGGGCGGCCTGCCTGACGGTTTCGGCCATCAGCACCGGGTCGTGGTGCCGGTCGCCGGGCAGCCGGTAGAAGCCGTGCAGCCGGGGCCACTGGGCGCCCAGCAGGAAGTCGTACGGACCGGTGGACTGCCAGCCGGTGATGAGTACTTCGGCGACGGAGGAGCGGTGGACCAGCTGGCGGGAGACGGTCCGTTCGTGGAAGTCGTAGCGGCGCGGGCCCGGTTGGCCGGGGCCGGGGTGGGGATACGGAGCGTCGCCGTCCATCGCGGTGAACACTGGCATGACTGGCCCCACTCCCGGGTGTCGGTCGGCCGGCCGTACTGGCGGCCTGCGCAAAACATACAGGCCACCCGGTTTCTGCTCCCCCCGCGGGGTAGTCGCCGGCGCGCACCCGGCGGGTTCACCGTACCCGCGTTCCGGCCTGCGGTAACGGCCTGGGCGGCCCGCCCCGGACCTTGGGCGGGGGTCGGTCCCCTCTGGACGGCGGGGGCCGGGCAGGGGCTAGATTAGATACCAACCATGCGGTTTCGGGTGGGCGCGGCGCGCCACCGGCGGTCCGCAGAGGCGCCGCACCATCGACGACGGCGCCGTGACAGCAACCGGGCGAGCCGGAGCTCGCCACGGCCGGGGGCCGGAGGGACCGAGTGGCCAAGCAGGAACGGGCGGGACGGACCAGGCAGGCCGTGCTGCTGGCGGCGGCGGACACCTTCGCCGACGCGGGCTTCGAGTCGGCGAGCCTGGTCGACATCAGCCGCCGGGCGGGCGTCAGCAAGGGCGCGCTCTACTTCCACTTCGTCTCCAAGCAGGCGCTCGCGGACGGGGTCCGGACCGCGGCGGCCGACAGCATCGGCCTGGCCGTGCTGCGCGCGCTGCGCGGCCGGGGGCCGGCCGTCCAGGAACTCCTCGACCTCACCCACGAACTGGCCCGGCTGCTGCGCGAGGACGTGGTCGTCCGGGCCGGTGTGCTGCTCGGCCTCGGCGGCCGTCCGGCCGGCTGCGGGGTGGGGGCGGTGGTGTCGCCGGCCGGTTCGCCGCCGGAGCCCTCGGCGGACGCGTGGTGGAGCCTGACCGCCGTCTTCCGCGCCCTGCTCGACCGTGCCGCCGCGGCCGGCGAGCTGCGGCCCGGGCTGGACCGGGAGCAGGCGGCCGGGCTGCTGACCACCCTGGCGGCCGGGCTGGTGCTGTTCGCCGCCGAGTCCACCGGCCGGCTGGCCGCCGAGGCGGTCGGCGGCCTCTGGACGGTGGCCCTGCCGTCGCTCGTCCCGGCCGACCGGGTGGCGGACTACCGGATCTGAGCCGTGACCCGGCCCCGGTCGGAGGTGTTCAGCCGGGCGAGGGTCCGCGGCTCGACGAGTCCGGGCAGCAGCAGCGCCCAGAGATCGGCCATCCGCTGCAGCAGGTCCTTGCGGTCGGTCAGGACCTGCGAGCTGAGCTGGATGCCGGTCACCGCGCCGGTGATCACGCCCGCGGCGGCCGCGGGCCGCACCCCCGGCCGGAGCTCGCCGGCGTCCCGGGCCCGCTCCAGCAGCTCCCGCGCCGCGTCCGTCCAGCCCTGGTAGGCGCCGATCTGCGGCTGGGTGAAGGTGCCGTGCTCGATGGTCAGCCGGATCGAGCCGCGCAGCAGCGGGTCGTCCAGCAGCGAGTGGGCGAAGGCGTGCCCGAGGTCGATCACGGTCTGCATCGGGCTGTCGGAAGCCGGCTGCCAGGTGGCCAGCCAGGCGCCCTGGCCCTCGATCACGGCGAGCGCCAGCTCCTCCTTGGACGGGAAGTGGAAGTAGAGCGCGCCCTTGGTGACCCCGGCCCGGTCCAGGATCTCGGCCATGGTGGCGCCCGCGTAGCCGCGCTCGTCGAACACCTCGGCCGCGGCGCGCAGCACCGTCTGGCGGGTCGCCAGCGCGCGGGCCTGCCTGGCCATCGCAGTCTCCCTGGTGGTTCCGGTCGTCAGCTGCTGGATCCTACGGCGGCGGGCCGGGCGGCGGCCCGCATACCGTCCGGTAGGGACCCTTTCGAGCCGTTTCGGGCGGCAGTGCTGAGTTCCGGCCCCCGCCGGCCCCCGCTGGCCGCCCCGGTCCCTGGTCCGCGTTCCCCGGCCCCCGTCCCGGGGAACGCCGTCGGCCGGCCACCCCGGTACTGCGGGTGGCCGGCCGACGGCCGAGCGGTCTCCGTGCGGGCCCTCGGGCGAGGCGTCAGGCGGCCCACTGCCAGCTGACCGGCGAGAAGTACGCCGGACGGCGCTCCAGGCGCTGCCAGTTGGCGATCGGCTCGACCGGCGAGGAGGCGGCCGCCTGCTGGGCGGCCGCGGCGCGGGCCATCAGCACGGCGGTCAGGGCGGCGAGCTCCTCGTCGGAGAGCGAGCCGCGGACGATTCGGACGAGTGGTTCGGCGGAAGCGGTCATGGTCCGGATTTCTCCCGGCGTCAGTGGTGAGTGGGCGTCGGCGGGGCCGGCCGTACTGCTCGGCCGGGCGGCGCTGCTACATCGGGGGGTTGCCGTGCTTGCGGCTCGGCAGGTCCGCGTGCTTGGTGCGCAGCATCGCCAGCGAGGACGCCAGGACCTGGCGGGTCTCGGCGGGGTCGATGACGTCGTCCACGAGGCCGCGCTCGGCCGCGTAGTACGGGTGCATCAGCTCGCTCTTGTATTCCTTGATCTTCTGGGTGCGCATCGCGTCCGGGTCGTCGGCGGCGTTGATGTCCCGGCGGAAGATGACGTTCGCGGCGCCCTCGGCACCCATGACGGCGATCTCGTTGGTCGGCCACGCGAAGGAGAGGTCGGCGCCGATCGAGCGGGAGTCCATGACGATGTAGGCACCGCCGTAGGCCTTGCGCAGGATCAGCTGGATCCGCGGCACGGTCGCGTTGCAGTAGGCGTAGAGGAGCTTCGCGCCGTGCCGGATGATCCCGTCGTGCTCCTGGTCGACGCCGGGCAGGAAGCCGGGGACGTCGAGCATGGTGACCAGGGGGATGTTGAAGGCGTCGCACATCTGGACGAAGCGCGCGGCCTTCTCGCTGGCGTTGATGTCCAGGACGCCGGCCAGCGACTGCGGCTGGTTGGCGATGATGCCGGTGACGTGGCCGTCGATCCGGGCGAGCACGCAGAGCACGTTGGTGGCCCAGCGCTCGTGGACCTCCAGGTACTCGCCGTGGTCGACGATCTCCTCGATGACCTTGCGCATGTCGTACGGCCGGTTGCCGTCGGCCGGCACCAGGTCGAGCAGGGTCTCGTTGCGGCGGTCCACCGGGTCGTCGTTGACGACGGGCGGGGGCATCTCGCGGTTGTTCTGCGGCAGCAGCGAGAGGAGGTAGCGGACCTCCTCGATGCAGGACTGCTCGTCGTCGTAGGCGAAGTGCGAGACGCCGGAGACGCCGGCGTGGACGTCGGCGCCGCCGAGGCCGTTCTGGCTGATCTTCTCGCCGGTGACGGCCTGGACGACGTCCGGGCCGGTGATGAACATCTGCGAGGTCTCGCGGACCATGAAGACGAAGTCGGTCAGGGCCGGGGAGTAGGCCGCGCCGCCGGCGCACGGGCCGAGCATCACCGAGATCTGCGGGATGACGCCGGAGGCCTTGGTGTTGCGCTGGAAGATGCCGCCGTAGCCGGCGAGCGCGGTGACGCCCTCCTGGATGCGGGCGCCGGCGCCGTCGTTGAGCGAGACCAGCGGGGCACCGGCCGCGATGGCCATGTCCATGATCTTGTGGATCTTCTGCGCATGGGCCTCGCCGAGCGCGCCGCCGAAGATCCGGAAGTCGTGGGCGTAGGTGAAGACCGTCCGGCCGTGCACGGTGCCCCAGCCGACGATCACGCCGTCGGTGTGCGGCTTCTTCGCCTCCAGGCCGAAGCCGGTGGCGCGGTGCCGGCGCAGCGGCTCGACCTCGCGGAACGAGCCCTCGTCGAGCAGGAGGTCGATCCGCTCGCGGGCGGTCAGCTTGCCCTTGGCGTGCTGGGCCTCGGTGGCCTTCTCACTGGGGCCCCGGCGGACCTGCTCGCGGAGTTCGTGCAGTTCCGCGACTCTTCCCCGGACGTCCGTGGGGATCTCCGGGACGTCGTCGTCGACCGGTGCCTGGTGCACAACCGTCATCTCGAACCACTCCAAAGGTGAGGGAACTGTCCGACAGCCAACGTCTGCGATGCCCCCGGCTGCGAATCACTTCTTCACTTATGACTGTACGAGGGGCCGCGCGCTGGTTTCGGCGTCGATTCCGTACAAGGTCGCGTCCGTTTAGATGTCAGGGCTGCACAGAAAGCGAAGCGTTTCAGCCCGTCCGGCCGGTAGCTGTTCGATTACCCCGAGCTGTCGTCCAGATGGCGGTCGGGTGAGCGCAACCTGAGGAAACATGCAGGTCACAGCTGTACCTGTCAAGGAGGGCCGGGTCTCCCCAGGGGGTGTCCGCGGGACGCCTGGTGCGGCGGTGAAGGCCGTGCCGGCGGGCCGGTGGTGTCCGACCAGTCGTAGGGATGCACCAAAAAGACCGCAGCCCACCCGGTGGATGCCGGGTGGGCTGTCCGAGCGACGCGGGCTCAGCCGCGACGGCCTTCGTCCGGGTCGTCCTTGCCGCGCAGCTCGTTCTCGCGGCGGCGCAAATCCGCCTCCCACTGCTTGAGCATGTCCTCGTGCTCGTTGTTGTGCTTCTTCAACGAGGCGAGGAACTCCGGGTTGTCGTCCGGTGCCAACGGCCGGCCGTCGCGCCGGGGGGCGTGGGCCGGTCCGTCGGCACCGCCGCCCGCCGGCGCGGTCCGCAGCGCGCCGCGCTGCTTGCCGGCCACCAGCCAGGCGATCGAGCCGACGAGCGGGAAGAGCAGCACGATGATCACCCAGACCACCTTGGGCAGGTGCTTCACCTCGTCCTCGGGGGTGGTCAGGCAGTCGATGAAGGCCCACACCCACAGGGCGAGCGGGAGTACGAAGGTCAGGATCCTCAGCACGGCGGCGGTCTCCCCCGGGTGACGTCGGTGACGGGCGCGTTCTCGTGGCGGCGGGCCGGCCCGTCGACCGGTGCCGCTTCGAGGGGGCCCTTGACACAGGCCAGGCTAGCGGGTGGCGGATACTGGCAGGCATGGCATACGACGATCTCCGCTCGTTCCTGCGGGCCCTCGACCGCGAAGGCGACCTCAAGCGGATCAAGGCGGAGGTGGACCCCTATCTGGAGATCGGCGAGATCGTCGACCGGGTGCAGAAGGCCAAGGGCCCGGCCCTGCTGTTCGAGAACGTCAAGGGCTCGTCGATGCCGCTGGCGATGAACGTCTTCGGCACCGAGCGCCGGCTCTCCAAGGCGCTCGGCCTCAAGGGCCCCGAGGAGATCGCCGACCGGATCGCCGGCCTGCTGAAGCCGGAGCTGCCGCAGGGCTTCACCGGGTTCCGGGACGCCTTCGGCAAGCTGGCCTCGATGGCCCACGTGCCGCCGAAGAACGTGAAGTCCGGCGACGCGCCCGTGCAGGAGGTGGTGCTGACCGGCGAGGACGTCGACCTGGACGAGCTGCCGGCGCTGTTCACCTGGCCGCTGGACGGCGGTTCCTTCTTCAATCTGGGCCTGACCCACACCAAGGACCCGGACAGCGGCATCCGCAACCTCGGCCTGTACCGGCTCCAGCGGCACGACCGCCGCACCATCGGCATGCACTGGCAGATCCACAAGGACAGCCGCAACCACGCCGCGGTGGCCGCCAGGCGCGGCGAGCGGCTGCCGGTCGCGATCGCCTTCGGCTGCCCGCCGGCCGTCACCTACGCGGCCACGGCGCCGCTGCCGGGCGACATCGACGAGTACCTGTTCGCCGGCTTCGTCGCGGGCGAGCGGGTGCGGATGGTGGACTGCAAGACCGTCCCGCTGCAGGTCCCCGCGGACGCCGAGGTGGTCCTGGAGGGCTGGCTGGAGCCGGGCGAGATGCTGCCCGAGGGGCCGTTCGGCGACCACACCGGCTTCTACACGCCGCAGGAGCCGTTCCCGGCGCTGACGATCGACTGCGTGACGATGCGCCGCCGCCCGATCCTGCAGTCCATCGTGGTCGGCCGGCCGCCGACGGAGGACGGCCCGCTGGGCAAGTTCACCGAGCGCTTCTTCCTGCCGCTGCTGAAGATCATCATCCCGGACATCGTCGACTACGACCTGCCCGAGGCCGGCGGCTTCCACAACTGCGTGATCGTCTCGATCGACAAGAAGTACCCGAAGCACGCCCAGAAGACCATGCACGCCATCTGGGGCGCGCACATGATGTCGCTGACCAAGCTGATCATCGTGGTGGACTCCGACTGCGACGTCCACGACTACCAGGAGGTCGCCTGGCGGGCCTTCGGCAACGTCGACTACAGCCGCGACCTCACCGTGGTGGAAGGCCCGGTCGACCACCTCGACCACGCCTCCTACCAGCAGTTCTGGGGCGGCAAGGCGGGTATCGACGCGACCCGCAAGCTGCCCGAGGAGGGCTACACCCGCGACGGCGGCTGGCCCGAGATGGTCTCCTCCGACCCGGAGACCGCCGCCCTGGTGAGCCGTCGCTGGAAGGAGTACGGCCTGTGAGCACCGCCGCCGCACTCCCCGAGGTCCCGCCCGGCAAGGTCAAGTCCTTCCTGCGGCTGGTGATGATCGAGCACTCGGTCTTCGCCCTGCCGTTCGCCTACATCGCGGCGCTGACGGCGATGTTCCGGGCCGACGGCCGGGTGCACTGGGGCGAGCTGTTCGTCGTCACGGTCTGCATGGTCGGGCTCCGGACCTTCGCCATGGCCGCGAACCGGATCATCGACCGGGAGATCGACGCCCGCAACCCGCGCACGGCCGGGCGCGAGCTCGTCACCGGCGCGGTGTCCCTGAAGACCGCGTACGTCGGCTCGGCGGTCGCCCTGGTGGTCTTCCTGGGCGCGGCCGCGCTGCTGAACCCGCTCTGCCTCGCGCTGGCCCCGGTCGCCGTGGTGCCGATGGTGGTCTACCCGTACGGCAAGCGGTTCACCGACTTCCCGCAGGCGATCCTGGGCCTGGCCCAGGCGATGGGCCCGGTGGGCGCCTGGCTGGCCGTCACCGGCACCTGGTCCTGGGACGCGGTCGTGCTCGGCGCGGCCGTCGGCATCTGGATCGGCGGCTTCGACCTGATCTACGCCTGCCAGGACGTCGCCTCCGACCGGGCGGGCGGGGTGCGCTCGGTGCCGGCCCGGTTCGGCATCCCGGCCGCGATCCGCGGCGCGCGCGGCTGCCATGTGCTCACCACGCTGCTGCTCGGCTGGTACGCGGTGCTCACCGACGCGGGGGTCGCGTTCTGGATCGGCCTGCTGGTGGTGGCCGGCGCCTTCGTCTACGAGCACACCATCGTGAAGCCGAACGACCTGTCCCGGTTGAACCGGGCGTTCTTCCAGACCAACGGCTTCGTCGGCATCTCGCTGTTCTTCTTCGCACTGGTTGACCTGGTGGTGCGCGGCCTCGGCATCTGAGGCCGCGCCCCGCGGCCTACTTCCCGCCCTCGTCGAGCGTGTGCTTGACGAGGGCGTTCGCGTGCCCGTGGCCGAGGCCGTGGTCCTGCTTCAGCCAGGCGACCAGCTCCATGTGCTTGGTCAGCGGGGAGGAGCGGATCAGCTCCTGCCAGTGGGCGATCGGCTGCCCGTACTTCTTCTCGATGGCGGGGAAGTAGCTGGCGGGGCCGTTGGGGGTGGTCATGCGGTGCTCCTCGAAGTCCGTCCGGTCGTCCACTGATTGATGATCATTACGCATGGAGCCTGATCGCGACAGCGGTCAGCCAGGCCAGTCCGAGTGCGGCGGCGAGGGTGAACGCCAGCACGGTGGCGCCCGAGGCGGCGAAGCCGACCAGGACGGCGGCCGCGACCACGCGCGAGGCGAGGGCCCAGCGCCCGCCCAGGTGCCGGGCGAGGACGAGGAAGGCCGCGCACAGGGCGAGGAAGCCGATCGTCCCGCCGGCCAGGTGCACCAGGCCGTGCCCGCTCAGTTCGGTCACCCGGCCCTCGGGCGCCCCGACCGGGAACCCGGCCCCGGGGTCGGCGGCGAAGAAGCCGTCGAGGACGAAGCTCGCCCCGAACACCCCGACCAGCCGGGGTGCCCAGGTGCTCCCCGGCAGGGCCCGGCGCAGTCCGACGGCGCCCGCGAGCAGCAGCGCGCCGGTGAGCAGGAACGCGGTCTGCTGGACCCGGCCGAGGTCGCCGAGGCTCAACTGGCTGAGCGCGTTGCGGGTGAAGTCGAAGCCCTCCCGGGTCAGCCCGCCGACCAGGCCGACGGCGAGGAAGAGGGGACCGGCGACCGCGCCGGCGGTCAGCAGCGGGCGGGCGGCGGCCGTAGCGGTGGCGGCCTGCGCGGTCATCGTGTTCGTCATGCTCGTAGGACCGGTGCCGGAGCGGAAACTCATCGGAGCACCGGATGTGATCTGCGTCACCGGGTGGCGGGGCGGGTCCGCCGGGTGTTCAGGGGCGCAGATCGGCCAGACCGGACGGCCCGTCGGCCGGTGCGGCCGCCCGGCTCGTGGTCCGACGCCCCGTCGTCACCTGCCTGCCGGTTCGTTCCGGCCGGAACCGTCGCAGGTCGGCCGCGCGGAGGCCCGTGCGAATGGGCGGGTGGCTGAAAATCTCATGCAATATAACCTGTGACATTGTTCTGATCATCCGTGGATGACAGGATCCACGCCGATCTCCTTCCTTCAGCCCGACCCCAACTTGGGCTGCCCCCACTCACGAAGGATTCAGGCGTGCTCCTGCGCACCAGACTCTCCATGCTCGCAGCCGGCGTCGTCGCCTGTTGCGCCACGGCGACCGCCGTGCTGCCGACCCAGGCCTTCGCGGCACCCCCCGCCACCGCCACCGCCACCGCCGCCACCGCCGTCCCGGCTCCGGCCCCGACCTCGGCCGGCCCGGTCGGCCTCACCTCCCCGACCCTGACGACGGGGTCCGAGGACCTCGCCGAGCCCGCCGCCCCGCTGCCCCCGGCGCTGATCGGTGCCACGCGCCTGGTCGAGCCGGCCGACGCCGCCGCGAGCGCCCCCGCCGAGTTCAAGTCCCTCGTCGCGCAGAGCTGCACCTCGGCCGACTTCGCCGCCCGCACCGGGGCCGACCTGGTCGCGTTCGTCAAGAACTCGACCACGGACTGCATCAAGTCGCTGTACAGCAGCGGCGGTGCCGACCCCAGCAGCTTCAACCAGGCCCGGATGCTGTCCGTCGCGGCCGCCCTCAAGGACCTGGCGGCGAACTACGCCGGTGACAACTCGACCGGCATCGCGCAACTGGTGAAGTACCTCCAGGTCGGCTACTACATCCAGTTCAACTACCCGGCCGGGGCGGGCCCGTACACCGGTGAGCTCGCCACCGCCGTCTCGTCCGCCCTGGACACGTTCTTCGCCGGCACCCACTGGCGCGACGTCACCGAGGACAACGGCCGCATCCTCAAGGAGGTGGTGTGGCTCACCGACAGCGCCAACCTCCAGGCGCGCTACGCGGGCGTCTACAAGCGGATCCTGGACGGCTTCGACAACAGCTACAGCGCGTCCCCGCAGATGATCAGCGCCGTCAACTCCGTGCTGTTCTACCCGCTCTGGTCGGGCTACCGGAACGCCGACTTCACCCGGGCGCTCGCGGCCGACCCGAGCCTCGTCAACTCGCTCGCCGACTTCGCGGTCAACCACCGGGACCTGCTCGGCGGGCCCAATGCCGTCCTGGACACCAACGCGGGCAACGACCTGGCCCGGTTCGCCGGCACCAGTGCCGCAGGCGAGGCCGTGGCCAAGCCACTGGTCAAGAAGGTGCTGGACTCCGCGCCGCTGCTCACGCCGTACGGGTCGCTGTACGTGTACACGGCCGTCCAGGCCGTGTACTACAACAACGGCCAGTGCTCGTACTACGGCATCTGCAACCTGCCCGCCAAGCTCACCTCGGTGGTGCTGCCGAAGCAGCTGGTCTGCGACAACCGCACCCTCCAGTCCCAGGCCCTCTCGGCCGCCGAACTGGCCACCGTCTGCGAGAGCCTGCGCAAGGAGGACGCGTTCTTCCACGGCGTGGCCAAGGACAACGGGCCGATCCCGGGCCAGTACGCCAAGACCGTCACCTTCGGGATCTTCGCCAACAAGACCGACTACACCACCTACTCGTGGGCGATCTTCGGCAACAGCACCGACAACGGCGGCCAGACCGTCATGGACACGACCGACCCGAACAAGCAGGCCGTGACCGTGATGTACCAGAAGGCCTGGAACGTCAGCGACCCCGCCCGGGTGTGGAACCTCAACCACGAGTACACCCACTACCTCGACGGCATCTACGACATGAAGGGCAAGTTCGCGACCCAGACGTCCGTCCCGGACCTCTGGTGGATCGAGGGCCTCGCCGAGTACGTCTCGTACACCTACCGCGGTGCCACCGACACCGACGCGATGGCCCAGGCGGCCAAGCACACCTACCCGCTCAGCACCCTCTTCCAGAGCACCTACGGCAACTCGGACTCGACCCGCACCTACCCGTGGGGCTACCTGGCCGTCCGGTACATGGTGGAGAAGCACCCGGCCGACGTCCAGGCCATGCTGGAGCGTTTCCGGGTCGGTGACTACCCGGGCGGCTACGCGGTCTACAACGGTGTCGGCACCTCGTACGACGCCGACTTCGACGCCTGGCTCGACGCCTGCGCCGGCGGCGCCTGCTACGCGGCCGGCCCGACCGCGCTGTTCGACACCGCGGTGAACGGCGCCACCGTCAGCGTGAGCGAGCGGTCCGTGCAGACCGGCCCCGGCCGGATCACCGCCTGGCACTGGAACTTCGGTGACGGCAGCTCCTCGGACGAGCGCAACCCCAGCCACACCTACGCGGCGGCCGGCTCCTACACCGTCGCTCTGACCACCACCGACAGCAACGGCCGGAGCGGTACCACGCCGACCACCGTCACCGTGAGCGCGCCGCCGGTCGCGCTGCCGGCCTGCACCGACGCGCGGAACGACGCGATGGGCCAGAACTGCTCCCGGGCCGGCCGGGCCGCGACCGCCGGCAACTCCGACTACATGTACATCTACCTGCCGGCCGGCACCACCACGCTGAAGATCACCGCCACCAGCGGCACCGGCACCGCGCACCTGTACTACAACGCCGACACCTGGGCCTCGCCGACCGCCTTCACCGCCTCCTCGACGGCGACCGGCACCACCCAGTCCGTCACCGTCACCAACCCGACGGCCGGATACCGCTACCTCAGCCTGTACGCCGTCACCGACTTCAGCGGCGTCACCGTCAGCACCCAGTTCTGACACTTCCTCGGAACCGCGCGCCCGGCCGGGACCTCCCGGCCGGGCGTTTCCGCGTCCCCATGACCCCGATCGCCCGCCGCCGGGGGTCGTTAGCATCGATCCATGATCGACAACGAGAACGACTGGAAGTCCGACCGTGTCGGCAGCGCGCTGCGCGGGGAGAACCCCACCGTCGTCCGGCGGCTGGAGTCCGGGTTCGCGGTGATCGGGGACGTGCAGTTCCTGCCCGGCTACGCGATCCTGCTGACCGACCAGCCGGGCGTGCAGCGGCTCTCCGACCTGCCCCGGCCGCGCCGCCTCGCCTACCTGGAGGACCTCGACCGCCTCGGCGAGGCCGTCGAACGGGCCTGCCGCGCGGCCGATCCCGCGTTCCGGCGGGTCAACCTGGAGATCCTCGGCAACACCGACCCGATGCTGCACGCCCATGTCTGGCCCCGCTACGACTGGGAGCCCGCCGACCTCGTCCGGCTGCCGGTCTGGCTCTACCCGCGCGACCGCTGGACCGACCCGGCGCACGCCCTCACCCCCGCCCACGACCCGATCCGCGCGGCCCTCGGCGCGGAGTTGGATGCGCTCCGGTAAAGGCCAGTGGTGCAGACCACTCGTTCTCGTGAATCCGCTGCCCAGGGGCGGTACGCGGAGCCGACTCGCGTCTACGCTGCGGCACATGGACATCGTCATCCTGCTCTTCGACGACTTCGAGCCGCTGGACGCGATCGGCCCGTACCAGGTGCTCGGCCATCTCCCGGGCGCCACCGTGCGGTTCGTCTCGGCGGGGGAGAAGGGGGTCGTGGCCGACAGCATCGGTGGGATGCGGCTGGAGGTGCCCACCGGCCGGGCGGACGTCGAGTCCTGTGACGTCCTGCTCGTCCCCGGCGGGCACGGCACCCGGCCGCTGATGACGGACGCCGCGCTCCTCGACTGGCTGCGCCGGACGCACGCGACCACCCGGTTCACCGCCTCGGTGTGCACCGGCGCGCTGCTGCTCGGCGCCGCCGGCCTGCTCGACGGCCTGGACGCCACCACCCACTGGGCGGCCGCCGGTGAACTCGCCCCCCACGGCGCCACCTACCTGCCCGAGCGGGTGGTGCGGCAGGGGCGGATCCTCACCGCCGCCGGGATCTCCGCCGGTATCGACATGGCGCTGCACCTCGCCGCGCTGCTCACCGACGAAACCACCGCCCGGGCGATCCAGCTGCACGCCGAGTACGACCCGATGCCGCCCTTCGACAGCGGCTCCTGGGCCAAGGCCTCGCCCGCCGTGCGGGAGCGGATCCGGCAGCTCGGATAGCCGTCGGACCCATCGTGGCTCAGTCGCGGAGGAAGTCCTCCAGGGCGGACGCCAGGGCGACCGGGGTCTCGTGCATCGGGTAGTGGCCGCTGCCGGGCAGCTCCGCCACCTCCGCGTTGGGGTAGTGGGCGAGGAAGGTGCCGCGCATCGCCTCGGCGGTCAGCAGCAGGTCGTGCTCGCCCACGAACACCCGTACCGGCACCGGGTTCCCGGCGACCCGGTCCACCAGGTCGGCGGTGGTCCAGTCGCGGACGTAGCCGCCGAAGGCCTCCCGGGTGGACAGCTCCAGCGAGCGGTCCACCATCAGGTCGAGCCAGACCCGGCCGGCCCGCCGCCCGGTCACCAGGTCCAGGATCCGGTACCGCTTGGCGCGGTCCTCGGCGGCGCCGTAGAACAGCGCCTCGCCGTCCGCGTCCATCGGGTACGGGCCGGCCGGAACGGGCGCCAGCCCGGCCAACTTCTTCACCCGGCCGGGCGCCTGGGCGAGCACCTGCTGGACGGCCTTGCCGCCCATCGAGTGCCCGACCAGCGAGAACTCCGGCCAGCCGAGCTGGTCGGCCAGCGCGAGCGCGTCGTCCGCGATCTCGGCCAGGGTGTAGGCGCCGGTCACGTCCTTGCGGTCGCCGTAGCCCCGGTAGTCGAGGAAGGCGTAGCTGAAGGCGGAGCCGTCCAGGTAGTCGGGGAACGGGCCCCAGCCGGCGCTGGTACCGAACCAGTCGTGCAGGACCAGGACCTTGTGGGCGCCGGAGCCGACCAGGCGGTGAGGGATCGTCATGCCCGGATTGCTGCCCACCGGCCGGGCGGCCGAACCGCCGTTCAGAGGGCCCGGTGGTAGGCGATGACCTTCTTGCCGTCGACGCTTCGCTCGCCCGCCTCGGTGAACCCGGTCCGGGCGAGCAGGGCGCGGGAGGCCTGGTTGTCCGGCGAGCTCACGGCGGTGAGCGAGCTCAACCCGTAGTCCCCGGCGGCCAGTCGGAGGACCTGCTCGACGGCGGCCCGGCCCACGCCCTGGCCGGTGTCGGCCTCCGCCACCCGGTAACCGAGTTCGGCACTGCCGTCGGCCACGTCCACCAGGTTGACCCGGCCGACGATCTGGCCGTAGCTGTTCAGGACGACGTGGAAGTGGCAGCGGCCCTCGGCCTGTTCGGCGAGCAGCGCGCGGTGCCGGTCGGCGAAGCCGTCGGGGGTGAAGTACTCGTCCCCCCGGTCGGGCACCGAGTCGGCGAAGAAGCCCCGGTTGTCCTGCTCGAACGCGAGGACGCGGCCCGCGTGTTCGGCCGTCAGCCGCTCCAGGCTGGGGCCGGGGCCGAGCCGCGGGGCCTCCGGGTGGTACAGCCGCTGGCGTCCGGGTTCGTAGTGGCTCAGGTCGTCGCTCTCGCCCAGCACCTCCCCGGTGCCGACCAGGACGCCCGAGGCCCGGCCGAGTCCCTTGAGGACGCCGCCGCGGCCGTCCGGGTCCGGGTGGGTGTACGGCAGGCCGGCGCCGAGTTCGACCGAGCGGGCCGAGATCCGGCCGAGGATCTGGGCGCCGTGGCCGAGCAGGCTGTCGCCGAGCACCTCGGCGCCGTCCATCAGCCGGACCCCGTCGCCGATGGTGATGCTCTCGTGGGCCCCGGCGAGGATCCGGGTGCCGCCGTCGCCGATCAGGGAGCGGGCGCCGACGGTGACCCGGCCGCCGTCGGTGGCGGCGATCCTGGTGCCGCCGTACAGGACGTTGCCGGGGCCGATCGAGCAGTGGCTCCGCTTGTCGCACTCGATCACCACGCCCGGGTGGAGCACGTTGTCCGGTCCGATCTCCACCCGCCGGGAGACGATCACCGAGAACGGGTCGAGCACCGCGACCCCGTGCTCGGCGAGGTCGAGCAGTTCGGCGGGGGTGAGCAGCCCGCGGTCGCGGCGCAGTCGGTCGAGGCGCGCGTGCACGGATTCGTCCGGAGTGGTCATCCGAGCATGTTTACGATCTTCGGTCGGCTTGTCCAGCACGGCCACCGGAGCCTGCGGCCGCCGACCCCGGACCCTCCCCAAGGAGCCCCGATGATCGGCCGGTTGCAGTGCGTCGTGCTCGACTGTCCGGACCCGGCCGCGCTGGCCCGGTTCTACGCCGGGCTGCTCGGCGGCGAGGTGGACCGCCCGGATCCGCGCTGGTCGCTGGGAGAGGACTGGTCGACCCTGCACACCCCCGACGGCCGGGTGCTCTGCTTCCAGCGGGTCGCCGGGTACCGCCCGCCCCGCTGGCCGGACCCGGAGCACCCGCAGCAGGTCCATCTGGACGTCGACGTGCCCGACCTCGCCACCGCCGACCCCGCCGTCCGGGCCCTCGGGGCGACCCTGCTCCAGGACGCCGGTGGCTGGCTGGTCTACGCCGACCCGGCCGGCCACCCGGTGTGCCTGCTGCCGGCGCGCCGCTGATCCCACTGGTGCGGCGGGTCGGGAAGAGGGCAGTGGGAAGGGGCGGGCCGGCCCCGTGCCCGGCCCGCCCCGGTCTCAGGAGATCCGGCGGACCCGGCGGACGGCGACGGTGACCAGCAGGACGGTCAGGGCGAGGAAGATCCCGGTCTCGATCGCCTGGAAGGTCCAGAAGCGGTCGGCCGGCTGGTACTCCTGCCAGTTGGTGAGCGGAGCGGGGCCGTAGTCCTGGGCGATGCGGGCCAGGCACCCGGCGCTGTCGCCGCCCTCGGGGCCGCAGCCGATCCGGCCGTCCGGGAGGACGAGGGCGCCGGTGCCGTTGCGGACGCCCTCCTGGTAGATCCAGGAGCCGGCGAAGCGGTTGGCCATCAGCGGGCTGTCGATCGCGTAGGTGAGCGTCTTCGCCGGCAGGAAGTACGGGCGGGCGAACAGTTCGACCAGGGCGCGGACGGCGATGAACGCGGTCAGCGAGATGCCCATCGCGGGCAGCACCCGGCGGGCGACCGTGCCGGCGAGGATGCCGAGCGCGACCGCGAACAGCGTGTACCCGATCGGCGCGATGCCCTGGACGTCGAAGACCAGGTAGCGGAGACGGCCGAGGCCGTTGTCGGCGAGCGGCTCCAGCCACCAGGCGGCGCCGAGCGCGTAGCCGACGGACAGGACCAGGGTGACCGCGCCGACCAGGCCGAACTTGGTGAGGATCCAGCGCCGGCGGCTGATGCCCTGGGTCCAGACCAGCCGGTGGGTGCCGTTCTCGACCTCCCGGGCGACCAGCGGGGCACCGAGGAAGACGCCGGCGAGGACCGGCAGCAGGACCAGGAGTACGGCCAGGAAGGCGGTCGAGTCGTACTTGTTCCCGAATCGCTGGCTCAGCGCCTCGCAGCCGCCGTTGTCGACGAGTTCGGCGTGGCCCAGTGCGCGCAGGCAGGCGCCGAGGCCGGAGTCCTGGAAGGTGGAGCGCATGGCCAGGCCGGTGGGGACCAGGACGGCGGCGAGCGCGAGGAGCGCCGCGGCCGTCCACAGGGCCTGCTTGCGGTGCTGGCGCCAGGTCAGCCAGATCATGCGGCCACCTCCGAGGCGGTCGGGCGGGTGGAGGTGCCGAGGTGGGCGAGGACGAGGTCCTCCAGGGTGACCTGGTGCACGGTCCAGCGGCTCTCGTCGACCGGGCCGTCGGTGCGGACGAGCAGGGTGGACTGCCGTTCGGTGTGACTGGCCCGGACCACCTCGGCCACCCCGGGGACGGCGGCGCCGTCCGGGGTCCTGGGGCCGACCAGCCGGCAGTGCGAGGCGAGCAGATCGTCCACCGGGGCGGAGAGCCGGACCTGCGAGGTGTGCAGCAGCACCAGGTGGTCGCAGACCCGTTCCAGGTCGTTCAGCAGATGGGAGGAGAGCAGGACGGTGGTGCCGTACTCGCCCACGGCGCCCATCAGGGCCTGCATGAACTCGTGCCGGGCGAGCGGGTCCAGCGCCGCCACCGGCTCGTCGAGCAGGAGCAGTCGGGGCCGTTTGGCCAGGGCCAGCGCCAGCGCGACCTGGGCGCGCTGGCCGCCGGAGAGCCGGCCGACGCGCTTGTCCAGCGGGAGGCCGAGCCGGGCGAGCCGGTCGCGGGCGATCGAGTCGTCCCAGCCGCGGGGGTTGAGCCGCCGGCCCATGGTGATCAGCTCGGCGGCGGTGAAGTCCGGGTAGAGCGGGGTGTCCTGGGCGACGAAGCCGAGGTCGGCCCGGGCGTCGGGGTCCTCGCGCGGGTCGCGTCCGAAGACCCGGACCTGCCCGGTGTCGGGCCGGAGCAGGCCGACGGCGAGGTGGAGCAGGGTGGACTTGCCGGCGCCGTTGGGCCCGACCAGGGCGGCGATCCGCCCGGCCGGGAGCTCCAGCGAGCAGTCCCGGAGTGCCCAGGTCTGCCCGTAGCGCTTGCCCAACGCCTCGGTGCGCAGAGCTGATTCCGTCATGTTGTTCTCCCCCATGATGACGTTCAGGCCGGTGCGGCGCCGTCGGTGGGCGGCCGTTCCGGGGTGGCTCGCAGGGTGGTGTCGACGAGTGCGGTGATGTCCTCGCGGGTGAGTCCGGCGGCCTGGGCGCGGTGCAGCCAGGCCGTCAACTCCGCCCGCAGTTCGGCCTGGTGGGCCAGGGCGGGTCCGGCCAGGGTGCGGACCAGGAACGTCCCGACGCCGGGCCGGCCCTCGGCGAGCCCTTCCAACTCCAGCTCCCGGTAGGCCTTGAGCACGGTGTTGGGGTTGATCGCCAGGGCCTGGGCGACGTCGCGCACCTTGGGGAGCCGGTCCCCCGGTTGCGCGAGTCCGACCCGCAGCGCCTGCTTCACCTGCAGCACCAGCTGCATGTACGTGGCCACCCGTGAGCGGCCGTCGAGCACGAACTCGATCACCAGTTGTTCTCCTGTCCTACGACAGTAAGACAGGATAGGCGTACGTCAGTCAAGTGGTGGAGCGGAGGAGTGAATTGACGGACGGTGGGGTGACGGCCGGGCGGTCAGCCGATCGTCAGCGTGTCCCCGACGCCGAGGCGCCCCGGGGCGGCGACCTCGGCGAGGGCGTCGAGCCGGGTGTCGTGCGCCTGGGCGATGGCCCTGAGGATCTCGGGGGCGTGCGGCAGGCCGGGCTGCGCGACGGTGACCATCGCGCACCGTTCGCTGGCGCGGACGAAGGCGAGCCGGGCGCCGGAGCGGGCGCTGCCCCGGGCCTCCCGGCCGAACCAGGTGTCCTCGCTGAACGGCGGGGTGCCGGGCGGGGTGCGCAGCAGGATGTTCGGGCGGAAGCGGCGGACGTCGACCGCGGCGGTCGGCACGGCCCGGGCGACCCAGTCCAGGGTGGCGGTGGTGAGCACGCTGACCGGGAGCTGGTCGAAGTGCGAGACGGCGTCCTCGCGGGCGAGTTCGACGTCCTCGCGCTGGAGGTAGGCGCGCAGGAAGGCGGTGGGGTCGGCGACCGGCTGCCCGAGCGGGTCGAACAGCTCGGGGCCGTCGAGCCGGTGGCCGAGCCGCGAGGAGAGGCGCAGCAGACCGTCCATCCGCCGGAAGCGGCGGGTGTTCTTGCCGGAGCCGAGCTTGCCCTGGCTGTCGCGCACGGCGTAGAGCCGGTCGCCCGCGAGCCCGCGGTCGTCCACCTCGACGGCGTCGAGCCGCTCGCCGCCGGTGGATTTCACGGGGTAGCGCCAGAGCTGCTCGACGACTCCGATGATCTCTGCCATGGCCGGACAGCGTACCGCCGCCCGCCGATGATGGTCTAGACCAAGTGCCCGAGTGCGGCCAGGGGTTCACCCCAGGCGGGCCACCGCCCGGACCGGAGCCCCGTCCGCCGCGACCAGCCGGAGCGGGAAGAGCGACACCTCGACCGCCCGCCCGGCCTCCTGCGCCGCCAGCAGCGGCCGCAGATCGGTCAGGTTCTCCGCGATCACCCCGCCGCCCGGCGCGCCGAGCAGCACCCGGTGGGCCGCCAGGGTCGGTTCCTCGGCGGCCGGTTGGTCGTGCTCGTCGGTGAGGTCGGCGAGCAGCGCCGCCACCGCCGGGTCGCCCGGGCCGGGATCGGGGGTGGGGTCGACGCTCAGCGCGTCCACCCCGACCGTGCGGACCCCGGCCGCCACGATCGCCTCGGCGGCCCGGGCGGTCAGGGACGGGTGGGCCAGATAGGTGTCGGTGCCCCAGTGCCGCGCCCAGCCGGTGGCGAGCAGCAGGACGGTGCCCTCGCCGGCCAGCTCCAGGGCGGGCGCCAGCTGCTCGGCGGTGACCTCGGCGCGCGGCTCCAGGCCGCGCAGGTCGGCCACCACGGCCGGGCCGGTGAACCGCTCCAGCGGCAGGCCGTCCAGCGTCGGCCAGGTGACGTCGACGTGGTACGGCGCGTCGACGTGCGTGCCGGACTGCGAGCCGAGGTGCACGGCGAGCACGTTCACCCCGGCGGTGGCGGTGGTGAGGGCGGGCTCCAGGAGGACGGCCGGATCGCCGGGGTAGACCGGCATCGCGGTGGTCACCTGGTGGGTCAGGTCGACGAGGGTCGGGGCCATGCGGCCATCCTCCCAGGGCGGGCCGGGGCGGGGTGGGGATAGAAAGGAAGCACTATGGAAAAGCCTGAGCAGCCCGTGCGCCGCCCCTGGATCGTCGGGGTCTCCGGCGCGTCCGGCACCCCGTACGCCGCGTCCGTGATCCGCGCCCTCCTCGCCGCCGGCGAGTCCGTCGACCTGGTGGTCAGCCGCGCGGCCCGGCTGACCATCCTCGACGAGACCGGTATCGCCTTCCGGGACGCGCACTGGCGCGCGGACCTGGCGTTGTGGCTGGGGACGGCGGAGGACGACCTGGAGGACGTCCGGTACTGGCCGGCCGGGGACTTCGCGGCCGGACCGTCCAGCGGCTCGTACCCGGCGAAGGGGATGCTGGTGGTGCCCGCGACCACCGGCGCGGTGGCCGGGATCGCGCTGGGCCTCAGCAAGGACCTGCTCCAGCGCGTGGCCAGCGTCACCCTCAAGGAGCGGCGTCCGCTGGTCGTCTGCGTCCGGGAGGCACCACTCAACGGGGTGACGTTGAAGCACTTGGTGGAGCTGGACGCGCAGGGCGCGGTGGTGCTGCCCGCCTCGCCCGGGTTCTACGCCGGCGGCTCCACAGTCCGCGAGCTGGTCGACTTCGTCGCCGGACGGGTCCTGGACGCCGTCGGCGTGCCCCACACGCTGTACCGGCGCTGGGAGGGTGAGTTGGGCGGCGCGGCGCGCGCGGCGGAGCGCCCGGCCTGAGGGGGAGTGAGGAGCCGCAGGACGGGAGAGTATGTTCTCTGCGATATCCGGGTTGGTGCGAGCATGGCGCCTTTGAATCCGGATAATGATCTGTGGGTCTGGTGAGGTTCGGAAGGACGCGGACGGTATATGGACACGGTGGACAGACAGCTCATCCAGGCGCTCCGGGAGAACGGCCGCGCGTCCTACGCCGAGCTGGGCCGGCTGGTCGGCCTCTCCGGCCCGAGCGTCACGGACCGGATCAACCGGCTGGAGCAGGCCGGTGTGATCACCGGCTACCGGGCGACGGTCAACCCGGCCTCGCTCGGCTTCGGCGTGACGGCCCTGATCGGCCTCCAGCTGACCGACGCGGCGGACCACGAGGACGTCGCGTTCCGGCTGAAGGACCTGGGCGAGGTGGAGGACTGCTGGTTCATCGCCGGTGACGACTCGTACATGCTCAAGGTCCGGGTGCCGGACGTCGAGGGCCTGGAGTCGGTGGTGAAGCGGATTTCGGGTACGAAGGGTGTGGCCCGGACCCGGACCACCGTCGTACTCTCCACCAAGTGGGAGAGCCGGGTCAGCGAGCTGCCCTTCGCCGACGGCGAGTAACCGCCGCGGGGAGCGACCGCCGCGACGGACAACCGTCGCGGCGAGTGACCGCCGCGGGGCGGCCCGGACGAACGAGAGCACACGGGGGAGTGGCGGACATGGCACTGGTCGGTCTGGAGGAGCTGCGCGCGGCCCGGCGGCGGATCGAGGGGGTCGCGGTGCGCACCCCGCTGGTCCCCGAGCCCTGGGCGGCGGACGGGGAGCGCCGGCTCTGGCTGAAGCCGGAGAACCTCCAGCCGACCGGGGCGTTCAAGACCCGGGGCGCGTACAACCGGCTCGCCGCGCTGAGCGAGGACGAGCGCGCCCGCGGCGTGGTCGCCCAGTCCAGCGGCAACCACGCGCAGGCGGTGGCGTACGCCGCCCAGCTGCTCGGGATCAAGGCCGTGATCGTGATGCCGGACACCTCGCCGGCGGTCAAGGTCGAGGCCACCCGGTCCTTCGGCGCCGAGGTGCTGCTGGTGTCGCCGGAGCAGCGCGACGTGGTGCCCGGCGAACTGGCCGAGCGGCACGGCTACGTCTGGGTGCCCCCGTACGACGATCCGTTCATCATCGCCGGTCAGGGCACGGTCGGCCTGGAGATCGCCGACGACGCCCCGGCGGAGCTGGACACCGTGCTCGTCCCGGTCAGCGGCGGCGGGCTGATCGGCGGCACGGCCGCCGCGCTCAAGCTGACCCGCCCCGGGGTGCGGGTGATCGGTGTCGAGCCCGAGCTGGCCGCCGACGCCCAGGCCAGCCTGCGGGCCGGTGAGCGGATCACCTGGCCGGTCGCCGACACCTACCGGACCATCGCCGACGGTCTGCGCACCCCCTCGGTGGGCGTACTGCCGTACGAGCACATCACCGCCTACGTGGACGACATCGTCACCGTCACCGAGGACGAGATCCGCGCCACCGTGGCGCTGCTGGCCCGGCGCGGGCGGATCGTCGCCGAGCCGTCCGGCGCGGTCGCCCCGGCCGCGTACTTCCACCGGGCCGCCGAGACCGGCGGGCGGGTCGTCGCGGCGGTCGTGAGCGGCGGCAACATCGAGCCCGCGCTGCTCGCGGAACTCCTGGCCGGCTGACCCGCGCGGGGCGGCTGCCCGCGAGTCGACGCGGGTGGGGGCGTACGCTCGTTCCGGCAACGATTCGAAGTCGGAGGAGGCGGGGCACCGCATGGACGCAGGGCTCAAGCGCGAGCTGGAGGCGAAGGTCTACGCGGGGGAGCGGCTGACCCGGGAGGACGGGATCGCGCTCTACGAGAGCGACGACCTGGCCTGGCTGGGCGGGCTCGCCCACCACGTGCGGACGGTGAAGAACGGCGACGTCGTCCACTTCAACGTCAACCGCCACCTCAACATGACCAATGTGTGCAGCGCCTCCTGCGCGTACTGCTCGTTCCAGCGCAAGCCGGGCGAGAAGGACGCGTACACGATGCGCATCGAGGAGGCCGTCCGCCTCGCCAAGGCGATGGAGGTCGACTCCCTCACCGAGCTGCACATCGTCAACGGCCTCCACCCCACCCTGCCGTGGCGCTACTACCCGCGCTCGCTGCGGGAGCTCAAGGCCGCGCTGCCGAACGTGTCGCTCAAGGCCTTCACCGCCACCGAGATCCACTGGTTCGAGCGGATCAGCGGCCTGCCCGCCGACGAGATCCTGGACGAGCTGATCGACGCCGGCCTGGAGTCGCTGACCGGCGGCGGCGCGGAGATCTTCGACTGGGAGGTCCGCCAGCACATCGTCGACCACGACACCCACTGGGAGGACTGGTCGCGGATCCACCGGCTCGCCCACAGCAAGGGCCTCAAGACCCCGGCCACCATGCTGTACGGCCACATCGAGGAGCCCCGCCACCGGGTGGACCACGTGCTGCGGCTGCGCGAGCTCCAGGACGAGACCGGCGGCTTCCAGGTCTTCATCCCGCTGCGCTACCAGCACGACTTCCACGACTCCAAGGACGGCGTCGTGCGCAACAAGCTGATGGCGCGCACCGAGATGGCCACCGGCGCCGAGGCGCTGAAGACCTTCGCGGTCTCCCGGCTGCTCTTCGACAACGTGCCGCACGTCAAGGTCTTCTGGGTGATGCACGGCGTCACCACCGCCCAGCTGGCGCTCAGCCACGGCGCGGACGACATGGACGGCTCGGTGGTCGAGTACAAGATCACCCACGACGCGGACAACTTCGGCACCCCGAACAAGCTGGGCCGCGACGACCTGCTCGGCCTGATCCGGGACGCCGGCTTCCGCCCGGTCGAGCGCAACACCCGCTACGAGATCATCCGCGAGTACGACGGCCCCGACCTGGGCCGCCGGGAGACCCCGCAGGCGATGCGCCTCTGACGCACGCTCCGCCGCCCGGGCCCCGCGGCCCGGGCGGCGTGCCTTCTTCACCGGGCCCGCACAGCCCCCGGGTTTCCCAACGCGGCCTCCTTTTGGCAGGATCGGCCACATGTCCGGTCACCGTCGCACCTCCCCGTAGCCGTCGTACGAGCCGGTGCACGAGGCGCCGCAGCCGTCGTACGGTGAGCACCCGCAGGAATACGGCACCGTCCACGAGGCCCAGGACCCCGGGTACGGCTACCGGAGCCTCGCCGACCACGATGTCTACGACCGGCCCTTCCAGGCGTACGCCGCCGAGCCGGCCCTCCACGACTTCCCGGCCGACCAGCAGCCGGTGTACCGGACCGCCCCGCAGGACGGGTACGGCTACCAGGACATCCACCAGGGCGTCCACCAGGACACCTACCAGGACGGCTACGCGGACGTGTACCGGCCCGAGCCGCAGGACCCGGCGGTTCCGCCGGCGGTGCCGCTGCCGCAGCAGCGGAGCGCCGCCGCCGTCCCCGGACCGCGGGCGGCCGCCCGGGGCCACCGCCGCAAGCCCCGGAAGAAGCGCACCGGCCGCGCCGTCACCGCCGGCACCGCCCTGCTGCTGGCGGCCGCCGCCGGCTGGTACACCGTCGGCGAGGACGCCGCGAAGCCCGGTGTGACCAGCGCCGACGGTCCCGGCGCCGAGGGTGTCGCCGGACAGCCGACGGCGGACCGGCCCTCGCCGACCGCCGCCCCGGCCGCCCGGGCCGCCGACGCCCGGCAGACCGAGACCCCCGCCGCCGACCGCAGCGAGCGCAGCGACGGCTCGGTGGCCGCCATCCCGGGCCTCGGTGCCTCCTTCGCCGGCCGGATACCCGCCGACACCACCCAGGTGGTGCTGGCCTCCGGCGAGGGCAAGGACACCAACCGGAGCGCCGTCACACTGTGGACCCGCACCGGTGAGGGCCGCTGGCTGGCCGGCGAGACCTGGCAGGGCCACAACGCCTTCAAGGGCTGGACCACCGACCACAACGAGGGCGACCTGCGCAGCCCGATCGGCGTCTTCTCGCTCACCGACGCCGGCGGCCGCAAGGCCGACCCGGGCAGCAAGCTCCCGTACGACCGGGACTCGAACTTCGTGGTCTCCGGCCGGGGCTTCGCCGGCGAGCAGCTGGCCGGATCCTTCGACTACGTGGTCGCGATCGACTACAACCGGGTGCCCGGCAACTCCCCGCTGGACCCGCGCCGCCCCAACGGCTCGACCAAGGGCGGCGGGATCTGGATCCACGTCGACCACGGCGGGCCGACCCACGGCTGCGTCTCGGTGCCGGAGGACAAAATGGCGGAGTTGATCCGCACTCTCGACCCGGCGGCCCACCCGGTGATCGTGATGGGGGACGCCGGCTCGCTGGCGGCCTGAGCGGCCCGGAGCGGGCGGTCGTTCGTCCACGACTGTCTTTGCGCGTCCGATCGGGACCCGCCTGCCGCAACGGTCCTTGTCGGCCTCCTACAGCATCCCGGCGCGGATCCTGTAGCCGGTCGCGCCCGACTGACCAGCGGGTAACCGGGTTGAGTGGGCAGTATGACCGGTTCGCGCATCGTGGCACTCGGCCACTACCAGCCCCCCAAGGTCCTCACCAACGACGACCTGTCGAAGCTGGTCGACACCGACGACGAGTGGATCCGCAGCCGCGTCGGCATCCGGACGCGGCACATCGCGGAGGACGAGACCGTCGTCGACCTCGCCACGGAGGCGGCCCAGAAGGCGCTGGCGAACAGCGGCCGCTCGGCCGCCGAGGTGGACCTGGTCGTGGTGGCCACCTGCACCGCGGTGGAGCGCAGCCCCAACACGGCCGCCGCCGTCGCCGCCCGGCTCGGGATCCGCGCCCCGGCCGCCTACGACATCAACACGGTCTGCTCGGGCTTCTCCTACGCGCTGGCCACCGCGGACCACGCGATCCGGGCCGGGGCGGCCGGCAGGGCCCTGGTGATCGGCGCGGAGCGGATGTCGGACACCCTCGACTGGACCGACCGGTCCACCTGTGTGATCTTCGGCGACGGCGCCGGCGCGGCGCTGGTCGAGGCCCAGGAGGACGGCGCCGAGCCCGGCATCGGCCCGGTGGTCTGGGGCTCGGAGCCCGAGCGGGGCGACGCCGTGGTGATCACCGGCTGGGACCCGGTGATCAGCCAGCAGGGCCAGTCGGTGTTCCGCTGGGCGACCACGCAGATCGCCCCGCTGGCCCGGCAGGCCTGCGAGCGGGCCGGGATCGACCCGTCCGAGCTCAAGGGCTTCGTGCCGCACCAGGCCAATCTGCGGATCATCGACGCGATCGCGTCCCGGCTGGGGATCACCGACGCGGTGGTCGCCCGGGACGTCGTGGACTCCGGCAACACCTCGGCGGCCTCGGTGCCGCTGGCCTTCTCCAAGCTGGTCGAGCGGGGCGAGCTGTCGCCCGGCGACCCGGTGCTCCTGTTCGGCTTCGGCGGCGGCCTCGCCTACGCGGGCCAGGTCGTCCGCTGCCCGTGACACCCCCGCCCGTCCCTGCCCGGGGCCCTCGGAGGCCCCGTAGGCCGCTGTAGGCCCCGCCGGGGCCCCGGAACGGCACGACATGCCTGTGGGCGGTCACCCCCTTGCACGGGGTGACCGCCCACAGGCATGTCGTGGCACGCAGCGGACCGCCGGCGGACCTCCCCCGAGGACACGGCCGCCGTCCGTCGTACCCCGGACAGGAGGCCGGGGCGCGTGCGAAGCGGAAGGGTGGGTCGATGCGGATCGGTCTACTTGGGCGCCTTCTTGCCGGTGACGCCCAGGTACACCAGGGGAGCGAGGTTGGGCTTGAGGTCCTTGACCTTGACGCCCCAGGAGGTGAAGGCCTTCTGGTGCTCGGCCGCGGAGGCGAGCAGCGAGACCAGTGACCCGGCCACGGCGGCCGGATCCAGTGACTTGTCGGCCTGTCCCTTCGCCTGGAGTTCCTTGACGGCTTCCGCGAGTGGCTTGGCGACC
>NZ_JAIY01000008.1:227307-228272 GCF_000710405.2 Kitasatospora sp. MBT66 | reverse complement strand
TCCGAAGTGGTCGTGCCGGACTTCCCTGCCCAGGACTTTCCGGCCACCAGCTCTTTGAGCGTGTCGGCGTCCTTGGCCATTTCCTCGGCGATTTCGAGGACAGCGCCCTCGACATCCGGGAAGTACTGGTAGAAGGTCGCGGGGGAGGTACCCGCCATACGGGCGACGTCGATGACCTTGACGTCCCGATAGGGCGACGTGCTGAGCATCTCGCGGAGGCAGTCGAGCAGCTTCTGCCGCGTCTCCTGTCCGCGTCGCCCGGCGACGCGACCGTCGACGGTGCGAACTTGTCCTGTCATGCCGTCAGCTTACCGTGGCCCGATCTTGGCGCGATTCGGTGATGTGACAATTACTCCGCCCGGGGGTTGGTATAGGGGCTCGGGGGCCTTCGGACGGATATTCATCGGCCTCCGGAGGGCGTCATGACGCCCCCCCGTGCACCGATGACGCCACAGGGTGACGACCCCTTCGCTGAGGGGTTATCGAGTAACGGAGCGTGACGGAGTAATCGGGGGTGTGAGTCGCCCCTCACGGTGGCCCCGGGCGTGTCGGGCGCAAGCCCGGGCCGGAGCGGACGTCAGGATCCGGCCGTTCCGGAGCCGCTGACCGGGCCGTGGCCCCTCCGGCCGGCCGGACGGCGTTCCGGGCGGGGGAGGTTGGAGATGGACCGGGCGGCATTGGACAATCGGGTCCGGCACCACGCGGTGGGTGCCCGGCACCACGCGGGCGGTGCTCAATACGGGGAGGTGGCAGCGGGTGGACCAGCTGACGGCGCACGATCCGAGGCGGATCGGGCCCTTCGAGGTGCTGGGGCGGCTCGGGGCGGGGGGAATGGGCCTGGTCTACCTGGCGCGGTCCGCGTCCGGCCGCCGAGTGGCGATCAAGACCGTGCGGGGGGAGCTGGCCGAGGACGAGCTGTTCCGGGTCCGGTTCGCACGGGAGATCGCGGCCGCCAAGACGGTCGG
>NZ_JAIY01000008.1:226459-226962 GCF_000710405.2 Kitasatospora sp. MBT66 | reverse complement strand
CGGAGCAGGCCAGGGACAGCCGCGGCGTCACGGGCGCCAGCGACGTCTTCTCGCTCGGCTCGCTGCTGGTCTTCTGTGCCACCGGCCACCCGCCCTACCGGGGTGCCAACCCGGTGGAGACGGTGTTCCAGCTGCTGCGCGAGCAGCCCGACCTCTCCGGCCTGCCGGCCGAGCTGGTCGACCTGGTGCGGGCCTGCATGCGGCCGGCCCCCGAGCACCGGCCGACCCCGGAGCAGATCCAGGTCGAGCTGGCCCCGCACCTGTTCTCCCGGGACGACGCCTCCGGCGAGGCCGGGGACTGGCTGCCGCCCAACGCGCTCGCCCTGATCGAGCAGAAGCGCCGCCGCCCGGCACCCGCGGCGCAGCCCCCGGTCGCCCAGCCCCCGGTCGCCCAGCCGCCGGCCGTCCCGCCGCAGCCGCACCTCCAGCACGGGGCCGGCCACGGGTCGGCGCCGCACTCCGTCCTGCCACCGGTGCCGCGGCCCGGTCAGGACGACCCGCGC
>NZ_JAIY01000008.1:225446-225882 GCF_000710405.2 Kitasatospora sp. MBT66 | reverse complement strand
GGGTGTACACCCTGGACGCGGCCGACGGCGTGCTCTGCTGCGGGGTCCGGGGCGGCGGCGTCCAGCTGCGCTCCGCGGTCACCGGCGCCGAGTTGTGGCGGGCCGACGACGCCCAGCAGGACTACGAGAACCCGCAGTCCGGGCCCGCCCTGGTGGCCGGTTCGGCCTACTACTACGGCGGCGGCCGGCTGCGCTGCGTGGACCCGCGCGGCTCCGGCCTGCGCTGGTCGGTCCCGGTCGGCGAGGACGTGCCGTCCCGCCCGGTCGAGCGGGCCGGGGTGCTCTACGTGACGGCCGGGACCAGGGTGTACGCGCTGGACGCGGCGAGCGGTGCCGAGCGCTGGCGGTTCGAGGCCCCGGTGGTGCTGTTCACCCCGCCGGCGCTGGACGCGGACGCGGTCTACGTGGCCGACTACCTGGGCACCGTGTACGCGCT
>NZ_JAIY01000008.1:225019-225359 GCF_000710405.2 Kitasatospora sp. MBT66 | reverse complement strand
TGCTGGTCGGCAGCGGCGAGGTGCTGTACGCGCTGGAGGCGGCCGGCGGCCGGGAGCGCTGGCGCTACACGGCGCGGGGCGAGATCGTCGGCTCCCCGGCGGTCGCCGACGGGCTGGTCCACCTCGGCAGCCGGGACCACTCGCTGCACACCCTGGACCTGGCCAGCGGTCAGCTGCGCTGGGAACTCGGCACCAAGGGCGAGCTGACCGGCTCGCCGGTCGCGGTCGGCGGGAAGGTGTTCGTCGGCAGCAAGGACCGCTGCGTGTACGCGCTGGACGCCTTCTACGGCACGGCGGTGCCCTCGCACTGACCCGGACGCGGCGGGGGCACGGGCCCCCG
>NZ_JAIY01000008.1:223722-224606 GCF_000710405.2 Kitasatospora sp. MBT66 | reverse complement strand
CCAGCGGGGCCCGGCCGGCGGTGAGCCGCTCGAAGACCATCGGGATCAGGTTGAAGACGCCGGCGTCGGAGAGCTCCGGCGAGGCGGCGCCGGCCACGTTGAAGTAGCGCAGTGCGACGGTGGACATGCCGTGGGCCTTGCCGGCCGCGGCGACCAGCCACTCGCCGGCCAGCTTGGTCTCGCCGTAGGGGCTCATCGGCGCGCACGGGGTCGACTCGGTGACCAGGTCGACGTCCGGCATGCCGTAGACGGCGGCGGAGGAGGAGAACAGGAAGCGCTTGACGCCGCCCTCGGCCGCGGCCTCCAGCACGGTCTGGAGGCCGATCATGTTCTCCCGGTAGTACAGGAAGGGCTGCTCGACCGACTCGCCGACCTGCTTCTTGGCGGCGAAGTGGAGGACGCCCTCCACCGCGTGGTCGCGGATGGCCGCGTCCAGCGCGGTCCGGTCCAGGGTCGACCCCTCGACCAGGACGACCTCCTTCGGCAGCCGGGCCCGGTCACCGGTGCTCAGGTCGTCCAGTACGGCCACGCGCTCGCCCGCGTCGAGGAGCTGCTGCACGACGTGCCCGCCGATGTATCCGGCACCGCCGGTGATCAACCAAGTCATGGCCGAATCCTAGGGTGTGCGGGTTTCGTACCGGTGCCACGGGCGAGTCGGAGCCGAGCAATCGGACATTTCGGTGAAATGCTGACAAAGATCTCTGCGTCCTGTCCGAGCGGCCCAGTGCGGCCCTGTGCGGCCGTGTGCCGAGGAATCCGGAGGCGTCACCGGTGAACCGCAAGAAGGAGCCCACCCGTCCGATTCCGGCCGGACCGCGCCCGACCGGGCCGAAGGCCTTCGACCGGAGGCTGCTCGCGCCCGCCGCCGTCGCGGCGCTGACCGC
>NZ_JAIY01000008.1:223021-223521 GCF_000710405.2 Kitasatospora sp. MBT66 | reverse complement strand
ACCACCGCGTCCGGCCTCGGCTCCGGGATCGTCTACGACGACAAGGGCGACATCGTCACCAACGCCCACGTGGTCGGTACCGCCACCGCCTTCACGGTCACCCTGGCCGGCAGCACCAAGCCGTTGGACGCGACCCTCGTCGGCAGCTACCCGGACTCCGACCTGGCGGTGATCCGGCTGAGCAGCCCGCCCGGCGGACTCAGGCCGGCCGTCTTCGGGGACTCCAACAAGGTCGAGCTGGGCCAGATCACCCTCGCCATGGGCAGCCCGCTCGGACTCTCCAGCAGCGTCACCCAGGGCATCGTCTCGGCCACCGGCCGGACCGTCTCCGAGCCGCGCACCGAGGGCTCGCCGGGCGCCGTGATCGGCAACATGGTGCAGACCTCGGCCGCCATCAACCCCGGCAACAGCGGCGGCGCGCTGGTCAACCTGGACAGCCAGGTGATCGGGATCAACACGCTCGCCGCCACCGAACCGGATTCCAGCGGCGCCGCCGCCCC
>NZ_JAIY01000008.1:222561-222859 GCF_000710405.2 Kitasatospora sp. MBT66 | reverse complement strand
TCGCGGACGGCGGACCGGCCGCCTCGGCCGGCCTCCAGCCCGGGGACGTGATCACGAAGATCGGGGACACCCCGGTCGACTCGCTGAACTCGCTCACCACCGCACTGGCCTCGCTCGCGCCGGGAAGCAAGGTCACCGTGACCTACAGCCGGGACGGCAGGAGCACCACCGCCGAGGTCACCCTCGGCACCCTGGCGACGCCGTAGGGCGTCCACCGGCCCCCGGACGGCGGGCGCCCCGCACACCGCGCAAGGGTTGGCGGGGGTCGCCCGCCGTCCGGGCTGTGTTGTCGCCCGCT
>NZ_JAIY01000008.1:222052-222463 GCF_000710405.2 Kitasatospora sp. MBT66 | reverse complement strand
CTCGGGGCGGGAGTCGCCCCCTCGCCTCTCCCGTGGGGCTCGGGGCGGGAGTCGGGAGGTCAGCGGCGGGCGGTGCGGGTGTGCCAGGGGAGCTCGACCGTCACCGAGGTCGGGCCGCCCTCCGGGCTCTCCACCAGGAACACCCCGTCCACCGCCCGCACCCGGTCGGCCAGTCCGGCCAGGCCGCTGCCCGGGTAGGGGGCCGCGCCGCCCTTGCCGTTGTCCTGGACCAGCAGCATCAGGTGGTCGCCGGCCCGCCAGACGTCCACGGTGGCGGAGCGGGCGCCGGAGTGCTTCGAGACATTGGTCAGCAGCTCGCTCACGGTGAAGTAGGCGATGCCCTCCACCGCCGAGTCCGGCCGGCCGGTGCCGCCGTCCGGGGCCTTCAGGTCGACGTGCACCTTGACCCCC
>NZ_JAIY01000008.1:221076-221396 GCF_000710405.2 Kitasatospora sp. MBT66 | reverse complement strand
CGCGGGCGAACCCGCCCATCCGCCGGCAGCCGGCCAGGCCGGCGGCGAGCAGCGGCAGCCCGATCACGGTGACGGACAGGGCGAGGCCGATCGACAGGGTCACGATCGTGAAGACGAAGCCCGCGATGCCGACCGGCAGGTTCAGCAGCAGCCGCCCGACCTGCCGCCACATCCGCGCGCCGTACAGCGGGGTGCGTCCGGCGGGCGGTGTCTGCGTGCCGGTGTCCCCGGCGTGGCGGTCCTTTGGCTTCATCTCGGTCTTCCGTCCCTCTCGGTCGAGCTGTGCCCCTAGCTTCGCCGGTCGGGGGCGGGCGGGGCCA
>NZ_JAIY01000008.1:220638-221011 GCF_000710405.2 Kitasatospora sp. MBT66 | reverse complement strand
GCGCCCGGGTGACGACGGGGTGACCGCCGTGTGCCGCCGGGTGTCCACCGGCCGTCCATCGGATGTCTTGAGGACCGGGCAGGATGCCGGGCACGGGGGCCGTGCACTTAGACTCACGCACTGGCGATGGTTATGGGCGTGTAAAGGAACGTCGTAGAACCGCCCCGAGGGCGGGTTCCGCGGCCGATGTGGAGGCGAGGCATGGTGGGGCAGCAGGCGGCTTCGGTCGCGGCCGACCCGGCGGCCGGCAGCGGCTACTTCGACGCGTACGCCGCGATGGGCCTGCTCGCCGTCGTCGGCGTGCTCTTCGTGACGGTGGCGTTCACCGCCAACCGACTGCTCCGGCCGGTGGTGTACTCGCCGGAGAAGCTCC
>NZ_JAIY01000008.1:196766-219667 GCF_000710405.2 Kitasatospora sp. MBT66 | reverse complement strand
GTACGCGGCGTCGGTCGGGGAGTGGGCGACCGGCGCCGAGGCATACGGGCTGATCACCGTCGACGTGCCCGCCGAGCACTGGATCGAGGCGCTCACCGCGGCCCGGGACACGCTGGGCCTGACCTTCTTCGACTGGCTCAGCGCCGTCGACGAGCTCGCCGAGGGCTTCTCGGTGGTCGCCCACCTCGCCGCCGTCGACGCCCCCGGTGTGCGCCACCTGGCGGTGCGCACCCGGGTGCCGCGCGCCGGTGCCGCGCTGCCGACCGCCGTCGCCGTGTACGCCGGGGCCGCCTGGCACGAGCGCGAGACGCACGAGATGTTCGGCATCGACTTCCCCGGGCACCCCCACCTGGTCACCCTGCTGCTGCCGGACGGCTTCGAGGGGCACCCGCTGCGCAAGGAGTTCGTGCTCGCGGCGCGGGTCGCCAAGGCATGGCCGGGCGCCAAGGAGCCGGGCGAGTCCGAGGGCGACGGGCCGGCGCGGCGCAAGATGCAGCCGGCCGGGGTGCCGGACCCGAACGAGTGGGGGCCGCTCAAGGGCACCCTGCCGCCGGTGGCCGAGCGTCCCGCCCGGGGTGCCCGGGCCGCGGGCGCGGCCCGGACGCCGCGGGCCGCCGCGGGTGCGGCGGGTGCCGAGGGCGCTGCCGCGGTGCGGGCGGACCGTCCGCGCCGGGTCAGGTCGGTCTCCGACGGGTCGGCGAGCCAGGCGGCCGCCGCTCCGGCACAGGAAGCCGCTGCCGAGGGTGTTGCTGCCGAGGGCGCTGCCGTCGAGGGAGCTGCCGTGGAGGGCGCCGCCGCACCGCCGGTGCGGGCGGACCGGCCCCGGCGGACCAGGTCGGTGTCCGACGGCTCGGTGAGCCAGGCGGAGGCCGACGCGGCCGCCGACGCTCCGGAGCCCGGGCCCGCGCGGCCCGCGCCGTCCCGGACCCGGTCCTCCGACGCGCCCTGGCACAACCCGGTGCCGGCCCACGACGAGCCGACGGCCGAGCCCGCCGCAGAGCCTGCCGAGCCCTCGGACGGGCCGTCCGAGCCCGAGCCCGCGTCCGAGCCCGCGACCGAGCCCTCGGACGGGCCCGCCGCCGGGGAGCGGAAGACGAGTGAGCCGCCGGCCGAGTCGGCCGGCCAGGACGGAGACGGCGCGTGAACCTGTTCGACACGGTGCTGCGCTGCGTCGCCACGCTGGTCGTCTTCCTCACCCTCCCCCTGGTCATCGGCCAGACCGAGCACAAGGTGATGGCCCACATGCAGGGCCGGCTCGGCCCGATGTACGCCGGTGGCTTCCACGGCTGGGCGCAGCTGATCGCGGACGGCGTGAAGTTCGCGCAGAAGGAGGACATCGTCCCGGCCGGGGCCGATCGCCGGATCTTCCAGCTGGCCCCCGCCGTCTCGCTGCTGCCGTACCTCTTCGTGCTGCTGGCGATCCCGGTCGGCCCGGACGGCTTCGTCGGGCAGGCGATCGACGCCGGACTGTTCTTCGTGCTGGCCGTCATGGGTGTCGGCGTGATCGGCAAGCTGATGGCGGGCTGGGCCTCGGCCAACAAGTTCTCGCTGCTCGGCGGTCTGCGCACGGCCGCGCAGCTGATGTCCTACGAGCTGCCGATGGTGCTCGCCGCGGCCTCGGTGGCGATGGCCGCCGGGACGCTCTCGCTGCCCGGGATCGTGGACGCCTGGCAGTGGTACTGGATCCCGTGGCAGATCATCGGCGCCTTCGTGTTCTTCACGGCCGGTCTGGCCGAGCTGCAGCGCCCGCCGTTCGACATGCCGGTCGCCGACTCGGAGATCATCTTCGGCGCGTACACCGAGTACACCGGGCTGCGCTTCGCGCTGTTCCTGCTCTCCGAGTACGTGGGCATCCTGGTGGTCTCCGCGCTGACCGCGGTGCTGTTCCTCGGCGGCTGGCACGGCCCGCTGCCGGACCAGCTCGGCTGGCTGTGGACCCTGCTGAAGACCTTCGCGCTGGCCTTCGTGGTGATCTGGCTGCGGGTCACCTACCCCCGGCTGCGCGAGGACCAGCTGATGCGCTTCGCGTGGACGGTGCTGATCCCGCTCGCCCTCGTCCAGCTGGCCCTCACCGGCATCATCAAGGTGGCGATCTCATGAGTTTCCCCGGTGCGGGCCTGGCCAAGGGCCTGGCCGTCACCCTGCGGACGATGACGAGGAAGACCGTCACCGCGCAGTACCCCGACGCGCAGCCCTCGCTCCCGCCCCGTTCGCGCGGGGTGATCGCGCTGCTGGAGGAGAACTGCACGGTCTGCATGCTCTGCGCCCGTGAGTGCCCGGACTGGTGCATCTACATCGACTCCCACAAGGAGACGCTGCCGGCCGCCGACCCGAACGCGCGCGCCCGCACCCGCAATGTGCTGGACCGGTTCGCCATCGACTTCTCGCTCTGCATGTACTGCGGGATCTGCATCGAGGTGTGCCCGTTCGACGCGCTGTTCTGGTCGCCCGAGTTCGAGTACGCGGAGACCGACATCCTGGAACTGACCCACGAGCGGGACCGGCTCCGGGAGTGGATGTGGACGGTGCCGGTGCCGCCGGTGCTGGACCCGGCGGCCGAGGAGCCCAAGGAGATCGCCAGCGCGCGGAAGGCCGCCGACAAGCTCGCGGCGGCCGCCGCTGCGGCTCTCGAACAGGGGGGTGACGCGTAGTGAGCGCCGCCGCCCTGCTCGCCGCGACCGGGCCGCTGGACCCGGCCGCGCGCTCCTTCCTCTCCCCGACCGGGGTGGAGATCGTCTTCCTGCTGGTCGGCATCGCCGTGCTCGGTTCGGCCGTGGTCGCCGTGACCACCAAGCAGCTGGTGCACGCCGCGCTGTGGCTGGTCGCCGCGCTCGGCGGGCTGGCGGTGGAGTTCCTGCTGCTCACCGCCGAGTTCGTCGCCTGGGTGCAGGTGCTGATCTACCTCGGCTCGGTGGTCGTGCTGGTGCTGTTCGGACTGATGCTCACCAAGGCGCCGATCGGGCGCTCGCCGGACGCCGACTCGAAGAACCGCTGGGTCGCCCTGGTGGTCGCGCTGGCCTCGGCCGGGACCCTGGTGACCCTGGTCGTGGACGCCTTCCGGACCTCCTGGATCGACCTCGGCGCGGGCGGCGGCTCGGCCGCGGTGACCGGTGCCAGCCTGTTCCGCACCTGGGTGCTGCCCTTCGAGGCGCTCTCGGTGCTGCTGCTGGCCGCGCTGGTCGGCGCCATCGTGCTGTCGCGCGGCGCGGGCCGACGGGTCCCGGCGCCCCGGTCCGGACGGATCCGGGCCGGCCGTCCGGTGGGCTCCAACGGGACGGTCGCCCAGCGGGCGGCCGCCGCGCCCCCGGCCGAGGCCCCCGAGACCGCTCCGGCGGAGGAGAGCTGATGCACCTCGCCTACCCCGTCGTCCTCGCCGCGCTGCTGTTCAGCGTCGGCGTCTACGGCGTGCTCGCCCGGCGCAACGTGATCCTGGTGCTGATGTCCGTCGAGCTGATGCTCAACGCCGTCAACCTCAACCTGGTCGCCTTCGACGCCTGGCTGCGCGACTCGCTGCACGCCGGCCAGGCGCTCACCCTGTTCACCATCACGATCGCCGCCGCCGAGATCGGGCTCGGGCTCGCCATCGTCCTGCTGCTCTTCCGGGCCCGGGGCACGGCGGACATCGACCGGGCCACCGCGCTCGGCGACCCGGCCGAATCCACCGCCGACGTCGACGAGGCGCCGGTCGGGACCGAGGCGCTGAAGGGCCGGGCCACCGCATGAACCTCGCCCTGCCCGCCCTCGTCCCCGCCCTGCCCGCGCTCGGCGCGGCCGCCACCCTGGCCGTCGGCCGGCGCTCCCCGGGCCTGGCCCGGCCGCTGGCGATCGTGCCGGTCGCGGTCTCGGCCGTGCTCGCCCTGGTGGTCGCGATCCAGCTCGGCACCGGCCAGGTGCTGGACGCCGCCACCCGGCTCACCCCGACCGGTGGACCGGAGATCTCGCTCGCGATCCACCTGGACGGCTACAGCTCGCTGATCTCGGTGCTGGTCGGCCTGGTCGCCACCTGCGTCCAGGTCTACTCGACCGCCTACCTCAAGGACGATCCGCGCTACCCCTCGTACGCGGCGCTGGTCTCGCTGTTCACGGCGGCGATGTTCCTGGTCGTGTACTCCGGCGACCTGATCGTGCTGCTGGTCGGCTGGGAGGTCATGGGCATCTGCTCGTACTTCCTGATCGGCCACCACTGGGAGACCGAGGACGCCCGCTCCGCCTCGCTGAAGGCCTTCCTGGTCACCAAGCTGGGCGACGTGCCGTTCCTGTTCGGCATCTTCCTGCTCGGCGCCGACGCCGGCAGCTTCCGGATCGAGGACGTGCTGCGGGCCGCCGGCGACGGGCGGCTCGGCCACCCGACGCTGATCGCGCTGCTCCTGCTGGCCGGGGTGGCGGGCAAGAGCGCGCAGTTCCCGCTGCACACCTGGCTCCCGGACGCGATGGCCGGTCCGACGCCGGTCTCCGCGCTGATCCACGCCGCCACCATGGTCGCGGCCGGCATCTACCTGGTGGCCCGGCTGCTGCCGGTCTTCCTGCTGTCCGGGGCGGCGCTGGTGGTCCTGGCGGTGATGGCCGCCGTGACGATGATCGGCTCGGCGCTCTGCGCGCTGGCCCAGGACGACCTCAAGCGGGTGCTCGCCTACTCGACCGTCGGCCAGCTCGGCTACATGGCCGGCGCGCTCGCCAGCGGCGACCGCGAGGCCTCGGTCTTCCACCTGGTCAGCCACGGCGCGTTCAAGGCGCTGCTGTTCCTCGCCGCCGGTGTGGTGATCCACGCCGCGCACACCAACTCGATCTCCGCGATGTCCAGGATCCCCGGGCTGCGCAAGCGCGTCCCGGACGCCTACTGGACGACGGCCATCGCGCTGGTCGCCCTGATCGGCCTGCCGCCGTTCTCCGGCTTCTTCAGCAAGGAGGCGGTGCTGACCGCCGCCGAGCACGCCGCCAACGGCGAGGCGCTGACCAACGGCCTCGGCCCGGCCTCGGCGGTGCCGCAGGCGGCCGGCTGGATCGTGCTGGTCTCGGCCGGGCTCACCGCGCTGCTCACGGCGGCGTACGCGGCCAGGCTCTTCCTGGTGACCTTCCACAGCCCGACGGGCGCGGCGCTCCCCGCCGCGGGCGGGGCCCCGGCCGTCGCCGACCACGAGCCCGACGCGCCGTACTCGCCCGAGCCGGACGAGGCCGACCCGGCGGTCGCCGAGCCGCCCGCGATGCGCTGGCCGCTGTGGGTGCTGGCCGTGCCGACCATGGGCTTCGGCATCGCCGGCCTGCGCTCGGACTGGCTGCCCGCGCTGCTGGACGGCGGCTCGCTGAAGCCCTCCGCGGTCACCGCCGTCACCGGCACCGGACTGGCCGTGGTCGGTGTGCTGCTGGCCTACGGCGCCTGGCGCGCGGCCACCGCCCGGACCACCGAGGGCCTGCCCGCCCCGGCCGAGCCCGGCCGGGTGCCCGAGCAGGCCGGAGCCCCGGCCGCCGAGGTGATCGTCGCCGATCCCGGGCGCGCCCTGCTGGGCCCGCTGTTCGGCCCGGCCCGGCACGGCTTCGGCGTCGACCGGCTCTACAGCGCGCTGTTCGTCCGCCCGGTCGAGGCCGCCGCCCGGCTCGTCCGCTTCCTCGACCGCGAGGTCGTGGAGACGTACGTGCGCGGCAGCGGTGCCGGGGCCGAGCTGCTGGGCCGGGTCGTCCGGCTGGCGCAGACCGGCAACGCGCAGACCTACCTCAGCGCGCTGCTCGCCGGTGTCGTCCTGCTGGCCGTCCTGGTGGCGGTGTAGCCGATGCCGTACCTCCCGTCCTCGCCCGCTGCCGTGGCTGTCGCTGTCGCTAGGAGTCCCCGATGAACGCGGTCCTCATCGCCCTCCTGGTGCTGCCGCTGCTCGGCGCCGCGCTCACCCTGGCCCCGGTGTTCGGCCCGGACCCGGCCGCCGCCGACCGGCGCGCGCTGCGCTTCGGCACGGTGCTGACCGGCGCCGTCCTGGTGCTCACCGTCGCCCTGGCGGCCGGCTTCGACCACGACGAGCCCGCCCGGATGCAGGCCACCACCGATCTGGCCTGGATCCCGGCCATCGGGGTGCGCCTCCACCTCGGCGTGGACGGCGTCTCGCTGCCGCTGCTGGTGCTGACCTCGCTGCTCACCTTCCTCTGCGCGCTGTACTCGGAGCGGCGGCTGCCGTCCGGGGCCGGGGTGCCCTCGGCCCGGTCCTTCGTCGGGCTGTTCCTCCTCCTCGAAGTGGGCATGCTGGCCACCTTCGCGGTGCTGGACCTGGTGCTCTTCTTCCTGGCCTTCGAGATCGTGCTGATCCCGATGTACTTCCTGATCGCCCGCTGGGGGAGCGGCGCGAAGGTGCCGGCCGCGAACCGGTTCATCCTGTACACGCTGCTCGGCTCGGCCGTGATGCTGCTCGGCTTCCTGCTGGTCGGTCTCAAGGCGGGCACCTTCGACATGCAGGCCCTCGCCGCCGCCCACGGCTCCGGCCTGAGCCACTCCACCCAGGTGATCGCCGCGCTGGCGATCATGGTCGGGCTCGCGGTCAAGGCCCCCGCCTGGCCGCTGCACAGCTGGCTCCCGGACGCGCACACGGCCGCCCCGACGGTGGGCTCCGTCCTGCTCGCCGGTGTGCTGCTGAAGATGGGCACCTACGGTCTGGTCCGGGTCCTCCTCCCGGTTGTCCCCGACGGCACCACGACGCTCGCCCCCTACCTGGGCGCGTTCGCCGCCGTCGGCATCGTCTACGGCTCGCTGGCCTGCCTCGCCCTCGCCCGGACCGGTGCCAAGGGCGACCTCAAGCGCCTGATCGCCTACTCCTCCGTCGGCCACATGGGCTTCGTCCTGCTGGGCATCGCCTCCCTCACCCCGGTGGGGGTCAACGGCGCGCTGTTCGCCAACATCGCGCACGGTCTGATCACCGGCCTGCTGTTCTTCGTGGTCGGGGCGCTCAAGGACCGCTACGGCACGGCGGACCTCGACACCCTGGCCGGCGCCACCGGCGCCGCCCTCTACGGACGGGCGCCCCGGCTCGGCGCGCTGCTCGCCTTCGCCGCCGTCGCCAGCCTCGGCCTGCCCGGCCTGGCCGGCTTCTGGGGCGAGCTGCTCGCGATGTTCGGCGCGTTCGACCCGGCCGAGGGCCTCTCGCGCCCCGCGTTCGTCACCTACATGGTCCTGGCCGGTCTCGGCACCCTCCTCACCGCCGCCTATCTGCTGATCGTGGTCAGGCGCGTCTGCATGGGCGACCCCAAGCAGACCGCGCCGGTGGCCGAGCTCGCCGACCTGCGCCCCTACGAGGCCGTCAGCTGGACGCCGCTGGCCGCCCTCACCCTGCTCGCCGGCCTCTGGCCCGCGCTCCTGCTCGGCCTCTCCGACCCCGCCGTCAAGCACCTGCTCGGCGGTGGCTGACCATGCTCGGCACCGCACTCGGATCTCACTCCACGGGGCAGACCACTGTGACCTCCCTCGCCGTCGCCAACCCGGGCAGCCTGATCCAGTCCGTGGACTGGGTGGCGATCGCGCCCCCGCTGATCGCCGCGCTGGCCGCCCTCGCCGTGCTGGTCACCGACCTCTTCCTGCCCGCGCGGCACAAGCGCTGGCTGGGCCGGCTCACCGCCGCCGCACTCGCCCTGGCCATCGTCTCGCTCCTCCCGCTCATCGGTGGATCACCCCGAGCCACCTTCTGTGCGCAGAACGTAACAGGGGCCACTGACAACGCTGGCTGCTCCTACGTCGCCGACCACTTCGCCCTGGTCTTCCAGCTGCTCGCGCTCGGCGGCGCGCTGATCGCCGCCCTGCTGTCCGCCCACACGGTGGAGCGCGAGGAGCTGCCCGGCGGCGAGTACTGGTTCCTGCTGCTCTCCAGCGCCACCGGCGCCGCGCTGCTGCCCGCCTCCCGCGACCTCGCCACCCTGGTGATCGCCCTGGAGGTCGCCTCACTGCCCGCCTTCGCCCTGGTCGCGCTGCGCCGGGACGGCCGGGGTGCCGAGGCCGCGCTCAAGTTCTTCCTGTCCTCCGTCACCGCGACCGCCGTGATGCTGCTCGGCATCGGCTTCGTCTACGCGGCGAGCGGCAGCCTGCACCTGGGCGCCGTCGCCACCGGGCTGGAGCACGCCCCCGCGCAGCTGAAGCCGCTGGCCGAGGCGGGAGCGGTGCTCACGCTGGCCGGCTTCGCCTTCAAGGTCGCCGCCGTGCCGTTCCACTTCTGGGTGCCGGACACCTACACCGGCGCCCCGCTGCCGGTGGCCGGCTACCTCTCGGTGGTCGGCAAGGCGGCCGGTCTGGCCGGACTGGCCCTGGTCACCACCATCGCCTTCCGCCCGTACGCGCACACCTGGGGCCTGGTGCTCGCGGTGCTGGCCGCCGTCACCATGACGGTCGGCAACGCGGGCGCGCTGCGCCAGCGCTTCGACACCCGCTACAGCGCGGTCCGGCTGCTCGCCTGGTCCTCGGTGGGCCAGGCCGGCTACCTGCTGGTGCCGCTGGCAGCGGCCGGCTACGCGCCGACCACGACCGACCCGCTGGGCGCCACCGCCGCGTACGCGCTGATCTACGGCGTGGTCAACCTGGGCGCCTTCGGCGTGGTGGCGGCGGTCGGCCGTCGTTCCGAGGCCGGGGTGGACGACTTCCGCGGGTTGTTCGCCCGGCGCCGCTGGACGGCGCTGGCGCTGGCGTTCTTCCTGCTCTGCCTGGCCGGGCTGCCGCCGGGCGTGATCGGCCTGTTCGGCAAGGTCGTGGTGTTCCGCGCCGCGGTCGACGCCGGGCTGGGCTGGCTGGCCGTGGTGATGGCCGTCAACGTGGTCGTCGCGCTGTACTACTACCTGCGCTGGACCGCCGTGCTGTTCGCCCCGGCCCCGGACGCGGCCCCCGCGGAGGGGGCGGGGGAGCGCGCGGCCACGGCCCCCGAGCGGCGCCTGCCGGTGTCGCTGACCGCCACCCTGGGCCTCACCGCCTCCGTCGCGGTGGTGCTCTCGGTGGCCCCGCAGCTGGTGCTCCAGGTGGTCGGCGGTTCGCTGTTCTGAACCCCGCCCGGCGGACGCGCCGGGGCGGGGCCGGGTCCCCCGGTCGGGTGTCATGCCGGTCACAAGGGAACAAGGCCCCGGCCCCCACCCGTTGACCGGGCAGGAGGGACGAGGCAGAAAGGGCTTCCCCACGCACCATTGGAGGGCCACCCGTGCATCGCCGGCACAACGGACTGAGGACCGCCGCCCTGCTCGGGGGCCTCTCGGCGCTGATCCTGGTGATCGGTTCCTTCTTCGGCCGTACGGGCTTCGTGATCGCCCTGCTGGTCGCCCTCGGCACCAACGCCTACGCCTACTGGAACAGCGACAAGCTCGCCCTGCGCGCCATGCGGGCCCGCCCGGTGAGCGAGATCGAGGCGCCGCGGCTGTACCGGATCGTCCGGGAGCTCTCCACCTCGGCGCGCCAGCCGATGCCCCGGCTCTACATCTCGCCGACCCCGGCCCCGAACGCCTTCGCCACCGGCCGCAACCCGCGCAACGCGGCGGTCTGCTGCACCGACGGCATCCTGCAGCTGCTCGACGAGCGCGAGCTGCGCGGTGTCCTCGGCCACGAGCTGAGCCACGTCTACAACCGGGACATCCTGATCTCCTCGGTGGCCGGCGCGCTCGCCTCGGTGGTGATGTTCCTGGTGAACTTCGCCTGGCTGATCCCGTTCGGCCGGGGTGACGACGACGACGGCCCGGGCCTGTTCGGGCTGCTCGCGATCATGATCCTCGGCCCGGTCGCCGCCTCGCTGATCCAGCTGGCGGTCAGCCGCTCCCGGGAGTACCAGGCCGACGCCGACGGGGCCCGGATCACCGGCGACCCGCTGGCCCTGGCGAGCGCGCTGCGCAAGCTGGACGCGGGCACCCGGCAGCTGCCGCTGCCGCCGGAGCCGCAGATCAAGACCGCCAGCCACATGATGATCGCCAGCCCGTTCCGCCCGGGCGAGGCCGGTACGAAGCTGTTCTCGACCCATCCGCCGATGGCCGAGCGGATCGCCCGGCTGGAGCGGATGGCCGGCCACCGGTAGCGGTACCGGACGAGGTCGCCGCGGTCGTCAGCCGGTCGCGACCTCGTCCAGTACCGCCCGGAGCCGGTGCACGCCCTCCACCACCTGGGCGGAGTTCTCGGCGGCGGCGTAGCTGAGCCGCAGATTGGCGGCCGGCGGTTCGGCGGCGTGGTACGGCCGGCCGGGGGTCACCTGGACGCCGGCCCGCATGGCGGCGGCGGTGAGCACACCGTCGTCGACGCCCTCGGGGAGCCGCAGCCACAGGTGGTAGCCGCCGGGGCGGTAGCTGCCGAGCACACCCGGCAGCTCGCGGTGCAGGGCGGCGACGGCGGCGGTGCGGCGGTTGCGCAGCTCGGTGCCGAGCGTGCGCAGATGACGGGCCCAGCCCGGGTCGGCGACGAGTTCCAGCGTCGCCTCCTGGAGCGGCCGGGGCACGAAGAAGCTGTCCACCACCTGGGTGGCCCGCAGCCGGGCGAGCGCCGGGCCGCGCGCGGTGAGGGCGCCGACCCGCAGGTTGGGCGAGGCGGCCTTGGTGAGCGAACGCAGGTGCACCACCACCCCGTCGCGGTCGTCCGCGGCGAGCGGCCGGGGCAGGGCGGGGGCGTCCGCGTGCACCAGCAGTCGGGAGAAGTCGTCCTCGACGACGAAGGCCCCGGCGGCCCGGGCGATCCGGAGCACCTCGGCCCGGCGTTCGGGGGAGAGCACCGCGCCGGTCGGGTTCTGGAACAGCGGCTGGCAGACGAAGACCCGCGCCCTGGTGGCCTCGAAGGCCTCCGCCAGCAGGTCGGTGCGGACGCCGTCGGCGTCGACCGGCACCGGGACGGGCCGCAGCCCGGCCGCCCGGACGACCGCCAGGATGCCCGGGTAGGTCGGCGACTCCACCAGGACCGGGGCGCCGGGTGCGGCGAGGGAGCGCATCGCCACGGTGAGGCCGCTCTGCCCGCCGGAGGTGAGCAGGACGTCCCCGGTGGCGATCGGCCCGTCGTGGCCGCCGATGTCGCGGGCGAACCAGCCGCGCAGCTCGGTGAGGCCGTCGGTGGGCGGGCGCTCCCAGGCGCCGGGGCGGCGTCCGGCCCGGGCCAGGGCGGCGGCGAGCAGCCGCTCGGGCAGCAGGGAGGAGTGCGGGTAGCCGCTGTTGAGGTCGATGACGTCGGGCGGCGGCACGCGCAGGGTGGCGAACACCGGGGCGGCCAGCAGGTCGCGCGGTCCGGTCTCGCTGCTGAGGGCGATCTCCTGCCAGGAGAGGTCGCCGGGGCGGGCGGTACCGGCCGGGGCCCTGCGGGCGCCGGTCGCGGGGCCGGTGGTGAAGGCCGCCGCGCGGAACACCCCGGCGCCCGGGCGGGAGATCACCAGGCCCTCGGCGGCGAGGACGGCGATGGCGCGGGAGACCGTGCCCGGGCTGACCTGGTGGCGTTCCATCAGGGCCCGGCTCGACGGCAGCTTCCGTCCTTCCGGGTAGCGCTCGACTTCCCGTCGCAGACTGTCCGCGAGTTCGGTCACACTGCTACGCTCATTCATGAGAGCACAAGATAGCGCTACCCTCCGTTCGGCGATAGCGGACCGGCCCGCTACGGCGCGGACGACGGCCCCGGCGAGTGTGGAGGCGACCGCGCCGCCGAAGGCCGCACCCGGGTCCGGCGGCTCCGCCGGTACCGCGCAGGCCGCCCTGGGTGTCCTCTGCTTCTCCTTCAGCTTCCCCGCCACCGCTTGGGCGCTGACCGGCTTCGGCCCCTGGACCGCGACCGGCCTGCGCGGCCTGCTCGCCGGAGTGCTCGCCGCGCTCTGCCTGGCGGCGGCCCGCGTCCCGCTGCCCGAGCGCCGGCACTGGCCCGGCCTGCTGGTGGTCTCGGCGGGCTGCGTCCTCGGCTTCCCGCTGCTCACCACGCTGGCCCTGCGCACCTCCTCGACCGCGCACTCGGCGGTCGTCATCGGGGTGCTGCCGCTGGCCACCGCGGCCGTCGCCGCGCTGCGGGCCGGACGCTCCGGCGCCCGGCCGTCCAGGCTGTTCTGGGGCGCGGCACTGGCCGGGGCGGTGGCCGTGCTCGGCTTCACCCTGCTGCAGAGCCACGGGCTGCCGGGCCTCGCCGACCTGTACCTGTTCGCGGCGCTGCTGATCTGCGCGGCCGGGTACGCGGAGGGCGGGCGGATCTCCCGGGAGCTGCCCGGCTGGCAGGTGATCGGCTGGGCGGTGGTCGCGGCGCTGCCGGTCACCGCGCTGACCACGGCGCTGGCGCTGCCCGCCGAGCCGGTGGAGTTCGGCGGGAAGGCACTGGCCGGGCTGGCGTACACGGCGGTGGTGTCGCAGTTCGGCGGGTTCGTGGTCTGGTACCGGGGGATGGCGGCGATCGGCGTGCCGAGGGCGAGTCAGCTCCAGCTGGCGCAGCCGCTGCTGACGCTGATCTGGTCGGTGCTGCTGCTGGGCGAGGTGCTGCCGGCCGCCGCGCCGGTGACGGCGGTGGTGGTGCTGCTCTGCATCGCGCTCACCCAGCGGGCACGGGCGTGACACGTGGTGGTCCGGACCCGGGCGGGGTCCGGACCACCACGGTCGGCGGGATCAGTGCCCGGCGGCGTCGGGCTTGTGGATGCACAACGCCCAGATGATGAAGACGTCCAGCGCGATCACCACGATGGACCAGCCCGGGTAGTACGGCATCGCCAGGAAGCTCTCGACGGCGCTCACCGCGGTGAGCGCGATACCGGCGTAGCGGGCCCAGGTGGCGCCCGTGAGGAGGAACGCGCCGACCAGCGCCACCAGCGCGCCGACGACGATGTGGATCCAGCCCCAGCCGGTGAGGTCGAACCGGAAGACGTAGCGGTCGGTGGTCAGGAAGACCTCGTCGTCGTGGACCGCCATGATGCCCCGCAGGACCTCCATGATGCCGTTGATCAGCATCAGGACACCCGCGAACACCACGAAGCCGGGCGCCCAGTCGCGGAACCCGCCGTGCGACGTCGGCGGCGGTTGGCCCGTGCCCGAGCGCCAGGGCGGGGGCTGGTCGGGAGGCGTGGACGACGTGCTGCTGCTCATGGATTCCTCCAGGACCGGACGCCGGGGCCCGACAAGCGCCCCGGACAGGTGTGCGGAGTGACGTACGGACTTCGACCGTCCGACCCCGCCCGCCGCCCGGCAACCCGACCGCACCTGTTCGGGTGACCCGCCCCGCGCGCCCCCGGCCGCCCCGGCGGGCCGAGCGGTACTGCTGGTCCGACCCCTGCCCCGGACCTGGAAGGCGCGGCACGTGACGCTTCTGCCGAAGGACCTCGTGGAGCAGCCCCCACGCCGTTCGCGCTCCCCGCGGCTGGAACGGCGCCGCGCCGCCGCCCGCCGCCGGCGCGGCCGGGCCCTGGTCGGCTGGCTGACCACCACCGACCACAAACGGATCGGCACCCTCTACCTCACCACCGCCTTCGCGTTCTTCCTGGTCGGCGGGCTGATGGCGATGCTGATGCGGATCGAGCTGGCCCGCCCCGGGCTGCAACTCCTCTCCAACGAGCAGTTCAACCAGCTCTTCACCATGCACGGCACGATCATGCTGCTGATGTTCGCGACCCCGCTGTTCGCCGGGTTCGCCAACTGGATCATGCCGCTGCAGCTCGGCGCCCCCGACGTCGCCTTCCCCCGGCTGAACGCGCTCGCCTACTGGCTCTACCTGTTCGGCTCGCTGATCGCCGTCCTCGGCTTCCTCACCCCGGACGGCGCGGCCGACTTCGGCTGGTTCGCCTACGCGCCGCTCAACAGCGCCGAGCACAGCCCCGGCATCGGCGCCGACCTGTGGATCATGGGCCTGGCCTTCTCCGGCTTCGGCACCATCCTCGGCTCGGTCAACTTCGTCACCACGATCATCTGCTTCCGCGCACCCGGGATGACGATGTTCCGGATGCCGATCTTCGTCTGGAACATCCTGCTCACCGCCGTTCTGGTGCTCTTCGCCTTCCCGGTGCTGGCGGCCGCGCTGCTCTGCCTGGAGTCCGACCGGCGGTTCGGCTCGCACGCCTTCGACGCGGCCAACGGCGGGGCGCTGCTCTGGCAGCACCTGTTCTGGTTCTTCGGGCACCCGGAGGTCTACGTCATCGCGCTGCCGTTCTTCGGCATCGTCACCGAGATCATCCCGGTGTTCAGCCGCAAACCGGTCTTCGGCTACAGCGGCCTGATCGCCGCCACCATCGCCATCACCGGTCTGTCGATCACCGTCTGGGCGCACCACATGTTCGTCACCGGACAGGTGCTGCTGCCGTTCTTCGCGGTCATGACGATGCTGATCGCGGTGCCCACCGGGGTGAAGTTCTTCAACTGGATCGGGACCATGTGGCGGGGCTCGCTCAGCTTCGAGGCCCCGATGCTGTGGACGGTCGGCTTCCTGGTCACCTTCCTCTTCGGCGGCCTCACCGGCGTGCTGCTGGCCGCGCCGCCGATCGACTTCCACGTCTCCGACTCGTACTTCGTCGTCGCGCACTTCCACTACGTGGTGTTCGGGACGGTGGTCTTCGCGATGTTCGCCGGCTTCCACTTCTGGTGTGTTAACTGCACTAACCGCTTCCGATCATGGAGCGACACGCTCTCCACCTGCAAGGAACGTTGTGCAGCAAGACCTCCACCGCCAGCTGATCGAGGGGCGGGCCAATGTGCCCCGGATCGGGTCCGTCACCAAGATCGAGTCCATACCCGGGTACGCCGTCCTGGACGCTGACGGCAACGTCGTCGCCCCGGTCGCCCCATACCTGCTCGGCCTGGTCCTAGACGACAACCGGCCGCTGACCGCCAAGAGCTACGCCTATGACCTGCTGAGATGGTTCCGGGTGCTCTGGCACCTCGATGTCGACTGGGACCGCGCGACCGAGGCCGAAACCACCGCGATGGTCGGCTGGCTGCGCGTCGCCCCGAACCCGCAGCGCCGCCGCAGCAACCCCGACTCCCCGCCGCCCGGGTCGGTGAACCCGCGCACCGGCAAGCCCTACCTCAAGGCCGGCTACGCGCCCACCACCATCAACCACTGCCTGACCGTCGTCAGCAGCTTCTACGCCTACCACCGGCACTACAACCGAGGCCCGCTGGTCAACCCGGTCCCGGAGTCGGCGCCGGTGCGCCGGACCGCGCCCAGCAAGAGCCCGGACAGCCCGCGCACGCCGTTCCGCCGCTCACGCCTTCGCCAGAAGGTCCCCAAGACCGCTCCGCGCTCGATCCCCGACTCGCTCTGGGACGAGTTCTTCGGGGCGATGACCTGCGACCGGGACCGCGCCGCCGTCCTGCTCTACGTCTCCAGCGGCGCCCGCGCCAGCGAACTGCTCGGCGTCCGGCCCTGCGACATCGACTGGGCCAAGCAGCTGTTCTGGGTCGTCACCAAGGGCACCGACGACCGCGAACAGGTCCCGGCCAGCCCCCAGGCCCTCATCATCCTGGCCGCCTACCTCGACACGATCGGCCTGCCGCCGGCCACCGAGCCGGTCCTGCGCACCCGCCGGGGCCCGGACCGGCCGCTGACCTACTGGGCGATGCGCCGGGTGATCCAGCGCGCCAACGAGAAGCTCGGCACGAACTGGACCTTGCATGACCTGCGGCACACCGCCGCCAAGCGCATGGCCAACGACCCCAGCCTCACTCTCGCCCAGGTCCGCGCGATCCTGCGGCACTCCGACTTGGCCACCACCGGCATCTACCTGAACGAGCGCGTCGAGGACCTCTTCGACGCCCTCCAGGCCCACTACAACCGGCCCCGCGTCCAGCGGACCTTCGCCCCCGGCTACGACCCTGAGGACATGAAGGCGGTGTTCGGTGGCTAACCGCGGAGTCCTCGCCGAGACCTACACCACCCGCAACCGGCGCCAGAACTACGACGAGATGCCGCGCACGCCGGAGCCGACGCGCTTCACCAGCGCCATGGTCAAGGCCGCCCCGGCACCCCGGCCCGACAAGCCCCCGGCCCCGGTCGGCGACTGGTCGACCGCCGGCACGGAAGAGGTCGCCGACTTGGTCCGCGACATCAGCCCGACCCGCACCCGGCACGGAGCAATCAAGCTCGCAGCCGGCGTCCGGGTGCTGTTCGGCCACCTTGAGACCCTGCCCGGCGCCACCTGGCAGGAGCGCTGGGAGAACAGCGGCTTCAACGTCGAGAAGGCCCCGCCGGTCAACATCCTGGGCCGTCCCGGGATCGGTTACGACGGCAGCAACGCGACGGCGGCGCTCAGGGCGGTGTTCTCCGCCCGGATCATCCAGCCCTCACTGGCCGGATTCCGGGCCAACCGGTTCGCCGGCTACCCCGAGACGTTCCGGAAGATCCAGAACGACCCCCTCGTCGACGCCTACTACGCGGCCGTCGACGCCCAGCTCCAGATCAGCGAGGTCCACCGCAACCGGGCCAAGTTCGACGTCGCCTGCGCGCTCACCACCCAGGGAATCGACCTGGCCGACCTGACCCCGTCCGCGCTGCTGCACTATTCGCTGGAGTGCAAGCGCCTGGGGGTGACGCCGGGCGCCAACAACGACACCACCCGCTTCTCCGCGCTCGCCGCCTGGGAGATCCTCCACAAGATCGGCCACTTCCCGGCCGGCACCGCGCCCACCCTGCGGACGTTCATCTACAACGGCCAGCGCACCGTCGAGGAACTCGTCGGCCGCTACCGCTTCGCCAACGCCGACGTCCGCCAGCTCCTGGTCGACTACCTCACCCGCCGCCGGGCCGACACCGACTACAACACCCTGGAGGGCCTCGCCCGCAACATCGCCGGGCAGTTCTGGGACGTCGTCGAGGAGCTCAACCCCGGCCAGAAGGACCTGGCCCTCAGCCCGGAGCTCTACGACCAGTGGCGGGCGGAGATCCAGTACTGGCGCAAGAACGGCCGCACCGACTACACCCGTCGGCGCAAGGATGTCGCCTCCGTCCTGCTGGCCGTCCGCGGTCTCTACATGGACCTGCACAGCTGGGCCGTCGCCGAGCCCGAACGCTGGGCCCACTGGGTCGCGCCCTGCCCGATCCTGCCCCGCGACCTCAAGGGCTTCGGCAAACGCCGACGTGACGTCAACCGGCGCATGGCCGACCGCACCCGCGTCCGCCAGCCCCTGCTGCCCGTCCTGGTCCGCCACCTGGAGGACCGGTTCGAGCACCTGGCCGGCCTGCTGGACGCCGCCCGCACTCTCCCGCTCGGCCAGACGTTCACCCACAACGGCCACCGCTACAGCCGCTCCGACTCCCGCGAGGACCGGCGCCGCGCGAAGATCCTGACCGATCCAGCCGTCCGCGTCGTCGACCACGCCACCGGCGAGACGATCAACCTCACCCTCGTTGAGGACGCCGCGTTCTGGGAGTGGGCCGCCGTCGAAGTGCTCCGGCACAGCGGCATCCGGGTCGAGGAGCTCACCGAGCTCACCCACCTGAGCATCCGTCAATACGAGCGCCCCAACGGCGAGGTCATCGCCCTGCTGGTCGTCGCCCCGTCCAAGAGCGAACGCGAGCGGGTCATCCCAATGTCTGCCGAGCTGTTCCACGTCATCGCCCAGATCATCCGCCGCCACACCAGGGGCGGTCGGCCCATCCAGCTCCTCACCCGCTACGACGGGCACGAGAAGACCTGGTCAGAGCCCATGCCGTTCCTCTTCCAGCGCCGACTGGGGACGGTCTTGAACGTCATCTCGCCGGCCACCGTCCTGCACATGATCGGCCGCAGCTGCGAGGAAATCGCCGCCACCAACCCCGCGTTCGAGGACACCAAGTTCACCCCGCACGACTTCCGCCGACTGTTCGCCACCGAGATCGTCAACGGCGGACTGCCGATCCACATCGGCGCCGCCCTGCTCGGCCACCTCAACCTGCAGACCACCCAGGGCTATGTCGCGGTCTTCGCCGAAGACGTCGTGAAGTCGTTCCAGGAGTTCCTCAACAACCGCCGGTCCATGCGGCCGGAGGAGGAGTACGCCGACGTCACGGCGGAGGAGTGGGCGGAGTTCGAGGAGCACTTCGACCGGCGCAAGGTCGAGCTCGGCAACTGCGCGCGCCCCTACGGATCGCCCTGCCAGCACGAACACGCCTGCATCCGCTGCCCCGTCCTGCAGGTCAACCCCAAGATGCTGCCCCGCCTCGCGGAGATCGAGACAGACCTCATCCTGCGGCGCAAGCGCGCCGAGGAAGAGCAGTGGCTCGGGGAGATCGAGGGCATCGACCTGACCCTGACCTTCGTCCGCGCCAAGCAAGCCGACGCCGCCCGCCTCACCCGCCGAACCACCGTCACGCTCGGCATGCCCACCAGCCGACCGGGCTCCACCCCACCGGATGTCACCATGAGCAACTGACAGATCGCGAAGTGCGCTCTTCAAATGCGCTGGGCCCCGCCCTTCGGGCGGGGCCCAGCCACGAAGCCGCTGCGTCAGGCGACGGTGACGGTGATCTCACTGGAGATGCTCGGCTTGAACGGCACGTGGTACTGATCGACGATTTCCGCGCGAAGCGTGTGCTGCCCGGGGGCGAGCACGAATTCCGCCGTCGTCTCGGCCTTGCTGAGGTTGACGACAGCGGGGGTGGCGAGGACGGCGCCCGGCTCGACACGCGAGGTCGGGACCGGCTGGTCACTGCGGAAGGCCGGAGCGTCGATCGCCACCACCAGGTGACCGGTGTGTGGCGTCTGATCGCCCGCAGGCTTGAGCCCCATGCCCTCGACGCCGAGCTTGACGGTGAACGTCTTCTCGACCGTTGCCCCGGCAGCGGGCGAGACGAAGAAGACCTGAGCGCCCTCCGGGGCCTGCCGCGATTTCAGTGCATCCACCATCAGATGTTTCCGACCTTCCCTCATGGGCCGGCGTGGTCGCCGGCGATCACTCACGACTCATCGTGGCGACCATCGGCGCGAACAAGCAGGGAAGGTCTCGATCTTCACCCGTTGGGGTGAATTTGTATCGTTCGGCTTGCGCACCCCCTCCTCTCAGCGGACTGAAGCACACCTTGACTTAGTGCAGAGAAGGTGGCCCAAGTTCAACGGCCGGATGCTCGACGAGCGGCTCGGACGGATCCACTTCTGGACCCTCTTCGTCGGCTTCCACAGCACCTTCCTGGTCCAGCACTGGCTCGGCGCCGAAGGCATGCCCCGCCGCTACGCCGACTACCTCGCCTCCGACGGCTTCACCACCCTCAACACCGTCTCCAGCATCGGCTCCTTCCTGCTCGGCATCTCCACCCTGCCGTTCCTGTACAACGTCTGGCACACCGCCCGCTACGGGCAGCGGGTCACCGGCGACGACCCGTGGGGCTACGGCCGCTCGCTGGAATGGGCCACCTCCTGCCCGCCGCCCCGGCACAACTTCACCACCCTGCCCCGGATCCGCTCCGAATCGCCCGCCTTCGACCTCCACCACCCCGAGATCGCCGCACTCGACCGGCAGCGGAACGTCCGCGAACCACAGCGCTGATTCCGGGCCCCGCGCCCTCTCGTTAGGATGACCGGCATGGCAGAGGACACCGCGGACACCGCAGAGGACACCAACGCCCCGGTGGCCGGCGACCCGCGGGCCCGGCGGCGCGGCCAGGGCGAACTGGAGGCCCAGGTACTGGCGGTGCTCCAGCACGCCCCCGGCCCCGCCACCGCCGGCTGGGTCCAGGAACGTCTCGACGGCGACCTCGCCTACACCACCGTGATGACGATCCTCTCCCGGCTGCACGCCAAGGGCGCCGTCAGCCGGACCCGCGCCGGCCGCTCCTACCTCTGGCAGGCCTCCTCGGACGCCGCCGGCCTCGCCGCCCTGCGGATGCGCCGCGTCCTGGACGGCGAACCCGATCGGGACGCCGTGCTCGCCAGCTTCGTCACCGCCCTGCTCCCGCACGACGAGGAACTGCTGCGCACCCTGCTCGACAGTGCCGTCGCCCCGGCCCCCGACCGCGAAGGCTGACCTCCTCACCGTGGGTTTCTTCGTCTTCCTCCCGCTCGTCCTGCCGCTGACGGCGCTGCCGATCGCCCGTCTCACCGAGCAGCACCTCCACCCGCGCGGCGCCGCCCGGCTGCTCACCGGGTTCAGCATCGTGATGGCGCTGTGCAGCGCGGTCAGCCTCGGCCTGATCGGCGTCGTCGGCACCGCGCAGCTCCCCGGCAACCCGCTGCCCGACAGCTGGTCCGACCCCGAGGTCAGGGACGCCCTGCCATACCACGAGACCGTCGGCACGGCGGCGCTGATCGTCCTCGCCGTCGTCCTGCTCGCGGTGGGCCGCACCCTGGTCCGGCACCTGCGGATCCGGGCCCGCGCCCGGCGCGCCCTCGGCCGCGCCCTGCCCGCCGCCTCCGACGTCGCCCTGCTGCCCGACCCGGCCCCGTACGCCTACGCGCTGCCCGGCTCGCCGCGCTCGCCCGGGCGGGTGGTCGTCTCCACCGGCATGCTCGACGGCCTGGCCGAGGACGAGCGCGCGGCGCTGCTGGCGCACGAACGCGCCCACCTCACCCACCGGCACCACCGCCACCTGCTGGCCACCCAGCTGGCCGGCTGCGTCAACCCGTTCCTGCGGCCGCTCCAGCGGGCCGTCGCCTACAGCGCGGAGCGCTGGGCCGACGAGGAGTCCGCGCAGGCCGTCGGCGACCGCCGGGTCACCGCCCGCGCCGTCGCCCGGGCCGCCCTCGCCTCGCGCACGGCCCCCGCCGCCTACACGGTGTTCCCCGCCTTCGCCGCCCCCGGCCCCGTCCCCCGCCGGGTCGCGGCCCTCCTCGGCCCCGTGCCCACCGCCCGCAACTGGCCCCCCGCCCGGACCCCCGCGGGCCTCGCCGCCCTGGTCGCCGCCCTCGGCACCGCCGCCTCCGCCCTCTCCGCCCTGAACGCCGCCGTCGCCCTCCTGCTCATCCTCAAGGCCGTCACCCCGCTCTGAACCCGGTGGCGGCCGGACCGGCCCCCGGTCTACCGTCCGGCCATGGCCAAACGTCGTTATGTGGCCCGGGGTGTCCCCGGCGGCTACCGGATATGGGACAACAAGGCCGGCCGCTGGTGGGGCGACCACTACGAGCTCTGCCCGGACGCGCTCCTCGCCGAGCTCAACGGCGGCGCCGACCCGGCCCGCCTCACCGCCCTGCTCAGGGAGCACCGCGCCCGGAAGCGCTGACCGCCCCGTGCCCGCACCCCGAGTTCTCCCTGAGGTGCGGTCCCCGGGTGCGTAGACACGCAGCTCAGCGGGCATCGGGGTCGTAGGGGCCAGTCGTCGCGCGTGAGAGGGTGCCGGACATGAAGGTGATCGACTTCGTTCTCAACGTGATCTGGCTGATCTTCTGCGGTATCTGGATGGCGATCGGCTATGTGATCGCCGGCGTCATCTGCTGCATCCTGATCGTCACCATCCCGTTCGGCATCGCGTCGTTCCGGCTGGCCGGGTTCGTGATCTGGCCGTTCGGGCGCAAGGCCGTGGAGCGGACGGACGCCGGGGCTCCGTCGTGCGTCGGGAATGTGATCTGGCTGGTGTGCGCGGGGTGGTGGCTGGCGCTGATGCATCTGATCACCAGCATTCCGCTGTTCCTGTCGATCATCGGTATCCCGTTCGGGTGGGCCAATCTCAAGCTCATCCCGGTGTCGCTGACGCCGCTGGGGCGGGAGATCGTGTCGACGGACGAGCCCTGGGGCGGGCGGTAGGAACGGTCGAGGGAGGGCCGGCGGGAGTTCCCGCCGGCCCTCCCTCGTTTCGGGCGCCAGGTTCGGACCCCGGACTCGGGCCCAGGGCGGTGGCGCCGGGCTCAGGCGTCGGCGAGGGCGGTCAGGGTGGTGCGGGCGGTGCCGAGGGAGATGGTGGCGAGGTCGCGGTAGGGGGTGAGGGCGGGGATGTCGCCGGCGCGGGTGAGTTCGGCGTGGACGAAGCGGAGGTTGGCGTCCGGGACGCCGAGGTGCTCGGTGAACCAGGCGCGCAGGTACGGGGTCTGGAAGTCGAAGCGTTCGCGCGGGGTGCCGGGGCCGTAGCCGCCGCCGCGGGCGGTGACCACGACGACGCGGGTGGCGGTGAGGCGGCCGGTGTGGGCGCCGGGGAAGGTGATCCGGTCGATCCAGGCCTTGAGGGCGGCGGGGACGGTGAAGTTGTACATCGGGACGCCCAGCAGCAGGGTGTCCGCGGCGTGCAGCTCGGTGATCAGGGGGTGGGTGAGGGACCACTCGCGCTGTTCGTCGGGGGTGGCCGCGAGGGTGTGGACGTCGGACAGCGGGACGGGGGCGGACCGGCGTTCGACGCGGATGCCGAGGGAGGCGTAGCCGGGGCCGACGAGCGGGACCGGGTCGGCGGCGAGGTCGCGGTGGCGGTAGTCGGCGTCCGGGTGGCGGGCCTGCCAGGCGCGGGCGAAGCGGGCGGTCAGGCGGCGGCTGACGGACCGGTCGAGCGGGCCGGCGCTGGAGTCGAGGTGGAGCAAGGCGGGCATCGGAGGTCTCCTGGTCACCTTCGGGGAGCGGGCATCGTCAACCCCGTGACGAGGGCGCGGACGGAAAGGTGACCGATGGACGGGCGCGAGGAGCTGGCGGTGCGGTTCGAGGCCGAGCGGGGGCGGCTGGGGGCGGTGGCGCGGCGCATGCTCGGGTCGACGGCGGAGGCCGAGGACGCCGTGCAGGAGGCCTGGTTGCGGCTGGAGCGGGTGGACGCGGCGGAGCTGGAGAACCTGCCGGGGTGGCTGACCACGGTGGTGTCGCGGATCTGTCTGGACGTGCTGCGGGGGCGGCGGACGGAGGCGGTGGTGGTCGAGGAGGCGGTGGACGGCCCGGAGGCGGAGGCCGAGCTGGTCGAGGAGGTGGGCCGGGCGATGCTGGTGGTACTGGACCGGCTGGGCCCGGCGGAGCGGGTCGCCTTCGTGCTGCACGACGGCTTCGCGGTGCCGTTCGAGCAGATCGGGCCGATCGTCGGGCGGAACACGGCGGCCGCGAAGAAGCTGGCGAGCCGGGCCCGGCAGCGGGTCCGGGGCACGGGGGAGTCGACGGGCACGGGGGAGTCG
>NZ_JAIY01000008.1:182294-196458 GCF_000710405.2 Kitasatospora sp. MBT66 | reverse complement strand
GGTCGCGGACGGCCGGGTGGCCGGGTTCGAGGTGGTCGCGGACCCGGCACGGCTGGCGGCGCTGGAGCTCTCGTTGCCCGGCCGGGACGCGTCCTAGCGCGGCTCGTCGGCGAGCTGGACGATCATCTTGCCGGTGTTGGCGCCCTTGAGCATGCCGAGGAAGGCGTCGACGACGTGCTCGAAGCCCCGGACGACCGTCTCGTCCGAGCGGACGGCGCCGGAGCGCAGGTGCGGGACGAGGAAGTCGTACAGCTCGGGGCGGGCGTCGAGGTGGTTCCGGACCAGGAAGCCCTCCAGCCGCAGGCTCTTGCCGACCACGTCGAAGAGGTTGCGCGGCGCGGGCGGCGGCGCCTGGAGGCTGTTGTACTGGGCGACCGCCCCGCACCAGGCGATCCGGCCGCCGTCGCGCAGGGTGTCGATGGCGGCCTCCAGGTGGTCGCCGCCGACGTTGTCGAAGTAGACGTGCAGGCCGTCCGGGGCGGCTTCGCGCAGCCGGTCGGCGATCGGCGCCTCGTGGTAGTCGAAGGCGGCGTCGAAGCCGAGGTGCTCGGTGAGGTGGCGGACCTTGGCGGCGGAGCCGGCGCTGCCGACGATCCGGCCGGCGCCGAGCAGCCGGGCGATCCGGCCGGCGGCGGTGCCGACGCCGCCCGCGGCCGCCGAGACGAAGAGCGTCTCCTCGGGCCGCAGCCGGGCGATCCGGGTCAGGCCGACCCAGGCGGACAGCCCGGTGCCGCCGAGGATGCCGAGGTGGGCGCTGAGCGGGACGCCCGCGAAGTCCGGCAGGACGGTGGTCCCGTCCGGGGTGACCACGGAGAGGGTGCGCCAGGCCCGGCGGTGGTGGACCAGGGTGCCGACGGGCAGCGCGGGCGTCCGGGACTCGACGACCCGGCCCAGGGTGCGACCCTCCAGCGGGGCGTGCAGCTGCCAGCCGCCGGTCTCGTCCATCTCCTCGCGCATGTACGGGTCGACGGACTGGTGGATGTTCTCGACCAGGGCCTCGCCGGTGGCGAGCGGCGGGACGGTCTCGTCGACGAAGGCGAAGTTGTCGGCGGTGGGCTCGCCGGTCGGGCGGGAGACGAGGTGGACGACACGGGCGGTGGGGCGGGACACGGGGGCTCCAGGGGGTGAACGGGGCGGTGAAGAGCATCGGGGCGGTGAAGATCACCGTAGGGAGCCGACGGGCGGCCGGGCAGGGGCCGCCGTCGATGGATGAGCCGGTTCCATGAACGGAATCGATGGATCCGGTAGCGTCACCCGCATGACCGATCTCGCCCCGCACGAACTGCGCGTCCTGGTCGCCGTGGCCGAGGAGCAGGGCTTCACGGCCGCCGCCGCGCGCCTGGACAGCAGCCAGTCCGCCGTCTCGCACGCCGTGCGCGCCTGCGAACGGAAGCTCGGCGCGGTGCTGTTCGAGCGCGGGCGCCACGGCGCGCGCCCCACCGAGGCCGGGGAACGGGCGGTCGCGTACGCCCGGCGGATCCTGCGGCTGCTGGCGGTGATGGGCCCGGAGGTGCGGGCGACCGGTGCGGGCGACCCGGCCGGGGAGGTCACCGGGACGCTGCGGATCGCCGCGTTCCGCAGTGTCGCCGCCCATCTGCTGCCGCCGGTCCTGGCCCGGCTGACCGCACATCACCCGGGGCTGACGCCGCGGGTGCGGATCGTCCGCGAGATCGGCCGGGGCACCGTCGGGGAGGTCGCGGACGGCCGGGCCGACCTCGGCCTCGCGACCCTCGACCCCGCCGCGCCGCCGCCCGTCCCCGGCCTGGTCGCGGCCCGGCTGTTCGAGGAGACCTACGCGCTCGCGCACCCGGCCGGACACCCGGCGCCGCGCGGGCTCCCGCTGGTCGACTGGGACGAGAACTGCGGCTCCTACACCCGGGACTGGTGGGGCCGGCAGGACTGGATCCCGCCCTCGACCATCGACGTCGAGGACGACACGGTGGCCGTCTCGCTGGTCTCCCAGGGCCTCGGGATGGCGATCATGCCCCGGACCGCCCTGCTCGGCGCCCCGCCCGGGCTGGCCGTCACCGACCTCGGCCCGAACCCGCCGAGCCGCTACGTCGGGTATGTGACGACGCCGGAGCTCGCGGGCACGGCGGCGGTGCGGGCGTTGATCCGGGAGTTGCGGGAGCTGCGCGGCCGGGAGCTGCCGGAGGGGCTGGCGGCGGCCTGAGGCTCAGGCGCGGCCGGCCGCAGGGTCGGCCGTGTCCGCGTCCGTACGGTCCGGCTCCGCGTGGTCCAGCGTCGCGCGGAGCCCGGCGAACTCCGCCGCCAGCGCGTCCAGGGTGTAGTGGGCGTTGAGGCCGCTGGGGTTCGGGAGCACCCAGACGGCGGTGTCGCCGATGCCCTGCTCCTGCCGTCCGATCGACGCCGTCCGCCGGCCGAAGGCGGTGCGGTAGGCGCCGATGCCGAGGACCGCGAGGACGCGCGGCCGCAGCCGCAGCACCCGCTCGGCGAGCGCCGCGCCGCCCGCGCGCAGCTCCTCGGCCGTCAGCTCGTCGGCCTTGGCGGTGGCGCGCGGGGCGACGTTGGTGATGCCGAGGCCGAGGTCGAGCAGCTGCCGCTGCTCGTCCGGGCGGAACTGCCGGGGTGTGAAGCCGGACCGGTGCAGCGCGGGCCAGAAGCGGTTGCCGGGCCGGGCGAAGTGGTGGCCGGTGGCGCCGGACCACAGCCCGGGGTTGATGCCGCAGAACAGGACGCGCAGACCGGGGGCGGTGATGTCCTCGATCGTGCTGTCCCGGGCGGCGAGCAGCTGTTCGGCGGTCGGCTTGGGCACCGCGCCCGGCGCGGGGGCCCTGGTCGGCTTCTCGGTCACGGGTCCAGTCTGCCGGTGCGGACGACCTCCCGGACGCCCGCCCCCGTAGCGGCCGGGGCCGGAGCCGGCCGGCTCGCCGCCAGCGACCTGGTCCGCCGCCGTTCCCGCAGCCACCGCACGCCGTACACCGCCACCGCCGCGTACGCCCAGCCGACGAAGACGTCCACCAGGAAGTGCTCCGCCCCGTACACCAGGGTGAAGGTCATCGCGAGCGGGTAGGCGACCAGCAGCACCCGCAGCCAGCGGGCGGCGGTCGGCCAGAAGAAGAACAGCAGCATCGCCGGGTACGCCGAGTGCAGCGAGGGCATCGCCGCGACGTCGTTGGCGAACTGGCTGCCGTTCTCGAACACCGAGGCGGCCCGGGGCAGTCCGCTCTGGCCGAGCACGTCCGAGACCACCCGGGTCAGGGCCGGCAGGTGCCCCTCCTGGGAGGCCAGCCACGGCGGCACCGCCGGGTAGAGGATGTACGTCGCGAAACCGGCGAAGGTCAGCACCAGGTAGCAGGTGAGCAGGTGCCGGAACCGGTCGTGGCGGCGGCGCCAGAGCACCGCGAGCACCACGAAGACCATGAAGAAGTGCGACATGTAGACGGTGACCGCGGCGTAGTCGTACCAGTGCGGCGAGCCCGGCGTGTACAGCCCGTGCTGGAGCCGGACCGTCAGGGTCTCGCCGAAGCCGAGGAGTTCGTCGGCACGCTGCTGCGGCCACAGGTACGGGCCCCAGGGGGTGCGCGCGCCGTAGCCCCGCAGCAGCGAGTACGTCCAGACGACGGCCATCACCGGGACCCAGTCGCGCAGCACCAGCAGGAACCCGCGCGGACCGTGCCCGCTGTGCACACCGGCGGCCAGCAGCGCGCCGATCAGCCACAGGAAGACCAGGTCATTGGTGTACGGCAGGCCGTAGGCGCGCAGGTACCACAGCAGGGCGGCGAGGTAGAGCGGCCACGCCAGCAGCCGGAGGCGGGCGGCGGCGCCGGTGCGCGGGCCGCTCCGGGAGCCGGTGGCCGGACGCAGCCGCCCGGCGCTCGCGGACGGGGTGGGCGGCGCCGGGCGGAGCATTCTGGTCATGCCGATCGAAGCTAGCAAGGCATTCTTGGAGAACTCTCGGTGCGAACGTCCGGTCCGTTCAGGAAGGGTTCAGAATTGCCCCGGTTGGTGCAGTGCGGCAGGGGGCGACCGGGTGGTCCCGGCTCGGCCTCAGGACACGATGCCAAGCTCGTGCGGGGTGTTGTTGAACCGTCGGCCGCCCTGCTCGGTGACCGTGACGATGTCCTCGATCCGCACCCCGAACCGGCCCGGCAGGTAGACACCGGGCTCGATCGAGAAGCACATGCCGGGGACGAGCGGCTGCTGCTCGCCCTCGACCAGGTACGGCGGCTCGTGCGTGGTGATGCCGATGCCGTGGCCGGTGCGGTGGATGAAGTAGTCGCCGTACCCGGCCTCGGTGATGACCCGGCGGGCGATCCGGTCGATCTCCTGGCAGGCGATCCCGGGCCGGACGGCCTCGAACGCGGTCTGCTGCGCCTGCCGGACGACGTCGTGGACCTTCCGCACCTCGTCCGGGACGTCGGTGCCGACGTGCACGGTGCGGGTGGTGTCGGAGCCGTAGCCGTCCTTGAGGCCGCCGAAGTCCAGGACGACGGTGTCGCCGGCCCCGATGACCCGCTCGCCGGCCTCGTGGTGCGGGTTGGCGCCGTTGGGGCCGGAGCCGACCACGGTGAAGTCGACCTGGCTGTGCCCGTACTGGATCAGCAGCGCGCTGAGGTCGGCGGCCACGTCGGTCTCCCGACGGCCGGCGAACTCCACCTCCAGGATGCCCCGGTAGGCGGCGTCGGCGGCGCCGCCGGCCGCGGCGAGGCGCTCCAGCTCGTCGGGGCCCTTGACCGCGCGCAGCATCGGCAGGGTCTCGGTGAGCGAGGTCCAGCCGGTGCCGGGCAGGGCGGACTGGAGGCCGAGCAGGTGCATCGCCCAGGTGTTGTCGGAGACGCCGTAGCGCCCGGCCGGGTCGAGCAGCGGGACGGCGGCGGCGTACGGGTCCTGACCGTCGGTCCAGTCGAGCAGCCGGACGGCGGGGGCGCCCTCGGCCCGCTCGGCGTCGGGGCGCTCCAGGGCGGGGACGATCAGTACGGGCTCGCGTCCGGCGGTGAGGACGAGGGCGGTGAGCCGTTCGGTGATCGCGGTCGGCCGGTAGCCGGTCAGGTGGACGAGGTCGGGGCCGGGGCCGACGACCAGTCCGGCGAGTCCGGCGGCGGTGGCGGCGGCGGTGGCCCGGTCGAGGCGGGTGCGGTAGTCCTCGGCGGTGAAGGGGCGGGGCATGCGGGACTCTCCAGGCGGGGGCATGCGGGTCTCCTGACTGTGCGGGGCGGTCGACGGGCGGGCCGGGTGCGCGTCAACTCCAGCACGGGTGGTGCGTGTTCGTCACGAGTACGGGTCCGGGTTCGGGTACGGGTGACGTTCGGTCACGGCCGGTGCGAGTCGGCGTAGTGCCGGAGGAAGAGCGCCTCGACGTTGGCCATGTGCTCGATCTCGGAGGGGTCGACGCTCTCGTTGGGCGCGTGGATGAGGCAGCGCGGCTCCTCGACGCCCATCAGGATGATCTCCGCCTCCGGGAAGGCCTGGGCGAACACATTGCACAGCGGGATCGAGCCGCCCTGGCCCAGGAAGGACATCGGCCGCCCGTAGACCTCCTGCATCGCCTTGTCTAGCGCCGTGTACGCCGGCCCGCCGGTGGCGGCGCGGAACGGCGAACCGGTGCTCTCCGGGGTCACCTCGATCCGCACGCCCCACGGCGCGGCGGCCTCCAGGTGCGCGGTGAGCGCGTCGCGGGCCGCGCCCGGGTCGGTCCCGGGCGGGACGCGCAGGCTGACCCGGGCCCGGGCGGTGGCCGGGATCGCGGCGGCGGACCCCACCACCGGCGGGCAGTCGATGCCGAGCACGGTGACGGCGGGCCGGGCCCACAGCCGGTCGGCGACGGTGCCGGAGCCGGTCAGCCGGACCCCGTCCAGCACGCCGGCGTCGGTGCGGAACTGCTGCTCGTCGTAGCCGACCCCGACCCAGGTGCCGGCGCAGTCCAGCCCGTCGATCCGGGTGCCGCCGTCGGCGTCGCGCAGCGAGTCGAGCACCCGGATCAGCGCGGCCAGCGCGTCCGGGGCCGGGCCGCCGAACATGCCGGAGTGCATGTCGCCGCCGAGCGCGGAGACGGTGACCACCACGTTCGCCAGCCCGCGCAGCGAGGTGGTGGCGGTGGGGACGCCGACGGCGGCGTTCCCGGTGTCGCAGACCAGCAGCGCGTCGGCGTGCAACTCACCGGCGTGCGGCGGCACGTAGGCCTCCAGGCCGCCGGTGCCCTGCTCCTCCGAGCCCTCCACGACCAGCTTCAGGCCGACCGGCAGGTCGTCGCCGAGGGCCCGCAGCGCGGTGAGGTGCATGACGATGTTGCCCTTGCAGTCGGCGGTGCCGCGCCCGTACCAGCGGCCGTCGCGCTCGGTGAGCTCGAACGGCGGGGAGGTCCAGGCGGCGTCGTCGAGCGGGGGCTGGACGTCGTAGTGGGCGTAGAGCAGGACGGTCGGCGCGCCGGGCGGCGGCGGGCGGTGGCCGACCACGGCGTGGCTGCCGTCCGGGGTCTCCTCCAGGTGGACGTCGCGCAGTCCGGCCTCGGTGAAGGCCGCGGCGACCCACTCCGCGGCCCGGCGGCAGTTCTCGGGCGGGTACTGGCGCGGGTCGGCGACGGAGGGGAGGGCGACCAGCTCGGCGAGGTCGGCCTTGGCCCGCGGCATCAGGTCGGCGATCCGGCGGGCGAGTTCGTCGGTCATGGAGGCTCCTCCGGGAGCTGTGGCCGGGCGTCAGTTGCGCACGGTGTCGTGGAGCTTGAGGTCGTCGATCTTGTCCTTGATCGCGGCGAGCTTGTCCGGGCAGTACACCGAGAGCACGATCGACTCGGCGAAGACCACCTCGCGGTCGGACAGCACCGGGCGCTGGCCCGGGCCGGACGCGCCGTTGGACATGCCGTACGTCCACTGCGCCTGCTTCAGCGCGTTGGCCGGGTCCTCGCAGACGGCGCCGCCGTCCTCGCCCAGGGTGTGCACGATCTGGTTCTGCGTCGGCACCGGGTAGCCGGCCGCGCTCAGTGCCGAACTCAGCTGCTGGGCCTTGCGGTTGGCCTCGTTGGTCTGGTGCAGCTGGGTGTAGGTGAGCAGGCCGGTGATCAGCATGCCGACCAGCAGGACGATCGCGCCGAGGTAGATCCAGCGGTGCCGGGAGGCCATCAGGCTGGTCATGCCGCACCTCCGTCCTTGCGGGGGCCGTCCGCCCCGGCTCCGCCGAGTTCGGCGGCCTCCTGGGCGGCGAGCTCGGCCTGCGCGTCGGGCGAGCGCCACTCCGGCTTGCGCAGCCGCAGGAACAGGTACGGGATCAGCAGGCCCAGCACCAGCAGGCCGCCTCCGACGATCAGCACGTACGACCAGACCGAGCCGCTGCCGAACTGCGAGGACGGCACGAAGCCGATCGCCATCGCCGCCGCCGAGGCCACCAGGCCGGTGACGGCGATCGGCACCAGCGCCGGCGCGTGGTAGCCGCGCGGGTGGTCGGGCTGGGTGCGGCGCAGCCGGATCGCCGCGGCGAACATCAGCAGGTAGACGATCAGGTACACCTGGGTGGTGATCACCGAGAAGATCCAGTAGGCGCTGGAGACGTTCGGGATCAGCGCGTAGGCGAGGGCGATGACGGTGGTGACCACACCCTGGGTGACCAGCAGGTTCTGCTGGACGCCCTCCTTGTTGAGCCGCTGCAGGAACGGCGGCAGGTAGCCCTCCTGGCGGGAGATCAGCAGCAGGCCCTTGGACGGCCCGGCGAGCCAGGTGAGCATGCCGCCGAGCGAGGCGGTGACCAGGGCGACCGCGATCACCGGGGTCAGCCAGCCGATGTGGAAGTACTGGAAGAAGGAGTCGAAGGCCTGCATCACGCCGGCCGTCAGGCTGAGCTCGGCGGACGGCACCACCCAGCTGATCGCCAGCGCCGGGAGGATGAAGATCGCCAGCACCATCCCCGAGGCGGTGAACATCGCGCGCGGGAACTCCTTGGCGGGGTCGCGCAGCGAGGAGACGTGCACCGCGTTCATCTCCATGCCGGAGTAGCTGAGGAAGTTGTTGACGATCAGCACCAGGCTGGCCAGGCCGGTCCACTGCGGGAACAGGTGCGCGGCGTTCATCGGTGCGGCGGACTGGTTGCCCTGGCCGAGGAAGACCATGCCGAGCACGACGAGCAGCGTGCCGGGGATCAGCGTTCCGATGACCAGGCCCATCGAGGAGAGACCGGCCACCGCCTTGGTGCCCCGGGAGGACACCCAGACGCCGGCCCAGTAGAGCACCATGATCACGATCGCGGTGTACAGGCCGTTGCTCGCCAGCGCGGGATTGACCACATAGGCGATGGTCGAGGCCACGTACGCGAGCAGGGACGGGTAGTAGAAGATCGTCATCGCGAACTGGCACCAGACGGCGAGGAAGCCGAGCGGCTTCGACAGGCCCTCCGACACCCAGCGGTAGACGCCGCCCTCCCAGCCGGACGCCAGCTCGGCCGAGACCAGCGCGGTCGGCAGCAGGAAGACGACGGCCGGGAGCAGGTAGAGGAAGACGCAGGCGAGGCCGTAGACCGCCATGGTGGGCGCGGCGCGCAGGCTGGCCACCGAACTGGTCGTCATCAGGGCGAGCGTCAGCCAGGACATCCGGGGCGCGTTCGCGATCCTGGTGGCCACCGCACCGGTGCGCTCGCGGGCCGACTGCGACGACGGGCCGTCCGGGGCGCCTGTGCCGGGACTGCCCCGGCCGGACGACGGTATGTCCATGGAACTCATGGGTCCTCCTGGGGTGGCCCGACAGCACTGGTCCGGGGGTGGCCCCGGGGCGGGCCGTACCCGGCCAGTTCACCCGGTTGGCGATGCGGGCGCATGCGGCGTGCGGCCGGCCGGGTGAGCGGGGGTCAGGAGGACGGTGGTCAGGAGGGCGGTGGGGGCCGGTGGTCCCGCGTCGGGGTCACGCCGCCGTCCGGTCCGGCCAGGTGGCGCGACGCAGCGTCCGCCCGGCCGTCGCCGGGACCAGGCCCGCGGCGAGCAGCGCGGCCACCGTGCCGAGGGCGGCGGCGGGCGACAGGTGGTCGAGCAGCAGCCCGCTGCCGACCATCCCGGCCGGCATCCCGACCGTGAACATCGTCATCGTCGCGGCGATCACCCGGCCCCGGAGGGCGTCCGGGACCTGCTGGAACACCAGGAGGTCGATCATCACCCGCAGCGTCGGGACGCCCAGGCCCACCAGGAACAGCCCCGCGAAGACGGTGACCGGCCCGCCGGGCAGCAGCGGGGCGAGGATCACCGGGACGGTCAGCCAGGACACCGCGAGCAGCAGCGCCCCGGGCCCGGCCAGCCGGTGCAGCCGGCGCACCAGGAGGGCGCCGGCCAGCGCTCCGACCGCCTCGCCGGCCAGCGCCAGGCCGATCCCGGCGTCCGAGGTGCCCTGGCCGCGCAGGACGACCATGACCGGCAGCAGCATCGCGGTGCCGGCGAGGTTGATCAGCAGGACGACGGCGAGGATCGGGCGGAGCAGGGCGCTGCCTGCCAGGTAGCGGTAGCCGGCCAGGGCGGCGCCCTTGGCGGAGCGGGTGCCGGCTGTTCCGCCGGTTCCGGCTGTCCCGCCCGTTCCGCCGGTTCCGTCGGCTTCGCCGGTGTCGGACGGGGACTGCGGGCGGCCCGGGAAGCGGACCAGCAGCGCCACGACCAGCGAGAGCAGCGAGGTGAGGGCCGTCCCGACGAACGGCGCCGCCCGGCCCAGCCCGAACAGCGCGCCCGCCAGCGGCGGCCCGATCAGGCCCGCGCCGCTCATCCGCGCCTCGTCCTGCGCCAGCGCCTGCCGCAGTTGCTCCGGCGGGACCACCGAGCGCACCGCGAGCAGCCGGACCGGCCCGGTGTAGGCGATGGTCGCGCCGACCACCACGGCGACCAGCAGGCTGTGCGCGACCGTGAGCCGGCCCAGTGCCATGGCGAGCGGGACGCTGGCGCAGGCGATCAGCCGGGTTGTGTCGCCGACGATCAGGATCCGGCGGCGGTCGTAGCGGTCGGCGACCGAGCCGCCGTGGATGCCGAAGAGCACGGACGCGCCGATCTGCAGCGCCCCGAACGCGGCGGCGAGCGTCGAGGAGCCGGTGAGCGCCAGGAGCAGCAGCGGGTACGCGGTGTCGATGATCTGCAGGCCGAGGGTGGAGCCGGCCTGACCGGCCCACAGGGCCTGGAAGCGCCAGTTGCGCCGCAGTGGGACGGGCGGGGCCGCCGGAGCCGCTTTCGTTGCCGCGTTGGTTCTCGTGCTCGTCGTCGTGGTGCCCGTGCCCATTCGCCCGCCCCTCCGTCGGCCGCCGATCACTGCGGCGTAACCATTCACAGCATCGTGAATGATGGCGTGATGGTGAGCGCTTGCGCAAGGGTGAAGGTGCGATTGCCCGGAGCATCGGCCATCTGCGAGGGTGAGGCCGTGGTCGAGAACGCCGAGAACGCCGAGGACACCGTCAACGCCGAGGGCACCCTGAACGGGGACGGCACCGTGAACGGGGGCGGCACCGGTCCCGCCGTGCTCAAGGAGCGCCGGGTGGAGGACGCCGCCACCCTCAAGGCCCTGGCCGACCCGCTGCGGCTGGCGATCCTCGACGTCCTGGTGACCTCCGCCGCAACCGGTCCGCTGACCGCGAAGGAGATCGCGGCCGCGCTCGACGAGCCGCAGACCAAGCTCTACCGCCACATCAAGCAGTTGGAGAAGGCCGGGCTGATCCGGGTCGCCGGCACCCGGCTGGTCTCCGGCATCGTCGAGAGCCGGTACAGCCCGGCCCAGGAGTCGCTCCGGCTCGCCCCGGAGATCTTCTCGTCCGACTCCCCGACCCGGGTCGACGCCTACGACGCGATGCTTGCCGCGATGGACCGGGTCCGCGGTGACTTCCGCGCCGCCGCGATGGCCGGTCGGGTCGACTTCTCCCGGGACGACTCGGGCGCGCAGTCGGGCCTGTTCTCGCACTTCACCTACCGGGTCACCCCCGAGCGACTGGTCCGGTTGCGCGGCCAACTCGCGGCGGTGATCAACGAATTGCACGCCGAGGGGAACAGCACCGCCGAGGACGCGGTGGACGTGACGATGTTCACCCTGCTGTACGGCGTCGGCCCCGCCCCGGCGGCCGGCGAGGCCCCTGCCTCGGACCCTGCCTCAGTGCCGACTCCGGCCGTCGGCTCCCGGAACGACGGCGGCCCGGGCACGGAATCGTAAACGCCGGGCGGACTGTCGGTGCCATGGTTCAGGATGACTGAATGTCATACGAACTTCAGGCGCTGATCGGCCCGGCGGAGCTGGTCGCGGTGGCGGCCGCCGAGGTTCCGGCCGCCCGCCCGCGGCCGCTCGCCCAGGGGCTGGCACTGATACCGGCGACCCCCGAATTCCTGGCCGCCTTCCGCGGTGGTGAGGGAACGCCGTCCGCCCCGGGAGCCCCGTCCGCTGCGGCGGCTCCGCGCGCGGTCGGCACGGTCCCGTTCGACTGGTTCCCGGACGGCCTCGAACGCCGGCTCGCCGCCTGGTCCAAGGCCGCGCCGATCGCCTGCGTCGAGGCCGACTACTTCGGCGGCACCGGAACCCAGCGCGCCGCCGTCTGGGCCGACGGTCGGCTCGACCTCGGCCCCATCGCCAGCGGCGAGTTCGAAGCCTTCCCGCCCGAGGGCAGCCCGATCTCCCGGGTCCTGCGGCGGCTCGGCGCCCAGGTGGGGGAGGACGGCGGCGACGCCCGCGACGAGTTCGACGCGGTCGGACTCGGGGCCCACCGGGCCACGGCCTCCTGGGTCTCCGGTACCTGACGTCCGGTCGCCCGCCCGCCCGGCCACCGCGTGTCGTCGCGTGTCGCCGCGTGTCGTGCACCGTTCGGCGTACACGCGGTGGCTGGGCCAACGGGGCTGCCCCACGGTGTGAATCAGGCCTGATGCCCGGTCTCCGACCGGGCCTGACGCCCGATCTGTACCGAGAGGAAAGCATCCCCCATGCGCACCACCTGGATGGCCGCCGCGCTGACCGCAGCCCTCGCGCTGACCCCGGTCGCGACAGCCTCCGCCGCCGTCGGCACCGGAGCCGACGCCCCCCACCGCACCACCTTCTCCATGGGCTCGGTGACCCCCGTCACCGTCCCGGGCCTCCCGGCCGCCCCGATGTCGCTGGCGGGTCTCCCCGGACTCCCCGGACTCCCCGGACTTCCCGCGCTGCCCACGGCTCCGGGGATCCCGACGGCTCCGGCGGCTCCTGCCGCGCCCGTCGCTCCCGTCGCCCCCGCGGCTCCTGCGGTTCCCTCCGCCCCGGGGCTGCCGTCCGCCCCCGCGCTCCCGGCCGACGCCCCCGACCCGACCTCGGCCCTCGGCGGTGTCCTCGACCTCGTCGGCGGCCTGCTCTCGGCGGTCCCCGCCCTGCTCGGCGGAGTCGACCTCGGTGCCGTCCAGCAGCTCCTCGCCTCGCTGGAGAGCACCCTCCAGGGCCTGCTCGGCCAGCTCCCGACGCCGCCCACCCTCCCCACCCCGCCACCGACCGTCACCGCCCCGGGCCTCGCGCCCCCGGCCCCGCCGGCCTCGCTGACGGACCAGCTGGCCACCCTCAAGGACCGGACCAAGGCCCTCGGCGACGCGGCGGCCGCCGCAGCTGCCACCCGCTGACGACGGTCCGCTCCACGACGGCCTGCTCTACGACGGCCCCGGCCGGAAGCCCACCCAGGGCTCCCGACCGGGGCCGTCCGCTGCCCGGACCCCCACCGCCGACCGGGAGAAACGCGACGAGGGCGCGGCGACGAGGCTGCCCTCGTCACCACGCCCTCGACCGGTCGCCGCGCGGGCGGCGACCCGCGACTAGCGGTAGTTCACGTACTGGAGCGCGAAGTCCAGGTCCTTGCCCTTGAGCAGGGCCTGCACGGTCTGGAGGTCGTCACGGCTCTTCGAGGTCACCCGGAGCTCGTCGCCCTGGACCTGGGCCTTGACGCCCTTCGGGCCCTCGTCCCGGATGATCTTCGCGACCTTCTTGGCATCGTCCTGGGAGATGCCCTCCTTCACGTCCGCGAAGATCTTGTACTCCTTGCCGGACAGCTGCGGCTCCTTCGCGTCCAGCGCCTTGAGCGACAGGCCGCGCTTGATGAACTTGCTCTGCAGCACGTCCAGGATCGCCTTGACGCGCTCCTCGCCGTTGGCCTTCATCTCGATCGTCTCGCCCGAGCGCTTGATCTCGGCGCCGACGTTCTTGAAGTCGAAGCGCGTGGAGATCTCGCGGGAGGTCTGGTTGATCGCGTTGTCGACCTCCTGCCACTCGACCTTCGAGACGATGTCGAAACTGGAGTCGGCCATGGGTGTTGGTCTCCTTGATGTTCTGGCTGCACTGACACGGCCCGCCCCACCGGGCGTCCGCCGTCCCAGCCTATCCAGCCGACCCCCACCCCCGCCCGGGACGCCCGCACCGCACCCGCCCATCCGGCCCCGCGGAACCAGGTGGCGAACCACCCCCCGGCATCGGGTAAGGTTTACCCAGTCGAACGGGGCAAGCCCCGCAAGACAAACATCCTGGCTGGTTGCCCGAGCGGCCAAAGGGAGCAGACTGTAAATCTGTCGCGCAAGCTACGCAGGTTCGAACCCTGCACCAGCCACAGGATAGAAAAGCAGCCCCTGACATGCGGAAACGCATGTCAGGGGCTGTTTTCGTTCCCTCGAACGCTCATCGGCGCCCCTGTCTCCGTCGGATGAGGTTTTCCCGTCTGGTCGGTGGTTCCGGACCGGATGCGGACCAGGGGCAGTCGGGTCGTCGCCGGGGTGCTCGACCGCCGGTGGGTCGGCGTGGGCTTCGTCACTGCGGACGCACTTCGCTCCTGTCGTGCGGGTGATCGGCGGGCGACCTCGTCGGCGCTGCGTACGACTCGGCGGCGCGGGGCTGGGTAGGGGGCGGCGGTGGGTGTGAGTGAGCTGGTGATTGATGTCCGGGGGTACCGGGTCGAGTGCCTCGAGGACTTTCGGGATGCGATCCGTGCGGTCGAGCCGCGGGCTCTGCCGAGGTGGCAGGGGCGGAGCCTTGACGCGCTGTGGGACGCGATCGAGAACCGGGGGGTCTGCGACTTCGTCGACGCCCACGATGTGCTGGTCGTGCGGGCCGATCGTGCGGGGCTGTTCGCCGAGGGGAGTCCGGGTGGGGCCGGGCTGTGTTCGGTGTTCGCGGATGCCACCCGGGCGCGGCTGGAGCTCTTCGACCGGGTCGCCGGGTCCTGAGTCACGGGGGCGTGAGGAGGAGGGCGGCGGCCGCGGGGGTGTCGGGGGCGG
>NZ_JAIY01000008.1:172236-182273 GCF_000710405.2 Kitasatospora sp. MBT66 | reverse complement strand
GGGAGGGGTGGGGGTGGGGTCGGGGTGATCCAGATGGAGCGGAGGCCGGTGGCGTGGGCGCCGCGGAGATCGGTGGCGGGGTTGTTGCCGACCATCCAGTCGGCGGGGGTGAGGGTGCGGCCGAGGCGGGCGGCGGCGAGGTGGAAGATCGCGGGGTCGGGTTTGCGGGTGCCGGCCTCCTCGGAGACGACGACGGCGTCGACGGCGGGGAGCAGGCCGGTGCGGGTGAGTTTGGCGCGCTGGATGTCGGTGCAGCCGTTGGTGACGACGGCGATGGGCCAGCCGGCCGCGCGCAGGGCGGCGAGGGCTTCGGGGGCGCCGGGGAGCGGGTGGGTGCGGGCGGCCTCGTGGGCGACGTGTTCCTCCCAGAGGGCGGTGCCGGTGTGCGGGAGGCCGTAGTGGGCGGCGATCCGGGCGAAGCCGGTGGGGGAGCGGTCGGCGCGGAAGAGGCCGAAGACGGTGGGGGCGGCCTCGGGCGGCAGGCCGTGGGTGGCGCAGAAGGCCGGGGTCCAGGCGTCGGGGCCGCCCTCGCGTTCGACCAGGGTGTGGTCCAGGTCGATCAGGAGAACGGGGAGTTGCGGGGAGTGGATGACCATGTGCGGAGAGTAGTGGATCACTCGGGGGTGGACTTATTGCGAACTACTTGCAATTACCTCAAACAGGCAGCACAGTGGTGGGGCAGGGTGGGGTCGGACCGTTTCGGCTTGCCTGCAGAGCAGTCCCGGTCGTGCGAGAGCGCGCCGGGAGTCCTCCTTCACAGCTGATCGTCTTCCCAACCGGCGCCCGCCGGGACAGCGGTCCGCCCACCCCGCCCAAGCCCGCCTCGCACACGCCCCCGGCCCGTCAAGAAACCGTCAGAAGCGGTACGGGGAGCGTCAGGAACCCGTACGGGCCAGCGGTGACGCCGGGCCACGGCCCGCAGGATCGGAGCAACCGATCGACTGCGGAGGTCCCGTCCGATGTCCAGCCCCCTCTCCCCGGCCCTCGCCGCCGAGCCCGAGCCGCCGGACACCGGCGCCGCGGCGTCCGACGGGGGCGGTGACGACCGGCACCGGCTGACCGTGTCCGGCGGACTGGCGGCGCTCTCCCTGGACGCGATGGCCTCGGTGGCCTACGGGCCGGAGTCGATCGTGCTGGTGCTCGCGGCGGCCGGGGCGTACGGGCTCGGGTTCACCCTGCCCGTGACGGTGGCGATCGCGGTGTTGCTGGCGGTGCTGGTGGCCTCCTACCGGCAGGTGATCGCGGCGTTCCCGGACGGCGGCGGCTCCTACGCGGTGGCGAAGGCGCACCTGGGCCGGCGGACGGCGCTGACGGCCGCGGCCTCCCTGGTGATCGACTACGTGCTGAACGTCGCGGTCTCGGTGACGGCGGGTGTGGCGGCGCTGACCTCGGCCGTGCCGGGCCTGTACGAGGACCGGGTGTGGCTGTGCCTGGGCGTGCTGGCGCTGGTGACGGCGGTGAACCTGCGCGGGATCGCCGAGTCCGCCCGCTGGTTCATGGCGCCCACGGCCGTCTTCGTGCTGTCGATCCTGGCGATCGTCGTGGTCGGCCTGTTCCGGGACGCGCCGGCGAGTACCGAGGCCGCCGCCGGGCACGCCTCGGTGCTGACGGAGAACGCCACGGCGGTCGGCGCGCTGCTGCTGCTCAAGGCCTTCGCGGCCGGCTGCTCGGCACTCACCGGCGTGGAGGCGGTGGCGAACGCCGTCCCGTCCTTCCGCGCGCCGGGCGTGAAGCGCGCCCAGCGCACCGAGGTCGCGCTCGGCGCGCTGCTCGGCGTGATGCTCATCGGACTGGCCGTGCTGATCGGCCGCTTCCACCTCCAGCCGGTCGAGGGCGTCACCGTGCTCGCCCAGCTCGCCGACGCCTCGCTCGGCCACGGCGTCGGCTTCTACGTCGTCCAGTTCGCCACCGTCGTGCTGCTCGGCCTGGCCGCCAACACCTCCTTCGGCGGCCTGCCCGTCCTGCTCCACCTGCTGGCCCGCGACAACCACCTGCCGCACGTCTTCGCCCTGCGTGCCGACCGCCAGGTGCACCGCCACGGAGTGCTGTTCCTGGCCGCCGTCTCGGCCGTGCTGCTGGTAGCCTCCGGCGGCGACGTCAACAGCCTGGTCCCGCTCTTCGCGATCGGCGTCTTCGTCGGCTTCACCGTCTGCCAGGTAGGCATGGTCCGGCACTGGGCGCTGGAGAGGCCGGCCCACTGGCAGGCCAAGGCCGCCCTCAACGGCTTCGGCGCGCTGCTCACCGGCACCGCCACCCTGGTGGTCACCGGCACCAAGTTCACCGAGGGCGCCTGGGGCATCTGCCTGGCGCTGCCCCTGCTGGTGCTGCTCTTCGAAGCGGTCCACCGCAGCTACGCCCGGATCGGCGAGCGCCTGGAACTCGGCCGCGTCCCCGGCCCGCTCACCCCGCAGCGCAGCCTGGTCGTCGTCCCGGTCACCGCGATCACCCGCCTCACCCGCGACGGCCTCTCCGCCGCCCTCTCCCTCGGCGACGAGGTCATGGCCGTCACCGTCGTCCACGACGGTGCCGAGACCGAGACGCTGCGCCGGGACTGGGAGCTGTGGGCTCCGGGCGTCCCGCTGGTGGAGATCCCGGACGGCCACCGCCGGCTGGGGCAGCCGATCGCGGACTTCGTCAACGAGCTCGCCACCGAGCACGCCTACGACCGTCTCACCGTCCTCATCCCCGAGGTCGAGCCGGCCCGGCCCTGGCAGCGCGCGCTGCAGAACCGCCGCGGCGCCGTGATCGACCGCGCCCTGCGCCGGCACACCGACGCGGTGGTCTGCCGGCTCCGGATGCGGATGTGACGGAGGCCAAAGCGTGCCGGGGGGGATTGGTGCCGGGTGAATTAGTGCCTTATGCCCGGATGTAAGCGAGCCGATCGTCATATCTTGACGATGTCTTAACGGCCCCTCCGGCAGCCCCCGAAATGCCTCCAGTACGCCCGGAACGCCCCGCCCATAGCGGCTCCGACCTGCGGAAACATCCCGCCGCTCGGGCGTGCCGGGCGTCCCGCGCACGCCACGACGTCCCATTGCGCGCCCGGTGTGCGCCCTTACGCTCGCCCATGTGTTCAACCTGCCCCAGGCGCTCAAGCGCCTAGTGATCGGCCGGGCCATGCGCAGCGAGGAGCTCGGCGAGACGCTGCTCCCCAAGCGCCTGGCCCTGCCGATCTTCGCCTCCGACCCGCTCTCCTCGGTCGCCTACGCGACCCAGGAGATCCTGCTGGTGCTCACCGTCGGTGGCGCCGCCTTCCTCAACCTGACCCCGTGGGTCGCGGCCGGTGTGGTCGCGCTGATGGCGGTCGTGGTGATGTCCTACCGCCAGGTCGTGCACGCCTACCCCAGCGGCGGCGGCTCCTACGAGGTGGTGTCGCGCAACCTGGGCGCCAACTCGGGCCTGGTGGTGGCCGCCTCGCTGCTGGTCGACTACGTGATGACGGTCGCCGTCTCGGTGGCCTCCGGCGTGGACAACATCATCTCCGCGCTGCCCTCGCTGGCGGACCACCGGGTGGAGCTGGCGGTCGGCTTCGTCGTCCTGCTGATGGCGGTGAACCTGCGCGGTGTCCGGGAGTCCGGCAAGGCCTTCGCCGCGCCGACCTACCTGTTCATCGGCGGCATCCTGCTGATGGTGGTCACCGGGCTGGTCCGGGTGGCGCTCGGCGACGCCCCGGTGGCGGCCAGCGCCGCGTACGGGATCGTGCCGGAGGACGGCAAGGACACCCTGGCCGGGCTGGGGCTGCTGATGCTGGGCCTGCGCGCCTTCGCCTCCGGCTGCACGGCGCTGACCGGGGTGGAGGCGATCTCCAACGGCGTGCCGGCGTTCCGGGCGCCGAAGTCGAGGAACGCCGCCGCGACCATGGCGGTGATGGGCACCACGGCGGTGGTGATGTTCATCGGCATCACCGCGCTGGCCCTGATCTCCAAGGTCCACATCGCCGACAACGCCTGCCACCTCACCGGCTTCCCCGGGGACTGCGCGACCGCGCCGCAGCAGACCGTGATCGCCCAGCTGGCGGCGGCGATCCTCGGCGGGGACGGCAGTGTCCTCTTCTACTTCATCCAGACGGTCACCGCGCTGGTGCTGATCCTGGCGGCCAACACGGCGTTCAACGGCTTCCCGCTGCTGGCCTCGATCCTGGCCGAGCACCGCTACCTGCCCCGGCAGATGCACACCCGCGGCGACCGGTTGGCCTTCTCCAACGGCATCATCGCGCTCGCGGTGGTGGCCGGCGGACTCCTCTGGCTGTACGACGCCGACGTCACCAGCCTGATCCACCTCTACATCCTGGGCGTCTTCACCTCCTTCACGCTGTCGCAGATCGGCATGGTGAAGCACTGGAACCGGGCCCTGGCCACCGAGACCGACCCGGCGGTGCGGGGCGCCGCCCAGCGCTCCCGGGTGATCAACTTCTTCGGCGCGGTCACGACCGCGCTGGTGCTGGTCATCGTGCTGCTGACCAAGTTCACCCAGGGCGCCTGGCTGGCCGTGGTCGCGGCGGCGGTGCTGTGGGTGATGATGCGCGGCATCCGCCGGCACTACGACGGCGTCGCCGAGGAACTGGCGGTGGACGACCCGGAGGCCGAGTCGGTGCGGCCGTCCCGGGTGCACGGCATCGTGCTGGTCTCCAAGGTGCACAAGCCCACCCTGCGGGCGATCGGCTACGCGCAGGCGTTCGCGCCGGACTCGCTGGAGGCGCTCACGGTCGCGGTCGAGCCGGACGCCACCGGGGAACTGGAGCGCCGCTGGGAGGAGCTGGCCCTGCCGGTGCCGCTCAAGGTGCTGGACTCGCCGTACCGGGAGATCACCAAGCCGGTGGTCCAGTACGTGCGGGACTACCGGCGGACCAGCCCGCGGGACGCGGTGGCGGTGTTCATCCCGGAGTACGTGGTCGGGCACTGGTGGGAGCACCTGCTGCACAACCAGTCGGCGCTCTGGCTGAAGAGCCGGCTGCTGTTCACCCCGGGTGTGATGGTGATCAGCGTGCCGTGGCAGCTGACCTCCTCCAACCGGGCGAACCGGCCCTCGGGGCGGGCCCCGGGCGCGGTCCGGCGCGGTGAGCCGGCGGTGCGGCGGGAGCGGGAGAAGCTGCAGGCCCCCGAGCACGCGTAGGCGCCGGTCAACGAGGTACGCGGCCCCGGACAGCACCCGCTGTCCGGGGCCGCGCCGTACCCGGTCACACACCCGGTTGCGCACCCGGTCACAGCCCGGACAAGGCCCCGTATGGAGCCCGTCAACAATCGAACGGGCGCCGTATGGAGGGCGTCAAGAACGCCGTTGACGCTCCGTGAGCGCGGTTGGCTGGGCCTTGCCGGCCTCTCCGCCGGCGCGCCGTGCCGGTACACGTACGCGGGCCGCGGCCACCTCCGAACCACCGTGGTGGAGTCCATGTCCGATCTCATCTACGTCGTCGTCACGGTCGCCGTGTTCGGCGTCATCGCCCTGATCGCGCGGGGGGTGGAGAAGCTGTGAGCGCTGAGAACATCGCAGGTCTCATCGTGGCCGTGGCCCTCGTCGGCTACCTCGTTCTCGCGCTGATCTACCCGGAGAAGTTCTGACATGAGTTCGACTCTCGCGGGCTGGCTGCAGGTCCTCGCCCTGGTGGGCGCGCTGGCCCTGTGCTACCGCCCCCTGGGCGACTACATCGCCCACACCCTCACTTCGAAGAAGCACCTCAGAGCCGAGCAGGCCCTGTACAAGGTGATCGGCGTGGACGCCGACGCCGACCAGCGCTGGCCGGTCTACCTGCGTTCGGTGCTGGCCTTCTCGGCGGTGTCCGTCCTCTTCCTCTACACCCTGATCCGGGTGCAGCAGTGGCTGCCGCTGGGCCTGGGCGTCGAACAGATGTCCGGCCACCAGGCGTGGAACACCGCGATCTCCTTCGTGGCCAACACCAACTGGCAGTCCTACAGCGGCGAGGCCGCGATGGGGCACCTGGCCCAGATGGCCGGTCTGGCGGTGCAGAACTTCGTCTCCGCGGCCGTCGGCATCGCGGTGGTCGCCACCCTGATCCGGGGCTTCACCCGCAACCGCACCGACCGGCTGGGCAACTTCTGGGTGGACCTCACCCGGGTCAGCGTCCGGCTGCTGCTGCCGGTCTCGATCGTGTTCGCGCTGGCCCTGGTGGCCACCGGCGTGGTGCAGAACTTCCACGGCTTCCACGAGGTGGCCACGCTGGCGGGCGACCCGCAGTCGGTCCCGGGCGGGGCGGTGGCCTCGCAGGAGGTCATCAAGCTGCTGGGCACCAACGGCGGCGGCTTCTACAACGCCAACTCGGCGCACCCGTTCGAGAACCCGACCGGGCTGAGCAACTTCCTGGAGATCTTCCTCATCCTGGTGATCCCGTTCGCGCTGCCGCGGGCCTTCGGCCGGATGGTCGGGGACAACCGCCAGGGCTACGCGATCGTCTCGGTGATGGGCCTGTTCTGGGTCGCCTCGGTGGCGCTGCTGACCCTGGCCGAGTCGCACCACGCGGGCTCCGCGCTGCAGTCGGCGGGCGGCGCGATGGAGGGCAAGGAGCAGCGGTTCGGCATCGCGGCGTCCAGCCTGTTCGCGGCCTCGACGACGCTGACCTCGACCGGTGCGGTGAACTCCTTCCACGACTCGTACACCGCGTTCGGCGGCGGGCTGACGATGTTCAACATGATGCTGGGCGAGATCGCGCCCGGCGGTGTGGGCTCGGGCCTGTACGGGATGCTGGTGCTGGCGATCGTCGCGGTCTTCGTGGCCGGTCTGATGGTCGGCCGAACCCCCGAGTACCTGGGCAAGAAGCTCGGCGGCCGGGAGATGAAGTTCGCCTCCCTCTACATCCTGACCACGCCGACCCTGGTGCTGGTCGGCACCGGTGTCGCGATGGCGCTGCCGGGCGAGCGGGCCGGGATGCTGAACTCGGGCGCCCACGGCTTCTCCGAGGTGCTGTACGCCTTCACCTCGGGCGCCAACAACAACGGTTCGGCGTTCGCCGGCATCACGGTGAACACGGACTGGTACGACACCGCGATCGGTCTGGCGATGGTGTTCGGCCGGTTCCTGCCGATGGTCTTCGTCCTGGCCCTGGCCGGCGCGCTCGCCCAGCAGCAGCCGGTCCCCGCCACCCCGGGCACCCTGCCCACCCACAAGCCGCTGTTCGTGGGCCTGCTGTCGGGCGTCGTCCTGATCGTCGTCGGCCTCACCTACTTCCCGGCCCTGGCTCTCGGGCCGATCGCGGAAGGTCTCTCCTGATGTCGTCCACCATGACCGAAGAATCCGAGCGGGCCGGGAAGCCGGTCCCGCAGTCGGAGGCGTCGTCCGCCGAGGCGCCGCACAGAGTGTCCGGCGGCCTGCTGGACCCGAAGCTGATCCTGGCGTCCCTGCCGGACGCGGTGAAGAAGCTCGACCCCCGGGTGATGGTCAAGAACCCGGTGATGTTCGTGGTCGAGGTCGGCTCGGTCGTCACCACGGTCGCCGCGATCGCCGACCCCAGCGTGTTCGCCTGGTCGATCACGGTGTGGCTCTGGCTGACCACGGTCTTCGCCAACCTGGCCGAGGCCGTCGCCGAGGGCCGCGGCAAGGCGCAGGCGGACACCCTGCGCCGGACCAAGACCGACACCATGGCCCGCCGCCTCACCGACTGGCCGCGCTCGCGGGCCGAGGAGGAGGTCGCCGGTACCGCGCTGCGGCTCGGTGACCATGTGGTGGTCGAGGCCGGCCAGATCATCCCCGGTGACGGTGACGTCGTCGAGGGCGTGGCCTCCGTCGACGAGTCGGCGATCACGGGCGAGTCCGCGCCGGTGATCCGGGAGTCGGGCGGCGACCGCTCGGCCGTGACCGGTGGCACCAAGGTGCTGTCGGACCGGATCGTGGTGAAGATCGCCTCGGAGCCCGGCAAGTCCTTCATCGACCGGATGATCGCCCTGGTCGAGGGCGCCGCCCGGCAGAAGACGCCGAACGAGATCGCGCTCAACATCCTGCTGGCCTCGCTGACCATCGTCTTCCTGGTGGCGGTCGTCACCCTGCAGCCGATGGCCACCTACGCCGGTGCGCCGCAGTCGATGATCGTGCTGGTCGCGCTGATCGTGGCGCTGATCCCGACCACCATCGGCGCGCTGCTCTCGGCGATCGGCATCGCCGGCATGGACCGGCTGGTGCAGCGCAATGTGCTGGCGATGTCGGGCCGCGCCGTCGAGGCGGCGGGCGACGTCAACACCCTGCTGCTCGACAAGACCGGCACCATCACCCTCGGCAACCGGCAGGCCGCCGAGTTCCGGCCGGCCGAGGGCGTGGGCATCGGGGACCTCGCGGACGCGGCGCAGTTGTCCTCGCTGGCGGACGAGACGCCGGAGGGTCGCTCGATCGTCGTCCTCGCCAAGACGGAGTACGGCCTGCGGGCCCGCGCCCAGGGCGAGTTGACGCACGCCACCTGGGTGCCGTTCACCGCCCAGACCCGGATGTCGGGCGTGGACCTCGACGAATCAGAAGGTGTGCACCAGGTCCGCAAGGGCGCTGCGGGTTCGGTCACCAACTGGGTCACCGAGAACGGCGGCACGGTCGGCAGGGACGTCGCCGACCTGGTCGACGGGATCTCCGCGGCCGGTGGCACCCCGCTGGTCGTGGCCACCAGGGTCGCCGACGCGCCGGCCCGGGTCCTCGGTGTGATCCACCTCAAGGACGTGGTGAAGGAGGGCATGCGGGAGCGGTTCGACGAGCTGCGCCGGATGGGCATCAGGACCGTCATGATCACCGGCGACAACCCGCTGACCGCCCGGGCGATCGCGGAGGAGGCGGGCGTGGACGACTTCCTCGCCGAGGCCACCCCCGAGGACAAGATGGCCCTGATCAAGAAGGAACAGGCCGGCGGAAAGCTGGTCGCGATGACGGGCGACGGCACCAACGACGCCCCCGCCCTCGCCCAGGCCGACGTCGGTGTCGCGATGAACACCGGGACCATGGCGGCCAAGGAGGCCGGCAACATGGTCGACCTGGACTCCGACCCGACCAAGCTGATCGAGATCGTCGAGATCGGCAAGCAGCTCCTGATCACCCGCGGCGCGCTGACCACCTTCTCCATCGCCAACGACGTCGCCAAGTACTTCGCGATCATCCCGGCGATGTTCGCGGCGGTCTACCCGGGCCTGGACAAGCTCAACATCATGCAGCTGCACAGCCCCCAGTCCGCGATCACCTCGGCGATCATCTTCAACGCCCTGGTCATCGTCGGCCTGATCCCGCTGGCCCTGCGCGGGGTGAAGTACCGCCCCTCCGACGCCAGTTCGCTGCTGCGTCGCAACATCGGCCTCTACGGCCTCGGCGGCCTGGTCGTCCCGTTCGTCGGCATCAAGCTGATCGACCTGGTCGTCCAGTTCGTCCCCGGCCTCAACTAGCAAGAGAGGAGAACGCATCATGTCCAAGCCCCTGCCCACCGCCGTGCGCACCCACCTCACCGCGCTGCGCGCCCTGCTGGTCCTGACGGTGCTCCTCGGCATCGCCTACCCGCTGCTGGTCACCGGCATCTCCCAACTGGCCTTCGCCGACAAGGCGAACGGCTCGATCGTCGAGGTCGACGGCAAGGAGGCCGGCTCCAGCCTGCTGGGCCAGAACTTCAACCTCCCCAAGCAGAACCCGGACGACCCGGACGAGGCCCCCCGCCCCGACCCGCAGTGGTTCCAGCCCCGCCCGGGCGCCTACGACCCCAAGGCATCCGGCGCGTCCAACCTGGGCCCCAACAGCGAGGACCTCGCCAAGAGCATCGAGGACCGCCGCCAGGCCGTCGCCGCGTTCGACGGCGTCGACCCGGCGAGCGTCCCGGTGGACGCCCTCACCGCCTCCGGCTCGGGCCTGGACCCGCACATCTCCACCGCCTACGCCCAGGAGCAGGTCGAGCGGGTCGCCAAGGCCCGCAACCTGCCGGTGGAAACCGTCCGCAAACTGGTCGACAAGAACACCGACGGCCGCCCGCTGGGCTTCCTCGGGCAGCCGGGCGTCAATGTCGTCCAGCTCAACAAGGCGTTGGTGGAACAGAAGTGACGACAGATCGGCCGATCGGCTGAGGCGGGCCGGTC
>NZ_JAIY01000008.1:108882-172160 GCF_000710405.2 Kitasatospora sp. MBT66 | reverse complement strand
GACCGGCCCGCCGTCCGTCCCCCGTACGAACCGTCCCCGCGCGACCCGTCCCCCGTACGACGCAGAAGACGAAAGAGCAGCGCCCATGGCCCGCGACCTCACCCCCGGCACCGGCCACCGACGCGGCCGGCTGAGGGTGTACCTCGGTTCCGCTCCCGGTGTCGGCAAGACCTACCGGATGCTGGACGAGGCCCGGCGCAGACAGGAGCGGGGCGCGGACGTCGTCGTCGGCTGGATCGAGTGCCACGGGCGCCGCCACACCGAGGCGATGCTCGACGGCCTGGAGGTCGTGCCGGGCGTCCACCGCGCCTACCGGGACACCGACTTCGAGGAGATGGACCTCGACGGGGTGCTGCGGCGAAAGCCCACCGTCGTCCTCGTGGACGAACTGGCGCACACCAACATTCCCGGCGGGCGGCACGGCAAGCGCTGGCAGGACGTCGACGAGCTGCTGGACGCCGGGATCGACGTCATCACCACGGTCAACATCCAGCACCTGGAGTCGTTGAACGACGTCGTCCAGAAGATCACCGGCATCCCGCAGCGCGAGACCGTGCCGGACGAGGTGGTGCGCCGGGCCGACCAGATCGAACTCGTCGACATGGCCCCCCAGGCGCTGCGCCGCCGGATGGCCCACGGCAACGTCTACAAGGCGGAGAAGGTGGACGCCGCGCTCTCGAACTACTTCCGGGTCGGCAACCTCACCGCCCTGCGCGAGCTCGCCCTGCTCTGGGTGGCCGGGCGGGTCGACGAGGGCCTGCGCGACTACCGGGCCAACCACAACATCGACCGGGTCTGGGAGACCCGCGAACGCGTCGTGGTCGCCCTCACCGGCGGCCCCGAGGGCGAGACCCTGATCAGACGCGCCGCCCGCATCGCGGACCGCACCGCCGGCGGCGACCTGCTGGCCGTCCACGTCACCCGCAGCGACGGCCTGGCCGGCGCCTCCTCCGGCGCCCTCGCCCAGCAGCGGCAGCTCGTCGAGAGCCTCGGCGGCAGCTACCACGTGGTCGTCGGCGACGACATCCCCACCTCGCTGCTCGCCTTCGCCCGCGCCCACGACGCCACCCAGCTCGTCCTCGGCACCAGCCGCCGCGGCCGGACCGCCCGCTTCCTCACCGGACCGGGCATCGGCGAGACCACGGTGGACGCCTCCGAGGACATCGACGTCCACATGGTCACCCACGAGTTCACCGGCCGGGGCCGGCTGCCCGCCCTCGGCCGGCGCCACTCCCGGCGCCGCACCGTCGCCGGCTTCCTGGCCGGCCCGATCGTGCCCTCGCTGCTGACCCTGGTCCTGTCCCAGTTCCACGACACCGTCAACCTCACCACCGATGCCCTGATCTTCCAGCTCGGCGTCGTCGTGGTCGCCCTGCTCGGCGGCGCCACCTCGGCCCTGCTGGCCTCGCTGGTCGCCTCGGTGCTGCTCAACTACTTCTTCATCCCGCCCGTCCACGCCTTCACCATCGGCGAGACCAACAACATCATCGCCCTGGTGGTCTTCGCGGCCGTCGCGCTGACCGTCTCCACCGTGGTCGACCACGCGACCCGCCTCACCGCCCGCGCCGCCCGCGCCACCGCCGAGGCCGAGACCCTCTCCACCCTGGCCGGCAGCGTCCTGCGCGGCGCCGACGCCCTGCCCGCCCTGCTGGAGAAGTCCCGCACCGCCTTCGGCATGAGCTCGGTGGCCCTGCTGGGCCGCACCGGCGGCGAGGTGCTCGCCTCCTGCGACACCGCCGCCGAGGTGAAGGACGCCGCCGACGGTGACCGGGCCGACGACGGCGGCGCCGCCCCGGACCGCGCCCTCGTCACCACCGAGGTCCCCGTCGGCGCCGACGCCGTCCTCGTCCTCACCGGCCGCCGGCTGCCCGCCGCCGACCAGCGCGTCCTCACCGCCTTCGCCGCCCACGTCGCAGCCGCCCTGGAACGCGACCGCCTCGCCGTCGTCGCCGCCGAGGTCGAACCCATCAAGGCCGCCGACCGGATGCGCACCGCCCTGCTCGCCGCCGTCAGCCACGACCTGCGCACCCCGCTCGCCGCCGCCCTCGCCTCGGTCGGCTCGCTGCGCAGCCCCGACGTCGAGTTCTCCGCCGAGGACCAGGCCGAACTCCTCGCCACCGCCGACGAGTCCCTCGTCAAACTCACCCGTCTGGTGGACAACCTGCTCGACATGAGCCGCCTCCAGGCCGGCGCGCTCACCCTCCACCTCGCCGAGACCCACCTCGACGAGATCCTGCCCCGCGCCCTGGACTCGCTCGCCGACCCGTACGCGCCCGTCCAGCCGCTCGACCTGGAGACCGTCCCGCCGGTGCTCGCCGACCCGCCGCTGCTGGAACGCGTCCTCGCCAACGTCATCACCAACGCCCTGCGCCACAACGCCCCCGGTGCGCCGGTCCTGGTCGCCGCCAGCCACCACGCCGGACGGGTCGAACTGCGGGTGATCGACCGCGGCCCCGGCATCGCCCCCGAGGACCGCGACCGGGTGTTCCTGCCCTTCCAGCGCCTCGGCGACACCGACAACACCACCGGCGTCGGCCTCGGCCTCGCCCTCTCCCGCGGCCTCGCCGAGGCGATGGACGGCAGCCTGGAGGTCGAGGACACCCCCGGCGGCGGCACCACCATGCTGCTCACCCTGCCCGCGGCCCCGGCCCGGCCGATGCCCGACGGGCCGGTACCCGCCGGTCCCGTTCCCGCCGATCCGGTACCCGCCGGTCCCGTGTTCGTCCAGCACCCCGGGGAGGCCCCCGAATGAGCGAGATCCTCGTCGTCGACGACGAGCCGGCGCTGCTGCGCACCCTGCGGATCAACCTCGGCGCCCGGCAGTACGCCGTCCGCACCGCCGCCACCGGCGGCGAGGCCCTGGCCCGCGCCGCCAGGACCTCCCCTGACGCCGTCCTGCTCGACCTCGGCCTGCCCGACCTCGACGGCATGGACGTCATCCGCGGTCTGCGCAGCCGCAGCGCGGTGCCGATCATCGTGCTCTCCGGCCGGGCCGACGCCGCCGACCGGATCGGCGCGCTGGACGCCGGCGCCGACGACTACCTCACCAAGCCGTTCCTGATGGACGAACTGCTGGCCCGGCTGCGCGCCGTGCTGCGCCGCCCGCCGGTCACCGTCGGCCCCGCGGCGCCCGCGCCGGTGATCGGCGACCACACCGTGGACCTCGCCGCCACCACCGTGACCGGGCCGGACGGGCCGGTGCGGCTCACCCCGACCGAGTGGCGGATCCTGTCCCTGCTGCTGGCCCACCCCGGCCGGCTGGTGCCCGGCCGGCGGATCCTGCGCGAGGTCTGGGGCCCGGCCCACGAGGAGCGGGGCAACTACCTGCGGGTCTACCTGGCCGGCCTGCGGCGGAAGCTGGAGCGCGACCCGGCCCGGCCGCGCCATCTGATCACCGAACCGGGGATCGGCTACCGCTTCGAGCCCTGACCGGGCACCGGACGGGCCTTGGGCAGCCGGGCCGCCGGGGGGTGTCAACGGCGCGTCAGGAGCGGTGGCCCCGGCGCCAACAGGGCGTCAAGAGCGGCCGACGCGGCCGTCCGGGGGCATAGCGTCGGTGGTGAGGAAGCGGCCCCGCTCCGTGGGGGATGCCTGGGGCCGCTCCGCCGCTCCGGCGGCCACCCGGGTGGGGGAGGGGCGCGCGATGTCGGCATCGCGCGCCCCGATCACCCGTCCGGCCGGGTTCAGCCCCCGTCCGTGCCGTCCGACTGCCGGGGCAGCGCCAGGGCCACCGTGTCGGCGAACTCCCGTACCGCGCTGGTCCGGCTGACGACCCGACCGCTGTGCACCACCAGCCGGCTGTGCCCGCCCGCCAGCGCCCCGGACAGGCTGTCCCCGCGCACCGCCAGCAGCTCGGCCGGGAAACCGGCGTCCACCCGAACCGGCGGCAGCCCGAGCGCCAGCCGCGCCTGGTTGGAGACCGCGTCGTACGCCGCGTCGGGGTCCAGCACCCCGGCCGCCGCCAGCAGGTACGCGGCCTCCAGCGGGTCCGCCCGCCCGACCGGGTTGGCGCCGTCGCGCAGCGAGCCGCTGCCGGCCGCCAGCGGCACCCGGGCCTTCAGCAGGTCCCGCAGCTGCCCGGGTCGCAGCCCGCTCGCCAGGCCCTCCAGCCCCGAACAGCCGCCGTTCTGCGGCAGGCAGACCACCCGGACCCCGCTGTTGGCCAGCACCGTCGCGGCGCCCGGCGCGAGCGCCCCGCAGGGACCGACCACCACCCGGGGCCGCAGCGGGGCGAGCGCCCCGGCCAGCCGGGCCAGCTGCACCGGATCGGCGGCCGTGGTGTGCAGGTCCACCGGGCAGTCCGCCTCCCGGGCGGCCTCCAGCAGCAGTTGGACGTAGCCGGCCGGGTCCGGGTCCAGTTCGGGGCAGCCGCCGGCGGCGGTGGCGCCCAGCTTGAGCGCCTCCCGCAGCTGGGCCCGGCCGTCCGCCCCGGCCCGGCCGGTGAGCAGCCGGGGCATCGCGACGGCCTGGAGGTCGGCGAGGCCGCGCAGCGCCTGCTGGGAGGTGAGGACCGCCTCCAGCCGGCGCAGCCCGTGCACGTCGCCGATCCGGACGTGGGTGCGCTGGGCGGTCGCGCCGTAGCCGAGCGAGGTCAGGGCGGCCTCGGTGACCCGCCGGGTGAGCTCGGCGGGGGTCTCCGGCGGCGGGGTGGGCAGGGCGGCGGAGAAGGCGACGTCGTAGTGCGCGTGCGCCTCGGCCGGGGCCGGCAGCAGCAGATAGCCGCGCAGGTCGATCCTGGCCCCGGTGGTGACGGTGGGGCCGCCGGGCACGGCGGGCAGCGGGCCCAGTCCGCCGGCGGTGCCGACGGCCTGGATCCGGTCGCCGCTGATCCGTACGTCCACCACCCGGCCGTCCGCCAGCCTGGCCCCGGTGAGCAGCAGGACGGGCCCGTGCCCGAGCGGGTTGGCGGCCGGTCCGGGTCCGGGGTGCGGTCCGTCGGCGGCTGCGCTGTCCATCGCCCGGCTCCTTCTGGCGTCCGGTTCCTGCTCGGGTCAATGAGCGACGAGCCTACGGCGGGCGGACCCGGGGCGTCGGGAGGCGGGCAATAGTCGTATCGGCTCGGGGCGCGACTCCGGGGGGCCGGTCGAACGCCGGACCTTCGATCGCTCGCCCGTACGCCTCGCCGACCTGCGGACTTCGCCGCGGGATACGGATTTCACCTCTGGGCGCGGAACGTGTAATCTCTTCCTCGTTCGCCCCTATAGCTCAGTCGGTAGAGCGTCTCCATGGTAAGGAGAAGGTCTGCGGTTCGATTCCGCATGGGGGCTCTGGTGAGAAGGAGTCGGCTTCGGCTGTGCTCCGGATCACTGTGGCGGTGTAGCTCAGTTGGTAGAGCAAGCGGCTCATAATCGCTGTGTCACCGGTTCAAGTCCGGTCACCGCTACCCCGCGTAGTCGGTCGGGGGATCACACTCCCGGTCGGCTACTCTTGTCTGTGTTCTTATTCATTGTCCAAGGAAGGCACTCCCGTGGCTGCCACCGATGTCCGCCCGAAGATCACGCTGGCCTGCGTGGAGTGCAAGGAGCGGAACTACATCACCAAGAAGAACCGGCGTAACGACCCGGACCGTCTTGAGATGAAGAAGCACTGCCCCCGCTGCAACTCGCACACCGCGCACCGCGAGACCCGCTGACCCTGCTTGCAGGGCAACGGGCCTGTGTGACCAGGTCTACGACTCCGGGCCGCATCCCTCATTTGGGGGTGCGGCCCGGAGTCTTTTGTGTTCGAACCGACTGTCCGCCGCGTTTCCTAGGAGCTGCCGATGGCACTCGACCCTTCCTTCATCGGGCGGACCTATCCGCCCACCGAGCCCTACGAGGTCGGCCGGGAGAAGATCCGCGAGTTCGCCGTCGCCGTGGGTGACGCCAATCCGGTGTACGTCGACCCGGAGGCCGCCAAGGCACTCGGCCACCCGGACGTGATCGCGCCGCCGACCTTCCCGATCGTGCTCACCATGCGGGCCTCCGGCCAGGTGGTCCAGGACCCGGAGCTGGGTCTCGACTACAGCCGGGTCGTGCACGGCGACCAGAAGTTCAGCTACACCCGCCCGGTGCGGGCCGGTGACCGGCTGACCGTCTCGGTCACCGTCGACAACATCAAGTCGCTGGCCGGCAACGACGTGCTCACCGTGCGCGGCGAGGTCGCGGACGAGTCCGGCGAGCACGTGGTGACGTCGGTCATGACCCTGGTGGCCAGGGCCGCCGACGAGAAGGCGGGGGAGTGAGCCCGATGGCGATCGGATACGACGAGGTCGAGGTCGGCACCGAGCTGCCGGCGCAGTCCTTCCCGGTGACCAGGGCCGCGCTGGTGCAGTACGCGGGCGCCTCCGGCGACTTCAACCCGATCCACTGGAACGAGAAGTTCGCGCTGGAGGTCGGCCTGCCCGACGTCATCGCGCACGGCATGTTCACCATGGCCGAGGCGGTCCGGGTGGTGACCGACTGGGTCGGCGACCCGGCCGCGGTGGTCGAGTACGGCGTGCGGTTCGTCCGTCCGGTGCCGGTGCCCAACGACGGCACCGGCTCGGTGGTCGAGGTCACCGGCAAGGTGGCCAAGCTGCTCGACGACCGCAGGGTCCAGGTCGACCTGCTGGCGACCTACCAGGGTCAGAAGGTGCTCGGCATGGCCAAGGCGGTCGTCCGGCTCGGCTGAGCCCGCGCCCCTTCGCCCCGCCGCGCGGCTCGGGGCACCCCGCCCGCTCCGGCCCGGCCCCGCCCCGGGCCGGGCGGGGGCGGGCTCCCCGTACCCTGGGGGCGTGCTGGAAGAACTCGACGCCCTCCTCGCCCCGCTGACCACCCTGCGGCTCGGCGGCCCGGCCCGCCGCCTGGTGACCGCGCACACCGACGACGAGGTGGTCGCCGCCGTCCGCGCCGCGGACGCGGCGGGGCAGCCGCTGCTGGTGCTCGGCGGCGGCTCCAACCTGGTGATCGGCGACGCCGGCTTCCCGGGCACGGTGCTGCGGATCGCCACCACCGGTTTCGCCCTGGACGGCACCGTCCTGGAGCTGGCGGCCGGCGAGGTCTGGGCCGACGCGGTGGACCGCGCGGTCGGGGCCGGACTGGCGGGGATCGAGTTCCTGGCCGGCATCCCCGGCTCGGCCGGCGCGACCCCGGTGCAGAACGTCGGCGCCTACGGCCAGGAGGTCGCGCAGACGATCACCGAGGTGGTCGCCTACGACCGCCGGGCCGACGAGGTGGTCACCCTCCCCAACGCCGAGTGCGCGTTCTCCTACCGGCACAGCCGCTTCAAGGCGGACCCCGAGCGCTATGTGGTGCTGCGGGTCCGCTTCGGACTGGAGGACGCCGCCGGGCTCTCCACCCCGGTCCGCTACGCCGAGGTCGCCAAGCACTTCGGGGTGGCCCAGGACGAGCGGGTCGACCTGCGGGCGGCGTACGCGGCCGTGCTCGGGCTGCGGGCCGGCAAGGGCATGGTGCTGGACCCGGCGGACCACGACACCTGGTCGGCGGGCTCCTTCTTCACCAACCCGGTGCTGGGCCCCGAGCAGTACGCGGCCTTCCTGGCGCTGGCCGCCGAGCGCGAGCTGACCGCCCCCGCCTACCCGGCGCCGGACGGGCACACCAAGACCTCGGCCGCCTGGCTGATCGACCGGGCCGGCTTCGGCAAGGGCTACGGGAGCGGTCCGGCGACCCTCTCCACCAAGCACACCCTGGCGCTCACCAACCGCGGCGCGGCCACCACCGAGGACCTCCTCGCGCTGGCCCGGGAGATCCGGGACGGCGTGCGGGCGGCCTTCGGCGTGGAGCTGGTGAACGAGCCGGTGATGGTCGGCGTCAGCCTCTGAGCCGCGCGGGCCCGCTGTCCGGCCCTCAGGCCGTCAGCCAGGTGTCGATGTCCGCCAGCAGTTCCTTCCGCACGCTGTCCGGGGCTACCGAGCCGCGCACCGACTGCCGGGCCAGCTCGGCCAGCTCGGCGTCGGAGAAGCCCAGTACGTCGCGGGCCAGCTCGTACTGGTCGGCGAGCCTGGCGCCGAACAGCAGCGGGTCGTCGGCGCCGAGCGCCAGCGGCACCCCGGCGTCGAACAGCCGGCGCAGCGGGACGTCCTCCGGGCGCTCGTAGACGCCCAGCGAGACGTTCGAGGACGGGCAGACCTCGCAGGTCACCTGGCGGTCGGCCAGCCGCTGCATCAGCCGCTCGTCCTCGGCGGCCCGCACACCGTGGCCGATCCGGCCGGCGCCGAGGTCGTCCAGGCAGTCCCGGACGGACTCCGGGCCGGCCAGCTCGCCGCCGTGCGGGGCGGCCAGCAGTCCGCCCCGGCGGGCGATGTCGAAGGCCCGGTCGAAGTCGCGGGCCAGGCCGCGGCGCTCGTCGTTGGACAGGCCGAAGCCGACCACGCCCCGGTCGGTGTAGCGGACGGCGAGCCGGGCCAGGGTCCTGGCGTCCATCGGGGACTTCATCCGGTTGGCCGCGACCAGGACCCGGATGCCGACCCCGGTGGTGGCGGCGGCCTGCTCCACCGCGTCCAGGATCAGTTCCAGGGCCGGGATCAGCCCGCCCAGCCGGGGCGCGTAGGAGGTCGGGTCGACCTGGATCTCCAGCCAGCGGGAGCCGTCCCGCCGCTCGTCCTCGGCGGTCTCCAGCACCAGCCGGCGGATGTCCTCCTCGTCGCGCAGGACCGAGCGGGCGGTGTCGTAGAGGCGCTGGAACCGGAACCAGCCGCGTTCGTCGGTGGCCCGCAGCCGGGGCGTCTCGCCGGAGCTGAGCGCCTCCGGCAGCCGGACCCGGTGCTTCTCGGCCAGTTCCAGCAGGGTGGCCGGGCGCATCGAGCCGGTGAAGTGCAGGTGCAGGTGGGCCTTCGGAAGGTCCCTGACGTCTCGCGGGTTCAGCAGGCGTTCCATTCACGAATCCTGCCGTATCGGGGCCCCCTACGGGAACCGCCCTCTTTCCGGCCCCCGAAGGGGTGAAAAGAGGGCGGTCCGGTCAATCGGTGTTGACGTCACGCGTCGAGGCCACCGCGAGCGGGCCCCGGGCGGGGAGGGTTCAGCGGGCCTCGGCCAGCAGCTTCTGGATCCGGCCGACACCCTCGGCGAGGTCGGCGTCGCCCAGGGCGTAGGAGAGCCGCAGGTAGCCGGGGGTGCCGAAGGCCTCGCCGGGAACGACCGCGACCTCGACCTCGTCCAGGATCAGCGAGGCCAGCTCGGCGGAGGTCTGCGGACGCTGCCCGCGGATCTCCTTGCCCAGCAGGGCCTTGACGGACGGGTACACGTAGAAGGCGCCCTCGGGCTCGGGGCAGAGCACGCCGTCGATCTCGTTGAGCATCCGGACGATGGTGCGCCGGCGCCGGTCGAAGGCGGTGCGCATCTCGTGGACGGCGGAGAGGTCGCCGGCGACGGCGGCCAGGGCGGCGCGCTGGGCCACGTTGGAGACGTTCGAGGTGGCGTGCGACTGCAGGTTGGTCGCGGCCTTGACCACGTCCTTGGGGCCGATCACCCAGCCCACCCGCCAGCCGGTCATCGCATAGGTCTTGGCGACACCGTTGACCACGATCGTCCTGTCCGCGAGCTCCGGCAGCAGGGCCGGCAGCGAGACGAACTCCGCGTCGCCGTAGACGAGGTGCTCGTAGATCTCGTCGGTGAGCACCCACAGCCCGTGCTCCAGGGCCCAGCGGCCGATCTCCTCGGCCTCGGCCCGGGTGTACACCGCGCCGGTCGGGTTGGACGGCGAGACGAAGAGCACCACCTTGGTGTTCTCGGTGCGGGCGGCCTCCAGCTGCTCGACCGAGACCTTGTAGCCGGTGGTCTCGTCGGTCACGACCTCCACCGGCACACCGCCGGCGAGCTGGATCGACTCCGGGTAGGTGGTCCAGTACGGCGCCGGGACGATGACCTCGTCGCCCGGGTCGAGGATCGCCGCGAACGCCTCGTAGATCGCCTGCTTGCCGCCGTTGGTCACCAGCACCTGGGAGGGGTCCACCGCGTAGCCGGAGTCGCGCAGCGTCTTGGCCGCGATCGCCTCCTTGAGCTCCGGCAGGCCGCCGGCCGGGGTGTAGCGGTGGTTCCTCGGGTCGCGGCAGGCCTCGACGGCCGCCTCGACGATGTAGTCCGGGGTGGGGAAGTCCGGCTCGCCGGCGCCGAAGCCGATGACGGGCCGGCCGGCCGCCTTGAGGGCCTTGGCCTTGGCGTCCACGGCGAGGGTGGCGGACTCCGCGATCGCGCCGATCCGGGCGGAGACGCGGCGGTCGGCGGGGCGGACGGAACGGTCGGGCTGCGGGGTGGAAGCGCTCATGCCTGCATCGTCGCAGACCGCACACCGCCCGGGCATGGCGGTTTCACGATATGTACGGGAGCGTCCGCATGGCGGCCGGGTCGGCCCTGGTGACGGCCCGAAAAGAAGAGGTTCGACCAAACGCCCTTCGACCCCGTACACTCACTGATCGACGGCCACCGAACGAACCGGAGCCTCCACCGCCGCACAGAAACTGTGCGGGGATCGGCGGAAGATACGGTAGGTTGGTCGTCACTACTGGGGCCGCGAGGTTCCGTAGGGCAATAGCTCAATTGGTAGAGCACCGGTCTCCAAAACCGGCGGTTGGGGGTTCAAGTCCCTCTTGCCCTGCTGCTCGATTCGTCATCAGCCCGTTCGCTCCACAGAGCGAGCGGGCTTGATGCGGAGAGGGCGCCGATCAGCACCGCTAGCCGGCCGCTCGTGCCTCTTCGGGTACGCAGTCGACGCTCGGCAGGACCCGGATTCAGGTGAGGACGAGTGACGGAGACCACGGGCTCCACCGCAACGCCTGAGAGCGGCAACCCCGAGGGGGCCGACGGCGCTGCCGAGACCACCCCTGCGGAGGGTGATTCGCGCCGCAAGCGCTCTGGCGAGAAGAAGTCCGGCAAGCGGGCCAAGAAGGGCGTCTTCGCCCGTCTCGCCCTCTTCTACCGGCAGATCATCGCCGAGCTGCGCAAGGTCGTCTGGCCGACCCGCAACCAGCTGGTGAGCTACACCACGGTCGTGGTCGTGTTCGTCGTGGTCGTGATGGCCTTCGTGTCCGGCCTCGACTACGGCTTCTCCAAGGCCGCCCTCTGGATCTTCGGCTGACCAAGCCGTTCCACCTGTGCGTACAACCTCCCGACCCGGGCCGGTCCTCGGCCCGGGTCGAGCTGTCTGCGTCGGAGGTACGGGGCCGCTACCGTTGACTCGGTACTGTTGAAGTCTTCGAGGCGAACTTCCGGCGACCGCGTGAGCGGAGCGGAGCCGGACCGTCGCGGAGCGCGCCACCTTCACCATCTCCAGGAAAGAAGCAGCCACCGTGTCTGAGTCCCCCCTGTACGACGCCGACGAGACCGTCCTCGAGGCGGATGTCGCCGCCGAGGACGCGGCCGAGCTGGCTGACGCCGTCGAGTCCGACGAGCAGCAGATCGTGGACGCGGTCGACGCCGACGAGGACGAGGTCGAGGCGTTCGACGAGGCCGAGGCCGGCGAGCCGGCCGAGGACGTCGCGCTGCACGTGGAGACCGAGGAGGAGCTCGTCGAGGACGCCGCCGACGAGGACGCCGAGGACGAGGACGCCGCCGAGGAGACCGAGGAGGCCGCCGAGGAGGAGGCCGTCGAGGTCGACCCGGTCGCCAAGTTCCGCGAGGACCTCCGGTTCATGCCGGGCGAGTGGTACGTGATCCACACCTACGCCGGCTACGAGAACCGGGTGAAGCAGAACCTGGAGCAGCGCGCGGTCTCCCTCAACGTCGAGGAGTACATCTTCCAGGCCGAGGTGCCGCAGGAGGAGGTCGTCCAGATCAAGAACGGCGACCGCAAGACCATCCGCCAGAACAAGCTCCCCGGCTACGTCCTGGTGCGCATGGACCTCACCCCGGAGTCCTGGGGCGTCGTGCGCAACACCCCCGGTGTCACCGGCTTCGTCGGCAACGCCTACGACCCGTACCCGCTGACCCTGGACGAGGTCGTCAAGATGCTCGCCCCCGACGTCGAGCGCCAGGCGGCCAAGGAGGCCGGCAAGCCCTCGCCGATCAAGCCCAGCGAGATCCAGGTCCTCGACTTCGAGGTCGGCGACTCGGTCACCGTCACCGACGGCCCGTTCGCGACCCTGCAGGCGACCATCAACGAGATCAACCCCGACTCGAAGAAGGTCAAGGGCCTGGTCGAGATCTTCGGCCGGGAGACCCCGGTCGAGCTCTCCTTCGACCAGATCCAGAAGAACTAGTCCCATTGGTCTTCGGATTCGGGGCGGGCCTGCGGGCCCGCCCCGAATCCGTTTTGGTCCAGCGACGCCGAGGCGTTAGCCTGGTCCGATGTGTGTGCTGGCGACCGGGTGTCGCCCCGTGTCCGCGCACACACCAGCAATCACCTCTCGGAAGGACCCGGAGAGACATGCCTCCCAAGAAGAAGAAGGTCACGGGGCTTATCAAGCTCCAGATCAACGCCGGTGCGGCGAACCCGGCTCCGCCGGTCGGCCCCGCGCTGGGTCAGCACGGCGTCAACATCATGGAGTTCTGCAAGGCCTACAACGCTGCGACCGAGTCGCAGCGCGGCATGATCGTGCCGGTGGAGATCACGGTCTACGAGGACCGTTCCTTCACCTTCATCACGAAGACGCCGCCGGCCGCGCGCCTCATCCTGAAGGCCGCCGGTGTCGAGAAGGGCTCGAGCGAGCCGCACAAGACCAAGGTCGCGAAGCTCACCGCCGCCCAGGTCCGTGAGATCGCCACGACCAAGATGCCCGACCTGAACGCCAACGACCTGGACGCCGCGTCCAAGATCATCGCCGGCACCGCCCGGTCGATGGGCATCACGGTCGAGGGCTGATCACCCTTCTCGTCCCCGTGGTAGGGCCCGCGCAGGCCCGTGACACCACAACTCCATTCACCATTCAGGAGCAGCTATGAAGCGCAGCAAGGCCCTGAAGGCCGCGGACGCCCAGGTCGACCGCGAGCGCCTTTACGCCCCCCTCGAGGCCGTCCGCCTCGCCAAGGCGACCAGCACCAGCAAGTTCGACGGCACCGTCGAGGTCGCCATGCGTCTGGGCGTCGACCCGCGCAAGGCCGACCAGATGGTCCGCAGCACCGTGATCCTCCCGCACGGCACCGGTAAGACCGCTCGGGTCCTGGTCTTCGCGACCGGCGAGCGTGCCGAGGCCGCGCGTGCTGCGGGCGCCGACATCGTCGGTGCCGACGAGCTCATCGACGAGGTCGCGAAGGGCAAGCTGGACTTCGACGCCGTCGTCGCCACCCCGGACCTCATGGGCAAGGTCGGCCGCCTCGGCCGCGTGCTCGGTCCCCGTGGTCTGATGCCGAACCCGAAGACCGGCACCGTCACCCCGGATGTCGCCAAGGCTGTCAACGACATCAAGGGCGGCAAGATCGAGTTCCGCGTCGACAAGCACTCGAACCTGCACTTCATCATCGGGAAGACCTCCTTCTCCGACGAGCAGCTGGTCGAGAACTACGCCGCCGCGCTGGACGAGGTGCTCCGCGCCAAGCCGTCCGCCGCCAAGGGCCGCTACATCAAGAAGACCGCGTTCTCGACCACCATCGGCCCCGGCATCCTGGTGGACCCGAACCGCACCCGCAACCTCCTCGTCGAGGAGGACCCGGCCGCGGTCTGATCGCAGCCGACCTTCGTACGGCGGGCCCGTACCCCCTTCACCGGGGGTGCGGGCCCGCCGTCGTTTCCCGATCGATACCCCCTGCCGGGGGAACGGGCGCGCGGTCCGTCGTACGCTCGGCCGGTCCGCCCGCGCGTTCCCGGCCGAGGGAGCCCGCCGCCGTCCGACCGCCGGAGTGTGCCGTGCCCGCCCTTCGCCCCGCCGCCAAGGGGGCGGCCCTGCTGCTGCTCGCCGCAGGCCTCACCGCGTGCAGTGTGCTGGCCGTCTCCGGCGACCGCACCCCGATCAGCGACCGGCCCACTGTCCGTCCGCCCCGGCAGGTGCTGCTGTCCGCCTCGCAGCGGCTGGACGACGCCGGCGGGGCGCGGATCCAGGCGGTCGAGGAGGGCCCGTCGGGGCGGCGGAGCGCGAGCGGAACGGTGTCCTGGGGCGCCCACGACTCGGCCGAGCTGACCGTCACCGACGAGCTGGGCACCGGGCGGCTGCGGGGCCGGGACGGCGCCCTGGACCTCGGCTACACCGGTGCGGCGCCCCGGACCGCGGACCGGGACCGGGCGGAGTCGCTGGACCCGCGCGCCGTCCCCGGCGGACAGGGCGGCTGGTCCGGGGGCTGGATCACCGGTCTGCTCGCCAATCCGGGCGGGTCGGCGCGCCTGATGGCGCTGGCCGGCAAGCTCACCCCGCTGGGCGGCGAGGAGCTGAACGGCGGGACGGTCGCGCACTACCGGGGCGCCGCGCCGGTCGCCGACTACTTCGGCGCCGAGGAGGGGCTGAGCCCGGCCCGGCTGAACGAGATGCTCGACTACTACGAGCGGCGCGGGGTCGCCGCCGTCGAGTACGACTTCTGGGTGGCGCCGGGGGACCGGCTGCTGCGGGTGCGGTCCACGGTCAAGGGCGCGTCCGGCGCCGTGGTGACCACCACGGACATCACCGAGGGCGCCGAGCCGGCCGAGGGCGCCGCGACCGACGCGCCCGCCGGGGCTGCCGCCGCGCCGCCGACCCCCGCGGGCTGAACCGGCCCCGGCGCGGGACGGGAGGTGCGGCCGAGTGGCGGGGGGTGCCACGGAGCCGCGCGGGACCGGGTGGCAAGGTGGGCGGGAGCGGACGGGCCGGCCTGGGTGGCCGTCCGCCGAGGACGGATCCGACGGGGAGGCCTGGATGGCGGTGCGGCAGCGGCTGGCGGCGGTGGTCGCCGCCGCGGTGCTGGCGGGCGGCCTGAGCGGCTGCGGCGGGGCGGACGGCCCGGCCCCGGCCGGCTCCCCGAGCGCGTCCGGCGCCCCGACGCCGACGCCCAGCAGCGCCTCCCCGACCTGGCCGGCCAAGCCGACCGACCGCTCGCCGCACGGCGTGCTGCTCTCGGCCCAGCTGGCCATGCAGACCGCGCGCCGGGCCAAGGTGAGCTACCGGCTGGGCTCGGACGCCGGCTCCGGCCCGCTGTTCTGGCAGCCGAAGACCGCGCTCCAGGTCAAACGTTCCACCCCGGCGGCGGCCGAGCAGCTGATCGTCGTGGACACCGTCGCCTACGAGGGCGGCGACGCGGCCACCGCGGCCCGGCTGGGCGGGCGGCACTGGGAGCGGTTCGCCGGGGCGCCGGGCCCGGACGGGCACCGGGAGATCCCGTACGCGGGGCTGATCGACCTGCTCAACCCGGTGGTGGCGCTGGCCGCCGCCACCGCCGACGGGACCACCGCCCAGTACGTCGGCGAGGAGAAGTTCGAGGACTCCACGGTGGAGCACTACCGGGTGAGCACTGACGCGGCCCGCTACGCGGCGGCGCAGACCCAGCTGAGCCCGGCCCGCCGGGAGGGCCTGCGGACCGCGCTGGCGCCCGGCGGCTCGGCCTCGCTCACCCTGGACCTCTGGCTGAACGACAAGGACCAGCTGGTCCGGCTGCAGCGGACCGGGGCGGGCGACAGCGGCCGGCTGGACGACTCGGTGCTCTACACCGAGCCCGGCGGCCCGCTCTCGGCGCAGGCCCCGGCCGAGTCGGACACCGTGGACACCGGCACCCGCAGCACTCCGCCGACGGCCCGCTGAGCCCGTCCGGCCGCCGCGGCCAGGGGCGATTTGCCCCGGACGGCGGCGTCCGGCTACTGTGGCGGAAGCCAAAGACCGCTGGTTGTCGCGCTGCCCCCGTCAGGGAGTGCGTGACCGAAGGATCCGCGCCTCGTGCGCGGGCAGCCCGCGCAGGATTGTTTGGAGCTTTGACCTCCGGGTCGCGTGCCTCGCACGCGGACCCGTCGAGTTCACCACGAGCCCCGTGCGCCTGCGCACCGGGGCTCATCTGCTTTTCCGCAGAGGTTCTCCTCCGTCCGGTGGTCCGAGGCGCGAATGGTCGACTCTCGCGGTCGGCCTGATTTCGACATCACGGAAGGAGGCGTAAGCCTATGGCTAGGCCCGACAAGGCTGCTGCCGTCGCCGAGATCACGGAGCTTTTCCGTGGCTCGAACGCTGCGGTGCTGACCGAGTACCGCGGTCTGACGGTGAAGCAGGTCAAGACCCTGCGTCGCTCGCTGGGCGAGAACGCCCAGTACGCCGTGGTGAAGAACACGCTGACCAAGATCGCGGCCAACGAGGTCGGGATCACGGAGCTGGACGACCTGTTCGCCGGTCCGACGGCTGTCGCCTTCGTCACCGGTGACCCGGTGGAGTCGGCGAAGGCTCTGCGTGACTTCGCCAAGGAGAACCCTGCTCTCGTCATCAAGGGCGGTGTCCTTGACGGCAAGGCGCTGTCCGCCGACGAGATCAAGAAGCTCGCGGACCTCGAGTCCCGCGAGGTGCTGCTCGCCAAGCTGGCGGGTGCCATGAAGGGCAAGCAGTCGCAGGCTGCCGCGCTCTTCCAGGCCCTGCCCTCGAAGCTCGTCCGCACGGTCGAGGCCCTTCGGGAAAAGGTCGAGCAGGGCGGTGCCGGTACGCCGGCTCCCGCCGCCGAGGAGACCGCGGCCGAGTGATCGGCCGAGGCTCTGCCTCGCTGCGGGCCCGTACGCCCGCCAACCCGTACATCCGGCACCACCTGCCGATTTAGTGGAAGGACGCCAATCATGGCGAAGCTGACCCAGGACGAGCTGCTCGCGCAGTTCGAGGACCTGACCCTCATCGAGCTGGCCGCCTTCGTGAAGGCCTTCGAGGAGAAGTTCGACGTCACCGCCGCCGCGCCGGTCGCCGTTGCCGGCATCGCCGGCCCGGGCGTCGCTGCCGAGGCCGTCGAGGAGCAGGACGAGTTCGACGTCATCCTCGAGGGTGCCGGCGACAAGAAGATCCAGGTCATCAAGGAGGTGCGCACCCTGACCTCCCTCGGCCTGAAGGAGGCCAAGGACCTCGTTGACACCGCTGGTGCCAAGGTCCTGGAGAAGGTTGCCAAGGACGTTGCCGAGAAGGCCAAGGCCGCTCTCGAGGGCGCCGGCGCCAAGGTCACCGTCAAGTGACTCGCCGCCCCCTCTGAGGGGGCAGTGGGCCGGGCCGACCACCCTTGCGGGTGGTCGGCCCGGCTTTTTGCGTTTCCGGCCCCGCACCGGCCGGCGCCACGCCGGTGGGCCCGGCCGGTTCCGGGCCGCTGTCCGACCTCCGCCCCGGTGGCCGCCGGGCCCCGGGAGGGCCGTTCCCCGGGCCCTCCCCGGCCGGTCCGCGGCGGGTCCCCGGCGGGTCCGCGGCCGAACGCACCGGTGTGGCCGATCGGGCACTCGGCACTGTCGGTGCGGACGGGTATGGTGATCGCTGTCATCGGCTACGGCCCCGACCACGGCTTCTGTAACGCCGGGGTGGCCCGGAGCGATGAACGGGACGAGGCCCGCACCGGAGGCGGGCCCTTGACGAACCCGGCGGGCGCGCGCGATTCTCGAGGCGCGAGTCCGCCCCGGTTGGTCGACCGCCGGATGCATAACCGGCGGCTCCGGAGGGAAGTGACTCCACGTGAGTCGTGGGCCCGGACGAGTCCGGGCCGCTGCAGTACCCGGAGGGCGTTCGCGCCCGCCGGCTACCGGGAGGAGTCTCCGATTCGGTCTCCGAATCAGAGCTGGACAGCAGTGTCGCCTTTGGCTACACTGTCCCTTTGCGCTGCCTGTTAGCTGCTCCGTGACTCGTCGCCCGGAGTTTGCGTTGCCCTGAAGGGGTCTGGCACCGCCTCTGCAAAACGGCTCTGACCTGAGGTTTCGACCTCGGCGGAGGCCAGTGGAGTGGAGGTGGGACCGAGCCACTGAAGGCCCGGCCGGTACGCGCGTAGTGAGCTCCGAGCCCTCGGAAGGACCCCCCTCTTGGCCGCGCCGCGCAACGCCTCGAACAATTCCGCCGCATCCACCGCCCCGCTCCGCGTCTCGTTCGCGAAGATCAAGGAGCCCCTCGAGGTCCCTAACCTCCTGGCCCTGCAGACCGAGAGCTTTGACTGGCTGCTCGGTAACGCGGCCTGGAAGACCCGGGTCGAGCGGGCGCTGGACAACGGTCAGGACGTCCCCACGAAGTCCGGTCTGGAGGAGATCTTCGAGGAGATCTCGCCGATCGAGGACTTCAGCGGGTCGATGTCGCTGACCTTCCGCGACCACCGTTTCGAGCCGCCGAAGAACTCCATTGACGAGTGCAAGGACCGCGACTTCACGTACGCGGCCCCGCTCTTCGTCACGGCCGAGTTCACCAACAACGAGACCGGTGAGATCAAGTCTCAGACGGTCTTCATGGGCGATTTCCCGCTCATGACCCACAAGGGCACGTTCGTGATCAACGGCACCGAGCGTGTCGTCGTGTCGCAGCTCGTCCGCTCGCCGGGCGTGTACTTCGACTCCACCCTGGACAAGGTGTCCGACAAGGACATCTACTCCTGCAAGGTCATCCCCTCGCGCGGTGCCTGGCTGGAGATGGAGATCGACAAGCGCGACATGGTCGGCGTTCGCATCGACCGCAAGCGCAAGCAGTCGGTCACCGTGCTGCTCAAGGCCCTCGGCTGGACCAACGAGATGATTCTCGAGGAGTTCGGCGAGTACGAGTCGATGCGCGCCACCCTGGAGAAGGACCACACCCAGGGCCAGGACGACGCGCTGCTCGACATCTACCGCAAGCTGCGTCCCGGGGAGCCGCCGACGCGCGAGGCCGCGCAGACGCTGCTGGAGAACCTGTACTTCAACCCGAAGCGCTACGACCTCGCCAAGGTCGGCCGCTACAAGGTGAACCGCAAGCTCGGCAACGCCGAGTCGCTGGACTCCGGTGTGCTCACCGAGCCCGACATCATCAACGCGATCAAGTACCTGGTCAAGCTGCACGCCGGCGAGGTCGACTGGCGTGACGAGACCGGCCGCGACATCGTGGTCGAGGTCGACGACATCGACCACTTCGGCAACCGCCGCCTGCGCAACGTGGGCGAGCTCATCCAGAACCAGGTCCGTACGGGTCTCGCCCGTATGGAGCGCGTCGTGCGCGAGCGCATGACCACCCAGGACGTCGAGGCGATCACGCCGCAGACCCTGATCAACATCCGGCCGGTCGTCGCCTCCATCAAGGAGTTCTTCGGCACCAGCCAGCTGTCGCAGTTCATGGACCAGACGAACCCGCTGTCGGGCCTGACCCACAAGCGCCGTCTGTCCGCCCTCGGCCCCGGTGGTCTGTCCCGTGAGCGGGCCGGCTTCGAGGTCCGTGACGTGCACCCCTCGCACTACGGCCGCATGTGTCCGATCGAGACCCCCGAAGGCCCGAACATCGGTCTGATCGGCTCGCTCGCCTCCTACGGCCGGGTCAACGCGTTCGGCTTCATCGAGACCCCGTACCGCAAGGTCATCGAGGGTGTCGTCACCGAGCAGGTCGACTACCTGACCGCCGACGAGGAGGACCGCTTCGTCATCGCGCAGGCCAACGCCCCGCTGACGGCGGAGCTGACCTTCGCGGAGCCGCGTGTCCTGGTCCGCCGCCGCGGCGGCGAGATCGACTACATCCCCGGCACCGAGATCGACTACATGGACGTCTCGCCGCGCCAGATGGTGTCGGTCGCGACCGCCATGATCCCGTTCCTCGAGCACGACGACGCCAACCGCGCGCTCATGGGCTCGAACATGATGCGTCAGGCGGTGCCGCTGCTGAAGAGCGAGGCTCCGCTGGTCGGCACCGGCATGGAGTACCGCTGCGCCGTCGACGCCGCGGACGTCATCACCGCCGAGAAGGCCGGTGTCGTCCAGGAGGTCTCGGCCGACTACGTCACCGTGGCGAACGACGACGGCACGTACACCACGTACCGCGCCGCCAAGTTCACCCGCTCCAACCAGGGCACCGCCTTCAACCAGAAGGTGCTCGTGGACGAGGGCGCCCGGGTCGAGTCCGGCCAGGTGCTCGCCGACGGTCCTTGCACCGACGAGGGCGAGATGGCCCTCGGCAAGAACCTGCTGGTGGCGTTCATGTCCTGGGAGGGTCACAACTACGAGGACGCGATCATCCTGTCGCAGCGCCTCGTGCAGGACGACGTCCTCTCCTCGATCCACATCGAGGAGCACGAGGTCGACGCCCGTGACACCAAGCTGGGCCCGGAGGAGATCACCCGGGACATCCCGAACGTCTCCGAGGAGGTCCTCGCCGACCTCGACGAGCGCGGCATCATCCGCATCGGCGCCGACGTCGTCACCGGCGACATCCTGGTCGGCAAGGTCACGCCCAAGGGCGAGACCGAGCTGACCCCGGAGGAGCGCCTGCTCCGCGCGATCTTCGGCGAGAAGGCCCGTGAGGTCCGCGACACCTCGCTGAAGGTGCCGCACGGTGAGTCCGGCAAGGTCATCGGCGTCCGCGTCTTCGACCGCGAAGAGGGCGACGAGCTGCCCCCGGGCGTCAACCAGCTGGTCCGCGTCTACGTGGCCCAGAAGCGCAAGATCACCAACGGTGACAAGCTCGCCGGCCGTCACGGCAACAAGGGCGTCATCTCGAAGATCCTGCCGGTCGAGGACATGCCGTTCCTGGAGGACGGCACCCCGGTCGACATCATCCTCAACCCGCTGGGTGTCCCGTCCCGAATGAACCCGGGACAGGTCCTGGAGATCCACCTCGGGTGGCTCGCCAAGCAGGGCTGGGACGTCTCCGGCCTCGCCGACGAGTGGGCCCAGCGCCTCCAGGCGATCGGCGCCGACCAGGTCGACGGTGGCACCAACCTCGCCACCCCGGTCTTCGACGGCGCCCGCGAGGACGAGATCACCGGCCTGCTGGACCACACCACCCTCACCCGTGACGGTGAGCGCCTGGTGAACTCCACCGGTAAGGCCCGGCTGTTCGACGGCCGCTCCGGCGAGCCGTTCCCGATGCCGGTCTCGGTCGGCTACATGTACATCCTCAAGCTGCACCACCTGGTCGACGACAAGCTGCACGCCCGTTCGACCGGCCCGTACTCGATGATCACCCAGCAGCCGCTCGGTGGTAAGGCGCAGTTCGGTGGTCAGCGCTTCGGTGAGATGGAGGTGTGGGCCCTCGAGGCGTACGGCGCGGCCTACGCGCTGCAGGAGCTCCTCACCATCAAGTCCGACGACGTCCTCGGCCGTGTGAAGGTCTACGAGGCCATCGTCAAGGGCGAGAACATCCCCGAGCCCGGCATTCCCGAGTCCTTCAAGGTGCTCATCAAGGAAATGCAGTCGCTCTGCCTCAACGTGGAGGTGCTGTCCTCGGACGGCCAGTCCATCGAGATGCGGGACTCCGACGAGGACGTGTTCCGCGCCGCCGAGGAGCTCGGCATCGACCTGTCCCGGCGCGAGCCGAGCAGCGTCGAAGAGGTCTGACGGAGGCCGGGCCGGCTGCTCACCGAGCAGCCGGCCCGCCCCCAGGCCCCCCTCAGACCACATGAACGACTCTCGACTTACGAAAGAGGGCTTGACGACCAGTGCTTGACGTCAACTTCTTCGACGAGCTCCGCATCGGCCTGGCCACCGCCGACGACATCCGCCAGTGGTCGCACGGCGAGGTCAAGAAGCCGGAGACCATCAACTACCGCACCCTGAAGCCCGAAAAGGACGGACTCTTCTGCGAGAAGATCTTCGGTCCGACCCGGGACTGGGAGTGCTACTGCGGCAAGTACAAGCGCGTCCGCTTCAAGGGCATCATCTGTGAGCGCTGCGGCGTCGAGGTGACCCGCGCCAAGGTGCGCCGTGAGCGGATGGGCCACATCGAGCTGGCCGCCCCGGTCACCCACATCTGGTACTTCAAGGGTGTGCCGTCCCGCCTCGGCTACCTGCTGGACCTGGCGCCGAAGGACCTCGAGAAGGTCATCTACTTCGCCGCCTACATGATCACCTGGGTGGACGACGAGCGCCGTCAGCGCGACCTGCCGTCCCTCGAGGCGCACGTCTCGGTCGAGCGTCAGCAGATCGAGAACCGTCGCGACTCCGACCTGGAGACGCGTGCCAAGAAGGCCGAGACCGACCTCGCCGAGCTGGAGGCCGAGGGCGCCAAGGCCGATGTGCGCCGCAAGGTGCGCGAGGGCGCCGAGCGCGAGATGAAGCAGCTGCGCGACCGCGCGCAGCGCGAGCTCGACCGCCTCGACGAGGTGTGGGCCCGCTTCAAGAACCTCAAGGTCCAGGACCTCGAGGGCGACGAGCTGCTCTACCGCGAGCTGCGCGACCGCTTCGGCACCTACTTCTCCGGCTCGATGGGCGCGGCGGCCCTCAAGGACCGCCTCGAGACCTTCGACCTGGCGGAGGAGTCCGAGCGCCTGCGCGAGATCATCCGCACCGGCAAGGGCCAGAAGAAGACCCGTGCGCTCAAGCGCCTCAAGGTCGTCTCCGCGTTCCTGCAGACCACCAACAAGCCCAACGGCATGGTGCTGGACTGCGTCCCGGTCATCCCGCCGGACCTGCGTCCGATGGTGCAGCTGGACGGTGGCCGCTTCGCGACCTCCGACCTGAACGACCTGTACCGCCGTGTCATCAACCGCAACAACCGCCTGAAGCGGCTTCTCGACCTCGGCGCGCCCGAGATCATCGTGAACAACGAGAAGCGCATGCTCCAGGAGGCCGTCGACGCGCTGTTCGACAACGGCCGTCGCGGCCGTCCGGTCACCGGCCCGGGCAACCGCCCGCTGAAGTCCCTCAGCGACATGCTGAAGGGCAAGCAGGGTCGTTTCCGCCAGAACCTGCTCGGCAAGCGAGTCGACTACTCGGCCCGTTCGGTCATCGTCGTCGGCCCGCAGCTCAAGCTGCACCAGTGCGGTCTGCCGAAGGCCATGGCGCTGGAGCTCTTCAAGCCGTTCGTGATGAAGCGCCTGGTCGACCTGAACCACGCGCAGAACATCAAGTCGGCCAAGCGCATGGTCGAGCGTGCCCGCCCGGTCGTGTGGGACGTCCTCGAAGAGGTCATCGCCGAGCACCCGGTCCTGCTGAACCGTGCGCCCACCCTGCACCGCCTCGGCATCCAGGCCTTCGAGCCGCAGCTGGTCGAGGGCAAGGCCATCCAGATCCACCCGCTCGTCTGCACCGCGTTCAACGCGGACTTCGACGGTGACCAGATGGCCGTCCACCTGCCGCTCTCCGCGGAGGCGCAGGCCGAGGCCCGCATCCTGATGCTGTCCTCGAACAACATCCTGAAGCCGGCCGACGGTCGCCCCGTCACCATGCCGACCCAGGACATGGTGCTCGGTCTGTTCTTCCTGACCTCGGACCGCGACAACGTGAAGGGCGCCGGCCGCACCTTCTCGTCGACCGCCGAGGCGATCATGGCCTTCGACGCCCGCGAGCTGGGCGTCCAGGCTCCGATCGAGCTGCGCCTGCCGATCGGCACCGTGCCGCCGCGCGGCTGGACCCCGCCGCTGGACGAGGACGGTCAGTCGTCCTGGTTCGAGGGCGAGTCCTTCCGCCTGAAGACGACCCTGGGCCGCGCGCTCTTCAACGAGCTGCTGCCCGAGGACTACCCGTTCGTCGACTACGAGGTGGGCAAGAAGCAGCTCTCCGCGATCGTCAACGACCTGGCCGAGCGCTACCCCAAGGTCACCGTCGCGGCGACCCTGGACAACCTGAAGGCGGCCGGCTTCCACTGGTCGACCCGTTCGGGTGTCACCGTCTCGATCTCCGACGTCGTGGTCCCGCCGAACAAGGGCCAGATCCTCGAGGGCTACGAGGCCCAGGCGGAGAAGATCCAGAAGCAGTACGAGCGCGGTCTGATCACCAACGACGAGCGCAAGCAGGAGCTCATCGGCATCTGGACCCGGGCGACCAACGAGGTCGCCGAGGCCATGAACGAGAACTTCCCGAAGACGAACCCCATCTTCATGATGGTCGACTCGGGTGCTCGTGGAAACATGATGCAGATGCGTCAGATCGCCGGTATGCGTGGTCTGGTGTCCAACGCGAAGAACGAGACCATCGCGCGACCCATCAAGGCGTCGTTCCGTGAGGGCCTCTCCGTGCTGGAGTACTTCATCTCCACCCACGGTGCCCGTAAGGGTCTCGCGGACACCGCCCTCCGTACCGCCGACTCCGGCTACCTCACCCGTCGTCTGGTCGACGTCTCCCAGGACGTCATCATTCGCGAGGAGGACTGCGGCACCGAGCGCGGCCTCAAGCTGGCGATCGGCACGGTCGAGAACGGCGTCCTGCGCAAGACGGACGACGTCGAGACCAGCGTCTACGCCCGCATGCTCGCCGAGGACATCACGGTGGACGGCAAGCTCCTTGCCACCGCCAACACCGACCTCGGTGACGTGCTGATCGACGAGCTGATCCGCCACGGCATCAGCGAGGTCAAGACCCGCTCGATCCTGACCTGTGAGTCGGCCGTCGGCACCTGTGCCTTCTGCTACGGCCGCTCGCTGGCCACCGGCAAGCTGGTCGACATCGGTGAGGCGGTCGGCATCATCGCCGCCCAGTCCATCGGTGAGCCCGGTACCCAGCTGACCATGCGTACCTTCCACACCGGTGGTGTGGCCGGTGACGACATCACGCAGGGTCTGCCCCGTGTCGTCGAGCTCTTCGAGGCCCGTACCCCCAAGGGTGTGGCCCCGATCTCGGAGGCCCAGGGCCGGGTCCGCATCGAGGACACCGAGAAGACCCGCAAGCTGGTCGTCACGCCGGACGACGGCACCGACGAGATTGCCTACCCGGTCTCGAAGCGTGTGAAGCTGCTCGTCAGCGAGGGCGAGGCGGTCGAGGTCGGCCAGAAGCTGACCATGGGTGCCACCAACCCGCACGACGTGCTGCGGATCATGGGCCAGCGTGCCGTCCAGATCCACCTGGTCGCCGAGGTCCAGAAGGTCTACAACTCGCAGGGTGTGTCGATCCACGACAAGCACATCGAGATCATCATCCGGCAGATGCTCCGCCGCGTGACGATCATCGAGTCGGGCGACGCCGAGCTGCTCCCGGGCGAACTCGTCGAGCGCGGCCGCTTCGAGACCGAGAACCGTCGTGTGGTCTCCGAGGGCGGTCACCCCGCCTCCGGCCGTCCGCAGCTGATGGGTATCACCAAGGCCTCGCTGGCCACCGAGTCCTGGCTGTCGGCCGCCTCCTTCCAGGAGACGACCCGGGTCCTCACCGACGCGGCGATCCACGCCAAGTCGGACCCGCTGCTGGGCCTCAAGGAGAACGTCATCCTCGGTAAGCTCATCCCGGCCGGTACGGGTCTGCCCCGCTACCGCAACATCCGGGTCGAGCCGACCGAGGAGGCCAAGGCCGCGATGTACTCGGCCGTCGGCTACGACGACTACGACCTGTCGCCCTTCGGCGCCGGCTCCGGCCAGGCGGTCCCGCTGGACGACTACGACTACGGCCCGTACACCGGCTGAGTCGAAGGTTCCTGATCGCAGGGCGGTCACCCCGAACGGGGTGGCCGCCCTGCGGCGTTCCCGGACTCCGTCGCGCGGGGGAGGGCGGGAAACCGGTCCGGCGGGGGAGGCGTCGCGGGGGCGGGGAGCGCCAGGCTCGTAACCGTCGGAACGAGGACGGGTGGAGGACGCGGGCATGGACGTGCGACGGGTGCTGGGGGCGGCGGCGATCACCGGGGCGGTGGCGCTGGGCTCGGTCGGCTGCTTCTGGGAGTGGGAGGAGGGCCGCGAGCGGCTGACGGTCTCCTACGGGGTGGCCGGGCCGGTGGACGAGCTGGTGGTGGACGGGCGGACCGGCGGCATCGAGGTCCGGGCCGGGGACACCCTGCGGGTGGTCGAGAAGCAGGACTACCGCGGCGACCCGCCGCGGACCAGGCACTCGCTGGTGGACGGCACGCTCCGGCTGGACTACGACTGCTCGCACTGCGGGGTCGGCTACGAGGTGACCGTCCCGGCCGGCACGGCGGTGCGGCTGAACAGCGGGACCGGCGGGATCCGGCTGCGCGGCCTGGCCGGGGAGGTGCAGGCCACGGCCGGTGTCGGCGGGGTGGAGGCGAGCGGTCTGACCTCGGCGAAGGTCCGGGTGGTCGCGGACACCGGCGGGGTCGAGCTCTCCTTCGCCGCGAGCCCGACCTCGGTGGAGGTCCGGGCCGGGATCGGCGGGATCCGGGTCGCGGTGCCCGGCGGCGAGCCGTACGCGGTGGACGCCGGGACCGACGTCGGCGGGGTCGAGGTGACGGTGCCCCGGCAGGCCGGCGCGGCCCGCAGCATCACGGCGCGGGCCGGGACCGGGGGCGTGGCGGTCGTCGGTGGCTGAACCGGTGGCCGGGCCGGGCTCCGGGTCTGGGGCTGGGCCTGGGCCTGGGGCCGGGCCGGGACTGCCCACCGAGCTGCCGGTCGGGCATGATCTTCTGGGCGGGGACGGGTTCCCCGGGTACGGGGGAGATGCTGTGACGGAACGAGTGGCGCAGTGGCGTGCCCGGGTGACCGGGGTCGACCCGTACGTGGTCGACGGCCTGTTGGCGGTGGGCTCGGCGGCGGTCTCGGTCTGGTCGGTGTACCACGACGACACCGCCTGGGACTGGTGGGTCTACCTGCTGGCGTTCGGGACGGCCCTGCCGCTGCCCTGGCGGCGCCGGGCGCCGGTCACCGTACTGGCGCTCAGCGGCGGGCTGTCGGCGCTGCTCTCGGTGCTCGCCCACTCGGCGATGCCGCAACTGCCGCTGTACGCGGTGATCGCCCTCTACACGGTGGCCGACCGGGCCGGGGAGCGGCAGCGCTGGACGGTGCTGGCGGTGACCGTGGTCGCCAATGTGGTGGGCACCCGCTCGCCGAACGGCGCGCTGTTCTCGCTGCTCACCTCGGTCGGGGCGTTCGTCTTCGGCTGCCTGGTGCGGGAGCTGCGCCGGCTGGCGGCGGTGGAGGCGGAGCGGGCCCGGGAGGCCGGCCGGCGGGCGGCCAGTGACGCGGCCCGCGCGGTGGTCGAGGAACGCGCCCGGATCGCGCGGGAGATGCACGACATCCTGGCGCACGCCGTCTCGCTGATGGTGATCCAGGCGGAGGCGGGGCCGCTGGTGGTGCGCGGCGATCCGGACCGGGCGATCAAGGTCTTCGACACCATCGCCGACTCCGGGCGGGACGCCATGGTCCAGCTGCGGCGGGTCCTGGGGGTGCTGAAGGAGGACGGCGCGGTGCCGGAGCTGGCCCCGCAGCCCCGGCTGGCCGAACTGCCCGCGCTGGCCGAGCGGGTGCGCCGCACCGGGGTGCGGGTCGAGCTTGAGGTCGACGATCCGGCCGGGCCGCTGCCCGCCGACATCGAGGCGGCCGGCTACCGGATCGTGCAGGAGGCGCTGACCAACACGGTCAAGCACGCGGAGGCCGGCCGGATCGAGGTCCGGGTGGTCCGGGAGGGGACGGAACTGGTGGTGCTGGTGTCCGACGACGGGCGCGGGGTGCGGCTGCGGCCGGACCGCGCGGCGGGCGGCCTCTCCGGCGGCCGGGGGCTGGTCGGCATCCGGGAGCGGGCGGCGGCCTGCGGCGGCCGGGCGGAGGCCGGTCCCGGGCCGGAGGGCCGGGGGTTCCTGGTGACCGCCCGGCTGCCGCTGGGCGGCGAGGAGAGGGTGGGGGCGTGAAGCCGATCAGGGTGGTCGTCGCGGACGACCAGGAGCTGGTGCGGGCCGGGTTCGGGATGATCCTGGACGCGCAGCCGGACATCGAGGTGGTCGCCGAGGCGGCGGACGGGGCCGAGGCGGTCGAGGCGGTCCGCGTGCACGGCCCGGACGTGCTGCTGCTGGACGTCCGGATGCCGGTCATGGACGGTCTGGAGGCGGCCCGACGGGTGTGCGCCGAGTACCCGGGCACCAAGGTGATCATGCTGACCACCTTCGACATCGACGACTACGTCTTCGACGCGCTGTACGCGGGCGCCAGCGGCTTCCTGCTCAAGGACGTCCGCCGGGACGACCTGGCGCACGGCGTCCGGATGGTGGCCTCCGGGGACGCCCTGCTGGCGCCCTCGGTGACCCGCCGGCTGATCGGCGAGTTCGCCGCCCGGCGTCCCGGCTCCGGCGAGCGCCCGGCGCGGCCGCCGTCCCGGCTGCTGGAGCAGCTGACCGCGCGCGAGCGGGAGACGCTGGTGCTGCTGGCCCGGGGGCTGTCCAACGCCGAGATCGCCGCCGAGCTGGTGGTGAGCGAGCACACGGTGAAGACCCATGTCAGCAATGTGCTGGCCAAGCTGGGGCTGCGGGACCGGGTGCACGCGGTGGTGTTCGCCTACGAGGCGGGCGCGGTGGTGGCAGGCGAGGGCTGACCGCGCGCGGGGCGGGGGCGGGGCTGAGGTGTCCTCCCTCGCGCGGGGGAGCCGCCGGGTTCGCCGGTGCGGGCGATTCGCGACGAGGGTCCCGGCCGACAGGATCCGTGGTGCCGGCCGTCGCCGGAGCCGCCGGCCGGGCCGGCGGACCCCACCTCGTCAGGAGTGCCCCGTGAACACCGTGCCGCCCGCCCGCCTCACCACCGTCGCCGTCCTCGCCGCCCCCGTGCTGGCGGGGCTGTACGGCGGCATCCGGCTGCTGGACGGATCGCGCGACCCCGGCCCCGGCTGGCTGGTCGGCCACAGCCTGCTGATGCTGGCCCTGCTGCTGTTCGCCCCGCTGCTGGTGGCGCTGGAGCGGGCCCCCGGCCCGCGTCGGACACCCGCGGCCCGGGTGGCCGGTCGGGTGGCGCTCGGCGCGGCGCTCACCGGGCTCGCCGCCTCGCTGGGGCAGATCGGGATCGACCTGTACGTCGGTGCGGTGGCGGTGGACAAGGCGGACCAGCACCGGCTGTTCGAGGCGGTGCAGAGCCGGCCGGGCGTCGAACCGGCCTTCTACTCGGTGCTCCCGCTGCTGTTCCACCTGGGGCTGCTGGCGCTGCTGGTGGGCGCCTCGGTCGGGGCCGGGCGGGTGCTGCGCTGGTGGAGTCCGGTGCTGGTGGCCGTCGGGACCGTGCTGACGGCGGCGGACCTCGCGTTCCTGCCGCTCGCCGCGGTCTGCCAGCTGGTGGCGCTGGCCCCGCTGGCCGGATTCGGCCCGGGGGCCCGCCGGCCGGTCGCGGCCCGAGCGGCCCGAGCTGCCTGAGCGGCCTGAGCGGTCCGAGCGGCCTGAGCGGTCCGAGCTGCCCGAGCGGCGGACCCCGGAGCAGGGTGCCCGGCCGGAGACCCGACGTCCGGCGGGGCGGTCCGGCATCATGGGCGGGAGATGCACGGGACCGTTCGTGGGACGAGGTAGGCGTGGGCAGGCGTGGACAGAGTGGCAACGGCGAGGGCGGGGACGTCGGGGTGCTGCTGGACACGGCGGTGCGCGGGGTGGTGACGGCCCCCGAGGAGGGACTCGACCTCGCGCTGGACACCGGCGCCTCACTGCTGGCGGCCTCCGCCGGGTTGTGGCCGGCGGTGAGCCGGGCGGCGCTGGGCCACGCCGACACGGCGGTCGGCCGGTGCTGGTCGGCCGGCTGGCGCCCGGCGGACCTGGTGCGGGTGGTGCGGCGCGATCTGAAGCCGGTGCACCTGGCGCTCGCCGTGGACCTCATCGCCGCCGAGGGGCGCCGCCACCCGGCCGCCGTGCTCGACCGCCGCTGGCAGGAGCAGCTGCGGGAGCTGGAGGCGGCGGTCTGGTGGCCCTCCGACGAGGCGTACCTGTCCGGCTTCGCCCAGCGGCACCGGCTGGACCGGTTCGCGCTGGCCACCGTGCTGCTGGAGCTGCTGCGCAGCTGGGGCCGGCTGCCGCCGATCGCCCCGGTCGGCCCCGCCCCCGGGCGGGCCGCACACTCGGCGCACTCGGCGCGCGCGGAGCAGCGGCAGCGCGGTCCGGTGGCGGGCGAGCCCCGGATGCTGTCGCGGATCCGCGCGCTGCTGGCGAAGGCCGAGTCCACCGACTTCCCCGAGGAGGCCGAGGCGCTGACCGCCAAGGCCCAGCAGCTGATGGCCCAGCACAGCATCGACGAGGCGCTGCTCGCCGTCGAGGGCGCCGACCCGCACGCCCCGGGTGCGCTGCGGATCGGGGTGGACAACCCGTACGAGGGTCCCAAGACGATGCTGCTGGACGCCGTGGCGGCGGCCAACCGCTGCCGGGTGGTGTGGGCGAAGGAGTTCGGCTTCTGCACCGTGATCGGCTTCGACGCCGACCTCGACGGCGTCGAGCTGCTCTACACCTCGCTGCTGGTGCAGGCCACCCACGCGATGCAGCAGGCCGGGGCCCGGCAGCACCTGGACGGGGCCTCCCGCACCAAGGCGTTCCGGCAGTCCTTCCTGGTCGCGTACGCGGCGCGGATCCGGGAGCGGCTGACCGAGGCGACCGAGCGGACGACCAGCGACGCGGCGGCCGGCCGGCACCTGCGCGAGGACGGCACTGCGGAGCAGCTGGTCCCGGACGAGCGGCTGCTGCCGGCCCTGAAGGCGCGCACCGAGGCGGTGGACCACGAGGTCGGCCGGATGTTCCCCAAGCTGGTGTCGCAGCGGGTGCGGGTGAGCGACGGCGAGGGCTGGGCGGCGGGCCGGGCGGCGGCCGACCGGGCGTCCCTGCGCGGCCGTTCGGGAGAGATCCGCGGCTGAGCCCGCGGTCGGCGCCGCGGCCGGCCCGGGGCCGATCCCGGGGCGGGTCGCCCGGCGGGGAGCCTCGGCCGGGATCCGGGCGCCTGGTACAACAGGGCGCGGGGACCGACGAGGGGCGGGCAGTGTGAGTACGACTACGGAGACCGGCTACCGGGACCGGGTGCGCGGCGCCCTGCTCGGCGGAGCGGTCGGCGACGCGCTGGGCTGGCCGGTGGAGTTCCAGCGGCTGGACCAGATCCGGGAGCGCTTCGGGCCGGACGGGGTGACCGGCCTGCCGGGCGGCGGGCTGGTCGCCGAGGTCACCGACGACACCCAGATGACCCTCTTCACCGCCGAGGGCCTGATCCGCGGCTTCGTCCGGGGCTGGTCGGGCGGCGGCGGTTCGGTGCCGGAGGCGGTGCACGGCGCGTACCGGCGCTGGCTGCTCACCCAGCAGCAGGGCGCGCCCGACCGCGAGCCGCTGCCCCACCCGTACGACGGCTGGCTGCTGCGCGAGCCGTTCCTGTACGCGCGGCGGGCGCCCGGCAACGCCTGCCTGACCGGGGTGCAGTACCACCCGGTGTTCGAGGCGCCGGTGGCGCTGGGGCAGCCGGGACCGATCAACGCGCACTCCAAGGGCTGCGGCACGGTGATGCGCTCGGCCCCGTTCGGCCTCGGCCGGCTGGGGGCGGAGCAGGCGTTCGGACTGGCCGCGCAGTGCGCGCAGCTGACCCACGGGCACCCGACCGGGTACCTGGCGGCGGGCGCCTTCGCGGCGCTGGTGGAGCGGCTGGCGGCCGGGACGGAGCCCTGGGCGGCGGTCGGCGAGACGGTGGAGCAGACCCGGGAGTGGCCGGCCTCGAAGGAGACGGTGCAGGCGCTGGCCCGGGCGGTGCGGGTGGCCCAGGAGTCCGGGCCGTCGGCGGAGGCGGTGGAGCGGGTCGGCCTCGGCTGGATCGCCGAGGAGTGCCTGGCGATCGCGGTGTACTGCCTGCTGGCGGGGACCGAGGACGCCGATCCGGCCCGGGCGGCGCTGTTGCTGTCGGTGAACCACTCCGGGGACAGCGACTCCACCGGCGCGGTCTGCGGCAACCTGGTCGGCGCCGCGTACGGCGCCTCGGGGCTGCCGGCCGACTGGACCGAGGCGGTGGAGGGCCGGGAGACGCTGCTGCGGACGGCGGACGACCTGCTGGTGCTGTTCGGCAGCCGGGAGCCGGGCCACCCGGCGCTCGGGGACCGCTACCCGGTCTGACCGACGGGCCCTACGCCGCGGGGTCGGTGACCTGGCCGAGGAAGAGCGGCAGCCCGGTCGCGGTGTCCCGGACCAGGAACAGGAACGGCCGGTCGATGTGCAGCCGGGCCGGGTCCCGGGGTGCCGGCGCGGCCGCCGCCTCCACCCCGACGCCGCTGCCGGCGGCCGCGACCGTGCCCTGCTCGTCGACCTGGACGGTGGCCTTCTGCACCACCGGGCCGATCCGGAGCCGCTCGGCGGCGCCCGGCCCCGGGACGCCGGAGAGATCGGCGTCGGCCTCGAACGCGGCGGTGACGCCGAGCGCCTTCAGCACGGGTGTGAGCTCGTTCCCGCTGTCGAAGCGGAACTTCGGCAGGGTGAGATCGACCGTCCGCTCGGTGAGCGCGCCCAGTACGAGGTCCAGCTGCGCCCGGTCCAGCCCCTGCCGGAACGCCGTGAAGCCGCCCTGCGCGGGCACGATCAGGTCCATCGCCAGGGTGCTTCCCGCGTAGGGGAGTTCGACGGCCTGCCAGGGTTCGCCGAGGATGCCGCCGGAGCCCTCGGCGTAGCGCAGCGACTCGGTGCCGGCCATGGTCGGCACAGCCGCCTCGGAGCCGTCGAGGCGGTGGAACGGCAGGCCGGTGGTCCGCCCGGCCTTGAACGGGTGGGCCCAGTCGGCCTTGAGGTACAGCGCGTCGGTGAGCGCGAGCCGGGTGTCCGGATTGATCTGCCCCTCGGCGAAGAGGTCCTTGATCCGGCCCTCGGTGGCCTTCTCGACGACGCCGTTGACGGCCTTCCTGGCGCCCTCCGGGTCCTTGCGGAAGTCGGTGGTGCGCACACCGGTGCCGAAGCCGGCGGCCAGCACCCCGAGGTAGTGCGGGTCGAGCGGGAAGTCGCGCTGGGCCCAGACGTCGTCGGAGCGCCGCAGGACGGTTCCGCCCTTGCCGCCCGGCGCGCCGGCCCGGTTCAGGGCGCCGGTGGCGAGTGCGTACTGCTCGGGGGAGAGCCCGGTGTGCAGGGCCTCGGCCAGCTGCTCGGCGGTGGTGCCCCGGGCCCCGGGCAGCACCATGGCGAGGACGGTCGCCAGGCCGGACGGCGACAGCACCAGGTTGCCGCCGGCCGCGCCGGGAGCGGCGGTGAGGGTGTGCAGCAGGTCGAGCCCGAACGCGGCGGTCGCCGTCGCGGTGGCGGCGACCGCCGCCGGGTCCGCGGGTGGCAGCGAGGCGGAGTCGGCCCGGACCACCCCGGTCCCGGCGCCGGTGGAGCCGCAGGCGGCGAGCAGCGCCGCGCAGCAGAGCAGGAGCACCGCCGGGCGGCGGGTGCGGACGGTCGTGGCGGACATGGCTGACCTCGCCCCTGGGTCCCGGCACGGGCCGGTGCCCGTACCTCGGTGCCGGTTCGACGCGGCCCGCTCGGACCCGGTTCCGCCGGGAGGGCCGCGCCGCCGGGCGGCGAGCGGCCGGAGCGCCGGTCAGTCCCAGAGCGCGCCGAACTCCAGCAGCTCGTCCCGGTGCTCGATCCGCTCCACCCAGTCCGCCGGCCAGGCGTCGGCGCCCAGGTGGGCCCCGGCGAAGGCGCCGGCCAGGCAGGCGATCGAGTCGGAGTCCCCGGAGGAGTACGCGGCCCGGCGGACGGCGGCCACCGGGTCGTCCGGGAGCAGCAGGAAGCAGAGCAGCCCGGTGGCGAACGCCTCCTCGGCGATCCAGCCCGCGCCGGTGGCCAGGCAGGGGTCGGCCTCGACGTCCGGCGCGGCGAGCGCGGCGTCGAGCCGGTCGAGCACCGCCAGGCACTCGTCCCAGCCGCGGGTGGCGAAGCCCTCGGTGGTGCGGTCCTGGGCGTGCGCCGCGAGGTCGTCGAGCCAGTGCGCGTCATAGCGGCCGCGGCGGGAGAGCGCGTACGCGCGCAGCACGGCGGGCAGTCCGGCCGGCGGCAGGCCCTCGGCGAGCTTGCGGACGGCGTAGGCGGTGAGCTCGCTGGCGGCGAGCGCGGTGGGGTGGCCGTGGGTGAGGCCGGACTGGAGCTGGGCCGCGCCGGCCAGCTGCGCCGTCGTCAGCTCGCGGACCAGGCCGAGCGGGGCGACCCGCATATTGGCGCCGCAGCCCTTGGAGCCGACGTCGCTCGCGAGCTGCCAGCGCACCCCGGGCGAGGCGAGCCGGTCGCAGGAGCGCAGACAGGTCATGCCGGGGGCGCGGTTGTTCTCGGGCGAGCTCGCCCAGGCGAGGAACTCGGCGCGCAGCGGCGGTTCCAGGCTCTGCGGGGTGAGCGGCCGGTCCGCCAGTGCGGTGCGCAGGGCGCGGGCCAGGGCCAGCGTCATCTGGGTGTCGTCGGTGACCAGCCCGTCGTCCGGCAGCGGCAGCCGCCGCCAGTCCGGCCACTGCCACGCGATCAGCTCGACCTCCGAGAACTCGGTGACCTTGCCCAGCGCGTCCCCGATCGCCAGCCCCAGCAGGGCCCCCGTCGCCTTGTCGCCCACGGCCCGCTCCCCCTCTTGTGTCACACCTCGACCAGCAGTTCCTCCAGTCCGCGGATCACGTAGCCCGGGCGCCACTCGGGCTCGCGGACCAGCCGCAGACCCGGGGCGCGGCGGAGCAGGGTGCCGTAGGACTCGGTGAGCTCCAGTCTGGCAAGGGGGGCGCCGAGACAGAAGTGGATTCCGGCGCCGAAGGTGATGTGCGGGTTGTCGGCGCGGCCGAGGTCGAGCCGGTCGGGGTCGGTGAAGCGCTCGGGGTCGCGGTTGGCGGAGCCGAAGAGCAGGGCGATCTCGGCGCCGCGCGGGACGGTCACGCCGCCGATCTCGATGTCCTCCAGCACCCAGCGCTCGAACATCTGCAGCGGGGTGTCCCAGCGCATCAGCTCCTCGACGGCGGTGGGCAGCAGCCCGTCCACGTCGGCGCGCAGCCGGGCGAGTTCGGCGGGGTTGCGGAACAGCGCCCACCAGCCGTTGCCGGTGGTGTTGACGGTGGCCTCGTGGCCGGCGTTGAGCAGCAGGACGCAGGTGGACACCATCTCCTGCTCGCTGAGCGCGTCGGAGCCCTCCTGGGCCTGGATCAGCGCGCTGATCAGGTCGGTGCCGGGGGCGGTGCGGCGGTCGCGGATCAGGGCGCGGAGGTAGTCGGAGAACTCGGTGCTCGCGGTGACGGCCCGGCGGGCGGTCTCCTCGGACGGGTTGAGCTCGAACATCCCGGTGATGTCGGCCGACCAGGGGCGCAGCAGGTGCCGGTCGGACTCCGGGACACCGAGCATCTCGGCGATCACCGCGACCGGCAGCGGCTCGGCGACGGCGGCGATCAGGTCGCCGCCGCCGGCCGCGAGCAGGTCGTCGACGAGTTCGCCGGCCAGCCGCCGCACGGTCGGCCGCAGGCCCTCGACCATGCGCGGGGTGAAGGCCTTGGAGACCAGGCGGCGGATCCGGGTGTGGTCCGGGGCCTCCAGGTCGAGCAGGCCGTTGTCGTTGAGGGTGTGGAACGGCTCGTGCGCCGGGTCGGGTTCGGGGCGGCCGAACTCCTGGTGGCTGAACCGGTGGGTGTAGGTGCGGCCGAGGCGGCGGTCCCGCAGCAGCGCGCCGACATCGGCGTAGCGCGGGACCAGCCACTGGTCGGTGGCTTCGAAATAGGTCGCCGGGCCCTGGGCGCGCAGCTCGGCGTACGCGTCGTAGGGGTGGGCCACGAACGCCGCCGACCAGGGGTCGAACTTCACCGTCGTCGTCATCGGTCGATCACTCCAGGCCGTGAGGGGGAGCCGGAAGGATCATCGTACGCACGCGCTCGGTCCGGCCCCAGGGGCGGAGGGCCCGCCGTCGCCCTGCCCTGCCCGGCCTCTGTCCTGCCCGGCGCCCGCCCGCCGGTCCGGCCGTCGGCCCGCCCGTCGGTTCGCCCGTCAGTCCGGCCGTCGCAGCCGGATGCTGCCCCGGGGCGCCCGGCCGTCGAACAGCCGCGCGTCGACCGGCCGGGACGGACGCGGCACCGGCGCGACGGCCGGGGCGAGCGGGATGCTGCCCCGGGTGCCGAGCGCCGGCAGCCAGGCGGTCGGGTCCGGCCGGGTCCCGTAGGGTCCGCCGGCCTGCTCCCAGACCCGGCGGGCCAGGCCCAGCTGCCGTTCCGTCAGCACCCCGGGCAGCGGCTCGAACGGCGCGCCCGGCACCAGGTACGGGTCCTGGGCCAGGATCCGGCCGACCAGCAGGGCCGCCTTGTAGCGGTCGCTGTCCACCGAGGAGGCGCTGCCGTGCGGGGAGAGCGGGTCGGACCAGTTGGGGGTGTCCGCCTGTTCCAGCACCGGCGCCGCCCCGACCCGGCGGATGCCGTCGCAGTCCAGCAGGTGCACCGCCGGTGCGGGCCGCACCGACCAGAGCACATTGGCGTGCGAGAGGTCGCCGATCACCAGCCCGAGACGGTGCAGCCGGTCGATCAGTCCCAGCAGCTCCAGTACCAGGGCGAGCCGCTGCTCCGGGTCCGGGCGGACGACGCCCTGGGTGGCGGGCTTCTCCGGGTAGAGCAGGTACTGCGCCTCGGTGAGCCTGGACCCGCCGGAGGCCGTCCGCCAGGTCATCGGGGCGGGCGCCTCGCGCATCAGGAAGCCGACGCAGTGCGGGCCGTCCACCACCCGGCAGAGCGGCCAGGCGGCCTGCGCGTCCAGCCGGTCCCGGTCGTCCGGCGGCAGGGCGAGCCGCAGCGCGACCAGCTCGGCCAGGGCCGGGCCGCGCACCCGCCCGGGTTCCAGGTAGCGCTTGAACAGCACGCCCGGGACGCCGTCCAGCCGCCGCACCAGGCCCTGGCCGCCCCGGCCGGCCTCGGGGCCGGCGGGCAGCAGGGCGAGGCCGAGGTCCGTGCCGCCGGCCAGCGCGCCGGCGATGGCGGCGATGTCGGCGGTCATGCCGGGGCCTCCCAGAGGCAGACGACCGAGCGGTCGTCGTCGTAGCTGCGCACCCGGACCTGGGCCTGCCAGAGGAACTCGGCCAGGCCGGGCACCTCGCGGCCCCAGCGCCCGCCGAGGAACCCCCGCAGCTCGGGCTCCTTGACCAGGGGGAGGGCGAGCCCGTCGGTGCAGAGCACCAGCACGTCACCGGGGCGGGTGTCGGTGATCAGCGCCGTCCGGGCGCGCTCGTACGCCTCAGGCAGGCAGTCCGTCCGGGTGCTGATCAGCGTGCCCGGGCCGGCGCCGCCGCCGTCCCCGTCGGCGTCCAGGTTCTCCCAGCCGCCCGCGCGCAGCCGCAGCAGTCCGCCGTCGCCGACCGCGACGAAGCCCCTGGTCCGGACCTCCGGGTCGGCCGGTACCAGCAGCGCCCGGAGGGTGGTCGACCAGGTCTTCGGTGGATGTCCGAACCGCTCGGCCTCCTGGGCGAGTTCCGCGGCCGCGGCGGCGACGAGCCGGCCCGTCAGGTCGGCGAAGTCCACCGCCGCGCCGGTCCGCAGCAGGTCCAGCAGGATGTCCGCCCGCGGCAGGACCTGCTTGGCCAGCAGCCGGACGATGCCGTTGGAGCCGTGGTGGGAGTGCGGCTGGGAGCCGACGCCGTCGGCGACCGCGACCAGCAGCAGCCCGCCGGCCCGGACGACCAGCGCGGCGTCCTGCCGGCACTCGGCCGCGTAGCGGTGCGAGTCGCCGCGCACGGAGGCGGCCCGGACGGTGACCGGGCCGAACCGGCCGCCGTCCACGACGGTGTCGGGCAGCAGGACGCCGTAGAGGTCGCCGCCGCGGACGGTGGGGATGTCGGTCGGTTCGGCGGGGTAGGCGGGGGCCTTGCGGCCGACGTGGGCGAGCGGTCCCGGGCTCCGGAACGAGGGCGGCCGGACGACCGGGTCGGCGCCGGTGGGCGCGCTCCCGGTGGGCGCGGTCGTTCCGGCCGGGTGCGCGGCCGGGGGTGCGGCGGCGGCCGGTTCGACCGGGCCGCCGAGCGGCGACACCGGGTCCGCCCAGGGCTCGCGGACCGCGGCCGGGCCCTGGCCGATCGGCCGCGGCAGGAAGTTCTCGGGCGTCACCCGCCCGGGGGTGACGACGGGCCCCACGACGGCGTCGGCGGGAGCCGGGGCCGGCGCAAGGTCCGGCGGCTTGAGGACCCAGTCCTCGTGGACGGGGGCGGTGACCTCGTACGGGTCGTCCTTGCGGGTCGGCGCGTGCTCCGGCCAGGGCTCGGGCACCTGGCCGCCCGGTGGCTGACTCTCGTGCGGATTCATCCGGCGGCCCGGCTCAGAGCTTGTCGAGCGAGACGGCGGTGAAGCCGGGCACCTGGTCGTCGACCTGGAGGCTCATACCGGTGCCGGCGGCGGTCGCGCCGCTCACCGAGCGCACGATCGACCGGGTCAGGCTGGCCGCGAACTCCCGCAGCGCGGGCGCCACATCGGCGTTCCCGTCCTCCTGCATGAAGGCCTTGAAGGTCGCGACCTGCGCGATCACCGTCCGGTCGGCGCCCTCGGTGATGCCGAAGGCGATGATGTGCGGCCGGAACGCGGCGGCGAGCAGGTCCTGGTAGGGCTGCTCCCAGTCGTTGTCGGTCGGCTCGCCGTCGGAGAGGAAGAAGACCACCGGGCGGTAGACGTCGTGGCCCTCCGCCTTCAGCTCCGTCACGTCCCGCTCGATCGCCCGGCGGAGCAGGTCGAAGGCTCTGCCGTAGGACGTCAGGCCGGAGGCCTCCAGGGCCGGCAGCTCCTCGAGGTCGCTCAGGTCGACCAGCGGCTGGAGCTCGTGGGCGTCGGTGGAGAAGCCGATCAGTCCGAACCGGGTCTTGTCGGCGACGGTCGGGTTGGTGCTGATCTCCTGGTGGAGCTCGAACAGGGCCTTGTTGAGGGTGTCGATGTGCAAGGTCATGGACGAGGACTCGTCGCAGACGGCGTAGAACGGGAGGATCTGCACTGCACTTCTCCTTCGAACGGCAGGGCGTCGGCGGTCGGCCGCTGTGGCGGTCAGCCGGTGTAGAAGTAGATCTCCAGCGAGGCGTGCCGGGGGTTGTCCGCGAGCGAGATGAAGTCCCGTGCGGTGGTGCCCCGGAACATCTCCGGACGGGCCTGCGCGAGCAGGCCGTTGACGGTGTGGGCGTAGGCCTGGCCGGCGCCCGGGTCGCGGTTGCTGCCGAAGGTGAGGACCACGGCCGCCTGCCGTCCGGCGTACGGCTCGGTGGCGGCGCGGATCTGCGCGGCCAGGCCCGCCGTGTCCGAGGAGTCCCCGGTCACGTCGACGGTGACCGGGTCGTGCTCGACCCCGCGCGGCCCGGTGGGGGTGGGGGTGGGCAGCGGTGCGGCGCTCGCGGTGGCGCTCGCGCCGGCGGCGGGGGTGGGTGTCGCGGCGGCCCGTTCGGCGGCCACCGGGTCGCCCTGGTCGCCCATCGCGACCAGGGCGAGCACCAGCAGCATGTCGGCGAACAGCCAGCCGACCAGGTGGGTGCCGCGCGGGCCGGGCCGCGCGGTCCGGAACCGGCCCCTCATCGGCCCTGCCCGTGCACCGGCACCTCGTCCAGCTCCAGCAGCGTCCGGTCGTCCAGGTCGTCGGCCGTACCGCCGGCCGCGACGGTGCCCCGGGAACGGGCGGCGCCCTCGTCGGGCCCGGGGCCGGCGGAGGTCTTCACCATGACGATCCCCGGGGCCGCGTCGCCCCGCCGGTCGGCCGCCGCGTCCAGCCGGGCCGCCGCCGCGGTGGCCGCCGAGGCCGCGGCGGCCACCCGGTCCGCCATCGCCACGACCTCCCGTGCCAGGCCGTCGAGCCGCTCCAGCACCTGCCCGCCGACGTCCGCGACGGTCTCCGCGCCGGTGGTGAAGCCGCGCTGGGCGACCGCGAGGTCCCGCACCGCGTCCTCCACCCGCTCCCCGGCGTCCGCGAGTCCGGTGCCGACCCGGTCGGTGGCCTGCCGGACCAGGTCGACCGCGTCGGCGGCCTGCTTCCCGCTCCGGTGGACCAGGCTGTCGGTGGCCGCCGCGCCGTCCCGGACGGTCTCGGCGAGCCGGTCCCCGCTGTCCTTCACCGCCCGGCCGACGCCGTCCACGGCCCGGCCGATGCCGTCGACCGCCTTCTCCACGCCGTCGACGGCCCGGCGCAGCGGGTCCACCGCCTCGCGCGCCTCGGCCAGCCGCTGCTCGGCCCCGGCGACCGAGCGCTCGACGGCCAGCGCCGCCGCGCTCAGCTCGCGCTGGGTGTCGGCGGCCTGCCGGGCGAGTCGTTCCAGGGTCTCCGCCGCACCGGTGAGCTCGGCCGCGAAGCGCTGCGGCGTCGAGCGGCGGCGCTCGTTCAGTACCAGTTGGGCCCGGGTGAGCAGGGGCGCCAGCTCGGCCAGCAGGTCCTCCGCCTCGGCCTCGGCCGCCGCCTCGCGGCGCTCGGCGCCCGCCCTGCGCAGGCCGTGCGCGACGGACAGCGCCAGCAGCAGCGCGATGAACAGGGTCGCGGACCGCGCGATGTCGCCGAAACCGGCCCAGCCGGGCAGCCGGCCCTCGAAGCCGGTCTGCCAGAGCTGGAGGAACGGCCGCGCGGCCTGCCGGGGGTCCGCGCCGATCAGTTCCCGGTAGGCGCCGCTGGCCTGCATCAGCCCGCCCCAGGTGACCAGCAGGGGGACGAACACCAGGCCGCCGAGCGCCACTTCGGCCCAGGCCCAGAACCTCGGCGCGGGCCGGGGCCGGACCGCGGCCCGTACGCTCTCCGGCCGGACGAAACTGTGCACCAGGTCGAGTTCGGCCCAGCGGTCCAGGTCGCCGGCGCCGGAGAGCGCCAGACCCAGTTCGCGGATCTCCTCCTGACGGTGCGCCAGTCCGGGGCGGTCGGCCAGCGCCCGCAGTTCGCCCCCGAGCGCGGTGCGGTCCAGCAGCAGGCCTGGGGTCATGAGGGCTCCTTCGTACGCGCCGCCGCGGAGCGGGCACGCCCGTGCCCCGGTGCGGCGCGCGGGCGTGCCCCGCCCGCGCGGCCTCCCCCCGTGGCCGGAAACCGACCACGCCGCTACGCGCGGCAGCGTAGCGCAGAACAGGCCACCGGGACTTGGCAGTTCGGAAAGATCGCGGCCTTTCCGACGCCCGTGCCCGAGGCCCGCGCCCGGCGTGCGCGGGCGGTCAGCCGAAGCGGGCGACCAGCCGTTCCACCAGGGCCGGCAGGGCGGTCGAGATCGGCTCCCGGAGGACCTCCTCGGCGGCCTCGTCGAGCGGTGTCGGCTCGCCGTTCACCACGATCAGCCGGGCGCCGGACCGCACCGCGTCGTACGGCAGCGCGGCCACCGGGTAGACCTTCAGGCTGGTGCCGACGGCGATGAACAGCTCGCAGGCCGTGCTGATCGCCTCCGCCTGCCGGAGCACCTCGGTGTCCAGCTGCTCGCCGAACATCACGGTGCGCGGGCGCAGGATCCCGCCGCAGGCCCGGCAGGCCGGATCCGGCTCGCCGGCCGCGACCCGCTCCAGGGCCTGCTCCATCGGGCCGGTCGCGCGGCAGTCCACGCACTGCACCTCCCGCGCGGTGCCGTGGAGTTCGAGCACCTTGCGCGGGGTCTGCCCGGCCCGCTGGTGCAGTCCGTCGACGTTCTGGGTGAGGACCCGCACCGGCAGCCCGGACCGCTCCAGCTCCACCAGGGCCCGGTGCCCGGCGTTCGGCTCGGCGGCGAGCGCGCCGGTCGCGGCCCGCAGCCGCCACGCCTCGCGGCGTACCTCCGGATCGGACAGGTACGGGCCGGCGGTGACCAGCCGCTGCGCGCCCGGGTCGCGCTGCCACAGGCCGTTCGGGCCGCGGTAGTCGGGGATACCGGAGTCGGTGGAGATCCCGGCGCCGGTGAGGACGGCGATCAGCGGGCGCTTGGCGTTCATGCCCGGGACGCTACGGTCCGTGCCGGGCGCCCGCCACCGAAAATCCGCCGGTACGGTCCTCGGGGCTACCGGGCTACCGGGCCGCCGGCTGCTCGGGTCCGAGCCGCCACCGGCCGCGCACGAGGTCGAGCGTCACCGCGCGCCAGGCCCCGGCCGGGGCCGGGTCGCTCAGCCGCCGGCGCCGGGGGAGCGCCGTCAGCGTCAGCGTCACCTCGGTCGCGGACACCGCCGCCACCGTGCCCGCCCAGTGCGGGCCCGCGGCGATCAGCCGGTCCGTCAGGGCGGGGTCGGGCTCCGGGACCGGCACGGCGTCGTCGGCGTCGGTCAGGGCCGAGCCGGCCATGAGGGCCAGCAGCCGGCCGAGCAGGGCGCCGGGCACCGCCGGGTCCGTCGACTCCACCCGCAGGTAGCAGTCGTCGTGGCCGGAGAACCACAGGGTGGAGCCGTCGAGGTGGGGGAGGAGCGGCTGGTCGAACGCGGTCGTTCCGACGACCAGGGCGAGCTCGTCGAGCCGCTCGGGGGGCACCTCGCCCGGCAGGTCGACCACGGCCACCTGGTAGGGCGTCCAGGTGTCGTCCAGCAGGCGGGGCAGCTCGGCGCGGTCCAGGAGCAGGAACTCCTCGCCGACCCCGATGGTGTCCGACGCCCACACGCCGACCGGGTGGACGGCGCCGTCGACGCCCAGCTCCGCCGCGATCAGGGACGGCGACCAGGACCGGGAGTGCTCGTCCACGAAGCTGCAGGTGTGCAGGTCCACGACGGCGACCGGACCGGCCGCCCGGTCGGCGAGCAGCCCGGCCAGCTCCCCGGCCGTCGCGGCCGTCGCGTCGACCAGCCAGGAACCGCCCGCCGCGCGGACGCTGAAGGTCAGCGGGAACGACCGGTGCTCCGGCCCGGTGCCGTTGACGTTGACGGCGCTGTCACGCTCCACCTCGATCACCGCGCCATTGTCCGGCGCCGGGGTGCCGGACTCCAGCGGATTCCGCGGCCCGGCACCCCGCCGTCGTCGGGGTCAGCGTTCGACGGCCTTGGCGAGGATCTCCGGGAGGCGCTCCAGCAGCCGCCCGGCGGCGAGGCGCAGCCCGAGGGCCGCGACGGCGGCGCCGTAGAGGGGGCCGGCGAGCAGCAGCGGCCAGGTGACGGCGCCGGTGGCGAGGGCCCAGACCAGGTAGCCGACGACCGGGGCGGCGACGAGGGCGCTGCCGAACATCGAGCCGAAGCTGTTCAGCATCACCAGCCCGCCCTGGCCCGGGGCGGCGTTGCGCATCGGGTTGTTGTCGGCGGGCATGGTGTACGGCGCGAGCACGCTGAGCACGGCGCCGATCGCGAGGCCGCTGCCGAGCAGGGCGAACGCGACGCCGACGGCGGCCGGCAGCCCGGACCAGTCGCCGGTGGCGGCGGCGAGCACCAGGGCGAGCACCAGGGTGACCGGGACGGCGTAGGAGAGGACGGCGAACGCGCGCCCGCGCAGCTCGTCCCGGGCGTCCGCCGGGGTGAGCAGGGTGGCCGCGACCATCCAGAACGCGGAGCCGTCCATGCCGAACAGGTTCAGCATCTGCAGCCCGAGGAACATCCCGGTCATCGCCACCAGGTACACCGTCGACCAGCCCTGGACGATCGACAGCACGCAGATCACCAGCGTCATCCCGATGCTGGTGAAGACGGCGGCCTTGGCCCGCGGCTCGCGCCAGGCGTAGCGCAGGTGGCGCTGCATCACCGCGCCGGTCCGGCCCTCCGGCAGGAAGCGCGGGCCGCGCCGCGCCCGCTGCACGCCGCGGACGACCTCCACCGTCGATGCGTCCGCGGTGACCATCAGCTGCTGCAGGCTGGCGCGCCACCAGCGCAGCAGCAGGGCGAGCAGTGCGGCGGTCGCGGCGAGCTGGAGCAGCGCGAGCGGCCACCGGCCCTCGCCCGCGGTGCGGGTCGCGTCGACGGCGCTCACCGGCGGGATCCAGCGCAGCACGGCGGCGAAGGGGGCCAGCGGGCCGAGGTCGGCGCCGTTCGCGCCGGCCTTGCCGAAGACGCTCTGCGAGCCGATGTTGGCGATCTGCGCCAGCAGCGCGAAGAGCAGGCCGCCGAAGACGGCGAAGTCCTTGCCGCGCCGACTGGAGAGCAGCCGGGCGTTGCCGGCGGCGACCGCGCGGGAGAGCGTCACCACGGTGAGCACCGCGAGCGGCACCCCGACCGCGCCGGCCACCGCCGAGGCGGCGCCGTTCGCGCCGGACAGCGCGGCGCCGGTGAGCAGCACCAGGCTGATCAGCGGTCCGGGGCCGAGCAGCGCGGCCAGCACCGAGCCGCGCAGCAGCGGTCCGGGCCGCAGCGGCAGCATGGTGAGGCGGGTGGGATCGGCGCTCTCGTCGCTGGTGAAGAGGAACAGCGGGATCGCGGCCCAGCCGAGGGTGAGCGCGCCGGCCAGGACGACGCCCGCGTCACCGGCGGCGCCGTGCTCGACGTGGTCGTGGAGGATCGTCAGCAGCAGGGCGATGCCGGTCGCGAAGAGCAGGCCGACGACGCTGCCGAGCACGTAGAGGGCGGCGCGGCCGCGGCTGCGGCGCAGCCCGTTGCGCAGCAGCCGGAGCTTGAGCGAGACCAGGGTGCGGACGACCGTCCGGTCGTCGGGGACCCCGGCCGCCGGGAACGGGGCGGCGGTCGGGAGCGGGGCCGGGGCCGGGAGCGGGGCGGGGGAGGAGCTCACCGCTCGCCCCCGCCGAGCCAGTCGAGCGACCGGCCGTCGTCCTCGCGGACGCCGATCAGGTCCAGGAACGCCTCGTGCAGGCTGCGCCCGCCGCGGACGGTGTCGAGCGGGCCCTGGGCGATCACCCGGCCGGCGCTGATCACGGCGACCCAGTCGCAGAGCTGCTCGACGAGCTCCATCACATGGCTGGAGAAGACCACGGTGGAGCCGGCCGCCGCGTACCGCTTGAGCACGCCGCGGATGGTCTGGGCGGAGACCGGGTCGACGCCCTCGAACGGCTCGTCGAGGAAGAGCACGTCCGGGTTGTGCAGCAGGGCGGCGGCGAGGCCGATCTTCTTGCGCATGCCGGTGGAGTAGTCGGCGACCAGCTTGTCGGCGTGGTCGGCGAGGTCGAGGACGGCGAGCAGCTCCTCGGCGCGGCGGTCGACCTCGTCGCCCGGCAGTCCGCGCAGCCGGCCGTTGTACTGGAGCAGCTCGCGGCCGCTGAGCCGCTCGAACATGCGCAGGCCCTCGGGCAGGATGCCGATCCGGGCCTTGGCGGTGACCGGGTCGGCCCAGACGTCGGCGCCGTGGACGAGCACGGTCCCCTGGTCGGGCCGGAGCAGGCCGGTGACCATCGACAGCGTGGTGGTCTTGCCGGCGCCGTTCGGGCCGACCAGTCCGATGAACGCCCCGGTCGGCAGCTCCAGGCCGAGCCCGGCGACGGCGGCCTGGCTCCCGAAGTGCTTCCACAGGCCCTGGATGGACACGGCCGAGGGCACGGGGGTGGTCGGGTCGGGGGACGGCGGCGGCGCCGATGCCTGCATGGCGGCTCTCTCTGCTGGTGGTCGGACCGGGCGGGGGCCGATCGGTCGTTCCATGATCGAAACGGGCCCCACGACAGCCTGCCACCGCCCGGCCCGGCCTGTCTCCTGTGGTGATGCCCCAGGTGTGTCGGGACCGAACGGGTGAACCGTGCGGCGGGTGAGGACGGGCGGAACCGGAGGTGTATCGGATCGGGAGAATCGGCAACTACTCGGAGCCCCCGTTCGTCCTGCACTATGAGAGTCCGACGAACGGGGGGACTCCGTGTTCGCGCGGGGGTACCGGGAGGTGGCGGATGGCCGTTCAGCCGTGGGGTGAGCAGGAGTTCGGGGCGGCCCGGCCGCCGGTTCCGGGCCCGCCCGCGATGCCCTACCCCGCGATGCCGTACCCCGCGATGCCGCCGACCGCCCCGCCCCAGGTCGCGATGCCGCAGTCGGCGATGCGGGCGGCGACCGCGGACCGCGAGCGCACGGTGGACGTGCTGAAGGCCGCGTTCGCCGAGGGCCGGCTCAGTGCCGCCGAGTACGGCGAGCGCTTCGAGGCGGCCAGCACCGCGCAGACCTACGGCCAGCTCGCCCGGCTCGTCGCCGACCTGCCGGCCGGGCCGATGGTCGCCCCGCAGATGACGGTGGCGCAGGCCGGACCGGTCATGGTCCCGGTGCCGCCGACCTTCCTGGCCCCGCCGCCGCAGCGGCGGACCAACGCCGTGGCGGTGACCTCGCTGGTCCTCGGCCTGCTCTGCGTGCCGACCGGCGGCCTGCTGGGGGTGCCGGCCGTGATCGCCGGTCACATCGGACGCCGGCAGGCGGCCGAGCGGAACGAGGAGGGTGACGGGATGGCCGTCACCGGGATCGTCTTCGGCTGGCTGTCGATCGCCTTCTGGGTGACGATCATGATGACGCTGGCCGTCTTCGGCTGACGGGGCCCCGCCGGGGGGCGCGCCGCGACCGGTCCGGTCCGGGGGCGCGCCGCGACGGTGCCGGGCGACCCCTCCCGCCAGGTGTGACGGTCAGGTGAAGGTCCGGGTGGACCCGCCGTGGAGACCAAGCCTTAGGATGCCGGGAAGGCTGCCCCGGACCTCGTGCCCGGGGCGGTTCCATGAGACGCGATCTCATTCCCGCCGGTACCTGCTCGAAGGACCTCGACGGGCGGTGCCAGTGCCGCCGGGGAGAAAGTCCGGTGACGGGCTCGATGCTGACACGAAGAGACGGCAGTGACTCCTAATCCCAACCGACCGATGACGAAGACCTTCAAGCGGATAGCCGACCGTTTGGTGAACTCCCCGCGACGGCTGTGGGGAATCTCCTTCCTCCTGTTCGTGCTCCTCGGTTCGGCCTGGTCGGTGTCCACCCCGATGGGCGGTTCGCCGGACGAGTACGCGCACCTGGTCCGGGCCGCCGCGGTCGCCCGCGGGCAGCTCAACGGCACCGAGGTGATGGTCAAGCACCAGGTCGCCGGTATGGACGGCAAGTTCGCCGAGACCGGCGTCCAGCTGCCCGAGTGGTACCGCGAGCTGTCCACCCGTCACACCTGCTACGCCTTCCAGCAGTGGCAGTCGGCCGACTGCGCCCCGGCGCTGGGCAGCTCGGAGAAGATCGTCGAGGTGACCACCGCGGCGGGTCGCTACAACCCGCTGTACTACACCCTGGTCGGCTGGCCCAGCCGGATCGTCTCCGGCGAGCCCGGGCTGTACCTGATGCGGCTGGCCTCCGCGGTGTTCTGCGCCGCGCTGCTGGCCAGCGCGGTGGTCGCGGCCGCCGAGTGGCGCCGGCGGGGGATCGTGATCGCGGGGCTGCTCGCCGCCCTGACGCCGACGACCCTGTACATGGGCGGGGTGGTGAACCCGAGCGGTCCCGAGATCGCCGCCGGTGTCCTGGTCTGGAGCGCCGCGCTGCCGATGTTCATGGCACCCGACCGCGCCCTGCTGAACCGCCGGCTGCTGAGGCTGGCGATCGGCGGTCTGGTGCTGATCAACATCCGACCGCTGGGCCTGGTCTGGTTCGCCGGCGCGGTCGTCTGCGCGCTGCTGCTGACCCAGCGCTCCGCCATCCGCATGGTGGTGCGGACGAGGGCGACCTGGGTGTGCGCGGCGGTCCTCGCGGCGAGCACCGGCGTCGCCATGGCCTGGTCGATGACGCACCCGGACAACTCGGTGATCGAGATCCCGGACTGGTTCACCCCGCTGAACGCCGCGCGGCTGACCTTCGACCACTCGCTGATCTTCATCCACCAGATGATCGGCAACTTCGGCTGGCTGGACACCCCGGCCCCGGCGATCACCTGGCTGCTCTGGCCGGCCGCGGTCATCCTGCTGATCCTGCTGGCGCTCTGCTTCGGCCGTCCGCGCCAGGCCCTCGTGGTGATCGCCATCATGGCCGCGCTGATCGTGGTGCCGGTGGCCGCCCAGTCGATCCAGGCGAGCAAGCTCGGCATGGTCTGGCAGGGCCGCTACCTGCTGCCCTTCATGGTCGGCCTGCCGATGACGGCGGCGGCCGTGGCGGCCCTGCGGGTGCCCTCCGGCGGGCTGCCGTGGCGGCGGCTGATCGGCTGGATGGCGCTGACGCTGACCGTGGCGAACGTCTCGGCCTTCCTCTGGACGCTGCGCCGCAACGCCGTCGGCGACGGCGGCTCGTTCTTCATCCACCCCGCGCACTGGTCGCCGCCGGGCAGCTGGCTGCTCTGGCTGCTGGTCTACGGCATCGGCGCGACCGGCCTGGCCGTGATCGCCCTGGCCGGCGACCGGGCGCCGAGCCCGCCGGTGACCCCGCGGCCCCCGGCGGACGGGGAACGCTCGGTGCGTCCGGTCGGTCACCGTCCGATGACCCCGGTCGGCTGAGCGCGGGACGAGTTGCGGGGCGCGCTCCGAGGGAGTGTGCTATAAGCAGCGGTCGTGGTGCCGGGGACCCCGGCACCACGGCCACGACCTGCGATGTTCCATTTGTTTTGACCGAGCCCGATGCGCTAGGTACGCTCTGACCTTGTGCCTGGGGTGTCCCCGGGTCCTTGTGCGTGCATGCACACCGGTCGCCGCGCCGAGCCGGAGCGCCTTTTACGGCGCGCCGCGCGTAGAGCGCCGTCGCTGTACATCAGCCCACGGGATTCCGTGCCGGAAAAAACCCAACACACCCGACCGCGTGGGTCGAACCACGGGGTCGTGTGCGAGGGAACACCGCAGGTTAGTTCCACCAAGCCTTGGCACACAGAAAACGGAGAAACGGTGCCTACGATCCAGCAGCTGGTCCGAAAGGGCCGGCAGGACAAGGTCGAGAAGAACAAGACTCCCGCGCTGAAGGGTTCCCCGCAGCGCCGTGGGGTCTGCACGCGTGTGTACACGACCACCCCGAAGAAGCCGAACTCGGCCCTTCGCAAGGTCGCCCGTGTGCGCCTCACCAGCGGGATCGAGGTCACCGCTTACATCCCGGGCGAGGGCCACAACCTGCAGGAGCACTCCATCGTGCTGGTTCGCGGTGGTCGTGTGAAGGACCTTCCTGGTGTCCGCTACAAGATCATCCGCGGTTCGCTCGACACCCAGGGTGTCAAGAACCGCAAGCAGGCTCGCAGCCGCTACGGCGCCAAGAAGGAGAAGTAAGAATGCCTCGTAAGGGCCCCGCCCCGAAGCGCCCGGTCATCATCGACCCGGTCTACGGCTCCCCTGTCGTCACCCAGCTGGTCAACAAGATCCTGCTGCACGGCAAGCGCTCCACCGCCGAGCGGATCGTCTACGGCGCCCTCGAGGGCGTCCGCGAGAAGAGCGGCGCCGACCCGGTCGTCACGCTGAAGCGTGCGCTGGAGAACGTCAAGCCCGCCCTCGAGGTCAAGTCCCGCCGTGTCGGTGGCGCGACCTACCAGGTTCCGGTCGAGGTCCGCCCGGGCCGCGCCAGCACCCTGGCGCTGCGCTGGATGGTCGGCTACTCGCGCGCCCGTCGTGAGAAGACCATGACCGAGCGCCTGATGAACGAGATCCTCGACGCCAGCAACGGCCTGGGCGCTTCCGTGAAGCGTCGCGAGGACACCCACAAGATGGCCGAGTCCAACAAGGCGTTCGCGCACTACCGCTGGTAGTCCGTACCCCGTCACTAGACAGAGAGAGAACGAGCCACCATGGCTGCAACCTCCCTTGACCTCGCCAAGGTCCGCAACATCGGGATCATGGCGCACATCGACGCGGGCAAGACCACCACCACCGAGCGGATCCTGTTCTACACCGGTGTGTCGTACAAGATCGGTGAGGTCCACGATGGCGCTGCCACCATGGACTGGATGGAGCAGGAGCAGGAGCGCGGCATCACGATCACGTCGGCCGCGACGACCTGTCACTGGACCGTCGACGACGCCGACCACACCATCAACATCATCGACACCCCGGGCCACGTCGACTTCACCGTCGAGGTGGAGCGTTCGCTGCGCGTCCTCGACGGTGCCGTGACGGTGTTCGACGGTGTCGCCGGTGTCGAGCCCCAGTCCGAGACCGTGTGGCGGCAGGCTGACCGCTACGGCGTCCCGCGCATCTGCTTCATCAACAAGCTGGACCGCACGGGCGCCAACTTCTTCTTCTGCGTCAAGACCATCGTGGACCGCCTCGGCGCGACCCCGCTGGTCATGCAGCTGCCGATCGGTGCCGAGTCGGACTTCCAGGGCGTTGTCGACCTGGTCCGCATGAAGGCGCTGGTCTGGTCCGCCGAGGCGGCCAAGGGCGAGATGTACGACATCGTCGACATCCCGGCCGAGCTGCAGGAGCAGGCGGACGAGTACCGCGAGCAGCTCATCGACACCGTGTCGAACGTCAGCGACGAGATCATGGAGCTCGCCCTCGAGGGCGAGGACATCCCGGTCGAGCTGCTGCAGGACGCGATCCGCAAGGGCACCCTGAACTCGGACTTCACCCCGATCTTCTGTGGTACCGCGTTCAAGAACAAGGGCGTTCAGCCCCTGCTCGACGCCGTCGTCAAGTACCTGCCGTCCCCGCTGGACATCGAGTCCATCGAGGGCACCAAGCCGGGCGACGACACCGTCAAGATCTCCCGCAAGGCCTCGGACGACGAGCCGCTCGCCGCGCTCGCGTTCAAGATCATGTCGGACCCGCACCTCGGCAAGCTCACCTTCGTCCGGGTCTACTCGGGCCGCCTGGAGTCCGGCACCTCGGTGCTGAACGCCGTCAAGGGCAAGAAGGAGCGCATCGGCAAGATCTACCGCATGCACGCGAACAAGCGTGAGGAGATCGACTCGGTGGGCGCCGGCGACATCATCGCCGTCATGGGCCTGAAGCAGACCACCACCGGTGAGACGCTGTCCGACGAGAAGCACCCGGTCATCCTGGAGTCCATGGACTTCCCGGCCCCGGTCATCCGCGTCGCGATCGAGCCCAAGTCCAAGGGTGACCAGGAGAAGCTGGGTGTTGCCATCCAGCGTCTCGCCGAGGAGGACCCGTCCTTCCAGGTCAACACGGACGAGGAGACCGGCCAGACCATCATCGCGGGTATGGGCGAGCTGCACCTCGAGGTGCTCGTCGACCGTATGCGCCGTGAGTTCAAGGTCGAGGCCAACGTCGGCAAGCCGCAGGTCGCGTACCGCGAGACGATCCGTCAGGCCGTCGAGCGCATCGACTACACCCACAAGAAGCAGACCGGTGGCTCCGGTCAGTTCGCCAAGGTGCAGATCGCGATCGAGCCGCTCGAGCAGGCCGAGGGCTACGAGTTCGTCAACCTGGTCACCGGTGGCCGCGTGCCGCGGGAGTACATCCCGTCGGTCGACGCCGGCTGCCAGGAGGCCATGGAGTTCGGTATCCTCGCCGGCTACCCGCTCCAGGGCGTTCGCGTGAAGCTCCTCGACGGTGCGGCGCACGACGTCGACTCGTCCGAGCTCGCGTTCAAGATCGCCGGCTCGATGGCCTTCAAGGAAGGCGCCCGGAAGGCCAAGCCGGTCCTCCTGGAGCCGATGATGGCCGTCGAGGTCACCACGCCCGAGGACTACATGGGCGACGTGATCGGCGACATCAACTCTCGCCGTGGCCAGATCCGGTCCATGGATGAGCGTCACGGTGCCCGCGTCGTCACGGCGCTGGTGCCCCTCTCCGAGATGTTCGGCTACGTCGGTGACCTGCGCAGCAAGACCTCTGGTCGCGCGAGCTACTCGATGCAGTTCGACTCGTACGCCGAGGTTCCGAGGAACGTCGCGGACGACATCATCGCGAAGGCCAAGGGCGAGTAACGTCCCGACTTTCGGGACGACAGCCACCCCTTAGGCTATTGGGAGGCAACTCGGGAGGATCCGGTCGGATCCTCCCGGGGCCTCCGGCCCCCCACCCAGTGGGACGGCACGGGGTGTCCTCCGGACAGCCCACACAAAACATCAAAGACCAACTGACGTCACCACGGCGTACAGAACTGTCCTCAGGAGGACTCAGTGGCGAAGGCGAAGTTCGAGCGGACGAAGCCCCACGTCAACATCGGCACCATCGGTCACATCGACCACGGTAAGACCACGCTGACCGCGGCCATTACCAAGGTGCTGCACGACGCGTACCCGGAGATCAACCCCTTCACGCCGTTCGACCAGATCGACAAGGCGCCGGAGGAGCGGCAGCGCGGTATCACCATCTCCATCGCGCACGTCGAGTACCAGACCGAGGCGCGTCACTACGCCCACGTCGACTGCCCGGGTCACGCGGACTACATCAAGAACATGATCACCGGTGCCGCGCAGATGGACGGCGCCATCCTGGTGGTCGCCGCCACCGACGGCCCGATGCCGCAGACCAAGGAGCACGTCCTCCTGGCCCGCCAGGTCGGCGTCCCCTACATCGTCGTCGCCCTGAACAAGGCCGACATGGTGGACGACGAGGAGATCCTGGAGCTCGTCGAGCTCGAGGTCCGCGAGCTGCTCTCCGAGTACGAGTTCCCGGGCGACGACCTGCCGGTCGTCCGCGTCTCCGCGCTGAAGGCCCTCGAGGGCGACGCCGAGTGGGGCCAGAAGCTCCTCGGCCTGATGCACGCCGTCGACGAGAACATCCCCACCCCGGCCCGCGCCGTGGACCAGCCGTTCCTGATGCCGATCGAGGACGTCTTCACGATCACCGGTCGTGGCACCGTCGTCACCGGTCGTATCGAGCGTGGCATCCTCAAGGTCAACGAGACCGTCGACATCATCGGCATCAAGACCGAGAAGACCACCACCACGGTCACCGGCATCGAGATGTTCCGCAAGCTGCTCGACGAGGGCCAGGCCGGTGAGAACGTCGGTCTGCTGCTCCGCGGCATCAAGCGCGAGGACGTCGAGCGCGGCCAGGTCATCATCAAGCCGGGTTCGGTCACGCCGCACACCGACTTCGAGGCCCAGTCCTACATCCTGTCGAAGGACGAGGGTGGCCGTCACACCCCGTTCTTCAACAACTACCGCCCGCAGTTCTACTTCCGCACCACGGACGTGACCGGCGTCGTGACCCTCCCCGAGGGCACCGAGATGGTCATGCCGGGCGACAACACCGGCATGACGGTCGCGCTGATCCAGCCGATCGCCATGGAGGAGGGCCTGAAGTTCGCCATCCGTGAGGGTGGCCGGACCGTCGGCGCCGGCCAGGTCACCAAGATCATCAAGTAGTTCGATGCTCTGACCTGTCGACCCCGGTCGAGGAGGGCTTGACGAGGACCCCCAGGGGTCCTCGTCAAGCCCTCTGTCATTGGCAAAACATTTGGTCAACTAGGATCGCTCCGTAACGGCGGGTCAACGGCCGTACGGACTTGTCCGACGCAGGGGATGGGATTCAGGGTCTCGATGGAAAGACTCCGCACCATGATGGCCGCGCGTTCCTCGGTCGAGGAGGACACTCCCGAGGACCCGGCGGCCGGCTCCCGTCCCCCGGCCCGCAGGCCGGCCCGCAGTCTTCCGGTCCTGGCCGGCGCGCTGGTCGCCGGCTGGCTGCTGCCCGCCGCGCTGATCTCGCTCGGCGTCGGGATCCTGGTCCTGCCGCTACTGGTCCTGGCGGTCGCCTCGCTGCTGAGGACCGGCGGCGTGCTGCTCGACCGGCTGGTGGCCGCGACCCTGGTCGTGGCCGGCGGCGTGCTCGTGCTCGGGCTGCTGTTCTCGCTCTGGCCCTGGGGCATCGACCCCGTTCCGACCTCGGGCGGACTCTTCACCGTCGTGGTCCTCACCGGCTGGCTCGGCCGCCGGGCCCCGCGGCTGCCGCTGCGGTTCCGGCCCTCCGACCTCATGGTGGTCGGCACCACGTACGTGATGTGGCACTACCTGTACAAGCCGCTGATCGGCAAGGGACCGGGCTGGCGCCTGGAGTTCCTGACCACCGCCGAGGACCGGCTCAACCACTTCTCGTACTTCGTGGGCATCCAGCACGTCGGCGGCTACAACTTCCTGCACCAGGAGGCCGCCAAGGCGTACATGATGTCGCCGTCCGAGGCGGTCTACCCGCAGGGCACCCACTTCCTGCTCGCCTGGGTCGACTCGCTGGTGCGGTCCGCCGCCGACCTCGGCGCTCCGCTCGACACCATGAACCGCTACCTGCTCTACGTCCTGGCCGCGTACGCGCTGCTGGGCACGGCCCTGGTCTGGGCGGCCCGCTGGATCGGCGGCCCGCGACTGCGGGGCTGGCGCACGGCGGCGGTGTGCGGCACGGTCGCCGCGCTGGTGTTCTCCAGCAACTACACCCACCTGGTCATCCACGGCTTCGACTCCACCGTCGTCGGCCTGCTGATGGTGGCCCTGCTCGCGGCCTTCATGGTGCGGCCCGCGATGGGAACGGTCGAGTTCCTGCTCGTCGCGGCGCTCGGCCTGATCACCGTCACCTACGTCTACAACCTCTTCGGCGCCGTGGCCGGCCTCGCCGTGGTCGGGGCCCTGGTGGTCCACCGCCGCCGGTTCCGGCGCGCGCACTGGCTGCGCTACGCGCTGGCCGCCGCGGTCGCACTCGGCATCGCGGGCCTGCCCAGCCTGGTGTCCGTGCTCTCCCAGCTCGACGTCGCCAGCACCTCCAACCTCGGCGGCCCCAGCGTCGGCGCGGACCGGGCCATCATGATCGGCGGTCTGCTGCTGGGCGCGCTGGCCGCCCTGTCGCCGAGCCTGCGGCGGACCGCGACCGGGCAGGCCCTGTTCGTGGTGGTGCTCGCCACCGGGGCCGCGGTCGGCGGCTTCGCCTGGTGGCAGATCCGCACCATCGGGCAGGTCTCCTACTACTTCGAGAAGCTGGCCGGCACCGGGATCGTGATCGCGCTGATCTCGATCGGCGCGGTCGGCCCGCTGCTGCGCACCGTCTCGCCCGCCCGGGTCCCGGTGCTGCGGCGCCGGATCAGCGACGCCGTGCTCTCGGTGCTCGCGGTGGCGACGGCGCTCAGCCTGTTCGCCGGCGTCCAGTGGGGCATGGACTCGTTCAAGGGCATGCCCTCGGCCTGGCGCAACAACCCGCTGATGGCCTGGAGCCGCGGCGACGCCTGGAGCGACATCGGCCCCAGGGAAGGCGCCACCGTGATGGGCGACCTGGACGGCATCCAGGGCCCGATGATGGTGCTCTACTCGAACGACGACTACAAGAACCTCAAGTCCACCTGGCTCGCCGCCCTGCTCCGCTCGCGCGGCGGCGACATGCTGCCGCTCTATGAGACGCACTGGGTGAACATCGGCGCCGCCGAGCGCGCCGAGCCGGAGCACAAGGCGGCGATGGAGCACGTCAGGAAGGCCGCCGAGAGGCTGGGCGAGCCGATGACCGTGGTGGTGGCCGACCAGGCGACCGGCGACCGGATGCGCCGCGAGCTCGTGGGCTTCCAGCCGCAGATCACGATCGTGGTCAAGCCGGGCAACAACTGGGTCCAGCCGTGGGAGCGGAGCTTCCCCGGGGTCTGACCCCGCCCGGTACCAGGAGCCGTCCCCGTCCCGACCGGCGGGGACGGCTCTCATGCACTGCTCATCCGGTCTCATTCCGGGCTCAGCACCGGCTGCTAGTGTCGGCCACGATCCAGCAGCCCCGGCCGAAAGCGGGACCAACTCATGTCGACAGCGCCGCAGTTGTCGGTCGTCATGCCGATCTACAACGAGCAGGAGGCGCTGCCGAGGACCGTCGAGCGGCTACGGCCGATCCTCGACGCGCTCGGGGTGGGCTACGAGGTGGTCGGCATCGACGACGGCAGTACCGACGCGACTCCCGTGCTGATGCAGAAGATCCGCCAGGACTGGCCGGAGTTCCGGATCATCCGGCTGGCCCGCAACTCCGGCCACCAGGCCGCGCTGAAGGCCGGCCTCGACCGCGCCCTCGGCGACTACGTGGTGAGCCTCGACGCCGACCTGCAGGACCCGCCGGAGAAGATCCCGGAGATGTTCGCGCTGGCCCGCGAGCAGGACCTCGACATCGTCTACGGCGTGCGCGGCGACCGCACCACGGACAGCTCGTTCAAGCGGCGCTCGGCCGGTGCCTACTACTGGCTGATGCGCAAGCTCGTCGGGAAGCGGATGCCCAACCAGGCCGGCGACTACCGGCTGCTCAGCCGGGCCGCGGTGGACGCGCTCAAGGCCCTGCCCGAGCACCAGCCGGTCTACCGGCTGCTGGTGCCGTGGCTGGGCTTCCCCAGCGGGGAGGTCGTCTACGTCCGCGAGGAGCGGGTGGCCGGCACCACGCACTACCCGCTCGGGAAGATGGTCCGGCTCGCGCTGGACAGCATCGTCAACTTCTCGGCCGCCCCGCTGCGGCTGGCCACCTGGCTCGGCCTGCTGAGCTTCGCGGTGTGCCTGGTCATGAGCGTCTACACCGCCGTCGCGTTCGCCATCGGGGTCACCGTCCCCGGCTGGTCCTCGCTCTTCATGGGGATGCTGTTCCTCGGCGCGGTGCAGCTGATCTGCGTCGGCCTGCTGGGGGAGTACACCGCGCGGATCTACTCGGCGGTGCAGGCCAGACCGGCCTACTTCGTCGGCTACGACTCGGTCGACGATGAACGCCGGGACAATTCTCGATGACGTTCACCGGCGATCCGGCGCCGTCGACGCCGCCACCCGCACCGCCCCCGGCACCGCCCGGCCGGGGCCCCCGGCGGCAGCTGCCGTCCTTCCTGGTGATCGGCGCGCTGAGCACCCTGTTCTACCTGGCGCTGTTCGTCGGGCTGCGCCAGGTCGCCTCGGCCCAGGTGGCCAACCTGGTCGCGCTGGCCGTGAGCGCGGTCGCCAACACGGCCGCCAACCGGCGCTTCACCTTCGGGGTGACCGGCAGCGAGGGCGCGTTGCGCCACCAGGCCCAGGGGGCGGTGGCCTTCCTGATCGCGCTGGGCCTGAGCATGGGAGTGCTGGAGCTGCTCGACCGGCTGGCGCCGGAGGCCTCCCGCCCGGTCGAGGTGGCCGGACTGGTGCTGGCGAACGGGCTCGCCACGGTGGTCCGCTTCCTGCTGCTGAAGGTCTGGGTGTTCCGGGGCCGCTGAGGCCGCCCGGTGCCGCGCGACGACGAGGAGGGCCCGGCCGCGTTCGACGCGGCCGGGCCCTCCTCGTTCTGAGCGTTCCGGATCAGGCCCGGTGGGCCTCGCCCAGCCCGTCGGTGAACGCCTTGACCGCCTTGTAGTCGGGCAGCAGGCCGCTCGCCAGCGCCTCGGCCAGCGAGGGGGCCTCGGTGTCCTTGGCGGACAGCTGCGGCACGTCGGCCGGCCACTCGATGCCCAGGTCCGGGTCCAGCGGGTGCACACCGTGCTCGCCGGTCGGGTTGTAGGTCTCCGAGCAGAGGTAGGTCAGCGTCGCGTCGTCGCTCAGCGCGCAGAACCCGTGGCCGAGGCCCTCGGAGATGTACACCGCCTTGCGCTCGGTCTCGTCGAGCCGCACACCCTCCCACTTGCCGAAGGTCGGCGAGCCGACCCGCAGGTCGACGATGACGTCCAGGACGGCGCCGCGCACGCAGGTGACGTACTTGGCCTGGCCGGGCGGGACGTCGGCGAAGTGGATGCCGCGGACGACGCCCTTGCTGGACAGCGACAGGTTGGCCTGCGCCAGCCGCAGCGGGTGGCCGACCACCTCGGCGAGCCGGTCGAAGCGGTACCACTCGGTGAAGTGGCCACGCGCGTCACCGTGCACCTGGGGAGTGAGCTCCCAGGCGCCCTCGATCGACAGCTCGCGGATCTTCATCGGGTGCCCTCCTCGTCCAGCAGCGCCACCAGGTACTGGCCGTAGCCGCTCTTCAGCAGCGGCTCGGCCAGCTCGCGCAGTCGGGCGTCGTCGATCAGGCCGGCCCGCCAGGCCGCCTCCTCGATGCAGCCGATCTTGAAGCCCTGGCGCTCCTCGATGACCCGGACGAACTCCGAGGCCTGCACCATCGAGACGAACGTGCCGGTGTCCAGCCAGGCGGTGCCCCGGTCGAGGATCGTCACGTGCAGGTCGCCGGCCTGGAGGTAGGCCTCGTTGACCGCGGTGATCTCCAGCTCGCCGCGGGCACTCGGCTTCAGGCCGCGGGCGATCTCGACCACGCGGTTGTCGTAGAAGTACAGGCCGGGGACGGCGTACCGGGACTTGGGCTCGGTCGGCTTCTCCTCGATGGAGATGGCCTGGCCGTCCTCGTCGAACTCGACCACGCCGTAGGCGGTCGGGTCGGCCACCGGGTAGGCGAAGACCCGGCCGCCCTTGGCACCGGTGTGCTCGGAGAGCCGAGTGCCGAGGCCGCTGCCGTGGAAGATGTTGTCGCCGAGGATCAGCGCGACGGACTCGTCGCCGATGAAGTCGGCGCCCAGGACGAAGGCCTGGGCGATGCCCTCGGGCTTCTCCTGGACGGCGTACTCCAGGCGGAGGCCGAACTGGGAGCCGTCGCCGAGCAGGCGCTCGAACTGGTCGCGGTCGTTCGGGGTCGTGATGATCAGGATCTCGCTGATCCCGGCCATCACGAGGGTCGAGAGGGGGTAGTAGATCATCGGCTTGTCGAAGACCGGGAGGAGCTGCTTCGACACCGCTCGAGTCAGCGGCCACAGCCGGGAGCCGGTGCCGCCGGCCAGAAGGATTCCACGCATGCGTGCACCTTATGCGAGAACGGGCAGGGGGTACGGCCGGGGTCCTTGGCGGGTGCGGGACGACGATAGACTGCGCGCATTATGCGCATCCTTGTGACCGGCGGCGCCGGGTTCATCGGGTCGGAGTTCGTCCGTCAGCTCCTCGGAGCCGACGCCGAGGCTCGGATCACCGTCTTCGACAAGCTCACCTACTCCGGCGTCGAGGCCAACCTGGCTTCCGTCGCGGGGCACAGTGGCTACACCTTCGTCCGGGGCGACATCTGCGACGCCGCGGCCGTCGACGACGTCATGCCCGGGCATGACGTGGTCGTCCACTTCGCGGCCGAGTCGCACGTGGACCGCTCCATCGCGGGCGCGGGCCCGTTCGTGCTGACCAACGTCGTCGGCACCCAGGTCCTGCTGGACGCCGCCCGCAAGCACGGCGTCGGCCGCTTCGTGCACATCTCCACCGACGAGGTGTACGGCTCGATCAGCGAGGGCTCCTGGACGGAGGAGTGGCCGCTGGTGCCGAACTCCCCGTACTCGGCCTCCAAGGCCTCCTCGGACCTGCTGGCGCTGGCCTACCACCGCACGCACGGCATGGACGTCGTGGTGACCCGCTGCTCCAACAACTACGGGCACTACCAGTTCCCGGAGAAGGTCATCCCGCTGTTCACCACCAACCTGATCGACGGCAAGAAGGTGCCGCTGTACGGCGACGGCGGCAACGTCCGCGACTGGCTGCACGTCTCCGACCACTGCCGCGGCATCGAGCTGGCCATGCGCAAGGGCCGCGCCGGCGAGGTCTACAACATCGGCGGCGGCACCGAGGCCACCAACAAGGAGCTCACCGGGCTCCTGCTGGAGGCCGCCGGGGCGGGCTGGGACATGGTCGAGCACGTCGCCGACCGTAAGGGCCACGACCTGCGCTACTCGATCGACATCAGCAAGATCCGCGAGGAGCTCGGCTACGAGCCGCAGGTCCGCTTCGAGGACGGCCTCGCCGAGACCATCACCTGGTACCGCGAGAACCGCGCCTGGTGGGAGCCGCTGAAGACGAAGGCGGCTCTGGAGAAGTGACCGGGACCTCCTCGGGTCCGGTCCGCTGGCTGGTCACCGGCGCGGCCGGGATGCTCGGTCAGGACCTGCTCACGGTCCTGGCCGGCGACCCGGCGGCCGAGGTGACCGCCCTCGGGCGGGCCGACCTCGACATCACCGACGCGGCGGCCGTGCTGGCCGCCGTCGAGGGCCACCACGTCGTCGTCAACTGCGCGGCCTGGACGAACGTCGACGGCGCCGAGACGGCCGAGGAGGCCGCCACCGCCGTCAACGGCACCGGTGTCCGCCACCTGGCCGCCGCCTGCGCCAAGACCGGCGCCCGGCTGATCCAGGTGTCGACCGACTACGTGCTGCCCGGAGACGCCACCGAGCCGTACGCCGAGACCGCGCCGACCGGCCCGGTCAACGCCTACGGCCGGGGCAAGCTGGTGGGGGAGCAGGCCGTGGCCGAGCTCCTCCCCGAGCACGGCTACGTGGTCCGCACCGCGTGGCTGTACGGCGAGCACGGCAAGAACTTCGTGGCCACCATGCTCCGGCTCGCCGCCCAGCGCGACAGCCTCGACGTGGTGGACGACCAGCAGGGCCAGCCGACCTGGTCGCTGGCCCTGGCCCGGCAGCTCGTCGCGCTCGGCCTGGCCGCGCTCGCCGGGCAGGCGCCGGCCGGCGTCTACCACGGCACCGGCGGCGGCCGGACCACCTGGTACGGCCTGGCCCGGGAGGCGTACCGGCTGAGCGGGCTGGACCCGGAGCGGATCCGCCCGACCACCTCCGCCGCGTACGTCACGCCGGCCGTCCGGCCCGCGTTCAGCGTGCTCGGCCACGACCGCTGGGCCGACGCCGGGCTGAGCCCGCTGCCGGACTGGCGGGAGCAACTGGCCGAGGCGCTCGGCACGCCGGTCTTCGCCGAGCTGGGCTCGGTGGCCCGGTCGACCGAGAGTGACAGGTCTCAGTGAAGAATCCGCTGACCAAGGTCGCCGCCGCGCTGCCGCCGGGAACCCTGGCGGTGGCCGGCGGCACCGTGGTGCTCGGGGCCGCCTCGTACATCCACCTCGGGGTGGCCGGGCACAGCCTGTCCGTCGACGACATGGCCAACGTCTCCCTGCTGTGGACGATCGTGATGTCCGTCGGGATCGGTGTTTTCTTCCCGATCGAGCAGGAACTCACCCGGATCGTCGCGGCCCGCGCCGCGCTCGGCCACGGCGCGGCACCGGTGCTGCGCCGCGCCACGCTGCTGACCGGCGGGATCCTCGCCGCCGTCCTGCTGGCGCTCGGCATCGGCTCGCGGAAGATCGCCGATGTGATGTTCCACGGCGACCGCTCGCTGGTGCTGGCCCTCGGCGGCGCGTTCGCCGGCATGGCCGTCTGCTACCTCACCCGCGGTGTACTGGCCGGCCTCGGCCGGTTCGGCGCCTACGGCACCCAGCTCGGCATCGACGGCGGTCTGCGGATCGGCCTGGCCTTCGGTGCCGGCCTGGCCGGGGTGCACTCCGCGCTGGCGTTCAGCCTGATCCTCGCCCTGGCGCCGGTCGCGGCCACTCTGCTGACGCTGCCGCCGCTGTTCAAGGCGGTCCGGCCCGGCCCGCGGATCCCCTGGTCCGAGCTCTGCTCCGGCCTCGGCCTGCTGATCTGCTCGACCCTGCTGTCGCAGGTGGTGGTGAACGCCGCGGTGGTGAGCACCAAGCTGCTCGCCCCGGAGGAGTCGGCGCTGATCGCGGCGCTGCTCAACGCGCTGGTGCTGGCCCGGGTCCCGCTCTTCGTGTTCGGCTCGCTCCAGGCCTCGCTGCTCAGCGGCCTCTCCGCGGCGATCGCCGTGGGTGACCGCGCGGCCTTCACCGGTATGCTTCGCCGGATCGGCGTCGTGGTCGGCGGTCTCGGTCTGCTCGGCGGAATCCCGGCGGTGCTCCTGGGACCCCGGCTGATCCAGGTGCTGTTCGGGGCCGAGCCGGTGCTCGGCCACCTCGACTTCTTCTGGATGTCCGCCGGTACCGTGGCGTACATGTTCGCGATGGTGCTGGGTCAGGCGCTGATGGTATTCAAGCGGCACAACCTGCAGCTGCTCTGCTGGGCGATCGGCACCGGCGTGCTCGCCGGCGTCACCTTCATGCCCGGCGAGGTCGCCACCCGGGTGGTGGTGGCGTACACCGCCGGATCGGTGGCGACCGTGCTCGGTATGCTTGCCGCTCTCAGGCGCAGCTTCCCCGGTTCGACGGCGAACCAGGCCGGTCCCGCGCCGAGTACGTCGGAGCAGGCTGTGCCCACCATGAGTGCCCGGGTGAGCGGCGAATGACCGCCTCGCCCCCCGACATACGGATTTTTGCCGCGCACGAGCGCGGGAGACACCACGAACATGGAGCCCCCATGTCCCAGTACGACGATGTCTGGCTGGTGATCCCGGCCTACAACGAAGGCCAGGTGATCGCTGACGTTGTGGAGGGAGCGCGCAAGACGTTCCCGAACATCGTTGTGGTCGACGACGGCAGCGCCGACGACTCCGCCAAGCACATTATGAGCACCGGCGCGCACCTGGTGCGGCACCCGGTCAACCTCGGCCAGGGCGCCGCGCTGCAGACCGGCCTGGCCTACGCCCTGGCCCAGCAGGGCGCCAAGTACTTCGCCACCTTCGACGCGGACGGCCAGCACCAGACGGCCGACGTCGAGAAGATGGTCGCGCTGCTGCGCACCGGTGAGGCCGACGTGGTCCTCGGTTCGCGCTTCATCGAGCAGAACGGCCAGGTGCCGTGGATCAAGCGCGTGGTCCTGCGGACCGCCGCGACGGTCAGCCCCACCGCCCGCAAGCTCAAGCTGACCGACTCGCACAACGGCCTGCGAGTGCTCAACCGTGAGGCGGCCGGCCGGCTGCGGATCACCATGAACGGCATGGCCCACGCCTCGGAGATCGTCAGCTTCCTGGCAGGCGCGGACCTGCGGGTCGCCGAGCTCCCGGTCGACATCCTCTACACCGACTACTCACGCGCCAAGGGTCAGTCCCTGATCAACGGCGTCAACATCATCTTCGACATCTCGCTTCGGGAGCGTGGCCGCCGATGAACTACTTCTGGATCCAGTTGGTCCTGATCGCTGGCGCGGTCATCCTCGCGTTCATGTTCATCCGGCGCTGGGACGCCGCGAACACCCGCGCCTGGAAGCGCATCGCGTTCTCGGTCTTCGTGGTCGCGAACATCTACGCGATCCTGCGCCCCAGCGACGTCACCTGGTTCGCCCACAAGATGGGCGTCGGCCGCGGCACCGACCTGGTGCTGTACGTGATGGTCCTGGCCATGGGCTTCCTGACCCTGAACACCTTCCTGCGCTTCCGCTCGCTGGAGAAGAAGCTCACCGACCTCGCCCGGACCGTGGCCATCAACGAGGGTGCCCGGCTGAACGAGGAGCGCTTCGACCTGGACCTCCCGGTCTCCGCCCCGGTGAACAGCAGCGGAGCCTGACCTCCATGGCCACCTTCGAGTTCATGCTGCCGTACTACGGCGACGTGGCCCTGATGCAGGCCGCCGTGCGCAGCATCCTCACCCAGAGCGACCCGGACTTCCGGCTGACCGTCGTCGACGACGGCAAGGAGCCCGAGGTCCCGGGCTGGTTCGCCGGGCTCGGCGACGACCGGGTCCGGTACCTGCGCAACGAGCAGAACCTCGGCATCACCAAGAACTTCCAGAAGTGCGTGGAGCTCTCCACGGCGGACCACGTGGTCATCATGGGCTGCGACGACCTGCTGCACCCGCACTACCTGGAGACGGTCCGGGCGGTCCTCAAGGACAACCCCGACCTGGGTATGGTGCAGCCGGGCGTCGAGGTGATCGACGGCGCCGGCGTGGTCACCAGCGGCCTGGCCGACAACGTCAAGGACAAGCTCTACTCGCCGAGCGTCAAGGGCCGACGGCTGATGGGCGGCGAGGAGCTGGCGGCCAGCGTGCTGCGCGGCAACTGGCTGTACTTCCCGTCGATCTGCTGGCGCGGCGAGGTGCTGCGGCAGGTCAACTTCCGCGACGAGTACTCGGTCATCCAGGACCTGGCACTGGTCGTGGACCTGCTGGAGCGCGGCGAGACGATGATGGTGGACAACACCACCGTCGTCTTCCAGTACCGCCGGCACGCGGTGAGCGAGTCCTCCGTGCAGGCGTTCTCCGGCACCCGCTTCGCGGAGGCGGAGAAGTACTTCAACGCGGTGGCGGAGCGGATGGACGCCCGCGGCTGGCCGAAGGCCGCCCGGGCGGCCCGGTTCCGCAGCGCCTCGCGCCTGCACGCGCTGACGATGCTGCCGGGCGCGCTGCGCCGCGGCAAGAGCGGCGGGGCCAAGGTGCTCGTGCGCCACGCCCTGACCTCGGGGCAGCGGCACGAGGCCTGAGCCTCCCGCGCCGGCGACGGCGAACAGAACG
>NZ_JAIY01000008.1:92219-108844 GCF_000710405.2 Kitasatospora sp. MBT66 | reverse complement strand
CCGTTCTGTTCGGGGCTTTCCGGTCGGAGGGCGCCGGGGCGACGCCCTCCGGGCGGGCCCCGCCGGTCAGGGCCGCCGGGCGTTCGGGAAGGGGCCGAGGTGCGAGCAGGTCAGGACCCCCAGGTCCGGCTCGGGCACCCCGACCGTGGCCGGGTCCCCGGGCTGCTTGCAGGTGCCGCCCGGCGCGTAGGCGGAGCAGTGGCCGTTGTAGTCGGCGGTGACCTGGGCGGTCCAGGCGAGGGCGCCGGTGCCGCCGTCCTGCTTCGGCATGAACTTGTCGGCGGTGGCCGAGCCGGCCATCCCGAACAGCAGGCCCAGCGCGCAGAGCGAGCCGACGGCCACCGCACGGGGGCCGGGGCGCCGGGAGAGCCGCACCACACCGAGGGCGGCGCCGGCGTCGGCGTTGCGACGGGCCACCAGGAAGCAGGCGAGGCCGGTGAGCAGCAGCAGGCAGTGGAGCAGTTGGGCGCTGGTCCGCGGGTAGAGCATGACCGCCTGGTTGCTCTCCATGTGGGAGGCGTACCAGTAGCGCATCAGCAGGGCGCTCGCGGCGCAGGCGGCGGGCACGAGCACCGAGGCCCGGTCGATGCCGAGGGTCAGGGCGACCCCCAGCCCCACCAGCAGGAGGATCGTGAACACGCCCACGCCGCCGAGCTCGCCGGGCAGCGGCCAGGTACTCAGCGCGTCCGTCCCGGGCAGGTCGTCGCGCCACATCGCGAAGTAGGTGGGCTCGGTGTAGGTGTCGAAGTAGCAGTAGCGGTCGACCGTCGCACCGGCGGAGGAGAGCAGCCGGTAGAGGCTGAGCCCGGCCACGGCGAGGAAGCCCGCGGTGGCGGCGCCGAGCGTGTACCCGGCGGCGACCAGGCCGCCGGTGCCGGCGGTCCGCCGGAGCCGGACCAGGACGACGGCGGTGAGGACCACGGCCCCCGCGGCGGACCAGACGAACCAGCCCGAGTAGACGATGAACATCAGGCCGAGCAGCAGGCCGAGGACGCCGCCGGTGACGGCGGCCTTCCGGCGCGGCAGCCGGGGCGAGCGCTGGACGGTCTGGATCAGCTTGGCCAGCACCGGCACGAACGCCACCAGCACGATGTTGGTGTAGGGCTTGTACGGCTGCATCATCGGCAGCGCCGCGGTCACGCCGATGCCCAGCGCCCAGAGCGGGGGCAGCAGCAGCCGCCAGGCCAGGTAGGCGGCGGGCCCGAGCAGGGCGACGAACAGCAGGCCGACCAGCTTGAGGGCGTGCGCGGTCTGGCCGTCGGTGAGGTACTCGGCGGTCCAGGCGATCAGGTGCGGGTAGACCGGGGGGTAGCCGCCGTCGAGCGACTTGCCCTCCATCAGGGCGTTGGCCCAGGCCTGGAGGTTCCCGGCGTCGCCGTTCTGGCCGCCCAGCGGCCAGGTGGTGTCGCGCAGCGCGAGCGACACCCCGGCGGCCGTGACGCCGGAGGCGAGGCCGGAGACCGCGGCGGCGGCGTAGCGGACCGGGGCGAGCGGCCGGCGGCGCATCAGCCAGGCGCAGGCCACCAGCACGACGCCGAGCAGCAGCAGCAGCCGGAGCTGGAGCGCGGCCAGCCCGCTGACCTGGCCTATTCGCATCATCGGGTTCAGTTCGACGGTCGACGCGGCCGCGGTCATCAGCAGCGCCGCAGCGACGGCCGTCAGGCCTTCCGCGATCAGGGAGAAGGCCGGCCGGCCCCGGAGGGCCGAGGAGCCGCGGTGGCCCCGGGGCGCCGGGGGCTGTCTGGTCAGGTCGGGGGCGGCTGTCGGTGCGCTCGTCACTGTCCGAGAGTCCTTCAGGGGTAGTGATCAGGGTGCGGGGCCGACGTCGGACGACCGCGTGGGCCGGCCGGAGGGGTGCCGGGGCCGTGGGGCCGTGGGGCCGTGGGGCCGAGCCTCGATTCTGCCAGGCGCGCGGGAGTCGTTCGAACGCCACCTGTACAGACCACCGCCGCGGGGAAAGGGTTGCGCCCGGCAGATGAACACTGGGGCCGCGCCGGACGTTCGACTGCCCGAAGGGGTCGACCCGGCGGCGGGGCGCAACGCGGCCGAGCGGCGAGGGCGTCACCCCGTTGGACACATTGGCCTGGCCCAGGGCCGCGTGGCAGACTTCCCGGTGCGATCCGGAGGGTCCCGGGTGGACCCGACGCCCCACCCGCCCCGGTCGGATCGGACGCCCCGGGAGCGGCGCGCCGGCGGGGAGCCGCACGGATCCGTGGTCGACGGCCCGTCCACCGCACGGGAGCCACGAGGTGCTCCTCCGAGTTCCGGCGGTCCCGCGCGGCCGCCCGACGGAATGGACTGAGATGACGAACCTGGCCCCCGAAGCGGTCGACAGCGCCGCGAGCACGGATCGCGACGGCGCACCGCCGCCGGAGACGGGCGCGAGAGCGGGCCGTGCCGCCCTGCTGGAGCGGCGCTCGGTCCAGATCGCCGCCGAGGCCTTCGTCAGCGTCGCCGCCGCGCTCCTCCTCACCCTGCTCTGCACGCACATCTCCGTGAACCCGCTGAACCGGATCGGCCAGGTCAGCGGACTGGCGAAGATCCAGCTGTTCGCGGCGCTCCTGGGCCTGCCCGTGCTCGCGGTACTGGTCTATACCGCCTACCGGGGCGCGGCCCTCCGGCACCGGCTGGTCCAGCGGCTGGTCTGCGGGGCGATCGCGGGCCTGGCGACCGGTGTGGTCGCCGGGGGAGTGGTGGTCGCGCTGCGCGGCACCCCGTGGCCGCTCGGCGGCCAGGAGGGCGACCCCAGCCAGCTGATCCACATGGCCACGTCGATCCTCGACGACAAGGGGCTGCCCGGCGTCTACCCGCCGCTGTTCCCCGGGCTGATCGCGCTCTGGGCGAAGCTCAACTACGGCGGGATCGGCGGCGAGGGCTACGCCCTGCACGATCTGCAGATCTTCTTCACCGCGCTGGCCGGGCCGATGAGCTACCTGGCCTGGCGGCTCATGCTGCGGCCGTTCTGGGCGCTGGCCGTCGCGGTGCCCTCGGTGCTGGTCTTCCTGGACCCGATCCGGCCCTACAGCCACGTCACGATGATCATCCTGGTGCCGCTGCTGGCGGCCTGCCTGCGCGAGCTGCGCCGGGCCCGTGAGCTGTCCACCCGCTCGGTGCTGCTGCGCGGCGCGGGCTTCGGCGTGGTCTTCGGCGTGCTCTTCCTCTACTACTCGGGCTGGTACCTCTGGTCGGCGCCGGGCATCTTCGTGCTGACCCTGTTCCTGTTCCCCTGGCGCGGCGGCGGCCGCGCCGTGCGCCGGACCCTGCTGTTCGTGGGCACCACGGTGGGCCTCGCGGGCGCCATCGGATCGCCGCTGCTGTACCAGATCGCCAAGGAAGGGGCGACGACCCCGGACCGGTACGCCTACATCGTCAACTACGTCGACCCGGCCTACGTGCTCGGCTGGCTCTCGGACCGCTCCGGCCAGGAGACGTACCACACCTGGCCGCAGGCGGGCGAGATGGCCGGCCAGACCGGCTTCGCGCTGCTGCTGCTCGCCGCGGTCGGCATCGGCATCGGCGTCGGGCTGCGCAGCCTGGTGGTCCGGGTGGCGGCGGCGGTGCTCGTCGGCGCCTGGCTGATGCGCTTCTACTACGCCTCGCACATGGCCCACGACCAGATGGTCCAGCTCTACCCGCGGACGACCTGGATCATCATGTACTGCCTGATCATCCTGGCGGTGACCGGTCTGATGGCCGCCACCGACCGGGGCCGGGGCTGGGTCGAGCGCTCGTTCCGCTCGGTCGGCCGCACCGAGGCGTCGGGACCGGTCGTCCCGCTCCGCGGCACCAGGCAGCTCGCCGCCGGACTGGTCTGCGCCCTGGCGCTGTTCGCCACCATGGGCGCGTCCTGGTCGGTCGACCGGTACATGCCGCAGAACGAGAAGACCAACACGATGGGCATCGACGCCTGGCGGGCGCACAACATCAAGAAGCAGGACGGCAGCTGCCCGAAGTTCGCCCCGGTCAAGTCGGAGACGCCGCAGCGGCCCTGCGCCGACCCGATCGTCAAGGACTGGGAGGCGGAGCCGGACAAGAAGACGCTCCACTGCGCCGGGGTGTCGACCGAGGACTGGCCCGTGGTGTGCGGCAGGATCGCTCCCTGGGTGACCCAGAAGTAGTCCGCCCCCGCGGTGCGCCCCCGACCGGGGCCGGTGAGGCCTGCCTCACCGGCCCCGATTGGCTTTCCGGCTCCCACCTGTGGCAGTATGTCCAAGTTGCTCGGTTGAGTGCCGATGCTGCGCGCCTCCCGCCGGGAGGACCGGAAGCGAGTCCCATGTACTCGTCGTTCCCGTGATGGCCGTCAAGCGTGTGTGTTACGCCACGGCAGCTGCGGGGCGAAAGTACGGGAATCTTCCGGGAAGCGTGTGCGGGGTCTCAGCCCGGCTTTTCCCCCTTTCCCGAAAGTTTGAAACCGACGAGTCAATCGCCGGTTTTTTGCAAGCGCGAGAGCGACACGCCCGAGCGCGGGGGTCGGAGGGGAAGTCGTGCAGCGACTGGACAGAAGGACTACAAGGTAGCCATGGCGGGACAGAAGATCCGCATCCGGCTCAAGGCCTACGACCACGAGGTCATCGACTCTTCGGCGAAGAAGATCGTCGAGACGGTGATCCGTACTGGTGCGCAGGTCGCGGGCCCGGTGCCGCTGCCCACTGAGAAGAACGTGTACTGCGTCATCCGCTCGCCGCACAAGTACAAGGACTCGCGCGAGCACTTCGAGATGCGCACTCACAAGCGTCTGATCGACATCCTCGACCCCACGCCGAAGACGGTTGACTCGCTGATGCGTCTCGACCTGCCGGCCGGCGTCGACATCGAGATCAAGCTCTGAGAGGCGCACCGAAGATGGCTAAGCAGATTAAGGGCATCCTGGGCGAGAAGCTCGGCATGACCCAGGTCTGGGACGAGAACAACCGGGTCGTTCCGGTGACCGTCGTCAAGGCTGGGCCCAATGTCGTGACCCAGGTCCACACCGCCGACAGCCCGGCCGGCTACGACGCCGTCCAGATCGGCTTCGGCGAGATCGACCCCCGCAAGGTGAACAAGCCCCTCGCGGGCCACTTCGCCAAGGCCGGTGTCACCCCGCGCCGCCACCTGGTCGAGCTCCGTACCGCGGACGCGTCCGAGTACACCCTGGGCCAGGAGATCACCGCCGAGCTGTTCGAGGCGGGTGTCAAGGTCGACGTGACCGGCACCTCCAAGGGCAAGGGCTTCGCCGGTGTCATGAAGCGTCACAACTTCCGTGGCCTCGGCGCCGGACACGGCGTGCAGCGCAAGCACCGTTCGCCCGGTTCCATCGGTGGCTGCGCCACCCCGGGCCGCGTGTTCAAGGGCCTGAAGATGGCCGGCCGGATGGGTCACGAGCGTGTGACCACCCAGAACCTGACCGTGCACGCGGTTGACGCGGAGAAGGGTCTGCTCCTCATCAAGGGTGCGATCCCGGGCCCGAACGGCGGCCTCGTCCTCGTCCGCACCGCGGCGAAGGGGCTGTGAAGGATATGAGCACCATTGACATCCTGTCGCCCTCGGGCGACAAGACCGGCAGCCTCGAGCTGCCGGCCGAGATCTTCGACGCGAAGGTCAGCGTTCCGCTGATGCACCAGGTCGTCGTGGCGCAGCTCGCTGCGGCCCGTCAGGGCACCCACAAGACCAAGACTCGTGGCGAGGTCCGCGGTGGCGGCAAGAAGCCGTACCGCCAGAAGGGCACCGGCCGCGCCCGTCAGGGCTCGACCCGTGCGCCGCAGTTCGCCGGCGGTGGCGTCGTGCACGGTCCCGTGCCGCGTGACTACTCGCAGCGGACCCCGAAGAAGATGATCGCCGCCGCTCTGCGCGGTGCGCTCACCGACCGGGCCCGCCACAACCGCATCCACGTCGTCACCGACGTGATCGCGGCCGAGGCGCCGTCGACCAAGGCCGCCAAGGGTCTGTTCGGCAAGATCACCGAGCGCAAGAACATCCTCCTCGTCGTCGAGCGTGCCGACGAGCTGGGTCTGAAGAGCGCCCGCAACCTGCCGAACGTGCACATCCTGGACGCCGGTCAGCTGAACACCTACGACGTGCTCGTCTCCGACGATGTGGTCTTCACCCAGGCCGCCTTCGAGCGTTTCGTGGCGGGTCCCGCCGCGTCCGCCAAGGCCGTTGCTGCTGAGGGCGAGCTCGAAGGGAGCGCCGCCTGATGGCTGCAGAGATCACGAGCAAGACGTTCACGGACCCCCGTGATGTCCTGGTGAAGCCGGTTATCTCCGAGAAGAGCTACTCGCTCCTCGACGAGAACAAGTACACGTTCGTCGTGTCGCCCGGTGCCAACAAGACCCAGATCAAGCAGGCCGTCGAGGCGGTCTTCTCGGTCAAGGTCGAGTCCGTCAACACGCTCAACCGTCAGGGCAAGCGCAAGCGCTCCAAGACGGGTTTTGGCAAGCGCAAGGACACCAAGCGCGCCATCGTGACGCTGGCTGAGGGCAACCGCATCGACATCTTCGGTGGTCCGACCTCCTGACGGAGGCCGTGATCGTCGATCAAGACGAGGACGAAAATGGGTATCCGCAAGTACAAGCCGACTACGCCGGGCCGCCGTGGCTCCAGCGTGGCCGACTTCGTCGAAATCACGCGGTCCACGCCGGAGAAGTCGCTGGTTCGCCCCCTGCACAGCAAGGGCGGCCGTAACAACGCCGGTCGGATCACCGTTCGCCACCAGGGTGGCGGGCACAAGCGCGCCTACCGCGTGATCGACTTCCGTCGTCACGACAAGGACGGCGTGCCGGCCAAGGTCGCGCACATCGAGTACGACCCGAACCGCACCGCGCGCATCGCGCTCCTGCACTACGCGGACGGCGAGAAGCGCTACATCATCGCGCCGCGCGGCATCACGCAGGGCGACCGGATCGAGAACGGCGCTGGCGCCGACATCAAGCCGGGCAACAACCTGCCGCTGCGCAACATCCCGGTCGGTACCACCATCCACGCGGTGGAGCTGCGTCCCGGTGGCGGTGCCAAGCTGGCCCGCTCCGCCGGCTCCGGCATCCAGCTGCTGGCGCGTGAGGGCAAGATGGCGCACCTGCGCATGCCCTCCGGTGAGATCCGCCTGGTGGACGCGCGCTGCCGCGCGACCGTCGGCGAGGTCGGCAACGCCGAGCAGTCGAACATCAACTGGGGCAAGGCCGGCCGTATGCGCTGGAAGGGCGTCCGCCCGACCGTGCGTGGTGTGGCCATGAACCCGATCGACCACCCGCACGGTGGTGGTGAGGGTAAGACCTCCGGTGGTCGCCACCCGGTCTCGCCGTGGGGCCAGAAGGAGGGTCGTACCCGTCGCCCGAAGAAGGCGTCGGACGCTCTCATCGTGCGCCGCCGCAAGACCAACAAGAAGCGCTAGGAGCAGGTCAGATGCCGCGCAGTCTCAAGAAGGGCCCCTTCATCGACGGCCACCTTCTCAAGAAGGTGGACGCGCAGAACGAGGCGGGTACCCAGAACGTCATCAAGACCTGGTCCCGTCGCTCCGTGATCTTCCCGGCCATGCTCGGCCACACGATCGCGGTTCACGATGGTCGCAAGCACGTCCCGGTGTTCGTCACCGAGTCGATGGTCGGCCACAAGCTGGGCGAGTTCGCTCCGACCCGCACCTTCCGCGGCCACGTCAAGGACGACCGCAAGTCGAAGCGTCGCTAGTCGCCTGAGCTTCACCGCCAGACCGACTCAATGACTTACTCCATTAAGGGGACAACCATGGAAGCCAGGGCCCAGGCGCGGTACATCCGCGTCACGCCCATGAAGGCCCGCCGCGTGGTGGACCTCATCCGTGGCCTGCCGGCCACGGAGGCCCAGGCCGTCCTGCGTTTCGCTCCGCAGGCCGCCACCGTGCCGGTGGGCAAGGTGCTCGACAGCGCCATTGCCAACGCCGCGCACAACTACAACCACTCCAACGTGGACGACCTCGTCATCAGCGAGGCGTACGTTGACGAGGGTCCGACCCTGAAGCGGTTCCGTCCGCGTGCCCAGGGCCGCGCCTACCGGATCCGCAAGCGGACCAGCCACATCACCGTGGTCGTCAGCAGCAAGGAAGGGACCCGGTAATGGGCCAGAAGGTTAACCCGCACGGGTTCCGCCTCGGCATCAGCACGGACTTCAAGTCCCGCTGGTACGCCGACAAGCTGTACAAGGACTACGTCAAGGAAGACGTTGCCATTCGTCGCATGATGACGAAGGGCATGGAGCGCGCCGGCATCTCCAAGGTCGAGATCGAGCGCACCCGCGACCGCGTCCGCGTCGACATCCACACCGCCCGTCCCGGCATCGTCATCGGTCGCCGTGGCACCGAGGCCGACCGCATCCGCGGCGACCTCGAGAAGCTGACCGGCAAGCAGGTCCAGCTGAACATCCTCGAGGTCAAGAACCCCGAGCTGGACGCCCAGCTCGTGGCTCAGGGCGTCGCGGAGCAGCTGTCCTCCCGCGTCTCCTTCCGTCGTGCCATGCGCAAGTCGATGCAGGGCACCATGAAGTCCGGCGCCAAGGGCATCAAGGTCCAGTGCTCCGGTCGTCTCGGCGGCGCCGAGATGAGCCGTTCGGAGTTCTACCGCGAGGGTCGTGTGCCGCTGCACACCCTTCGTGCGAACGTCGACTACGGCTTCTTCGAGGCCAAGACCACCTTCGGCCGCATCGGCGTGAAGGTCTGGATCTACAAGGGCGACGTCAAGAACATCGCCGAGGTCCGCGCTGAGAACGCCGCTGCCCGCTCGGGCAACCGCCCGGCCCGTCCCGAGGGTGGTCGTCCCGCCCGCGGTGGCGAGCGCCGTGGTGGCGAGCGTGGTGGCCGCGGCCGTCGCCCCGCCGCTTCCGAGGCCCCCGCGGCCCCGGTCGCCGAGGCTCCGGCTGCCGAGAACACCGGAACGGAGGCCTGACCGTCATGCTGATCCCCCGTCGGGTCAAGCACCGTAAGCAGCACCACCCGAAGCGCCGCGGCGCTTCCAAGGGTGGCACCGAGCTCGCGTTCGGCGAGTACGGCATCCAGGCCGTCACCCCGGCCTACGTGACGAACCGGCAGATCGAGTCCGCTCGTATCGCCGTCACCCGTCACATCAAGCGTGGCGGCAAGGTCTGGATCAACATCTACCCGGACCGTCCGCTCACCAAGAAGCCGGCCGAGACCCGCATGGGTTCCGGTAAGGGTTCGCCCGAGTGGTGGATCGCGAACGTGCACCCGGGTCGGGTCATGTTCGAGCTGTCGTACCCCAACGAGAAGGTGGCTCGTGAGGCGCTGACCCGCGCAGCTCACAAGCTCCCGATGAAGTGCCGGATCATCCGGCGCGAGGCAGGTGAGAGCTGATGTCGGCCGGCACCAAGGCTGCTGAGCTTCGCGAGCTGGACAACGAGGGTCTCGTTGCCAAGCTCCGTGAGGCCAAGGAGGAGCTGTTCAACCTCCGCTTCCAGGCGGCGACCGGGCAGCTCGACAACCACGGACGGCTCAAGCTCGTCCGTAAGGACATCGCGCGGATCTACACCCTGATGCGCGAGCGCGAGCTGGGCATCGAGACGGTGGAGAGCGCCTGATGACTGAGAACACCAACGAGACGCGCGGTTTCCGCAAGACCCGTGAGGGTCTCGTCGTCAGCGACAAGATGGACAAGACCGTCGTCGTCGCCGTCGAGGACCGCGTCAAGCACGCTCTGTACGGCAAGGTCATCCGCCGTACGAACAAGCTGAAGGCGCACGACGAGGCGAACGCCTGCGGCATCGGCGACCGGGTCCTCCTCGCGGAGACCCGCCCGCTGTCCGCGACGAAGCGCTGGCGCGTCGTCGAGATCCTCGAGAAGGCCAAGTAACGAAGTTGATGCGGTACGGCCGTATGTGCACCAGGTCCCTCGCGGGCGCTGGTGTGAGCAGCGGCCGGCCCGTCAGCTCTCGTTGACGATCAGGAGAAAGCTGTGATCCAGCAGGAGTCGCGACTGCGAGTCGCCGACAACACGGGCGCGAAGGAAATCCTTTGCATCCGCGTTCTCGGTGGTTCCGGTCGCCGCTACGCCGGCATCGGGGACGTCATCGTCGCGACCGTCAAGGACGCGATCCCCGGCGGTTCGGTCAAGAAGGGTGACGTCGTCAAGTGCGTCGTCGTCCGCACCGTGAAGTCGCGCCGTCGTCCCGACGGTTCGTACATCCGGTTCGACGAGAACGCCGCTGTCGTCCTCAAGAACACCGATGGCGACCCCCGCGGTACCCGCATCTTCGGCCCGGTGGGCCGCGAGCTGCGCGACAAGAAGTTCATGAAGATCATCTCGCTTGCGCCGGAGGTGCTCTAACTCATGGCGAACAGCATGAAGATCAAGAAGGGTGACCTGGTCCAGGTCATCACCGGCAAGGACCGCGGCAAGCAGGGCAAGGTCATCCAGGCCATGCCCGCCGAGAACAAGGTCCTGGTCGAGGGTGTCAACCGGGTCAAGAAGCACACCAAGCCGGGCCCGGGCACTCAGGGTGGCATCGTCACCGTCGAGGCCCCGGTGCACGTCTCCAACGTCCAGCTGGTCGTGGAGAAGGACGGCAAGAAGGTCGTCACCCGCGTTGGCTACCGCTTCGACGACGAGGGCAACAAGATCCGCGTTGCCAAGCGAACCGGTGAGGACATCTGATGTCTGAGACGACTGTTGAGAAGGTGACCCCCCGTCTCAAGGAGCGTTACAACTCCGAGATCAAGGGTCAGCTGCAGGAGCAGTTCTCGTACGAGAACGTCATGCTGACGCCCGGCCTGGTCAAGGTCGTCGTCAACATGGGTGTCGGCGAGGCCGCCCGTGACAGCAAGCTGATCGAGGGCGCGATCCGCGACCTCACCGCGATCACCGGCCAGAAGCCGGCCGTGACCAAGGCTCGCAAGTCCATCGCGCAGTTCAAGCTGCGTGAGGGCCAGCCGATCGGCACCCACGTCACCCTCCGCGGTGACCGCATGTGGGAGTTCCTGGACCGTCTGGTTTCGCTGGCCCTGCCGCGAATCCGTGACTTCCGCGGCCTCTCGCCGAAGCAGTTCGACGGCCGTGGCAACTACACCTTCGGTCTGACCGAGCAGGTTATGTTCCACGAGATCGACCAGGACAAGGTCGACCGTCAGCGCGGTATGGACATCACCGTCGTGACCACCGCTCAGACCGACGACGAGGGCCGGGCGCTCCTGCGTGCTCTGGGCTTCCCGTTCAAGGAGGCGTGAGCCAATGGCGAAGAAGTCCCTCATCGCGAAGGCCGAGCGGAAGCCGAAGTTCGGCGTCCGGGCCTACACCCGGTGCCAGCGCTGCGGTCGTCCGCACTCGGTGTACCGCAAGTTCGGCCTCTGCCGTGTCTGCCTCCGTGAGATGGCGCACCGCGGCGAGCTGCCGGGCGTGACCAAGAGCTCCTGGTAGTCCTCCGAGAAGAGGCTCGACCAGGTGCCCTGGGCACCCAGCGAAGCAGAGGTGCCCGATCCCACACCGGCCCGTTTTGGGCCTGCCGTACGGAGTCCCGTAAGGTAGTGGGGTCGGGCCCCCTGCCACGGCTTCCCCATGGATGTCCGTGGCCCTCTTGCGAGAGGGCTCGCACCCAGTCTTACGACGTCGCAGGTCCCCTGCGCTTGTGCCCCTGACGAACTCGGAAGAGTCCGGCAGGGGGACCTGGCGCGGAGAAACCGCGGCGAGAGAGGCCTGAGGCCATCATGACCATGACCGACCCCATCGCAGACATGCTCACGCGTCTGCGTAACGCGAACTCGGCGTACCACGACTCCGTGGCGATGCCGGCCAGCAAGATCAAGGCGCACGTCGCCGAGATCCTGCAGCAGGAGGGGTACATCTCCTCCTACAAGGTTGAGGAGCCGGTTGAGGGCGAGGTCGGCAAGAAGCTGACCATCGAGCTCAAGTTCGGCCCCAACCGTGAGCGCTCCATTGCCGGCATCAAGCGCATCAGCAAGCCGGGTCTGCGCGTTTACGCAAAGTCCACCAACCTGCCGAAGGTTCTCGGCGGCCTGGGCGTGGCGATCATCTCCACGTCCTCCGGCCTCCTGACCGACAAGCAGGCCGCCAAGAAGGGCGTAGGCGGAGAAGTTCTCGCCTACGTCTGGTAATTCGGGAAACGGAGGTACAGCAATGTCGCGCATTGGACGGCTGCCCATCCAGGTCCCCGCTGGCGTGGACGTCACCATCGATGGCCAGACGGTCTCGGTGAAGGGTCCGAAGGGCTCCCTCACCCACGTCGTCGCCGCGCCGATCGAGATCGGCAAGGGCGAGGACGGCATTCTGGCTGTCACCCGCCCCAACGACGAGCGTCAGTCGAAGGCCCTGCACGGCCTGACCCGCACGCTGGTGGCGAACATGATCACCGGTGTGACCGCGGGCTACCGCAAGTCGCTGGAGATCAGCGGTGTCGGCTACCGAGTTCTGGCGAAGGGCTCCGACATGGAGTTCCAGCTGGGCTACAGCCACCCGATCCTCGTTGAGGCCCCCGAGGGCATCTCCTTCGTCGTCGAGTCCGCCACCAAGTTCCACGTGGACGGCATCGACAAGCAGAAGGTCGGCGAGGTCGCCGCGAAGATCCGCAAGCTGCGCAAGCCCGACCCGTACAAGGCCAAGGGTGTCAAGTACGCGGGCGAGGTTATCCGCCGCAAGGTCGGAAAGAGTGGTAAGTAAGCGATGAGTGTCTCTGTCAAGATCGGCAAGGGCAACGCCTACAAGAGCGCCGCTCGCAAGCGCCGCGCGATCCGCGTTCGCAAGCGCGTCGTCGGCAACGAGGTGCGTCCGCGCCTCGTCGTGACGCGCTCGAACCGTCACATGGTCGCCCAGGTCATCGACGACGCCAAGGGTCACACCCTGGCGTCGGCGTCCACCCTCGACGTGTCCATCAAGGGCGCCGAGGGCGACAAGACCGAGCTGGCCAAGAAGGTCGGGAGCCTGGTCGCCGAGCGCGCCAAGGCTGCCGGCATCGAGTCGGTCGTCTTCGACCGCGCGGGCAACCGGTACGCCGGCCGCATCGCCGCCCTGGCGGACGCGGCTCGCGAGGCCGGGCTCGACTTCTAAGCCGCTCGTCGACTCTGTCGGCGGACGTAATCGAGAGAGGTAATTCCAATGGCTGGACCCCAGCGCCGCGGTAGCGGCGCCGGCGGCGGCACCGGTGGCGAGCGGCGCGACCGTAAGCGTGACGACCGGGGCAACGCCCCCGCCGTCGAGAAGACCGCTTACGTCGAGCGCGTCGTCGCGATCAACCGTGTCGCCAAGGTTGTCAAGGGTGGTCGTCGTTTCTCCTTCACCGCGCTGGTCGTGGTGGGCGATGGCGATGGCACCGTGGGTGTCGGTTACGGGAAGGCGAAGGAGGTTCCGGCCGCCATCGCCAAGGGTGTTGAGGAGGCCAAGAAGAACTTCTTCAAGGTCCCCCGTATCCAGGGCACCATCCCCCACCCGATCCAGGGTGAGAAGGCCGCCGGCGTCGTGCTCCTGAAGCCCGCCGCCCCCGGTACCGGTGTTATCGCCGGTGGTCCGGTGCGCGCCGTCCTGGAGTGCGCCGGCATCCACGACATCCTGTCGAAGTCGCTCGGCTCGGACAACGCGATCAACATCGTGCACGCCACCGTGGCCGCTCTGAAGGGCCTCGTGCGCCCCGAGGAGATCGCCGCCCGTCGTGGTCTGCCGCTGGAGGACGTGGCCCCCGCCGCTCTGCTGCGGGCGCGTGCTGCTGGGGTGAGCGCCTGATGGCTCGCCTCAAGATCACGCAGACCAAGTCGTACATCGGCAGCAAGCAGAATCACCGTGACACCCTGCGTTCGCTCGGTCTCAAGCGCATGCACGACGTCGTGGTGAAGGAGGACCGTCCCGAGATCCGTGGGATGGCCCAGACCGTTCGTCACCTCGTGACGGTTGAGGAGGTGGACTGATCATGGGCGAGAACCCGATCAAGATCCACAACCTGCGTCCCGCCCCGGGTGCCAAGACCGACAAGATCCGTGTGGGTCGTGGCGAGGCGTCCAAGGGTAAGACCGCTGGTCGTGGTACCAAGGGCACCAAGGCCCGCTACCAGGTTCCGCAGCGCTTCGAGGGTGGCCAGATGCCGCTCCACATGCGCCTGCCGAAGCTGAAGGGCTTCAAGAACCCGTTCAAGATCACGTTCCAGGTCGTCAACCTCGACAAGCTGGCCGAGCTCTACCCGCAGGGTGGTTCGGTCACGGTCGAGGACCTGGTCGCCAAGGGCGCGGTTCGCAAGAACTCCCTCGTCAAGGTGCTCGGCACCGGCGAGATCTCGGTTGCCCTGCAGGTGACGGTCGACGCCGTCTCCGGCTCCGCCACCGAGAAGATCGTCGCCGCAGGCGGCACCGTCACCGAGCTCGTCTGAGCCCGCTGACTTCGTGAGCCCCGCGTTTCCCGTTCAGGGAAGCGCGGGGCTCACGCCTTTTCCGGACTTTCCCCGGCCCGGGCGGTCCGGATTGCGGTGAACGGGCCCTCGTTCTTTTGTGTGGCAAAACCGGGCATCCCGTACCCCATGAGTGGGGGAGAGGCCGTACGCGCTTCTTTCGAGTGGCCGTGCACTGTTAGAGTCCGTGGAGTTCCCTTGTAGGCTGCGCGCAGGCTCGCCTGTGCCGTCTGTACGGGGCCCGAACCGCAAACTCCCCATTCCAGGACCGACCCTCCCGCCGACGACGTGCGGGAGGCGCAGGAGGCACCGTGCTCAGTGCGTTCGCGCGGGCGTTCCAGACGCCCGACCTGCGCAAGAAGCTGCTGTTCACGCTGGGCATCATGGTGCTGTTCCGGCTGGGCTCGCACGTTCCCGTACCCGGGGTCGACTTCGAGGCGGTTCACGCCTGCATCAAGGAGACCAAGAACAACGGGCTCTTCGGCCTGGTGAACCTGTTCTCCGGCGGCGCTCTGCTCCAGTTGACGATCTTCGCCCTCGGCATCATGCCGTACATCACGGCGAGCATCATCCTCCAGCTCCTCACGGTCGTGATCCCACGACTCGAGGCGCTGAAGAAGGAGGGGCAGGCCGGCCAGGCGAAGATCACCCAGTACACCCGTTACCTCACCATCGCGCTGGCGGTGCTCCAGGGCACCGGGATCGTGGCGACCGCGTCCAGCGGCGCCCTTTTCTCCGGGTGCGTCTACGCCAACCAGATCGTCCCGGACACCGGGGTCTTCCGGATCGCCGTGATGGTCCTGACCATGACCGCCGGCACCACGGTGATCATGTGGCTGGGTGAGCTCATCACCGACCGGGGCATCGGCAACGGCATGTCGCTGCTGATCTTCACCTCGATCGCCGCGCAGTTCCCCACCTCGATGTGGGCGATCAAGCAGTCCGGCACCATCGGCGGCGGCTGGGTCGAGTTCCTCTCGGTCATCGCGATCGGCGTCATCGTTGTGATGCTCGTCATCTTCGTCGAGCAGGCCCAGCGCCGGATCCCGGTCCAGTACGCGAAGCGGATGATCGGCCGTCGGGCCTTCGGCGGGACGTCGACCTACATCCCGCTCAAGGTGAACCAGGCCGGCGTCATCCCGGTCATCTTCGCCTCGTCGCTGCTGTACATCCCCGCCCTGGTGGTCCAGCTGACCAACAGTCAGTCGACCTGGGCGGTCTGGATCACCAAGCACTTCGTCCGCGGCGACCACCCGGTCTACATGGCCACGTACTTCCTGCTGATCGTCTTCTTCGCCTTCTTCTACGTCGCGATCTCCTTCAACCCCGAAGAAGTTGCCGACAACATGAAGAAGTATGGTGGGTTCATCCCGGGTATCCGGGCCGGCCGCCCGACGGCCGAGTACCTGAACTACGTGCTCACCCGCATCACGTGGCCGGGTTCGCTCTACCTGGGCCTGATCGCGTTGATCCCGATGATCGCCCTGGTCGCCTTCGGACAGCAGACCAACTTCCCGTTCGGCGGCACCAGCGTGCTCATCGTCGTCGGCGTCGGACTCGAAACTGTGAAGCAGATCGAGAGCCAGCTCCAGCAGCGCAATTACGAAGGGTTCCTCCGCTGATGCGTATCGTCCTCGTCGGACCCCCCGGGGCCGGGAAGGGTACTCAGGCGCACCTGCTCGCCAAGACCCTGTCCATTCCCCACATCTCGACCGGCGACCTGTTCCGCGCCAACATCGGCCAGGGCACCCCGCTGGGTGTCGAGGCCAAGAGCTACATGGACGCGGGCCGCCTGGTGCCCGACGAGGTCACCATCGGGATGGCCAAGGACCGCATGCTCCAGGAGGACGCCGCCAACGGCTTCCTGCTGGACGGCTTCCCGCGCAACCTGGGCCAGGCGAAGGCGCTGGACGAGTTCCTCGCCGAGCAGGGCATCGCGCTGGACGGCGTGCTGGACCTGGAGGTCCCCGAGGACGAGGTCGTCCGTCGGATCGCCGGCCGCCGGCTGTGCCGCAACGACGGCGGCCACGTGTTCCACGCGGTCTACAACCCGCCGAAGACCGAGGGCGTCTGCGACGAGTGCGGCGGCGAGCTGTACCAGCGTTCGGACGACACCGAGGAAGCGGTGCGGACCCGGCTCGAGGTCTACCACACGGAGACCGAGCCGATCATCGACTACTACCGCCAGCAGGGTCTGATCGCCACGATCCCCGCGCTCGGCAAGGTGGACGAGGTCACCGCCCGCGCGATCGAGGCGCTGAAGCAGGACAGCTGAGTTTTTCAGCGAC
>NZ_JAIY01000008.1:77298-92171 GCF_000710405.2 Kitasatospora sp. MBT66 | reverse complement strand
AACGAGTGCACGGCCGCCGGCAAGGACCGCGCGGGAACCCAAGGAAGGCGTGACCCAGATGGTGGAGATCAAGACCCCCGAGCAGATCGCGAAGATGCGAGCGGCCGGGCTGGTCGTCGCCGAGGCGCTCAAGGCGTGCCGCGAGGCGGTCGCCCCGGGAATCACCACCCAGGAGCTCAACGACATCGCGGACAAGGTCATCACCGACCACGGTGCGACCTCGAACTTCCGGGCGGACCACGGCGGCCTGTGGTTCCCGGGCGTCATCTGCGCCTCGGTGAACAACGAGGTCGTGCACGGCATCCCCGGCGGCCGGGTGCTCGAGGAGGGCGACCTCATCTCGATCGACTGCGGCGCGATCCTGGAAGGCTGGCACGGTGACGCGGCGATCTCGGTCGCGGTCGGCGAGGTGGCTCCCGAGGTGGAGATGCTGAGCCGGGTCACCGAGGGCTCGATGTGGGTCGGCATCGCCCAGATGAAGAAGGGCAACCGCCTGGTCGACGTCTCCAAGGCGATCGAGGGCTTCATCCGCCGCCAGCCGCTGCCGCCCAAGGGCAAGTGGGGCATCACCGAGGGCTACGGCGGCCACGGCATCGGCACCGCGATGCACATGGAGCCGCACGTGCTGAACTACGTCGAGCGCGGCCGGGGCAAGGGGATGAAGCTGGTCCCCGGCACCGTGCTGGCGATCGAGCCGATGGTCTCGCTGGGCACCCCGCACACCAAGGTGCTGGAGGACGACTGGACCGTGGTCACCAACGACGGCACCTGGGCCTCGCACTGGGAGCACTCGGTGGCGGTCACCGAGGAGGGCCCGCTGGTGCTCACCGCCTTCGACGGCGGCAAGGAGATGCTGGCCAGGCTGGGTGTCACGGCCGCGCCGGACCCGCTCGGCGCGTAGTCGGCGGGGTCGGAGCGCCGGCCCCGGCGAAGGAGCGAAGCCCTGGAGGTTTGGACCTCCAGGGCTTTTGTCCTATTTTTATGCGCTGGCAGTGGCTTCGAGCGAGGAGAGTGCAGTGTTCAAGGGATTCCGCGACTTCATGATGCGCGGCAACGTGGTCGACATGGCGGTCGGTGTCGTCATCGGTGCCGCGTTCACCGGTGTGGTGACCGGCTTCGTGTCCGCCTTCCTCACCCCGCTGGTGGGTGTGGTGGTCGGCGCCGCCGGCGACTTCGGCTCGTACAAGGCCACCATCGCCGGGGTGACCTTCCCGTACGGCCAGTTCCTCAACGTGCTGATCGCGTTCTTCATGACCGCCGCGGTGCTCTACTTCTGCGTGGTCCTGCCGGTGACCAAGGCCACCGCCCGGTACATGCCGAAGAAGCCGAAGACCCCGAAGCGTCCCTGCCCGGAGTGCCTGACCGAGATCCCCGAGGCCGCCCGCCGCTGCGCCGCCTGCACCGCCCACGTCGACCCGCTGGCCGTCCCGGTCGTTCCCGCCGCCACGACCGGCCGCTGACCGGAGCCCCGTTTTGGTGCATCCCTCGCGCTGGCGTAGGATGGACCGTCGGCTCACTCGTAGCGTGCTCCAGCACGCCCTCTTCCCCCTCGTCGGGGTCGGGGTGGACCCAGGTTCGCACGAGCGTGCCGCATACGGTAGCCGGTCCCGGAAGGTGGATCTCGCAGTTCATGGCTAAGAAGCAAGGCGCCATTGAGATCGAGGGCACCGTGATCGAGTCTCTTCCGAACGCGATGTTCAAGGTCGAGCTGCAGAACGGTCACAAGGTCCTCGCGCACATCAGTGGCAAGATGCGCATGCACTACATCCGCATCCTGCCGGACGACCGGGTCGTGGTGGAGCTCAGCCCCTACGACCTGACGCGTGGCCGGATCGTCTACCGCTACAAGTAAGAACGCCAGATCTAGACCCGGAGAACCTGAAGCATGAAGGTCAAGCCGAGCGTCAAGAAGATCTGCGACAAGTGCAAGGTGATCCGCCGTCACGGCCGGGTCATGGTGATCTGCGACAACCTGCGCCACAAGCAGCGCCAGGGCTGATCTCTTTCCCGCATTTCTCGTAGTACTTCGCGCGACGCGAAAAACGTCATAAGCGGGCCACCCGATCCGTCCAGGACGGACTGCCGCCCCCGGTCAGAGGCCGGGGCTCCCTCACCGTGAGGTGTCGGAGTAGGTGGCTCGCCAGACCTCTGAAGAAACACAGGAGCCTTGAATGGCACGCCTCGCCGGCGTTGATCTCCCCCGTGAGAAGCGGATCGAGATCGCCCTTACGTACGTGTACGGCATCGGCCGTACCCGCGCCCAGCAGACCCTCGCCGAGACCGGTGTCAGCCCCGATGTCCGCGTTCGCGACATCGCCGAGGACGACCTGGTCAAGCTGAGCCAGTACATCGACGCCAACTTCACGGTCGAGGGTGACCTCCGCCGCGAGGTGGCCGCCGACATCCGCCGCAAGGTCGAGATCGGCTGCTACGAGGGTCTGCGTCACCGCCGCGGCCTGCCGGTCCGCGGTCAGCGCACCCACACCAACGCGCGTACCCGCAAGGGCCCGCGTCGCGCGATCGCCGGTAAGAAGAAGCCGGGCAAGAAGTAGTCCGTCCCGTAACCGGACATCCCTCCGGCCCGCGGGTCAGCGGACCGACCACCTCAGTAGGAGAACAGACTTATGCCCCCCAAGGGTCGTCAGGCTGCCGGCGCGAAGAAGATCCGCCGCAAGGAAAAGAAGAACGTCGCTCACGGCCACGCGCACATCAAGAGCACGTTCAACAACACCATCGTTTCGATCACCGACCCCTCGGGCAACGTGATCTCCTGGGCCTCCGCCGGCCACGTCGGCTTCAAGGGCTCGCGCAAGTCGACCCCGTTCGCCGCGCAGATGGCCGCCGAGGCCGCTGCCCGTCGCGCGCAGGAGCACGGCATGCGCAAGGTTGACGTCTTCGTGAAGGGTCCGGGCTCCGGCCGCGAGACCGCGATCCGTTCGCTCCAGGCCACCGGCCTGGAGGTCGGCTCGATCCAGGACGTGACCCCCACCCCGCACAACGGCTGCCGTCCGCCGAAGCGCCGCCGCGTCTGACGCGGGGCCCTTCCGGGCTCGCAGTACCTGCTTCAAACCTCGTACGGGGTCCCGTTTCCGACGGGACCCCGTACGCTGGTTCTGTTCGGCATCAAATAGTGGGTGCCGAAGATCAATGGAGGATCTGACACCATGCTGATCGCTCAGCGCCCCTCGCTGACCGAAGAGGTCGTCGACGAGTTCCGCTCGCGGTTCGTGATCGAGCCGCTCGAGCCGGGCTTCGGCTACACCCTCGGCAACTCCCTGCGCCGCACGCTCCTCTCCTCGATCCCGGGTGCCGCTGTCACCAGCATCCGCGTCGACGGTGTCCTGCACGAGTTCACCACCGTGCCGGGCGTCAAGGAGGACGTCACCGACCTCATCCTCAACATCAAGCAGCTGGTCGTCTCCTCGGAGCACGACGAGCCGGTCGTGATGTACCTGCGCAAGCAGGGCCCGGGTGTCGTCACCGCCGCCGACATCGCGCCGCCGGCCGGTGTCGAGGTGCACAACCCCGAGCTGATCCTCGCCACGCTGAACGGCAAGGGCAAGCTGGAGATGGAGCTGACCGTCGAGCGCGGTCGCGGCTACGTCTCCGCCGTCCAGAACAAGGCCTCCGGCCAGGAGATCGGCCGCATCCCGGTCGACTCGATCTACAGCCCCGTGCTGAAGGTCACCTACAAGGTCGAGGCGACCCGTGTCGAGCAGCGGACCGACTTCGACAAGCTGATCGTCGACGTCGAGACCAAGCCCGCCATGCGTCCGCGCGACGCCATGGCCTCGGCCGGCAAGACCCTGGTGGAGCTGTTCGGTCTCGCCCGCGAGCTGAACATCGACGCCGAGGGCATCGACATGGGCCCGTCCCCGACGGACGCCGCCCTGGCCGCCGACCTGGCGCTGCCGATCGAGGAGCTCGAGCTCACCGTTCGGTCGTACAACTGCCTCAAGCGCGAGGGCATCCACACCGTGGGTGAGCTCGTCGCCCGCTCCGAGGCCGACCTGCTCGACATCCGCAACTTCGGTGCGAAGTCGATCGACGAGGTCAAGGCGAAGCTGGCCGGCATGGGCCTGGCCCTCAAGGACAGCCCGCCCGGGTTCGACCCGACCGCCGCCGCCGACGCCTTCGGCGCCGACGACCTGGACGACGCGGGTTACGCGGAGACCGAGCAGTACTGAGAGACTTGACCGCGGGGGCGGTTCCCAGGAACCGCCTCCGTTGTCGTGAAAGTCGTGCGGGCACAGTGCCCGTACGCCCGCTGCGGTACCTGGTACGGCCGCAGTCGGAGATTCGAGGAGTAATTCCATGCCGCGTCCCACCAAGGGTGCCCGCCTCGGCGGCGGCCCGCACCACGAGCCGCTGCTGCTCGCCGGTCTGTGCCGGGAGCTGTTCCAGTACGGCCGCATCACCACGACCGAGGCCAAGGCCCGTCGGATGCGCCCGCTGGCGGAGAAGCTGATCACCAAGGCGAAGAAGGGCGACATCCACAACCGTCGCCTGGTGCGCAAGACCATCACCGACATCTCGGTGCTGCACACCCTCTTCACCGAGATCGCGCCGCGCTACGAGAACCGCCCGGGTGGTTACACCCGTATCACCAAGATCGGTCCCCGTCGTGGCGACAACGCCCCGATGGCCGTGATCGAGCTGGTCGAGGCGCTGACCGTCGCGCAGACCGCCGTCGGTGAGGCCGAGGCCGCCACCAAGCGCGCCGTCAAGGAGGCCGACGAGGCCAAGGTCGAGGCCCCCAAGGCCGACGAGGCCGAGGCCGCCGAGCAGGCCTGACACCCACCAGGTGTGTTGCGGGCCCGCTTCCCCATCCGTGGGGGAGCGGGCCCGTTCCTCTTTGTCCAGGGAGTGGAGAGCAGTGGTGAACGATTGCGCCGAGCGGCCGCCGGTGAAGGACGGCCCGGCCGACGGGTACGTCCGGGTCCGGCTGGACCTCGCCTACCACGGCGCCGAGTTCTCCGGCTGGGCCCGGCAGAAGGGCGGCCGGCGGACGGTCCAGGAGGAGATCGAGACCGCGCTGCAGATCGTCACCCGCAGCCAGGAGCTCCACCCGCTCACCGTGGCCGGCCGCACCGACGCCGGTGTGCACGCCCGGGGCCAGGTCGCCCACGTCGACCTGCCGGCCGAGCTGTGGGAGGCGCACCGGGAGAAGCTGATGCGCCGGCTGGCCGGGCGGCTGCCCGGTGACGTCCGGGTCTACCGGGTGGGCGAGGCCCCGGCGGGCTTCGACGCCCGCTTCTCGGCGATCTGGCGCCGCTACGCCTACCGGGTCGCCGACCACCCCGGCGGGGTCGACCCGCTGCTGCGCGGCCATGTGCTCTGGCACGACCGGCCGCTCGACCTGGACCGGATGAACGCCGCCGCCCGGCTGCTGATCGGCGAGCACGACTTCGCGGCGTACTGCAAGAAGCGCGAGGGCGCGACCACCATCCGCACCCTGCTGGAGCTGCGCTGGGACCGGGTCCCGGTGGACGGCTACGCGTCCCAGGAGGGCTCGCTCGCCGTCGCCACCGTGCGGGCCGACGCCTTCTGCCACAACATGGTGCGCGCCCTGGTCGGCGCGATGCTGCTGGTCGGCGACGGCCACCGGCCGGTGGAGTTCCCCGGCGAGGTGCTGGCCGGCGGGGTGCGCAACTCCGCCGTCAACGTGATCCGGCCGTACGGGCTGACCCTGGAGGAGGTCGGCTACCCGGCCGACGACCAGCTCGCGGAGCGCAACCGCGCCGCCCGCCGGATGCGCACCCTCCCCGGCGCCCCCACCGTCCCGTCAGGCCCCGACGCCACCTAATCCATTTGGGTCCGGGGCGGCGGCTTGGGACAATCTCCCCCATGGGACACGTCGAGATTTCGCACCTGGAGTACTACCTGCCGGACGGGCGGGTGCTGTTCGACGACGCGTCCTTCCGGGTGGGGGAGGGCGCGGCCGTCGCGCTGGTCGGCGCCAACGGCGCGGGCAAGACCACACTGCTGCGCATGATCGCGGGCGACCTCCAGCCGCACGGCGGCTCGGTGACGATCAGCGGCGGGCTCGGCGTGATGCGCCAGTTCGTCGGCACCACCGGCCGCGAGGAGCAGAAGAAGGCCGGCGACGAGCAGGAGGGCCCGGGCGCGCTGCCCGCCGACGCCTCCGTCCGCGACCTGCTGGTCTCCGTCGCCCCCGCGCGGATCGCCAAGGCCGCCCGCGCGGTCGACGCGGCCGAGCTGGCGATGATCGCCCAGGACGACGAGAAGACGCAGATGGCCTACGCCCAGGCGCTCTCCGACTGGGCCGACGTCGGCGGCTACGACTACGAGACCGACTGGGACGTCTGCACCACGGCGGCCCTCGGGATGCCCTTCGACAAGGCCCAGTGGCGCGGTCTGAACACGCTCTCCGGCGGCGAGCAGAAGCGGCTCGTCCTGGAGGCGCTGCTGCGCGGCCCCGAGGAGGTCCTGCTGCTCGACGAGCCGGACAACTACCTGGACGTCCCGGGCAAGCGCTGGCTGGAGGAGGCCATCCGGGCCACCCCGAAGACCGTGCTGTTCATCTCCCACGACCGCGAACTGCTGTCCCGCACCGCCGAGAAGATCATCAGCGTCGAGTCCGGCGCGGCCGGCTCCAGCGTCTGGGTGCACGGCGGCGGGTTCGACTCCTTCCACGAGGCCCGCAAGGCCCGCTTCGAGCGCTTCGAGGAGCTGCGCCGGCGCTGGGACGAGGAGCACGCCAAGCTCAAGAAGCTCGTCGTCAACCTGCGCCAGGCCGCCTCGATCAGCCACGACATGGCCTCCCGCTACTCGGCCGCGCAGACCAGGCTCAAGAAGTTCGAGGACGCCGGGCCGCCCGAGGCCCCGCCGCGCGAGCAGAGCATCACCATGCGGCTCAAGGGCGGGCGCACCGGGGTGCGCGCCTTCACCATGGAGCAGCTGGAGCTCACCGGCCTGATGAAGCCCTTCGACCTGGAGGTCTTCTACGGCGAGCGGGTCGGGGTGCTGGGGTCCAACGGCTCCGGCAAGTCGCACTTCCTGCGGCTGCTGGCGGGCGACGACACGGTGGCCCACACCGGGTCCTGGAAGCTCGGCGCCCGGGTGGTGCCCGGCCACTTCCGGCAGACCCACGCGCACCCCGAGCTGCTCGGCCGCACCGTCCGCTCGATCGTCGAGGAGGAGCACGCGCTCGGCCGCGGCGCCGCGATGGGCGTGCTGCGCCGGTACGAGCTGGACCGGCAGGAGGAGCAGAAGTTCGAGTCGCTCTCCGGCGGGCAGCAGGCCCGGCTGATGATCCTCAAGCTGGAGCTGTCCGGCGTCACCGCGCTGCTGCTCGACGAGCCGACCGACAACCTGGACCTGGAGAGCGCCGAGGCGCTGCAGGCCGGGCTGGAGGCCTTCGACGGCACTGTGCTGTGCGTCACCCACGACCGGTGGTTCGCCCGGACCTTCGACCGTTTCCTGGTCTTCGGCGCCGACGGCCGGGTCTACGAGTCCCCGGACCCGGTCTGGGACGTCAGCCGGGTCGAGCGGGACCGCTGATCAGGGGCCCGGGGACCGTTCCGGCGGGGAGGATTTTGACCGTCCCCGTCCGGCCCGGTAGCCTGGGCGCTTGATGTGCGTATTGGCTCGCTCTATCTCACGTGAGAGGTCGGTACGCCGGAGACACCAGGTCGACGACCAGCGGCTCCCCCTTGAATTGCGTCCAAGGCGGCCAGGCTGATCCCTCCTCCGGGTACTCCTGTCAGGACTCACTCACTGAAAAGCGAAGGCATACGACCGTGCGTACGTACAGCCCCAAGCCCGGCGACGTCCAGCGTCAGTGGCACGTCATCGACGCGACCGACGTCGTGCTCGGCCGTCTGGCCTCCCAGGCCGCCAACCTCCTCCGGGGTAAGCACAAGGCGATCTACGCGCCGCACGTTGACACTGGTGACTTCGTCATCATCATCAACGCCGACAAGGTGCACCTGTCCGGTAACAAGAAGACCCAGAAGCTGGCCTACCGCCACTCGGGCTTCCCGGGCGGTCTGCGTTCGGTGCGCTACGACGACCTGCTGGCGAACAACCCGGAGAAGGCCGTCGAGAAGGCCATCAAGGGCATGATCCCCAAGAACACCCTGGGCCGTCAGATGCTCTCCAAGCTGAAGGTCTACTCGGGCGACCAGCACCCGCACGCTGCGCAGCAGCCGGTGCCGTTCGAGATCACCCAGGTCGCGCAGTAATTCCGGCCACCAAGCCCCCCATCACTGAAAAGAGCTGAGGAACACCGTGGCCGAGACCACCGAAACCCTTGAGGTCGAGTTCGACGAGACTGTCGTCGAGGGCGAGTTCACCTCCGAGGAGTACACCTCCGAGTCCCTGGCCGGCCGCTTCGGCGAGGCCGTCCCCGGCGCCGGCCTGGGCCGTCGCAAGGAGGCGATCGCCCGCGTGCGCATCGTCCCGGGCACCGGGCAGTGGAAGATCAACGGTCGCACCCTGGAGAACTACTTCCCCAACAAGGTGCACCAGCAGACCGTGAACGAGCCCTTCAAGCTCCTCGAGCTTGACGGCCGTTACGACGTTGTCGCCCGCATCTCCGGCGGCGGCGTCTCCGGTCAGGCCTACGCGCTGCGCCTCGGTGTCGCCCGTGCCCTGAACGAGGCCGACGTGGACAACAACCGCGCTGCCCTGAAGAAGGCCGGCTTCCTGATGCGTGACGCGCGTGCCGTCGAGCGCAAGAAGGCCGGTCTCAAGAAGGCCCGCAAGGCGCCGCAGTACAGCAAGCGCTAATTGCGCCCTCCGGGGGTGCACCGCCCTGGTGGTGCACGCCCCCGGATGCGCTCCACACGCCCCGGAGTACCTCGTGTACTCCGGGGTGTCGTGTTCCCCGGCCATTGTGCGGAGGCCGGGGATTCGATCGGATTCACTGCAAGGCATTGCGGCGATGTGAGGACGGGACAATGGGACGACTCTTCGGTACGGACGGCGTGCGCGGTGTGGCCAATCAGGGGCTGACGGCGGAGCTGGCGCTCGGCCTGTCGGTCGCGGCGGCGCACGTGCTCGGCGAGGCGGGGGCCTTCGACGGCCATCGGCCGGTCGCGGTCGTGGGCCGTGACCCGCGCGCCTCGGGCGAGTTCCTGGAGGCCGCGGTCATCGCGGGCCTGGCGAGCGCCGGCGTCGACGTACTGCGGGTCGGAGTGCTCCCCACCCCGGCGGTGGCCTACCTCACCGGCGCGCTCGGCGCCGACTTCGGCGTGATGCTGTCCGCCAGCCACAACGCCATGCCGGACAACGGCATCAAGTTCCTCGCCCGCGGCGGCCACAAGCTGGACGACCGCATCGAGGACGCCATCGAGGCCCACTACCACAAGCACGCGGCGGGCGGTGAGGACTGGAACCGTCCGACCGGCGCCGCCGTCGGCCGGGTCCGCGAGTACACCGAGGGCTTCGACAAGTACGTCGCCCACCTCATCGGCGTGCTGCCCAACCGCCTGGACGGCATCCGGGTCGTCATCGACGGCGCGCACGGCGCGGCCGCCTACGTCGCCCCCGAGGCCTTCGCCCGGGCCGGCGCCGAGGTCGTGCACACCCTGGGCGCCGAGCCCACCGGCCTCAACATCAACGACGGTGTCGGCTCCACCCACCTGGACCGGCTGCGCACCGTCATGCGCGAGCACTCGGCGGACCTCGGGATCGCCCTGGACGGCGACGCCGACCGCTGCCTGGCCGCCGACGCGGCCGGCGACGAGGTCGACGGCGACCAGATCATCGCGATCCTGGCCGTCGCCATGAAGGAGGCCGGCACGCTGCGCCGCAACACCGCCGTCGCCACCGTGATGTCCAACCTGGGCTTCAAGCTGGCGATGGAGCGCGAGGGCATCGACCTGGTCGAGACCTCGGTCGGCGACCGGTACGTGCTGGAGGCGATGAAGGAGCACGGCTTCGCCCTGGGCGGCGAGCAGTCCGGCCACGTCATCCTGCTGGACCACGCGACCACCGGCGACGGGACCCTGACCGGCCTGATGCTGGGCGCCCGGCTGGCCGCCACCAAGCAGCCGCTGGCGGACCTGGCCGCCGTGATGACCCGCCTGCCGCAGGTGCTGATCAACGTCAAGGGCGTCGACAAGAGCCGGGTCGGGACCAGCGAGGAGCTGGCCACCGCGGTGGCCGCGGCCGAGGCCGAGCTGGGTGCCACCGGCCGGGTGCTGCTGCGTCCGTCGGGCACCGAGCCGCTCGTCCGGGTGATGGTCGAGGCCGCCGACGAGGCGCAGGCGCAGTCCGTCGCCGAGAAGCTCGCCGAGGCCGTGCGCAGCTCGCTGGGCTGACGGCCCCGGAACACGCCGAGAGGCCCCCGCCGCGGACGATCGCGGCGGGGGCCTCTCGGCGTTCCCTCAGAGCTTGCGCAGCAGCGCCCGGCGGACCTTGTGGTCCGAGCCCTTCTGCAGGACCAGGGTGGCCCGGCCGCGGGTGGGCCGCACGTTCTCCAGCAGGTTCGGACGGTTGATGGTGCGCCAGACCTGGCGGCCGTACTCCATCGCCTCCTCCTCCGGCACCTCGGTGAAGCGGCGGAAGTAGGAGCTCGGGTCCTGGAAGGCGGTCTGCCGCAGCTTGCGGAACCGGTCCAGGTACCAGCTCTCGATGTCGTCGGTGCGGGCGTCGACGTAGATCGAGAAGTCGAAGTAGTCGGCCACCGCGAGGCGGGTGCGCCCGTCGCTGCCGGGCAGGGCCGGCTGGAGCACGTTCAGGCCCTCGACGATGAGGATGTCCGGGCGCTCCACGGTGAGCCGCTCGTCCGGCACGATGTCGTACACGAGGTGCGAGTAGACCGGCGCGGTGACCCGCTCCTTGCCGGCCTTCACATCCGCGACGAAGCGGGTCAGCGCCCGGCGGTCGTACGACTCGGGGAAGCCCTTGCGGGCCATCAGGCCGCGCCGCCGCAGCTCGGCGTTGGGCAGCAGGAACCCGTCGGTGGTGACCAGCTCGACCCGGGGGTGCTCGGGCCAGCGGGCCAGCAGCGCCTGGAGCAGCCGAGCGGTGGTCGACTTGCCGACCGCGACCGAGCCGGCCACCCCGATGATGAACGGGGTGCGGGTGCGCTCGGTGTCCGGGGTGTCCAGGAAGGTGCCCAGGGCGCCGCGCAGGTCGTGCGTGGCGTGGATGTAGAGGTTCAGCAGCCGGGACAGCGGCAGATAGACGTCCCGGACCTCGTCGAGGTCGAGTGCGGTGCCGAGACCCCGCAGCCGTTCCACCTCCTCCGCGGTCAGTGGCAGCGGCGTACGCTCGCGCAGCGCGCTCCACTCGGCCCGGCTGAGGTCCACGTAGGGGGACGGCGAGGGGCCGGGCGTGATGTCGCCCCGCGTACAGAGTTCGGTCAGCACATGCTCCATTGTGGGCCGTAGCGCCGTTCGCGGTGGCTGTGGTGTCGGTCACGGCCTGTGGGCGAACCGTGCGAATGGGGCGTCCGGAGCGCCCTTATGCTGGCACGCATGTGCGGAATTGTTGGATACGTGGGCTCCCAGCCCGCCCTTGACGTTGTAATCGCAGGCCTGCAGCGACTGGAGTACCGGGGTTACGACTCCGCCGGTGTCGCGGTGCAGGTGCAGGGCTCCGACGGGCAGTGGAGCCTCGCCACCGACAAGCGGGCCGGCAAGCTCGCGAACCTGGAGAAGTCGCTCGCCGAGACCCCTCTTCCCGGCGGCACCACCGGCATCGGCCACACCCGTTGGGCCACCCACGGCGGGCCGACGGACGCCAATGCCCACCCCCACCTGGACGACGCGGCCAAGGTCGCCGTGGTCCACAACGGCATCATCGAGAACTTCGCCCTGCTCCGGGGCGAGCTGGCCGAGCGCGGCCACACGCTGCGCTCGGAGACGGACACCGAGGTCGTCGCGCACCTGCTCGGCGAGCTGTACGAGGGCGACCTCGCGGAGGCCATGCGCGCCGTCTGCCGCCGGCTGGAGGGCGCCTTCACCCTCGTCGCCGTGCACGCCGACGCCCCGGACGTCGTGGTCGGCGCCCGTCGCAACTCGCCGCTGGTGGTCGGGCGCGGCGAGGGCGAGAACTTCCTCGCCTCCGACGTGTCCGCGTTCATCGCGCACACCCGCGAGGCGATCGAGCTGGGCCAGGACCAGGTCGTCGAGCTGCGCCGCGAGGGCGTCACGGTGACCAACTTCGACGGCACCCCGGCCGACGTGACCGAGTACCACGTCGACTGGGACGCCTCGGCCGCCGAGAAGGGCGGCTACGACTACTTCATGCTCAAGGAGATCGCCGAGCAGCCGAAGGCCGTCGCCGACACCCTCCTCGGCCGGATCGGCACCGACGGCCGGCTCACCCTCGACGAGCTGCGGATGTCGGACGCCGACCTGCGCGCGGTCGACAAGGTCGTCATCGTGGCCTGCGGCACCGCCTTCCACGCGGGCATGATCGCCAAGTACGCGATCGAGCACTGGACCCGGATCCCGTGCGAGGTCGAGGTCGCCTCGGAGTTCCGCTACCGCGACCCGATCATGGGCCCGGGCACGCTGGTCATCGCCATCTCGCAGTCCGGCGAGACCATGGACACCCTGATGGCGCTGCGCCACGCGCGCGAGCAGGGCGCCAAGGTGCTGGCGATCTGCAACACCAACGGCTCGACCATCCCGCGCGAGTCGGACGCGGTGCTGTACACCCACGCCGGCCCCGAGGTGGCGGTCGCCTCGACCAAGGCGTTCCTGACCCAGCTGGTCGCCTGCTACCTGGTCGCGCTGTACCTGGGCCAGGTGCGCGGCACCAAGTGGGGCGACGAGATCCTCGCCGTCATCAAGGAGCTCGGCGACGCGCCGAAGCAGGTCGAGCAGGTCCTGGAGACCATGGAGCCGGTGCGCGAGCTGGCCCGCTCCCTCGCCGACGCCAAGTCGGTGCTGTTCCTCGGTCGGCACGTGGGCTTCCCGGTCGCCCTGGAGGGCGCGCTCAAGCTCAAGGAGCTCGCCTACATGCACGCCGAGGGCTTCGCCGCCGGTGAGCTGAAGCACGGCCCGATCGCGCTGATCGAGGAGGGTCTGCCGGTGGTGGTCGTCGTGCCGTCGCCGCGCGGCCGGTCCATCCTGCACGACAAGATCGTCTCCAACATCCAGGAGATCCGGGCCCGCGGTGCGCGGACCATCGTGATCGCCGAGGAGGGCGACGAGGCGGTCGTCCCGTACGCGGACCACCTGATCCGCATCCCGGTCACGCCGGTGCTCCTCCAGCCGCTGGTCGCCACCGTGCCGCTGCAGGTCTTCGCCTGCGAGCTGGCCACGGCCAAGGGCCACGAGGTCGACCAGCCCCGCAACCTGGCAAAGTCGGTCACCGTCGAGTAGTCCGACCCCGCTCCGTCCCGGGGCCCCTGCGGTGGCTGCGTCCTACCGCAGGGGCCCCGTGTCGAGCGTGAAGGAGAACGGGGCGGGCAGGTCCAGGGGTTTGCCGAACTCGACCTTGGTCGTGGTGATGTAGTCGCCGTCCTCGGGGTTGGTGAACAGGGTGACGGTGCCGGCGTCGCGGTCGACCAGCAGGTAGCAGGGGATTTCTGCGGCGGCATAGCCCAGGCGCTTGGGCTCGCGGTCCTTGTGCGGGTTGAGCGAGGTGACCTCGAAGACGAGCAGAACACCCTCCGGCAGGGCCCAGGAATCCAGATGGTCGAACTGGTCGGCCGGGACGATCGTGCCGTCGGGGATGAACCGGCCACCGGGAGTGATCAGGCCCTTGACGCCTGCGACGTCCAGATCGACTGCGGCCTTCCGAAAGAACTGCTTCGAAACCTTCGAGATCGTGCCCTCGTGGTGTCCGTCCGGTGGCGGCGTCACGACGATCTCCCCTTCGATGAATTCGGCCTTGCTGCCCAGCGGGGTGTCCAGCTCCAGAAACGCCTGGAGAAGGCTCTCCTCGCTCAGCGGGTGCTCGACTGCCGGCATGGCGACCATGGCCCTTCTCCCTCCTGTGGGTCCGTGCCGAGCCACACCGTAGGCACCCGGACCGACACCGGTGGGGAATCGAAGTTGGTGTCACTCGAAAGTGTGCCGCACGGCCGGGGGCGCCGTCGGGAGCTCCTTCGCGTAGCGTCGGCGGGAGTTGCCGCCGAGTTCCGGGGGAGAGCCCGTCATGCGCAGTGCCCACAGCGTCGACCAGGTCCGCGCCGCCGAGGCGGAGCTGATGGCCCGGCTCCCGGAGGGCACGCTGATGCAGCGGGCCGCCGCCGGGCTCGCCGTGACCTGTGCCCGGCTGCTGACCCGCCGGCGCGGCCGGGTGTACGGCAGTCGGGTGGTGGTGCTGGCCGGTAGTGGCGACAACGGGGGTGACGCCCTGTACGCCGGTGCGGAGCTGGCCCGGCGCGGGGCGCGGGTGACGGCGGTGCTGCTCGCTCCCGGGCGGGCGCACGGCGGCGGGCTGGCGGCGCTGCGGGCGGCGTACGGGCGGGTGGTGGTGGAGCAGGAGGTCGGCCTGGCCGACTTCTCGTGCGCGGACCTGGTGCTGGAGGGCATCGTCGGCATCGGCGGCCGGGGCGGACTGCGGCCGGAGGCCGAGCCGTACGCGCGGGCCGCGCGGACCGGGGTGGTGGTCGCCGTCGACGTGCCCAGCGGGGTGGACGCCGACACCGGGGAGGTCGCGGGGGCGGCGCTGCGGGCGGACGTCACGGTCTGCTTCGGCACCTACAAGCCCGGGCTGCTGATCGACCCGGGCGCCTCGTACGCCGGAGCGGTGCAACTGGTGGGGATCGGGCTCGAACTGCCGCCGGCCGGGGTGGTGGCCCTCCAGCACGCCGACGTGGCCGCCCTGCTGCCGGTGCCGGGCGCGGAGAGCGACAAGTACCGGCGCGGTGTGGTCGGGGTCGCCGCCGGTTCCGCGCGGTACCCGGGGGCGGCGCTGCTCGCGGTCGCCGGCGCGCTGCG
>NZ_JAIY01000008.1:61041-76936 GCF_000710405.2 Kitasatospora sp. MBT66 | reverse complement strand
CCGCCCGCCCGCCGCCGAGGAGCTGGCGGCCGCCCGGCTGGCCACCGCGCGCCGGCTCGCGGCGGCGTACCGGGCGACGGTGCTGCTGAAGGGCTCGACCACCGTGGTCGCCGACCCCTCCGGTTCGGTGCGGGTGAACCCGACCGGGACGGCGTGGCTGGCCACCGCCGGCAGCGGGGACGTCCTGGCCGGGCTGGCCGGCTCACTGCTCGCCGCGGGCCTGTCCGCGCCGGACGCCGCCGCGGTGGCGGCCTGTCTGCACGGGCTCGCCGCCCGGCACACCGCCGGCGTCCCCGGCGCCCCCGTCACCGCCTCGGAGGTGGCGGCCGCGCTCCCGGCGGTCTGGAACGACGTCCGTGCCGCGGCGGCCCCGGAACCGCGTTCCGGGAGGCCGGGTGGAACCGGCGCCTGATTCGTGGGCGTCCGGAAGGGGGTGGCGGGTCGCGGGGGGTCCCGGGCGCGGGCGGCCCGGGGCGGCGAGCCGAAGGGCCGTTCGGCAAGGACCCCGGGACGTCTGGGAGACTGACCCTGATGACAACTGCGAAGACGCCCGTGATGGCCGGCCTCACCGAAGGCGTACGGGCCGAGGCGACCATCGATCTCGCCGCCCTGCGCGGCAACCTCGACGCGCTGCGCGAGCGCATCGGCGGGGCCACGGTGATGGCCGCGGTCAAGGCGGACGCCTACGGCCACGGCGCGCTGCGCTGTGCCCGGGAGGCGGTCGCCGCGGGAGTCGGCTGGTTGGGCACCGCGACGCCGGAGGAGGCGCTGGCCCTGCGCGCCGGAGGTGTGGGCCCCGAGCAGGCGCGCATCCTCTGCTGGCTGTGGACCCCCGGCGGGCCCTGGCGGGAGGCGCTCTTCGCGGACCTCGACATCTCGATCAGCGGCGACTGGGCGCTCACCGAGCTGCTCGCCGCCGTCCGCGCCACCGGCATCCCGGCCCGGGTCCACCTCAAGGCCGACACCGGCCTCGGCCGCAACGGCTGCCAGCCGCACGACTGGCCCGAGCTGGTCGCCGCCGCGCGCCGCGCCGAGCTGGACGGCCTGCTGACCGTGGTCGGCGTCTGGTCGCACTTCGCCGCCGCCGACGAGCCCGGCCACCCCTCGATCCAGCTGCAGCTGGACGCCTTCCGGCTGGCCCTGGCCACCGCCGAGGCGGCCGGGCTGCGCCCCGAGGTGCGCCACCTGGCCAACTCGCCGGCCACCCTGCTGCTGCCGCAGTCGCACTTCGACATGGTCCGCACCGGCCTCGCCATGTACGGGCTGTCGCCGGTCCCCGACGTCGGCTCGCCGTCCGACTTCGGCCTGCGCCCGGTGATGGCGCTGACCGCCCGGCTGGCCCTGGTCAAGCACGTTCCCGGCGGCCACGGGGTCAGCTACGGCCACCACTACACCACCCCGGGACCGACCACGCTGGGCCTGGTCCCGGTCGGCTACGGCGACGGCATCCCGCGGCACGCCAGCGGCATCGGCCCGGTGCAGGTCGACGGCAAGTGGCGCACGGTGGCCGGCCGGGTGGCGATGGACCAGTTCGTGGTGGACCTCGGCGGCGACACCCCGCCGATCGGCGACGAGGTGCTGGTCTTCGGCAGCGGGGACCGGGGCGAGCCGACCGCCGAGGACTGGGGCCGCGCCTGCGGCACCATCTCCTACGAGATCGTGACCCGGATCGGCTCCCGGGTGCCGCGCCGCTACGTCGGCGGCCTGGACGAGGGCCTGCTCGGATGAGCGGGCCGAGCGACACCGACCCGGTCGCGGCCCTCGGCCGGGCGGCCCGGGCCGTCAAGGCGGCCGAGGCGGCCACCGGGGTGAGCCGGGCCGGCCTGATCGGCATCTCGGTCGGCGTGCTCGCGGCCGGTGCCGCCGCCGGCGTGGCGATCGACCGGCTGACGGTCGGCCGGAGCACCCGCCGCCGGGCCCGCGCCGAGCTGGACGCCAACGCCCCGTACGGCTCGCTGCGCGGCCGCCCCCGCACGGTGGCCGCCGCCGACGGCACCGAGCTGTACGTCGAGCTGGACGGCCTCGACCTCCCGGAGGAGCGGCGGGACGGCACGGCCGAGCCGCTGACCGTGGTCTTCTGCCACGGCTACTGCCTCAACCAGGACAGCTGGCACTTCCAGCGCGCCGCCTTCCGGTCCGGCGCCCGGCTGGTCCTGTGGGACCAGCGCAGCCACGGCCGCTCCGAGCGCTCCCGCTCCTTCCTGGCCGGCGAACCCGCCGGCATCGACCAGCTGGGCGGCGACCTCAAGGCCGTGATCGACGCCGTCGCGCCGACCGGCCCGCTGGTCCTGGTCGGCCACTCGATGGGCGGCATGACGATGATGGCGCTGGCCGACCAGCACCCGGAGCTGTTCCGGGAGCGGGTCGCCGGGGTCGCGCTGATCGGCACCCTGGCCGGGAACTGGGACGCCGTCACCTTCGGCCTGCCCGTCGCCGGCGCCAAGCTGTTCCGCAGGGTCGCGCCGGGCATGATGAAGCTGCTCGGCCGCCAGGTGGACCTGGTGGAGGCGACCCGCCGGCTCGGCGCGGACGTCAGCGCCGTCTTCTACCGGCGGTACTCCTTCGGGGCGAAGGACGTCGACCCGGGCGTGGTCCGGTTCGCCGAGCAGATGCTGGACGCCACCCCGATCGACGTGGTGGCCGAGTTCTACCCGGTGTTCTCGGCGCACGAGAAGACCGAGGCGCTGGCCGCCCTGCGCGGCATCCCCACCCTGGTGCTGACCGGCACCAAGGACCTGCTCACCCCGCCCGGCCACGGCGAGGTGATGGCCGAGCAGCTGCCGGGGGCCGAGCTGGTCCTGGTCCAGGACGCCGGGCACCTGGTGATGCTGGAGCGCCCCGACCTGGTCGACCACCACCTGGCGGACCTGTTCGACCGGGCCGCCCGCTTCCGCGGCGCGGCCCCGCTGCCGCCCCAGGTCGGCGAACCGGCGTAGAGCGGCGCGGCGCCGCCGCCCCGTCCCGGGGCGGGCCCGGCGCGGGCGGTGCCGGGGATGTGGCACGGTAGCGGGGGCGCCCGAGGACCGGTGCGCCGCCGTACGGACCGAAGGGCTTGATTCGCGCATGGGCTCCCACGCCTCTCTCACCGTCGCCACCCCCGACCGGATGGGCCGGCTCGGCCGGGAGCTGGCCGCGCTCCTGCGGCCGGGGGACCTCGTGCTGCTCTCCGGCGAGCTGGGAGCGGGCAAGACCACGCTGACCCGGGGCCTCGGCGAGGGGCTCCAGGTGCGCGGGGCGGTCACCTCCCCGACCTTCGTGATCGCCCGGGTGCACCCCTCGCTGGTGGGCGGCCCGGCGCTGGTGCACGTCGACGCGTACCGGCTGGGCGGCGACCTCGACGAGATGGAGGACCTCGACCTCGACGTCTCGCTGCCCGAGTCGGTGGTGGTGGTCGAGTGGGGCGAGGGCAAGGTCGAGCGGCTCTCGGAGAACCGTCTGGAGGTCCGGATCGGACGCGCGATCGGCGCCGAGGCGCCCGGGGACGACCTGGACCCGCGCCAGGTCGAGCTGACCGGCATCGGCACCCGCTGGGACGGCACGGACCTGACCGTGCTGGCCTGACGGCGCCGCCCGCACCGCCCCGGCCGCGTCGGAGCGCCCCGGACGGCCTTGCCGGGGCGGCCCCGTCGTGTCACGGTTTGCCGACAGGGTGTCGGGAAGATGTTGCGATCGAGGTCCCGGGCGTGGTGGGATGGTTCTTGAGGTTAGGTCTGCCTAACTAGGAGGCGCCATGCCGAGCACCACGCCCGCCCCGGAGCGCGCACCGCGCGGGACCGGGGCCGAGGAGCCCGCCCGCCGTGCCGCGGGGGAGCCGATGCGGGCCCTGCTGGCCGCCTGTGCGGCGGCGGAGGCGGTCTCCACCCCGCCCGAACGCCGTCCGGCCGCCCCCTCGCTGGGCGAGGGCCCCGGGACGTCCGGACCGGCGCCGTCGAGCGGCGGCGCGCACGAGACCCGCCGCGCCGCCTGAGACCTGTCCGCCCCGGTCAGGGGATCACGACGACCTTGGTGTCCTTCGGCGCGAAGTCCCAGAGCAGTTGGCCGTCCGCGCGGCTGCTCCGGATTCCGCCGGTCTTGCCCGCCGAGGCGGCCGGGGAGGACGCGGCCGCGGTGGGCGCCGGAGCGGCGGGCGGAGCGCCGGTGCCGCCGTCGACGGCCGCGCCGAAGCCGAACACCACGCCGTTCTGCTGCGCGAAGCGCACCACGTGCTCGATCTGCTTGCCGTCGGTGCCCGTCCCGGACTGGGTCCGGCTGTACACCGGGTAGCTGCCGGGGGCCGGCTCGACCGTGCCCGGTGTCACCGGGAAGGTGGCCACCACCTGCGGGGTCTTCTTCGGGTCGATCAGCCAGACGTAGTGGGTGCTGACCGAGTAGACGACCCGCAGCCCGGTGCCGGTGCCCGCGGTGGGCAGGGTCGGGGCGGTCGGCGTGGGCGCGGCGGTCGGGGTGGCCGAGGCCGCCGGTCCGCCGGAGGTGGTGGCGGCCGTGCTCGTGGTGGGGTTCGCGGCGACCGCGCGGTCCTGGGCGCCGTTGGCCTGGAAGGCCAGCAGGCTCACCACCGCCAGGGCCCCCAGCGTCAGCCCGGTGACCACCACTCCAGGACCCATCTTCGCCACGTGCCGCTCCCACCGCCGTCCCAAAACCGTCGGCCCCATCGTGCCAGGTTCGCCCGTCCGGTCCGCATCGTGTCGGACGTGTGTTCCGTGACCGGTCCGGTTTTCGATCGGGCGGAGCACGCGCCCCGACGGGACCGCCCGGGGACCGGCGCCGGACCGGGCACCGGCGGACCGGTCTAACCTTGACCCGTGCTGCTGCTCGCGTTCGACACCGCTACCCCCGCCGTCACCGCCGCCGTCCACGACGGCACGGCCGTCCTCGCCGAGACCGACCAGGTCGACGCCAGGCGCCACGGCGAACTCCTGATCCCCGCGATCGACCGGGTGCTCCGGGAGGCCGGTGTCGACCGGCACCGGCTGACCGACATCGCGGTGGGCGTGGGCCCGGGCCCGTACACCGGCCTGCGGGTCGGCCTGGTCACCGCCGCCGCGCTGGGCCACGCGCTCGGCCTGCCGGTGCACGGCGTCTGCACCCTGGACGCGATCGCCCACGCGGCCCGCGCCGAGGGGCTGGCCGGCGAGGCGTTCACCGTGGCCACCGACGCCCGCCGCAAGGAGGTCTACTGGGCCGCCTACGACGCCGAGGGCCGGCGGACCGAAGGTCCCTCGGTGGACCGTCCGGGCGAGCTGACCCCGCCGGCGCGGTCGGTCGGCGCCGGCGCGCTGCTCTACCCGGACGCCTTCCCGGGCGCCCACGGCCCCGAGCACGTCTCGGCCGGCGCGCTCGCCGCGTTCGCCGCCGCCGAACTGGCCGCCGGCCGGGCCCTGCTGCCCAACGCCCCGCTCTACCTGCGCCGCCCGGACGCCCAGGTGCCGGCCGGCTACAAGGCGGTGCTCCCGGCGTGACCGGCCCGAGCACCACCGGCCCGGACGCCACGGCCCCGGGTGCCGCCGGTCCGGCCCCGGCCGACCGGGCGCCCGCCGCCCGGCTGCGCCCGATGCGCTGGTGGCACATAGCCCCGGTGCTGGCACTGGAGCTGGAGCTGTTCCCGGAGGACGCCTGGTCCGCGGGCATGTTCTGGTCCGAGCTGGCCGAGGCCCACCCCGGTGGCACCCGGCACTACACCGTCGCCGTCACCCCGGACGGCGCGGTCGTCGGCTACGCCGGGCTGATGGCGGTGGGCGGTGACGGCGATGTGCAGACCATCGCCGTCGACGGACGCCACCAGGGCACCGGGCTCGGCGCGGCGCTGCTCACCGATCTGGTGCGGGAGGCCGCCCGGCGCGGCTGCGCGGACCTGCTGCTGGAGGTTCGGGTGGACAACACCCGCGCGCAGCGGCTCTACGAGCGCTTCGGCTTCGAGCCGGTCGGCATCCGGCGCGGCTACTACCAGCCGGCCGGGATCGACGCGCTGGTGATGCGGCTCGACCTCGCGGCCGCCTCCGCCGCTCCCACCGAGCACGCCGCTCCCGCCGACCACGCCGCCCCGGCCGCCCCCGCCGCGGCCCCCGAAGACCTCGACGAACCCGCGGGCCACCCGCGACCGGATGTGAAGAAGGACACCCCCCATGGCTGACGAACCGCTCGTCCTCGGCATCGAGACCTCCTGCGACGAGACCGGCGTCGGCATCGTGCGCGGCACCACCCTGCTGGCCGACGCGGTGGCCTCCAGCGTCAACGACCACGCCCGCTTCGGCGGCGTCGTCCCCGAGATCGCCAGTCGCGCGCACCTGGAGGCGATGGTCCCGACCATCCAGCGCGCCCTGGACACCGCGGGCGTCAAGGCGAGCGACCTGGACGGCATCGCGGTCACCGCCGGACCGGGCCTGGCCGGCGCGCTGCTGGTCGGCGTGAGCGCCGCCAAGGCCTACGCGTGGGCCCTCGACAAGCCGCTGTACGGGGTCAACCACCTCGCCTCGCACATCTGCGTGGACCAGCTGGAGCACGGTCGGCTGCCCTCGCCGACGATGGCCCTGCTGGTCTCCGGCGGGCACTCCTCGCTGCTGCTGAGCGAGGACATCACCACCGACGTCCGCCCGCTCGGCGCGACCATCGACGACGCGGCCGGCGAGGCCTTCGACAAGGTGGCCCGGGTGCTCGGCCTGGGCTTCCCCGGCGGCCCGGTGGTGGACCGCCGCGCCCGTGAGGGCGACCCGAAGGCGATCGCCTTCCCGCGCGGCCTGACCGGCCCCAAGGACCCGGAGTACGACTTCTCCTTCTCCGGTCTGAAGACCGCCGTCGCCCGCTGGGTGGAGGCGAAGCGCCGGGCCGGCGAGGAGGTGCCGATCGCGGACGTCGCGGCGTCCTTCCAGGAGGCGGTCACCGATGTGCTCACCCGCAAGGCCGTCAAGGCCTGCAAGGACAACGGCGTCGACCACCTGATGATCGGCGGCGGTGTCGCGGCCAACTCCCGGCTCCGCGAGATGGCCCAGCAGCGCTGCGACCGGGCCGGCATCCGGCTGCGGGTGCCGCGTCCGGGCCTGTGCACCGACAACGGCGCGATGGTCGCCGCGCTCGGCAGCGAGATGGTCTGGCGGGACCGCGCGCCGTCCTCGCTCGACCTGTCGGCCGACTCCTCGCTGCCGGTCACCGAGGTCCATGTGCCGCACACCGACTTCCACGGGCAGGCCTACCAGGCCCTGACCGGGCAGCAGCAGTGAGCGTCACCACCGCCGCGATGTGGGAGGCCAGGGCGGCCGACGGCCGGGGCGCCGAGCTCTCCGGCTGGGTCCGGGGGACGGCGCTGCCCGCGCTGCGCGGTTCGGCCGGACTGCTCCGGACCGAGCTGCTCGGGGCCGCCGGGGACCGGGTGCTGCTGATCACCTGGTGGTCCGGCGAGCCGGTCCCGGTCCCGGAGCCGCCCGCCGCCCTGCTGGGCCGTCCGGTGCACCGCTGGTCCTTCACCAGCGAGCATGTGGAGTAGCCGCCGGTAGCCGTTCGCACGCCCGACCGGGAACCGAACGGCCGACCGTTACCGTGCTAGCGATCGAGGTCGCTGAACGGGAGCGGGGAGCACGGCGCGGTGAACAGGCACGCACGGAGCAGGACGACGGTGTACGCGGCGGGGGCGCTGGCCCTGCTGGCCGCCGCCACCGGATGCACGAGCGGCGGTGACAGCGGCGCGGCCTCGGCCGCGCTGGTCCCGGCGAGCGGCTCCCCGGCGAGCGGTTCCCCGGCGACGGCCGCCCCGTCGCCGTCGCGGCCCGGGAGCCCGTCGCCGACCGCGTCCCCGACCGGCGCCCCGGCCGCGGGGGACGCCGCCGCGTGGGCGAAGTGGCACCTGACGCCGCTGCCGCCGGCGCCGCCGGCACCCGCCGACAAGCCGGTGAAGCTCGCGCGGACCGGGCCGGTCCCGGTGTTCAGCGAGGTGAAGACCTCCGACAAGGTCGTCTTCGTCACCATCGACGACGGTGCCGAGAAGGACCCGAAGTTCGTCGAGATGCTGACCGACCTCAAGGTGCCGGTGTCGATGTTCCTGACCCGCGACATCGTGAAGGACGACTACGGCTACTTCAAGCGCCTCCAGGCGCTCGGCAACCACATCCACAACCACACCGTGGACCACGCCCAGATGAGCAAGGTGCCGCCGGAGAAGCAGAAGTCCGAGATCTGCGACGCCCAGGCCGCGCTCACCCAGCAGTACGGCACCCCGCCGCTGCTGTTCCGCCCGCCGTACGGCGACGGCGCCAACACGCCGGCGCTCAACACCGCGGTGCAGCAGTGCGGGCCGAGGGCGGTCGTGCTGTGGCGCGAGTCGATGCAGATCCACGACATGCAGTACCAGGCCGCGGACAAGAAGCTGCGGGCCGGCGACATCGTGCTCGCCCACTTCCGGGGCCCGAAGGACCTCAAGGGCGAGACGATGACGCAGATGTTCGGCGAGCTGCTGGCCCGGATCCAGGAGCAGGGCTTCGCGGTGGCCCGGCTGGAGGACTACATCGAGGCGCCGGCCGCCTGAACGGCCGCGGCCGGTCCGGTGACGGGCCGGCCGAGCATCATCAGCGGGCCGTTGTCGGTGCGGCTGAGGACCACCGTGACGGAGTTCGGACCGGTGGGCCGCAGCTGCCGGCGCAGCTCCTCCGGGGTGATCGCCATCCCGCGCTTCTTGATCACCACCGTGCCGACCCCGCGCTCGCGCAGCAGCGCCTTGAGCTTCTTGATGTGGAACGGCAGCACGTCGGTCAGCTCGAAGGCGTGCGCGTACGGGGTGTCCACCAGCTCGTCGGAGGTCAGGTACGCGATCTTCGGATCGATCAGCCGCCCGTTCACCAGCCCGGCCACCTCGGCGACCAGGTGGGCGCGGATCACGGCGCCGTCCGGCTCGTACAGGTAGCGGCCGACCGGTCCGGCCGGGGGGTCGGGCAGGTCGCCGCCGGTGAGGCCGGCCCGCTGGGGCAGCAGGGTGGCGCGGTGCGGGTGCCCGGCGCGGGTGCCGAACCAGAGCACCGCCTCCTTGACGTCGCCGTGGTCCGACACCCACTCGGCCTCGGCGTCGGCCGGCACGGCCTCGTGCGGGATGCCCGGCGCCACCTTGAGCGCGCCGATCGGGGCCCGCCGGCCGGCCTCGATCGCCCAGGACAGCGGCGGGGCGTACGCCTCGGGGTCGAAGACCCGGCCGCGCGCGGTGCGCCGGGCGGGGTCGGTGAAGACCGCGTCGTAGCCGGTGACGTCGACCTCGGCGACGTCCGCGCAGCGCACCTCGACCAGCTCGGCCAGGCCCAGCGCGGCCGCGTTGGCGGCGAGCGCGGCGCAGGCCGCCGGGTCCCGGTCGACCGCGAGCACCTCGATCCCGGCCCGGGCCAGTGCCAGGACGTCGCCGCCGATGCCGCAGCAGAGGTCGGCCAGCCGCTTCACCCCGAGTCCGGCGAACCGTTCGGCCCGCCACTCGGCGACCTCGCGCCGGGTGGACTGCTCGACGCCGTTGGGCGTGAAGTACATGAGATCGGCGTCGGCGCCGAACTTGGCCCGGGCCCGCTGCCGCAGCCGGGCCTGCCCGAAGGCGGCCGAGACCAGCTCGGCGGGGTGCTCCTTGCGCAGCCGGGTGGCGAGTGCCAGCTCCTCCTCGGGCGCGAATTCGCGCAGTTCGGCGAGCAGGGACTGGCCCCGCTCGGTCAGCAGGGCCCGCAGGTCGTCGTTCTCCACCCGCTCATTCTCGCCGGTCACGGGCGGGCCGGGGGCGCCGGCCCTGCGGGCGGGGGCGCGCCGCCACGGGTGCGTCCGGTGGGACCGGCCCGCGTGGCGTTGGCACTCTGGTTGACTGAGTGCTAACGGCGGCCTATGGTCGTCACTAGCACTCACCACCGGGGGAGTGCTAACGCGACAATGCGTGTCTGACCCCCGCGACGGCAGATCCGTGAGTTCGCCCCTACCCGTTAGAAAACCCCGTAATCTCCGAAGGGGAGCTCGGACGTGACCACCAGCAGCAAGGTTGCCATCAAGCCGCTCGAGGACCGCATTGTGGTCCAGCCGCTCGACGCCGAGACCACCACGGCCTCCGGCCTGGTTATCCCGGACACCGCCAAGGAGAAGCCCCAGGAGGGCGTCGTCCTGGCTGTCGGCCCGGGCCGCTTCGAGGACGGCCAGCGTCTGCCGCTCGACGTCGCCGTGGGTGACATCGTCCTGTACTCGAAGTACGGCGGCACCGAGGTGAAGTACCAGGGCGAGGAGTACCTGGTGCTCTCCGCGCGCGACGTTCTCGCGATCATCGAGAAGTAAAAGCGTTCAGCCACGCCCCGGATCCGTGTCCCTAGTGACAGGGGCCGGGGCGTGGCTGTTGGTTCACGTAGTCGAGCGGCCGGCGACGGCCGCACCCCGAAGGAATAGGGAACATGCCGAAGATCCTGCAGTTCGACGAGGACGCCCGCCGCTCGCTCGAGCGCGGTGTCAACAAGCTGGCCGACACCGTCAAGGTGACCATCGGCCCCAAGGGCCGCAACGTCGTCATCGACAAGAAGTTCGGCGCCCCGACCATCACCAACGACGGTGTCACCATCGCCCGTGAGGTCGAGCTCGACGACCCGTACGAGAACCTTGGCGCGCAGCTCGTCAAGGAGGTCGCCACCAAGACCAACGACGTCGCGGGCGACGGCACCACCACCGCCACCGTGCTGGCCCAGGCCCTGGTCAACGAGGGTCTGCGCAACGTCGCCGCGGGCGCCGGCCCGGCCGCCCTGAAGAAGGGCATCGACAAGGCCGTCGCCGCCGTCTCCGAGCACCTGCTGTCGGTCGCCCGCGAGATCGAGGGCAAGGACGACGTCGCCGCCGTCGCGTCCCTCTCCGCGCAGGACACCCAGGTCGGCGAGCTGATCGCCGAGGCGATCGACAAGGTCGGCAAGGACGGTGTCATCACCGTCGAGGAGTCGAACACCTTCGGCGTGGAGCTGGACTTCACCGAGGGCATGCAGTTCGACAAGGGCTACCTGTCGCCGTACTTCGTCACCGACGCGGAGCGTCAGGAAGCGGTCCTCGAGGACCCGTACATCCTGATCAACCAGGGCAAGATCTCCTCCATCCAGGAGCTGCTCCCGCTGCTGGAGAAGATCCTGCAGGGCGGCACCTCCCGCCCGCTGCTGATCATCGCCGAGGACGTCGACGGCGAGGCGCTGTCCACCCTCGTGGTGAACAAGATCCGCGGCACCTTCAACGCGGTGGCCGTCAAGGCCCCGGGCTTCGGCGACCGCCGCAAGGCGATCCTCGGCGACCTGGCCGTCCTCACCGGCGGCACCGTGATCTCCGAGGAGGTCGGCCTCAAGCTCGACCAGGCCGGTCTGGACGTGCTGGGCTCCGCCCGCCGCGTGACCGTCACCAAGGACGAGACGATCGTCGTCGACGGTGCCGGTGACTCCGAGGCCGTGACCGGCCGCGTCGCCCAGATCAAGGGCGAGATCGCCAACACCGACTCGGACTGGGACCGCGAGAAGCTGCAGGAGCGCCTGGCCAAGCTGGCCGGCGGCGTCTGCGTCATCCGCGTCGGTGCCGCCACCGAGGTGGAGCTCAAGGAGCGCAAGCACCGCCTCGAGGACGCCATCTCGGCGACCCGTGCCGCGGTCGAGGAGGGCATCGTCGCCGGTGGTGGCGCCTCCCTGGTCCACGCCGCCAAGGTGCTGGACGGCGGCCTGGGCCTGTCGGGCGACGAGGCCACCGGTGTCGCGGTCGTCCGCAAGGCGCTGCACGAGCCGCTGCGCTGGATCGCCCAGAACGCCGGCCTGGAGGGCTACGTCATCACCTCCAAGGTCGCCGAGCTGGAGCTGGGCCAGGGCTACAACGCCGCCACCGGCGAGTACGGCGACCTGGTGAAGGCCGGCGTCATCGACCCGGTCAAGGTCACCCGCTCCGCCCTGGAGAACGCCGCCTCGATCGCCTCCCTGCTTCTCACCACCGAGACCCTCGTGGTGGAGAAGAAGGAGGAGGAGGCCGACGCCGGTCACAGCCACGGCGGTCACGGCCACTCGCACTGAGGCCCGACGCACTGACCGGAGGCCCGGTCCGCGCCCCGCTGGGGGTGGCGGGCCGGGCCTCCGGCGTTGCGGCGCGGAGCGGGCCCGAGCCCGGCCGCGCCGGTGTGTTCCAGCCTTCAACTATCAGTTGAATTTTGCTTGTTGCAAAGAATGCCTTATATCTTGGAGGCATGATCGAGGCCCGCCATCTGCGCGTCCTGCGTGCCGTCGCCCGCACCGGCTCCTTCTCCGCCGCCGCTCGTGAGCTGGGTTGCACCCAGCCCGCGATCAGCCAGCAGATGAAGGCCCTGGAGAAGTCCGTGGACACCCCGCTGGTGGTCCGTTCGGGCCGCGGGATGCAGCTCAGCGAGGCCGGTCGGGTGCTGCTCAAGCATGCCACCGGAATCCTCGCCGGACTCTCCGCCGCCGAGGAGGAGGTCGCCGCGATCGCCGGGCTGCGGGCCGGACGGGTCCGGCTGGTGTCCTTCCCGACCGCCAGTTCCACCCTGGTGCCGCCGGCCGTCGCCCGGCTGCGGGGCACCCATCCGGGGGTCCGCGTGTCGCTGGTCGAGGCGGAGCCGCCGGAGTCGCTGGCGATGCTGCGCGGCGGCGAGTGCGAGGTCGCGCTCGCCTTCCGCTACCCGCAGACCCCCGGTTCCGCCGCCGCGCCCGCGCCCGCGCACGGCACGCCGCGGGAGGCGCGCGCCGAGGCCAATCTGGAGGCCCAGCAGCTGAGCGCCGGCGCCGACTGGTCCGATCTGGTGGCCACCCCGCTGCTGGACGACCCGCTGGTCGGCCTGCTGCCCGCCGGGCACCGGCTGGCCGGGCGCGGCGGGCCGGTGGAGCTGGCCGAGCTGGCGGAGGAGCAGTGGATCGCCGGCTGCCCGCAGTGCCGGGGCCACCTGGTGGAGCTGTGCACGGGGGCCGGCTTCGAGCCGCGGATCGACTTCGCCACCGACGACTACCCGGCGGTGGTCGGACTGGTGGCGGCCGGGCTCGGGGTGGCGGTGCTGCCCGGACTGGCGCTGGAGTCGGTGCGCCCGGACGGGGTGGCGACGGTGGCGGTGCACGCCGCGTCGGGGGCCCCGGCGGTACGGCAGGTGGTCGCGCTGACCCTGCCGGACCTCGCCGAGGTGCCGGCGGTGGCGCTGATGCTGGAGCGGCTGTCCGGGGCGGCCGCCGGCCGCTGACGACGCCGCCCCGCCCGGCCGCCGCGGGAGCGGGCCGCCGGGCGGGACCCGGCCGGCGGGGCCGGGCTCCGGACGGTGGTCACCCGGAGGGGGTCGGTGGGGTCGCACGGGGGCGGGGCAGGCCCGGACGGGCCGGGCTGGGCCGGAGGAGGCCGGTGAAGAAACGTTTCTTCGCGCCGGCGCGGAACCGGCCGCCTACTGCTGGGACACGCCCGGAGCGACCAGCGGTACTTCCACCAGACGGTGGCGCGAGCGGCCCATCAGCTCCTCGCGTTCGTCCTCGGTGAGGCCTCCCCACACGCCGTACGGCTCGCGGACCGCCAGCGCGTGCGCGGCGCACTCGGTGCGGACCGGGCAGCGGGTGCAGACCTCCTTGGCGCTGGCTTCGCGTGAACTGCGGGCGGCGCCGCGCTCTCCCTCGGGGTGGAAGAAGAGGGAGCTGTCCACGCCGCGGCAGGCTGCGGAGAGCTGCCAGTCCCAGAGATCCGCGTTGGGGCCGGGGAGGCGGGAGAAATCTGCCATGGCTCATTCCCTTCAGAGGTCGTCGACCGCGGGCCGGTCACCAGCGGGTCGCGCTGGAGTCGGCTCGGCGGGGCGTCCGGCGCGGTGTGGACACCTGGAAATATGACTTACGGCAACTCCATGGACAAGTCACCCACAGAGTGGCACAACAGTCAATGACCATACAAAAGCTCTAAAAACGGGCAAAGTGGGCATGACTGTCGAGCCGACAGTCGCCCGGCGCAAGCGTGGCAATCGGGTGGTGGACCGGCGCGCGAAGCGCCGCGCGGGTGTGCGGGTCGTACGCCCACCGCGCCCGAGCTGCGCAAAAGAGCGGCGTGTGCACCGCGATGCGGCTGATCGGTAACGGGTCGGCCACGTACAGTGGTGGAGATGGCCCTGAAGGCCGTAACTCATTCGAGTGACGGTCGTTGGAAGTGCGGAGGCGGTTAGCGGACGCCGGACGTCGGGAACGATCGCGGGGAACCTGGGCGATCGGCACGGAGTCTGACGCCGGTGGGCCGTGTCGGAGAGGTTCGTACCAGCCAGGAGGCTCAACGTGACGCGGATCAGCTGCGGAGGACGACAGTCATGACTTCCGTTCTCGTTTGCGACGATTCCCCGCTCGCCCGCGAGGCGCTTCGCCGCGCGGTCGCGACCGTACCCGGTGTCGATCGGGTCACCACCGCGACGAACGGGGAGGAGGTCCTCCGCCGCTGGGTGGCCGACCGCTCCGATCTCGTCCTGATGGACGTCCGGATGCCCGGCCTCGGCGGGGTGGAAACGGTCCGGCGGCTGCTGTCCGCCGACCCCGGTGCCCGGATCATCATGCTCACCGTCGCCGAGGACCTCGACGGTGTCGCGCTCGCGGTCGCCGCGGGTGCGCGCGGTTACCTGCACAAGGACGCCTCGCGCGCCGAACTGCGGGCCACCGTCACCCAGGCCCTCGCCGACCCGACCTGGCGGCTCGCCCCCCGCCGCCTGCGCAGTCCCGACATGGGGGCCGCGCCGACCCTGACGGCACGTGAGATCCAGGTGCTGGAGGGCATGAGCCACGGCCGCAGCAACGCCGAGATCGGCCGCGAGCTGTTCCTCTCCGAGGACACCGTCAAGACCCACGCCCGGCGGCTGTTCAAGAAGCTCGGCGCCTCGGACCGCGCGCACGCGGTGGCCCTGGGCTTCCGGTGGGGCCTGGTCCGCTGACCGCCGGCGCCGCCGCCGGTTCCGGCCCGCTGCTCGCGATTTCCCGTGCGGAGGCGTGTGACGTTACGGCCCCGAGGTTGCACCATGGAGGAGTGGAGCACCTCGGGGACCAGCGGACAGGAACTGCGGCGAACCACGCAGCCGCAGGAGACTCGGCGGACGGCGCCGCGGACGGTACCGTCCGCGGCGGTGGGGCGGGAGGCGGTGCGGTGCAGGAGGGGCCGGTGGTGCGTACCGGAGCGGCACCGCATAACGTTCCGGTGCACAACTCCGGACGCGGTGCCGCGTTTTCCCGCGCGACCAGGCACCATGGACCGATGCGTGACGACGTGACCGGGTCTCCCGGTGAGGCGGACCCGGTGGAGGCCGAGCCCTCCGCGCCCGGGCCCGGCCCGGCGTACGCGGATCCGGCCGACGGGCCGGTCGCGCTCGCCGCGCTGGTCGCGGCCGCCGTCCGCGGCGAGGGGCCCGCGATCGACGCCCTGCTCGCCCACGTCCACCCGCTGGCGCTGCGCTACTGCCGCGGCCGGCTGGTCCGGCTGCCCGGCGGTGCCCGGCACCACGTCGACGACATCGCCCAGGAGGTCTGCGTCGCGGTGCTCTGCGCACTGCCGCGCTACCGGGACCTGGGCCGCCCGTTCGAGGCCTTCGTCTACGGGATCGCCGCGCACAAGATCGCCGACCTGCAGCGGGCCGCGATGCGCGGGCCCGGCTCGACCGTGGTCCCGCAGGACGACCTGCCGGAGGTGCCGGACGACGCGCTCGGCCCGGAGGAGCGGGCGCTGCTCAGCAGCGACGCCGCGTGGGCCAAGGAACTGCTCTCCAATCTGCCGGCCCGGCAGCGCGAGCTGGTGCTGCTGCGGGTGGCCGCCGGACTCTCGGCGGAGGAGACCGGCGAGGTGCTCGGCATGTCGCCGGGGGCCGTCCGGGTCGCCCAGCACCGCGCCCTGAGCCGCCTCCGCGCCCTGGCGGAGGAGTCCTCCTAACAGCCGAACCCTTTCCCGCCCCGAG
>NZ_JAIY01000008.1:54905-61005 GCF_000710405.2 Kitasatospora sp. MBT66 | reverse complement strand
AAGGGTGGGGGCACCTCCCGGCCGGAGGCTGGGGGAGCGAGGGAGCGACGACCGTCGGCGCCGGACGGGAGCGCCCCGGAGGCGAGCGGGCGAAAACATGGAATGGCTCATGGTGGGCGGGTGTTGTCAAGGGCAGCACGAGGACCCATTCGCGGTGCCAGTACCATGGGGTATCGGCGTCTGGGCGGGTCGCCAAAGTTCCGACGGTGCGCTTGGGGTTCCCCTGGAGGATCCTCCAATGGACACCGGGCTTTCGGCGGTCCGAGTGAGCTGATGACTGCGCCCCCACCCTCAGGGCGTGAGCGGATTAGGCCGGCCACGGAAGGTACCCCCGAAATGTCTTACAACGCCGCAGGCGTACCCGAGAAGTTCGCGATGCTCGGGCTCACGTACGACGACGTCCTGCTGCTGCCGGGGGCGTCCGAGGTGCTGCCGAACCAGGTCGACACCTCCTCGCGGGTCTCCCGCAACGTGCGGGTGAACATCCCGCTGCTCTCGGCCGCGATGGACAAGGTCACCGAGTCGCGGATGGCGATCGCGATGGCCCGTCAGGGCGGCGTCGGCGTTCTGCACCGCAACCTGTCGATCGAAGACCAGGCCAACCAGGTCGACCTGGTGAAGCGCTCCGAGTCCGGCATGGTCACCGACCCGATCACGGTCGGCCCGGACACCACGCTGGCCGAGGCCGACGCGCTGTGCGCGAAGTTCCGCATCTCCGGTGTGCCGATCGCCGACGAGGGCGGCAAGCTGCTCGGCATCGTCACCAACCGCGACATGGCCTTCGAGTCGGACCGCAGCCGCCGCGTCCGCGAGATCATGACCCCGATGCCGCTGATCACCGGCAAGGTCGGGATCTCCGGCGTCGACGCGATCGCGCTGCTCCGCCGTCACAAGATCGAGAAGCTGCCGCTGGTCGACGACGAGGGCCGGATCAAGGGCCTCATCACCGTCAAGGACTTCGTCAAGGCCGAGCAGTACCCGAACGCGGCCAAGGACGCCGAGGGTCGGCTGCTGGTCGGCGCCGCCGTCGGCGCCAGCGCCGAGGCCTTCGACCGCGCGCAGGCGCTGGTCCAGGCGGGCGTGGACTTCCTGGTCGTCGACACCTCGCACGGCCACAGCCACAACGCGCTGTCCTGGATCGCGAAGATCAAGTCGGCCGTCGGGATCGACGTGGTCGGCGGCAACGTCGCCACCCGTGACGGCGCCCAGGCGCTGATCGACGCCGGCGTGGACGGCGTCAAGGTCGGCGTCGGCCCGGGCTCCATCTGCACCACCCGCGTGGTCGCCGGCATCGGCGTCCCGCAGGTCACCGCGATCTACGAGGCGGCGCTGGCCTGCCAGGCGGCCGGCGTGCCGGTCATCGGCGACGGCGGCCTGCAGTACTCCGGCGACATCGGCAAGGCGCTCGCCGCCGGTGCCGACACCGTGATGCTCGGCTCGCTGCTGGCCGGCTGCGAGGAGTCCCCGGGCGAGCTGCTGTTCATCAACGGCAAGCAGTTCAAGTCCTACCGCGGCATGGGCTCGCTGGGCGCCATGCAGACCCGCGGCCAGGCGCGCTCCTTCTCCAAGGACCGCTACTTCCAGGGCGAGGTCACCAGCGACGAGAAGCTGATCGCCGAGGGCATCGAGGGCCAGGTCCCCTACCGCGGCCCGCTGTCCGCCGTGCTGTACCAGCTGGTCGGCGGCCTGCGCCAGACCATGGGCTACGTGGGCGCCGCCACCGTCGCCGAGATGGAGAGCAAGGGCCGGTTCGTCCGGATCACCTCGGCGGGCCTCAAGGAGAGCCACCCGCACGACATCCAGATGACCGTCGAGGCGCCGAACTACACCAGCCGCGGCTGATCGAACGCTCGGACGCGACTTTCGGAGGGCCCGTCACCGACCGGTGGCGGGCCCTCCGGGCCGTCCGGGCGCCGGCGCGTGGCCGGTCCGCGGCCGGTCCGGGGGGCGGGGCGGCGCCGTGCGGCCGCCGGAGGGTACGGGATACTGGGGGGCGGCCGGGGTGACCCGGCCTGCATGAGCAATACCAGCAGAAGGGCTCGAAGTGACTGAGATCGAGATCGGGCGTGGCAAGCGCGGCCGCCGGGCGTACGCCTTCGACGACATCGCCGTCGTCCCCAGTCGCCGTACGCGCGACCCGAAGGAGGTCTCGATCGCCTGGCAGATCGACGCCTACCGTTTCGAGCTGCCGTTCCTGGCCGCGCCCATGGACAGCGTGGTCTCCCCGCAGCAGGCCATCAACATCGGCCGCCTCGGCGGCCTGGGCGTGCTGAACCTCGAGGGCCTGTGGACCCGCTACGAGGACCCGCAGCCGCTGCTCGACGAGATCGCCGCGATCACCGACGAGGCCGCCGCCACCCGCCGTCTGCAGGAGATCTACTCCGAGCCGATCAAGGCCGAGCTGATCAAGCACCGGATCCAGGAGGTCCGCGACTCGGGTGTGGTCACCGCCGCCGCGCTCTCGCCGCAGCGCACCGCCGAGTTCTCCAAGGCCGTCGTGGACGCCGGGGTCGACGTCTTCGTCATCCGCGGCACCACCGTCTCGGCCGAGCACGTCTCCGGTGCCGCCGAGCCGCTCAACCTGAAGCAGTTCATCTACGAGCTGGACGTCCCGGTCATCGTCGGCGGCTGCGCCACCTACACCGCCGCCCTGCACCTGATGCGCACCGGCGCGGCCGGCGTGCTGGTGGGCTTCGGCGGCGGCGCCGCGCACACCACCCGCAACGTGCTGGGCATCCAGGTCCCGATGGCCACCGCCGTCGCCGACGTGGCCGCGGCCCGCCGCGACTACATGGACGAGTCCGGCGGCCGCTACGTGCACGTCATCGCGGACGGCGGCGTCGGCTACAGCGGCGACATCCCGAAGGCGGTCGCCTGCGGCGCCGACGCGGTGATGATCGGTGCCGCGCTGGCCCGTGCCACCGACGCGCCCGGCAAGGGCTACCACTGGGGCATGGAGGCCGTGCACGAGGAGCTGCCGCGCGGCAAGCGGGTCGACCTCGGCACCGTCGGCAACACCGAGGAGATCCTCACCGGTCCGTCGCACACCCCGGACGGCACCATGAACCTGTTCGGCGCCCTGCGCCGGGCGATGGCGACCACCGGGTACACCGAGCTCAAGGAGTTCCAGCGGGTCGAGGTGACCGTCAACCCGGCGCTGCACCACCGCTGAGCCGACCGCTCCCGTCCGAGGCCCCGTCGCAGCGCGCGACCGGGGCCTCGCGCCGTTCCGGGGCCGTTCGGTGGCTCCTCGGTGGCCGTTCGGGGCCGGGCGGACCCGCTACTGGCGGGTGGCGGCCCGGCGGGTCAGCAGGAAGCCGCCGATCACGGCGATGCCGTAGAAGACCAGGTCCAGGGTGCGGCGGTCGGCACGCCAGAGCGGGAGGGCGTCGCGGAGCAGCTCGCCGTACCCGGTGCCGGCCAGGTGGTGCAGCCGCCGGGTCTGCCCGAGCAACTGGCCGAGGAACAGCGCGCCGGACGCCAGCACGGCGCCCAGCGGCGGCAGCAGCCGGCCGGTGCCGCCGAGCCGGCCGAGCGGCCAGGCCACCGCGGCCGCCGGGGCGATGGCCAGCCAGCCGACGGTGGTGTGCGCGCGGATCGGCGCGCAGCCGAGGGCCGCCGCGCCGGCCAGCATCGCCAGGACGGCGATCGCCACCGCTGGGCCGGTCCGCCCGCGCCCGCGCCGGCGACGGCGGCCGAGGGCGTCCGGGGCGGGTGCCGCGTCGGCCGCCGGGGCGGGGTCGGCCGGGTCGACGGGGTGGTAACCGGCCACCGGGGCACCGGGCATACCGGGGGCGACGTACCCCTCCGGGGTCTCCGGTTCCGGTGCGACCGAGAAATGCCGGGCGGTCGGCGGCCGGTTCGACTGGCCGTCAGCGCCCGGTGCGGATGCGGTCATGGACGTCCTTTTCCCCCCGGAAAGACGGTGAGCTGCCGAACGTTAGCAGTGGCCGGAGCCGGTCGGACAGAGTTTTCGATCACAGATCGGGCACGGAGCGCCGCCCCGGTCCGGGGGCTGACCAGGGTGGCCGGGGGCCGGGTGGCCGGGCGCGCGCGGGACAGGGGATGATGGAGGCTTGGGCGTTCGGGCCCGACGCCGGTCCGACGTGCCGTCATCACGACCGCCAGCAGCACAGTGGGGGAACGTTCCGAATGACCCAGGCGCAGGGTTCCACCGGCCGCCTCCTGGCCGGACGCTACCGGCTGGACGCGGTGCTCGGTCGTGGTGGCATGGGCACAGTGTGGCGCGCCGAGGACGAGATGCTGGGCCGGACGGTCGCGGTCAAGGAACTGCGGATGAACGCCAGCGTGGACGAGGACGAGAAGCACCGGCTGATCGTCAGGACCCTGCGCGAGGCCAAGGCGACGGCGCGGATCCGGCACTCCTCGGCGGTCACCGTCTTCGACGTGGTCGAGGAGGACGACCGGCCGTGGATCGTCATGGAGCTGGTCGAGTCCCGCTCGCTCGCGGACGTCATCCGGGAGGACGGCCCGCTGGCGCCGGCCCGGGCGGCGGAGATCGCGCTGGACGTGCTCGGCGTGCTGAGCGCCGCGCACGCGCACGGCATCCTGCACCGGGACGTCAAGCCGTCCAATGTGCTGATCGGCGAGGACGGCCGGGTCGTGCTCACGGACTTCGGCATCGCCAGCGTGGAGGGGGACTCCTCGGTCACCTCGACCGGGATGCTGGTCGGCGCGCCCTCGTACATATCCCCGGAGCGGGCCCAGGGACAGAAGCCCGGACCGCCGGCCGACCTGTGGTCGCTGGGCGGCACGCTGTACGCGATGGTCGAGGGCCGGCCGCCGTACGACCGGGGCTCGGCGCTGGCCACCCTGACGGCGGTCATGACGGAGGAGCTCACCGCGCCGGTGAACGCCGGGCCGCTGCGGCCGGTGGTCGAGGGGCTGCTGGCGAAGGACCCGGTGGAGCGGCTGACCGCCCCGCAGACCCGGTCGATGCTCAAGCGGGTGGTCGCGGAGGCGACCGCGCGGGCCGAGTCGACCACCGAGCACGCGGTGCCGGTGGCGGGCGCGGGCAGCGACACGGGCAGTGGCACGGGCAGTGGCACGGGCGGTGACACCGGCGCGGGCGGCGGCAAGGCCGCGGGCAAGGGCGGCAAGCCGCCGGTCGGCGGACTGCTCGGGACGGTCCGGGTGGGCAGCCGGGCCGGGGACGCCGGGAGCGGGGAGACGCCGGTGGCACCGGCCACCCCGGAGGCACCGGAGGACGGGGCGGTACCGGTGGGGTCCGGGGAGACCTCGGCCGAGGCGGCCAGGCCGGTCACCAGTGAGTGGACGCTGGGCGCGACCCAGGCCGCCGGGGCCGACCCGCGCACCGGCCGGCGGCGGCTGGCCGTCGCGACGGCGGTGGTGGTGCTGCTGCTGATCGCGGGCCTGATCGTGCTGCTGCAGGCGTTCGGCGGCTCCGAGGACGGTTCGGCCGAGGGCGCGCGCGGCACCGCGCCGGTGGCGGCGGTCACGGACGGCAGTACGGACGGCGCCGCGCCGGCGACGGCGTCGGAGAGCACCGGCCCGGGGGAGGCCCCGGCACCCGCGCCGACCACCGCCGCCCCGGCGGCCCCGGTCGCCACGCCGACGCCGACGCCCACGCCGACTCCCAGTGCCACCCCGACGCCGACGCCGACCGGGGCCGTGGTGCCGGCCGGGTACCACGAGTACAAGGACCCGTCCGGCTTCTCGATCGTGCTGCCCGACTGGCTGCAGCCGACCGGCTCCGACGCGAACCGCCGTACCTTCAAGGGCAACGGCAGCACCCTGCGGGTCGAGTGGACGACCACGCCGGGGGCCAGCGCGCTCGCCGACTGGCAGGCCTCCGAGCCGGGACTGCGCGGGCAGGTGAGCAACTACCAGCGGGTGCAGCTGCAGTCCGTCGCCTACCGGGAGTGGACCAACGCGGCCGACTGGGAGTGGACCAACGGCACCCCCAGGACGCACTCGCTGAACCGGGGCTTCGTCACCGGCTCCCCGGCCAAGTACGGCTACGCGATCTACTGGACCACGCCGGACGCGGACTGGTCGGCGGCGCCGAACGCGCAGGCACGGCAGACGGCGTTCGACACCTTCCAGCCGGCGCCGTAAC
>NZ_JAIY01000008.1:53308-54686 GCF_000710405.2 Kitasatospora sp. MBT66 | reverse complement strand
TCGGGGCGGGGGTGCCCGTTCGGTCAGCCGATGAGGCGCTGTTTGGCGCGGGTGAACTCCTCGGCGGTGAGGGCGCCGGCGGTGTGCAGGGCGGCCAGCCGCTCCAACTGGTCGAGCAGGTCGGCGCCGGTGGAGGCGGGGGCCGCGGGGGCGGCGGCGACCGGCTCCTTCCGCGAGCCCTCGCGGGCCAGCCGGGCGGCGGCCCGGATCTGCTCGGCGAACACCTCGGCCTTGACCACGTCCTCGAAGCGGTGCGAGCCGGTCAGCGCGACCACGAGCAGTACCTCGCCGTTGATCCGGGTCCTGGTGACGGTCGCGTCGGTGACCGCCGGGAGCGGAACCGGGACCGGGGGCTTGCCGTCCTTGAGGAAGAGCAGCCGGTGGGTGGTCAGGACCAGGACGCCCTTGCGGAAGTGGTCGGGGTGGCGTCCCGCCGTGGAGGCGATCGGCTTCTCGTCGGGGGCGACGTTCGCCTCGACCGTCCGCAGGGTCGCGGCCCGCTGGTCACTGCTGCTGTTGCCGGCCACGTCGAAGGCCGTGTCGATGAGATCGCTCCAGTCCATGGACCGAGGGTAATCCGGGGGACCCGGGCGGTGCCTTCCGCGGGCAACTAGGCTTGGCGGCGAGCGGAGAGGAACACGCATGCGAGCGGGCCCGGGGCAGGTGCTGGCGGGGCGTTATCGGCTGACGGACCACCTGGAGGCGCTGGGCGCGTTCGCCGCGGACGAGCGGACCGGTGACGTCGTGCGGATGCGCGCGCTGGAGCTGCCGACGGTGCTGATCGGGGATCAGGAGCCGGAAGGCCCGGTCGCGGAGCCGGGGGAGCGGCTGGTGCGGCGGGTGGCGGCGGTCGGCGCCGCGGCGCCCCGGCACGCCCGACTGCTGCAGGGCGCCGGGGCGTTCGTCGAGGGCGACCTGCTGTGGACGGTCGAGGAACGGCCCGCCGGACTGCCGTTGGACGCGCTGCTCGGGGCCGGCCCGCTGCCGCCGTACCGGGCGGCGGAGGTGGCGGCGGACCTCGCCGGGGCGCTGCGGGCGCTGCACGGGGCGGGCCTGGTGCACGGCAACGTGACGGCCGCCTCGGTGCTGGTCGGCGAGGACGGCGCGGCCCTGCTGGGCGGGCTGCTCCCCGGGGTGGCCGAGGAGGCGCTGGCCGAGGAGCTGGGCGGTCCGGGCGGGCGGCGGCGGTACGAGGTGCGGGCCGCGCTGGTCGGGCCGGTGGCCGAGCGGTGGCCGCTGGACGGCGGCCCGGCCGGCGACTGCTGGGCGCTCGGGGTGCTGCTGCACCGGATGGCGACCGGGCGGGCGCCGTACCCGGAGAGCGGGGTGCCGGAGCTGGTGACGGCGGTGCGGGAGGGCCGGCGGGTCCCCGCCGAGG
>NZ_JAIY01000008.1:31725-52445 GCF_000710405.2 Kitasatospora sp. MBT66 | reverse complement strand
GGAGCTGGTCGACGGCCGTTCGCTGGCCGATGTGATCAGCCAGGACGGCACCCTGCCGCCGCGCGCCGCCGCCGAGGTGGGCGGCCAGGTGCTGGCCGCGCTGCACCGGGGCCACCAGCTGGGGGTGCTGCACCGGGACGTGAAGCCGGCCAATGTGCTGCTGGAGCACGGGACGGGACGGGCGGTGCTGCTGGACTTCGGCATCGCGACGTACGAGGGCTCGGCCGAGCTGACCCGGCCGGGCGACCTGGTCGGGTCGCCGGACTACCTGGCGCCGGAGCGCGCCCAGGGCGAGCGGCCGGGTCCGGCCTCCGACCTGTGGGGGCTGGGGGCGACGCTGTACGCGGCGGTGGAGGGCGACTCGCCGTTCCGCCGCACCTCGCCGCTGACCACGCTGGCCGCGGTGGTCGGCGACCCCCTGCCGGAGCCGCGCCGGGCCGGGCCGCTGGGGCCGGTCCTGGCCGCGCTGATGGCGAAGGACCCGGACGAGCGGCCGAGCGCGGACGAGGCGGCCCGGATGCTGGCCGAGGTGCAGGCCGGGCACACCGTCGGGCTCAAGCCGGTCGCGCCGGTGCGGACGCCGACCCAGTCGGTGCCGGTGGTGGACCGGGCCGGCCAGCCGGAGGAGCGCGCGGAGGACCGCTCGGAGGAGCGGTCGGAGGACGAGAACGAGAACGAGAACGAGGACGGAGCGGCGTCGGCTTCGGCGCAGGGCGCGGAGGCCCTCACGGTGCCGCAGGCCCGGCCGGCGGCCGAGCGCACGGTCCCGGAGCGGGCGGAGGAGCTCTCGGCGGAGCCTTCCCCCGGGACCGACCCGGCGCGGGAGAGCGACGAGGGGGCGCCCACCGGACCGGTCACGCCGGTGCCGTACACCGATGCGCCCGCGCGCGGGCCGGCCCGGCGCCGGACGGTGCTGCGGATGCTCGCGCTCGTGGTGGGCCTGGCGGTGCTGGCCGCCGGCGCGCTCTACCTGGTCCAGCACCGGAGCGCGAAGGACCCCGACCGGTCCGCCCCGACCCTGACCCAGGGCCCGGGCCCGGTCGGGCCGCAGCCGACCGCCCCGGTCGACGGCACCCCCGCGCCCAGCGGCTACCAGTGGGTGGACGACCCGGCGGGCTTCCGCTTCCCGCTGCCGGTGGCCGTCCCGGCCTGGCAGCGCTCCAGCACGCCGGACAACCAGATCTACTACAGCCCCGACAACAAGGGGCACTACCTGCAGTTCGCCGTCACCGTGGGCCAGTCGGTCCGGCCGCTGGAGCACATGCGGCAGATGGAGAGCACCGTCTCCAAGTCGCTGAAGGAGTACAAGCAGCACCGGCTGACCGGCGTCGCCGTGAACGGCCACGAGGCCGCGGTCTGGGAGTTCAGCTACCTGGCCAAGGAGGGCGGCCGCCGCCGGGCGATCGAGGCCGAGTTCATCGACGAGGACGGCACCAGCTACGCGATCTACTCCTCCAGCTTCGACCGGGGCAGCGAGTGGAACGAGGCCGAGCAGCGGTTCAACGCGGTGCTCCACTACTTCACCCCGACCCGCTGAGCGGCGCCGGCGGGTAGGGGCCGCACCCGCACGGGGGTTTCTTGTTACCGACGGGTACCGCACCGGCCGCCGAGCGCCTAGGCTGCGCCCTATGTCGGACCTCACAGCAGCTGCCACGGCCACCGATCCCGCCGGCCCGGGCGCGCCGGGCCGCAATCCCGCCGCCCCGGGCGGTGGGCGTACCGTCGCCTCGGCCGTGCCCCCGTCACTGGTCGACCGCCTCGCCGCCGGGGTCACCGCCACCGGCGAGCCCAGCGTGGTGGAGACCGTCGCCCCGCTGACCGGCGAACGGCTGGCCGGCCTGCCGCGGTCCACCCCCGCGGACGTCGAGGTCGCCTTCGAGCTCGCCCGCCGCGCCCAGCCGTCCTGGGCCGCGCTGCCGGTCCGCCGGCGCGCCGCCGTCCTGCTGCGCTTCCACGATCTGCTGATCAAGCGGCAGGACGAGGTGCTCGACCTGATCCAGGCGGAGACCGGCAAGGCCAGGCTGCACGCCTTCGAGGAGGTGCTCGCGGTCGCGATCGCGGCCCGCCACTACGGCCGGGCCGCGCACGGCTACCTGCGCGACAAGCGGCACCTCGGCGCGGTGCCGCTGTTCACCCAGGCGGTCGAGGCCCGCCGCCCCAAGGGCGTGGTCGGCCACATCTCGCCGTGGAACTACCCGTTCGAGCTGTCGGTCGGGGACGCGCTGCCGGCCTTCGTCGCGGGCAACGCGGTGGTCAACAAGCCGGACACCCAGACCGCGCTGACCGCGCTCTGGGCCCGAGAGCTGCTGATCGAGGCCGGACTGCCGGCCGACCTGTGGCAGATCGTGATCGGCGACGGCCCGGTGATCGGCCCGGCCGTGGTCGAGCACGCCGACTACGTCTCGTTCACCGGCTCCACCCGCACCGGCCGCGAGGTCGCCCGGCGGGCCGCCGAGCGGCTGGTCGGCGCCTCGCTCGAACTCGGCGGCAAGAACGCCCTGCTGGTGCTGGCCGACGCGGACCTCGACAAGGCCGCCGAGGGCGCCGTCCGGGCCTGCTTCTCCTCGGCCGGCCAGCTGTGCATCTCGATCGAGCGGCTGCTGGTCCACCGCTCGGTGGCCGACGAGTTCCTGGCGAAGTTCGCCGCCCGCACCCGTGCGCTGCGGCTCGGTGGCGGCCTCGCCTACGGGGCGGACATGGGCTCGCTGGTCTCGGGACGCCAGCTGGAGGCCACCACCCGGCACGTCGAGGAGGCGGTCAAGGCCGGCGCCACCGTGCTGGCCGGCGGGAAGGCCCGGCCGGACCTCGGCCCGTTCTTCCACGAGCCGACCATCCTGGAGGGCGTCACCCCGGACATGGCGGTCTGCGGCGAGGAGACCTTCGGCCCGGTGGTCTCCGTCTACCGCTTCGACACCGAGGAGGAGGCGGTGGCCGCCGCCAACTCCACCCCGTACGGCCTCAACTCCAGCGTCTGGACCACCGACGTGCGGCGCGGGCGGGCGATCGCGGCCCGGCTGCGCACCGGCACCGTGAACGTCAACGAGGCGTACGGCGCGGCCTACGGCTCGGCCGCCTCGCCGATGGGCGGCATGGGCGACTCCGGGCTCGGCCGGCGGCACGGCGCCGAGGGCATCCTGCGGTTCACCGAGGCGCAGACGATCGCGAGCCAGCGGCTGCTGCCGCTCGCCCCGGCGTTCGGCCAGGACGACAAGCAGTACGCGGCGATGATGACCGCCGGGCTGCGGATCCTGAAGGCGCTGCGCGTCAAGTAGCCGGGCCCCCGGGCCGGCCCCCGTTTCGTGAACGACTTCCGAAGGAGCAGAGGCAGATGGTGGGTTCGGCTGACGGCCGGGAGTTCGACTACGACGTGGTCGTGGTCGGCTCCGGCTTCGGCGGTTCGGTCTCGGCGCTGCGGCTGACCGAGAAGGGGTACCGGGTCGCCGTCCTGGAGGCCGGGCGGCGCTTCGACCGCGACGAACTGCCCAGGAACTCCTGGGACGTCGCCAACTACCTGTGGGCGCCGAAGCTCGGCCTGTACGGCATCCAGCGCATCCACCTGCTGGCCAATGTGCTGATCCTGGCCGGCGCCGGGGTCGGCGGCGGCTCGCTGAACTACGCCAACACCCTGTACGTGCCGCCGAAGGCGTTCTTCGAGGACCGCCAGTGGCAGCACATCACGGACTGGCAGGAGGAGCTGGCGCCGTTCTACGACCAGGCGCGGCGGATGCTCGGGGTGCGGCTCAACCCGACCGTCACCCCCTCCGACGTCCACCTCCGGGCGGCCGCCGAGCGGATGGGCGTCGGCGACACCTTCCACATGGCGCCGGTCGGGGTGTTCTTCGGCGACGGCAAGGACGCCGACGGCACGGCGAAGGCGGCGCCCGGCGAGGAGGTGCCGGACCCGTACTTCGGCGGCGCCGGCCCGGCCCGGCGGTCCTGCGTCGAGTGCGGCGAGTGCATGACCGGCTGCCGCCACGGCGCCAAGAACATGCTCACCGAGAACTACCTGCACCTGGCCGAGCGGGGCGGCGCCGAGATCCACCCGCTCACCACGGTGGCCCGGATCCGGGAGTGGGGCGAGGGCTTCGCGGTGGACGTCCGGCGCACCGACGCCCGCTCCACCACCGACCGGGTCAAGGCCGGGGCGCGGACGATCACGGCCGCCCGGGTGGTGGTCGCGGCCGGCACCTACGGCACCCAGAACCTGCTGCACCGGATGAGGGCGGGCGGCCACCTGCCCCGGATCTCCGCCCGGCTCGGCGAGCTGACCCGGACCAACTCCGAGGCGCTGGTGGGCGCGCAGACCACCGACCGGCGGTACGGCGCCCGCGCGGACTTCACCAAGGGCGTGGCGATCACCTCCTCGATCCACCCCGACGAGAACACCCACATCGAGCCGGTCCGCTACGGCAAGGGCTCCAACGCGATGGGCGCGCTCTCGATCGCCCAGGTGCGGGGCGGCGGGCGGCTCCCGCGCTGGCTGCGCTACCTCGGCAACTCGGTCAAGCACCCGGTGACCTTCGGCCGCTCGATGAACCAGCACCGGTGGTCGGAGAAGACGATCATCGGCCTGGTGATGCAGTCGCTGGACAACTCGATCACCGTCTCGCTGAAGGAGAAGGGCCTCGGCAAGGGCACGCTGACCTCCCGCCAGGGCCACGGCGCGCCCAACCCCACCTGGATCCCGGCCGCCGAGCAGGGCGCGCAGGCGCTCGCCGCGGAGATCAACGGCTTCGCCGGCAGCAGCGTCGGCGAGATCTTCGACATCCCGCTGACCGCGCACTTCCTCGGCGGCTGTGCGATCGGCGACTCCCCGGAGACCGGTGTGGTCGACCCCTACCACCGGCTCTACGGCCACCCCGGGATCAGCGTGGTGGACGGTGCGGCGGTCTCCGCCAACCTCGGCGTCAACCCGTCGCTGACCATCACGGCGCAGGCCGAGCGGGCGATGTCGATGTGGCCCAACAAGGGCGAGGAGGACACCCGGCCGGCCGCCGGCGAGGCCTACCGCCGGGTCGCCGCGGTCGCGCCCGTCGCACCGGCGGTGCCCGAGGACGCGTTCGGTGCCCTGCGGCTGCCGTTGCTGGCGGTGCCGGAGGTGCCGAAGAAGCGGGACTGAGCACGGCCGGGGGTCGCGCCGCCGGAGCGCGGCGCGGCCCCCGGGCGGTCCCGGTCCGGTCCGTGGACGGTGACCGGTTGACAGCAGTCCGTGCCCGATGAAAGAAAGGGGCGCCCTGGGGGGACCAGGCGATCGTTCGTTCGGACGGGGGGACGCGGCCCATGGCCATCTGCGCATCCTGCGGCGCGGCTTCGACGGAAGGGGCGCCGGTCTGCGCGTCCTGCGGGCGGCCGGTGGTGCCGCCCCCGCTGCTGCCGCCCGCTCCGCTGCCGCCGCCGCTCCTGCCGCCGCCGGTCTCACCGCCCCCGGTCCTGCCGCCCCCGCCGTCCGCCGCGCCGTCCGCCGCGCCGTCGGCTCCGGCCGAGCCGCCCCTGCCGCCGCCGGTGCTGCCGCCGGTTCCGCCGCCCCCGTTGCCGTCCGCCGGGGGGAGCTGGGGCGCCGGGAAGCCGTACGACCCGGCCGGAGCCCGGCCCGCCGCCCTCGGGTGGCTCACCGGCGCCGACTGGCGCCCGGCCCTGCGAGCGGTCGTCGCGCCGACCGTCGTCCTGCTGCTGGCCGCGCTGATCACCGCCGTCCCGGAGGCCGCCTACTTCTCGGGGACCTACGACGCGCCGTCCTTCGGCAAGCGCTTCGGCAGTGCGCTGGCCATGGCGCTGGGCGCGCTCGGCGCGCCGTACCGGCTGGGCTTCGAAACCACCGGGGGCGGCAACTCCTCGGTGATCCGCGCCCTGCCGATGACCGTCACCGTGCTCTGGCTGTTCGCGCTCTGGCTCGGCCTGCGGGTCGGCGCGCGCCGTCGGCAGCAGCGCACCGGCGAGCAGCAGACGCGCCGGCAGGCGGCCGCGGAGGCCGTGCGCACCGCGGTGGCCGCGGCCGCCGTGACCCTGCTGATCGGTCTGGTCGGAGGTGCGGACTGGCACCCCGGCGGCGCCGGCTTCGACCTCGACGGCGCGACGGCGGCCAGGCTGCTCGGCCGGACCACCTACAGTTCCTCGGCCGGCTGGTGGGAGGCGGTCGGGTGGACGGCCCTGCTCGCCGGTCTGCTCGCCTTCGCGGTGCACGGGACGGACGCGCTGCGCTGGGCGGCCTGGCGCAACCGGGCGGTGCGCGGCTGGGCGGTCGCGGGCCTGGCGGCCGGGCGCGCGCTGGCGGTCTCGGTGGCGCTGTCGGCGGCGGCCGGCTTCGTGGTGGTCGCCGTCCGGGCCGACGGCGATCTGACCGGTGCCGCGGTGGCCTTCCTGCCCAACCTCGGCCTGCTGCTGCTCGGAGTGGGCTCCGGGGCGACCTTCCGGGCCGGCAGCTCCTTCGTGATCGACGGGGTGCCGGACTGGGAGTCGGACCCGCGCGACGTGACCGAGTACTCCTTCTTCGACCCGCACGCGGCGGGGACGGACTGGCGCTGGTCCGCCCTGCTCGCGCTGGTCTCCGCCGCGGTGCTGGGCTGGACGGCGTACCGGCGGCGGCTGGACCCGGCGGACCGGCTCCGGCTGGCGGCCGTGTACGCGGTCGGGCTGAGTCTGCTGATGCTGGTCTCGGGGACGCTGGCGTCCGTCGAGTCGGCGTTCGGGATGTTCGGCGGCCCCCGGGAGCCCGGCTTCGAGTACTCGTTGGCCCTGGTGCCGTGGACGCTGCTGTTGGCCAACGCGGTCTGGGCGGTCGTCGGGGCGCTGGTGGTGCCCCCGCTGCTGGTGGCCCGCGACCGGCAGCCGGCGCCGCCGGCGGACCGGGACCCGGGGGAGCCCGGGGCGACGCCGGTGGTGCTGGAGGTGGTCGGCTCGGAGGACGTTCGGCGCCCGGCCGCACCGGCTCCGGAGGACGACGGCCCGGTGGACCCGAGCGTGTGGAGCCGGCGGCCGTAGCGCCCGGCGTCCGGACGGAAGCAGGAACTCGACCGGAAACGGACCCCGGACAGGGCAAAGGGCCCCGCGGGGGAACGGGGCCCTTTGTCGCTCAGCACCCGGCGTCAGGGCCGCGCCGGTGCTGGGGTGACGGCGCCGGGGGAGGAGCGCCGTCCGGTCGGTCGGTCGATGGGTCGCGCGTCGCCGCGGCTCCGGCGGGGTGGGCCGGCGCACGCGGGCGCACTGGGCGTGGCGGTGGTCCCGGGCGCATGCCTGCGTCGAGCCTTCGCTCACGGAGCGTGAGGTGATAATCGTTGCCACCGCGGGTCTCGGCGGCAACGACCGGCACTCCGCAGATGGCGCTCGGCCATCGGGAGAACCTCTTCCAAGCAGCATCGTGCTGGACGAAGGGCTTGCTCTGCAACCGATTCGGCATGATTCGGTACAGGCCGTTTCCGGCCGGGCCGGCCGTCGGGCCCGGGTCGGGGCGGTCCCGCCGGGTGCCGGACGGGGTGACGGCGGGGTGGCATCGATGATCACGGTGTGTAGTGACACCGGTCGGAGCGCACAGAGACGCGCGTAGCGGCGCGCGGACGGGGACCGGGGTGCGCCGGGATCGCGCCGGGTGCGGCGGCCGGCACCGGGCGTCCCCGGCGGCCGACCGCCCCACCTCCTTGGTCCAGTCGCGGCCGGGTTCGCTGTCCCCTGCTGGCCGGCCGCAGCACCCGCGCACGGTCCCACGGCGCGCCGCTCCCCGGTCTGACCGGTTCCGCGACGGCGCCACGCGCGCCGGTGGACTGGGTTGAGCTCCACGCGTGGTCCTGCACTGCCGTACGGGGCGCCCTGGCCGGGGCGGGGTGACGCGTCTGGCGGACGCGGCGCGGTCGTACGGTCCGCCCGGAGCAACGAACCGGCCGCCGCGGCGGTCACGGCCGCGGGGGCGGGCAGACGAGTGAAACCGGCCAGCCCGGTAGACTCGACGGCAGACCCCCGCCCGTCGCCCGGCGCACACCCTCCGAGGGCCGCGCCGCGTGCGACACCTTTCGTACCGCTGCCGGAAGGCCGTCTGTGTCCTCTGCTACTCCCGTCCAGTCCGTACCTGAGACCGACACCGTCCTGGTCGTCGACTTCGGTGCCCAGTACGCCCAGCTCATCGCCCGACGGGTGCGTGAGGCCAGGGTCTACAGCGAGATCGTGCCGAGCAGCATGCCGGTCGCCGAGATGCTCGCCAAGAACCCGAAGGCGATCATCCTCTCCGGCGGCCCCTCGTCGGTCTACGAGGACGGCGCCCCGCAGCTGGACCGCGCGATCTTCGAGGCCGGCGTGCCGGTCTTCGGCATGTGCTACGGCTTCCAGCTGATGGCCAAGACGCTCGGCGGCACCGTCGACAACTCCGGCGCCCGGGAGTACGGCCGCACCCCGCTGGTCGTCTCGCGCCCCGGCTCGACCCTGTTCGAGGGCGTCCCGGCCCAGCACTCGGTGTGGATGTCGCACGGCGACGCCTGCTCGGCGGCCCCGGAGGGCTTCACCGTCACCGCCTCCACCGACGTGGTCCCGGTCGCGGCCTTCGAGAACGACGAGGCCCGGCTCTACGGAGTCCAGTACCACCCCGAGGTGCTGCACTCGGACCACGGCCAGCAGGTCCTGGAGCACTTCCTGTACCGCGGCGCGGGCCTCGCCCCCACCTGGACCACCGGCAACGTGGTCGAGGAGCAGGTCGCGCTGATCCGCGCCCAGGTCGGCGACAAGCGCGCCATCTGCGGCCTGTCCGGCGGCGTCGACTCGGCGGTCGCGGCCGCCCTGGTCAACAAGGCCATCGGCTCCAAGCTCACCTGCGTCTACGTCGACCACGGCCTGATGCGCAAGGGCGAGACCGAGCAGGTCGAGAAGGACTTCGTCGCCGCCACCGGCGTGCAGCTGAAGGTTGTCGACGCCAAGGAGCGCTTCCTCACCGCACTGAAGGGCGTCAGCGACCCGGAGGAGAAGCGCAAGATCATCGGCCGGGAGTTCATCCGGGTCTTCGAGCAGGCGCAGGCCGAGATCGTCGCCGAGGCCGGCGAGCACGGCGAGTCGGTCGACTTCCTGGTCCAGGGCACCCTGTACCCGGACGTGGTGGAGTCCGGCGGCGGCACCGGCACCGCCAACATCAAGTCCCACCACAACGTCGGCGGCCTGCCCGAGGACCTGCAGTTCTCGCTGGTCGAGCCGCTGCGCAAGCTGTTCAAGGACGAGGTCCGGATGGTCGGCCAGGAGCTGGGCCTGCCGGACGAGATCGTCCAGCGCCAGCCGTTCCCGGGCCCGGGCCTGGGCATCCGGATCGTCGGCGAGGTCACCGAGGAGCGGCTGGACCTGCTCCGCGAGGCCGACGCGATCGCCCGCGAGGAGCTGACCGCGGCCGGCCTGGACCGCGAGATCTGGCAGTGCCCAGTGGTCCTGCTCGCGGACGTCCGCAGCGTCGGCGTCCAGGGTGACGGCCGCACCTACGGTCACCCGATCGTGCTGCGTCCGGTGTCCTCCGAGGACGCCATGACCGCCGACTGGTCGCGCCTGCCGTACGACGTGCTGGCCCGCATCTCCACCCGGATCACCAACGAGGTCCGCGACGTCAACCGCGTCGTGCTGGACTGCACCAGCAAGCCGCCGGGCACCATCGAGTGGGAGTGAGCACTCCCCGACCCGGCCGGTCCTGAACCGGTTCTGAACGACCGTGCCGCCGCTCCCGTACCGGGGAGCGGCGGCACGGTCGTTCCGTGTCCACGGGCACCCGGCGGGTGGGCCCTCCCACCGAAAGCGTTCACGACCGGGCAGAATGCGTCCGGACCTGTCAGGCGGTGACGGGCCGGCGAGGAAGGTGTGGGGAATGTCGGAGGCCAGCAGCTCCGTGGCGGCCGGGCCGGGCCCGGCCGCCAGCATCGGCGACGGTACGGCCGGACCGGCCCCGGGCGCCGGCGAGGGTTCGGGACCGGCGGGCAGAACCGGGCGGGTCGCCGCCTGGAAGGCGGCCGGCTCGCGGCTCGCGCTGCTGCCGCTGCGGCTCTTCCTCGGAGTCACCTTCGTCTACGCGGCGCTCGACAAGCTCTCCGACAGCCACTACCTGGCCGGCGCCGGCGACCCGGCCTCCTTCGTCTCGCAGACCCGCGCCGCCAAGGGCTCCAGCCCGATCTCCTTCCTGCTCGGCCCGGCCCTCGACCACCCCACGCCGTTCGCCCTGCTGGTCGCCTTCGGCGAGCTGGCGGTGGGCCTGGGCACCCTGCTCGGGCTCTGGGGCCGGCTCGCCGCCGCCGGCGGGGCCGTGATCGGCCTCAGCCTCTGGCTCACCGTCAGCTGGAACGTCTCGCCCTACTACCTCGGCAACGACCTCGTCTACCTGATGGCCTGGACGCCGCTGCTGCTGGCCGGCACCCCCTACCTGTCGGTGGACGGCTACCTCGCCCGGCGGTCCCACCGGGACCGGCTCCGCGGCCTGCACGAGGACCACGTCCGGCGGCGGGCCCTGATGGACGGAGGCATCGCGGCCGTCGCGATGGGCGGGGCCGGACTGCTCGCCGGCTCGCTGACCGCCACCTTCGGGCGGGACGAGCCCGCCGCGAAGGCGAAGCAGCCCGCCGCCCCGGCGCCGGCCGGCCCGCCCGTCACGGTGGACGCCGCGAGCGTCCCGGTCGGCGGTTCGGCCCAGGTCAAGGACCCGGCCAGCGGCGACGCGGTCTACGTGGTGCAGCCCAAGGCGGGCCAGTACTGCGCGTTCTCCTCGGTCTGCACCCACTCCGGCTGCGCCGTCGACGCGCCGAAGAACGGTCAGCTGTACTGCCCGTGCCACGGCTCCCGGTTCGACGCGGCGACCGGGGCGGTGCTGAACGGGCCGGCCACCAAGCCGCTGCCGAAGTACCGGGTCACCAAGGAGGGCGACAAGCTGCGGCTGGGGCCGCCGGAGAGCTGACGGCCCACCGGGGGCCGGTCCGGCGGGCGCCCGTCGGGCAGGGGGTCAGTCCTGCGGGGTCTCCTCCGGCCGGGATCGGCGGACCGCCGCCGCCACCGCCCCGGCCAGGCCGCCCAGGCCCAGCACGATGAAGGTCACCGGGATGACGATCCGGCCGTTCACCGAGACGTCGTTCACCGCCGCCACCAGGTAGAGCACCGCGATAACGGTGAACAGGCCCCCCGCGATCAGCGAGAAGAGATCGAGCTGGTGCTTCCTCACTTCTGGACCACCTTGATGTTGCCGAGCCCGATCCGCAGCGCGAGGTCGAGCGTTCCCTTGGATGTCTGTCCGTTCGCCGGCAGCACCTGGTAGCTGCGCTTGCCCGGGCCGTCGTCGGGGCCGTCCAGGCCCGGCACCCGGACCTGGCCCAGGCCGACCTCGGCCCGTACGTTCACCGTCACGTCCGGGGGCACCGTCACGGTCAGGTCCCCGGCACCGAGCTCCACCTCGGTGGCCAGGGTCGCGCCGGCCGGGTCGAGCCCGCCGAGGTCCAGCCGTGCCGAGCCGATCCCCAGCGTGTACTTCGCCTCCAGCCGGCCCGCCGTGACGGCCGTCCAGGTGCGCTCGCCCAGCAGGTTCTGCGCCGAGACCGAGGACTGGCCGATCGCGGTCAGCGCGACCGTCAGCAGCACACCCGGGACCACCAGCCGGCGGGCCCGGCCGAACTTGGCGCCGAGCAGCAGGGTCAGACCGATCACCAGCAGCGCCGTCGCCAGCACCGTGTCGGCGGCCACGGCCGCCCCGCCGTCGGCCGAGGCGGACCAGACCGCGCTGGCCGCGCCCACCGCCAGCAGCAGGCCGATCAGGCCGAGCGGGGAGCGCTCGCGCCGGTGCACCACCACGGCCGGGCGCGGCGCGGGCGGCGGGGTCGGGCCGGTCCCCTTGCGCAGCGGGTCGCCCTGCGGCAGGTCCGTCCGCTGCCACCAGGGCCGGGCCGGGGTGCCGTACGGCGGGGTCGGGGTGCCGTACGGCGGCGCCGGCGGTGCGGGGGGTGCGGGCGGGGCCGGCGGCTCCCCGCCGTACGGGTTGCGCTCGGGGTGGCGCGGGTCCCACAGGTAGCCGGTCGGACCGGCGTGCGGGGTGTCGGCGGGGACGGTGCCGGCGGCCCGCTCCCGGGCGTGCCGGGCCCGGGCGTCCGCGTCCTCCTCCTCCGGCGGCCAGCGGTAGCCGCTCGCTGCGGCCCGGGCGTCCGGTCCGGCGTCCGGGAACCAGCGGTCGTACGGGCCGCCGGTCCGGTCGCCCGGGCCGAGGCCGTGCGGGTGCCCGAAGTCGTGGCCGCGGCGGCGGTTGCGCCGGCCCCGGATCCGGCCGCGCCGACGCTCGGGGTCGTAGCGGACGGCGAGGAACACCATCCCGGCGAGCAACAGCAGCGGGAACAACTGGTCGCCGTCGCCCATCGAGGAGAAGAAGACACCGGTGCCGATCACGGTCAGCAGCACCGCGCCGACCGACTGGCCGTCCACCCGCCCGGTGAGCACCCGCTGGAGCTCGGTGCGGCCCGAGCGCCCGCCGCCCTTGCCGTCCGCGCCGGGCTCGGTCGGCACGATCAGCCAGGCGAGCCCGTACAGGAACAGGCCGAGGCCGCCGGAGAGGCAGAGCACGACCGTGACGACGCGGAACACCACCGGGTCGATGTCCAGGTGCCGGCCGAGACCGCCGCAGACGCCGGCGACCACGCGGTGGCGCTCGGCCCGGGTCAGTGGCGGCCGGTCGGGTGCGGTCCGGGCGCCCGGCCCGGCCTCGTGGAGCTCCTCGGTACGGTGGTCTTCGGTCATGCCACCATCCTGGTGGGTGCCGGAGCCGGGCCCAACCGGTCCCGCCCCTGCTCGGACCCTGACTTGTCCCTGAGAAGGGTCAGGGCTTCACCCTGATGCGTGCGGGTCGGCCCGCGTGGAACGATCGGTGCCGTGGCAGCACCCGGTTCCGATCCCCGTTCCCTCGCCCCCGAGCCCGCGCCGGCCGGGGGTGCCGACCCGTCCGTGCCCGGTGACGGGAAGCCGCCGTACCGCCGGCTGTACCGCAGCCCGCAGGGGCGGATGCTCGGCGGCGTCGCGCACGGACTGGCCGTGCACCTCGGACTGCCCGTCAGCTGGGTGCGGATCGCCTTCGTGGTGCTGTTCTTCGCCCAGGGGCTCGGCGGACTGCTGTACGCGGCGTTCTGGTTCGTGGTGCCGATCGGCATCGGCGAGCCGGCCCCGCGCGGCGGCGGCCCGCACTGGCTGTACGTCAACGGCACCTTCGTCCCGGTGGCCGCCGGGACGGCGGGCGGCGGGGACCTGAGCAAGGGCGGCGGCCGGCGCGGCGGCGAGCTCAACAAGGACGGCGGGCGCCGCGGCGGGTGGATCGGCCGGATGCGCGAGGTGCTGCAGCACACGCTCCGCGGCGAGCCCGTCGAGCTGGGCGAGGCGCCGGCCGGCACCCCGGCCGCAGGTACCGCCGGGACGGGCACGGCCGGCGGGACCGGCACGGGCCAGCGGCAGGGCGGCCTCGGCCAGCTGGCCGCCCTGGTGATGCTGGTGATCGGCGTGATCGCGCTGCTCAACGCGCTCAATGTGCAGACCGCCAAGCCGTACACCTGGCCGCTGCTGGCGATCGGCGTCGGCGTGGCGCTGGTCTGGCGGCAGGCCGACGACTCGCGCTGGCAGCGCTGGTTCGGCCTGGAGGAGGGCGAGAAGCGGCGCGGCGCCTACACCCGGGTCGGCGCGGGCGTGCTGCTGGTGGTGGCCGGCATCATCGCCTTCCTCGCCACCCAGGGCAGCGGCTCGACCATCGGCTCGGTGGTCGAGGCCTCGCTGGCGGTGCTCGCGGGTGTGCTGGTGCTGGTGGGCCCGTACGCGCTGCGGATGTGGCAGGACCTCGGCGCCGAGCGCACCGCCCGCATCCGGGCCCAGGAGCGCGCCGAGATCGCCGCCCATGTGCACGACTCGGTGCTGCACACGCTGACCCTGATCCAGCGCCGGGCCGAGGACCCCAAGGAGGTGCTGCGGCTCGCCCGCGCCCAGGAGCGCGAACTGCGGTTGTGGCTCTACCGCCCGGAGGCGGTCGCCGAGGCGGCGCCGGACACCATGGCGGAGAGCCTGCGGGCGGTGGTCGCCGAGGTCGAGGACCGGCACGGCGTCCCGGTCGAGGTGGTGGTCGTCGGCGACTGCCCGATGGACGACCGGATCGCGGCCCAGATGCAGGCCGCGAGGGAGGCGACCGTCAACGCGGCCAAGTACGGTGGCGGGGGACCGGTCCAGGTCTACGCCGAGGTCGAGGGGAGGACCGTGATGGTGTTCGTCCGCGACCACGGACCCGGTTTCGACCCGGACACGGTGCCGGAGGACCGGATGGGCGTACGCGAGTCGATCCTCGGCCGGATGAAGCGCAACGGCGGCACCGCACGGGTGCGGCCCGCGCCGGACGGCGGGACCGAGGTCGAGCTGGAGATGGAGAGGGCCAATGACTGAGGCAGCGCCGGAGCGCCGAGCGAGGGTCGTCCTGGTGGACGACCACCGGATGTTCCGGACGGGGGTGAGGGCCGAGATCGGGCGCACCGAGACGACCGGCATCGATGTGGTGGGCGAGGCCGACGACGTGGAGTCCGCGGTCCGGGTGGTGGCCGAGACGCGGCCCGACGTGGTGCTGCTGGACGTCCACCTGCCCGGCGGCGGCGGGGTCGAGGTGCTGCGGCGCTCGGCCGGGCTGATGGGCGACCCGGGCGGGGTGCGCTTCCTGGCGCTGTCCGTCTCGGACGCGGCGGAGGACGTGATCGGCGTGATCCGCGGCGGTGCCCGCGGCTACGTCACCAAGACCATCACCGGGACCGACCTGGTCGACGCGATCTTCCGGATCTCCGACGGGGACGCGGTGTTCTCGCCCCGGCTGGCGGGCTTCGTGCTGGACGCCTTCGCGGCGACCGACACCCCGCCGGTGGACGAGGACCTGGACCGGCTCACCCAGCGCGAGCGCGAGGTGCTGCGGCTGATCGCCCGGGGGTACGCGTACAAGGAGATCGCCAAGCAGCTGTTCATCTCGGTGAAGACGGTGGAGAGCCACGTCTCGGCGGTGCTGCGCAAGCTCCAGCTGAGCAACCGGCACGAGCTGACCCGCTGGGCCACCGCCCGCCGGCTGGTCTGACCGACGGCCGTCCCGCCCTGCCCCGTCCGGTCCGGTAGAGGGCCGGGCGGGGTTGTCGGTGGGTGGCCATAGACTCGTCATTGCCATGAATAGCCTCTTTGACGACCTCCCGCTCCCCGGTTTCGAGGCCCCTGCCGCCGGGTCGAAGCAGCCCGCGCCGCCGATCGACGAGGAGCCGCCGCCGTACGAGGACGACGTCCCGTACGACGCCTTCGAGGAGGCGATCCCCGAGGGGCTGTTCCACACCGACCACGCCGCGCAGGCCGAGCGGGACGCCTTCTACCGCAACGGCGCCGCCCGCCCGGTGATCGACCCGGCGGCACTGCTGGAGGGCATGAACGACCCGCAGCGCGAGGCCGTGCTGCACGCCGGCTCGCCGCTGCTGATCGTGGCCGGCGCCGGCTCCGGCAAGACCAGGGTGCTCACCCACCGGATCGCCCACCTGCTCGGCGCCCGCGGCGTGCAGCCCGGCGAGGTCCTGGCGATCACCTTCACCAACAAGGCGGCCGGCGAGATGCGCGAGCGCGTCGAGCAGCTGGTCGGCCCGCGCGCCCGGGCGATGTGGGTGTCCACCTTCCACAGCGCCTGCGTGCGGATCCTGCGCCGCGAGTCCAAGCTGCTCGGCTTCACCTCGTCGTTCTCGATCTACGACTCGGCCGACTCGCAGCGGCTGATGGCCCTGGTCTGCCGCGACCTCGACCTGGACCCGAAGCAGTACCCGCCGAAGTCCTTCACCTCGAAGGTCAGCAACCTCAAGAACGAGCTGATCGACGAGGAGACCTACGCCGACCAGGCCGCCAACCCGATGGAGAAGAAGCTCGCCGAGGCGTACTTCCTCTACCAGCGGCGGCTGCGCGAGGCCAACGCGCTCGACTTCGACGACATCATCATGACGACGGTGAACCTGCTCCAGGCCTTCCCCGACGTCGCGGAGCACTACCGGCGGCGGTTCCGGCACATCCTGGTCGACGAGTACCAGGACACCAACCACGCCCAGTACATGCTGGTCCGGGAGCTGAGCGGCGGCGCGGTCGCCGCCGCGCCGAAGCGCACCGTCGACGGCGACCTGGTCGACCCGGCGGCCGGCCGGCTCGCCGAGGTGCCGCCCGCCGAGCTGTGCGTGGTCGGTGACGCGGACCAGTCGATCTACGCCTTCCGCGGCGCGACGATCCGCAACATCCTCCAGTTCGAGGAGGACTACCCGAACGCCACCACGATCCTGCTGGAGCAGAACTACCGCTCCACCCAGACCATCCTGAGCGCGGCCAACGCCGTCATCGAGCGCAACGCCAACCGGCGCGCGAAGAAGCTCTGGACGGCCGGCGACGACGGCGAGAAGGTCGTCGGCTACGTCGCGGACGACGAGCACGGCGAGGCCCAGTTCATCGCCGACGAGATCGACCGGCTCACCGACGCGGACGCGGCCAGGCCCGGGGACGTCGCGATCTTCTACCGGACCAACGCGCAGTCCCGCGTCTTCGAAGAGGTGTTCATCCGGGTCGGCCTGCCGTACAAGGTCGTCGGCGGGGTGCGCTTCTACGAGCGCAAGGAGGTCAAGGACGTCCTCGCCTACCTGCGGGTGCTGTCCAACCCCGAGGACACCGTGCCGCTGCGCCGGATCCTCAACGTGCCCAAGCGCGGCATCGGCGAGCGTGCCGAGGCGATGATCGACGCGCTGGCCGCGCGCGAGCGGATCTCCTTCGCGCAGGCGCTGCGGCGGGTGGACGAGGCGTACGGCATGGCCGCGCGCTCGGCCAACGCGGTGAAGAAGTTCAACGAGCTGATGGCCGGGCTGCGCCAGGTCGTCGAGTCCGGGGCGGGTCCGGCCGCGGTGCTGGAGGCGGTGCTGGAGGAGACCGGCTACCTGGCCGAGCTCCAGGCCTCCACCGACCCGCAGGACGAGACCAGGGTGGAGAACCTCCAGGAGCTGGCCTCGGTCGCCCTGGAGTACGAGCAGGACCCGGGCGAGCGCCCGGACGCGGGGGAGGACGGCGCGCCGCCGGTCGGCTCGCTGCCCGACTTCCTGGAGCGGGTCGCGTTGGTCGCCGACTCGGACCAGATCCCCGACGGGGACGACGAGGGCCGGGGCGTCATCACGATGATGACCCTGCACACCGCCAAGGGCCTGGAGTTCCCGGTGGTCTTCCTCACCGGCATGGAGGACGGCATCTTCCCGCACATGCGGGCGCTCAACCAGGTCAAGGAACTGGAGGAGGAGCGGCGGCTCGCCTACGTCGGGCTCACCCGGGCGCGGCAGCGGCTCTACCTGACCAGGTCGGTGCTGCGCAGCGCCTGGGGGCAGCCGGCGTACAACCCGGCCTCGCGGTTCCTGGAGGAGATCCCGGAGACGCTGGTGGAGTGGAAGCGCACGGGGGGCGCCCCGGCGCCGGCCGCGCGCGGCTTCTCCTCGGGGTCGTCCTGGGGCGGGAGGTCCTCGGGCGGCTCGAGCGGGTCGGGCGGGTCGTCGCGCGGGGGCTCTTCGCGCGGTACGGCGGCGGCCTCGCCGAAGGCGGGCTGGGGGCAGTCGGCGCGGCGTGCGGGTGCGGCGGTGGAGCGCGAGGTGGTCGCGCTGGCGGTCGGCGACCGGGTCACCCACGACACCTTCGGTCTGGGCACGGTGGTGGCCACCGCCGGTGTCGGCGACAAGGCGCAGGCCACCGTGGACTTCGGCACGGAGGGCCGCAAGCAGCTGCTGCTGCGCTACGCGCCGGTGGAGAAGCTCTGAGCCGACCGGCGCGTCCGGTGGTCTGGTCGGCGGCCCGTTCGGTGACCTGGTCGGTGGCCTGACCGGGGTAACTCGGGGGCGCTCGGCCCGCGCTGTCTCAGCGCGGGTCGAGGCCCTGGGCGAGGAACCAGGGCAGCGGGTCGACGGGCGCGCCGCCGTCGGCCGGGCGGATCTCGAAGTGCAGGTGGGGGCCGGTGCTGTTGCCGCTGCTGCCGACGAAGGCGATGACGTCGCCCGCCTTCACCGTGCCCTTGCGGATCTTGTACGACCGCAGGTGGCAGTACCAGGCCTCGGTGCCGTCGGCCATCTTGAGTATCGTCATGTAGCCGTACGAAGGGTTCCACTGGGTCCGGATCGTGCCGTCCGTGACGGCCATGACGGCGGAGCCGCCGTCCACCGGGAAGTCGATGCCGGTGTGCCGCTTCGACCAGTGGGTGCCGGCCGCGCCGAAGACCTCGCCCAGGCCGTGCTGGGCCACCGGCATCGCGATCCTGGGGCGCTCCGGCGGGGCCTGGTCGGTCGTGGTGACCTGGGCGGCCGGCTGCCCGGCGGGGTCGGCCCCGCCCTGGGTGCCGGTGAGCGGCTGCCGGGCGTCGCTCCGGGAGGCCTGGGCGCCGCCGCCGGAGGCGAGCGCCTGCTGGGCGGCCTGGGCCGCCTGGGCTGCCTGGGCGTTGTCCGCGGCGCCGGCGGCGGCGGTCTGCTCGGGGATCCGGCCGGCCGCCTGGGCCCGCTGCTGGTCGGCCTCGCCCTGGACGGTGACGGCGGCCGCGGCCGCGACACCGAGCGCGGCCACCGAGGGCAGCGCGACGCGCAGCAGCGCCGTCCGGGTGGCGGCCTTGGCGGCGTCGCGGCGCTGGGCCCGGGACTGCTCGCGGGCGGCGACGCGCAGTTCCGCACGGGTCGGGCGAGGTGCGGCTTCGGGAGCCATCGCGGCTGCCTCCTCGGGCGCGTCGTCGGACGAGGGGGTAAACGACCGAGACTGTAGCCGCAAGCCCGACATCCGGACAAAAGTCCGGTTGTCAAGGGGCTGTGGGCGTGCGGTTGCGGGGTAGAAGCAGGGGAGGGACGGCGGGCGCCTGTGATTTTCCCCTCCTCTTGAGGGGCGGCGGGCCCAACCGGGGCGGGTGGCGCTAACCTCCCCTCAGATTGGTTATTGCTCGTTAACTCCGGCCCATGCCCACAAGGCCCGGCGGGGTGTTGGACGACGAGGTCCAGGAGGCAGTGATGGGTGTGTCAGGACCGATCCGCGTGGTGGTCGCCAAGCCGGGGCTCGACGGGCACGACCGAGGCGCCAAGGTCATCGCGCGCGCCCTGCGCGACGCCGGCATGGAGGTCATCTACACCGGCCTGCACCAGACGCCGGAGCAGGTGGTCGACACCGCGATCCAGGAGGACGCGGACGGCATCGGCCTGTCGATCCTGTCCGGCGCGCACATGAGCCTGTGCACGCGGGTGCTGGAGCTGCTGAAGGAGCGGGACGCCGCGGACATCAAGGTGTTCTGCGGCGGGATCATCCCGCCCGAGGACATCGTCGAGCTGAAGGCGATGGGTGTCGCCGACATCTTCACCCCGGGCACGCCGACCACCGAGGTGGTCGCCTGGGTCACGGCCAACCTGCGCGCCGCCGGCTGACAGCCGGGCCGGAGTCGGAGCCGCAGTCGGGGCCGGGCGCGTCGTCCGGCCCCGATCCGTGCCGCCGGGTCCGGGTCCGCACGTCCCGTTCGCCCGGGACGCTGCGCGTCGGCCGGGCCCGGCTCAGGCCGCCAGCTCGGCGAGCATCGCCTCGCGGAACCGCAGCGTCCCGGCCAGCCGGGCGAAGGTCTCGCCCCAGGCGGTCGCGGGCGCGGCGCCGGCGGCCAGTTCCTCGACCGCCCCGGCGGCCGTCGGCGAGAGCGCCCGCTCGGTCATGCCGAGCACCCCGCTGTGGCTCCACGGGTAGGCCCCGGAGGCGGCCGCCCGGGCCAGCGCCCCGACCACGGCGGTGGACAGCGGCGGCGTCCACGGGGTGGCGCAGGCCCCGAGCAGTTGGAAGGCGTCCCCCAGGCCGTGCGCCTCGACGAAGGAGGCCGTCCAGACGGCCCGTTCGGCGGGCGGGAGCACCGCGAGCAGCTTGGCCGGGGCACCGGTGGTGCGGGCCGTCCGCCCGGGACCGGCGACGGGCGGGGGGCCGAGCAGGGCGCGCGCCCAGTCGGGGTCCTGCTGGCGGACGGCGGCCCGGGCCCAGGCCTCGCGCAGGTCGTCGGCCCAGGTGCTGCTGGTCTCGTCGATGGCGTCGCCGACCCGCAGGCCGAGCAGCCGCTCGGGCGTCAGACCGGTGTGCGCGGACCACAGGGCCAGCGGCGCGGCGGCGATCACCTCGCCGAACCACCAGGCCCGTTCGCCGCGCCCGGTGGGCGACTTGGGCGGTATGCCGTCGCGCTGCATGGCCGCGTCGCAGGCGGCGGGCGGGGTGACCAGCAGATGGGTGCCGTGCTCGGAGAGCCGGACGGCGGCGCGGGCGCGCTCGCCCATCCGGGCGGCCAGGGCGGAGCCGGGCAGGGTGGAGAGCAGCTCGGCGGCGGTGGCCCGGACGTTCTTGCTGCGGTCGCCGAGCGCGGCCTCCAGGAACGGTTCGTCGGCGGGGGAGAGGCCCTCCTGGAGGGCGTCCAGGAACAGCAGCCGGTCCTCGGCCCGCTCGGTGGGCCAGGTGCCGCGCAGCAGCGCGAGGCCGGCCGCCGGCTCGCGGCGGCGGAGCAGGGTGAGGTGGGTGACCCGCTCGGCGAACAGACCCTCGTGCCAGAGCCGGTCGCCCTCGGCGGGGGCGGTGTCCGCCGCCGGAGTCCGGGTGGCGCGCTGCACGAACCGCCAGTCCGGGTTGCGCTCGGCGAGCCAGCGGCCGAGCGGGCCGGCCAGCGCGACCGCGTCCGGGCGCAGTTCGCTGCGGGCGCGGGCGGCGTCCAG
>NZ_JAIY01000008.1:26258-31279 GCF_000710405.2 Kitasatospora sp. MBT66 | reverse complement strand
GGACAGCTCGGGTCGGGTCGGGTCGGACAGCTCGGGTCCGGTCGGGTCGGGCAGCTCGGGTCGGGAAGAGCGGGTGGGCCGGCCGGCTCAGGGCGCGGTGAGGCCGATCGGGCGGCCGTCCGCGCCCCAGGCGGTGACCGGGGCGAAGCCCTGGTGGCCGTACTCGCCGAAGACGGTGAGCGGCCGGCCGGTGGAGACGGCGGCGAGCCGCCAGAGGGCGGCCTCGGTGACGGCCGCGCGGTGCACCGGGGCGGTGTGCCGGCCGTCGGTGAGCTGCCAGCCCTCGGGCGAGAGCACCGGCACCACCCCGGTGAGCACGGTCGGCCAGGCGTCCAGCCACGGGTCGTCGGCCACCGCGGTGCCGTAGCCGGCCACCGCCTCGGCGATGTCCAGGCCGGGCGGCGGGCCGTCGGGCGCGGCCCCGGGGGCGCCGTAGCGGGTGCCGAGGACGGCCCGCAGCGGGCGGGCGCCGGGGTGGAAGGCCAGCTCGGCCTCGACCACCTGGCCGGTCGGCAGGGCGAGTTCGGGCGCCTGCCCGGGGCGGCCGAAGGCGATCAGCAGGGCCTGGCGGCCGGTCTTGGCGCCGCGCAGCCAGAGCCGACGGGTGGTCAGCCGCTCGTCGGCGCCGCCCTCCATCGGCGAGGTGCGGCTGCCGAGCACCTGCCAGCGGTCCCGGACCGTCGGGCCGGCCAGCAGTTCGGCGGTCTCGGTGGTGTAGCCGACCCGGGCGCGCACGGTCGCGGCGAGCGGCACGGGCAGCTCGTCGAGGCGGGTCGCGGCGGTGGCGAGCAGGTGCAGCATCGCGTACTCCTCCAGCAGCCGGTGCTGCGGCAGTGCGTCCAGTTCGCGGACCCTGGTGGCCAGGCCGGGCGCCTGGGCGTCGACCATGCGGGCCGCGACCTCCTCCCAGGGGCCGGCGGTGGAGCGGTCGGCGAGGCCGTGCCGGACCCGGTCGGCGAGTCGCAGCCGCAGCTCGGCGGCGCCGGCCGCGACCCGGGCGGAGCGCTTGCCGGCGCGGCGGAGGGCGGCGGCCGGGTCGGCCGGGGCCGCCGCCCGCCCGGCCCGCTGCTCGGAACGCTGCTCGGAGCGTTCCTGGCGCTCCTTCAGCCAGTCGGCGGCCCAGTCGGCGGGCTCGGCGCCGTCCGGCACGGCGTCGGGGGAGCCGCTCCAGAGCAGCAGCAGTCCGAGCGCGTGCTTGCACGGGAACTTCCGGCTCGGGCAGCTGCACCGGTAGGCGGGCGTGGCGAGTTCGACGACCGTGCGGTACGGCGTGCTGCCGCTGCCCCGGCACTCGCCCCAGACCGCGTCGCCGTCGGTGCCCGCGGCGGACCAGGGCGCGGACGTGGAGAGCTTGCCCGCGGCCTTCCGCGAGGCGGCGTCGGGCGCCAGGGACAGGACGTGTTCGGTGCTCCAGCGTTCCTCCATGCCGACGACGTTAGGTGCCGGGACTGACAGTCGACCCGGCCCCCGGGCGGCCCGAACTGAGGTCCGGTCAGGATTTGTCAGTGGTCCGGTGCAGGCTGGTTGTCGCAGGCCGGGACGCCGATCCGGCTCCCCCCGACCATCCCGCCGCCCGGGCATCCGTGTGCCCGGAGGGCCGACCCGAAGGGGCCCCGATGACCGACCTCGTGACCGATGTCCTGCGGCAGCACGCGGAGGACGCGTTCGCCGCCGAGCTGGCCGCGCTCGCGGCCCGGGACGACCGTCCGCGCCCGGAGCGCTGGCGGCTCTCCCCGTGGGCCGTCGCCACCTACCTGCTGGGCGGCGAGCTGGACGACGGCACCGTGATCACGCCCAAGTACATCGGCCCGCGCCGGGTGGTGGAGGTCGCCGTCACCACGCTCGCCACCGACCGGGCGCTGCTGCTGCTGGGGGTGCCGGGCACCGCCAAGACCTGGGTCTCCGAGCACCTGGCGGCGGCGATCAGCGGCGACTCCACGCTGCTGGTGCAGGGCACCGCGGGCACCCCGGAGGAGGCGGTCCGCTACGGCTGGAACTACGCCCGGCTGCTCACCGACGGGCCCAGCCGGGAGGCGCTCGTGCCCTCGCCGCTGATGCGGGCGATGGCGGACGGCCGGATCGCCCGGGTCGAGGAGCTCACCCGCATCCCGGCGGACGTCCAGGACAGTCTGATCACCATCCTGTCCGAGAAGACCCTGCCGATCCCGGAGCTGGGCACCGAGACCCAGGCCGTGCGCGGCTTCAACGTCATCGCCACCGCCAACGACCGCGACCGCGGGGTCAACGAGCTGTCCAGCGCGCTGCGCCGCCGCTTCAACACCGTGGTGCTGCCGCTGCCCGGCTCGCTGGAGGAGGAGGTCGACATCGTCACCCGCCGGGTCGAGCAGCTCGGCCGCTCGCTCCAGCTGCCCGAACTGCCCGGTGGCGCCCAGGAGATCAGGCGGGTGGTGACCGTCTTCCGGGAGCTGCGGGCCGGCCTCACCGCCGACGGCCGGACGAAGGTGAAGACCCCGAGCGGCACCCTGTCCACCGCCGAGGCCATCTCGGTGGTCACCAACGGCATGGCGCTCGCCGCGCACTTCGGCGACGGGGTGCTGCGGGCCGGCGACGTCGCGGCCGGGGTGATCGGTGCCGTGGTCCGCGACCCGGCCGCCGACCAGCAGGTCTGGCGCGAGTACGTCGAGGGCGTGGTCCGCGAGCGGGACGGCTGGCAGGACTTCTACCGCGCCGCCCGTGAGAACGCCCGCTGAGCCGCACGACCGCGGCAACGTGCGAACGCACGACCGCAGGACTCGCCGACGACGGGAGGGAGGGCGCGATGAGCGCAGAGGTGACACTGCTGGGCGTACGGCACCACGGGCCGGGCTCGGCCCGCGCGGTGGCGGCCGCGCTGGAGCGGCTGCGGCCGGACGCGGTGCTGGTGGAGGGGCCGCCGGAGGCCGAGCCGATCCTCGGGCTGGCCGCCGCGAAGGACATGGTGCCGCCGGTCGCCCTGCTGGCCCACGCGGCCGACGACCCGGCCCGGGCCGCGTTCTGGCCCTACGCCGAGTTCTCGCCGGAGTGGGTGGCGATCCGTCACGCCGTCGACCGCGGGGTGCCGCTCCGGTTCATCGACCTGCCGGCCGGGCACTCCTTCGCGGAGGGCGGGGACGGCGGCGCCGAGGAGGAGGACGCCGCCCTGCCGCGCGACCCGATCGCCCGGCTCGCCGAGGCGGCCGGCCACGACGACCCCGAGCGCTGGTGGGAGGACGTCGTCGAGCACCGCCGCCCCGCCGACGGCGAGGACGCGCTCGCGCCGTTCGCGGCCGTCGCCGAGGCGATGGCGGTGCTGCGCGAGGACGGCGGGGCGAGCCTGCGCGACCGGCAGCGCGAGGCGTACATGCGCGGCCGGATCCGCGCCGCCCGCCGGGCCGGCCACCACCGGATCGCGGTGGTCTGCGGGGCCTTCCACGTGCCCGCGCTGGAGCGGACGCCGACCGTCGCCGAGGACCGGGCGCTGCTCGCCGGGCTGCCGAAGAAGGTGCGGACCGAGATCACCTGGGTGCCCTGGACGCACCGCAGGCTCTCCCAACTGTCCGGCTACGGCGCCGGGATCGTCTCCCCGGGCTGGTACCACCACCTGCACCGGACGGACGGCGACCCGCTGCCCGGCTGGCTCACCCGGGCCGCCGGCCTGCTCCGCGCCGAGGACCACCCGGTCTCCTCCGCGCACGTCATCGAGGCGGTCCGGCTGGCCCGCGCCCTCGCCGGGCTGCGCGGCCGCCCGCTGGCCGGGCTCACCGAGACGCTGGACGCCGTGCGCGCGGTGATGTGCGAGGGCTCGGACGTCGCCCTCGCGCTGGTCCGGGACCGGCTGGTGATCGGCGACGCGCTCGGCTCGGTGCCCGAGGACGCGCCCGCCGTCCCGCTCCAGCGCGACCTGGCCCGGCTCCAGCGCACCCTGCGGCTCAAGCCCGCGCCCGAGCCGCGCGAGCTCGACCTCGACCTGCGCAAGGAGACCGACGCGGCCCGCTCCCGGCTGCTGCACCGGCTGCGGCTGCTGGGCGTCGACTGGGGTGTGCCGGTCCGCTCCCAGGTCGCCTCCACCGGCACCTTCCGGGAGAGCTGGCGGCTGTGCTGGCAGCCCGAGTTCGCGGTCCGGATCGCCGAGGCCGCCCAGTGGGGCACCACGGTCGAGCGGGCCGCCGTCGGCAAGGCCGTCGGCACCGCCCGGGCGGCGGCCGAACTCGCCGAGCTCACCGGGCTGGTGGAGACCTGCCTGGTGGCCGACCTGGCCGAGGCGCTGCCCGCCGTGATGCGGGTGCTCGCCGACCTCGCCGCACTGGACACCGATGTCGCCCACCTGGCCCGCGCCCTGCCCGCCCTGGTCCGCGCGCTGCGCTACGGCGACGTCCGGGGCACCGACCACACCGCCCTGGGCGAGGTGGCCGGCGGGCTCGCCGACCGGATCCGGGTCGGCCTGCCGCCCGCCTGCACCGGCCTGGACGCGGCCGGCGCCGCCGCGATGCGCGTCCACCTCGACGAGGTGCACGGCGCGATCGGCCTGCTGGGCGGCGACGACGGCCTCGCCGACCGCTGGGCCGGCACGCTGCGCTCGCTCGCCCGGCGCGAGCCCTCCGGCGGACCGGCCACCGGCGTGCCCGGGCTGCTGCGCGGGCGGGCCGTCCGGCTGCTGCTGGACGACGGCCGGCTGGACCCGGCGGAGGCCGGGCGGCGGCTCGGCCTGGTGCTCTCCACCGCCGGCAGCCCGGCGGACGCGGCCGGGTGGATCGAGGGCTTCCTGTCCGGCGGCGGCACGCTGCTGCTGCACGACCCCCGGCTGCTGGGCCTCCTCGACGCCTGGCTGACCGGCGTCCCGGCGGCGGTCTTCACCGATCTGCTGCCGCTGCTGCGCCGTACCTTCGCCACCCTGGAGGCCGGGGTCAGACACACCGTCGGCAGCCGGGTGGCGGCCGGCCCGCTCGACTCCGGCGACGCCGGACCGGCCGCGGAGGCCGCCGAGGTGGACCTCGCCCGGGCCGGCGCCGCGCTGCCGGTGGTCGCCCTGCTGCTCGGCCTGC
>NZ_JAIY01000008.1:21279-26025 GCF_000710405.2 Kitasatospora sp. MBT66 | reverse complement strand
TCCTCGGCGGCGAGGCCGACGGGACCGGCCGCGCCCTGCACGGCCGGGACGCCGCGATGGACGGCGCGCTCGCCGCGCTCTACCGGGGCGCCCCCGAGGAGGGCCGGGCCGGGCAGCCGCGCTCCGGGCGCCGCTCCGCGGGCCTGGGCGGCTCGGCCCCGCAGGTGGCCCGCTGGCTGGGCGACATCCGCGAGTACTTCCCGGCCACCGTCGTCCAGTTGATGCAACAGGACGCGATCACCCGGCTCGGGCTGGAGCAACTGCTGCTGGAACGGGAGATGCTGGAGGCCGTCGAGCCGGACGTCCACCTGGTCGCCACCCTGCTCTCGCTCAAGCACGCGCTGCCCGAGACCACCCGGGAGACCGCCCGCGCGGTCGTCGGCACGGTGGTCGCCGAGCTGGAGCGCCGACTGGCCGACCGGACCAGGGCCACCGTCGGCGGCGCGCTGGACCGCAGCGCCCGGGTCGGCCGCCCGCGCCACCGCGACATCGACTGGGACCGCACCGTCCGGGCCAATCTGCGGAACTACCTGCCGGAGCACGGGACCGTCGTGCCCGAGCGGCTGGTCGGCTTCGCCCGGGCCCGGCACGCGGTGAAGAAGGACGTCGTCCTCTGCATCGACCAGTCCGGGTCGATGGCCGCGTCCGTGGTGCACGCGGCGGTGTTCGGCGCGGTGCTCGCCTCGATGAAGAGCCTGGACACCCGGCTGGTGGTCTTCGACACCTCGGTGGTCGACCTCACCGAGCAGCTCGCCGACCCGGTCGACGTGCTCTTCGCGACCCAGCTCGGCGGCGGCACCGACATCAACCGGGCGCTGGCCTACTGCCAGTCCCGGATCACCCGGCCGGCCGAGACGGTCGTCGTCCTGATCAGCGACCTCTACGAGGGCGGCATCCGGGACGGGATGCTCAAGCGGGTGGCCGCGATGAAGGCGGCGGGTGTCCAGTTCATCGCCCTGCTGGCGCTCTCCGACGAGGGCGCGCCGGCCTACGACCACGCGCACGCCGCCGCGCTGGCCGCCCTCGGCGCCCCGGCCTTCGCCTGCACCCCCGACGCCTTCCCGGAGATCATGGCGGCGGCGATCGGGAAGCGCCCGATCCCGGTTCCGGACCAGGGGGTGTGACCCGACCGGGGGCGTGACAGGCCGTCCGCCCGGCGGCCGTGGCCGGAGTTGTCGGCCCGGCGCGCGCCCGTCTCACTCGTACGGGGGAACATGGGGCGTGGACGAGCAAACCCGCCGGTCCGAGCGCCGGGCGCACGCCCTTCGGGCTTTCTGTGACGGTTCTCACCAAAGACTGGCAGGCCCCGGGCGAAACACGCCCGTCCGGCGGGGATAACCTGCCAGACGGACGTGACGCGCGTGTGAATTGACGTGTGCGCCCGTGGCTGTGTGGGCCGCAAGGCCGTACCTCTGCGTACCCGCACCGCCCCGACGACCCGCAGCGAAGATCCTGCCGTGGCACGCTCGTAGAGACACAATCCGCGACCACGAACAAGGACAAACACGTGGACCTGTTCGAGTACCAGGCGAGGGACCTCTTCGCCAAGCACGGTGTTCCCGTGCTTGACGGCGATGTCATCGAGACCCCCGAAGCGGCTCGCGCCATCGCCGAGCGCTTCGGCGGCCGCGCCGTCGTCAAGGCTCAGGTGAAGGTGGGAGGCCGAGGCAAGGCCGGCGGCGTGAAGCTGGCCGCCGACCCGGCGGACGCCGTCGCCAAGGCCGAGCAGATCCTCGGCATGGACATCAAGGGCCACACCGTGCACAAGGTGATGCTGGCCCAGACCGCGGACATCAAGGACGAGTACTACGTCTCGTTCCTGCTGGACCGCACCAACCGCACCTTCCTGGCCATGGCCAGCGTCGAGGGCGGCGTGGAGATCGAGGTCGTCGCCGAGGAGAACCCCGACGCGCTCGCCAAGATCCCGGTCGACGCCAACGAGGGCTGCACCCCGGAGAAGGCCGCCGAGATCGTCGCCGCGGCGAAGTTCCCGGCCGAGGTCGCCGACCAGGTCGCCGACGTCCTGCAGAAGCTGTGGACCGTCTTCATCAAGGAGGACGCCCTCCTCGTCGAGGTCAACCCGCTGATCAAGTCCGGTGAGGGCAAGATCATCGCGCTCGACGGCAAGGTCTCCCTGGACGAGAACGCCGAGTTCCGCCAGCCCGAGCACGAGGCGCTCGAGGACAAGGCCGCGGCCAACCCGCTGGAGGCCGCCGCCAAGGCCAAGGGCCTCAACTACGTCAAGCTCGACGGTTCCGTCGGCATCATCGGCAACGGCGCGGGTCTCGTCATGAGCACCCTCGACGTGGTCGCGTACGCCGGCGAGAAGCACGGCAACGTCAAGCCCGCCAACTTCCTCGACATCGGTGGCGGCGCCTCCGCCGAGGTCATGGCGAACGGCCTGGAGATCATCCTGGGCGACGCCGACGTCAAGTCGGTCTTCGTCAACGTCTTCGGCGGCATCACCGCCTGTGACGCGGTCGCCAACGGCATCGTGCAGGCCCTCGCGCTGCTCGAGGAGAAGGGCGAGGCGGTCACCAAGCCGCTGGTCGTCCGTCTCGACGGCAACAACGCCGAGCTGGGCCGTCAGATCCTGACCGACGCCAACCACCCGCTCGTCGAGCAGGTGGACACCATGGACGGTGCGGCCGACCGCGCCGCCGAGCTGGCCAACAAGTAAGGAAGGGGACTTTCACACCATGGCTATCTTCCTTACCAAGGACAGCAAGGTCATCGTCCAGGGCATGACCGGCTCCGAGGGCATGAAGCACACGCGCCGCATGCTCGCCTCCGGCACCCAGATCGTCGGCGGTGTCAACCCGCGCAAGGCCGGCACCACCGTTGACGTCGACGGCACCGAGGTGCCCGTCTTCGGCACCGTCGCCGAGGCCATCGAGAAGACCGGTGCCGATGTCACCGTCATCTTCGTGCCGCCGAAGTTCACCAAGGACGCCGTCGTCGAGGCCATCGACGCCGAGATCGGCCTGGCCGTCGTCATCACCGAGGGCGTCCCGGTGCACGACACCGCCGCGTTCTGGGCCTACGCCGGTTCCAAGGGCAACAAGACCCGGATCATCGGCCCGAACTGCCCGGGCCTGATCAGCCCCGGACAGTCGAACGCCGGCATCATCCCGGCCGACATCACCAAGGCCGGCAAGATCGGCCTGGTCTCGAAGTCCGGCACCCTGACCTACCAGCTCATGTACGAGCTGCGGGACATCGGCTTCTCCTCGGCCGTGGGCATCGGCGGTGACCCGGTCATCGGCACCACCCACATCGACGCCCTCAAGGCGTTCCAGGAGGACCCGGAGACCGAGCTCATCGTCATGATCGGTGAGATCGGCGGCGACGCCGAGGAGCGTGCCGCGGCCTACATCGCCGAGCACGTCACCAAGCCGGTCGTCGGCTACGTCGCGGGCTTCACCGCCCCGGAGGGCAAGACCATGGGCCACGCCGGCGCCATCGTCTCCGGCTCCTCGGGCACCGCCCAGGCGAAGAAGGAGGCCCTCGAGGCCGCCGGTGTCAAGGTCGGCAAGACGCCGTCCGAGACCGCCCGCCTGGCCCGTGAGCTGTTCAAGGGCTGACGCCCCCCCGCTCGCGCACAGCGCCCCCGCACCGGCCTCGCCGGTGCGGGGGCGCTGTCGTTCCGGAACGGCTCCGGTGCTGGTCCGGCGCTGGTCCGGGGCTGACCCGGCGCCGGGATCAGCGCGGTGCCCGGTGCTCCGCCGGGCAGGGGCGCAGCACCCAGGACGCGCAGCCCGGAGACTCCGGGACCACCGCGGCCGGCGGCGGCAGCGCCACCCCGGCCCGCCCGGCCGCAGGCGGCCGGTACGGCCCGTCCTCGCGGGGCGGCGGCGGATCCACCACGACCGGCTCCAGCCCCGGCGTCGGCGAGCACCAGAGGCTGTGGATCCCGGACGGCGCCCCCTCCGCGAGCAGGGGCAGCAGGGCCTCCGGCTCGGTCGCCAGCGTCGGCACCGGCGCGCAGAGCACCGGCGGCGGCGGATCCGACGGCCGGAACAGCTCGCCCGGTCCGCCGCCCGCCAGCGTCGCCGCCACCGCGCCGCCGACGGCCACCGTCAGCAGCGCCGCAGCCCCCGTCCGGCCCGCGTGCACCAGCCCCTGCCGGGCCCGCAGCAGCGGCACCGGCGGCCGGTGCGGCTCCGGCACCCCGCGCACCGCGGCCCGGTGCAGCAGCCCGCACAGCCGGTCCGCGAACCCGTCCGCCGCCGGGTCCGGCCCCACCAGGTCGGGGACCCACTGCGCCAGCGCCGTCCGCGCCGCCCACACCCGCCCCTCGGCGGCCGCGACCGTGGACTCCACCTCCACCGCCACCGCGGCGGCGGGCAGTCCCAGGCCGTCGTGCAGCACCAGCGCCCGGCGCTGCGGCCGGGAGAGCCGGCGCAGCGCCTTGAGCAGGGCCCGGTCCCGGTCGGTCAGGCGGTCGTGGTCCGGCAGTACCGCCTGGGCCTCGTCCGCCGGTCGCACCTTGATCCGCCGGTGCGGCAACCGCCACGCGTGCGCCCGCCGGGGCCCGCCCCGGTGCCAGGGGGACAGCGCCAGTTCGAACGCCCGGATCCGCACCCACTGCTCGGGCTCGGCCCCGGCGGCCACCTCCGGCCAGTGTCGCCGCGCCTCGCCGAACGCCCGCCCGACGCAGTGCACCGCCCGGTGCTTGCAGGCGGTGAGGAGGAAGACCTGCTGCACCAGCCGGGTGTGCCCCGCCTCGTACACCTCCTCGAACCC
>NZ_JAIY01000008.1:19708-20720 GCF_000710405.2 Kitasatospora sp. MBT66 | reverse complement strand
GAGCCGGAGCCGCAGCCGCACCCGGAGCCGCAGCCGCACCCGGAGCCGAAGCTGACGCCGGATCCGCAGCCCCGGCCCCAGCCGCAGCCTTCGCCGGAGCTGAGGAGCCCCCCGCCCCCGGCGGCGTCGGCAGCAGCGCGGCGAGAGCGGCGAGCTCGGCCTGCGTGCGGGTGCCCAGCTTGCGCAGGGCGCGGTGCTGGTAGCTGCGGGCGGTGGTGGGGGTGACGCCCAGTGCGGTGGCGGTCTCGGCGAGGTCCCGGCCGGCCGCGAGGTGGGCGAAGGCCTCGGCCTCACGGGCCGTCAGGCGGCGCAGCAGTGCCGCCGCCTCCGCGTCCGGCCTCCCGCCGCCGTTCTGCGCGGCCCCGTCCGCTCCGTCGGTGGTGGTGCCGCCCCGGCCCCGGCCGCCCTTGCGCTTTCCGGGGCGGCCCTTCCCGCCGCGGTTCGGCGAGGCGGACGCGGCGGCGGGTGCGGCGGGAGGTGCGGGCTGGGTGCCGGTGCGGGAGGCGGTCGGGGGCTTGGTCATCAGACGCTCCGGGCCGGATCGGTCGCGGCGGTGAGAGGGCATGGTCTGAAAATGCGCATAAGCCAATAATCTGGGACACCCCGGCGGTTTGCCTCTTCACGGAGCATGGCGAGTCGCCTTGGCACGATGAGGCCCATGACGCAGCTGACGGGTCGTCCGATTCTGGAAGCGCCGGGCGAACTGGGGGCCAGGCCCGTCCTCTCCGCCCTGCTCACCGGGATCCGGACGGCCCTGCTCGGGCTGTCGGTGGTCACCGTTCCGGTGCTCGGGCTCTGGGTGGTGACCCCGTTCGCGGACGACGGCGCGGCCGGGGCGCTGCGGCTGGCGTCCGCGTTGTGGCTGCTGGGGCACGGTGCGCCGGTGCTGCGCGGGCCGGTCGGGGTGCCGCTCTCGGTCGCACCGCTGGGGCTGGGGCTGCTGGCGGTGGGCCAGTTGTACCGGGCGGGCGGCCGGGTGGCGGCGCGCGGCGCCGGGCGGCCGGGGGGCCGC
>NZ_JAIY01000008.1:19089-19513 GCF_000710405.2 Kitasatospora sp. MBT66 | reverse complement strand
GCTCTGGCCGGGTTGCCGGAGCGGGTTCGGCCGACCGGCGGCGCGCCGGTGGTCCGGGTGGCCGCGCTGGCGGCCGGGGCGGGGCTGCTGGCTGCCGGCGGGCTGGTGGTCGCGGTGGCGGCGGTGCTCGCCGCGGTGGGCGGGGGCGCCGGGTCGGCGGTGTTCGCGGGCGGACCGGCGGCGGTGGCGGGAGTGTTGCTGCTGACCCTGGTACTGCTGCCGAACACGGTGCTGTGGGGTGCGGCGTACGCGCTCGGGCCGGGGTTCGCGGTCGGCGCGGGGACTGTGGTGTCGCCGGTGCGGACGACGCTGGGCCCGGTGCCGGAGTTCCCGCTGTTCGCGCTGCTCCCGGAGCCGGGGGCGGGCGGCTGGCGGCTGGCGGTGTGCGTGCTGCCCGCGCTGGCGGGCCTGGTGCCGGGGCTGC
>NZ_JAIY01000008.1:0-18920 GCF_000710405.2 Kitasatospora sp. MBT66 | reverse complement strand
TGGGGGCGGGCCGGATGGCGTGGCTGGGTCCGGTGCCGTGGTGGACGGCGGTCGCGGCGGCGGGCTGGGTCGCGGTGGTGTCCGGCCCGGTCGCGGTGCTGGCGCGGTCCCGGGCGCTGCGGACGGCGGCGGGCGGCCCGGGCAGGTCCTGGCGGTCCGGGGTCCCCCTCGTCCCGGGGGCGCTCGCCGTGACCGCCCGCCGGGGCGCACTCCTGCTGCGCGCTCGCGCGTACGGCGCGGTCACCCGCCTGGCGGGAGCCCCCGGTGTCCCGACGGCTCCCGGAGCCGCCGCCGCCACGGCTCCCGGTGCTCCCGGCGGCCCCGCGCGGTGATCCGGCTCAGTCGCTCTTCTTGGTGATGTCCACGTACCACTGCGGGGCGAGCCGGTCGCAGCCGTCGGCGCCGCTGGAGGTCAGCGAGTCCTGCACGCAGGTCACGTAGTCGTTGTAGTACAGCGCGAGACCGAGGACGGAGGAGACGAAGACCACCGTCATCGCGCCGGTGAGGACGCCCGCCAGCGCGGCCGGGGTGAGCGGGTTCTGCGTGCCGGCGCCAGTGCCGGCGCCAGTGCCGGTTCCGGTGCCGGTGCCGACGGTCGCCGGGGTGCCGCCCTCGGTGGCGGCGGGCCGGGGGGAGCGCATCGCGGAGACGCCCCAGACGATGGCGAGCGCGCCGACGAACAGGGCCACGTAGTGCAGCGCGGCGAACGCGCAGACCAGCGCGGCCATGCCGGCCAGCGCGGCGTTGCGGGCCTTGCGCTGGGCGGGGTCGTTCGGGTCGAGCCGGGGCGGCTGCGGCGCGGGCGGGCGGGGGTTCCAGCCGCCGCCCTGGTAGCCGGGGCTCCACGGGTGGGGCGGCGGGACGAGCGGACGGTCGTCCGGGTCGCCCTCCTGGCCCTCGGGCCGCTCGGGGTCGCCGGTGGGCTGGGGAGCGCGCGGGCGCCACGGCTGCTCGGGGGCATCCGCCGGCGGCGGCGCGAAGGGGTTGCGCTCGCCGGTGTCGTCACCGCTGCTCATGGTTCGGCCATTCCTTCTCGGTCGGTGGGGCGGGTGCCCGCGCCACCCTATGTTCCCGCAGGCCCCTGTGGGGGGTCCGGGCACGTCCTGCGGCCCGGGAGTCGGCGGTCGGCCGCGGCCCGGGCCCGGCTCCGGACGGCCGGCGAGATCCCGGTCTCAGCTACGCGCGTAGCCCCGGACGGTGTTTCGGAGGCCGTCCGACCAGCCGTTATGGTGGTGACGGTCAGCAGCTCCCACGGGTTCCCCGGGGCCCGCGTCGCGGCGGGTTCTCCTGGAGTTCCTCCCCGCTCGACCTGCCGTTCGTAGTGGCCCCACCGCCGGTGGATGTACCAGCGGGCGGCGCCCGACCTACGGAGAATCGCGCAGTGGCCGCCGCCCCCGCTCAGCTCTTCCCGCCCCGCACTCCCGGACCGGCCCGTCTGGTGGTGCTGGTCTCCGGCTCCGGCACCAACCTCCAGGCGCTGATCGACGCCGTCGCCGACCCCGCGTACGGGGCGGAGATCCTCGCCGTGGGCGCGGACCGGGACGGCATCGCCGGGCTGGAGCGCGCCGAGCGGGCCGGCCTGCCGGTCTTCGTGCACCGGGTGAAGGACCACGGGGACCGGGCGGACTGGGACCGCGCGCTGACCGCCTCCGTCGCCGGGTACGAGCCGGACCTGGTCGTCACGGCCGGGTTCATGAAGATCCTCGGCCCCCGGTTCGTCGAGGCCTTCGCCGGACGGATCGTCAACACCCACCCCGCCCTGCTGCCCTCCTTCCCCGGAGCCCACGGCGTCACCGACGCGCTGGCGTACGGGGTGAGGGTCACCGGTTGCACCGTCCACCTGGTCGACACCGGCGTCGACACCGGGCCGATCATCGCGCAGGGCGTCGTGGAGGTCCACGACGCCGACCACGCCGATGGCGGCGAGGCGCTGCACGAACGCATCAAGACTGTCGAGCGCAAGCTGCTCGTCGACGTCGTGGGCCGGCTGGCCCGCGAGGGTCACCGCATCGAGGACCGAAAGGTATGGATTCCGGCATGAGCGCCGCTCCCACCACGCCCCCTGTCTCCGAGAACGTCCGGCCGATCCGCCGCGCGCTGATCAGCGTGTACGACAAGACCGGTCTGGAGGAGCTGGCCCAGGGCCTGCACGCCGCCGGGGTCGCCATCGTCTCCACCGGCTCGACCGCCGGCCGGATCGCCGCCGCGGGCGTCCCGGTGACCGAGGTCTCCGAGCTGACCGGCTTCCCGGAGTGCCTGGACGGGCGCGTGAAGACCCTGCACCCCCGCGTGCACGCCGGCGTCCTCGCCGACCTGCGGCTGGAGTCGCACCGCGCGCAGCTGGCCGAGCTGGGCGTCGAGCCCTTCGACCTGGTCGTGGTGAACCTCTACCCGTTCAAGGCGACCGTCGCCTCCGGCGCCACCCCGGACGAGTGCGTCGAGCAGATCGACATCGGCGGCCCGAGCATGGTCCGCGCCGCCGCCAAGAACCACCCCTCGGTGGCCGTCGTGGTCGACCCGGCCCGCTACGAGGACGTGCTGACGGCCGTCCGGGGCGGCGGCTTCGACCTGCTGACCCGCAAGCGGCTGGCCGCCCAGGCCTTCGCCCACACCGCCGCCTACGACGTCGCGGTGGCCAACTGGTTCGAGGAGTCCGGCTACACGGAGACCGAGGACGCCTTCCCGGCCTTCCTGGGCTCGGCCTACGAGCGCCAGAACGTGCTGCGCTACGGCGAGAACCCGCACCAGGGCGCCGCGCTGTACACCGACGGCAGCGGCGGCCTGGCCGGCGCGCGGCAGCTGCACGGCAAGGAGATGTCGTACAACAACTACGTCGACACCGACGCCGCCCGCCGCGCCGCCTACGACCACGCCGAGCCGGCCGTCGCGATCATCAAGCACGCCAACCCGTGCGGCATCGGGACCGGCGCGGACGTCGCCGAGGCGCACCGCAAGGCGCACGAGTGCGACCCGGTCTCCGCGTACGGCGGTGTGATCGCGGTCAACCGCCCGGTCACGGTGGCGCTGGCCGAGCAGATCGCCCCGATCTTCACCGAGGTCGTGGTGGCCCCCGGTTATGAGGACGGCGCCGTCGAGGTGCTGGCCCGCAAGAAGAACCTGCGGGTGCTGCTGGCCCCCGAGGCCCCGGCCAACCGCCAGGAGGTGCGCCCGGTCTCCGGCGGCGTGCTGCTCCAGGACGCCGACCGGGTGCACGCCGAGGGCGACGACCCGGCGACCTGGACCCTGGCCTCCGGCGAGGCGCTGTCCCCGGCCGAGCTGGCCGAGCTGGCGTTCGCCTGGCGGGCCTGCCGGGCCGTGAAGTCCAACGCGATCCTGCTGGCCAAGGACGGTGCCTCGGTGGGCGTCGGCATGGGCCAGGTCAACCGCGTCGACTCCTGCAAGCTCGCGGTGGAGCGGGCCGGCGAGCGGGCCAAGGGCTCGTACGCGGCCTCCGACGCCTTCTTCCCGTTCGCGGACGGCGCGGCGATCCTGATCGCGGCCGGCGTGCGGGCGATCGTCCAGCCCGGCGGCTCGATCCGGGACGAAGAGGTGGTCGCGGCCGCCGCCGAGGCCGGGGTGACCATGTACTTCACCGGCACCCGCCACTTCTTCCACTGACGCCTCGGCCGGCGGCACGGCGCCGCACGGCACGTCGCTGAACAGCACGGAACGACAGCACGGAACGACGGAACGGCCCGGCTCCCTCCACCGAGGGGGCCGGGCCGTTCCGTCGTACGGGGTACCGCGTTACTTCTTGATCACCAGGGTCCCGGCGGCACGGTCGTGCCAGCCCTGCAGCTTCCCGGAGTTGTCGAAGAACGGCGACAGGTAGACCAGCAGCGCGCCGATGTAGCAGAGGAACGCGCCGACGATCGGGATGATGAAGCGGATGAAGCCGCCGCCCAGACCCGGGTTCTGACCGGTGCTCTCCTTGACCACGCGCAGGCCCATGGCCATCTTGCCCAGGGTGGCGCCGGCGAAGGAGACCAGCAGCCACTCGTAGAGCAGGTTGAACACGGCCAGCACGGCGATCATGATCATCATGGTGGCGAAGACGCCGCTCGCGGCGTCGGTCTGGTCCTGGAGGCAGTTGCTGTAGGCCGAGCTCGGGTAGGTGTACTTCGAGCAGTCGTCGGCGTCCTTGACGATGCCGAGCGTGCCGGCCAGGCCGAGGGCCATGACCAGGGCGATGATCGCGCCGACGGCCAGGCCGTCGATCAGCCGGGCCAGGAAGCGCTGGCCCATGGTCGCCAGCTTGACGGTGCCGAGCTGGGCGATGTTGATGTAGCCGTTGTTCGCCTGGAGGGTCCCCGGCGCCGGCGCGTACCCGTAGGCCTGCTGCTGCGGCACGCCGTAGCCCGGCTGCTGCGGGGGCTGCTGCGGGTAGCCGTAGCCGGCGGCCGGCGGCGCCTGCTGCGGGTAGCCGTAGCCGGGCTGCTGGGGCTGCTGGGGCTGGTTGTACGGGTTGTTGGGGTCGGGCGGGTAGCTCATCGATGCCTCCGGGCAGATGGGGACAAGTGGGGACGGGACAGCGGAGGCCCCGGAACGGGCCGGCTGGACGGGTAGCCGGTCGGACGGGACGTTAGCGGAGCACACTGACACCGGGGGCGTGGGCCGACCGGTGCGCGCGCCCGCTCAGGGCCGTGGGAAGTGTGCGAACGGGAGCCGGGACGGCCCGGTGGCGCGCGGCAACCCGCGTCGGCGGTCGGTCGTCGGCGCGGTGCGGTCTGGTCGGCTCACTTCGTTCTTCCCCCGAGTACGCCCCGCCGGGTCTGTCCGTCGGCCCGTCACCGGGCCGGATGCGGCGGGGAATGCCTGCTTATCGTCGACCGGACGGCAGTACCGTGTCCAGCCGCGTTCACGCCTCGGGCCGGACTGTGGCGCAACCGCAATAAGAGCCGAACGTTCCGCATCCGTCCGGCCCCGGCCCGGAACGCCCCCGCGGCCCCCTTCGGGCCCCTTCCCGCTCCCTGCCCGGACAGTGCCCGGCCCCAGCCGGGGCCCACCCCGAGGCATCCGTCCGAGGCCCGGGACCGATGGCACGGACACCCGCGCCGATCCGGGAGAATGGGGTCATGACTGCGCAGATTCTCGATGGCAAGGCGACCGCGGCCGCGATCAAGTCCGAACTCGCCACCCGCGTGGCGGCCCTCAAGGCCAAGGGCATCACGCCCGGCCTCGGCACCGTCCTGGTCGGCGACGACCCGGGCAGCCGCTGGTACGTCAACGGCAAGCACAAGGACTGCGCCGAGATCGGCATCGCCTCGATCCAGCGCGAGCTGCCCGCCACCGCCACCCAGGAGGACGTCGAGAACGTCGTCCGGGAGCTCAACGCCGACCCGACCTGCACCGGCTACATCGTCCAGCTGCCGCTGCCCAAGGGCCTCGACCCGAACCCGGTCCTGGAGCTGATGGACCCGGACAAGGACGCGGACGGCCTGCACCCGACCTCGCTCGGCCGCCTCGCCCTGGGCATCGAGGGCCCGCTGCCCTGCACCCCGCTCGGCATGGTCGAGCTGCTGCGCCGCCACGGCGTGCAGATCGACGGCGCCGAGGTGGTCGTGGTCGGCCGGGGCGTGACCGTCGGCCGCTCGATCGGCCTGCTGCTCACCCGCCGCAGCGAGAACGCCACCGTCACCCTCTGCCACACCGGCACCCGCGACCTCGCCCACCACCTGCGCCAGGCCGACATCATCGTCGCCGCCGCCGGTGTGCCGCACCTGGTCAAGCCGGAGGACGTCAAGCCCGGCGCGGCCGTGCTGGACGTCGGCGTCAGCCGCAGCGAGGGCAAGATCGTCGGTGACGTGCACCCCAACGTGGCCGAGGTGGCCGGCTGGATCTCCCCGAACCCGGGCGGCGTCGGCCCGATGACCCGCGCCATGCTGCTCAACAACATCGTGGTGGCGGCCGAGCGCCGCGCCGGCGCCTGACCACCGCGTCCGGCCGCCGAGCCTCCGGGCCCACCGGGCCCGGCCCGGCGCCGACCCATCCGATCGACGACCCCGAAGGACGGGAAGCCATGAGCGAACCGCGCCGGACCAGGCGCAGGCCGGTGAAGACCACCGGCACCCTGCCCCCCGAGGGCTCGGCGGCCGCGCTCGGGCGCGACCACGCGCTGCCGGTCCGGCAGTGGCCGATAACGGTGGTCCTGCTGGTGGTCGCGGCGGGTCTCGCGGTCACCTGGTTCGCCGACTTCCAGGACGGCTTCAAGTACGGGCTGCTGATCGTCGGCGGCGGTGTGCTGCTCGGCGCGCTGCTCCGGCTGGTGCTGCCGGAGGTCGGCATGCTGGCGGTGCGCAGCCGCTTCACCGATGTGATCGTGCTGACGTTCCTGGGCCTGTCGATCGTGCTGCTGACCCTGATGGCCCAGCCGAACCCCTGGCTGGAGCTCCCGCTGCTGGACAACATCGGCCAGCTGATCGGCCGTCCGCGCCGCTGACCGGCCGTCCGCGCCGCTGACCGGGACCCCTTGCCGGCCCCCCGCCCGACGCCCGGGCGGGGGGCCGTCATCGTCTGTGACCGAGCAGTCACGACCGCGGCCGCGGCGTACGCTTCCCTTTGCGATACCCTGACGCCGGTTCTCTCGATGTCGAGAGACCGTCCTCGGCTCCAGCGCGCCGACGTGCCTGGGGCACCTGGCGATTTGCTGGAGAAGGTAGAAATGACCCGCACCCCCGTCAATGTCACCATCACCGGAGCCGCCGGCCAGATCGGCTACGCGCTGCTCTTCCGCATCGCCTCGGGCCACCTGCTCGGCGCCGATGTCCCGGTGAACCTGCGCCTCCTGGAGATCCCGCAGGGCCTCAAGGCCGCCGAGGGCACCGCCATGGAGCTCGTGGACTGCGCCTTCCCGCTGCTGCGCGACATCACCATCACCGACAAGCCGGCCGAGGCCTTCGACGGCGCCAACGTCGCGCTGCTGGTCGGCGCCCGTCCGCGCACCGCCGGCATGGAGCGCGGCGACCTGCTGCAGGCCAACGGTGGCATCTTCGGCCCGCAGGGCAAGGCCATCAACGAGAACGCCGCGGACGACATCAAGGTCCTGGTGGTCGGCAACCCGGCCAACACCAACGCCCTGATCGCCCAGCGCAACGCCCCGGACGTCCCGGCCGAGCGCTTCACCGCGATGACCCGCCTGGACCACAACCGGGCCGTCGGCCAGCTCTCGCTGAAGACCGGCGCCCTGGTCTCCGACATCAAGCGCGTCACCATCTGGGGCAACCACTCCGCCACCCAGTACCCGGACATCTTCCAGGCCGAGATCGCCGGCAAGCCGGCCTTCGAGGCCGTCGGCAGCGACCAGGCCTGGCTGGAGAACGACTTCATCCCGACCGTCGCCAAGCGCGGCGCGGCCATCATCGACGCCCGCGGCGCCTCCTCGGCCGCCTCGGCCGCCAACGCCGCCATCGACCACGTGTACACCTGGGTCAACGGCACCGCCGAGGGCGACTGGACCTCGATGGGTGTCGTCTCCGACGGCTCCTACGGTGTCCCGGCCGGCCTGATCTCCTCCTTCCCGGTCACCACCAAGGACGGCGAGTTCTCGATCGTCCAGGGCCTGGAGATCTCCGACTTCTCGCGCGGCCGCATCAACGCCTCGGTCCAGGAGCTGACCGAGGAGCGCGACGCGGTCCAGGAGCTCGGCCTCATCTGAGCCGGCCCCGACGCCTCCACGACGGCCCGTCGTCCCCGTTCCGCGGGGGCGGCGGGCCGTCGCCCTACACTGGCCCGCTGTGAACGAAACCATCGAGGACGCCGCGCTCGTCCTCGTCTTCATCGTCCTGGGCGGCCTGTTCAACGTCGCCGAGATCTCGCTGATCTCGCTGCGCGAGGGACAGATCCGGACGCTGGAGGCACGCGGCACCCGGCGGGCGGCCCGGGCCGCGCACCTCGCCGCCGACCCGAACCGCTTCCTGGCGGCCGTCCAGGTCGGCGTGACCTGCATGGGCTTCCTCTCCGCCGCGTTCGGCGCCGACACCCTGGCCGGCAAGGTGGCCCCGCTGTTCGTCCGGGCCGGGCTGTCCGAGGGCGTCGCCGACGCCACCGCCCTGGTCGGGCTGACCCTGGTGATCAGCTACGTCTCGCTGGTGCTCGGCGAGCTCACCCCGAAGCGGATCGGCCTCCAGCGCGCCGACTCCATCGCCCTGCTGGCGGCGCCGGTGGTCGACGTCATGTCGGTGGTGCTGCGCCCGGCGATCTGGCTGCTCGGCCGTTCCACCGACCTGATGGTCCGGCTGCTCGGCGGCGACCCGACCGCGGGCCGGGGCTCGATGAGCTCGGAGGAGCTCCGCGGGCTGGTCGCCGCCAACACCGAACTCGGGAACGACGAGCGGACGCTGATCGCCGATGTGTTCGCCGCGGGCGAGCGCCAACTGCGCGAGGTGATGGTCCCGCGCACCGAGGTGACCTTCCTGGACGCCGAGCGCCCGCTCGCCGAGGTCCGCGCCCAGGCGGACTCCTCTCCGCACTCCCGCTACCCCGTGATCGAGGGCAGCTACGACGCGGTGACCGGCTTCGTGCACGTCCGCGACCTCTACGGCGTGCGCGGCGAACGGGCCGCCAAGGTCCGTGACCTGGCCCGCCCGATCAAGCTGCTGCCCGGCACCAAGCGGGTGCTGGAGGCGATGGGGGAGATGCGCCGGGAGGGCCACCACCTGGCGATCGTGGTCGACGAGTACGGCGGCACCGCCGGCATCGTCACCCTGGAGGACCTGGTGGAGGAGGTGATCGGGGAGATCCGCGACGAGTACGACACCCCGGAGTCCTCCCCGACCCGCCGCCTGGCCGGCGGCGGCGTGGAGCTCGACGGCCTGCTCAACCTGGCCGACTTCGTCGAGGAGACCGGCGTCACCCTCCCCGAGGGCCCGTACGAGACGGTGGCCGGCTGCCTGGTCGCCGCGCTCGGCCGGCTGCCCGCCGACGGCGACCGGGTGCGGATCCCGGCCGGTCCCGGCGAGGAGGTGCTGCTGACGGTGGCCAAGCTGGAGGGCCGGCGGATCGCCCGGGTGAGGGTGAGTGCGGTCACACTGGCGGAACCGCCGGGGCAGGAGGTTTCCTGACCGGTCGGTGGAACTGGAACAATGGCCCGCATGGTCAACGCAGCGGTCACTGGTCCGGTCAAGGACCGTCCCCGGGTGCTCTCGGGCATCCAGCCCACCTCCGGTTCCTTCCACCTCGGCAACTACCTGGGCGCGGTGCGCCAGTGGGTCGACCTGCAGAAGGAGAACGACGCCTTCTACATGGTCGTCGACCTGCACGCGATCACCGTGCCGCAGGATCCGGCGACGCTGCGCCAGAACACCCGGATCTCCGCCGCGCAGCTGCTCGGCGCCGGTCTGGACCCGGAGCACTGCACCCTGTTCGTCCAGTCGCACGTGCCCGAGCACGCGCAGCTCGCCTGGGTGATGAACTGCCTCACCGGCTTCGGCGAGGCCTCCCGGATGACCCAGTTCAAGGACAAGTCCTCCCGGTACGGCGCCGACAGCACCACCGTCGGCCTGTTCACCTACCCGATCCTGCAGATCGCGGACATCCTGCTCTACCAGGCGGACGCCGTCCCGGTCGGCGAGGACCAGCGCCAGCACGTGGAGATCACCCGCGACCTCGCGGAGCGCTTCAACTCCCGCTACAGCCCGACCTTCACGGTCCCGAAGCCGTACATCCTCAAGGAGACGGCGAAGATCCAGGACCTCCAGGACCCGGCCGTCAAGATGAGCAAGTCCGCGTCCTCCGTCAAGGGCCTGGTCAGCCTGCTGGACGAGCCGAAGGCCAGCGCCAAGAAGTTCAAGAGCGCCGTCACCGACACCGGCACCGTGGTCAGCTACGACGAGCAGGAGAAGGCCGGCGTCTCCAACCTGCTGCGGATCCACTCGGCGCTCAGCGGCCAGTCGATCGAGCAGCTGGTCGCGCACTTCGAGGGCAAGATGTACGGCGCCCTGAAGACCGAGCTGGCCGAGCTCTTCACCGAGTGGGTGCTGCCCTTCCAGGAGCGCACCAGGACCTTCCTGGACGACCCGGCCGAGCTGGACCGCGCCCTCGCGGTGGGCGCCGAGAAGGCCCGGGCGGTGGCGTCCGAGACGCTGGCCACGGTGTACGACCGGATCGGCTTCCTCCCGGCCTCCGCGCGGTGATTCCGCTGACGAGCCTGCCCGGTGGTCAGGAGCTCCCCGAGTTCCTGACCATCGGCGTGTCCGTCACTGTCCCGGATCCGTACGGCACGGCGATCCAGGACGCGCGGGCCGGGCACGGCGATCCGCTGGCCCGGTCGATACCCACGCACGTCACCCTGCTGCCGCCCACCGAGGTGCCGGCCGAGGCGCTGCCGAAGATCGAGGAGCACCTGGCGGCGGTGGCCGCCGCGCACCGGCCGTTCCGGATGGTGCTGCGCGGCGGCGGCAGTTTCCGCCCGGTCTCCCCGGTGGTCTTCGTCCGGGTGGAGGAGGGCGAGCGGGAGTGCCGGCTGCTGGAGGCGGACGTCCGCTCCGGCCCGCTGGCCCGTGAGCTGGCGTTCCCGTACCACCCGCACGTGACGGTGGCGCACGGTCTGGAGGAGCACGTGCTCGACCGGGCCCAGGAGCAGGCCCGGTCCTTCCACGCGGCGTTCCCGGTCCCCGGGTTCAGCCTCTCCCGCTTCGACGTCGACGAGGTCTGGCGGCCCTGGCGTTCCTACGCCTTCTGCTGACCCCCGGGGCGGGCGCCGAGCTCCAGCATCCGGTCGACCACCCGGCGGGCCGCGGCGCCGTCGTCCAGCACGCAGTGGGTGTCCCGGAAGCGCCGGTAGCGCTCGGCGTACCCGGCCGGCAGTCCGTCAGCTCCGTCGCCGCCGTCCGCGAGCGCGCGCAGCGCCGTGACCAGGGCGGCCGAGTCGTCGAGCAGCGGTCCCGGGGCCTGGGCCTCGAAGTCGAAGGCGAAGCCGCGCAGGCCGTCCCGGTAGTGCGCCAGGTCGTAGGTGAAGAACAGCACCGGCCGGCCGGTGACCGCGAAGTCGAACAGGATCGACGAGTAGTCCGTCACCAGGACGTCGGCGATCAGCAGCAGCTCCTGGACGTCCGGGTAGTCGGCGCAGTCGATCGCGAAGCCGTCCCCGGTGCCGGTGAGCGGCTCGCGGACGTGCGCGTGCGGCCGCAGCAGCAGCACGTGGTCCCCGCCGAGCGCCTGCCGGGCCCGGTCGAGGTCGAGCCGCAGGTCTAGCCGGAAGCCGTCGCCGTCCGGGCGCGGCCGGTCCTCCCGCCAGGTCGGCGCGTACAGCACCACCCGCCGGCCCGCCGGGATCCCCAGCCGGCGCCGGACGGCGGCCGCCCGGCGCGGGTCGGGGCGGGCCAGCACGTCGTTGCGCGGGTAGCCGGACTCCAGGATATCGCCCCGGTAGCGGAAGGCCCGGCGCAGGATCGGGGTGGCGAAGGGGCTGGGGGAGAGCAGCAGGCTCCAGTGCGGGGTCTCCCGGTCGAGGGCCGCGAGGTAGCCGTGGTCGGCGAGCCAGGGGTTCTCGACGTCGTGGGCGATCCGCTTGAGCAGGGCGCCGTGCCAGGTCTGCACGACCACCTGGCCGGGGCGCCGGCGCAGGAAGTCCGGGAAGTGGGTGTTGCCGACGAGGTAGCGGCTGGTGGCCAGCGCCCGGTACCACTCGGGGCTCCAGACCCGGACGGCGCGGACCCCGGGCGGCAGCTCGGCCTGGGCGTCGTCGACCACCCACAGGTGCTCCAACGGCGTTCCGCGGCGGGCGAGTTCGGTGTGCACGGCGCGCGGTGAGTCGGCGTAGCCGCGGCCGCCGAAGACGTCGTAGAGCACGGCCTCGCGCAGCGGTTCGCGGCAGGCGGCCGGGTAGCCGGCGGTGCGCTGGCGGGCCTGGGTCCAGGCGCTGCGCTCGGCGGCGGTGAGCACGGGGGTGGAGTCCAGCAGCAGGGTGTCGTGCCAGCGGCGCTCCAGCAGGATCCGCTTGCCGCCGGCCAGGGTGGCGGCGGGCAGCGCGGCCAGGACGGCGGGCGAGGCGGTCAGCGGTCGGGCCGGTCCCGGCCGGCCGACGGGCTCCAGGGTGGCTTCCCACAGGCCCTTGCGCAGGGGCAGCGCGGTGCCGTCGGAGCCGGTGCGGGTGGCGGGCAGCCGGATCGTGAACCGCCGGCCGGGGCCGGTCCGGACCGGGTGGCGGACCTCGCCGCCGGTGCCGTTGTGCCGCAGGACGAGCTCCAGCGGGCCGTCGGTGGGGCAGTGGCCGGTGAGTTCGAAGCCGCCGGCCCGGGTGGTGAGCCGCTCGACCCAGCCGGCGGCGGGCCGGACGCAGAGCTGGAGCCGGCCGTCGGCGAGGTGCTTGAGGTGCAGGGCCCGGTCCTCGGCCCCGGGCAGCGGGTGCTGGCCGGAGACCGGCCCGCCGCGCTCGTCCAGGACCAGCGGCTCGGCGGTGCCGTCGGGGTGGACCAACGCGGCGTCCCAGTGCTCCAGTTCGCCGGCGCCGCGCCCGTCGGCGGTGAACGGCGCGTACGGCAGGAGGACGCCGCGGGTCCGCCCGGTGCCGGTGGCGGGCCGGATCAGGACGGTGCCGCTCTCGCGGTGGCGCAGCCGGAACGCGGTCCGGTCCGGAAGCGGCCCGGCGGTGGTGAGGTGCAGCTCGATCCCGTCGGGGCCGGGGACGGCCCGGGTGAGGCGGGCGGCGGGGCGTTCCAGCCGCACGGCGAGCCGGCCGTCGGCGAAGTGCGGCTGGAGCCGCACGTCGTGGTCGACCCAGCGGGCGGGCGGGTACTCGCCGGAGCCGCACCAGTGCGGGGCGAGGCCGCCGTACTGGCGGCGCAGCCGGGTGGGGCGGGCGAGGGTGAACAGGGTGGCCTCGACGGTCCAGTCGCCGAGCAGCCAGCCGTCGGCGGTGCGCAGCCGGCGCGGCTCGACCAGGGCGGTGAAGCCGGCCCAGTCGTGGTTGTGCTCGGGCTGGGCGCTGTCGTCGGTGATCTCGGGGAGCCGGCGGGGCCTGGTGGGGAGGTGGAGGGGGGTGCCGAGGTGGTCGGCGCGCAGGGTCAGCCAGGTCCAGGCCGAGCCGGGGCGGGCGGTGGACCGGTCGTCGGGGCGGGCGAAGCCGGTGAGCTCCAGGCCGCGGGAGGACCAGCGGGCGCGCAGCAGTCCGAAGGCGGCGTGCTCCTCCTCGCCCGGCAGCGGGGTGCCGAAGCGCGGGTCGCCGAACCGGGGGGCGGCGTGCGGGAGGACGAACCGGGTGAGGACAGCCATTTCCACGGACCTTTCTCGGCGAGAATTTCCATCTCACCGGGAAAAGTATGCGAGGTCAATTTGAGAATTGACTGTGAATTAGCTGGCGAGTTCGTTCGGGAAACTCCTGTTCGAAAGCCGGGAAATGCAGGGGCCGGGAAATGCGAAAGGCGCCCGACGCGGAATGTGCGTCGGGCGCCCTCCACCGGGCGGGAATTCCCGGTCAGGCCTCGCGGCTCAGCATGGCGTCCACCGCCCGGGCGGCGGCGTGGCCGTCGTCCAGGTCGCAGTACTTGTCGCGGAACGCCGCGTACTTATCGGCGTACTCGGCGGTGATCTCGTCCACCCGGCCGAGCGCGGCCACCAGCTCCTCGGACGTGGCCAGCAGCGGGCCGGGCGCGTCCGCCTCGAAGTCCAGCGAGAAACCGCGCAGGTTGTCGCGGTAGTGCGCCAGGTCGTAGGTGAAGAACAGGATCGGCTTGCCGGTCACGGCGAAGTCGAAGGTCGCCGCCGTGTAGTCGGTGACCAGCACATCGGCGGCCAGCAGCAGTTCGCCCATGTCCGGGTAGCTGCTGACGTCCCAGACGTAGCCGTTGCCGGCGGCCGGGATCTGCTCGCGGACGTTGGCGTGCCGGCGGACCAGCAGCACCTGGTCGTCGCCCAGCGCGGCCTGCGCCGCCTCCAGGTCCAGCTGGAGGTGCAGCTGGTAGCCGCCGTAGTGGCGGCGCCGGTCCTCGCGCCAGGTCGGCGCGTACAGCACGACCTTCTTGCCCTCGGGCAGGCCGAGCCGCTCGCGCACCCGCTCGGCGGTCTTCTCCTTGTCGGCGGCGAAGAACACGTCGTTGCGCGGCAGGCCGCTCTCCAGGATCTCGCCCTTGAAGTCGAAGGCGCGGCGCAGCACCGGGGCGGCCCAGGTGCTGCCGGCCAGCAGCAGGCTCCAGTTCGGAACCTCCTTGGCGAGGCCCTTCAGGTAGTGCGCGTCGGTGAACCAGACCTTCTCGAAGTCGTGGCCGATCTGCTTCAGCGGCGAGCCGTGCCAGGTCTGCAGCACGATCTGGCCGGGCCGGCGGACGAAGAAGTCCGGCAGGTGCGCGCTGGTGACGATGTACTTCGCGGTGGCCAGGGTCTCGAACCACTCCGGGCTCCAGAGCCGGACCGAGCCCGCCGTCTGCGGCAGGTCCGCCTGCAGGTCGTCGGTGCCCCACAGGTGCTGCAGCGGCAGCTCGCGGCGCACCAGCTCCTCGTGGATCGCCCGCGGCGAGTCCGAGTAGAGGCCGCCGAGCGCGACGTTGTAGAGCACCGTGTCGCGCAGCGGCAGCCGGCGGGCGGCCGGGTAGTCGGTCGTCCGCAGCTTGCGCTGGCGCCAGCCGCTGCGCTCCTCCGGAAGCAGTATGTTCTCGGACTCCAGCTGCAGGCCGTCGTGGTGGCGCCGCTCCAGCACGATCCGCTTGCCGCGGGCCTCCACCTCCAGCGGCAGGCTGTTCCAGCACTCGGGCGCGATCAGCGCGTACGAGGCCATGTCCGGGTGGAAGACGGCGCCGACCGGGCGGAACGAGACGTTCCAGCCGCCCTGGGCCAGCGGCACGTTGCCCGCGAAGGACGCGGTCGGCACGGCCGGCAGCGCGGTCCGGAACCGGCCGTCCGCGATCTCCACCGGGTAGATGTGCTGCTCCTCGCCCCAGTGGTGGCGCACGACCAGCTCCCAGCGGTGGGTGCCGGGCAGCGGGAAGGTGCCGCTGAGCAGGAAGCCGTCCGCGCCGCGCGAGGTCACCTCGTGCACGACCGGCTGCAGCAGCTGGTCCAGGAACTGCAGGTAGCCGCCGGGGGAGGGCTTGGAGTAGAGGGCGCGCCGCTCCTCGGGCGCGGCGTCGGGGTTCAGCACCAGGTTGAGCTGCTCCGGCGCGTTCCGGTCGTCCCAGACGAGCGGCGCGGTGGTGCCGTCGGCCAGCTCCAGGGTGGTGTCCCAGCGGTCGCGGGCGCGCTCCACGGCGATCGGGTCCAGCTCGGCCCAGGACTCCCGGACCTCGGTCAGCTCGGCGATCGGCACGGCGGCGTGGAACTGCTGGAGGCTGCCGACCGAGGAGCCGGTGGACACCGGGAAGGTCAGCTCGCGCTCGGACTCCACGTGGGTCATCCGCAGCCGGGCCCCGGCCAGCCGGACGCCGGAGCGGGCGGCGCCGGACACCTCGACCGTGTCGCCGTTCGCGGCCAGCCCGGTCACCCGGACCTTGGCGTTCTCCACCCGCAGGTAGACGCTGCCGTCGCGGACGAACGGGACGACCCGCACGTCCGGCTCGACCCAGTGCGAGGGCTGGTAGAGCGCGGTGTCCGCCCAGCCGGCCCAGACCCGGCCCTTGTAGACGCCGCCCTTGCCCGCGCCGGCGACCAGGACGCGCCAGTTGCCGTCCTTCCACTGGCCGCGGTGCTTGAGCTTCTCCGGGTCGAGCGCGACGGTGAAGCCGGCCCAGTCGCAGTTGTAGAGGTCGTGGTGGTTGGTGGCGGTGGCCTCGGGGCTGTACTGGGTCTTCATCGGCACGGCGATGACCCGGCGGCCCTTGGCCTCGCGCAGCACCAGGGTGCGCACCATGTCGTGCTTGTTGGCCGCGCCCAGCTGCTCCGGGTACGCGTGCCCGGTCAGCCGCAGCCGGCCGGCCTCCCAGCGCGCGTCGTAGAGCCGGCTGCGGATGACGGTGGAGTTGCGCAGGCTGAGCAGGCCGGCCGGCACGCTCTTGCGCCCGCCGCGCAGGAACGGGTAGTCGGCGTACGGGCGCAGCAGGCCCTTGGCGACGACACCGCCGTTGCTCTCGCCCTCGTACTTGATCTGCTCGACGAACTCGTCGATCCGGCCCTGCAGGGTCAGGTGGTACTTGAGCCGCAGCGGCGCGCGCAGCTTCTTGACCTGCTCGGGGCCGATCGCCCGCAGCAGCCGGCTGACGCTGGTGATGTACGCGTCCCGGTACTCCTTGTCGCCGTCCACGACGGACCAGAAGAACATCGGGATCTCTTCGACGAGGGTGTTCTCGTCGTAGGTCTTCAGGTACTCGGCGAAGCGCGGCTCGGTCTGCTTCCTCAGCCAGGCGCGGACCAGCTCGACCGAGGCGACCCGGTCGACCAGGCCCTTGGGGTTGGTGCGCATCTGGGTGATCGACATCTCGCCGACCTCGCGCTCGCGCCAGTGGTAGATCGGCTCGGAGAGCACGTCCACGCTCTTGGCGAGGTAGTGGTGCGGCACGCTGACCGGGGCGTCCTCGTACAGGATGCCCTCGGGGTAGATGATCCCGGCCGCGTCGAAGAAGGAGCGGCGGTACACCTTGTTCCACGCGGTGCGGTCGGTGACCAGCGAGGGGATCTCGGTGATGTGCGTCTTGAGCACGGTCTTGGCGAACGGGCGGCTGTGGCCGCCGGACTGGTAGTAGCCGATCGCGCGGAAGCGCAGCACGTTGCCGGTGGCGAAGTCCGAACCGGTCTCGTCCAGCGTGTTGATCATCAGCTCGTACGCACTGGGCGGCATCGAGTCGTCGCTGTCGACGAAGCACAGGAACTCGGCGTCCGGGTCGATGTGCCGGATACCCGTGTTGCGGGCCGCGCCGAGGCCCTTGTTGACCTGCCGGACCAGCCGGAACCGGGAGTCCTTGGCGGCGTACGCCTCGGCGAGGGCGGCGCTGTCGTCCTTCGAACCGTCGTCGACCATGACGCACTCGAAGTCCGTGAAGGTCTGGGCGGCGATCGAGTCGAGGCATTCCACGAGGTAGCGCTCGACGTTGTAGATCGGGACGACGATGGAGAGGCGGGGAGCCATCGGCTACGCAGGCCTTTCTCGGGAAGGAGCGTGGCAGCCCCCTCGGGGTCTGACCGCACTTTGATTCGGTGCGTACGTGCGCGTCGATCCTACCCCCGGCCCATGGCCCCGCCGGGGGCCCTCCGGGGGGCCCTGCGCAGGCCCACTACCCTGGGGCCATGCCCCGCTTCAGTGTGATCGTCCCGGTCTACCGGGTCGAGGAGTACCTCGCCGAGTGCCTCGCCTCGGTGCTCGGCCAGGACGGTCCGGACATCGAGCTGATCGCGGTGGACGACCGCTCCCCGGACGGCTGCGGCGCGCTGCTCGACGCGGCCGCCGCCGAGGACCCCCGGGTGCGGGTGCTCCACCTGCCGGAGAACGTCGGTCTCGGCCGGGCCCGCAACGCCGGCCTCGCCGTCGCCACCGGCGACTACGTGCTCTTCCTCGACAGCGACGACACCCTGACCCCCGGTCTGCTGACGGCCGTCGACGACCGGCTGCGCTCCGTCGGCGATCCGGACGTCCTGGTCTACGACTACGCCCGCACCTACGCGGACGGCCGGACCGTCCGGGCCGCCTCCGCCAAGGTCTTCGGCGCCCCCTCCCGGGAGGTCTTCGACCTCGCCGAGCGCCCCGAACTGCTCGAACTGCTCCAGGTGGTGTGGAACAAGGCCTACCGCCGCGACTTCGTCACCGCCCAGGGCCTGACCTTCCCGGCCGGGTACTACGAGGACACCCCCTGGACGTACCCGGCGCTGCTCGCCGCCCGCGGCATCACCCTGCTCGACCGGGTCGGCGTCCACTACCGGCAGCGCCAGGAGGGCGGCAACATCCTGGCCACCGCCAGCCGCAAGCACTTCGACGTCTTCGGCCAGTACGACCTGGTCTTCGCCTTCCTCGACGACCGCCCCGAGCTCGACCGCTGGCGCCCGGTGGTCTACGGCCGGATGCTGCACCACCTCAACACCGTGGTCTCCCGGCCCGGCCGGGTCCCGCCCGGCGACCGCCGGGAGTTCTTCCGGCGGGCCGCCGAGCACTGCGCCCGGCTGCGCCCGGCCGGCTACCGGGCGCCGATCGGGGTGTCCGCACTGCGCACCGAACTGCTCGGCCACGGCCGGTACACCGCCTACCAGGCGGTCCGCGCGCTGGCCCGGGCCCGCCGGATGGTCCGACGCTGACGGCGGGCCTGACGGCCGGTCTGACCGTCGGTCTGGCCGCGGGTCTGACGGCGGGCCTGACGGCCGTTCGGGGGACGGGCCGGTATAACCGGACGGTGGACTTTCTGACCCGCCTCCCGGTGATCGGCCCGATCGTGACGCGGGTGCTGCGCAGCCGCCCCTACCGCGCCTACGAGCACTTCACCGCGCTGCGTGGCAACCGACTGGCCGGCGCGGTCACCTTCTTCGGCTTCCTCGCGCTCTTCCCGCTGCTGACGGTCGCGCTGGCGATCGCCGTCGCGACCCTCAGCGACAGCCGGGTCGACGACATCCAGAAGCGGATCTCCGACCAGCTGCCGGGCATCTCCGACGCCCTCAACCTGCCCTCGCTGGTGGCCAACGCGGGGGCGGTCGGGCTCGTCAGCGGCGTCCTGCTGGTGCTCTCCGGCCTCGGCTGGGTGGACACCATGCGGACCTCGATCCGGGACATCTGGCAGCTGCCCGACGAGGAGGGCAACCCGCTGCTGCGCAAGGGCTGGGACTTCCTGGTCCTCGGCGGCCTCGGCCTGGTCTCGCTGGTCTCGCTCGGCGCCTCGGCCGCCGGGACGACGCTGGCCGGCCGGATCGCCGACTGGATCGGGCTGGGCTCGGGCGGCTACCTGCTCACCGCGGCCGGGCTGCTGATCGCCGTCGGCTGCGACATGCTGCTCTTCGCCTACCTGCTGGCGCCGTTCCCGAGGATCACGCACCAGCACCGGCGGGACGTCCTGAAGGCGGCGCTGATCGGCGCGGTCGGC
>NZ_JAIY01000007.1:371218-379368 GCF_000710405.2 Kitasatospora sp. MBT66 | reverse complement strand
GGACCGGCGCCCGGACCACCGCCCGGACCGCCGCCGACTGGATCGAACGCCGCTGCGCCGCCGAACCGGTGGTCCTGCCCGGGCTGCACTTCGGACGCTCCGGCGCCGCCTGGGCACTGCTGGACGCCGCCCGCGCCCTGGACGACCGGGCGCTCGCCCGGCGGGCGGCCGAGCTGGCCGCGCGGATAGCCGTCGAGTGGCCGAACCCGGACGTCTGCCACGGCGCGGCCGGCGCCGGCTACCTGCAACTCCGCTGCGCCGCCGAGGACCTGGCCGGATCCCCCGCCGACGACGGGACGGGCGGGGCGGCGGCGGCCGGGTCGGCGGAGTTCCTGGCCCGGGCGTCGCGGTGCGGCCACGGCCTCCTCACCGCCGCCCGGCAGGCGCCCTACGGCGCGGTGTGGCCGGTGCCGCAGGACTTCGACTCCGCGCTCGCCGGGATCACCCACCTCGGGTTCGCGCACGGGGTCGCCGGTGTCGGCGCCTTCCTGCTGGCGGCGGCCGGGGCCACCGGTGACGCCGCGCTGCTCGCCGGCGCCGTCCAAGCCGGCCGCACCCTCGCCGCCACCGCCCGCCTCGACCCCTCGGCCGCCCCGGGCCGGGCCGGCGACGGCGCCGCCCCCGCCGCCCGGTGGCCGCGGAGCGCCGACGACCCCGCGCACGTCCGCCTGACCCACTGGTGCAACGGCTCCTCCGGCGCCGGCACCTTCCTGCTGCGGCTCTGGCGCGCCACCGGCGACGCCGACGCACACCGGCTGGCCCTGGCCGCCGGGCGGGCGGTCACCGCGGGGCGCTGGCACAGCGGTGTCTGCGCCTGCCACGGCCTGGCCGGGGACGGGGAGTTCCTGCTCGACCTCGCCGAGGCCACCGGTGATCCGGGGTTCCGCTCCGCCGCCGTCGAGTCGGGCCTGCTGATCGCCGCCCGCGCGGCCCTGCGCGACGGGCTGCTGGCGCTGCCGGACGAGACCGGTACCGGGTGCGCGCCCGCGTACGGCACCGGGACGGCGGGGGCGCTGGCCTTCCTGCTGCGACTGCGGCACGGCGGCCCGCGGCTCTGGGTGGACCCGGTCCCCTTCGACACACCCTTCGACCCACCCCTCGGTGCGCCGTCCGGGCGGACCGGTCCCGGTCCGGCCGGGCGGGTGGATCCGTGGACGTGACCACCCGGGCCGGGACCCAGGCCCTGCGCCGGCTCGGCTTCACCTTCGCCCCCGACGGCAGCCACGCCGCCTGCCTGGCCTCCGCCGCCGACGGCGGCTGGTACGCCGAGAGCTGGCACCTCCCCGCCCGGGGCCCCGCCCGGCCGACCGGGCTCCCGCTGCCCGGCCACCGCTCCGAGGACCTCCGCTCGCAGCTGGTCGCCCTGCCGGACGGCTCGGTGCTGGTCCGCCGGGCCGACGGCGACCGGCACGACCTGGTGACACTCTCCGCCGCCACCGACCAGTACGGCCGGGCCGTCACCGCCGAACGGCCGCTGACCACCCTGCGGATGCCCGGGCTCCGGCTCCTGCCGCTCCCGGCGGGCGCGCCGTCCGGCCCCCGCGCCCCGGTCGCCCTCGCCGTGGGCAGCGACACCCGACCGGGCACCACGGTCTGGGTGGTCCGGGCCGACGGCTCGCCACCGCACCAGATCGCCGAGATCCCGGGCCTGCACGGCGGTGGCATCTGGCTGGACCACGCCGGCGCACTGCTGGCCCTCGACCGGGTGGGCGACGGGCTGGTCCGCACCGTGGTGCTCGATCTGCGCACCGGCACCGTCACCCCGCTGCTGGAGATCGGCGAGCGCAGCAACGACCGGCTGCTGCTGTTCGACCCGGACAGCCGGTTCGCCATGGTGCGCAGCGACGCGCCCGGCACCGACCGGATCGGCTGGGGCGTGCCGGGCGGCGGGGAGCCGCTGCGGTTCCCCGAAGTCCTGCACGTCGCGGGCATGTTGCTGCGGCCGGTCGCCCTGCGTCCGGCCGCCGACGGACCCCGGGTCGCGGTGCAGATCGACCACGGCGCGGGCTGCTCGCTCGCCCTGTGGCGGCCCGCCCTGGGCCGGCTGGACCCGCTGCCGGTCCCGCCCGGACGCCTGGGCGCGGTCGGCCACTGGTCGGCGGACGGGCTGCGGCTGCCGTACTCGGCGCCGGACCACCCGGCCGCGCTCGCCACCCTGGACGTGGACGCGCTGCTGACCCAGGGCCCGGTCGCCAGCACCTCGGGGCCGGTGCCGCTGCCGCTCCAACTGGCGCCGCTGGGCTCGGGGTTGCCGGGGCCGTGGCGGGACACCGTGCTGCCCTGGCAGCCCGGCACCACCAGGAGCCGCCCCGGCACGACGCCGCGCGGCTGGCGGCTGGACGGCTCCGCCGAGCCGGGCGACGGCGGCCGCTGGCACCCAGCGCAGAGCCTCGAACTCTCCGGCCCGACGGGCCCGTTGGAGGCCGTGGTGTACGGCGGGGACGCCTGGCTGAGCAGCCCCCAGCTGGTGCTCGCCCTGCACGGCGGCCCGGCGGACGCCTGGCGGCTGGAGTTCGACCCGGCACTGCAGCGGATGGCCGGCGAGGGCCTGGCCGTGCTCGCCCCGAACCAGCGCGGCTCGACGGGCTACGGGGTGGCGCACGCGCTGGCCATCCGGGGCGCCTGGGGCGGGCCCGATCTCGACGACGTCCTGCATCTGCTGGAGGGCATCGCCGGCCAGCGGGCCGCGCTCGGACTGGAGCCGCCGGCCCTGTTCGGGGTCAGCTACGGCGCCTTCCTCGCACTGCTGGCGGCGGCCCACGCGCCGGCCGAGCAGGTGGCGCGCTGCGCGGTGGTCGCGCCGTTCCTGTCCGGCGCCCGGCTGCTCGCCGAAGCCGCCGACCCGGTCCGGGCGTTGACCACCCGGCTGGGCGGCGGGGAGCCGATCGCGGACGCCCGCGGACCGCGCGACGTGCTCCAGCTGGCGCACCGGATCGGCGCGCCGCTGCTGGTCGTGCACGGTGACCGGGACGAGGTGGTACCGGTGAGCCAGTCCCGTTCGCTGCGGCACGAGTTGCTGCGGATCGGGCGCACCGAGGGCGCCGACTTCCGCTACGTCGAGGCGGCGGGGGCCGGGCACGAGGTGCTGGCCGAGGAGGGCGGCGCGGTGCTGCACGAACTGCTGGCGGGCTTCCTGCGCACCGGCCGCCCGGGTTAGGGCGTTTCCCGGGGGCCGCCGGGGCGGTGGTGCTGCTCGACCATCGTCCGGACCGGCGGTGGCAGCCAGTCGTCGTCCCGGCACCAGTCGCCGGCGAGCTGCCGCAGGACGTCGTCCGCGGTGGGCCGGCGCCGGGGGTCGGGGTCCAGGCAGCGGGCCACGACCGCCGACAGGTGCGCGGGAAGCAGGCCCAGCGCGGATTCCAGCGGCACACCCGGGGCGAACGGGGCCGCGCCGCCGGCGTGGCACAGCACCATGCCGAAGGCGTACAGGTCGACGGCGGGGGTCACCGGTGCGCCGGAGAGCTGTTCCGGGGCGACGAAGCCGGCCGTGCCGACGACGAATCCGGTGGAGGTGAGCCGGGTGTCGTCGGCGGCCTGGGCGATGCCGAAGTCGATCAGCCGCGGGCCGGTGCCGGAGACGATGACGTTGCCCGGTTTGAGGTCGCGGTGGATCACACCGCAGCGGTGGATCTCCGCCAGCGCCTCGGCGATCCCGGCCGCGAGCGCGTGCAGGGTGCGGGCCGGTACCGGGCCGTGCCGACGGAGGACCTCCTGCAGCGTCGGGCCGGGGATGTACTCGGTGGCCAGCCAGGGCGGGCTGCCGTACGGATCCGCGTCGACCACGGGCACGGTGTGGAAGCCGCCGACCTTGCGCGCGGCCTCGATCTCGCGGGCGAAGCGGCGCCGGAAGGACGGGTCGGCGGCGAGTTCCGGGTTCACCACCTTCACGGCGACCGGGCGGCCGCCCGGGGTGAGGCCCAGGTAGACCGTCCCCATGCCGCCCCGGCCCAGCTCGCCGGTCAGGCGGAAGCGGCCGAGGCTGCCGAGGTCGCCGAGCGCGGGAGCGGTCGGGGGGTGCGCGTCGGCGGGCGGCGGGGTGGCGCGGTGGGCGGGTGACGCGCCGCCGGGCAACGCAATGCCGGGCAACGCGCCGCCCGGCAGGTTCCCGCCCGGCACCGCGGGCGGGCCGACGGGGTTCCGTTCGGGCGGGCGTCGGCGGGCCCGCCGACGCCCCACCGAGGTGAGCACGACGATCAGCATCACGACGAACGCGACCGCCACCAAGAACAACGGATGCATCCGGCCCCCGCCTCGCTGGTGTCCGGGCCACCCCGTCCCCGTGCCGCGGCCCCTGGGCGGAGTGTCCCAGATCCACCCGCCCCGCGGGGGCGAATCCCCCTGCGGGGAACGCCCGTCGAGCACCCCGCCCGCCCCGGCGGTTAGGGTGGCGGCCGCGCCCCGGCCGGGTCCAGCAGTACCGGCCGGAGGCCGGACGACCCGCACCCTCGCACGGAAGCACGGACAGACGATCTTGATCTCCGACACCCTCACCGACACCGACGAGACCACGGCCGAGGACACCGCGGCGGCCGGTCGCCACCGCGGCCGCTCCGCCGCCGACGACACCCCCGAGGCGGACCCACACGGCCGCCATCGCGCGGCCTCGGCCGACCTGGCCTGAGCCGGTCGCGGTGGGTCCGGCCCGGCGAGGTGCCGCGGCCGGACCCACCGCCCGGCGCCCGAGCCCGCAGTCCGTCAGTCCGCAGCCCTCAGCCCTCAGCCCGGCAGCACGACCGTCCGCAGCGCCTCGCCGCCCCGCATCTGCGCCAGCGCCTCGTTGACCTCCGCCAGCGCGACCCGGTGCGTGACCATCCCCGCCAGGTCGATCCGCCCGGCCCGCCACAGCTCCACCACCAGCGCCACGGTGTCCGACAGCGGGGCCCCGCCGTACAGCGAGGGCAGCAGCCGCTTCTCGTTGAAGAACAGCTCCCCCATGGTGAACTGCACCCGGTCGTCCTGCGCCCCGGCGCCGATCACCACGACGGCGCCGCCGCGCCGGGCCGCGTCGTACGCCGCCCGGACGGTGGCCGAGCGGCCGACTGCCTCGAAGACGTAGTCGAAGCCGCCGCCCGGCAGGCCCTTCGCCGCCGCCCTGAGCTCCTCGGGGGCGAGTGCCTCGGTCGCGCCGAAGGCGAGCGCCCGTTCCCGGCGGGACACCACCGGGTCGACCACCGCGATCCGGGCCGCGCCGCAGACCCGGGCGCCCTGGACGGCGGCGACGCCCACCCCGCCGGCGCCGATCACCGCGACCGACGCGCCGGGCTCGACCCGGGCGGTGCGGACGGCCGCGCCGATGCCGGTGGTCACGCCGCAGCCGATCAGCGCGGCCAGTTCGTACGGGAGGTCGGCGGGCACCGGGACCACCGCGTCGCGGTCCACCACCACCTCCTCGGCGAAGGTGCCGGTGCCGTAGAAGCCGGACGCCTCCCCCGCGCCGTCCCCGTCCCCGCCGAAGCGGAAGCCCGGGGCGCCGAGCCGCCGCAGACCGGCCACGCAGAGGTGGGAGCGCCCGCGCCCGCAGTGCGCGCAGCGGCCGCACGGCGCGATCCAGCTGAGCACCACCCGGTCACCGGCGGCGACCCCCGTCACTCCCTCGCCGACCTCGACCACGTCGCCGGCCCCCTCGTGGCCGGGGACGAACGGCGCGGGCTGGGGCAGGACGCCGCTCATCGCCGACAGGTCGGAGTGGCAGAGGCTGGCGGCCCGCAGCCGGATCCTCACCTTGCCCGGTCCGAAGCCGACCGCCTCGACGTCGTCGCGGACGTCGAGCGTGTCCTGACCGGTCCTGTGCAGGATGGCGGCGCGCATGGGCTGCTCCCGGGTCCTTCGCGGATTCGCGGATCGTCGGTCGGGCCGATTCTGGCACGCCGCGCCCGGACCGAGTAGAACGTGTTCCACTCGGCCCGGGCCGTCCGCACGGACGGCGGCCCGCACCCCCGCGGCGGGCCGTCGCCCGTTGCGCACGGCCCGGGGGGACGGCGGGGGCTCTGGGGCGAGCCCTATCCCTCCGGGGCCGCACCACCCTGTTCGATCAGGTGGATGAGCCGCTTGAGCTGGGTGACCTCGTCCCGGAGGGCGCGGTCACCGGCGGGAGTGAGGGAGAGCCAGGTACGGGCCCGTCTGCCCTCGTAGCCCTTCTCGACGGCGACCAGTCCGGCCTTCTCCAGGACGGCCAGGTGCTGGCTGAGATTTCCGGCGGTGAGGCCGAGTGCCGTGCGGAGGAAGCCGAACTCGACGCGGCGCGCCTCGTGGGCCACGGTGAGGATCCCGAGGCGGACGCGCTGGTGGACCACGTCGTCGAGTCCGTTGACGGGGTGCTGATCGTGCTCTTCGGTCATGAGGCGTCGCGCCGCCGGGGCAGCTGGACCAGGGCGAAGCCGAGGGCGCCGAGCAGCAGGAACACCCCGGGGACGATCAGACGGGGCAGGCCCGACCAGGGCGAGGCGGCGCCGATCCCCGCCCAGCCGGTGGAGATCGGCACCAGTTCGAGGAGCAGGTAGGCCAGCGCGAAGAGCAGCAGCGCGCGGCTGCGCTCGACCCAGGACAGCACCAGCAGCGGCAGCCCGACGGCCGCGGCCTCCCCGGTGAGCCGTTCGAGGAACTGCGTCGTCCCGGCCCCGGGGTCGAGCTGCAGGCTCCAGAAGTCGAGCGGCTCACCGGGCTGCGGGATCCCGTTCCGGCCGACCCAGAACATGGTCGCCGCCACCACCACGACGAGGGCGACGCCGGTGAGGACGTAGGGCCGGATCGGGCTCCCGACGCCGCGCGCACGGGCGCGGCGGACGTAGAAGACCGCGGTCGCGGCGTAGACGAGGGCGATCCCGGCCGTCCAGTAGAGCGGCGACCCCTGCTTGGCGGCGGTGCAGACCGTGAGGACCACATCGGCCCGCGAGGGGCCGGGCGGGCAGGGGGTGACCTCCTCGACCCTGAACGTGAGGCGGTCGACCAGGATCCCGCCGAGGGTGAGCACGCCGAACAGGAGGAGGGGGAACCAGGTGGCGCGCTGGGCGGCGCGGACCCTGCGGGTCAGATCACCGAGACTGGCGAGCACTTCTTGGGGGGCGCCCGACGACGGCACCGATGCGTCTGTCATGGCGTCAGCTTTGCATCACAAACAAGTTATGGCAAGAAACCTGCTTGGACTGCAGAGCACGTGCGGCGGACCGGCCGGTCGGCGCCTCCGACGCGTGCGGCGGGAGAGTGCCGCCGCGGGCTCGGGGTCGGGCCGTACCGTCCAGTAGGGTCCGACGGCGGGCCGGAAACCGGACCGCGCCGCCACCCACCACCCCCGCCGAGGAGCAGCACCATGTCCGACCTCCTGCAGACCGCGCACCCCCGGCCCGAGGTGCTGGCCGCGTTCGAGGGCGCGACCGGGTTCATGCCCGTCGACGAGGGCCTCGCGCTCTACGCCGCCGCCGTGGCCGCCGCCCGCCGCACCGGCCGCCCCCTGCTGGAGATCGGCACCTACTGCGGCCGCTCGGCGATCCTGCTGGCCGAGGCCGCCCGGGAGACCGGCACCGTGGCGCTGACCGTCGACCACCACCGCGGCTCCGAGGAGCAGCAGCCCGGCTGGGAGTACCACGACCCGACCCTGGTCGACCCCGAGGTCGGCCGGATGGACACCCTCCCCCGGTTCCGCCGCACCCTGCACGCGGCCGGCCTGGAGGAGCACGTGATCGCCCTGGTCGGCCGCTCGCCCCGGATCGCGGCGCTGTGGGGCGGCGAGCTGGCCCTGGTCTTCGTCGACGGCGGCCACACCGACGAGCACGCCACCGCCGACTACGAGGGCTGGGTGCCGCACCTGGCGCCCGAGGGCCTGCTGGTCGTCCACGACGTCTTCCCCGACCCGGCCGACGGCGGCCAGGCCCCCTACCGGGTGTACCTGCGGGCGCTGGCGGAGGGCTTCGAGGAGGTCTCGGTGACCGGTTCGCTGCGCGTCCTGCGCCGCGCCACCGCCGGCTGACCCGCAGGTCGGGGCCACTGTCCGGCCCCGCCGCACCCGGCACCCCGCGGACACCGCCGTCCGGCCGCCGCGCGGGGTGTCCGGAATCGGCCGAGCCGCCCCACGGGCGATCACGGATGCTCTAACGTCGTGCCGGGGCTGCCGGGCGGGGGGCGGGAAAGGTACGGTGTCCGCGCGGTCGCGGGCG
>NZ_JAIY01000007.1:369803-370976 GCF_000710405.2 Kitasatospora sp. MBT66 | reverse complement strand
GGCCGCCGGCCGGACCGTACGGCGAGGACGCCCCGACCGCCCTCATCCCGCAGCCGGTGCCGCCGCGCCCCGACGCGCCAGGCGCCTTCCCGCCCCGGAACGCGCCGCAGCAGCAGGCGCCCTACGGCCCGCCCCGGCCCGCCCAGCAGCCGCCGTACCCGCCGCAGGCCCAGCCGCAGCCCGGGTACGGCCAGGCGGCCCCGTACGGCCAGGCCCCGTACGGGGCGCCCGGCCGGCCGCCGCACGACCCCGCCCAGCAGGGTTACGCCCAACCCGGCTACGCCCAGCCCGAGTACCCCGGGAACGAGTACCCGCAGCACGAGTACGCCGGGCACGACTACCCGACCGGCTACGAGGACGCCGACGACGACGAGCGCCCCGGCAGCAGGCGCGCGCCGCTGCTGATCGCCTTCGCCCTGCTCTTCGTCATGGCCCTCGGCGGCGGCATCCTCTGGGCGGTCAAGGACAAGGGCTCCGGCACCGACCGGGCCGGCTCCGCGACGCCCTCCGCCGCCGCCACCGGCGGCACCTCCGGGTCCGGGAACCCCCAGCCCGCCCCGGCCCCCACCGGCGCCGCGCCGGCCCCGACCACCCCCGACCCCGCGGCGAGCACCGGCCCGTCCCCCTCCTCGACCGCCGCCGGTGCCAACGCGCCGGCCCAGGCCAAGGCCCTGGACGAGTTGCTCACCCAGGGCGAGAGCGCCAAGGCCCCGATCGGCAACGCGGTCGCCAAGGTGAACAGCTGCCCGACCAAGCCCGACATCGAGTCCGCCGCCCAGGTGTTCGACAGCGGCGCCAAGCAGCGCGACCAGCTGCTGGCCAAGCTCGCCCAGCTGAGCGTCACCGACCTGCCCGGCGGCGCGGACGCGGTGCAGTCGCTGAAGTCCGCCTGGCAGCTGTCCGCCGACATCGACCGGGCTTACGCGAGCTGGGCCCGCACGGTCGCCGGCCAGGGCTGCTCGGGCAGCGCCCCGAACACCGCCGACAAGAAGCGCGCCGACGAGCTCAACCCGCAGGCCACCCAGGCGAAGAAGGACTTCGTCACGAAGTGGAAGGCGATCGCCGACCAGTTCGGACTCACCCCCCGCACCCAGGACCGGATCTGAACCACCCGTGACTCGCACCACCCGCCGGCCGGCCGGCCCCATCGACCCCGACCGCACCGACCCCGAC
>NZ_JAIY01000007.1:367551-369476 GCF_000710405.2 Kitasatospora sp. MBT66 | reverse complement strand
GCCGGCCGCGCCGTCCTCCTCGACCCGGGCCACAACACCGGGAACTCCGCCCACACCGCGGAGATCAACCGCAAGGTCGACATCGGCAACGCCCGCAAGGAGTGCGACACCACGGGCACCAGCACCAACAGCGGCTACAGCGAGGCCGAGTACTCCCTCGACGTGGTCCACCGCGCCCGCGCGATCCTCGCCGCCCGCGGCGCCACCGTGGTGCTGGTGCACGACGGCGACCGCCCGTGGGGGCCGTGCATCGACGAGCGCGCCCGGATCGGCAACACCGCCCACGCCGACGCCGCGGTCTCGGTGCACGGCGACGGCGGACCGGCGAACGGCAGCGGATTCCATGTGATCATGCCCGCCAAGGTGGTCGCCGGGAAGGCCGACACCGCGGCGATCGTCGACCCCTCGCACCGGCTGGGCCTGCTGCTGCGCGACAGCTTCCACGCGGCGACCGGCGAGCCGTACGCCGACTACGTCGCGAGCAAGGGCCTGGACACCCGTTCGGACCTCGGCGGGCTGAACCTCTCGACCGTCCCCAAGGTGTTCATCGAGTGCGGTAACATGCGCAACCCGGCCGACGCCCGCCGGATGACGGACCCTCAGTGGCGCCAGCAGGCCGCCCAGGGGATCGCCGACGCACTGACCTCGTTCCTGACCACCCGGTAGGAGCCCGTCCGGCGGCCCCGGCACCCGCCACCGGCCCGGTTGACGGGGCGACGGACCGGGCACTGGAACGATGGACGGGCCGGTGGACGGGCCGGGGCCGGAAGCGCGCGATTTGCAACGACTTCGCCCCATTCCCGAGCCCGCTGTGCACCCGCGAGGCCGTTGGCCCTAGGCTTCTGGTCCGTTCGGGGTTTTCCCGCCGGTCAGCCGACCGGACGGGCGCCGGAACCACATCGGCCGAGCGCCGAACCGAAAACCGCCGACCACGACACACCAACGAGGGGAACGTTAGTGAATCTGCGCGCTCTCACCAAGGGAGACGCCGCCGTCGCAGGTGCGGCCGTCCTGCTCTTCATCGCCTCCTTCCTGCCGTACTGGACCGTCGAGTGCAAGGGCAAGTACTGCGGCGACACCTCGACGAACGCCTGGGACAGTGTCCTGTTCCCCGTGCTGCCCTCGGTCTTCCTGCTCGGCATCCTCGCCGCCGCCCTGATCCTGGTGCAGCGCTTCCAGGGCCAGGCGGCCGCGAACCGTCAGATCCTCGGCCTGCGCCTGGACCAGTGGGGCATCGCCTTCTCGGTGGCCGCGCTCTGGACCGCGGTGTGGGCGCTCGGCGGCGGCCTCGAGGGCATCGGCCACGGCATCGGCGCCTGGCTGGCCGTCATCGCGCTGATCGTGCTGGCGGGCGCCTCCGCCGGCGGCCAGCTGATCCCGGTGCTCAAGACCCCGCTGGTCACCGACCGGCCGGCCGCCCCGGCCGCCTTCCCGGCCGGCGGCTACCCCGCCCCGGGCCAGCCCGGTCAGCCCGGCCAGTACGGCTATCCGGGCCCGGGCGTCGACCCGAGCCAGGCGCAGTCCCCGGCCTTCGGCGGCCAGCCCGGCGGCTACGGCTACCCGTCCCCGCAGGCCGGCCAGCCGGTCGCGGGCCAGCCGCACGACCTCGCCGCCCAGCAGGCCGCGCACGCCGCCGAGGCCGAGGCCGCCCGTCAGGCCTCCGTCCAGCAGGCCGCCCAGCCGCAGCCCGCCCCGGCGGCGGACTTCGCGCCGTTCTGGTTCGCCGTCCCGGCGCCGCGTCAGCTGGCCCCGAAGGACAACCCGGCCGGCGGCCCGGTCGGCGAACTGGTCCCCGGCACCTGGTACCTGGCGGTCGAGCAGCGCGGCGCCGCGCTGGTCGCCCAGCTCCAGGACGGCACCCAGGGCGTGCTGGCCGACACCTCGGGCATCCAGCGCGGCTGACCCCGCCCGAGACCCCGTACGGC
>NZ_JAIY01000007.1:349582-367513 GCF_000710405.2 Kitasatospora sp. MBT66 | reverse complement strand
GCCGTACGGGGTGTCGTGGGCACCGCCCGCTCAGCAGCAGTCCTGGACCACCAGACCGGTCGGCAGCTCCTCGCCGCCGAACACCGCCACCGTCGCCGGGTCGCCGCCGAGCGCCGCGACCGCCAGCAGCAGCGCGCCCGCCGTCCAGGTGGTGCGCTCCTCCGGCCAGATCGCGTCGTCCTCGAACACGTACCCGGTCCAGTACGAGCCGTCGGGGTGCCGCAGGTGCTTCTGGATCCAGCGCAGGATGTCCACCGCGCGGTCGGACTCGCCGATCGCCCACAGCGCCATCGCCAGCTCGGCGCTCTCGCCGCCGGTGACCCAGGGGCGGTCGCTGACGCAGCGCACACCCAGTCCCGGGACGACGAACCGGTCCCAGTCCCGGGCGATCCGCGCCTGCGCCGCCGGGCCGCGCAGCGCGGTGCCGAGCACCGGGTAGTACCAGTCCATCGAGTAGCGGTCCTTGTCGAGGAACCGCTCGGGGTGGTGGGTGACGGCGTGCCGCAGCCGGCCGGCCGCGAGCTCCCAGTCGGGCTGCGGCTCCTCCAGGTAGTCCGCGACGGCCAGCCCGCAGCGCAGCGCGTGCAGGATGCTGGAGGAGCCGGTGAGCAGCGCCTCGTCGGTGGCCCGGCCGTCCTCGTCGACCCGCCAGGCGATCGGGCCGCCGGGCAGCCGCTGGGCGACGATGAAGTCCAGCGCGCGCCGGACGGTCGGCCAGATCCACTCCAGGAAGGTGTCGTCACCGGTGGAGAGGTGGTGGTGCCAGACGCCGACCGCCAGGTAGGCGCAGAAGTTGGTCTCCTTGGCCGCGTTGCAGACCTCGCCGTCGGCGTGCCCCGGCTTCCCGTAGGCGTAGCCCGCGTACCAGGAGCCGTCGGGGTTCTGCCGGTCCGCCAGCCAGCGGTAGGCGGCCTCGGCGGCGGCGTGCTCGCCGGCCGTGTCCAGCGCCATCGCCGCCTCGGTGTGGTCCCACGGGTCGAGGTGGTGGCCGCGGTACCACGGTATGGCCCCGTCGGGCTGCTGCTCGGCGAGGATGCTGCGGACGGTGCCGGCGGCCTGCTCGGCGTCGAGCACCCCGTCCAGCAGCAGGACCTCGGGGACGGCGGCGGTCACTCCGACCCGCCCGCGCCCTCGGCGCCGCGACCGGCCCGGTGGGGCTTGGTGGCGTAGGCGACGAAGCTCTTGCCGATGACCGGGTTGAGCGCCCGCTCGGCGGCCTTGGTGAGGGTGCTGATCACCGGGGTGCCGACGATGTCCCAGACCAGCAGCTGGTGGTAGGCCTTCACCGGCAGCGACTTGTCGTTGTCGACGCCGACGGCGCACTTGATCCACCAGTACGGGGAGTGCAGCGCGTGGGCGTGGTGGGTGCCGTAGGGCTCCAGGCCGGCGTCCTTGAGCTTGTCGAGCAGTTCGTCGCCCCGGTAGATCCGGATGTGGCCGCCCTCGACCTCGTGGTACTCGTCGGAGAGCGCCCAGCAGATCTTCTCCGGCAGCCAGCGCGGCACGGTGACGGCGAGCAGGCCGCCGGGCTTGAGGACCCGGAACATCTCGTTGAGCACGCCCTTGTCGTCCGGGATGTGCTCCATCACCTCGGAGATGATGATCCGGTCGAAGTGCTCGTCCTCGAACGGCAGCGCGAGCGCGTTGCCCTCCATGGCGACCGCGGACGCGCCCTCCGGCGCCTCGCCGGCCTGCTCCATGGCGGCGAACCACTTCCTGACCTCGGCGATCTCCTCGGCGTTCTGGTCGAGGGCGACCACGTCGGCCCCGCGCCGGTAGCACTCGAACGCGTGCCGTCCCCCGCCGCAGCCCAGGTCGAGCACCCGGTCGCCGGGGGCGAGCGGGAAGCGCGAGAAATCAACGGTCAGCACTGCGGACTCCCATTCCTTCGGTACCAAAGGGTTCCTGACGCCGAGTCAGAGAAATCGCGGGGGCGGACGGTCGGACGGGGGCACCGGCCGGCGCGGCCGCGGGTGCGGGCGCCGGCCACCCGCCGCGCCCGCCCGGCCGTTCGGCGGACGCCGTCAGGCCACGTAGCGCCAGCCCGGGCCGGAGCGGGCCCGGCGGCCGGTGCCGGTGGCGATCGCGGCCCGGTAGCCCTCGACGGTCAGCTCGGCGGCGCGCTCCCAGGTGAACCGGGCGAGCACCCGCTCCCGGCCCGCCGCGCCGAGCGCGGCGCGCAGCTCCGGGTCGTCCAGCAGCCGGCCGAGCGCCGTCGCGAGCGCGTCCGCGTCGCCCGGGGGCACCGCCAGGCAGCTCTCGCCGTCCGGGCCGGCCACCTCGGGGATCGCGCCGCCGGTGGTGGCCACGAGCGGGGTCGCGGTGGCCATCGCCTCGGCGGCCGGCAGCGAGAAGCCCTCGTACAGCGACGGCACGCAGGCAACCTCGGCCGAGCGGTAGAGGTCGACCAGCTCCCGGTCGGTCAGACCGTGCCGGAACTCGATGTGCGACTCCAGCCCGAGGGCGCGCACGGCGCGGGCGATCGGGCCGTCCTCCTTCTGCGGCTTGCCGACCACGACCAGGTGCGCGTCCCGTTCGGTGCGGACCTTCGCCAGCGCCTCGACCAGGTGCACCAGGCCCTTGAGCGGGACGTCGGCGCTGGAGGTGGTGACGATCCGTCCGGGCACCCGGGCGACCTCGTCCGACGGGGACCACAGCCGGGTGTCGGCGCCGATCGGCACCACCGAGACGGCGCCCGGGGCGGCGCCCAGGTGCTCGGCGATCTCGCGCTTGGAGCTGCCGGAGACGGTGATGATGTGTTCGAGGCGGGCGGCGACCCGGCGCTGCATCCGGGTGAAGGCGTACCAGCGGCGCAGCGACAGCCGCTTCAGCCGGCCGGGGGCCGCGTCCAGCTCCACCTGCCGGTCCACGGTGATCGGGTGGTGGATCGTGGTGACCAGCGGGAAGCCGTGCCGGGCCAGGCCGAGCAGGCCGTAGCCGAGCGTCTGGTTGTCGTGCACCACGTCGTAGCGGCCGCGGTGCCGGGCCAGGTACTGGCGGGCGCGCAGCGAGAAGGTCAGCGGCTCGGGGAAGCCGCCGGTGCGCATGGTGGCGTACTCCAGGACGTCCACCGCCCCCCGGTACTCCTCGCGCGCCGGGGTGCGGAAGGGGTCGTCGGCGCGGTAGAGGTCCAGACTGGGCAGCTCGACCAGCCGGACCGAACCCGGCCCCTCGACCTCGTCCAGGACGGGGTACGGCTGGGCGCCGATCACGTCCACGTGGTGGCCGAGCCGGGCCAGCTCACGGGAGAGGTGCCGTACGTAGACGCCCTGACCGCCGCAGAACGGGTCGCCGCGGTACGAGAGCAGGGCAATCCGCAGCGGCTGCGCGGTCATCGTCGGCCCTCATCTCTGCTGCTGTCAGTGCTGCCGGTCGGTAAAGTAGATCAGGTTTCAGTGTGGTGTGGAGTTCACCGGTGACCCTGTGAACAATGAGAGACCTCGAAGATACCGGCCCGTAGCTTCCGCTCAGGATCCAGGGCTGGTGATTCGCGCCACGCCCGGGCGCCACGCCCGGCCGACCGTGCCCGTCCGGAGCAGCCCCACCACTCTCGCGCCCGGGAGCGTCCTTGCCGTCACCGTCCTCACCCCCGCCCGCACCGCCCGCGCCGCCGGCGTCCACCCCCTCCGCCGCCCCCTCGTCCGGCGCCGCCCCGGCGCCCCTCCCGGCCGCCCCGATGGCGCCGCCGCTGACCGCCCGGCAGGCCGAACGGCGGCGGCGGATCCTGCGGACCGCGACCGCGCTGGCGGCCCGCGGCGGCTACGACGCGGTCCAGATGCGCGAGGTGGCGGAGGGCGCCCAGGTGGCCCTGGGCACGCTCTACCGGTACTTCCCGTCGAAGGTCCACCTGCTGGTCGCGGTCATGCTGGAGCAGTTGCGCGGCCTCCAGGAGCAGGTCCGCCGGCACCCGCCGACCGAGCGCGAACCGGCGCCGCGGGTCGCCGAGACGCTGACCCGGGCGTTCCACGCGCTGCAGCGCGAACCGCTGCTGGCCGAGGCGATGGTCCGCGCGCTCTCCTTCGCCGACCGCTCGGTGGGCGCCGAGGTGGACCAGGTCTCCGCCGCCACCGGGCAGCTCATCCTGGACGCCATCGGGCAGTCCGGGCCGCCGACCGGGAGCCAGCGTGCCGCCGTCCGGGTGATCGAGCACACCTGGCACGCTGCGCTGGTCGCCTGGCTCTCCGGCCGCGCCTCGATCGCCGAGGTCAGGGCCGACCTGCACACCGCCGCCCGGCTGCTGGAACTGCCCTGAGGCCGCACCGGCCCCGGGCCGCGGAGGAACCGCCGAACTGGAACCTGTTCTCACCCCGGCCGCGGCCGGGCGCCCGGGGCGGCGGATAGAGTCGACGGGCAGGACAACTCCATCCCGCTTCTCCTATTCCGGGGAAAGCCGGTGCGAATCCGGCGCTGACCCCGCAACCGTGAGCCCGGCGCCCGTCCGCCGGCGAGCCGGAGCACCCGGGGAGAGGCGAGCGGCCCCATGCCGGGCGGACCACCCCCGGCACCGTCGAGGTCTACGGAACGGCCGGCCCCGGCCGGCACCGCTCATCGAAAGGCACAACTCCGATCATGCTGACCGCCGCCCGCGCGGGCGCCGCCGCCCTGGCCGCCGCGCTGCTCGCCGGAACCGCCGCCGCCACCCCGGCGTTCGCCGACATCCCGAGCCCCACCGCGAGCCTCGGCACCGCCCCGCTCCCCGACGGCCTGTACGGCAAGGGCGACCCCACCTACGACGCGGTGTGGCGGCAGTCCCTCGCCCTGACCGCGCTGACCACCGCCAAGGTGACCCCGGCCGACTCGGCCGTGTCCTGGCTGACCGGCCAGCAGTGCGCGGACGGCGGCTGGCCCTCGTACCGCGCCGACACCGCGACCGCCTGCGACCCGGTGTTCGAGGACAGCAACGCGACCGCGCTCGCGATCCAGGCGCTGACCACCCTCGGCGGGCACCAGGACGCCGTGGACAAGGGCGTCCAGTGGCTCAAGGCCAACCAGAACGCGGACGGCAGCTGGGCCTACAACCCCGGCAACCCGGGCGACGCCAACTCCACCGGCCTCGCCGTCAACGCCCTGCTCGCCGCCAAGGCCGACCCGGCGGCCGTCGCCAAGGCCGGCCGCAACGCCTTCGACGGGCTCGCCGTCTTCCAGCTGGGCTGCGCCGCCCCCGCCGACCAGCGCGGTGCCTTCGTCTACCAGACCGCCCCGGCCGGCGCCCCCGCCGCCGAGCCCAACGCCCTCGCCAGCGGCCAGGCCTCGCTCGCCGCGGCCGGCGGGAAGCTGCCGGTCGCCAACGGCAACCGGACCGACGCCGCCCCCAAGGCCCTGGCCTGCACCGACGGCGGCGCCACCGCCACCGCCGTCCCCCGGGCCGACTCCGGCGAGGCGGCGGGCGCCTACCTCACCGCGCAGCTCGCCTCGGGCGGCCAGCACCTGACCCTGAACCTGCCCGGCGCCGCGCCCACCCCCGACTACACCGCCACCGCCTGGGCGGCGCTCGGCCTGGTCCAGGGCGGGCACCCGCAGCAGGCCGCGGGCGCCGTCGACTGGCTGGCCAAGGAGGGCGGCACCTGGACCAAGGGCGGCACCGACGCCGCCGCCACCGCCACCCTGGTGCTGGTGGCGCAGGCCGCGCAGCGCGACCCGGCCGCCTTCGGCGGGACCGACCTGGTCAAGCAGCTGACCGCGCTCGGCCCGGCGCCCAAGGCCGTCGGCGCGGCGTCCGCCGGTGCCTCCACCTCGGCCTCGTCCTCGGCCTCGTCCGAGAAGGACAAGGACAGCGGCATCGGCAAGTTCTGGCTGCTCGGCGTCGGCCTGCTGATCGGCATCGGCGGCGGGCTGGTGCTCAGCCTGCAGCGCAAGCGCGGCGCGAAGCTGTGACCCCTCCCGGCCGGGACCGGGAACCGCGTCCGACCTCGGCCCCGGTCCCGGCCGCTGCCCCCCCTGTCACCACCGTCACCACCGCCGCCACCGCGCCCACCAGCACCGCCGCCGAGGACAGGGCGGCGGCCCGGCGGCGGGTGGTGCGGGCGGCCCTGCGCTTCCTGGCCGGGGCGGTCGCCGGCCTGCTGATCGTGCTCCTGCTCGGCGCCGCGCCGGCGCAGGCCGCCGGCTACCGGTACTGGTCGTTCTGGCGCTGGTCCGACGGCGGCTGGGTGTACCAGCAGCAGGGCCCCGCCGTGCACGTCCCGGCGGACGGCGAGGTCGAGGGCTGGCGGTTCGCCGTCAGCCCCGACGGCGGTCAGCAGGCCGCCCGGCCCGGTCCGGCCGGGGACTTCGCCGCCCTCTGCGCCGGCACGCCGGCCGAGGCCGGGCGCAAGCGGGTCGCCGTGGTGCTGGACTTCGGCGGCCCCGCCGACGCGCCCGCCCACGAGACCCCGCCGGAGCCCCGGACCGCGTGCGCGGTCGTGCCGACCCGGGCCAGCTCGGCGGAGGTCCTGGCCACCGTCGCCCCGCCGCTGCGGTACGACGGCAACGGGCTGCTCTGCGCCATCGCGGGCTATCCGCGCACGGGCTGCGGCGAGCAGTTGGGCGGCGCCGCCCGGCCGACCGGCACCGCCTCGCCCTCGACCGGTGCCGGTCCCGCCGACGCCACCGGGGAGTCGGCGGCCGGGGCCTCCCCCGGCGCCGCCGGGCCCGTCCTCGGGGTCGGCGCCGGCCTGGCCCTCGTCCTCGCCGTGGCCGCCGGAGCCCGTTGGCAGTCGCGCCGCCGCCGATGAGGCCGGCCAGCACCCGGCCCCGCCCGCCCGCCGCCCCACTCCGGACCGACCCCCTGGACCCCACCGTGCCCACACCCCGCGCCGCCCGCCGCCGACCGGCCGCCGGACCTCGCCAACTGCACCCCGGAGCCTGGTGGTTGTGGGCACTCGGCCTGGGCGCGGCCGCCACCCGCACCACCAATCCGCTGGTCCTGCTGCTGCTGGCCGCCGTCGCCGGCTACGTCGTCGCCGCCCGGCGCGGTGACGCGCCCTGGTCGCGCTCCTACGGCGCGTTCCTGCGGCTCGGCCTCCTGGTGCTCGGCATCCGGCTGCTGTTCGCCGTCCTCCTCGGCTCGCCGGTCCCCGGCACCCACGTCCTCCTCACCCTCCCCGAAGTCCCGCTGCCCGCCTGGGCGCAGGGCGTCCGGATCGGCGGCCGGGTGACCGCCGAGGGACTGCTCGCCGCGCTGTACGACGGGCTGCGGCTGGCCACCCTGCTGGTGTGCGTGGGCGCCGCGAACGCCCTCGCCAGCCCGGCCCGGCTGCTGCGCACGCTGCCCGGCGCGCTCTACGAGGCGGGCGTGGCCGTGGTGGTCGCGATGACCTTCGCGCCCAACCTGGTGGCCGACGTGCAGCGGCTGCGCGCCGCCCGCCGCCTGCGCGGCCGCAGCGACCGGGGCGTGGCCGCCGTGCTCAGCGTCGGACTGCCCGTCCTGGAGGGCGCGTTGGAGCGCTCGGTGGCGCTGGCGGCGGCGATGGACACCCGCGGCTTCGGGCGCACCGCCGCCGTGCCGCGCCGGATCGCCGTGCTCACCGCCGGGCTGACGCTGGCCGGGCTGCTCGGCATCTGCCTGGCCGCGTACGGGCTGCTGACGGCGGGCGGCGCCGGCTGGGCGGCGCCGGTGCTCGTGATCGGCCTGGCCGCCGCCTTCGCCGGACTGCTGCTGGGCGGGCGGCGTTCGGTCCGGACCCGCTACCGCCCCGACCCCTGGGCGCTGCCGGAGTGGCTCACCGCCGGGTCCGGGGTCGCGGTGGCGGCGGCGACGACCTGGCTGGCCGCGCTGGACCCGCTCGCCTTCGCCCCCACCGTGGTGCCGCCGACCGCGCCGGTGCTGCCGGTCGCCGCGGCGGCGGCCGTCCTGTTCGGACTGCTCCCCGCCTTCGTCACCCCGGTGCCGCCGGACACCACCGGCACCACCACCGGCTCCACCGCCGGAAGCACCACCGAAGCCACCGCCACCAAGGCCGCCGGCAAGGCCACCACCACCGCCAGGACCCCGTCCGGGCCCGGGAGGACTCCGTGATCACCTTCGAACAGGTCGGTGTCCAGTACGCCGACGCCGAGGCGCCCACGATCGAGGGCGTCGACCTGACCGTCCCCGAGGGCGAACTCTGCCTGCTCGTCGGCCCGTCGGGCTCCGGCAAGTCGACCCTGCTGGGCACCGTCAGCGGCCTCGTCCCGCACTTCACCGGCGGCGTGCTGCACGGCCGGGTCACCGTCGGCGGGCGCGACACCCGGGAGCACCGGCCGCGCGAACTCGCCGACCTGGTCGGCACGGTGGGCCAGGACCCGAGGGCGCACTTCGTCACCGACACGGTCGAGGACGAACTCGCCTACGGCATGGAGTCCCTGGGCCTGCCGTCGGACGTGATGCGGCGCCGGGTCGAGGAGACCCTCGACCTCCTCGGCCTGGCCGAGCTGCGGCAGCGGGCGCTCGGCTCGCTCTCCGGCGGCCAGCAGCAGCGGGTCGCCATCGGCTCGGTGCTCACCGTCCACCCGAAGGTGCTGGTCCTGGACGAACCGACCTCCGCGCTCGATCCGGGCGCCGCCGAGGAGGTGCTGGCGGTGCTCCAGCGGCTGGTGCACGACCTCGGCACCACCGTGCTGATGGCCGAGCACCGGCTGGAGCGCGTGGTCCAGTACGCCGACCAGGTCCTGCTGCTGACCCCCGGCGCACCGCCGGTCCTGGGCGAGCCCGCCGAGATCATGGCGCACTCACCGGTCCACCCGCCGGTGGTCGGGCTCGGCCGGCTGGCCGGCTGGCACCCGCTGCCGCTCACCGTCCGCGACGCCCGCCGCCGGGCGGCCGGGCTGCGCGCCCGGCTGGACGGCCACCGGCCGCCCGCCGCCCCGGCCGCCTCCGCCACCGGCACACCGCTCGCCACCGCCTCCCGGCTGGTGGTCCGGCGCGGCCCGGTCCCGGCCCTGCGCGGCGTCGACCTCACCCTGCACGCCGGGACGATCACCGCGCTGATGGGCCGCAACGGCGCCGGCAAGTCCACCCTGCTCGGCGCGCTGGTCGGCCTGCACGCGCCGGCCTCCGGCTCGATCGACATCGGCGGCCGCACCCCGCACCGCACCCGGCCCGCCGAACTCGTCCGCCACGTCGGTCTCGTCCCGCAGGACCCGCGCGACCTGCTGTACGGCGAGAGCGTCACCGCCGAGTGCGCCTCCGCCGACCACGACGCGGGCGCCGAACCCGGCACCTGCCGCGCCCTGGTGGAGCGGCTGCTGCCCGGCCTGCCCGACGCCGTCCACCCGCGCGACCTCTCCGAGGGCCAGCGGCTCACCCTCGCCCTGGCGGTGGTGCTGACCGCCCGCCCGCCGCTGATCCTGCTCGACGAGCCCACCCGCGGCCTCGACTACGCGGCCAAGGCCCGGCTGGTCGAGATCCTGCGCGGCCTCGCCGCCGAGGGCCACGGCGTCCTGCTCGCCACCCACGACGTCGAACTGGCCGCCGAACTCTCCGACCGCACGGCCGTCCTGGCCGACGGCGAGATCGTCGCGGACGGCCCGACCCCCGAGGTGGTGCTCGGCTCGCCGGCCTTCGCGCCGCAGGTCGCCAAGATCCTCGCCCCGGGCCCCTGGCTCACCGTCCGCCAGGTCGCCGGGGCCCTCGACCGGATCGGACCCGACGCATGACCCCGCCGACCCCGCTCGCCCGCCCGGTCCCGCTCGGCCGCCGCTCGGTCCTCGCCCTGGCCCTGACCTCGCTGGTCGGCGTGGCCGGCTTCGGCTGGCCGCTGCTCGCCTCCACCCGCTCCGCCCTGGTCGGCCACTCCGCCGACGCCCCCTGGCTGTTCGCCCTGCTGCTCCCGCTGCTCCTCGCCGTCGTCGTCGCCCAGATCTCCGAGGGCCGGACGGCGGGCGGCGGGGCCCCCGGGCTGGACGCCAAGTCGGTCGCGCTCCTCGGCGTCCTCGCGGCCGCCGGCGCGGCCCTGCGCCCGCTCGGCGCGGGCACGGCCGGGCTGGAGCCGATGTTCTTCCTGATGGTGCTGTCCGGCCGGGTGCTCGGACCGGGCTTCGGCTTCGTCCTCGGCGCGCTGTCGATGTTCGCCTCCGCGCTGCTCACCGGCGGCGTCGGGCCCTGGCTGCCGTTCCAGATGCTCGCCATGGGCTGGGTGTGCCTCGGCGCCGGCCTCCTCCCCGGCCCGGCCCGGCTGCGCGGCCGCCGCGAACTCGCGCTGCTCGCCGCCTACGGAGCCGTCGCCTCGCTGCTCTACGGCGTGGTGATGAACCTCCAGGGCTGGCCCTACATCGCCGGCCTCGCGAGTTCGATCTCCTTCGTCCCCGGCGACCCGGTGTCCGAGAACCTGGTCCGCTTCGCCGTCTACTGCCTCACCACGTCCCTCGGCTGGGACCTCCCCCGCGCCGCCCTGACCGTGGTCCTCTGCCTCACCCTGGGCACCCCGGTCCTGCGCGCCCTGCGCCGCGCCACCCGCCGCGCCGCCTTCGCCGCCCCGGTCGCCTTCCGTCCCCCGCCGACCGACTGAGCGACCGTCCGGGCCGCCGACCGACAGCGGCGCGCACCGGACGCCGTCGCGTCCGGGGCGCGCCGCTGCGCACCATCCGGGGTCAGCCCTTCGGGCCGGCCGACTGCACCACGTCGAAGGACCACAGGGTGGAGCCGGCGGCGGCGGGCCGCTGCGGGGCCTCGCCGTCCTTGGCCGCCGGCCGGTGCGCGGCCTGCATCGGGCCCGCGAGCCAGGCCTGGAAGGACTCCTCGTCCCGCCAGCGGGTGTACACCAGGTACTGGTCGGTCCCCTCGACCGGGCGGAGCAGCTCGAAGTACTCGAAGCCGTCCGAGTTCTCCACCGCACCGGCCCGGGCACCGAAGCGCTGCTCCAGCACCTCCCGCTGCTCAGCCGGAACGGTCAGCACATTGATCTTGACGACGGACACGCCGTACCTCCTCAGGGTTGTTCCGGGAGGCAGTCTGCTACACCTCACACGATCCACGGCGGGGCGACCCGGTCGCCGGTGTCCAGGTTGTGGGCCGTGGAGGGCGCCGGGGAGGCGACCACCGCGGTGAAGCCGTCCTCGGAGCGCATCTGCCGAGGGAGGCCGACAGGCAGGACGAGGGTGTCGCCGGCGGCGAGGGCGAGCTCCTCGCCGTCCAGGTCGACCACGGCGGTGCCGGTGAGGAAGGTCCACACCTACTCGTCCGCAAGCGTTGAGAAAAGGTCAACCACCCGCTGCATGTCGAGCGCCTTGTCGCCGCCGTCACCCTCCGCACTCCGGTGGCCGGGGCTCCGCGCCCACTCGGGCTCCTCCTCGGAGTTGGCCTCATTCTGGTCGACGGAATCTCGCCACTCCGCGAGGAGCCGATCCACCGACACGCCCGCTCGGCCCGCTATCGACTCCACCGTGTCCGCGGCACCCCTCGCCGCTTCGAAGTCACTCTCGTAGGACCAGTGTTCGGCTTCTTCCTCGGCGAGCCTCACCACTTCCGCCCGGACACTCTTCCAGAGTTCGGGGCTGACGTCCCCGAGGTCCACCGTTTCGAAGAACAGCTCCATGTCGGCAGGGTCGTAGATCCCGGCGGTCGTCAGATTGATGAGCCGCTCGATCGCCTCGGGCGCGACCAGACGGTAGTGCTGGACCGCGACGATCAAGGAGATGGATGCCTCGGAATGGGGATCGGCAACGACCCGGCCGCCGATACCGACCAGCGCCGACACGGCCCGGGCACACCACTCGGACGATTCCCGCCCACCGAACTCGACCATGAAGGGCAGCACGGTAGATAGCAACCCGGGACGCGGATCAAAGGTCCGGTAGCCGCCCTTTCCGATCTTCGCGACCCACTCGTCCACATGATGATCGAAGAGGGTCTCGATCCTTTCGACCACGGTGCCGACATTCTCGACCACGGCTTCCCTGAGCCCTTCATGCGGGCTCGCCGTGACACCGGAACCATCGCCGCGCAGAATCCTGCGGAACACGAGTGCGGACGGCGCACCGGTCGACGGTTTCCCGTCGCGGCAGCCAGGATGGTCGAGCCCGGAATAGCGGAGCAGCATGATCAGCTGCTGAATGTCCTGCAAGCCGGCAAGCAGCATCTCCGCTTCCCCCGGGACTGTACCGAGCCGGTGGAGCAGGTAATCACGGCAGGAGGGATTCGCCAGCGCCACCCGCTGGGTCCCCCGTGGCGTCGACCTCGACCCGTTCCGGGTGGAGATGGTGATCCAGGTCCCCTCCAGAACCTTCAGGGCCTGCTGGTAGGTGTAGGAATCGAAGTCCCGGATGTGGGCCCGAAGGGACTTCTCCTCGATCCCCTCCGGAGGGTAGGTGACCAGGACGGAAAGGATCGTCCGCCCCATCCGCGACAGTTGGTGGTAGGAGCCCGACCACAACTCCTCGGGGTGGTCGAGAGCTTCCTTTAGGCCGAGCAGCAGCGTGTCGAGTGCCCGGGACCTGTGGCGTACGACCTGCTCCAGGATTCGCGGACTGTAGTTCGGATGATTGATGGCACCGAGGTAGTCCCTGCCCTCGACCAGGAGCTTCTTGTCACCCACCGGCAGATCCGAGAAATAGAGGTGGTTGTAGAAGATATGCGCCTTCACATAGGCGCTGTAGTCCTCGATCTGTACTTCGGCACGGGTCAGGAACTCCCGGGACCGCCTGATTCGGTCGCTGCGCTCCGTAGCGTCCCGGAAGACTTGTTCCCTGGTCGTGAGGATGAACCTCTTGTTCGCGGGTTCCGCCCGGCGGACCCTTTCCACGAACTGAGCGATCCGGTGATCCTCATTCTTCCCGGTGGTCTCGGCCAGGTCGGTCTGCCCCAGGAAGTCGTCGTAGTAGAAAATCTGAGGGATCTCGCGATTCCAGGCGTCGAAGCCCTCCTTCACATCCTCGCTGATCTGGACCACTTGCCACTTCTCCTGCCCGTGGGCGAGCAGAGCCATCTCAGCCAGGATGCTTTTTCCAACCCCCGGAGGCCCCGTGACGACGCAAATCCGATCTGCCTCGAGGATCCGCATGACCCGGTTGAAGTGCTGCGTCCCCACGTAGTACTTGGCCCGCTTCTCGACGCTTTCCAGCAACTCCTCGGTGCGGTTCCACAGGCCAGCATGCACGATCCTCGACAGCACCGCAGCCGAGGCGGTCCAGAGCTTGAATTGACGCAGCTCGACCTGCGGATGACGCGCAAGAAGGGCATTGAGGTCCTCCAGCCCGAGGATATCCGCATGCGCGATCGGCAGCACGGGGGAAAGGAGGCGCACCAGCTCCTCCTTGGACTCCACGGTCATCGACACGCTCGTCGCGAGGATGTACCGACGGACCCCCGTTGCGATTTTCCATTTCGCCGCTTCCTTCTTCACCGCACGCCGCAGGGCCGCCCGCCCGCCGCGCAGGAAGTGCTTGCACTGGATGACCACGCTGCCGTCAGCCATCGCACAGCGCAGATCGACCCCCTTGTCCCGGCCGGGGCCGAAGGACTCGATGTGGACACCGAGTTCGGCATGCAGCAGCTCGGCCACCAGAGCTTCGAAGTCGACGGGCGACAGGGTGCTGAAGTCGTAGTCAGGCATGGTGCTGCGGTACCGGTCCTCACGTCGCTGGTGCACGGACCGCCATCATCACCCAGCGATCGCGGCGCCCGCAGCAAGAAGCCGCCGCAGCCCGACCGCGGCCCAACAACCGCCCGCACAACGCCAACCGCCGCCCGGGCCACCGCATCCCGAGACGGCGGCACAGTCAGCGCCGTGAGGACTGCGCCAGCAGCCCACGGACCGGCCGCCGCTACGGCTCTACAGCCGGCACACCCTGCCGCGGGCCCCCTTCCGGCTGTGCTCGCTACAGAGGACCTCTATGTGAGTCGCTTGACACGCACATTGATCTTGACGACGGACACGCCGTACCTCCTCAGGGTTGTTCCGGGAGGCAGTCTGCTACACCTCACACGATCCACGGCGGGGCGACCCGGTCGCCGGTGTCCAGGTTGTGGGCCGTGGAGGGCGCCGGGGAGGCGACCACGGCGGTGAAGCCGTCCTCGGAGCGCATCTGCCGAGGAAGTCCGGCGGGCAGGACGAGGGTGTCGCCTGCGGCGAGGGCGAGCTCCTCGCCGTCCAGGTCGACCACGGCGGTGCCGGTGAGGAAGGTCCACACCTGCTCGGTGTCCATGGCGTGGCGCGGGCCCGAACGGGCAGGCCGCATCTCCACCCGCCACAGCGCGAGGCCGGTACCGCCCTGGGTGGGCGAGGCGTAGGTGGTCATCACGGCGTTCGGGGTCTCGGTGCGGCGGGCGTCGGTGCTGCGGATGACGGACAAGAGTGGGTAGCCCCTCTATAATGGACAATCAGGTTGTCCATATAGTCAATGAGGTTGTCGATCGTGTCAAGGGATCCCAGGGAAGACGCGAGGCCGGGATACGAGCTGCCGCTGCGGCTGCTGCTTGCCTTCCGGACGGTCATCGACGAGCTGCACGAGCGGATCGCCCGCGAGGGGCATCCCGACCTGCGGCCGATGCACGGGTTCGTGTTCCAGGCGATCGGTGCGCAGGGCACCACCGCCGTCGAGCTCGGGAAGCGGCTCGGGGTGTCCAAGCAGGCGGCCGGGAAGACCGTCGAGCAGCTGGAACGGCTCGGCTACGTCGAGCGCGGCAGCGACCCGGCGGACGCCCGCCGCAAGGTGGTCCGGCTGACCGGACGCGGGGTGGACTGCCTGGTCCGGTCGGCCCGGATCTTCGAGGAGCTGCGCGAGGAGTGGGTCGCGCAACTGGGCGGCGAGGAGCGACTGCGGGAGCTGGAGGACGCACTGCGGACGCTCGCGCCCGGGGACCCGTTCCGGCTGGACACCCCGAGGTGGTTCGGCGGCCCGTGACGCGGGTCTCCGAACGAGCGGCCCTCGGCGGGAACGACCGTCAGAACGAGCGGCCCTCACCGCGGTACGGGTGCTCGTCGAGGACCCGGTCGGGCCGGTCCCGCTCGTCCGCGCACAGTGTGGAGGCCAGCCGGGTGAGCAGTGCGGCCAGGTCGTCGAACTGCTTCTCGTCCCAGTCGCCGAGGAGTTCGGCGAGCTGCGTCCGCCGGGCCGCGACCAGCTGGACGGCCGCCGCCTCACCCGGCTCGGTCAGCCGCAGCGGGAGCCCGCCGCTGCGGGCCGCCAGCCCCCGGCCCTCGACCTCGCGCACCGCCTCCTCCACCACCGAGAAGGGCACGATCCGGCGCTCCGCCAGTTCGGCGGGCTCCACCGAGCCGTGGTGGTACATCTGGAGCAGCAGCCAGCTGGAGGCCGGCTTGAGGTCGAGGCCCGCCGTGGCGGTGATCCGTTTGAACAGGTCGCGCCGTGCCTCCCGGGTGCCGAGGACGGACAGCGCCCGGCTGATCTCGTCCAGCGAGGAGCGCTCGACCGGATTGAGGCCGATGGACTCCGAGAGGTCCGGGGCGGTCACGGTGGTGCGCAGCTTCTGCTCCCGCAGGAACAGCGAGAGCACGAAGGCGACCAGCGCCACCGGCACCGCGTAGAGGAAGACCCGGGTGATCGACTCGGCGTAGGCGTGGTAGACCGCGGCCTGGGTGGCGGCGGGCAGTTGTTCGACGACGCGCGGGTCGGAGGTGATCGCTCCGGGGCCGAAGCCGGGCGGCAGCTGGATGCCGGCCAGGGCGTCACCGAGCCGGTCGTTGAGCCCGGAGGCGAAGATCGTGCCGAAGACGGAGACCCCGAAGGAGGCGCCGATGGAGCGGAAGAAGGTGGCGCCGGCGGTGGCGACGCCGAGGTCCTGGTAGCCGACGGAGTTCTGCACGATCAGCACCAGCACCTGCATCACCAGGCCGAGGCCGAGGCCGAAGACCAGGAAGTAGCAGCTCATCTCGAAGGTGCTGCTGTGCTCGTCGAGCAGCGAGAGCAGCAGCAGGCCGACGGTCGTGATCGCGGTGCCGGCGATCGGGAAGACCCGGTAGTGGCCGGTCCTGGCCACGATCTGGCCGGAGCCGATCGAGGTGACCAGCATGCCGATCACCATCGGCAGCATGTGGATGCCGGACATCGTCGGCGAGACCTTCATGACCACCTGGAGGAAGGTCGGCAGGTAGGTGAGCGCGCCGAACATCGCGAAGCCGACCACGAAGGAGATGACGGCCACCAGGCTGAAGGTCCGGGAGCGGAACAGCCGTAGCGGCAGGACGGGCTCCTCCGCGGTCCGCTCCACCTGGACGAAGGCGACCAGCAGGACCAGGCCGAGCACTCCCAGTCCGACGATCTGCCAGGAGCTCCACCCCCAGGTCGTCCCGCCGAGCGAGGTCATCAGCACCAGGCAGGTGGCCACCGAGGCGATCAGCACGGTGCCGGGGTAGTCGATCCGGTGCCGGCGCCGGACCTCCGTCCCGTGCAGCACGGCGGCGATCACCACCAGGGCGACCACGCCGATCGGCAGGTTGATGTAGAACACCCAGCGCCAGCTGAGGTTGTCGACGAACAGGCCGCCGAGCAGCGGGCCGAGCACGCTGGTGACACCGAAGACGGCGCCGAAGACGCCCTGGTACTTCCCCCGGTCCCGGGGCGGCACGAGGTCCCCGACGATGGCCTGCGAGAGCACGATCAGACCACCGCCGCCCAGGCCCTGGACGGCGCGGAAGGCGATCAGCTCGCCCATGTTCTGGGCGATGCCGCACAGCACCGAGCCCAGCAGGAAGATCACGATGGAGGCCTGGAAGAAGACCTTCCGGCCGTACATGTCGCCGAGCTTGCCCCACAGCGGGGTGGCCGCGGTCGAGGCGAGCATGTAGGCGGTGACCACCCAGGACAGGTGCTCCAGCCCGCCGAGGTCGCTGACGATGGTGGGCAGCGCGGTGGAGACGATGGTCTGGTCGAGCGCGGCGAGCAGCATCGCCAGCAGCAGGGCCCCGATCGGCACCCACAGACTGCCCGCGGTGACCGGGGGCCGGGCGGGAACCCCCGCGGACCCCGGTCCCGGCCCCCCGTCAGGGCTCCGGTCGGACGCGGCGATCGGATCCGTCATGGCGTCTCCGTATCCCTCACAGGTCGGCAGATGATCACTCCAGGCCACCATGCTGTCAGAAATGCACCGTTCTGCTCCGTTCAGTTGAGCCGAACGTAAGCACGGCCGTCAGCCGGACCTTCACATCCGCACACCCACCGTTCATCGACGACCAACCCCCACCAACCGGCACAAGGTCCCCACACCGGGCCGGACGCCCCTGTCCCCCCTCAGGGACGTCCTGCATAATCAGGCCCGTCCATCGCCTGAACACGAGTCCGACCGACCGCGCGTCCGGGACCGCGAACGACCGAGAACGACCGAGAACCGAGGAGGGCCGGCCGATGCCGGACCAGCGCTGCCCGACGTGCGGCTCCGCACGATCCACCGGGTGCGGCTGCCTCCCGCCGGACCACGCCCTCGACGACACCGCCGTCCTGCCGCACCTGGAGGGCCCGCCGCTGGTCCGCCCGTACGTGCCGCAGGCCGTCGGCCAGGTGGCGGACCCGGACTTCCCGGCGACCCGCGAAGCGCCCCCGGCACCCGTGCCGCCGACGGCCGACCCGTTCGGCACCGCCGTGCTGCCCCCGGTCGCCCCGCAGTCGGTCGCTCCCCCGCCGGTCACTCCCCCGCTGGGGCCGGACGCCGACGCCTACGCGACCACCGTGCTTCCCCCGGTCGCCACCGCCCCGCACTTCCCCCCGCCGCCGACCGGCGCGCGGCCCGGCGGGTACGACGCCCCGGCCGAGGACGAGCTGGGTGTCTTCCCGGTCGCCCCCGACGCCGCGGCGCCCACCGGAGGCCGGGCCGCGCGGCGCGCCGCCGAGCAGGAGAACGGCGGCGGACCGGGCCGCCGCAAGGGGCTGCTGATCGCGGCCGGCGCCGGCCTGCTGGCACTCACCGTCGGCCTGGCCTACGCGGTCACCCCGTCCGCCGACCCGGACGACCGGGCCGCGCCCCCGCCCAGTACGACGATCGCCCCCGCCCCGGTGGCCCCGACCACCCCGGCCGCGCCG
>NZ_JAIY01000007.1:340805-349541 GCF_000710405.2 Kitasatospora sp. MBT66 | reverse complement strand
GCGACACCCCGACGCCCACGCCGAGCCGGGCGAGCACCAAGCCCACGTCGACCCGGTCGACCGCGAGCACCCCGCCGCCGGCCGCCCCGAGCACCAGCGTGGCCGCCGCCCCGCCGGTTCCGGCCCCGGCCCCGACCGGTGCCCCGGCCACCCAGCCGCCGGCGCCGACGAGCCCCACCCCGACCCCCTCGGCGTCCCCGACCCCGACGCCGACGGCCACCGTGACGCCCACGCCGACCGCGACGCCGACGCCGACGCCGACGATCCGGGTGCTGCAGTACGGCATGCAGGGCACCGATGTGCAGGCCATGCAGCAGAAGCTCGCCGTGGTGATGTGCTGGATGGCGCCGGACATCCCCGTGAACGGTTACTTCGACGGGGACACCGAGTACTTCGTGTCGTACTTCCAGAGCATGCAGGGCGTCCGCGGCGACAAGAAGGGCGTCTACGGGGCCAACACCCGGGCCGCGCTGGAGAAGCGCACCGGCTGCTGACCCCGGCCCCAGGGCCTCAGCCCGTGATCGCCTTGAAGATGCTGAACACGGCCATCAGCACCATGATGCCCGCCGCCACCCGGATGATGATCTTCATCGGCACGTGCTTCAGCAGCTTCTGCCCGCCCAGGATCGCGATCCCCGCGACCGCGCACAGCGCCAGCCAGGCGCCCAGGCCCACGGCCAGCGGGTCGGCGTACTTGGCGGCCAGGTTGGCGGTCATGATCTGCGTCAGGTCGCCGAACTCGGCGATCGCCACGACCACGAAGCTGGCCCCGGCGACCTTCCAGAAGCTGTTCGCGGACGGCTCCTTGGCGGCGTGCCCGTCCTCGTCGTCGCCCCCGCCGTGGAACAGCAGCATCGCCGCGCCGGCCAGGAACAGCACACCGGTGACACCCTCGACCCAGCGCTGCGGCAGCAGCGAGAGCAGGTGCCCGGCGACCAGGGCGATGCCCACCTGGAGGGCGAAGGCGGCGGCGATCCCGGCGAAGACGTAGCTCGCCCGGTACTTGGCGCCGAGCATCAGGCTGGCCAGGGCGGTCTTGTCGGGCAGTTCGGCCAGGAAGACGATGCCGAAAGTGATCGCGGCGACGGTCAGGCTCATCGGGGGTGGTGTCCCTCGGGTTCGGGCTGCCGGACCGCGGGCAGCTCCGTCAGGGGTCGCTCCGGCCCGACAGCGCTGGTTGGAAGACACGCGGGACGCACGGACGCGCCCACGTTCACAGCACTGCGGCCGAAGGTCTCGCCGGCACCCGTCGGACGAAGATCCGCAGTGCCCCGGGCGCCGGGCCCCGAGGGGCCAGTATGTCGACGGTCCGGTGGAGGGCTACTCCCCTTCAACTCGGCCAGACTACCCGATCACCGCTCCCGCCCGCCCGGCGCGGAGGCGGCGGGGGCACTGACACGGACCAGCCCCCGGCCGACCAGCTCCAGCACCACCACGACCGCCGTCGACTCCACCGCCAGCAGCGCCACCAGCACGAACAACTGCACCGCGCCCGCCTGGACCGGCGAGGCCCCGCCGAGCAGCATGCCCACGAACGCCCCCGGCAGCGTGACCAGGCCCACCGTCCGGGTCTGGTCCAGCGCCGGGACGAGCGAGGTGGCGGCGGCCGTCCGGCAGATCTCCATCCGGGCGTCCCGCTCCTCGAAGCCGAGCGCCAGCGCCGCCTCGACCTCGCCGTGCCGCTGGCGCAGCTCGTCCAGGGCGCGCCGCCCGGACAGCGAGGTGGCGGTGAGCGCGCCGCCGATCAGGATGCCGGCGACCGGGATCACCGACAGGCCCTTCGCCGGCAGCAGTCCGCTGCCGAGCAGCAGCACCAGCACCGGCAGCACCCCGGCGCCGATCGGCGCGGCCGCCCACAGCCAGGCCCGCCCCCGGTCGGGGACCATCCGACGGCCGGCGGTGCGCACCGCGACCGTGAACATCAGCAGCACGAAGAGCGCCGACCACCACAGCGAGTCGACCACCCAGGCGATCACCAGCGCGACGGCGGCGAGCTGGACCACCGCGCGCAGCCCGGCCCGCAGCACCGCGTGCCCGTGCCCGAGCCGGCCCCACCCCGCGACCGCGACGGCGGCCAGCAGCAGCACTGCGGTGACCGCGCCCAGCGCCGGGGTCACCGGCAGCAGCTGTCCCCCGCCGGCGGCCGACGGGACACCGGGCACCGGTCAGATCCAGGTGGTGAACCACATCCGGTCCTGCCAGGACGTCATCGGGATCACCTCCGCCGTGTACAGCGGGTAGAAGAAGGCGAAGCAGGCCATGATCGCCAGCACGACCAGTCCGGCCCCGGCGGCGCCGATCCGCCGCCGTTCGGGCCGGCAGCCCTCGGGGCCGACCATCGCGCCCAGCATCTGCGCGACGGCCAGGCAGAGGAAGGGGACGAGCACCACCATGTAGAAGGAGAAGACCGTCCGCTCCTGGTACTGGAACCACGGCAGGTAGACACCGGCCACCGCGCACAGCACCGCACCGGAGCGCCAGTCCCGGCGGAAGGCCCACCGCCAGAGCAGGTAGACCAGGGCGAAGCAGGCCGTCCACCAGAGCAGCGGGGTGCCGAGACCGAGGATCTGCGCCGCGCAGCCGCCGGACGCGGTGCAGCCGTGCTGGCCGGCCGGCACCTGCTCCCAGTACATCGAGACCGGCCGGCCCTGGACCAGCCAGCTGAACGGGTTGGACTGGTAGGTGTGCGGGCTGCTGAGACCGGTGTTGAAGTCGTACATCTGCGCGTGGTAGTGCCAGAGGCTGCGCAGCGGCGCGGGCACCCAGCTCATCGGGAGCTGCGGCAGCGGGACGCCGAGGAAGCTGTCCGGGGACAGCCCGGCCCGGTCGTCGGCCCAGTGCCGGTCGAAGCCGCCGCCGGTCGCGCCCTTGCCGCCGCCGGTGAACAGCCAGCCCGCCCAGCCGCCGACGTAGACGACGAAGGCGGCGCCGACCGTGGCGAGGAATGCGGGCCCGGCGTCCCGGCGGAGCATGGAGCGCCAGGGGCGGCGGGCGCCGGCCCAGCGGCGGCCCGACCGGTCCCACAGCACGGTGAGCACGCCGAAGGCGGCCAGCACCATCACGCCGTTCCACTTGACGCCGGCGGCGGCGCCCAGGCAGACCCCGGCGGCGATCCGCCAGGGCCGCCACCCGAGCCGGACGGTGTCCCCGCCCCGGTCGGGGAGGACTGCGGCGAGCCGGGCCCGGGCGTGGTCGCGGTCGATCAGCAGCGCGCCGAAGGCGGCCAGGACGAAGAACATCTGGACGCCGTCGAGCAGGCCGACCCGGCTCATCACCAGTTGCAGGCCGTCCACGGCCATCAGCAGGGCGGCGGTGCAGCCGATCAGGGTGGAACCGAAGAGCCGGCGGCCGATCCGGGCCAGCATCAGCACGGTGACGGTGCCGAGCAGCGCGGTCATGAACCGCCAGCCGAAGGGGTGCAGGCCGAAGGCCCACTCGCCGAGCGAGATCACCCACTTGCCGAGCGGCGGGTGGGCGATGAACTCGGGCGCCGAGGTGAGCGGGATCTGCTGCGGGACGCCGAGCACCTGCTCGTTCGCGTGCTCCGGCCAGGTGCCCTCGTAGCCCTGCCGCAGCAGGGACCAGGCGTCCTTGGGGTAGTAGGTCTCGTCGAAGACGAAGGCGTTGGGGTGGCCGAGGTTCCAGAACCGCAGCAGACCGGCGAAGAGCGCCACCGCGATCGGCCCGAGCCAGTCCCAGCGGGCCGCCGCCAGGCGCGACAGCCCTCGCCGCTCCGGTGCCGGGGCGGCGGGCTCCGTCGCGGCCGGTGGATGGGTGAGCGCCGCTTGGGTCATGGTCTCGGTAGCCTCGCCGCTTCGCCGTTCTCGCCGGGTGCCGGCCCCGAGGGGGTCGGGCCGGACGGTCAACAGCCACCGACACTATGTGCCGGTGGGCGCGAAACCAAGCGCGACGGGCGCCGGACAGGTGACCTGTCGGGCGCCCGTCGCGGGCGGTCGGGCGGCGGGGTCAGGCGGCGGCCTGGAGCTCCCGGACCGGTCGGGCCGGGGTGCGGACCGGGGTGGCGGGGGCGTGCTCGTCCCCGGCCGAGGGGGCCGCGTTGTCCTGGGCCGCGGTGAGGTACGGGCGCAGGCGCAGTGCCTGGACCACGATCAGCACGGTGCAGCCGGCCATCGCCGCCAGGTAGACCGGCCAGGTGCCGGAGCCGACCAGCAGCACGCCCACGGCGGGGCCGACGGCGATCGCGATCTGCTTCACCAGGGCGTACCCGGCGTTGTAGGTGCCGAGCAGCCGGGCCGGGGCGAGGTCCGCGACCATCGGGCCCATGGTCGGGGCCAGCAGCGACTCGCCGACGCCGAACAGGGCGTAGATCGAGACGATCGCGACCGTGGCGGCCATCGCCTCGGTCCGGACCAAACCGGCCACCAGGGCCATCGCCCAGGCGCCGAGCCAGACCACGCCGGCGGCGGCCATCGCGGTGGTGCGGCGGCGGCGGGCGGTGATCCGCACCATGAACATCTGCAGCACCACGATGGTCAGCGCGTTGGCGCCGATGGCGATGCCCAGGGTGGACGGGGCGGTGCCGACGGTGTCGGTGGCGAAGGCCGCGACGCCGGACTCGAACTGGCCGTAGCAGGTGAAGAAGATCAGCCCGGCGAGCACGCAGAGCCGGACCATGGCCTTGTCGGCGACCAGGGCGCGCAGGCCCCGCGGGGCGTCGGCGCCGTCCTGGACCAGCAGCGGCGCGGCCTTCGGGATCCGCGCGGTGCCGGTCACCAGGGCGAGGCCGAGGAAGGTGACGGCCTCGATGGTGAACAGCCGGGTCAGGCTGGCCGGGTCGGCGACGTCCACGATCTGCCCGCCGACCAGTGCGCCGATGCCCATGCCCAGGTTGATCAGGGTGAACTGGAGCGCGAAGGCGTGCGAGCGGGTCGCCGCGGTGGAGCAGCGGACGATCATGGTGGCGAGCGCCGGCTGGCAGGTGGTGACACCCGCGCCGAACAGGAACGAGGAGACCAGCAGGGCCGGGGTGCCGGTGGCGTGCCCGAAGGCGAACGCGCCGGTGGCGGCCAGCGCGGCGCCGGCCAGCAGCACCGGGCGCGGGCCGTAGCGGTCGATGCCCCGGCCGGTGAACGGCAGCACGGCGAGCGCGGCCAGCGCGAAGACGGTGAACACCATCCCGGCGGCCAGCGCGCCCAGCCCGCGCACCTGGTCCACGTACACGAACATGTACGGCATCGTGAACCCGCTGCCGAACGCGCTGAGCGCGTTCCCGATCTGGACGCGGCGCAGCGGGCCGCCCGCCCCACGTCGCTGCTGCCTCTGCTGCTTCACCGTGCCGGTCACCGTGCACACCCCTTCCTGCGGACTCCGCCCGTCAGGGCTTCGTCAGTTTTCACTGGATACTCTTAAGACCGGAAGACTTAAGAGCTAAAGTTTGACTCTAAAGTCTTAGCACCGGAAGAGTGCGGAGTCAAAGTCTTAAGGAGTGCACCCCACATGCGACACTGGTCCGCATGACTGCAGAGAAGCCCGCGCCGGCCACCGCCCGCGAGCTGGGCATCGCCGAGCAGGTGGCGCTCTACCAGCGGGAATTCCCCACCGTGGACCCCCAGGTCGAGACCATCGTGCAGACCCTGTCCCGGGTCGCCCGGCGGATGACCGTCGCCTACGACCGGCAGCTCACTGTGCTGGGAATCACGGCCGCGGAGTGGGAGGTGCTGAAGGCGCTGGTGGTGTCCGGCAGCCCGTACCGGCTCGGGCCGGGCGAGCTGGCCAAGCGGCTCGGGCTGACCCCGGCCGCGATGACCCACCGGGTCGACCGGATGGTGGCCGAGGGCCTGGTCACCCGGGACCGGGACGAGAACAACCGGGTCCGGGTGATCATTGAGCTGACCGACCTCGGCCGGGACAAGTGGCTGGAGTCGATGCGGATGGCCGCCGTCTTCGAGGAGGAGCTGCTCCAGGACGTCGTCGGCGAGGACCGTACCGTGCTCTCCGGGATGCTGGCCCGGATGCTGCGGCGGATCGAGGAGAGCCGGCCGGACACCTCGGGGCCCGCCGCCGAGCAGGACTGACCGCCGCCGAGCAGGACTGACGCGCCCCGGGGCGACCCCGGGACAGCAGAAGACGTCCGGCCCGCCGGGGGTGTCCCCCGGCGGGCCGGACGCTCGGTGCGACAGGTGCGAGGGTCCGTCAGGTCCTCACCCGGTCGTTACTACTGGGTCAGCAGGGGCCGTTGTCGGTCCAGACGCCCCAGGCGCCGCTGGCGGTCGGGTCGTCGCCCTTGGTCCACCACTTGTTGGTGTAGTAGTGACCCTTCCAGGAGACCTTGGTCGAGGTCGCGTAGGTGGCGGCCGCGTCCCAGCTCGGGGCGCCCGCGCAGCCGGCCGGGGTGGTCGGCGGCGTGGTCGGCGGAGTCGTGGGCGGCGTGGTCGGCGGGGTCGTGGGCGGGGTGGTCGGCGGCGTGGTCGGCGGGGTCGTCGGCGGGGTGGTCACCGGCGGCGCCGGGCAGCCCGCGGCGGAGCCGTTGGTGGCCTCGACCATCTTGTCGAACAGGCTGGTCTTGGTGCCCAGGTCGTACAGCGAGAAGGCGAAGGAACCGCCGAGGCCGTTGCAGTGCGCGTAGTCCAGCTTGGCCTGGATCGAGCGGGCGTCCTCACCGGACCAGAAGGTGCTGCCGTCGTAGAAGTAGGTCGTCTTGGCGTCCTCGTCCCAGTACGTCTTCGCCGGGTTGTCGACGAAGCCGGCCAGCTCCTTGTACATCTGGATGCCCGCGACGTTGCCCGACATGGAGGCACCCGCGGCGGGGCCGGTGGCGGGCTGGAAGAGACCGTTCTTGCCGTTGTTCTGGACGCCGGTCCAGCCGCGGTAGTAGAACGGCACACCCACGTTGATCTTGTTCGCGGGGAAGCCGCCCGGGATGCCGTACTGCTGGTCACCGGCGGTGTAGGCCTTGACGGCCGAGTCGACCGAGTACTTGCCGGTGCCGCCCGGGACCGGGGTCATCGGGTCGTTCGGGCCGGCGTAGATCGGCGCCTGGTGGTTGGTCGGGCCCTTGGACTCCCAGCCACCGTGCATGTCGTACGTCATGATGTCGAGGAACGACAGGTACTGACCGATCTTGTCGGTCTCGACGTTCTTGATCTTGTCCTGGCCGGCACCCACCGCGGCCGCGGTGTAGTAGCTCTTGCCGTCGGTCTTGCCCTGCGCGTCGAGCTGCTCGCGCAGCTCCTTCAGCAGCAGGGTGAAGTTCTGCTTGTCGTTCGGGCTCGACAGGTTGCCGGTGTGGCCGCCGCCGCCCGGGTACTCCCAGTCGATGTCGATGCCGTCGAAGATGCCGGCCGCCGAGCCCGGGCCGCCGTAGCCGGCCTCGACCGGCAGGTTGCCCTTGATGAACATGTCGATGCAGGACGAGACCAGCTTCTTGCGGGAGGCGTCCGTGGCGGCCGCCGCCGAGAAGTACTTGGAGTACGTCCAGCCGCCCAGCGAGATCAGGACCTTGAGCTTGGGGTTCTTCGCCTTCAGCTTCTTCAGCTGGTTGAAGTTGCCCACGATCGGCTGGCCCCAGACGTCGCCGACGCCGTCGACCGAGATGTCCGGACCGAAGCTCTTCTGGTAGTCCGCGAAGGAGTCGCCCGCGCCGTCACCGGCGTTGGGGTTGTTCTCGTCCTGGCTCGCCGCCTTGTTGGCCTCGAAACAGCCGAGGGTGGTGGGGTTGATGTTGGCGAACGAGTAGATCAGGTAGTCCAGCTTCCCGGCCACGCCGGTGTCCTGGATCGTCTTCGGGTAGTACCCGTTCGCGTAGATCGACCACTGGTCGAAGTAGGCGACCTTGATGCCACCGCTGGTGGCGGGCGCACCGGTGGAGTTGGTGACGGCGGCGTTGGCCGTGGCGCCACCGGTGAGCGCGAGACCCGCGCCGAGCAGCAGGGACGCCGTGGTGCCGGCGGCGATCGCGGTCAGGCTCTTGGACCGCCTGCGACGGCCGCCCTCCTGAACCGGGGCCCCGGCCCTTTCGATGCGTGAACGGAGCATGGGTGCTGACTCCTGGTGTGGGGGATTCCGCCGGGTCCGGGAACGCGCGCACGGGGTGGGGCCGTACGACCAGGACATGACAGAACAGGATGGGGGAATCGAACGGAGCATGCCTTGACGGACGCCGGGATATGCCGAACCGGCGCCAGCGGCGAACCGCTGACGCCGGCTCAGGGGCTCCCTGCACCTGGGCACTAAAATGGACTAGACCAACTACCCCGTCAAGGGGTGATGTTGAGCCTTGAGCCGCCGTTAAGGTTCCCCCGGAACCCCTCCGCCCCCGCTGACCTGCGGGTCAACGGGGGCGGAGGAGGTCGGACGGCCGGCCCGGAGCCGGCCGGGTCCGCTCAGTAGCGGACGGCATTGGCGACCACGGCCTTCACCGAGCCCGAGAGGTCCCGGTTGCTGAGCGCCTTCGCCTCGGTGCTCTTCCCGGCCTCGACGTCCGGCACGGTCACCGCGGTCGCGTCCAGCACATTGCCGCTGTCGTCGGTGAAGTTGACCTGGATCACGTACCGGTTGCTGCCCTGCTGCTCGTGGTTGGTGACGGTCAGCGTCGTCTGGGCCTTGCCGTCCGTGAAGGACACCGCCCCCGCCGAGACGTCCGCCTTCGCGTCCAGGCCGCCCTTGACCCCGGCGAGCGCCGAGGAGGCCGCGGCCTGGGCGGAGGAGGCCGCGGAGGCCAGCGAGGAGGAGATCCCGCCCGCCGCCGAGGCGAGCGCCGAACTCGCGGCCGAGGCG
>NZ_JAIY01000007.1:306616-340378 GCF_000710405.2 Kitasatospora sp. MBT66 | reverse complement strand
GGCGCGGGACGGGGGCGTTCGGGGTCCGTTCGGGGTCCGTTCGGGGGTGGTTCCGCAGCGGTTCCGGGGTGATTCCGGGGCCTCCCCGGGGACGGGCCGGCCTCAGGAGAGCCCGGAGCCGTCCTGGGTGTCCGCCTCCACCGCCGCGCGCTCCTCCGCCAGCCGGACCGCGTGCCGCCGACGGGCCACCACGCCGTACGCGGAGGCCGCGCTCGCCACGAAGGCCAGGGCGCCGACCCACGGCTGGTCGAAGGCGTGCCCGGTCAGGTGGTCGATCGAGTACCGGCCGGGGCCGGCCAGCCCCAGCGCCAGCCCGGTCGCACCCAGGAACGCCGGGTACTCGTAGCCGCCGGACATCACGAAGAAGCCGGCCGGGGCGTGCACCGCGACCGCGCCGGCCGCCGGGGTGGCCAGCCCGACCAGCAGCATCGCGCCGCCACCGGCCTCGCCGAGACCGGCGGCCAGGGCGCTCTGGCGCGCCGGATGGAAGCCCATCGCCTCCATCGCCTTGGCGGTGCCGTCCAGGCCGCCACCGCCGAACCAGCCGAACAGCTTCTGGGTGCCGTGGGCGATCAGCACGCCGCCGACGGCGCCGCGCAGTGCCAGCAGACCCAGGTCCTTACGGTTCAGAGCCATGTCGAAGTCCCCTTCGGGAGCCCTCCGCCGAATGGTGGGGAGGTCCGGCTTCCATGGCACCGGAAACGGCGGCTCCACTCGACCCGGGGCGGCCGTTCGGGCGAATGACCGCGTTCGTGGGAATAACCCGTCGGGGGCGTGGCGGCCGGGCGGCGGTGATCGTCGCGGCCATGCTTGGCCCATGTTCGTCTTCAACCTGAGCAGCGCCTTCATCGCCTTCTTCGCCGTGGTCGGCCCGCCCAAGGTCCTGCTGTCCTTCGCCCGGCTGGCCACCACCCGCACCACCGGGGAGCTGCGGCGCCTCGCGGCGTGGAGCACCGTCGTCTCCGCGGTGGTCGGCGCGGTCATGGCCTACAGCGCGGACTTCGTGACCACGCTGTTCCACATCAGCGACCAGTCGCTGCAGCTCGCCGGCGGGCTGATCTTCTTCGTCTACGCGGTCGCCCTGGTCTTCGGGGTCCACCTGGGCTGGGGCACCGACGAGGCGGACGAGCACCTGATGAGCCCACTGGTGGACGGCATCCGCGAACTGCTGCTGCCCTACCTGGCCAGCCCGCTCGCGGTCACCGCGGTGCTGGTCGCCTCGCTCGTCAAGGACGACTGGGGCTGGCGCACCACCGTGGCCGGCGCGTACATCGCCGTGGTGCTGATCAACTACGTCTGCGTGGCCCTGCTCGCCCCGCTGATGCGGCACAGCCACCGCACCTCGCTGGAGGTGCTCTCCCGGCTGCTCGGACTGCTGCTGGCGGCGGTCGGCGTCGAGCTGTTCCTGAACGGGCTGGCCGGACTCGGCCTGCACCTGCCCGACGGGCACTGAACCGCCCGCCGGTACAGGTCAGGGCCGCGCGGGCCCGGCGGCTCAGACCGCCGCGGCCAGCCGCACCAGCGCCTCCGCGATCCGGTCGCGCACCAGCGGGTCGGCGACCAGCCCGTCCGCGCCGACGTCCCCGCGCGCCAGCGGCAGCCGCACACAGGCCCCCTCCACCACGGCGGCCCCGGTGTAGCCGAGCACCGTGCGCAGCGACTCCTCCGCGCCCAGGCCCCGTCCCGCCCCGGCGGCGTTGATCCAGGCGGCCGGCTTGTCCACGATCTCCATCCCGCCGACCGTCCAGTCCAGCAGGTTCTTGAAGCTGCCCGGCAGGGTCCCGGCGTACTCGGGCACGCAGATCAGCAGCGCGTCGGCGGCCTCCACGGCCTCGCGCAGCGCGGTGACCGGCTCCGGCAGCGGATCGGTGTCGAGGTCCGGGTTGAAGTGCGGCAGTCCGGCCAGCCCGGTGTAGTAGGTGGTCGCGACGCCCTCGGTGGCCAGCGCCACGGCGGCGGCGGTGCGCAGCACCGTCTCGTTGACGGACCCGGCGCGCAGGCTGCCCGGGAGCAGCAGGATGTGACGGTCGTTCGGCATGGGCAGGAACCTAGCGCGCGCGACATCCCGTCCGCGCCGATTGTCCACCGGTCACGGCACGACCGCCGGTCACAGCACGACCGCCGGTCACGGCACGACCACCGGCCGCCAGGGCACCGGGCTGGAGAGGATCATCGAGCTGGCCGGCTGGCCGTAGGCGCCGAGGCGGTCGATCAGGGCCTCGAAATCGGCCATCGCGGGGACGGCGACCAGCAGGGCGCAGCAGGCGCCGCCGGTCACCCGGTGCAGCTGGAGCACCTCCGGCCACCGGGCCACCTCCGGGTCGCGGAGCACGCAGCGCGGGCCGTAGCACTGGATCTGCACCAGCGCGGTGATCGGCAGGCCGGCCCGGGTGAGGTCGACATGGGCGTGGTAGCCGGCGATCACCCCATCGGCCTCCAGCCGCCGGACCCGTTCGGCCACGGCAGGTGCGGAGAGGCTCACCCGGCGCGAGAGTTCGTTGTAGGAGAGGCGGGCATCGGCCTGCAGCTCGGCCAGCAGACGGCGGTCGACGGTGTCCACGGCGGGCTCCCGAGGGTGTGGTGCGGGTGGCGTCCGGATGGCCGGATCCCACCGCTTTGCGATCGTGAAGAGGATCAGGAAAACACCTCTTGTACGACAGGCGCGACCGAGGTTGCCGTGCCCGCCGCCCATTCAAATGCGGGACCGGGCCACCGCACAATGGGGCCCCGGCGAGGACCGGGGCGACGGGACCGGATCCCGGGCCCGTCCGGTGGTCCCGCCGCCGGTGACTTCTGGAGGGATCGGTATGGGGCACGACACGGTGGAGAAGCCCAACCTGTCGTTCGGTCGGGCCGGGGAGCCGGTTTGGGGCACCCCGTACGCGCGCTACGCCCGGCTGGACGAACTGCACAGCCTGCAGCACCCGCTCAGCGAGGCCCCGGCCGAGCTGTCGTTCATCGTCACCACCCAGGTGATGGAGCTGCTGTTCGGCCTGCTGCGGCACGAGTGGACGCTCGCCCAGCGGGCGCTGCGCGCGGACGACCTGCCGGACGCGCTGGCCGCGCTGCGCCGGGGCACCCACGTCCAGGACGTGCTGACGGAGTCCTGGGACCTGCTGGCCACGATGACCCCGCAGGAGTTCAACTCCTTCCGCTCGGTGTTCGGCGAGGCCTCGGGCTTCCAGTCCTCGGCCTTCGTGCACCTGGAGTTCCTGCTCGGCAACAAGAACGCCGCGCTGCTGCGGATGTACGACGACAGCCCGGAGGCGCTCGCCGAGCTGACCGAGGTGCTGCGCTCCCCCGGCCTGTACGACGACGCGCTCGCGCTGCTGGCCCGGCGCGGCCTGGAGCTGCCGGACACCGTCTCCGAGCGGCGCCACCAGAGTGACGAGGCCGTCGCCGCGGCCTGGCGGCGGGTCTACGCCGAGGACGAGTACGCCGAGCTGCGGCCGCTGGCCGAGGCGCTGCTGGACGTCGCCGAGCGGGTGACCCGCTGGCGCCACCGCCACCTGATGGCGGTCAAGCGGGCGATGGGCGCCAAGCCCGGCTCGGGCGGCTCCAGCGGCCTGAGCTGGCTGCGCCGCTCCGCCGAGCAGGACGTCTTCCCCGAGCTGTGGGAGATCCGGGACGGGATGTGACCGGCACCGGCCGGGCAGGAACCGGGGGGCCGGAACCGGCCGGGCGGCGCGCCCGGACGGGCGCCGGGCACCCCGCCGCGGGCACGGAGCCGCGGACACGAACGAGGTACGGGAAAGGGCAGGGCATGATCACGCGCGAGGAGTGCGCGGCGCTGGACGCCGCCGACCCGCTGGCGGCGTTCCGCGGGGAGTTCTCCCTGCCGCCGGGGGTGATCTACCTGGACGGCAACTCGCTCGGCGCGCTGCCGGTCCGCACCCCCGAGCGGGTGCGGGCGGTGGTCGAGGAGGAGTGGGGCCGCGAGCTGATCCGGAGCTGGAACGACGCGGGCTGGTTCGAGCAGCCGTACCGGCTGGGCCGGCGGATCGCCCCGCTGGTCGGCGCCGCGCCGGAGGAGCTGGTGGTCTGCGACACCACCTCGGTGAACCTCTTCAAGGTGCTGACGGCGGCACTGCGGCTGCGGCCGGGCCGCTCCACCGTGCTCGGCGACCGGGCCGCGTTCCCGACCGACCTCTACATCGCCGAGGGCGTGACCGGGCTGGTCCCCGGCGCCCGCAGCCTGCTGGTCGACCCGGCCGAGCTGGACGCGCACCTGGACGGGGACGTCGCCGCGGTCGTCCTCTCGCACGTCGACTACCGGACCGGCGAGCTGCTCGACATGCCCGGGATCACCGCCCGGGTACGGGCCGCCGGGGCGCTGATGATCTGGGACGTCTGCCACTCGGCGGGCGCGCTGCCGGTCGAACTCGGCGCGAGCGGGGCGGACTTCGCGGTCGGCTGCACCTACAAGTACCTGAACGGCGGCCCCGGTTCGCCGGCCTTCCTGTACGTCGCCGAGCGGCACCTGGCGGCCGGGCCGCTGCAGCCGCTGAGCGGCTGGTTCGGGCACGCCCGCCCGTTCGCCTTCGAGCCCGGCTACGAGCCCAAGGACGGCATCGGCCGCTTCCTCACCAGTTCGCCGTCGCTGCTCGGCCAGGCCGCGCTGGAGTCCTCGCTGGACATCTGGGAGCGGGCCGACCGGGCCGCCGTCCGGGCGAAGAGCCTGGCCCTGACCGATCTGTTCATCGCCCTGGTGGAGGACCTCGACGGGATCGAGGTGGTCACCCCGCGCGAGCACGAGCGGCGCGGCAGCCAGGTGGCGCTGCGGCACGCCGACGGCTACCCGGTGGTGCAGGCGCTGATCGCCCGCGGGGTGATCGGGGACTTCCGGGCGCCGGACCTCATGCGCTTCGGCTTCACCCCGCTCTACCTCTCGCACACCGAGGTATGGGACGCCGCGCGGCACCTCGCCGAGGTGCTGGGCAGCGGGGAGTGGAAGGACGAGCGCTTCGCCCGCCGCGGCGAGGTGACCTGAGCGGTCGGAGCGACCCGAGCAGCCGGAGTGAGCCGAGCGACCGGAGCGACCGGGGTGACGAGCCCCACACCGGGCCGACGCTTCGTCGCCGATCCGCCCGGGAAGCCTTCCTGATGACGCTTCGTCAGACATTGGGAGGGTCGTATGGATCTGGAACTCGGACCACTGAAGCCGGAGCCCGTCGAACTCCTCGTCGGGCTGGCCTGCTTCTTCTTCGTCCTCTGGCTGCTCGGCCGCGTGGTACTGCCCCGGGCGGAGCGGGTGTTCGCCGAACGGCGGGACGCCACCGAGGGCAGGCTGGAACGGGCGGCCGCCATCGTGGCCGAGGCCGAGCGAACGCTGGACGAGTACCGGCAGGAGCTGGCCGCGGCACGGCACGAGGCCGCGCGCATCCGGCAGCAGGCCGCCGAGGAGGGTGCGGCGGCCGTCGCGGCGGCCCGCGAGGAGGGCCTGCGCGAGCGCGACCGGCTGCTCGCCGAGGCCGACGCGCGGCTCGCCGTGGACCGGGCGTTCGCGGAGGCGGCCCTCCGGGAGGACGTCGGGCAGCTGGCCACCGAGCTGGCCGGCCGGCTGGTCGGCGAGTCGGTGGCCGCCGTCGCCGCCGAGCGCCGCACGGCGGAACGCTTCTTCGACGAACTCCCCGCCGAGGAACGCTGAACGGACGCAACGGCGGCCCCGCACCCGGATTCCGGGTGCGGGGCCGTTCGCGTCACGGCGCCGTCAGCTCCCGCACCAGCCGCCCGTAGACGGCGAAGGCTGGCTTGGGGGTGTAGTCGTCGCGGAGCAGGCCGAAGCGGTGGAACAGGCCCGGTCCCGCGCTGTCCGCGTCGCGCAGGCCGAAGTGGCTGTAGCCGGTGAGGTTCAGCTCCCCCGCGAGCCCGGCGACCGTCCGGACCACCTCCTCGACCACCTCGGCCTGCCGCCGCTCGGGGCGGTCCGGGCCGGTCGGCCAGCCGTGTTCGCAGACCCTGATCGGCACCGCCGCCCCGATCCCGGCCCGGACCACGGTCTCCCGCCGGAAGCCGGTGAGCACCGCGGTGACCGCGGCCCCGAGCTGCCCGGCGGGGACCGGGCGGAAGACGTCCGGGAAGAAGTCCAGGCCGACGTGGTCGAGCGCGCGGTGGAACCGCTCGTCGGCGAGCTCGCCGAGCGCCGACCAGAACGGCTCGGCCGGGTCCGGACTGAAGGCCGCGTTGAACCCCACCGCGAGGCCGAGCCCGAGGGCGAGCGCCTCCTCCTTGGCCGCGACCACCCCGTCGACCAGCGCCCGCAGGACGCCCGGGGCGGAGCCGTCGAGCACCGGCGAGTCGACGTTCGGCTCCTCGCAGATCTGCAGGGTGCCGATCCGCCCGCCCTCGGTGCGGACCGCGTGCCGGACGAAGTCGGTCCAGCCGTCCGGCCGGTCGCCGGGGCCGCGGTACTGGAGCACCAGGTCGAGCCGGCGTCCCTCGCCGAGGTACCGCTCCGGCTCGGCCGGGGTGGGCGGCAGGTCCGGGCCCGGCGGGTACGAGCGGTAGGCGCGGACCAGCAGGGCCGGTGCGGCGCCCTGGAGTTCGCGCAGCGCGGCGGTGATCCGCGCCGGGTCGTCCGGGCGGACGGGGGTGATCACGCGGCTCTCGTCGCCGAGCAGGCCGCCGGGGTAGACGCCGAAGGTGAAGGTCATGGCCCCACCGTAGCCGAAATTATTGGTGTCACTGCAAGTTTGGTGCGGCACTATGATTCCCGTATGGGACTTCGCGAGGAGAAGAAGCAGCAGACCCGGGCCCTGCTCGCCGACACCGCGACCGCACTGTTCGCCGAGCACGGGTTCGAACGGGTCACGGTGGCCGAGGTGGCCCGGGCCGCCGGCGTGGCCGTCAACACGGTGTTCAACTACTTCCCGACCAAGGAGGACCTCTTCTTCGACCGGCAGGAGGAGGTGGTCGCCCGGCTGGCCCTGGTCGTGCGCGGGCGGCCGCCCGGCACCTCCCCCGTGGACGCCGTCCGGGCCGAACTCCTGGCCGGGCTGGACGCGACCGAGCCCACCTACGGGCTGGACCCGCGGGCCGCGGCGTTCTGGCGGACGGTGGAGGACAGCCCGGCGCTCCGGGCCCGGCTGCTGGAGCTCGGCGAGCGCGCCGAGGAGGCACTGGCCGGGGCCCTGGCCGAGGAGGCCGGCACGGCGCCCGGCGATCCGCTGCCCCGGCTGCTGGCGGGCGCGCTGGCCGGGGCGCACCGGGCGGCGCTGGCGGAGGTCCGCCGGGGCATGGTGGCGGGCGAGCCGGTGGAGGCCGTCCGGACGCGGGTGGTGGCCGCGGTGACGGCGGGCTTCGGCCTGCTGGCGGCGGGCCTCGACGGCTGGCCGGACCGGCCCGGGGGCTGAACTCCGCGGCGCCGGAGCACACAGGGCCGCCCGGTCGGAGTGACCGGGCGACCCTGGGCGCTACTGGCAGCGCCTGCGTCAGCTGTGGCGGCCGCGGCGGCGGGCGGCCAGGACGGCGAGGGCGCCGAGGCCGAGCAGGCCCACGCCCGCCAGACCGAGGACCACCGGGGCGTTGCCCGCGCCGGTGGAGGGCAGCTGGCCGCCCCCGCCGCCGTGACTGGGCACCGGGTGGTGGCCGGTCGGACCGTGGCTGCTCGGGCCGTGGCTCGACGGGCCGTGGCTGGTGGGCGCCGCGCTGGAGGAGCTGGGCGAGGTGGTCGGGACGGCGGAGCTGGTGGTCGGGGTCGGCGTCGGGGTCGGGGACGTCGGCGCCGGGGAGGTGCTGGTCGGGCTGGGCGAGGTCGGCGCCGGCGAGGTGGTGGTCTCGGTCGGGGTCGGCGTCGGGGAGGTCGGCGAGGGCGACGGCGAGGTGGGCGAGGGGCTCGGCGTCACCTCGCAGTCCGGCAGGTCACCGTCGAACGGGTAGCTGTGGATCTCGTAGCCGCCGTTGCCGTTCTGGACCAGGTTGCCGGCCAGGTAGACCCGGCCGTTCATGCCCGGCATGGTGATGGTCGTGGTGCCGGCCGGGTTGCCGGCCATCACCGAGCCCTGGAACTGCGCGCTGCCGAGGATCTGCGCGCCGGTGGAGGTGGGGAAGTTCCACATCAGCCGGGAGCGCATCTCGGTGGTCGGGTCGCCCGCCAGGCCGGTGCCGGTGTAGGTGTTGATCACCGGGTTGTCCGCCAGCATGTTGACCACGACGGTGGCGCCGGCCGGGATGTTGTTGAACACCAGGCCGATCTGCCCGCCGTTCGGCGCGGTGAGGTTCCCGGGGACGTTGAAGACCTGCTTCGCGCTGGTCCCGTCGCCGGTGAAGGTCGCCTCGCTGCTGGTGACGACGACCGTGCCGGTGGCGGTGGCCTTGGCCACGCAGGACGAGACCTCCTCGATCTGCGTGAGCACCGACTGGTACGGCGCGGCCGCGTCGGCGTCCTTGATCGCCTGGCCGGTCGGGTCGATGGCCACCGTGCCGGTGAGCGTGCCCGCGTACCGCAGATTGCCGAAGGCCTCGCCCTTGGAGTCGCTGCCGCCGATCAGCAGGCTGTTGCCGGGCTGGACGGTGACATTGCCGCCGACGGTCAGGAAGTCGCTGCCGTTCGGCGGGACCACCCGCGAGCCGACGCCGACCACACCCGCGTTGAAGGCGCCGCCGCCCTCGCTCTTGTTGATCTCGAAGTTGCCGAGGGTGACGATCTTCCCCTCGGCCTCGGCCGCCCGGCCGGCGACCAGGTAGTTGCCGCCGGTGAAGACGTTGATGGAGGCGTCCCGGCCGGGGAAGTCCCCGTTGGTCGGCGGCGACGGCCAGACCGCGGGGCAGTCCGGCCCGCTGCACGGCCCCAGCGGCGGGGTCAGCGGAGCGGCCGAACCCACCGTCAGCACCGCCGCCAGCGGCAGCATCGCGACGGCGGTCGCCACCGCGACCCGGACGGTCGTCCGCCCCCTGGGGGACGGCGGACGCTCCACGGTGGTCCTGCCGCGACCCGGCGCACCGGTTCCCTGTCCCTGACCCATCGGCACATTCCTCCGCACAGAGAAAAGGCAGGTGGAGCAGCACCTGCCAGGTTCCAGACGATTCCCGACCATCCCGGCCCATTGACGAAGAATTCCGGGATACAGGAAATTACCTACCAAATCGGACCATCCATACCCTACAGACCATCAGCGGCGATCCGACCATGCTCCGGTCGGACCAGCCGACCGTGTCCTTCCGGGCCGCGCGCGGGCCCCGCTAGGTTGGAGGCATGACTTCCGCCGGCAGGACCTCCGAAGCGACCGACGCGGCCCGCGCGACCGACGCGACCGACGCGACCGGTGCCGCCGACGCGATCGCCACCGTCGCCGCGAGCGCCGACGTACTGCGCCACCCCGAGGCCGGGGAGCACCTGCTCACCGCGGTCGAGAAGGAGCGCGCCGCCCGCTTCCGGTACGAGTCGGGGCGGGTCGACTTCACCGCCGGTCACATCCTGGTCCGGCTCTGCGCGGCCCGGCTGCTCGGCGTCCCGGCGGCCTCGCTGACGCTCGCGCAGCACTGCCCCGACTGCGGCAAGGGCGACCACGGCAAGCCCTACCTGCCCGACCACCCCGGGATCTCGGTCAGCCTCTCGCACACCAAGGGCGTGGTCGCCGCCGCCGCCGGACACCGGCCGATCGGCGTCGACGTCGAGCTCACCGACCGGGGCGGCACCCTGCTCGACGTCGCCCCCCGGGTGCTCACCGAGGAGGAGCTGCGGCAGGTCCGGGCGCACGCCGACCCGGCCCGCGCCTTCCTGCGGCTCTGGGTCCGCAAGGAGGCGCTGATCAAGGTCGGCCGGACCACCCTGGACGGCCTCGCCGCCGTCGACCTCTCCGGGCTCCCGCTCGACCTGCCCGGCGGCCGTCCGCTGCTCGGGCGCTTCGAGGACCTGGAGCTGCTCGACTGGGCCGACGAGTCGCACGGCGCGGCCGTCGCGGCGGTCTGCGGGCTGCCGCCGCGGGTGGTGGAGCTGTCCGCGCTCTGAGCCGGGACGGCCTGCGGTCGTAGCCGCTCCGGCCCGGGGGCGAAGCCGCTCCGACCCGGGCGGCCGCTCCGACCCGGGCGGCTGCTCCCACCTGGGTGGAAGGCGGTCGGATAAGCGGTGTTAGCGTCCTGGACGGGGCGATGAGAACCGTCCGCCCCGGCTGCCCGCGCCACGACCGCCGCCGGGCCGCCCCGCTGAATCACAAGGGTGCCCGCCATGGCCAAATTCCTGCTGAGCCTGCATGTCCTCGCCTCGGTGCTGTTCATCGGCCCGGTGGCCGTGGCCGTCAGCATGTTCCCGCGCCGGGCGGGCGCCGCGCTGGCCGGCGGGCCCGAGCGGGCGGCCGACGCCGGCATGCTGCGGCAGCTGCACCGGATCACCCAGGTCTACGCGCTGCTCGGGATCGCGGTGCCGGTCCTCGGCATCGGGCTCGCCCAGGTGATGGACGTGCTCGGGCAGTCCTGGCTGATCGCCTCGATGGTGCTGACCGCCGTCGCCGCCCTCTCGCTGCTGCTGTTCGTGCTGCCCGCGCAGCAGGCCGCGGTCGACGCGCTCGCCCTGGAGGCAGGCTCCGAGGAGCACGGCAAGGCCGTCCGCGGGCTGAAGCTGCTGCCGATGACGGCGGGCGTGTTCAACCTGCTCTGGGCGGTCGTGGTGGTGCTGATGATCGTCCGGCCGGGATCGACCACCGGCGCCTGACCGCGCCGCCCCGGCGGTAGTACTGTCCGGCCATGACGATCATGGCGGGAATGGGACCCGGCACCGGGACGGGGATAGGGCCGCTGCTGCGCGGCTGGCGCGAACGGCGGCGGCTCAGCCAACTGCAGCTCGCCCTGCTGGCCGACTCCTCGGCCCGGCACATCAGCTTCGTCGAGAACGGCCGCTCCCGGCCCAGCCAGGACCTCGTGCTCCGGCTCGCCGAGCACCTCGACGTCCCGGTGCGGGAGCGCAACGCGCTGCTGCTGGCCGCCGGCTACGCGCCGCTCTACCCGGAGAAGCGGCTGGACGACCCCTCGATGGCGGCGCTGCGCTCCGGCATGGAACGCCTGCTCGCCGCCCACGACCCGTACCCGGCGCTGGTCGTCGACGGGTCCTTCCAGGTGCTCGCGGCCAACCGCGCGCTCGGGCTGCTGCTGGCGGGGGTCGCGCCGCACCTGCTGGAGCCGCCGCTGAACGCGATGCGGATCACCCTGCACCCGGAGGGGCTCGCACCGCGGATCGTGAACCTGCGGCAGTGGCGGCGGCACCTGCTGGAGCGGATGGAGCGGCAGCTCGGGCTGGTCCGCTCGGCGCCGCTGCGGGCGCTGCTGGAGGAGGTGCGGGCCTACCCGGAGCCGCCGGGCGTGGTGGAGGAGGCCGAGGAGGACCTCACCGAGCTGTTCCCGTTCGCGCTCCCGCTGCGGATCGCGCACGAGGGGCGGGTGCTGTCGTTCCTGTCGACCATCGCGACCTTCAACACCCCGATGGACGTGACCGTCTCCGAACTGGCCCTGGAGGCCTTCCTCCCGGCCGACACGGAGACGGTCGTGTTCCTCCAGGCCGCCGTGGGGGCGGAGCGGTAGGGAGCGTCCGACGTTCAGGCCGGGATGCGGCGGAGGGTGGTGAACTGGAGCACGGCGAAGCCGCCCACCGCGGCGGCCTGCAACGGGATCCAGACGTAACCGGCGGTGGTCGGCTCGAACCACAGCTCCATCGCCACCACGCTGAGCAGCGTCCAGCCCAGGTTGATGTCGATCACCGCCCGCACCGCGGTCCGCGGCGGCTGCGGACGGGCGGCCAGCAGGCCGACCGCCAGGCCGAACACCGCCAGCACGGCGCCGAGTTCGAGCAGGGTCGCGCGGCCGACCCCCAACAGGTCGCCGAGGGGGCCGGAGAAGGCCAGGTAGGCGAGGCCGTTGCCGCCGCTGACCACGGCGTCGAGGGCGAGGAAGCGGCGCAGCGCCGTCCAGGAGGCGGGGGCGGTCCGAGGGGCGGTGGCGACGGTGTGGGCGGACATGGCGGATCGACCTCCGGCAGGGGGGTGGGATCCCGGTCGGCGCTCCGCCGCCGGGTGGGCACCACTGTGCCGGGCGGCCGGACGGCCGTCGATTACCTCCGGGGTCATCCTCGGCCCCTTTCGGCCGGGTCAGGGCCGGGAGGCGGCCGGGTCAGGGCCGGGAGGCGGCCGGGTCAGGGCCGGGCGTCGGCCGGGTCAGGACCGAGCGTCGGCCGGTTCAGGACCGGGAGGCGTGCGGCCGGGCGGCCCCGGCGCCCGGCGGCCGCAGCGGCACGCCCGCACGCTTGACCGCCCGCGCCACGATCGCCGTCTCGGCGCGGCCCACGCCGAGCGGGCCCAGGGTGTCCGTGACGAACCGGTAGAGGCCGCCGTGGTCCGGGCAGAACACCGCGGCCATCAGATTGGCCGGCCCGCTGGTCGCGAACACACCGTGCACCTGCGGATGCCGGCCCAGTGCCGCTCCGACGGCCGCGAGCCGGCCCGGCGGCACGTCCAGCCACAGGTTGGCGTCCACCGCGAGCCCCAACAGCCGCGGTTCGACGGCGACATGGGTGCGCAGCAGCCCGGCCCCGTCCAGCCGGTGCAGCCGGCGCCGGACGGTGGACTCGGGGGTGCCGGCCGCCGCCGCCAGCAGCGCGTGCGACTGCCGGGCGTCCTCGCCGAGCCGGGCCAGCAGGTCGCGGTCCAGGGCGTCCAGCGACACGCTCCCGGGAGCGGGGCGGGGCGGCGGCGGTTCGGCCAGCGCGGCCGCCTCCGCCTCCTCCAGGTGGCCGGAGCGCCACTGGCCGGCGTCCGCGAAGGCGTGCAGCACGGCGTGGACGGTGGTCTCGGTGACCGCGGCGGTGGCGGGCAACTGCCCGTGCAGCAGCCGGTCGCGGGCGTCGGCGCCGGAGAGCATCACCGCGCCGACCTCCTGGCCGCCGAGCATGACGTCGACGAAGGGCACGTCCGGCCGTTCGGCCAGCGCCCGGGCGACGGCGTCGCCCTTGCCCCGCAGCACCCGGATCCGCAGCAGCAGCGCGCCGACCGCCGCGTCCTCGACGTCGGGCATCCGGACCACCCGGACCAGGCCGGTCTGCTGGAGCCGGACGAGCCGGCGGGTGACCGTGCGCGGGGAGACGCCTAGCACCTCGGCGATCCTCCCGGCCCCGGCCCGGCCGTTCACCTGGAGCGCGCAGACCAGCCGGCGGTCCAGGGTGTCCAGCACGGTGTCCGGATCAGCAGCAGCGACGTCCATGGTGTCCGATCTCCGTCGTCCTCCCGCACCGGACGTCCTGTCCGGGCGCTCCGACGGTACTCCTTGACCACAGGAGCACGAGGAACGGGAGCGGGACGATGGGCGACATCGAGGTGCGGGAACTGCGGACGCTGCTGCCGGCCGTGGAGGCGGCGGTCCGGGAGGTCGGCGCGCGGCTGGCCGAGCAGCGGCCGGCCGAGCCCTGCCCGGAGTTCGGCCTGGCCGGGGCGATGGCGCGGTTCGCCGCGTTCGACGATCCGGCGGCCGCCGAACTCCGGTCGCGGCTGGGTGCGTTGAACCCGGAGGCGGGCCTGCTGGAGGACGAGTTCGAGGGCGCGGTGCCGGCCGAGGGCGAGTGGTGGCTGTGCGACGCCATGGACGGCGCGGTGCAGTTCCTGCTCGGGCTGCCGCAGTGGGCGGTGACCGCGACCCTGGTGCGCGACGGCGCGCCGGTGCTGGCCGTGGTGCACGCGCCGCAGCTCGGCGCCCGCACCTACCGGGCCGTGCGCGGCGGCGGGGCGGAGCTGGACGGCCGGCCGATCGCCCCCGTGGAGCGGGAGTTGGCGGCAGTGGTGGCCGGGACCGGCCAGCCGCCGGGGGTCGCTTCCGACCCGGTGGCGCTGCGCCGGGCGGGCGCCTCGCTGTCGGCGGTGGCGGGCGCGGTGCTGGCCGTCCGCAACCTGGGGCCGACCTCGCTCCAGGTGGCCCAGGTCGGCTCCGGACACCTGGGCCTGTTCTGGGAGTTCGGCGCGGACGCGGCCAATCTGCTGCCCGGCGCGCTGATCGCGGCGGAGGCGGGCGCGACGGTCACGGACGCCGCCGGGGCCCCCTGGACACCCGCCACGGACGCCTTCCTGGCCGCCGCGCCGGGCCTCCACCGGCAGGCACTTCCCCTGCTGCAAGATCTTGACTGAGCGTCAAATACCGAACAGAGCAGCAGCATTGTCATGACAGACGGCGCGCAGCCACTCCTCCCCCAGCCCGAGCCGGTCCAGCGCGTCCAGCTGGTGCCCGTACCGGTAGGGGATGTTGGGGAAGTCACTGCCCAGCAGCACCTTGTCCCCGAGGGCGCGCAGCCGGGGCAGCTCGGCGGGCGGGAAGGGGGTCTCCCGCTCGGAGAAGTCGGTGAACGCCATCGTGGTGTCCAGCCGGACGCCGGGGTACCGCTCGGCGAGGTCGAGGAACTCGCTGTACTCGGGCAGTCCGAGGTGGGCCACCACCAGGACCAGCCGGGGGTGCCGGGTGAGCACCGCGCCGATCGGGCCGGGGCCGGTGTGCTTGCCCGGGACGGGTCCGGAGCCGCAGTGGGTGACCACCGGTGTGCCGCTCTCGGCGAGCAGGCCCCAGACCTCGTCGAGCAGTTCGTCCGCCGGATCGTAGCCGCCGACCTGGAGGTGCGCCTTGAACACCCGGGCACCATCGGCCAGCGCCCGGGTCACATAGCCGGGCGCGCCCGGCTCGGGGTGGAAGGTCGCGGTGTGCAGGCAGGCGGGGGTGCGGGCGGCGAAGTCCGCGGCCCAGGCGTTCAGCCACTCGGCCATCCCCGGCTTGTGCGGGTAGAGCATCGCGGTGAACGCGCGGACGCCGAACTCCCGCAGCCGGGCGACCCGTTGCTCCTCCGCCTCGCGGTAGGCGATCGGCCAGGGGCGGCCGGTCAGCGGGCCGGCCGCGTCGAAGTACGCCCACACCTTGTCGAGCACGTTCTCGGGCATGGTGGGCCCCTCCTGCCCGATGGCGGGCAAGGAGGGAGGGTGTGGACGTCCACAAGTCCGGGCAGGCCGAGGCGCTGCCAGAAGGCGCGCACCGCGGCCGCCTCGGCGACGGGGTCGGGCGCGCTCATGCGGCCGGGACGGGCCGGGCGCGGTCGATGATCGCCGCGACGTCCGGGCCGGGCGGCAGGGTGCCGAACGCGGCGCCGTGGTCGCCGCCGAGCCGGGAGGCGCAGAACGCGTCGGCGACCGCCGGGTCCCCGTACCGGACCAGCAGCGAGCCCTGGAAGGCCAGCGCCATCGCCTCCACCAGCCGGCGGGTGCGGTACTCCAGTTGGTCGAGGTCGGTGAGCTGCTTGCGCAGCCCGGCGACGGCCGCGTCGAGCCTGCGGTCGGCGCCCGCCGCCGCGTCCAGCTCGCCGAGGAAGGCCTCGACGGTCTCCGGGTGCTTGGCCATGGCGCGCAGCACGTCCAGGGCGGCGACGTTGCCGGAGCCCTCCCAGATCGAGACCAGCGGCGCCTCCCGGTAGAGCCGGGGCATGCCGGACTCCTCGACGTAGCCGTTGCCGCCCAGGCACTCCAGGGCCTCGGCGGCGTGCGCCGGACCGCGCTTGCAGACCCAGTACTTGGCGACGGCCAGGCCGAGCCGGCGGACCAGCGCCTCCTGACCGTCCCCGGCGAGGGCGGCGTCGGTGGCCTGGGCGAGCCGCATCGCCACGGTGGTGGCCGCCTCGGACTCCACCACGAGGTCGGCGAGCACATTGCGCATCAGCGGCTGGTCGACCAGCGCCCGGCCGAACGCCCGGCGGTGCAGGGCGTGCTGGACCGCCCGGGTGGCCCCGAGCCGCATCCCGGCGGCGGCGCCGATGGTGCAGTCCAGGCGGGTCGTGTTGACCATCTCGATGATGGTCCGCACCCCGCGGCCCTCCTCGCCGACCAGCAGGCCGTACGCCTCCTCGTACTCGATCTCGGCGGAGGCGTTGGACTTGTTGCCGAGCTTGTCCTTGAGCCGCTGGAGGCGGAGCCGGTTGCGGCTGCCGTCCGGCAGCACGCGCGGCAGCAGGAAGCAGCTGAGCCCGCCCGGCGCCTGGGCGAGGGTGAGGAAGAGGTCGGACATCGGCGCCGAGGTGAACCACTTGTGGCCGGTGAGCCGGTAGCTCCCGTCGGGCTGCGGGACGGCGGTCGTGGTGTTGGTGCGGACGTCCGAGCCGCCCTGCTTCTCGGTCATCGACATGCCGGCGATCAGACCGCGCTTGCCGTGCGGCTCGCGCAGTCCGAAGTCGTACTCGGTGGCGGCGAGCAGCGGTTCGAACTCGGCGGCCAGCGCGGGCGTGGTGCGCAGCGCGGGAACGGCGGCGTAGGTCATCGAGACCGGGCAGGTGTGGCCGGCCTCGACCTGGCTCCAGACGTGGAACTTGGCGGCGCGGGCGGTGTGCGCGCCGGGCCGGTCGTCCCGCCAGGGGGCGGCGTGCAGGCCGTGGCCGACGGCGGTGCGCATCAGCTCGTGCCAGTACGGGTGGAACTCGACCTCGTCGATCCGGTGGCCGAAGCGGTCGTGGGTGCGCAGCACCGGCGGGTGCTCGTTGGCCAGCCGCCCCCACTCGGCGGCCTGCTCGGAGCCGGCCAGCCGGCCGAGGGCGCGCAGTTCGGGCTCGGCCCAGCCGGCGCCGGCCCGGTGCAGGGCGGCGAGCAGCGCGGGGTCGGCGGCGGTGTCGTGCCCGTACGGGGGCGGGGCCTGGTTGGTGACCTCATGCGTCGCTGTCATCGCGTTCTCCAAGCGCTCGGAGGGTGAAGGAGACGAGGGCGGGGACCACGGCGTCGGGGGCGGCCCCGGGGCCGTGCGGGGGTACCGCCGCGAGCGGGCCGGTGAGGGCCTCGGCGGTGGCGCCGACGATCGCGGCGGCGGTCAGCTGCGGGTCCTGGGGCGGCAGCCGTCCGGCGGCGAGCGCGGTGGCGATCTCGGCGGCGAGCACATCGCGGAAGGTGCGGCGGAAGACCAGGCGTTCGGCGTCCACCACGGTGTCGGCCGGTTCGACCAGCAGCGCGTGGGCGAGCCGGGGGGCGCGCAGGGCGCGGGCGGCGAAGGTCTCCACGACGGCCGCGATCCGGTCCCGGGGGGTGTCGTGCCGGGCGACGGCCTCGTGCACGGCGGCCACCTCCCGGGTGACCACCCGGCGGAAGAGCTCGACCGAGAGTTCGGCCTTGTTGGCGAAGTGCCCGTACATCGAGCCGGTGGCGATACCGGCCCGTTCGGCCACCGCGGCCATGCTGCAGCCGCCGTAGCCGCGCTCGGCGAGCAGGCCGACCGCGGCCTGGAGCACCGCCTCGCGCTGGGCGTCCAGGCGGGCTTGCACGGCGGGGGTGCGACGGTAGGCCATGGAAGCATTGAAGCACTGATTCACTGCTTCGGGGAGGTGCCTCGGGGCACCCTTCCCGGAAGGTTCCGGGAAGCGGCGGCGCGGGCCCGGGCGGCGCGGGCCCGGGAACGGCGGAGGGCCGCCCGTCCCCCGGGCGGCCCTCGCTTCGTACGGTCCCGCGAGCGCGGGCGGTCCCGCCGACGCGGGTTGTCCCGCCGACGCGGGTGGTCCGGACTACAGCCGGACGCGGTCCTGCTTCAGCCCCTCGATGTCCAGCGGGCCGATCGGCGGCACCTGGTACTGCCCCTTCAGCGCGCGGGCCGAGGCGTCCGTACCGAGGCCGGCCCACTCCAGCACCTTCGCGGTGGCGGCCGCCGACTCGTCGGCCGGCAGCTTGGAGATGTTGGAGCCGTGGTTGCCCCCGGGCACCGTGTAGACGTAGCTGTCCTCGCTGCCCCACCCGAGGCGGAACGGCTCGGCGCCCCACGGGTCGTTCTGGCCGTAGACGTAGATGATGCGCTCGGCCGAGTTCCGCACCCAGCGGTCGATGTCGCGCATCGCGGACGGGTCGAAGCGCATCGGGATCGAACGCGGCACATAGGTGCGCGGCGCGTACAGCTCCTTGTAGTCGTATTGCAGCAGGCCCTTGAGGGCCGAGACGTCGAAGGAGGGCGAGCCCAGCTCGGTGCCGGCCTGGTAGTAGTACGCGGTGTACCCGGCGAGCGCCTGGTCGCTGTTGCCGGTGATGCCGGACTGGGTGTCCAGCCAGGCGTACAGCGCGTCGTCGGTGCCGGCGGCGCCCGGGACGTTCACGCAGTCGGCCGCCAGGCTGTACTGCCAGAACGCCCAGACCGAGTCCAGCACGGCCAGCTCGTACGCCTTGTCGGCGCTGCCGATGGTGGTGAAGGTGGAGCCGGCGGCGGCGTTGTCGGTGGCGTAGCGGGGCTCCAGCCGGTCGCGGCGGGCCAGCAGTTCACGCTGGGTGGCGGTCAGCGCGGCCCGGCACTCCGGGGTCCCGACGTTGCGGAAGAACCGGCTGTACGCGGAGTCCTCGCGGTCGTCGACGTCGTTCGGGGCGACGTAGGCGATCGTGCCGGCCACGTCGTCCGGGAAGAAGCGCCGGTGGTAGGTGGAGGACATGCCGCCCTTGGAGGCGCCGGTGGACAGCCACTCCTGGTGGTAGATCCGCTTCAGCGCGGTGATCAGCCGGTGCGCGTCGGTGGCCGCCTGCTTGATGCCGGCCTTGCTCCAGTCGGCGGGCTCGGGGCGGGACGGCGTGAAGTAGCGGTACTCGATGGAGACCTGGTTGCCGTCGACCAGCCGGGCCGGCTCGGTGCGCGAGGGGGTGGTGCGCAGCGTGTAGCCGTTGGTGTAGAACACGGTCGGCCGGTCGTAGCCCCGGTGCAGCACGCTCAGCCGCTGCTGGAAGGTGCCCAGCCAGGGGCGGGCGTGGTCGATCGGCTGGGTGTAGGTGAGCAGGAAGTAGCGGTGGCCGGTGGTGGTGGGCTGCTCCTCGGTGACGGTCATGCCGGGGATCCCGGCCAGCCGGTCCTTGATGTCGGCCGACGGGTCGTCGGCGACCCCGCCCGAGGCCGCGACGGCCGCGTCGAACGCGCCGGCGGTGTCGGTCGTCCCGGCGGACCGGGCGAGCGCGGTCGGGGCCAGGCCGAGGCCGAGCAGCGGTATCAGCAGAACGGCGACCAGCAGCCTTCTGATCGTGGTGGTCATCAACTCTCCATCGGGTCAACGGAACTGTGCGGTGTCCTGGTCCGAACTCTCCGGCAGTCGGCGCGCCGCCGCCGGGCGGACCGGCCGTCCGGTAGACGGCCGAATGGGCCACCCGCCGGTCGCGGATGGCCCATCGGGGTAGAAGTGCCGGTCAGGGGCGCGGCAGGGTGCAGCCGGCCCGGGTGAGGTCGAGCTTGTTACCGGCGCCGAAGCAGGCGGGGATGATGTACGTCTCCTGGGCGTAGCCGATGCCCTTGCGGACGGTCACCCCACCGTTCTGGTCCACCTCGCACGGGTTGTTCAGGGTGCAGCGCTGGCCGTCCTCGTTGATGGTGTTGTTCACCGCGACGACCTGACCGCTGCTGGCGTCGACCACCGGGGAGCCGGAGGTGCCGCCGATGACGTTGCAGGTGGAGGTGTAGCGGAGGGAGTCCTTGAAGGTCCAGTCCGCTTCCTTGAGCCGGTAGGCGAAGCCGTCGGCCGAGCAGGAGTAGATCTTCTTCCAGTACCCGGAGACGACCTTGATCGAGCTGCCCTGGACGGGGTGGGTGGCCGCGACGGTCAGCGGGGCGATGCCGTAGCGGGACTGGATCGCGGCGTAGGTGGTGTTCAGCTGGTAGATCGACACATCGGTGTCGGTCATGGTGCCGTAGACCATCTTGCTGGCCTTCACCGTGCCGAGCGATCCGCCGCTCGCGTTGAGCAGGGTGAAGCTGCGGCTGGAGGCCTGGTTGGTGACCACCTGGCCGGGGCCGGGCATACCGGACTCCAGGCAGTGGCCGTTGGAGAGCACCAGGGCCGGGTCGTTGGCGGTCGAGGCGGGGAACCGGACCAGCGAGCCGGAACAGTTGCTCAGCGCCACCGTCCCGGCGAACGTGACGGCGGCGACCTTCCCGGCCTGCGGCGACGTCACGTTCGTGCTGGTGGTGGCGGTGGACGCGGTCGCGGCGGGGGCGCCCGCCAGGGCGGTCGCCCCGGCGAACAGCAGCGCGGCGGCCGTGCCTATGAGCGGCTTCTTCATGAGAGACCTCTCGGTGTGTCTCGGCGTGGGGGTGCCCCAAAGCTGGCGCGGACATGACGCCCTGTCAAGGGTCCTGTCACCGACCCCCGGACCGGAGGGCCGTGATCCGGCCGCCTCGCCCCGGTACTGTGACCGGGACGGCAGGTAGACCATCTGGGGGGCTGACATGACCGGCGACCACCACCGCGACCACCGCACGGACGACACACGACGCGGACCGACCGGAGGCCGGCTGCTCGCGGTCAGCGACCTGCACGTCTCCTACCAGCAGAACCGCGACCTGGTGGAGCAGTTGCGCCCGGGCTCGCCCGACGACTGGCTGATCGTGGCCGGCGACGTGTCCGAGTCCACCACCACCATCCGCTGGGCCCTGGGCCTGCTGGCCGAACGCTTCGCCAAGGTCGTCTGGGCCCCCGGCAACCACGAGCTGTGGACCCACCCCAACGACCCGGTCCAGGTGCGCGGCGTCGAGCGCTACCAGCACCTGGTGGAGATGTGCCGCGAGCTCGGCGTGGTGACCCCCGAGGACCCGTACCCGGTGTGGACCGGCGCCGGCGGCCCGGTGGCGGTCGCCCCGCTGTTCCTGCTCTACGACTACACCTTCCGGGCCCCCGGCACCTCCACCAAGGAGGAGTCCCTGGCCGCCGCCTACGAGACCGGCGTGGTCTGCGCGGACGAGCGCTTCCTGCACCCCGACCCGTACCCGGACCGCGACTCCTGGTGCCGCGAGCGCGTCCGGCTGACCGAGAAGCGCCTCGCCGAGCACGACCCCGAACTGCCGCTGGTCCTGGTCAACCACTACCCGCTGGTCCGCCAGCCCACCGAGATCCTCTGGTACCCCGAGTTCGCCCAGTGGTGCGGCACCGAGCTGACCGCGGACTGGCACCGCCGGTTCAACACCGCCACGATGATCTACGGGCACCTGCACATCCCCCGGCGGACCAGCTACGACGGGGTGCCGTTCGAGGAGGTGTCGCTCGGCTACCCGCGCGAGTGGGGGCGGCGCGGCCTGCCGGACCCGCTGCTGCGCGAGGTGTTCCCGGGCGCGTGAGGCGCCGCCGGCCGGTGGTGCCCGCTACTCGCCTTCGCCTCCCACCACCGGCTCCGGCCCGCGCTCCTGCCCCTGCTTCCCCGTCGGCTCCGGGCGCGCCAGCGTCACCGTCAGCTGCCCGTCCGACACCTCCGCGACCAGCGTGTCGCCCTCCCGGACCGTGCCGTCCAGCAGCAGGTCCGAGATCCGGTTGTCCAGCTCCTGCTGGATGGTGCGGCGCAGCGGCCGGGCCCCGAACGCCGGCTGGTAGCCGAGGTTCACCAGCAGCTCCTTGGCCTCGTCGGTCACCTCCAGGTCGACGTCCTGGGCCTTGAGCCGGCGCCGGGTGCGGTCCAGCAGCAGGTCCACCACCTGCAGCAGGTCCTTGCGGGTGAGCGCGTGGAAGACGATCACCTCGTCGATCCGGTTGAGGAACTCCGGCCGGAACTGCGAGCGCAGGTCCCGCATCAGGTCGTCCCGGATCTCGTCGACGTCGCCCGCGTGGTCGAGGATCCGCTGCGAACCGATGTTGCTCGTCATGATCAGCACGGTGTTGCGGAAGTCGACCGTACGCCCCTGGGCATCCGTCAGCCGGCCGTCGTCCAGCACCTGCAGCAGCAGGTTGAAGACGTCCGGGTGCGCCTTCTCCACCTCGTCGAACAGCAGCACGCTGTACGGCTTGCGGCGCACCGCCTCGGTGAGCTGGCCGGCCTCGTCGTAGCCGACGTACCCGGGTGGCGAGCCGACCAGCCGGGAGACGGTGTGCTTCTCCTGGAACTCGCTCATGTCGAAGCGGATCATCCGGTCCGGGTCGCCGAACAGCAGCGCGGCCAGCGCCTTCGCCAGCTCCGTCTTGCCGACACCGGTCGGGCCGAGGAACAGGAAGGAGCCGGTCGGACGGTCCGGATCACCCATCCCCGCCCGGCCGCGACGGACCGCCTGGGCCACCGCGGTGACCGCCCGGTCCTGCCCGATCACCTTCTCGTGCAGGTGCTCCTCCAACCGGAGCAGCCGCTCGCGCTCGGTCGCGTTCAGCTCGGCGACCGGGATGCCGGTCCGGCCCGAGAGCACCTGCGCGATGTCGTCCGCGGTGACCGCCACGACCTCCTCGCGGGACTCGGCGACCGCCGCCAGCTCGTCCTCGGTCTGCCGCAGCTCGGTCTTCAGATTGGCGGCCCGGACGAACTCCTCGTCCGCCACCGCCTCCTCCAACTCCCGGCGCAGCTTGGTGATCCGGTCCCGCACCGGCATCGCGACCGTGGAACCGCCCAGGCTGCGCAGCCGTACCCGCGCACCCGCCTGGTCCACCAGGTCGATCGCCTTGTCCGGCAGGAAGCGGTCACTGACGTAGCGGTCCGACAGGGTCGCGGCCGCGTCCAGCGCCTCGTCCGTGAACCGCACCTGGTGGTGCGCCTCGTAGGCGTCGCGCAGACCCCGGAGGATCTCGATCGTCTCCTCCACCGTCGGCTCGGGCACCAGTACCGGCTGGAAGCGGCGCTCCAGCGCGGCGTCCTTCTCCACGTACCGGCGGTACTCGTCCAGGGTGGTCGCCCCGACCACGCTCAACTCCCCGCGCGCCAGGGCCGGCTTCAGGATGTTGCCCGCGTCCATCGAGCCCTCTCCCCCGCCGCCCGCACCGACCACCGTGTGCAGCTCGTCGAGGAACAGGATCACGCTCTGCTCGGCCGCCGTGACCTCGTCGATCACGTTCTTCAGCCGCTCCTCGAACTCGCCCCGGTACTTGGAGCCGGCCACCAGCGCGGTGAGGTCGAGCGTGACGACCCGCTTCTCCTTGAGGATCTGCGGCACGTCCCCCGACACGATCCGCTGCGCCAGCCCCTCCACGATCGCCGTCTTGCCGACCCCCGGCTCACCGATCAGCACCGGGTTGTTCTTGGTCCGGCGGGACAGGATCTCGACGGTCTGCTCGATCTCCTCGGCCCGGCCGACCACCGCGTCCAACCGGCCCGCCCGCGCCTCCTCGGTGAGGTCGCGCCCGTACTCGTCCAGCGTCGGCGTCGCACTCTGCTGCCCGCCCCCGCCACCGCCGGCCGTGCCCCGGCCGGTACCCCGCCCGTCCAGCACCGTGCGCAGCGCGTCCTGCGAAGGCGCCGCGTTGCGCACCGCCGTCCCAGCCCCCGACCGCTCCTCCTCCAGTAGCGCGCCGAGGATGTGCTCCGGCCCGATGTACGAGGCCCCCGCCGCCTGCGACCGCGCGTGCGCCGCCAGCAGCGCCCGCTTGGCCGCCGGCGTCAGCCCCGGCCGCCCCTCCTCCCCCGACACCTGCGCCCCGGCCGGCAGCGCCTTGTCCAGATCCCCCGCCAACCGGTCCGGATCCACCCCCGCCCGCTCCAGCATCCGCCGCGACGGATCCACCCGGGTGGCCGCCCACATCAGATGCCCGGTGTCGAGATCACTCCCCCCACCCTCGGCCGCCCGCCGAGCCGCCGCCGCCAGCAACTCCTGCGCCGACTCACTCAACAACCGCCCGATCGGCACCCGCTGCACCGCGGGCGGCGAGGCCAACGGGCTCATCCCGAAGAACCGGCTGAGCAGATCCGAGAACGGGTCGTTCGACCCGAAAGGCGGCATGGTCACGGAGGATCACCTCTCCCAAGCGTTGTGCGCCCACCCAAACACACCCCACCCCACCCCGCCTCCCGACCACAGCACCCGACTGACCCCCGCCCCCGTCACCCCCGCAGCAGCGACAACCGCTCCCGCGCCGCCCTCGGCATCCCCGCCACCACCCGCTCCCAGGAGTGCTCCACCATCTCCCGCAACTCCTCGTCCGGAACGGTCGAATCCAGCACGACCGTGATCCAGTGCCGCTTGTTCATGTGATACCCGGGCCCCACCGCCGCGTACTGCCCCCTCAGATGCACCGCCAGCCCCGGCTCGCACTTCAGCGTCACCCGCTCCTCCCCCAGCACCGCGAACACCTTCCCCTCCACCTTCAACACCGTCACCCCCGGCCCGAACGCCTCATCGTCCGTCACCCCCGGCAACCCCGACGCCACCTCGAACAACTCCTCCGCCACCATCCGCTTCCCCTTCCCTCCGGCTCCCCGAAACCGTACGCCCCACGCCGACGCCCACAGCGCCGACCATGCACACCCACAACCATCCACAGGCGCGCCATCACCACTCACCAGGGCCCCACAAACACCCAAGGGCCAACCCGGGAGGATGCCGCTCCCGGGCTGACCCTTCTTTCCCTGGCCAAACTCCCGTTGGAGTTCCCATGCAACGCAATGCAAAAATTACTGACCAGCCACCCGCTCATGCAATCCCGGACGGCTTCGCTGCACCTCCCACCTCGAACGCTTCCACCTCAACTTCCGAGGTTCCGGACGTGGCTATTTCCATGAGAAAGCTCGATCGAAATCTTCCGATCATCGGCTAGGAGCAACTTCGGGCCGCATATGAGCGCCTGTCCATCGCTACCAGTGAGGCCGATTGGAGTAAGCGCGCAAGCGACCTTGCCCGCGTGAATGATCTCAGCAGAAGAGCCCGCGAGGCAGAGACCGACATCGAATTCGTCTCCAGAACAAATCTGGACTGCATCGCCAAGGCCCTTCTCTTTTCTGGAAAACTGAAGGGACCGCTCACAGCTGCTGACGTCATGGATATCTACTGCAACTGGACTGTGAAGCGCCTCGGCGGCATCGTCTCGCTCGACGAGGAGGAACGGGCAGCGCTAGAAGCACGGCTCTCCCAGCCTTGGCAGGCTCGGCGGCGTGGGCGCCCGCCCCAGTCACCGCGGGTCTGACCTCGGCCTCCCTGACACGTGGCCGCTCTCCGCGGCCGGCCACCGCCGGCACAGAGCGAAGGCCGGAGCGGTGGCGAGCGGCTGGGCCGCAGCGAGCTGGCGCGCCGTACGCTCCCTTGATGACGTGGCGAGGGTCATTACCGGACGGCCTGGCCTGGCTGGTGGCCTTCTTGTCAGGGCGCCCGTCCGCGTGCTGATCTCGTGTCAGTGCCGAAGCGGAGGGGGCAACGTGGCGGAACTGACGGTCAAACCGTGGCGGCGGGCGGGCAAGGATCGGCTGTACGTCAACCTGCCTGGCCCTCGTGGGCAGGCGGTCGCGTGGCTGGACTGCCTGACCGGGGTCGTCACGATCACCGATGCCGCTCATGAATCATCGGCGCTCGATCTGATCAGGTACTGGTGCCGGACGGACAGCCGCTCGGTTCCACCACTGACCGTCGTCCGCAAGCCCCCTCCACCGCCCGTCCCCCCTCGCCCCGCCTCTCCGCCGACAGTGCTGCCCGCTCTGCCGCCGCTCACGACCGAGGACGACCTCGCCTCGAACCGACCGGGCGAGGGTGTCCGGGGCATGATCCGGGCCGACGAGAGCAAGCGGAAGTGGCTGGTGCGGGTGGCGGCCAAGCTCTCCGGCGACGACCTGACCCGCTCCGAGCTGAGCAAGGGGCTCGACGGGGAGAGGTTGGTCGGTGGGCTGCTCGACGGTCTGCGGGCTTACGGCTGGTACGTGTTGCACGCAGTCCCACTGCCGAGCGGTGCGGATATCGACCACGTGGTGATCGGGCCGCCCGGGGTGTTCACGGTGAACACCAAGCACCACCCCGACGCCATGGTCTGGGTCGGGGACAAGCGGCTCACGGTCAACCGCAACAGCTACCCGTACATCGAGAAATCCAGCCTCGAAGGCAGCAGGACGGCAGAGCTCCTGCACCGCTGGTGCGGTCTCGCCGTTCCGGTGCACCCAATCATCGCCGTCGTGGGCGCTCGGACGCTGACACACAAGGGAAAGCCCGACGTCGATGTGCTGGACGGAGCCCAGATCCTGACTGCCCTCGGCTCTCGCCCTCCCCTGCTCGAAGCTCACCGTGCAGCAGCAGTCTTCGACATCGCGCGTCGTCGGAGCGTCTGGGCCCAGTTCGGTCGCCGTACCGGTTGAGTCAGGCCCGTTGTCGGCTCTCCGGACGAGCGAGCTGTCCTCACATGGTGACCATGCCCACTTCCGCGGCCCATCAGGACACAGCAGCACCCCCCGTCCGGCAGGCACCGGGAAACGACGCATGCGGCACAGGACGGGTAAGGCCGCAGAAACGATCAAGGGCCAGTTCGGGAGGATCCTGCCTCCGAACTGGCCCTTCTCCGCTGTGGGCGCGGACGGTTTCGAACCGCCGACATCTGCTTTGTAAGAGCAGCGCTCTACCACTGAGCTACGCGCCCCCCGTCGGGCGGGTCCCGGGGTGGGGCGCACGACGAGTGCCTAGGGTACCTGGTCCCGGGGGGTGGTGTGGTGCGGGTGGTGGGGCGGTGGGGCGGGTGGGGTGCCGGGTCCGGGGGGTGATCGGGAAGAATGGGGGTGGATCAGCGGTCGGGAACCAGGGAGCGCGCAGTGAGGGTGGCCGGCGGAGGCGGGCGGGGGCGACAGCGGGGGCCGGGGAGCGCGGTGGCCGAGGCGCTGGTGCTGCCGGTGGTGGTCGCGGGGGCGTTGGGGGCCGCGGGGGCGGCGTCGTTCGGGGCCGGCGGTGGCTGGTGGGGGCGGCGCGGCGGTGACGGCATGCGGGCGGACGCGCGGGCGGCCAGGGACGCGGCGCAGCAGGCGTTCTACGACGTGGACTCGACCCAGCGCGAGGTGCGGCTGGCGGTGGAGACGGTGCGTTCGGTCGGGGACAGCGCGACGGCCCGGCGGGCGGTCGCGGACTTCGAGGCGATCTCCGGCCGGGTCGACCAGGTGACCGTGAACTACCTGTCCGCCCTGGACGCGCACGACCTGGACGCGGAGGAGCTGGAGTCCGGTGCGGCCGCGCGGGCCAAGCACCAGCTGGACGATGTGAAGGGCCAGCTCGGTTCGGCGCTGTCGGAGCTGAAAGACTTCCTGCGCAGGCTGCAGCCGACGCTGGAGCGGGCCGAGTCGCAGCTGATGCGGGTGGCGCCGGCGGTGGAGCAGGCCAAGCGGGCGCTGCTGGACGCCAGTAACGCGCTGGACGTTGCGCGCGGCGCCGGGCTGCGGGCGGACGGGCCGGCGGCGCGGCTGGCCGAGCTGGCGCCGGAGCTGGGGCGGCTGAACGAGGGGGTGGCCCGGCACGGGGTGCCGGACACGCTGGAGCGCGCGGAGCGGGTGAAGGAGCGCGCGGAGGCGATCGCGGCGGAGGTCGGGCACCTGCCGGAGCGGGCCCGGGAGATCGACCGGCGGGTGGCCAGTCTGCGGACCAGGATCCAGGCGCTGGAGACCAAGGCCGGTACGGTGCCGCCGGCGCTGAGCGAGTTGCGCCGGCGGTTCTCGGCGGCGTGCTGGCAGGACCTCCAGCGGGTGCCGGACCAGGTGGCGGAGGCCGGGCGGGCCGCCGAGGGCAAGCTGGCCGAGGCGGCGCGGGCCCGGGACGAGCAGCGGTGGGCGGATGCCACGGGGGCGCTGGGGACGGTGCGCGCGCTGCTGGACACGGCGGACGGGTCGGTGGTCGCGGTGAACGAGCGGCTGCGGCAGCTGAACGAGGTGCAGATCGACCCGAACAAGGAGGTCGAGCGGGCCCGGTTCGCGCTGCGGGACGCCCAGCGGCTGGCGATGGCCGGGCGGCACGCGCCGGATCCGCGGCACGCCGCGCCGCTGGACGCGGCGGTGGCCCGGCTGGACCGCGCGGTGGCCGAGCTGGAGGCGGCCGGGCGGCATCCGGACTACTGGCGGTTCCTGACCGAGTTGGCGGCGGTGCGGGAGTCGGCGGCGAACGTGGTGGAGCTGATCCGCGGCGAGCTCGGGGGACAGAAGTAGGCATCGGGGGCGCGAAGGGTTCGACCTGCGATGGCCCGGATACGCTGGCGGGTATGCCTCGTTATGACTTCCGCTGCCGCTCCTGCGGCGCCACGTTCGAGCTCCGCCGCGCGATGGCGCAGGCCAACGACCCCGCCGTCTGCCCACAGGGCCACCCGGACACCGTGAAGCTGCTGTCGACCGTCGCCGTGACCGGTGCGGCCGCCGGCGGCGCCGCGCCGCAGCAGGCCCCGTCGGCCGGTGGCGGCGGGGGGTGCTGCGGCGGCGGCTGCTGCGGCTAGCCGGAAGCCGGGCGCTCTCCGGGGCCTAGGCGCCGAGCGCCGGAGCCGGGGCCGGGACCGAAGTCCCGACCTCGCCCCGGACCCGGGCCAGGAAGCGGCGGGCGATCTCCTCGCCCGCCGCGACGCCGATCTCGTCGAGGGCGGTGACCCCGGGCGCCGTCCAGCCGGTGTCGGCCAGTTCGCCGTGGCCGGGGCGCCAGCCGGCGTCGGCGGCGAGCAGCAGGTCGGCGTCGAGCAGCGAGTCCCCGGCGGACAGCACCGTGGACGGGCCGACCCGCCGGACGACCTCCGCCAGCGCCGCGCTCTTGCTGAGCGGCGCCGGCACCGCGTACACCTTGCGGCCCTGGAGCGAGACGGTCCAGCCGCGTTCGGCGCACCAGCCGGTGAGTTCGGCGATCCAGCCGGCCGGCAGTTCGGCGCGCTCGACGACCAGGTAGGCGAACAGCTCGTCGGCGACCCGCCGCTTGTGGGTCCACTCGGGGTCGGCGCAGAGGGCCAGGTGCTCGACCACCTCGGCCAGCGGCGCCGCCCCCTCGGCCAGCCGGCCGGCCATCTCGGTCTGCCAGTCCTCGTCCGGCACGCCGTCGACGAGCAGTCGGCCGCCGTTGGCGCAGATCGCGTAGGGCGGGACCCAACCGGGCGTCGGACCGGGCAGGTTGACCCGCTCGTACTGGGCCCGGGTGCGGGTGGTGGCGGGGACGAGCACGGCCTCGCGGGCGAGTTCGACGAGCAGCGCGGCGGCCTGCTCGGTCATGAAGGACAGCGCCTTGCCGTCGTGCACCTCGACGGAGAGCAGGCGCGGCGCGAGCCGGTCCGGCACGTCCAGGGCGAGGGCCCGGTTGGAGTAGATCAGGGTGCGGTCGAGGTCGCTCGCGACGACGAAGCGCGGTGCTCCGGCGGAGCGCGAGACGTCGGCGGAACGCGAGACGTCGGCGGAGCCGCCGTCCGGGCGTGCGTGACCACTCATCGGGCTCAGGACTCCTTGGTGAGGACGGCCGTGCCGGAGGCGCCGGTCGCCCCCCGGGTGTAGCGGGGGTGGATGAGGCCGACGCAGGAGTACGGCAGGTCGTCCACCTCCTCGACCGGCACTCCCCGCTGGGCGGCGAGCAGCCGGACGTGGTCGAGGTCGGCGCCGGCGCCGCGCCGGGCGAGCACCCGCCAGGGGACGCGGCGCAGCATGACCCGGGTGGTCTCGCCGACGCCGGGCTTGACCAGGTTGACGCTGTCGATGCCGTACTCGGTGCTGATCCGCTCGACGGCGGCCCAGCCGGCCCAGTCGGGGGCGCGCTCCTCGGCGTGCTCGGGGGCGAGGAACCGGTCGGCGGCGGCGAGGGCCTCGGCCCGGACGTCGGCGAAGTGGTCGGCGACGGTGTCCAGGAAGGCGCCGGAGACGTCGGCGCCGGCCAGCTCGGTGTAGTGCTTGGCGCCGTGGAAGTCGTCCGGGCCGATCAGGTCGGAGCGCAGCACGGTGCGCGAGACCAGGCCGGAGACGGTCGAGTTGAGGCAGGCGGAGGGGATCAGGAAGTCGTCCCGGGTGCCGAAGGTGCGCACGCAGCGGCCGGGGTCGGCGAGGACGGCGAGGTCCGGGTCGAAGCCGGTCCCGGCGAGGGCCTCGGCGAGTTCGCGGGTGATCGCGCCCTTGCCGGTCCAGCCGTCGACGAACACCACGTCGGCGGCCCGGTGGTGGGCGTCGAGGTAGCGCAGGGCGGCCGGGTCGATGCCGCGGCCGCGGACGATCGAGACGGCGTAGTGCGGGGCGTCGAGGCCGTGTCCGGCGGCGAGCCAGCGGCGGATCAGAATGCCGACCGGCGTCCCGGCGCGGGCCAGCGAGGCGAGCACCAGGCCGGGGCCGCGCTCGCGCAGCAGGGTCTCGGCGACGGTGCCGACGGCGAGCGCGATCCGGCGGGCGGAGACCCGCAGCGCCTGGTGGAACAGCTCCTGGTACTCGGGGCTCGGCTGGTACTCGACCGGCAGCGACTCGGCGTAGTGGGCGCCGCCGCTCTGCACGGCCTCCTCGCGCTCCTCGGTGGGTGCCTCCAGGTCGACGCCGGTGAGGTCCTTGAGCAGCCAGGCCACTTCGTCGGCGCGGTAGGAGGAGAACTCGGGGCCGTACAGCGGACGTGCCGGGGCCGCCGGGCCGGCGGGGGGGCTCGGCCGGTGGGACGGCAGGACGGCGAGCACCACCCGGTCGGTGACCCGGCGCAGCTGGCCGAGCAGGGCGCGCTCGCCCTCGTGCAGGGCGGGGGTGTCGGCGGTGTCGTCGACCACCAGCACCACGGTGCCGAAGCGGCGGGCCGGGTCGGCTCCGGGGGCGACGTTGTAGGCGTAGCGCTCGCGGGAGGAGTCGTCGGCCGGGTCGTCGTGGGCGGGGAAGGCCAGCCGGGTGCGGATGGCGTATCCGGGGTCGTCGACGGCGAGGACGGGCGAGCGGGTGGTGGTGGAGTAGTGGACGCGGTCGGTGCCGCCGGGCAGCCGCTCGGCGAGGGCGTCGGCCAGCCGCAGCGGCGCGTACATCAGCTCCTCGAAGCCGAGCACCAGTACCCGTCCGTCACTGTCCCCGGGCTCGACCGCGGCCGCCAACTGCTCGGCCAGACCGGGCAGCGCCGCCTCCAGCCGCGCCCGGTGCTCCCGGGTGAACCCGTGCCGGCCGCCGTCGGGCAGCCCGGCCGGCCAGTCCAGGTTGACCCGCACCAGCGGGGCGGCCGGGGCGGCCGGCGGCTCGGGCGCGGGACCGGCCTCGGCGATCAGCCGCTCGGCCCGGTCCAGGACGTCGGCGGGCAGTTCGACGCCGCCGTCGGCCAGCGCCACCAGGTCCAGCCGGACGCCGAGTTCGGCCGCGGTGTCGGCGAGCCGCCGCCGGTCGGCCGGGCCGCGCAGGTCGACCAGCGCGACCACCACGTAGTGCTCGCGCGGGTGGTTGGCGTGCAGTTCGCGGATGGTGTTGAGCACGGTGGTGCCGGTCGAGAACTCGTCGTCCACCAGCACCAGCGGGCCGTCACCGGCGAGCAGCCCGGGGTCCGCGGGCAGCAGCAGGTGGGAGGTGGCGTGCGAGTGCTCCTCCTCGAAGCCGCCGACCGGGGTGAGGCCGGGCACCGGGCGGCGGGTGGAGTGCAGGTAGGGGGCGTCCAGCCCGTCGGCGACGCTGTGGCCGAGGCCGGTGGCGGTCTCCGCGTAGCCGAGGACGACGGCGCGGTCGGCGCTCTCCTCGGGGAGCGACGCCAGCAGGTCGCGGACCCGGCGGCCGAGCTCCAGGCCGGCGCCGTGCACCACCGCGGGCCGCTGCGGGACGTGCTTGCCGAGCACGGTGGAGACCAGCAGGTGGGCCCGCTTGCGGTTCTCCCGCAGGGCGAGGCCGACCAGCTCGGGGAGGCGCTCGGAGCCGGTCAGCGCGACGCCCGCCCGCTCGGCCACCCAGCGTCCGGTCCACTCCCCCGCTCCCGCGGGTCCCTCGGCGCTCGCCCCGAGGGGCCCGCCGACCCCGTCCGTCCCGTCGGCTCCAGTGGTCCGGTCCTGCTGCGCTGCTGTCACTACGGGTCCTGTCTTCGGTCTGTGCGGTGCGGTGCGGTGGCGCCGCGGTGGTGCCGCGGTGGTGCCGCGGTGGGCAAGGTCTGACGGGCCGGCCCCGGGCCGGCCGGGCGGCTCAGCGGCAGAGGCAGGCCGAGAGCAGCTCCGCGAAGCTGACGTCCTCCCGGGCCACCCCGAACACCTCGGCGCGCAGCAACACCCGCTCCGCCCAGGCCCGGTGGGGCTTCGCCTCGTTCATCTTGTTGGTGTACGCCGAGCGCAGCACCCCGCCCCCGCCGCGCTCCTGCTGGAGGATGTCATGGGCGTCGCTGTACTCCTCGTGCGTGACGACGGAGAGCGCGTGGACGGCGGGCACATGGCTGGGGTGGATGCAGGTCTTGCCCAACAGGCCGTTGGCGCGGTCGAGTTCTATCTCGCGGATGAGCCCGTCCAGGTCGTGCTCGATGATCCGCCGGCGGACGGCCTCGCGCGAGGGCTCGGCCTCCGCGAACGGGGTGCGGCGCAGCTGCGGCTTGAACATCCGCTCCTGGACCGGGAAGTACTCCCAGACCGGGCCGGTGACGGTGAACCCGGTGCCGTCGGCGCGGCCGAGCACGTTCACCACGTCGCCGATCACCGAGGCGACCAGCGCCACGTCGTACGCGGTCAGGTCGGGCGAGCGGCGCAGGCCGTACGCGGAGCAGAGGTCGGTGACGCCGAGGCGGACGGCGAGGACCCGCTCGCGGTGCTTGTCGAGCAGCCTGGCTATGCCGAAGAGCTGGTCGCGGCGGGTCTCCAGGTGGGCGAGCTCGGGCGATTCCAGGACGGGCATCGCGAACAGCCGGCGCCCGGTGGCGGCCTCGGCGGCGGCGAGCGCCTCCAGGAAGTCGCCGCCGGTGTCCTCGGTGAACTTCGGCAGGACGAAGCCGGTGAGCAGTCCGATCGCGGGTCCGAGCCGGCCGGCGAGGTCGGTCAGCTGCGCCGGGGTCCGCACCCTCACGAAGAGAAGGGGAAGATCCTGTGTGCAATCGGTGGAGATCCCGCCCGGGTCGACACCCTCCGTCACAACGGGCCCGGCACCCTCCGTGACGCCGGAGCGGGTACTCTCCGTGACCTCCGCCCAGAGCTCGCCGAGCCGGGCCACCAGGTTGGCCTCGGCGTCCGGGACCTCGTGGTCGGCGATGGCGTCCTCCAGGCAGAGCACCATCGAGACGACGCCCTGCGCGGCCTGCTTGCGGATGTCCGTGCGCAGGGTGGCGCGGGTGGCCGGGCTGTAGAGCGTGGCGCCCAGCGCGGTGGCGAGCACGGCCGCCGCGCTGTCGGCGGTGAACTCCCCGGGAGCGCTGAGAAAGAGCCGGTCGCGGACGTCGTCCGCGAGGTGGCCGAAGTGGCGCAAGGTGCTCTCCTCAGGAGGTTCGGCCGCCGGTCCGGCGGAGGCGGGGAAGGACGGGGAGGGACGGCGGCGACACCCGGTCCAGCACCCGGTTCAACCGGCTCGACGGCCGTGGTGGTTCCCGGTCCGGCCCCGTCCGGTCACCGTTGTCCGGCACGGAGCCCCCCGCCCGCCCATCGTACGGACGGTGCCGGGTCGTGGAGGGTTCCGAAACATCGAATTCTCGGAAGGTTACCTTCCACTTCACAAAGCGCAAGCGTTGGCAAAGTCCCCCCACAACGCCTACTCCGGTCACGTTGTCCGAAGGGGTGGCGAACAGGCAGGATGGTCGGCTATGACGCACGTGATGGCCAAGGGCGCCAACATCGCACTGCCGGTGGCGGCTGTCCGCGCCGTGCTGCGCTGGAGCGCCACGCCCGGTGCGCCGGACGTGGACGCCTCCGCGCTGCTGCTCGGCGCGGGCGGCAAGGTCCGCTCGGACGCCGACTTCGTCTTCTACAACCAGCCTCGGCACCCGTCCGGCCTGGTGCGCCACCTTCCCAAGCAGCAGACCGCCGACGGCGGCGAGATCACCGACACCGTCGAGGCCGAGCTCGCCAAGCTGCCGGCCGACGTGGACCGGGTGGTGCTGGCCGGCTCCTCCGAGGGCGGCACGTTCCGGGCGGTGAGCGGGCTGCGCCTGCTGCTGTTCGACGCCGCCGCCGGGGACGGCGTGCCCGCGCTGGCCGAGTTCGCGATGGCCGACGGGGACGAGGTGACGGCGCTGGTCGCGGGCGAGCTGTACCGCCGGGCCGGCGCCTGGAAGTTCCGC
>NZ_JAIY01000007.1:295874-306235 GCF_000710405.2 Kitasatospora sp. MBT66 | reverse complement strand
CGCCGCCGAACACCGCGCCGCAGGCATCGCAGCAGGCCCCGCAGCAGGGCGGCTACGGCTACCCGCCGCCCGCCCCGCGCTCGGGCTACGGCTACCCCCAGCAGCCCCCGGCGCCCGCTCCCGGCTACGGGTACCCGCCCCAGCAGCAGCCGGGCTACGGCTACCCGCCGCCGAACACCGCGCCGCAGTCACCGCAGCAGGCCCAGCAGAGCCAGCAGGCGCCCCAGGCCCAGGCCCAGCCGCCCGTCCCGCAGCAGCCGGCCCCGCCCGCCGAGGAGTTCGCGCTTCCCCCGCAGGGCCCTCAGTTCCAGCCGCGCTGAGCCCGCCCACCCCGAGGCGTCGGGGCACCGGGGCACCGCCCCGAGCCCCCGTCCCGGCCTCACTCCGTCTTGTACCCGCGCTGCCACTGCATCCCGAAGCCGTACAGCCGGTCGATGTCCGCCTGGAACCCGTTCACGTACCGCACCTCGCGCCGCACCGTGAGCGTGTTGTCACCGGTGTTCTCGATCAGCACCACCGCACAGGACCGGGCGGCCGACGCCCGTTCCTCCAGATGGACCTCGATCCGCGGCCCGGACTGCGGCACGATCGTCACCACCGCGTTGGTCTGTTCGAAGGCCGGCGTGCCGTCGTAGATGTACACGAAGATCAGCAGCCGCTTGAACTGGTCCTTCTTCTCCAGGTTGACGTACATCGTCTCGCCGGACGGCGCCCCGTACTGGTCGTCGCCGCTGAGCTTGATGTACGGCGGGTGCTGGAGGTCGCCGAAGAAGCCGCCCAGCGGCTGCACCACGCCCCGCTTGCCGTCGGTCAGCTCGTACATGCAGGCCAGGTCGAGGTCCACGTTGACCTGGGCGTTCTGGCTGGCGTCCGGCTCCATCGGGCTGAGGATCCGCGGGCTGAACACCCGCCGCAGGGAGTCCCTGGTGCTCGTCCTCGGGGCTCCTATCCGGGTGGTCCAGTGCAGATTGACGTAGAGGTAGCCGGTGGTCGCCGCCGCACCGGTGATCGCGTGGTGCGGCGAGGACTTGGTCAGGGTGACCTTGAACTGGCCACCCGTGTCGAGGGCGTTCCGTTCTCCGCGCAGGTACTCCCAAATCGAGGCCATGCCGTCCTCCCCCAGCCGCGCCAGCCGTTCTGACGGTCCGCCGCTCCATGATCGGGCATCAGCCCGCCCGCGGGTACCCGAAGTCCCCTACCCGCCGCCGCCCGCCGGACACCGGCCGGACACCGGCGGGTCGATTGGCGGGGCGAAGCTCACCTCCCGTACCATGCGGCCACTTCGGACGCGATATCGTCTAGCCGCACAGGTGTCCCGCCCGCCCGCCCGGGCGCGTCGGCGCACCCGTCCGACGACGACGCTTCGTCAGGCCCGGTCCCGGGGACGGATCCTGATCATCGTGTCGCACTTGAGACCTTTGTCCCCTGCGGAAACCCGAGGCCCGACCCGCAATGAACCTGACCTCCATACAGCTGGTCTGGACCGTCATCGGCGGTGTAGCCCTGCTGTTCACCGCCATCCTGGTGGCGACGCTGCGCTTCAAGAACAACAACCGGAAGGACGAATCGAGCGACTCCTGGGAGCGCAGCGAGGAACGCCGCCGACGCAAGGAGATGGTCTACGGGATCTCCTCCTACGTCCTGCTGTTCTGCTGCGCCGGCGTCGCGGCCGCGCTGTCCTTCCACGGCCTGGTCGGCTTCGGCAAGGAGAACCTCGGCCTCTCGAACGGCTGGGAGTACCTGGTCCCGTTCGGCCTGGACGGCGCCGCGATGTTCTGCTCGGTGCTCGCCGTCCGCGAGGCCAGCCACGGTGACGCGGCCCTCGGCTCCCGCCTGCTGGTCTGGGTGTTCGCGGTCGCCTCGGCCTGGTTCAACTGGGTGCACGCCCCGCGCGGCATGTCCCACGACGGCGCCCCCGAGTTCTTCTCCGGCATGTCGATCTCGGCCGCGATCCTGTTCGACCGCGCGCTGAAGCAGACCCGCAAGGCCGCGCTGCGCGAGCAGGGCCTCGTCCCGCGCCCGCTGCCGCAGATCCGTATCGTCCGCTGGCTGCGCGCGCCCCGCGAGACCTACGCCGCCTGGTCGCTGATGCTGCTGGAGAACGTCCGCAGCCTGGACGAGGCCGTCGACGAGGTGCGCGAGGAGCGTCAGGCGAAGCTGGACGCCAAGGTGCGAGCCCGCAGCGCCGACCGCCGCGAGCGCGCCGAGCTGAAGGCGATCTCCCGTCAGTCGGGCGGCATGCTGTCCCGCAACCGCGCCGGCCGCCAGGTGCCCGCCCTCGCCGCTGCCGGAGACGGCCCGACCGCTACGGAGCCTGCCCTAGCCGTTGAGGTGGACGCCTTCTCCTCCCGCACCTCCGGCTCGCTGCTGGACTCCGCGCCGCTGAGCGCCCTGGAGACCCGCCGCTCGCGCGGCTCCGAGTCGGCCTCCGGCTCGTCCTCCGCCTCGTTCTCCTCGTCGCTCTCGTCCTCGTCGTCGCTCTCGTCCTCGACGACCTCGACCTCGGCCTCGTCGTCCTCCTCCGCCTACCGCTCGACGGTGGACCTGACGCCGGACGACGACACCCTGTCGATGCCCAAGCTCGACTCCCTGGAGCGCAAGCTGCGCGCCATCGAGCAGCAGCTCGGCTGAGCAGCGGCACCCACGCAGAACGCCGAACGGCCGTTCCCCACTCGGGAGGAACGGCCGTTCGGCGTTCACCGGGAAGGCCGGGAGGACCGGCAAGACCGGCAAGACCGGCAGGACCCGGCGGACCGGCGGAACCGGCAGAACAGCTCTAGCTGTCGCTGCCCACCAGTTCCCGGTCCCCGTCGCCGCCGCCGTCGGCGGCCTCCCGGCGGTTGCGCAGGACCGAGGAGCCGAGCGCGAGGCCGATGAAGGCGACACCGATCAGGCCGGTGACGATCTCCGGGATGTGGTACTCGATGCCGACCAGCAGGATCACCGCGAGCGCGCCGATCGCGTAGTGCGCGCCGTGCTCCAGGTAGACGTAGTCGTCCAGGGTGCCCTTGCGGACCAGGAAGACGGTCAGCGAGCGGATGTACATCGCGCCGATGCCGAGGCCCAGGGTGATCTGGAAGATGTCGCTGGAGATGGCGAACGCGCCGACGACGCCGTCGAAGGAGAACGAGGCGTCCAGCACCTCGAGGTACATGAAGAGGAAGAACGCGGCCTTGCCGCCCACCTGCACGATGGACTTGCCGGTCTTCTCCTGCGCCTCCTCCTTCTCGGCCTCCTCCTCCAGGCCCGCCTCGAAGACCGAGGAGAGGCCGTTCACCGAGAGGTAGGTGATCAGGCCGAGCACACCGGCGAGCAGGACCGTCTCGGCGTGGTCGGCGGCGAAGAAGTTGGCCGCCAGCAGCAGGGTGACCAGGGCGACGACGGTGGAGAAGGCCTCCAGCTTGCCGACCTTCTCGAGCGGGCGCTCGATCCAGGCCAGCCAGTTGTAGTCCTTCTCCTCGAAGATGAAGTCGAGGAAGATCATCAGCAGGAAGACGCCGCCGAAGGCCGCGATGGCCGGGTTGGCCGCTTCCAGGTACTGGCCGTAGGTGAGGCCCTCGTAGGTCTTGTCGCTGTGCAGGGCGAGGTCGACGACCGTGGCCGGGTTGAGGTGCGCGGTGAGGCCGACGACCAGCAGCGGGAAGATCAGCCGCATACCGAACACGGCGATCAGCACGCCGACGGTGAGGAAGATCTTCTGCCAGTACGGGTTCATCCGCTTCAACACCGTGGCGTTGACCACCGCGTTGTCGAACGAGAGGGAGATCTCCAGGATGGAGAGGATCAGCACGATGCCGAATCCCTCGGCTCCCCAGAGCAGGCCGGCGGCGATCAGCCCGAGAATGGTGATCGCGAATGACCAGCCGAATGTGCGGAGGAACACGGGACTTGGTTACCTTTCGGGTTCATGGCGTCGACGAGGTCGACGTTCGCCGGGATTGCGTCCGGACGCGCGTGCGCGCCGAACGGAACGATCACAGCGATGAGGGCCTTTACTGTACGTTTACGCCGAAATCGAGGGCAATGCCCCGCAGGCCCGAGGCATAACCCTGGCCCACCGCGCGGAACTTCCACTCGCCGGCGTAGCGGTACAGCTCGCCGAAGATCATCGCGGTCTCGCTGGACGCGTCCTCGGTGAGGTCGTAGCGGGCGATCTCCTGACCGTCCACCGAGTTGACCACCCGGATGTAGGCGTTGCGGACCTGGCCGAAGTTCTGCCCCCGGTTCTCGGCGTCGTAGATCGACACCGGGAAGACCACCTTGTCGACCTGCGGCGGCACCAGGTCCAGGTTGACCAGGACGACCTCGTCGTCCCCGTCGCCGTCGCCGGTGAGGTTGTCGCCGGTGTGCTCGACCGAGCCCTCGGGGCTCTTGAGGTTGTTGTAGAAGACGAAGTACTCGTCACCCAGCACCCGGCCGCTGGAGCACAGCAGCGCGCTCGCGTCCAGGTCGAAGGGCGCGCCGGTCGTCGACCGGGCGTCCCAGCCGAGACCGATCTGCACCTGCGTCAGATTCGGCGCGGCCTTGGTGAGCGAGACATTGCCACCCTTGGCGAGCGTGACACTCATTGGCGGTCCTTCCTCCCTTGCCTCCCGGGGCGCATCTCAGGTCTATTCCCCCGCGACCCCGGCCGGCCCCTCCGGGCCGGCTGAACTTTCCTGAACTCCCATCCTTCCAGTGCCGCCGAGCAGGTCGTAGCCCGGGCACGGCAAACCCCGCGCCGACACAAGGCGAACGGCCGGGGCGGCCGCCGACGCTCTCGCGTCCGCGGCCGCCCCGGCCGTGGTTCACCACCGGGCCGTCACCGGCCCCGCCCCGACTCAGACGTTGACGCCGAAGTCCTGGGCGATGCCGCGCAGGCCGGAGGCGTAGCCCTGGCCGATCGCGCGGAACTTCCACTCGGCGCCGTTGCGGTACAGCTCACCGAAGACCATGGCCGTCTCGGTGGAGGCGTCCTCGGTGAGGTCGTACCGGGCCAGCTCCTTGTTGTCCGCCTGGTTCACCACGCGGATGAACGCGTTGCGGACCTGGCCGAAGTTCTGCGAGCGGTTCTCGGCGTCGTAGATCGACACCGGGAAGACGATCTTCTGCACGTCGGCCGGCACGGTCGCCAGGTTGACCTTGATCGCCTCGTCGTCGCCCTCGCCCTCACCGGTGAGGTTGTCACCGGTGTGCTCGACCGAGCCGTCCGGGCTCTTCAGGTTGTTGAAGAAGACGAAGTTGCCGTCCGCGCCGACCTTGCCCTGGTCGTTGCAGAGCAGAGCGCTGGCGTCCAGGTCGAAGTCCGTGCCCGTGGTGGTACGGACGTCCCAGCCGAGGCCGACCAGTACGGCGGTCAGGCCCGGGGCCTCCTTGGTGAGCGAGACATTGCCGCCCTTGCTCAGGCTGACACCCACTTGTCCTCCAAGATTCGGGAGGCACTCCTCGGTGCCCCCGTGGTGCGGTCCGAAGCCCGGCGGCGAACCGCCCGAGCCTCTGACCAGCCAACGGACCGATCGTAGTGCGGGGTTCCCGTCCGCGCCGGGGAACCGCCCGGACCCGGCGCCCGGGACGCCCCCGAGCAGGCCGGGAACCGTGCGTCCCGGGTGCCCCGGACGGCTCAGAGCGCGCCGAGGGCCGCCAGGTACTCCTGCTCGTCACGGGCGTCCGGCAGGCCGTTCACGACGCTCCAGCGGACCACGCCGGCCTTGTCGATCACGAAGGTGCCGCGGACCGAGCAGCCCTTCGTCTCGTCGAAGACGCCGTAGGCGCGGGAGACCTCGCCGTGCGGCCAGAAGTCGGAGAGCAGCGGGAAGTCCAGGCCCTCCTGCTCGGCGAAGATCCGCTGGCTGAACGGCGAGTCGTTGGACACGCCCAGCACCTGGACCTCGTCGTTCTGCAGGCGCGGCAGCTCCTTCTGGATCGCGCAGACCTCGCCGGTGCAGACACCGGTGAACGCGAACGGGTAGAAGACCACGACGACGTTCTTGTCACCCCGGAAGTCGGAGAGCCTGACCAGCTCGCCGTGCTGGTTCTTGAGCTCGAAGTCCGGAGCCTCGGTGCCGATCTCGATGGCCATGCGGTGACCTTTCCCACTCGACGCGACTGGGCCGCGCGGGTGACGCGGCGTGCGCCATCCTCGCATTCGCCGAGGCCGGTTGAGCCGGACGGGTGAGGGCTGCGCCGTCCGGGGCCACCGCTTTCGCCCTGGGCGAACGGTTCGGCCGTCCGGGTTCCGGCGCCCCGGCCGATCGGGTTCCGGTCCCCCGGGCGGCCGTCCGGGGGCACCGGGGAGAACCGGGGAAAACGGACCGGGCCCCGCCGGAGGGAGACTCCGGCGAGGCCGTCAGGCAGGACTCAGCGCTTGGCCGGCTTGGCCGTCGACTTGGTCGCCAGGCGGGTCGCGGCCCAGTCCTTGGCGATCGCGATCGAGCTGGTCTGGGAGAGGCCCGCGGTCTTCGCGGCATCGGCGATGTCCGAGGCCTCGATGTGGCCGTCACGGCCGGTCTTGGGCGTCAGCAGCCAGATCAGGCCGCCCTCCGCCAGGTATTCCAGGGCGTCGACGAGGGAGTCGGTGAGGTCTCCGTCGTCGTCGCGGTGCCACAGCAGGACGGCGTCTGCGACGTCGTCGTAGTCCTCGTCGACAAGATCGGTCCCGGTGATCTCCTCGATGCCCTCGCGGAGGTCCTGGTCACTGTCTTCGTCGTACCCCAGCTCCTGGATGATCTGGCCCTCGTCGAAGCCGAGACGGGCTGCCGGGTTGGACTTGTCCGCGGGGTCCGCGGTCGCGCTCACGGGAATAACCTCCAGTATTCGGCCCGGCATCCATGCCGAGGCTGTGGCCGTAGTCCACACGGGCGCGGCGGTTCGCGCAAGTACCCGACCCCCGATCCCCTCCAAAGGTTGACGTGTCGCACGGGAACACGCCGGGCGACGTGTCGGGAATCACACCGATTTGCCCTTCTCTGCACAAGACAAGGATGCTTCGGGAGGTCCCGGTCCACAGGCCGTACGCACGCCCGAGATGCGAACAGCATTCGGGTCCGCGCGTGCGCGGGCGTAGAGTCTCCTGTTGGCCCTCACCCCGGCCGTCCGCCATCGGACGGGCGGGAAACCAGGTCGGACCACCTCTGTTCGTAACACCCGGGGGTGTGCGGCACGGACGACGCTGTCCGAACCGCACATCGCCAGACCGTTCCTTCTGTTGGGCGGAACGGTTACCGATCGGTAGAGATGACGGATCTCCGAGCGCGGTAGCACGATGGAGGCGGCGCGACACACCTCAGTTTCGACCGACAGTGAAGGAACAGCGTGGCTTCCGGATCCGATCGCAACCCGATCATCATTGGCGGCCTTCCGAGTCAGGTCCCGGACTTCGATCCCGAGGAGACCGCGGAATGGCTGGAGTCGCTCGATGCGGCCATCGACGAGCGGGGGCGTGAGCGTGCCCGTTACCTGATGCTGCGGCTGATCGAGCGCGCCCGCGAGAAGCGTGTCGCCGTGCCCGAGATGCGCAGCACGGACTACGTCAACACCATCGCCACCAAGGACGAGCCGTTCTTCCCCGGTAACGAGGAGATCGAGCGCAAGATCCTGAACGCGACCCGCTGGAACGCCGCGGTGATGGTCTCCCGGGCGCAGCGCCCGGGCATCGGGGTTGGTGGGCACATCGCCACCTTCGCCTCCTCCGCGTCGCTCTACGACGTCGGCTTCAACTACTTCTTCCGGGGCAAGGACGCCGAGGGCGAGTCCGGCGACCAGATCTTCTTCCAGGGTCACGCCTCCCCCGGCATCTACGCCCGGGCCTTCCTGCTGGACCGGCTCACCGAGCAGCAGCTCGACGCCTTCCGCCAGGAGAAGTCGAAGGCCCCCTACGGCCTCTCCAGCTACCCGCACCCGCGGCTGATGCCGGACTTCTGGGAGTTCCCGACCGTCTCGATGGGCCTCGGCCCGCTCGGCGCGATCTACCAGGCCCGGATGAACCGCTACCTGGAGCACCGGGGCATCAAGGACACCTCCGACTCGCACGTCTACGCCTTCCTCGGCGACGGCGAGATGGACGAGCCCGAGTCGCTCGGCCAGCTGTCCCTGGCCGCCCGCGAGGGCCTGGACAACCTCACCTTCGTGGTCAACTGCAACCTGCAGCGCCTCGACGGCCCGGTCCGCGGCAACGGCAAGATCATCCAGGAGCTGGAGTCGCAGTTCCGCGGCGCCGGCTGGAACGTCATCAAGCTGGTCTGGGACCGCAGCTGGGACCCGCTGCTCGCCCAGGACCGCGACGGCGTCCTGGTGAACAAGCTGAACACCACGGTGGACGGCCAGTTCCAGACCTACGCCACCGAGTCCGGCGCGTACATCCGGGACAACTTCTTCGGCGGCGACCTGCGGCTGCGCAAGATGGTCGAGAACATGACCGACCAGCAGATCCAGCACCTGGGTCGCGGCGGCCACGACCACGCCAAGGTCTACGCGGCGTACAAGGCGGCCCGCGAGCACAAGGGCCAGCCGACCGTCATCCTCGCCCAGACCGTCAAGGGCTGGACGCTGGGCCCCAACTTCGAGGGCCGCAACGCGACCCACCAGATGAAGAAGCTGACGGTCGAGGACCTCAAGCGCTTCCGCGACCGGCTGCACCTGCCGATCACGGACAAGCAGCTGGACGAGGGCTACCCGCCCTACTACCACCCGGGCAAGGACTCGGAGGAGATCCAGTACATGCACGACCGCCGCAAGGAGCTGGGCGGCTACGTGCCGACCCGCAAGGTGCGGCCGAGGCAGCTGGAGCTCCCGGGCGACGACGCGTACAAGGCGGTCAAGAAGGGCTCCGGCAACCAGACCATCGCCACCACCATGGCGTTCGTCCGGGTGCTCAAGGACCTCATGCGGGACAAGGGCATCGGCAACCGCTTCGTGCCGATCGCGCCCGACGAGTACCGCACCTTCGGCATGGACTCGCTGTTCCCGTCGGCGAAGATCTACAACCCGCTGGGCCAGACCTACGAGTCGGTCGACCGCGACCTGCTGCTGGCCTACAAGGAGTCGCCGACCGGCCAGATGCTGCACGACGGCATCTCCGAGGCGGGTTGTACCGCCTCGCTGATCGCCGCCGGCTCGTCCTACGCCACCCACGGCGAGCCGCTGATCCCGGTCTACGTCTTCTACTCGATGTTCGGGTTCCAGCGCACCGGCGACCAGTTCTGGCAGATGGCCGACCAGCTGGCCCGCGGCTTCGTGATCGGCGCCACCGCCGGCCGCACCACGCTGACCGGTGAGGGCCTGCAGCACGCCGACGGCCACTCGCACCTGCTGGCCTCGACCAACCCCGGCGTCGTCGCGTACGACCCGGCGTACGGCTTCGAGATCGCGCACATCGTGCAGGACGGTCTGCGCCGGATGTACGGCTCCAGCGCCGAGCACCCGCACGGCGAGGACGTGTTCTACTACATGACCGTCTACAACGAGCCGATCAAGATGCCGGCCGAGCCGGAGAACGTGGACGTCGAGGGCATCCTCAAGGGTCTGCACCGGTACGCCCCCGGCACCGCCGGCCAGATCCCGGCCCAGATCCTCGCCTCCGGCGTGGCTGTGCCGTGGGCCCTGGAGGCCCAGCGGATCCTCGCCGAGGAGTGGAACGTCAAGGCCGACGTCTGGTCCGCGACCTCCTGGAACGAGCTGCGCCGCGACGCGGTGGAGGCCGAGGAGTTCAACCTGCTGCACCCCGAGGAGCCGCAGCGCGTCCCGTACGTGACCAGCAAGCTCCAGGGCGCCGAGGGCCCGTTCGTCGCCGTGTCCGACTGGATGCGCGCGGTGCCGGACCAGATCTCCCGCTGGGTGCCGGGCCAGTACCAGTCGCTGGGTGCCGACGGCTTCGGCTTCGCCGACACCCGCGGTGCGGCCCGTCGCTTCTTCCACATCGACGCGCAGTCGGTCGTGCTGAGCGTGCTCACCGAGCTCGCCAAGCAGGGCAAGGTCGACCGCAGCGCGCTGAAGGACGCGATCGACCGCTACCAGCTGCTCGACGTGGCGGCGGCCGACCCGGGCGCCGCGGGCGGCGAGGCCTGAGCGCCCCGCTGATCCCCTGAGGGGCCGGTCCCCCCGCCGTGTGCGGGGGGACCGGCCCCTCGCCGTTTCCCGGCGCGCTCCGGCTGCCTCTTAACCTTCCCGAGAGTCACCCTTAAGGTGTCCCGAGGGGGGCGAGGGGAGGGGGGCCGGGTACCGTGCGCGCACCGAGGACGGGGGCCTTCCCCCTGGCGTTGCTGGTCGGGGTGACGACCGGCGCCCTGCTGTCCCAGCTGCTGCCCGCTCCGGAGGAGATCGGCGGGCCGTCGGTGGCCCTGCCGGCCGCCTCGGACCGGGCCGTGGCCGGACTGGTGCCGGTGCCG
>NZ_JAIY01000007.1:295191-295572 GCF_000710405.2 Kitasatospora sp. MBT66 | reverse complement strand
GGTCCGGGGCGACACTCCCGCCCACCGCGCCGGCCGGACCTCCCGCGCCGTCCACCGGGCCCACCGCACCGGCAGCCCCGCCGACCGCCGGGACCACCACCGCGGCCCCCGGCCCGACCCGGACCCCGACCGCCCCGCCGACCACCGGCAGTGGTGGGGGCGGGGGCGGCCATTTCGGCCCCACCCAGGTGCTGCCCGCGCCGAGCCCGTCCGCCGCCCTCTCCGAGGAGGAGTACTGGCAGCGGGCCGAGGCCTGCTGGGCCGCCGCCGAGACCGACCCCTCGCTGGACTGCCCCACCTCCTGACGCCGCGCCGCCGCGACCCCTCGGGGCCGCGGCAGCACACCGGCCCCGGACCGTGGGAACGGTCCGGGGCCGGGGC
>NZ_JAIY01000007.1:240159-295104 GCF_000710405.2 Kitasatospora sp. MBT66 | reverse complement strand
AGCACGGCGGCGGCGAAGGCGACCACCGAGGCGACCGCGAAGGCCAGCGACATGCCGCTGACGAAGGAGTCGTGGACGGCGCCGGCCATCGCGTCGACCGCCTGCTGCGGGGTCCCGGCCGGGGCGGGCGGGGCGATGCCGAGCTGGGCGGCCTGGTTGAGGCCCTCGCTCTGGGACGGCTCGACCGGGGGCAGCCCGGCCTTCGCCCAGTTGCCGGGCAGCACGTCGGTGACCTTGGCGGCCATCAGCGCGCCCAGCACGGCGGTGCCGAGGCTGCCGCCGACCTGCATCGCGGACTGCTGGAGGCCGCCGGCGACGCCGGACAGCTCCATCGGCGCGTTGCCGACGATGACCTCGGTGGCGCCGACCATGACCGGGCTGATGCCCAGGCCCATCAGGACGAACCAGAGCGCCATCGCGCCGTTGCCCGAGCCGGAGTCCAGGGTGGACATGCCGAACATCGCGACGGTGGTGATCAGCATGCCGGCCACGATCGGGATCCGCGGGCCGAGCTTGCCGATCGCGATGCCGGCCACCGGCGAGCCGACGATCATCATGCCGGTCATCGGCAGCAGGTGGACGCCCGCCTGGACCGGCGTCATACCGTGCACGTTCTGCAGGTAGAAGGTCACGAAGAAGATCGCGCCGAAGAAGGCGAAGGCCATCAGGGCCATCAGCAGCACGCCCGCCGACAGCGGCACCGAGCGGAACAGCGCGAGCGGGATCAGCGGCTCGCGGGCCTTGCCCTGCCAGAGCGCGAAGAGCACCATCAGCACCACCGCGCCGCCCAGCAGGAGCAGCGTGGAGGCGTCGCCCCAGCCCCACTCGGGGGCCTTGATGATGCCGAAGACCAGCGCGAACATCGCCACCGAGAGCAGCACGATGCCCGGGATGTCGAAGGACTTGGCGGCGTTCTCGGCCCGCACGTCCTTGAGGATCCACAGGCCGAGGCCCAGCGCCAGCAGGCCGACCGGGATGTTGATGAAGAACACCGACTCCCAGTTGACGTGCTCGACCAGCAGGCCGCCGACGATCGGGCCGGCCGCGGTGGAGGCGCCGATCACGCCGCCCCAGATGCCGATCGCCATGTTGAGCTTCTCGGCCGGGAAGGCCCCGCGCAGCAGGCCGAGCGCGGCCGGCTGGAGCAGCGCGCCGAACAGGCCCTGCAGCACCCGGCAGGCGATCACGGTCTGGATGTTGCCGGCGAAGCCGATCGCGGCCGAGGTGGCGGCGAAGCCGACCGCGCCGACCAGGAAGGTGCTCTTGTGGCCGAACCGGTCGCCGATCTTGCCGGCCGTGATCAGGAAGACCGCGAGGGCCAGCAGGTAGCCGCTGGTCACCCACTGGATCTCGGAGGGCGCGGCCTTGAGGTCGGCCTGGATCACCGGGTTGGCGATGGCGACGATCGTGCCGTCCAGGGCGACCATCATCACGCCGACGGCGACGGTGAGCAGGGTCAGCCAGGGGTGTCCCTGGAGGCTCCTCCCACCCGGCGAAGTGCCGGACGGCGGCGTGTCCGCCTCGGCGCTCTTGGTGAGGGACTGACTCATCTGGGCCCTCCGGGGCTGGCTGCGGGCGGACGTGGTCGTGGCGCCCCGGCCCACCCGTCCCCACGAGTACCCGGCCCGACGGGCGCCACTCCGGCAGATTATGTCAGCCACTGACATTCGGCAAACACTGCCTTCTGCTGCTGTCTGCCATTTGTCAGAGGGCTACAGTAGCCTCCGGAACACCAGCCCCATCACCCTCCGGAAGGCGCCCGCCATGGCCGCTCGGTCCGCCCCTCCCGCCGCCTCTCCGGAGCCCGGGCTGCGCGCGCGGAAGAAGCAGCGCACCCGGGACGCCCTCATCGAGGCCGCGCACCGGCTCTTCCTCGGGCAGGGCTTCGCCAGCACCACCGTCGACGAGATCGCCTCCGCGGTCGACGTCTCGCAGCGCACCTTCTTCCGCTACTTCGCCAACAAGGACGAGGTCGCCCTCGCCGTCCTCGCCGAGGCCGAGGACCACTTCATCGAGCTGCTGCGGGCCCGCCCCGCCGAGGAGGGCCCGCTCCGGGCGCTGCGGGCCGCGATCGTCGGCTCCTGGCGCGAGCGCGGCTCCGCCCACCCCACCGGACCGTGCTCGGTGAACGCCGCGCTGGAGCTCATCCGGATGATCGAGGACACCCCGACCCTGCTCGCCGCCCACCTGCGCCGGGTCGCCGAGCAGGAGCGCGTGGTGATCCAGGTGCTCGCCGAGCGCGAGGGCCTCGACCCGGCCGAGGACCTGCGGCCCGCCGTCCTCGCGGCCGCGTTCGGCGCCGTGCTGCGCGCCGCCCACCTGTCCTGGACCTGCGACCAGGAGGACATCGGGCCGGAGGGCATGGTCGCGCTGATCGACCGCCACCTGGACCAGCTCGGCCCCGCCCTGGTCGGCGACTGGCGCTCCTAGCGCGCACATCGCCCGCCCCCTACCGGAGTACTACCCGGGACCCGGCACCCCGGGGGGACGCCGGCGGCCCCCGCCCGCCCTAGGCTGACCGGATGATCAAGCCGTTCGCCGGGCCCGCCCCGGCCGGTCCGGTGCGCGCGCTGCTCGCCCCGCTGACCCGCCCCGCCGCGGACCACACCCCGCTGCTGGGCCAGTCCCCGCGCCCCTGGGTCCGCCGCCTCCCCTACCTCGCCGCCGTGGCCGCGATCGCCTCGCTGCTGCCCAGCGGGATCAATGTGCTCAGCAGCGACTACGGGATCTCCGTCGGCCTGGCCGCCGCCCTCTCGGTCGCCCAGACGGTGCCGCTGCTGCTCGCCCTGACCCGGCCGCTGCCCGCCTGGTGGATGATCGGCGGCGCCGACCTGCTGACCGCGCTGGCGGTCCTCACCGTCGGCACCGGCCCCACCGGCCCCTGGCCGTGGCCGCCGCCGGTCCTGATCGGCTACCTCTTCCTGATGCTGCCGCTGGCCCTGCGCGAGCCCCGGCGGACCCTGGTCGCGGTCTGGCTGACGACCGCGGCGGTCAGCCTGGCGATGTCCCTGCTGGGCTTCACCGACCGCTTCGGCGGGGACAACAGCCTGCTCGCCACCGCCCTGTCCGGCGCCGTCCTGGTGCTCGGCGGGGCGCTGCGCGAACGCGCCGAGGCCGCCCGGCGGCTCGCCGAGCAGGAGCACATCAGCGAGGCCGAGCGCGAGCGCCGCACCCTGCTGGAGGAGCGCGCCCGGATCGCCCGCGAGCTGCACGACGTGGTCGCCCACCACATGTCGGTGATCGCCGTGCAGGCGGCCAGCGCGCCGTACCGGATCGCCGGGGTCCCGGACGAGGCGGCGGAGGAGTTCACCGCGATCGCCGGGACGGCCCGCGAGTCGCTGACCGAGATGCGGCGGCTGCTCGGCGTGCTGCGCAGCGAGGACTCCGGTGCCGAGACGGCGCCCCAGCCGGGGATCGGCCAGCTGGCCCAGCTCGTCGACACGGTGCGCCGGGCCGGGGTGGCGGCCGAACTCGCCCTCGACCCGGAGCTGACGGACGACGCGCTGCCCCCGGCCGTCGGCCTCTCCGTCCACCGGATCGTCCAGGAGGCGCTGGCCAATGTGGTCCGGCACGCCCCGGGCGCCAGGGCCTGGGTCTCGCTGACCGCGACCGGGGAGTCCCTGCTGGTCACCGTGGTCAACGCGGCCCCGCCCGAGCGCAGCGAGTCGCTGGAGGGCTCGGCCGAGGGCACCGGCCACGGGCTGGTCGGCATGCGGGAACGGGTCCGGCTGCTGGGCGGGCAACTGGACACCGGCCCGCTGGCGGACGGCGGCTTCCGGGTGGCCGCCGTGCTGCCCGTCACCGGTCTGACGGATACTCGGTCGCAGGACAGCCGGCCGAACGGCACCGCGTCCCCCGATCCGGACGGGACGCCGGCCGGACCGTAGAACGCCCCCGGGGAGAGCACCGTATGACCATCCGCGTGATCATCGTCGACGACCAGGCGATGGTACGGGCCGGATTCGCCGCCCTGCTGGGGGCGCAGAGCGACATCGACGTGGTGGGGGACGCGGCGGACGGCGCCCAGGCCCTGGAGGTGACCGGCCGCACCCACCCGGACGTCGTGCTGATGGACGTCCGGATGCCGGTCATGGACGGCCTGGAGGCCGCCCGGCGGCTGCTCGACCCGGCCGTGCCCGGCGCCCACCGCCCCAAGGTGCTGATGCTCACCACCTTCGACGTCGACGACTACGTCTACGAGGCGCTGCGGGCCGGCGCCAGCGGCTTCCTGCTCAAGGACGCGCCGCCGGCCGACCTCATCGCCGCCGTCCGGGTGGTGGCGGCCGGCGAGGCGCTGCTCGCGCCCTCGGTGACCCGCCGGCTGATCGAGGACTTCGCCCGCACCCGGCCGGCCCGGCGCCGGGACCCGAAGCTGCGCCTCAACGGCCTGACGCCGCGTGAGACCGAGGTGCTGGAGCTGATCGCCCGGGGCCTGTCCAACCAGGAGATCGCCGCCGGCCTGGTCCTCGCCGAGCAGACCGTGAAGACCCACATCGGCCGGATCCTGGCCAAGCTGGACCTGCGCGACCGCGCCCAGGCGGTGGTGCTCGCCTACGAGTCCGGCCTGGTGACGCCCGGGCAATGACGCGCGCCTCCGAAGCGCTCCGGGGCTCTCCCCCGGCCCGGGGTGGGGTTCTCCCCCGGGGGAGAACCTCCTGATACCCGGGTAGCACCCGGGAGTTGGCCCCGCGGTGTGACGTCCGCGGGGCCACCTGGTTCCTACCGTCCCCTCCTGTCGAAGCCGAACGGCCCGGGAGGGAACGAACATGGGGAAGCAGCGAATCCGACGCACACTGGCGGCCACCGCGCTGGCACTGGTCGCGGCGCTGGGCGTGGGCGGCTGGGCCGCCGGCGGCGAGCGGGCGGTGCCCGGGCCGCCGCCCGGCAGCACCGAGTGGGTCGCCGACACCACCCTCGGCCTGCCGCTGCCCGACCCGGGCACCGCCCGCCCCGCCGAGGTGGCCGCCTTCTTCGCCCGGCTGCCGCCCGCCGCCCGGGAGGCGCTGGCCGTCCGCCACCCGCTGGTGGTCGGCAACCTGGACGGCGCGCCCGTCGAGCTGCGGCTGCGGGCCAACACCCTGGCGATCGCCGCCGAACGCGACCGCGCCGCGGCCAGGGCCGTCGACCCGGCGCTCACCCCGCAGGACCACGCCGACGCCCGGGAGCACGCGGAGCGCTACCGCGCCCTGCTCGACGGGTCGGCGCCCGGCGGCCCGCGCCGGTTCCTGGCCTTCGACCCGCGCGGCCGGGGCCTGGTCGCCGAGGTGTTCGGCGACCTCGCCACCGCCGGCCGGGTCGCGGTGGTCGTGCCCGGCTCCGACATCGACCTGCGCACCTTCGACCGTACCGGCGACCCCTACGGCACCCCCGTCGGCATGGCCCGCGCCCTGTACGGGGCGACCGGCGGACGGACCGCGGTGATCGCCTGGGCCGGCTACACCACCCCGCTCGGCCTGGGCCCGGACGCCGCCACCGAGCAGTTGGCCCGGGCCGGCGCCGGGCGGCTGACCCGGCTGCTGGACGGACTCGCCGTCAGCACCCGCCCGGACGCCCCGCCCACGGTGTTCTGCCACAGCTACGGCTCGGTGGTCTGCGGGCTGGCCCGCCCGGGCCCGGAGCTGGCCTCCGGTGTGGTGGTGCTCGGCTCGCCCGGCCTCGGCGTCGACTCGGCCGCCGAACTCGACCCGCGCGTCCCGCTCTGGGCCACCGCCCGCAACGACTCCGACTGGATCGGCAGGGTGCCGTTCGTCCGGCTGCTCGGGCTCGGCCACGGCGCCGACCCCACCGACCCGGCCTTCGGCGCCCGGCCGCTGCCGTCCACCGGCTCGCGCGGCCACTCCGGCTACTTCGCCCCGGGCACGGCCTCGCTAGCCGCCTTCGCCGGCCTCGCCCTCGGCCACTGAGCCCTCGGCCACTGAGTCCTCGGCCCCCGCGCCCTTCTCCTCCCCCTGCTCCACGACCGCCGCGCCGCACCCCGCGAACGGAGACCTCGTCATGCCCGGTTCCCCTCTGACCCCCCTGCTGGCCCCCCTGCACCGCGCCGCCCGCCAGGTGGACGCCCGCACCCCCGAGAGCCGCGACCGCGCGCTCGACGGCCTGCGCGCCCTCGCCCTGCTCGCCGTCCCGGTCGGCCACTGGCTGCTCGGCGGCTTCACCCGCTCCGCCGACGGCGCCCTGCACAACGCCAGCCCGCTGTCCTCCCCCGCGCTCGGCTTCTTCGCCCCGGCCAGCTGGGGGCTGCAACTGCTCGGGGTGTTCTTCCTGGTCGGCGGGTACTCCGCGGTCCGCTCGCTGGAACGCGCCCGGGCCCGCGGCACCGGCACGGCCGGCTGGCTGCGCAGCCGGACGGTGCGGCTGCTCCGCCCGGTGCTCGGGGTGGCCGCCGTCTGGGCCCTGCTGATCCCGCTGCTGCCGCGCCTCGGCGTGCCCGCCGACACCGTCCGGACCGGGTCCACGCTGGTGGTGCAGCCGCTCTGGTACATCGCGGTCTACCTCGGACTGACCGCGCTCACCCCGCTCTGCGCGAGCGCCGCCCGCCGGCTCGGCGGCTGGTCCGCCGGCCTGCCGCTGGCCGCGGTCGCCGCGGTCGACCTGCTGCGGTACGGGCCGTGGGCGGAGTCGGTGCCGTCCTGGGTCGGGCTGCTGAACATCCTTCCGGGCTGGCTGTTCGGCTACCAGCTGGGCGTGCTCTGGGCCGCGGGCCGGCTGGGCCGTCCGGCGGCGCGACTGCTGCTGGGCGGGGGCGCGGTGCTGTTCGCGGCGCTGTTGCTGGTGTTCCACTACCCGGCGTCGATGGTCGGGGTCCCGGGCGCCGCCCGGACCAACTCGCACCCGCCGTCCCTGCTGGTCCTGGCGCTGGCCTCGGTCCAGTGCGGCGCGGCGGTGCTGCTGCGCGACCGGCTCGGCCGGCTGCTGGCCGGACGTCCGCTGCTGTGGCTGCCGGTGGTGGCGGTCAACCTCTCCGCGATGACGATCTTCTGCTGGCACCAGAGCGCGATGCTCGCCGTCGCCGTGCCGGGCGCGGCCGCCTTCGGCGCGGTGCCCGGGCTGACGGTGGCACCGGACTCGCTCGGCTGGGTGGCGCTGCGACTGGCGCTGCTGCCGCTGTTCGGCGCGGTGCTGATCGGGATCGGGTGGTTCACCCGCCGGTTCGACGGCCCGTGGACGGCGCTCTCCCGGCCGGCCAAGGCGGCGGCCGGCGCGGCGGCGGCGTTCTTCGCCGCGTACGCGCTCGGCGTGGTCTGAACGCGCGGGCCCGGGCCCGTCGACGGGCGGCGGCTGCGGACCGGTCAGGGGGGACGAACCGGTCCGCAGCCGCCGATTTCCCCGCGAACGACCGAAACCCCTCCGGGTCACCCGGCGTTCATGTGATCCATCCCACAGTTTAAGGCGGTCCGGGCGCCGCTCCGGACCCCTAGGCTTGCGCTGAAAGTTGGCAGTCGTACCACCCTCGGGCCCCGTCCGGGATCGGTGACGGGACTCTCTGGGAGCTGAGACGATGCGCCGTCGACGGTGGAAGCACGTCCTGATCGGCGCCTTCGCGGGCGCCGCCGTCCTCGCCGACGCCGGTGCGGCCGCCGCCCAGGCAGCCGCCGCCACCGAGCAGTTGGCCATCTCCACGCCGCCGGCCGGCAGCGCCGCCTGGGTCGAGGACCACTCCTACGGGCAGGACCTGCCCGACCCGGCCACCACCGCGCCGGCCGCCGCCGCCGAGTTCTTCGACCGGCTCACCGCGGCCGCGACCGACCGGCTGGTCGCGGCCTACCCGCTGGTCGTCGGCAACTACGACGGCGCGCCGCTCGCCCTGCGCTACCGGGCCAACCGGGTGGCGCTGGCCGCCGAGCGCGACCACGCCCGGGCCCGCGCCGCCGACCCGAAGCTCGACCGGGACCAGCGCGCACTGGCCGTCTCCCGCGCCAACGACGTGCAGAGCCTGCTCGCCCCCGGCCGGCAGATCCTCGCCTTCGACCCGCGCGGCCGGGGCCTGCTGACCGAGGTCTGGGGCGACCTCGGGACCGCCGACCGGATCGCCGTGCTCGTCCCCGGCTCCGACGCCGACCTCGGCCACTTCGACCAGGCCGTGGAACCGCTCCGCTCCCCCGCCGGGATGGCCCGCGCGCTGTACGAGGAGGAGCACCGGCAGTCCCCGGGCTCCCGTACCGCCGTGGTCGCCTGGACCGGCTACGTCACCCCCTCCGGCCTCGGCCCGGACGCGGTCACCGCCCGGCTCGCCGACGTCGGCGCGCCCCGGCTGCGCCGCCTGCTCGCCGGGCTGAAGGAGACCACCCGCCCGCAGGCACCGCCCGCGCTGTTCTGCCACTCCTACGGCTCGGTGGTCTGCGGCACGGCCGCGCCGGACATCCCCCGCGCGGCCACCTCCCCGGCGGACACCGGCGGGGTCACCGACATGGTGGTCTTCGGCTCCCCCGGCATGGGCGTGGAGAGCCGCTCCGAGCTGGGCGGCGGGGTGCGGGTCTGGGCGACCCGCAACGAGACCGACTGGATCGGCAACGTGCCCTACCTGGAGGTCGGCGGACTCGGCCACGGCGCCGACCCGACCTCGCTGGACTTCGGCGCCGAGCGGCTCTCCTCGGCCCACTCCTCCGGCCACAACGGCTACTTCGCGACCGGCACCGACAGCCTGTACAACTTCGCCGCCGTCGCCCTCGGCCGGGACCAGGACGTGCTCCGCCCGGCCCCCGAGGCCTGAGGCCCCGAACCGCCCCGCGTCGGGTCGGGTCGGGTCGCGTCGGGTCAGGCCGGGTCGACCCGGCGCACCTCCTGGTAGAGCCGGACGGCGTCGGCGGCGGTCCGGGCCATCTCCCGGCGGGCGGCCGGCGGATGGAGCACCTCGGCGTCCGCGCCGAACGCCAGCAGGGCCCGCACGGCCGGCAACGACTGGAAGCCGAGCGCGAGTTCGACCCACTCCTCGGGCGCGCCGCCCCCGCTCTCCGGCGGCGGCGCGATGAGCCGGGAGCCGTGGATCCGGACGAACATGTCCAGCCGCCCGCGCCGCACCCGCACCCGCACCGTCAACTCCTTGGGCAGCCGCTCCACCTGCTCGCGCAGCACCGTCCAGACGTCGCCGAGCCCCACCCCCGGCCGTCGGCGCACCGACTCCTCGGCGGTCTCCGCGTACAGCACCCGGTCGGCCCGGAACAGCCGCGGCTCGCCGCGCAGATCGGCCACCAGGTACCAGACGGCGGCCTTGCTGACCAGGCCGTACGGGTCCACGGTGTACTCCGCCGGGGCGGGCGAGCCGCTGTGCCGGTAGCGCAGCCGCAGGCGGCGGTCGGCGAACACGGCGTACTGCAGCTCGCCGAGGTCGGGCCCGGGCGCGGCGCCGGCCTGGAGCCAGCGCGCCGGGTCGACCAGGATCCGCTCGCTGATCCGCTCGGCGCCGGGCCGGTGCGGGGCGGGCAGCGCGGCCATCACCTTGCGCAGCGCCGAGCCCAGCGCGCCGTCCAGCCCGAGGTCGCTGTGCGCGCCCTGGGCGGACAGCACGAACAGGGCGCGCGCCTCGTCGGCGGTCAGGCCGCTGACGTCGGTGCGGTAGCCGGGCAGCAGACTGATGCCGCCGTGCCGGCCGCGTTCGGTGTAGACGGGCACGCCGGCCGTCGAGAGCGCCTCGACGTCGCGGTAGATGGTGCGCACCGACACCTCCAGCCGTTCGGCCAGTTCGGTGGCGGGCACCCGGCCGCGGGTCTGGAGCAGCAGCAGGATCGAGAGCAGGCGGTCGGCCTTCATGTCCCGAGGATCCCAGAAATCATGACGGCGCTTGTCAGGTTTTACCGGGAGATTGCCTCCGTACCGAAAAACCTTCCGCACCACTGGAGTCGAACGTTCCCATGGACACCACCCAGGACCCGCGCCCGCTGTACCTGCTCGCCCTCGACCAGCTGGAGAAGCTGATCGCCGAGGCCGCCCCGGAGACCCTGGACCGGCCCACCCCGTGCACCGAGTACGACCTGCGAACCCTGCTCAGCCATGTGGTCGGCGGCGTCCACCGGCTCGCCTACATGGGCGAGGGCGGCCACTGCGAGGACGTCGCGGCCGCGACCGGCGAACTCCCCGACGACGGCTGGCCGGCCGCCCTCGGCCGGGCCCGGGCCCGGGTGACCGCCGCCTGGGCCGAGGACGCCAAGCTCGACCGCCCGACCTTCGCCCCCTGGGGCGAGGTGCCCGGCCGGGCCGCGGTCGGCGGCTACGTGCTGGAGACCGTCACCCACGCCTGGGACATCGCCCGCGCCCTCGACACCGACCCCCCGCTGGACGAGCGGCTCGACGAGCGGCTGGCCGAGGCCGCGCTGGGCATCGCGCTGGCCGTGCTGCCGGCCGAACCGCGCGGCGGCGACGTGCCGTTCGGCCCGGTCCGGACCGCCCCCGCCGAGGCCGGTCCGTACACCCGGCTCGCCGCGTACCTCGGCCGGGAGGTCTGACGCCCCAGCCCCGGTCCCTGTCCCGGTCCCGCCTCACGGCGCCAGGCGCGCGACCCGGCCGTCGTACAGATCGATCTTGTGGTCGAGCACGGCCAGGGTCGCGTGCAGGTCCGCGATCCGCTGCCGCACCTCCTCCCGGTGGGCGAGCAGCAGATCGCGCCGGTCGGCGGAGGTCCGGTCGCCCTCGCGGGCCAGCTCGACGTACCGCAGCATGTCCGCCACCGGCATCCCGGTCAGCCGCAGCCGCCCCAGGAAGGCCAGCCGGTGCAGGTCCCCGTCGCTGTACCGGCGCTGGCCCGAGGCCGAGCGGTCGACCGGGTCCAGCAGGCCGATCCGCTCGTACCAGCGCAGGGTGTGCGCGGTCAGCCCGCTGGCCGCCGACACCTCGCCGATGGTGTGCCGCGGCGTCCGGTCCGGCGCACCGAGCGGATTGCGGAACACCTCGCCGCAGGTGCGCCGTCCGGCCTCGATCGCTGCGAGTACGGTCATCTCGGTCCCCCCGTGCTGAACGTGCCGACGCCACCGGCGCCGTGGAGTGCGGTCGGACCAAGCCTGCCATCCCGGCGGGGCGGGCGGCCCGGTTAGATTTGGCCCATGGAGAGCTTGCGGAAGATCGAGACCTGGCCGGTACCGAACGCGGCGGCGGCCGTCGTACGGGGCGCGGACGGCGCGCTGCTGGGGGCGCACGGGCCGCAGGACCACCTGTTCCCGCTGGCGTCGGTGACCAAGCTGCTCACCTCGTACGCCGTGCTGGTCGCGGTCGAGGAGGGCGTCTTCGAGCTGGACGACCCGGCCGGGCCCGAGGGCTCGACCGTCCGGCACCTGCTGGCCCACACCTCGGGCCTGGCCTTCGACGAGCACCGGGTGATGGCCGAGCCGGGCAACCGCCGGCTCTACTCCAACGCCGGCTTCGACGTGCTGGCGCGGACCCTGGAGGAGGCGGCCGGCATCGAGTTCGGCCGGTACGCCGCCGAGGCCGTGTTCCAGCCGCTCGGCATGGACGCCACCCTGATCAACACCGCGCACCGCACCCCCGCCGGGGCCGGCGGCCTGTCGACCGTCGCCGACCTCACCCGGTTCGCCGCCGAACTCCAGTCGCCCAAGCTGCTCGACCCGGGCACCCTGCACGCGGCGACCCGCGAGGTGGCCTTCCCGGGCACCGGCGGCGTGCTGCCCGGCTTCGGCCACCGCCGGCCGAACGACTGGGGCCTCGGCTTCGAGATCCGCGACGGCAAGGCCCCGCACTGGACCGGCACCACCAACTCCCCGGCGACCTTCGGCCACTTCGGCCAGTCCGGCACCTTCCTGTGGGTGGACCCGGAGGCCGGGGTGGCCTGCGTCGCGCTCACCGACCTCGACTTCGGCCCGTGGGCGGCCGAGGTCTGGCCGGTGCTCTCCGACGCCGTCCTCGCCGAACTCCGGGGCTGACGGCGGCAGTACCAGCAGTACGGCAGCAGTCAGTACGACAGCGGCGGCGCCGTCAGCCGTACGAGACCGGCGAGTGCATCTCCCACAGGAGCAGCTCCGCGCCGTCCTCGCCGGCCGTCGGCGCCGCGAAGGCGTCCCCGGTGATCCGCACGCTGTCGCCGGGCACCATCGAACGGCCGCCGCCCTGCGGCCCGGGCACCGTCCGGTAGCCGAGCGAGCCCGCCGTCAGATGCGCGTAGCGGTAGGCGGCGGCCGGCAGCGCCGGCAGCGGCTGCCACGGCCCGGCGGTCACCAGCCACAGCGCGGCGTCCCCGCGCCGCAGCCGCAGCGCCTCCGTGCCGGCGTCCCGCGCCAGCCCGGAGGCGAGCAGCGTCAACCCCTCGGCCGTCCGCTCCACCCCGCGCAGCCCGTACACCGGCGGCGCGTCGAACACGTCCGGCTGGAGCCACATCTGGACGAAGCGGACCGGGCCCTGCGCGCCGCCGACATTGCGCTCGGTGTGGCTGACGCCGGAGCCCGCGCCCAGGTGCTGGACCATGCCGGGCCGCACCACCCCGCTGTGCCCGCGCGAGTCCCGGTGGGCCAGCGCGCCCTCCAGCACCCAGGTGAGGATCTCGGTGTCCCGGTGCTTGTGCTCGTCGTAGCCGGCGCCGGGGGCGAGCCGCTCCTCGTTGCACGCGAGCAGGGCCCCGAAGTGCGTGTTCCTCGGGTCGTAGTGCCCGGAGAAGGAGAACGCGTGCCGGGTCTCGACGCCCTCGGCGGGGGTCGAGAGGTAGCGCTCGGCGGTACGGCGGAGATCGGCCCTGGGACGGGCTGGGGCATCGGTCACGGCCCCACCGTAGTGCCGCCCGCGGCGGGTGTGACCGCCACCACCCCGCCCGTCCGCCGGGGCCTGTGCACGAGCAGTCACTCCGGTGAGGCAGTCTTGTCCCTGTGCCAGCCGCCTCCGCGAACTCCAAGAGCGATCCGACCGCCCCCGACAGGAACGGGAAGAGCCCGACGTCCGGTGCCGGGAGAGACCGGCCCGGGCGGGCGGCACCGCGCCTGACCGCGCAGGAGCGCCGGCTCGCCGCCGACCGCGCCGAGCGCCGGGCCGCGACCCTCAAGCGGCTGGAGAAGTCCTCCGGCAAGCTCGCCTCCGCCGCGATCGCCAGGATGGACGACCAGCTCGGCTGGTACCGGCGGATGCCGCCGGAGCACCGGTCCTGGATCGGCCTGGTCGCCCAGGCCGGTATCGCCGCGTTCACCGAGTGGTACCGCAAGCCGGACGCCCCGCAGGCGATCTCCACCGACGTCTTCGGCACCGCGCCGCGCGAGCTGACCCGGGCGATCACCCTGCGCCAGACCGTCGAGCTGATCCGCACCACCATCGAGGTGATGGAGGAGGCGATCGAGGAGGTGGCCGCCCCCGGCGACGAGGCCGACATGCGCGAGTCGGTGCTGGTCTACGCCCGGGAGATCGCCTTCGCCACCGCCCAGGTGTACGCGCAGGCCGCCGAGGCCCGGGGCGCCTGGGACGCCCGGCTGGAGGCCCTGGTGGTCAACTCGCTGCTCTCCGGCGACGCCGACGAGGGCGTGCTGTCCCGGGCCGCCGCGCTCGGCTGGGGCCAGCCCAGCCAGGTCCGGGTGGTGATGGGCTCCGCGCCGGACGGTGACAGCGAGCTGGTGGTGGAGGCGATCCGCCGGGCCGCCAGGTACGCCAAGCTGCACGTGCTGACCGGGGTGCTGGGCAAGCGCCTGGTGGTCGTGGTGGGCGGCGACAAGGAGCCGGTGCACGCGGCCCGGGCGCTGATCGGCCAGTTCGCGGCCGGTCCGGTGGTGGTCGGCCCGACCGTGCCCGACCTGCTCTCGGCGACCCGCTCGGCGCACGCCGCCGCGGCCGGCCTGCGGGCCTGCGCGGCCTGGCCGGACGCCCCGCGGCCGGTACTGGCGGACGACCTGCTGCCGGAACGGGCGCTCGCGGGCGACCAGGCGGCCCGGCGTCAGTTGGTGGAGGAGATCTACACACCGCTGGACGAAGCCGGTTCGGCACTCCTGGAGACCTTGAGTGTCTACCTGGAGCAGGCCTCGTCACTGGAGGGCGCCGCCCGTATGCTCTTCGTCCACCCCAACACGGTGCGCTACCGGCTCCGACGTGTGACCGACGTCACGGGCTACGCTCCCTCCGACGTACGTTCGGCCTTCACCCTGCGTATCGCACTGGCGCTGGGGCGGCTCACGGCCACGGGAGAGTCGAGCTGACCACGCTGTAGGGACCTTACAATCCCGGATGCTTTTCTTCGTTACCGTCGCCTACCCGCCCCCGGGCGCCTGGCGAGAGAGGGTTGAACCGTGCTCGTAATCGTCGCCCCTGGACAGGGTGCCCAGACCCCCGGTTTCCTCAGCCCCTGGCTGGAGCTCGACGGCGTCGCCGACCGCCTCCGCGGTTGGTCGGAGGTCGCCGGGCTCGACCTTGTGCGCGCGGGCACCGAGGCGGACGCCGAGGAGATCAAGGACACCGCCGTCGCGCAGCCGCTGCTGGTCGCCGCCGGACTGGTGACCGCCCGCGCGCTGTTCCCGGACGAGAACGCCGCCCGCAAGCTGGTCGGCGCCGTCGCCGGCCACAGCGTCGGCGAGATCACCGCCGCCGCCGGCGCCGGGGTGCTGAGCGCCCACGACGCCCTCACCTTCGTCCGCGAGCGCAGCCTGGCCATGGCCGAGGCCGCCGCGGCGACCGAGACCGGCATGCTCGCCCTGCTGGGCGGCGACGCCGAGGAGGTCGCGGCCAAGCTGGCCGAGCACGGCCTGACCGCGGCCAACAACAACGGCGGCGGCCAGATCGTCGCGGCCGGCACCCTGCCGCAGCTGGACGCGCTGCGCGAGGACCCGCCGGCCGGCTCCCGGCTGGTCGCGCTGAAGGTGGCCGGAGCCTTCCACACCTCGCACATGGCCCCCGGCGTCGAGCGGCTGGCCAAGCTGGCCCCGACCCTGACGGTCGCCGACCCCGAGGTCGCCTACATCTCCAACCAGGACGGCCAGGTGGTCGCCTCCGGTGCCGAGGTGCTGAGCCGAGTGGTGTCGCAGGTGTCCAACCCGGTCCGCTGGGACCTCTGCATGGAGACCATCCAGCAGCTGGGTGCGACCGCCGTCATCGAGCTCGCCCCGGCGGGCACCCTCACCGGACTGGTCAAGCGCAACCTCAAGGGTGTGGCGACGCTTGCCCTCAAGACCCCCGCCGACCTGGACAAGGCCCTCGCCCTGGTCGCGGAGCACGGCGGTCAGGAGCAGGAGCAGGCATGAGCAACACCCCCCAGATCCGCCCCGTCACCGGTGCGCAGTACTCGCGCATCCACGGTGTGGGCGGCTACCGGCCGGTCCGGGTGATCCCGAACGCCGAGGTGCTGACCTGGATCGAGTCCTCGGACGAGTGGATCCGCACCCGCAGCGGGATCGCCGAGCGCCGCTGGGCCGGTCCGGAGGAGTCCGTCGCCGAGATGTCGGTGCAGGCCGCCGGCAAGGCGATCGCCCAGGCCGGGATCGACCCGGCGCGGATCGGCGGCGTGATCGTCGCGACCGTCTCGCACCTCAAGCAGACCCCGGCCGTCGCCACCGAGATCGCCGAGCGGCTCGGCTGCGGCACCGCCCCGGCCTTCGACATCTCGGCCGCCTGCGCGGGCTTCGGCTACGGCCTGGGCCTGGCCGACGGCATGGTGCGCGGCGGCAGCGCCGAGTACGTGCTGGTGATCGGCGTGGAGCGGCTCAGCGACCTGACCGACACCTCGGACCGCTCGACCGCGTTCATCTTCGGCGACGGCGCCGGCGCCGCGATCGTCGGCCCGTCCGACACCCCCGGCATCGGCAAGGTCGTCTGGGGCTCGGACGGCTCGCAGAAGGACGTCATCTCGCAGACCGAGGCCTGGGACACCGCCTTCGCCAAGCAGGACGCCATCAACGGCGCCGGCGAGGAGACCAGGTGGCCGGCCCTGCGGATGGAGGGTCAGACGGTCTTCCGCTGGGCGGTCTGGGAGATGGCGAAGGTGGCCCAGCAGGCGCTGGACGCCGCCGGGATCACCGCCGACCAGCTCGGCGCGTTCATCCCGCACCAGGCCAACATGCGGATCACCGATGCCATGATCAAGGCCCTCAAGCTGCCCGAGTCGGTGCCGGTCGCCCGCGACATCGCGGAGACCGGGAACACCTCGGCGGCCTCCATCCCGCTCGCGATGGAACGCATGCTGGAGAGCGGCGAGGCCCGCAGCGGGGACCTCGCACTGATCATCGGGTTCGGGGCGGGTCTCGTGTACGCCGCGGCGGTCGTTACGCTCCCCTAGGCGTTTTCCGCCCGATCCACCACAAACCTGCGTCCGTCCGCCGGGCGGCCGCATTCAACACCGAAGAGGAGCAGCCAGTATGGCTACCAAGGACGAGGTTCTGGAAGGTCTCGCCGAGATCGTCAACGAGATCGCCGGCATCCCGACCGAGGACGTCGAGCTCGACAAGTCCTTCACCGACGACCTGGACGTCGACTCGCTGTCCATGGTCGAGGTCGTCGTGGCCGCCGAGGAGCGCTTCGACGTCAAGATTCCGGACGACGAGGTCAAGAACCTGAAGACCGTCGGCGACGCGGTGAACTACATCCTCACCAACGCCTGAGCCGTCGACTCTGTCGATGCCTGAGATCGGCCGACTCCACCGGGTCGGCCGACCCGCCGGCCGGGACGCCCACCGGGCGCCCGGCCGGGCCCACATTCGGCCCGCCGCCGACCCCGCACGAACGTGAGAGAAGAAGATCCAGTGACCGTTGAAAACCGTACCGTGGTCGTCACGGGTATCGGCGCCTTCACGCCGCTGGGCGGCGACGCCGCCACCACCTGGGAGAACCTGCTCGCCGGGCGCTCCGGGGTGGCTGTCCTGACCGAGGAGTGGGCCGCCGAGCTGCCCGTCCGGATCGCCGCGCGCACCGCCGTCGAGCCGGGCGAGATCCTCCCCCGACCGCTGGCCCGCAAGCTGGACCGCTCGGCGCAGTTCGCGCTGATCGCCGCCCGCGAGGCCTGGGCCGACGCCGGTTTCGAGACCCCGGCCACCGACGAGTCCTCCAAGCTGGCCCCGGAGCGCCTGGGCGCCGTGATCGCCTCCGGCATCGGCGGCGTCACCACCCTGCTCGACCAGTACGACGTGCTGAAGGAGAAGGGCGCCCGCAAGGTCTCCCCGCACACCGTCCCGATGCTGATGCCCAACTCCCCGGCGGCCAACGTCGGCCTGGAGGTCGGCGCCCGCGCGGGTGTGCACACCCCCGTCTCCGCCTGCGCCTCCGGCGCCGAGGCGATCGGCTACGCGATCGAGATGATCCGCAACGGCCGCGCCGACGTCGTGGTGGCCGGCGGCACCGAGGCGGCGATCCACCCGCTGCCGATCGCCGCGTTCGCCAACATGATGGCGATGTCCAAGAACAACGACGACCCCGAGGGCGCCTCCCGCCCGTACGACAAGGGCCGGGACGGCTTCGTGCTCGGCGAGGGCGCCGGCGTGGTCGTGCTGGAGTCCGTGGAGCACGCCGAGGCCCGCGGCGCCCGCATCTACTGCGAGGCGGTGGGCCAGGGCCTGTCCTCGGACGCCCACCACATCGCCCAGCCCGAGCCGACCGGTGCCGGCGTGGCCCGCGCGCTGGCCGACCTGTTCGAGCGCAACCAGCTCGACAAGGCCGAGATCGTGCACGTCAACGCGCACGCCACCTCCACCCCGCAGGGTGACACCGCCGAGCTGAAGGCGCTCCGCAAGGAGCTGGGCGAGGAGCTCGACCACATCGCCATCTCGGCGACCAAGTCGATGACCGGTCACCTGCTGGGCGGCGCCGGAGGCATCGAGACCGTCGCCACCGTGCAGGCCCTCTACCACCGCCTGGCCCCGCCGACCATCAACGTCGAGGAGCTGGACGACGACGTGGACGCGGACATCGTCCGCGGCGAGGCCCGCGCGCTGCCCGAGGGCCGGATCGCGGCGCTGAACAACTCGTTCGGCTTCGGCGGCCACAACGTGGTGCTGGCCTTCCGCTCCCGCTGACCCCGGGGCCGGGGCCCGCAGACCGGACCACATCCGGGCCGTATCCGGACGCATTCGACGAGGAGGGGCCGGCGCTCGCACTGAGCGCCGGCCCCTCCTCGTCGTCGTTGTCCCCCGGCGGGTCAGACCACCTGGTGCAGCCAGCGCACCGGGGCGCCCTCGCCGGCGTAGCGGAAGGGCTCCAGCTCGTCGTCCCAGGGCTTGCCGAGCAGCATGGCGATCTCGCCCTCGAGGTCCGCCCCCTCGCTGCGGGAGCGCAGCAGGACGGCGCGCAGCCGGTCCTCGGGGATGAGGATGTCACCGTGGATGCCGGTGACGGCGTGGAAGATGCCGAGCGAGGGCGTGCTGCTGTAGCGCTCGCCCTCGGCCGTGGCACAGGGTTCGCTGGTGACCTCGTACCGCAGCAGCTGCCAGCCGCGCAGCGCGGAGGCGAGCTTCGAGGCCGTGCCGGGCTCGCCCTGCCAGGAGAGCTCGGCGCGCCAGTGTCCGGGCGCGGCCGGCTGGCGGATCCAGTCCAGGCTCACCCGCACACCGAGCACCCCCGCGACGGCCCACTCGACGTGCGGGCACAGCGCGCGGGGCGCGGAGTGGACGTACAGGACTCCACGTGTCGTCACCGGGACCTCCAGGCTGTGGACGAGGGTCGCCTTCCCCAGCTGCCTCGCGTTCGTGCCCGTAGTTGATCCACAGTTACCCACGTTAGCCGACATTAAGCCACTAAATTGAGCAAAACGGACAGGCTTTCGCTCAATGCTAGTCGAATCCGCAACGAGGTCCACCCCCCGGTGGGATCTCTCCCCCGAACGGCCCCATCGCCAGGCGGGACCACCGTACCGCGCCTCCCCGCGGCGGTGCTGACGCACTTTCGGATCCGGCCGGAATGCGGTAGTGCGGCCGGATCCCCTCCGCCGGGTACGCAAACCGCCTCGCACCGGCGATGGCCGGTACGAGGCGGTAGCGAGGCAGCTGCGAGGCGGCCGGACCCGACGGGGCGTCAGTCCTTCAGCCGGACCACCATCTTGCCGGTGTTGGCACCGCGCAGCATGTCCAGGAAGGCCTGGGCGGCGTTCTCGAAGCCGTCCACCACGGTCTCCTCGGAGCGCAGCTTGCCCTCCTGGAGCCAGCCGCCCACCTCGGCGACGAACTGCGGGCGGAGCGCGTCGTGGTCGCCGACCAGGATGCCCTCCAGGCGCAGCCGCTTGCCGATGACCTGCATCAGGTTGCGCGGGCCGGGGGCGGCGGTGGTGTCGTTGTAGTGGGCGATCGCGCCGCACAGCACGGCCCGGCCGTGCACGCCCAGGGCGTTGATCGCGGCCTCCAGGTGCTCCCCGCCGACGTTGTCGAAGTAGAGGTCGATGCCCTCCGGGGCGACCTTGGCGAGCTGCTCGCCGACCGGGCCGTCCTTGTAGTTGAAGGCGGCGTCGAAGCCGAACTCCCCGGTCAGCCGGTCGACCTTCTCCGCCGAGCCGGCCGAACCGACCACCAGCGAGGCGCCCTTGAGCTTCGCGATCTGGCCGACGATCGAACCGACCGCGCCGGCCGCGCCGGAGACGAAGACCCGGTCGCCCTCCTTGAGGGCGCCGACGGCGAGCAGGCCGGCGTAGGCGGTCAGGCCGGGCATGCCCAGCACACCGAGGTAGGCGGAGAGCGGAACGCCCTCGATCTCCGGCACCTTGACCGCATGCTTGGCGGGCAGGGTGGCGTACTCGCGCCAGCCGAGCCCGTGCAGCACCGCGTCGCCCGGGGCGAAGCCCTCGGCCTCCGAGGCCACCACATAACCGACGGCGCCGCCGTCCATGGCCGCGCCGATCCTGAACGGCGGGATGTAGGACTTGGTGTCGTTCATCCGGCCACGCATGTAGGGATCGACCGACAGGTCCGTGTTGCGGACCAGGATCTCGCCCGGGCCCGGGGTCCGGACGGGCGCCTCGACCAGGGCGAAGTCGGTCGGGACGGGCCAGCCCTCGGGGCGGGCGGCGAGGTGCCACTCGCGGGCGGTGGCGGGGGCTTCCGGAGCGGCGGTCTGCTCGGCGGCCATGATGATCTCCCCACATAAAAGGTTGAGTCGGTGAAGTAACAATGGGCATGAAAGGTTCACGTTGTCAACTGTTCAGGTATGATGGGAACCATGGACACCCAGCCGACCCGGGCCACCGCACCGCAGACCGACGAGATCACCCGCGAGGTCGTCGATCTCATGGCCAACCTGGTCGCGCTCTTCCACCGCGAGTACGAGGAGGCGGCCGCCGCCCGCTCGCTCACCGGGGCGCAGGCCAAGGTCCTCGCACTGCTGCGGCGCGGGCCGATGCCCATGCGCCAGATCGCCCAGACGCTCAGCTGCGAGCCCTCCAACATCACCGGCATCGTGGACCGGCTGGAGACCCGCGGCTTCGTCACCCGCCAGCCCGACCTGCAGGACCGCCGGGTCAAGCTGGTCGCCGCCACCGAGACCGGCGCGGGCGCCTCCGAGGAGCTCCGCGAGTCGCTGAACTTCGCCCGCGAGCCGCTCGCCGCGCTCGACTCCGAGGAGCGGACCCAGCTGCGCGACCTGCTCCGCCGGATGCTCACCGGCGCCACCGGCCCCGGCGCGTGAGCAGCATCACAGCTCGGGCCTCCGAATTGTCCGCCGATCGGAGGTAACCGAACACTCCCCCGAAACGTCTAACGTTCGAAGACGAGGCACCCGCCCGCCGACCGGCGGCCGGGTGGGATCCCAGAACGGAAAACGGGGGGCGGGAAGGATGAGCGGCAGCTCGCGCCGTCGACGTGTCATACGAACCGTCATAGGACTCGCGGCCGTCCTGGTACTGACCGTGGCCGGAGCCGGAGCCTGGTTCTACCACCGGCTCGACACCAACATCAGCACCTTCGACGCCGGCGGCGTCGCCACCGAGCGCCCGCCCGCCCCGGTACCCACCGCTCCCGGCGCCTCGGTGCCCGTCAACGTCCTGCTGCTCGGCTCGGACACCCGCGACGAGGGGAACTCCGACCTCGGCGGCGGCGACGTGGGGGTGGGCCACTCGGACACCGCGATCCTGCTGCACGTCTACGCCGACCGGAAGCACGCCGTCGGCGTCTCCATACCCCGCGACACCCTGGTCACCATCCCGTCCTGCCGGCTGCCCAGCGGCGACTGGACGAAGCCGCGGACCAACCAGATGTTCAACGAGGCCTTCACCGTCGGCGAGTTCCCCAAGGGGAACCCGGCCTGCACCCAGAACACCGTCGAGGCGCTCAGCGGGCTGCGGATCGACCACACCATCGTGGTCGACTTCAAGGGCGTCGCCGCGATGACCGACGCCATCAACGGCGTGGAGGTCTGCGTCCCCAACGACGTCAACTCGCACAACATCAAGCTCCGCAAGGGCCTGCAGAAGATCGCCGGCCAGCCGGCAGTCGACTACCTCCGCGCCCGCTACGGCTTCGGCGACAACTCCGACATCGGCCGGATGAAGCGTCAGCAGGCCTTCCTCTCATCGATGATCCGCAAGATCCAGTCCCAGGGCTTCTCGCTGCCGACCCTGCTGCCGCTCGCCGACGCCGCGACCCGCTCGCTGACCGTCGACGAGGGCCTCGGCACCGCGATGAAGCTGGTCGACTTCGCGCAGTCGCTTCAGCAGATCAAGCTGTCCGACATCACCTTCGTCACCACCCCCTGGCAGCTCTCGACCGTGCAGAAGGGCCGGGTCGACCTGGTCCACCCCGACGTGGACACCCTGTGGCGGCTGCTCCGCGAGGACCGCACCCTGGACGGCCAGAGCACCGGCCTCGTCCCGGGGGCCGACGCCACCGGGCCCTCGCCCGCCGCCACCGACGGCGCCGCGACCCCCGCGCCGGCCGCCACCCCGCTGAGCCCCGAGCAGCTCGCCACCACGATCACCGTGGTCAACGGCGTCGGCACCGACGGACTCGCCGGCGCGGGCTCCGCGGCGATCCGCGCCCAGGGCTTCACCAACGTCTCGCTGGGCGCCACCACCGGCGGCCGGCTGCGCACCGAGATCGCCTACGACCCGCCGTTCAAGGCCGTCGCCGACCAGCTCGCCGCGCTCTTCCCCGGTGCCAGGACGACCGCGGAGCCGGGCTCCGAGGGCGTCAGGGTCACCCTCGGGCGCGACTACCGCCCGGTGCCCGCGGCCACCACCGCTCCGGCCGCCCGGCCCGTGCCCGGCGGCGTGCCCGCCGCCGTGGGAGTCACCGCCGGTGCCCCCGCCGGTGCTCCCGTCGGCGCTCCCGTCAGCGCCCCCACCGGGCCGCCGGCCGCCACCGGCCCGCTGCCCACCGGTGTCCCCAGCGGCATCGCCGAGAACAGCCGCAGCGCCGACACCGACCCCTGCAGCGACCTCACCTTCGGCTGAGGCCCCGGCCGTCCGGCCCTGCCCGGCCCAGCATCGACCTGCTCAGGCGTCGACCGTCTCAGGCGTCGACCGGGTCGGGCAGGCCGGTGACCACGGCCGTCAGCCGGGTGCCGGGCGGGAACGCCCCGGCCCCGGCCAGGTCGTGCACGGCGGCCAGCAGCTTGGCCACGTAACGGCGCTCCAGGGCGATCCCGTGCCGCCGTTCGAAGCCGGCCGCGAACTCCTCCAGCGCGGCCGGCACCCGGCCGTACCCCCCGCCGTGGTGCCCGTGGTCGATCCGCCAGCCCTCGAACTCCCGCCCGTACGCCTCCCGGTGCAGCCGGTTCACCTCCGCCTCCAGGTACCCCTCGCCGCCGCGCAGCACCGCCACCCCCAGCGCCCGCGCCCCCGGCGGCAGCCCGGCCGCGATCCCGGCCAGCGTGCCGCCGGTGCCGACCGGGCAGCAGACCACGTCGCGCCCGCCCAGGTCGTCCAGCTCCGCGACGATCTCCGCCGCGCCGGTGACCGCGAGGCCGTTGGAGCCGCCCTCGGGCAGCACCAGGCCGGGGCCCCAGCGCCACCCCGGGCCTTCGCCGGCCCGGCCGGCGGCCTCCCGGTACTCGGCCCGGGTCAGGAACACCAGCTCCATCCCGGCCGCCTCGGCGGCCCGCAGCGACCAGTTCCGCGGCCGGTCGGCCAGCTCCTCGCCGCGGACCAGCCCGACGCTCTCCAGCCCGAGCGCCGCGGCCGCCACCGCGACCGCCCGCAGATGGGTGGAGTACGCCCCGCCGAAGGTCACCAGCCGGGTGTGTCCCCCCTCGACGGCGGCCGCCAGGTTCGGCGCGAGCTTGCGCCACTTGTTCCCCGGCACCAGCGGGTGCGCCAGGTCGTCCCGCTTGAGCCGCAGCTCCACCCCGGCCCGGGCGAGCGCCTCGTCGGTGCAGTCCGCCAGCGGGGTCGGCAGCAGCGCGGATTCGAGCATCCGGTCAGCTTACGGGCGACCGGTGGGGGTGAGCAGGCCCAGGTTGAAGCCGGCGGCGACGGCCGAGGCGCGGTCCTTGACGCCGAGCTTGGCGTAGACGTGGATCAGATGGGTCTTCACGGTGGCCTCGCTGATGAACAGCCGGGCCGCCGCCTCCCGGTTGGTGGATCCGGCGGCGACCAGCTCCAGCACCTCCAGCTCGCGCGGGCTCAGCGGCTCCTGGGCCGGTTCCCGGACCGGCTCCCGGACCTGGCCGAGCAGCTTGGCGGCGACGGTCGGCGCGATCACCGAGGCGCCGCGGGCGGCCTCCCGGACGGCGTGGAAGAGGTCCTCCCTGGCCGCGTCCTTCAGCAGGTAGCCGGTGGCGCCGGCCCGGACGGCGGGGAGCACGTCGGCGTCGGTGTCGTAGGTGGTGAGCACCAGGACCCGCCCCGGCAGGCCGCGCTCGGCCAGCTCGCGGATCGCGGTGACACCGTCCATCCGCGGCATCCGCAGGTCCATCAGCACCACGTCCGGGCGCAGCGCGGCGACCAGCACCAGTGCCTCGGCACCGTCCCCGGCCTCGCCGACCACCTCGAAGCCGGGGGCGGCGGCGAACATGCCGCGCAGCCCGTCCCGGACCACCGGGTGGTCGTCCACCAGCAGCACTCTGATCGTCGTCGCCTCGTCCACGGTCCTACTCCTCCGCACTGATCGCCGGCAGGGTCGCCGACACCGTCGTCCCGGCGCCCGGTTCGGTCTCCAGGTCCAGCCGCCCGGCCAGGCGTCCGACCCGGCGGCGCATCACGTCCAGCCCGTAGCCGCCGCCGGTGGCCCGGGAGGCCGGCTCGGCCCTCGGGTCGAAGCCCACGCCGTCGTCCCGGACGTCCAGGGTGACCAGCCCCGGCATGTACGAGAGGGTCAGCCCGACCCGCGAGGCCCGGGCGTACCGGCCGGCGTTGGCCAGCGACTCCTGGGCGATCCGCAGCAGCGTCACCTCGACCTCGGGGTGCAGCGGGCGGGCCTCGCCGGTGACGGTCAGCGCGGCGGCGGCGCTGTTGCGCTCGCGCCACTGCCCGACCAGTTCGGCGATCGCCTCCGGCAGCGCGGCCCGTTCGAGCTCCAGCGGGCGCAGCGCGTGCACGGCCCGGCGGGCCTGGGTGAGGCTCTCCCGGGCGAGGCCGACGGCGTTGGCCAGGTGCCGGTCGGCGTCCGCCGCGCTGCGGTCCCGGACCTGCTCGGCGGCCTGGAGCTGGGTGACGATGCCGGCCAGGCCCTGGGCGACGGTGTCGTGCATCTCCTGGGCGAACCGGCGGCGTTCGTCGGCGGCCCCGGCCTCGCGGGCCTGGACCAGCAGCTGGGCGTGCAGTCCGGCGTTCTCGGCGAGCATCCCGGACAGCCGCCGGTTGGCCTCCGCGAGTTCGGCGTTGGCCCGCTTGCGCTGGCGGCTCAGCCGGTCGGCGACCTCGCTCAGCGCGAGCAGCACCCCGACCACCACCAGGTTGAAGGCGAGCACGGCCAGGAACCCGCCGACCTGCCCCGGGCTCGTCGGCAGCACCCCGCCGCTCTGGGCGAGCGCGGTGGGGACGGCCGCCACCACCGTGCCCAGCACCCTGGCCGGGCCCCGCAGGTACTGGGCGGCGTGCAGGTAGCAGCTGAAGGCGAAGAAGCCGTAGAGCGGGTTGTCCAGCACCAGGACGGTGGTCACCGCGAGCAGCCCGAGGAAGTGGGCGCCGGCGAACCGCGCCCCGCCGTCGGGCCGGGTGCGGCGGTCCAGCGCCGAGCGCAGCAGCAGCCAGAGCAGGGCGAGCGCCGCGGCGGGCAGGGTGGCCCGGACGGACCGCGCGGTCGGCACCGGGACCAGCAGCACGAGCCCGGTGGCGATCAGCAGCCCGACATAGCCGAGCAGCCCGGCAGCACGGTCCAGCCGCCGCTGCCAGGCTCCGAGTGAACCCTCGTCCGCCGGGTCGGCCTTGATCATTCCCACCGGAACAGCCTGGCAGCCGCGGCACCGGCGAGCAGGGCGTACGCAGCGAGTGTGAGCAGGGCCACGGCGTGCGGGAACCGGCCGTCCCAGGAGTCCTGGAGGGCCTGCGCGGCGGCCCCGCCGGGGGTGAGGTCGCCGATCCGGTTCAGCACCGCGGGCGCGAACTCGCGGGGCAGCCAGAGCCCGGAGAAGAACATCATCGGGAAGAGCGCCAGCGCGCCGACCGCGTTGCCGGCCTTCGCCGACGGGACGACCGCGGCCAGCAGCAGGCCGACCGAGAGCATCGCGGCGGCGGCGAGCAGGAAGGCCAGTGCGAAGGCCGCCGGGCTCCGCGGCAGCCCCACCCCGAGCACCGGCGCGAGCGCCGTCACCAGCAGCATGGAGACGGTGGCGATGCCCAGGTACAGCGGCAGCAGCGCCCCGAACAGCAGCGCCGGGCGCACCGGGCTCGCGGACATCCGGCGCAGCACGCCGCGCTCGCGGTAGGTGGCCAGCAGCGAGGGCAGGCCGTTGAGGCCGAGCATCATCAGCGCGAGGACGGCGAGGATCGGCGCGTACAGCTGGACCGTGCTCAGGCCGTGGGCGTCCGGCGAGGCCTTGCGCAGGGCCGGGACGGAGCCCAGGACGCCGAACAGGGCGACCGGGAAGAGCAGGGTGAAGAAGGCGGTCATCGGGTCGCGCAGGAACAGCCGGGTCTCGGCGACGGCCAGGCGGCGGACGGCGTGGGCGGTGCGGTTCACGGTGGTGGTCCCCTCGGGTGCGGTGGTGGCGGCTCGGGTGCGGTGGTGGCGGCTCGGGTGCGGTGGTGGCGCCGTACGGCTCGCGCCGGTCCGGGAGCCGTACGGCTCAGGAGTCGTGCCGGGTGAGCGCGAGGTAGGCCTCGTCCAGGCCGTGCTCGCGGATCCGCAGGCCGGTGACGACGATCCCCTCGCGGGCCAGCAGCCCGGTGACCCGGTCGGCGAAGTCCCCGGTGCCGGTCACCTCGATCCGGCCGCCCCGCTCCTCCACCGAGGTGACCCCGGGCAGGGCCGCCAGCCGGGCCGGGTCCAGCGGCGCGGTGGGACGGAAGCCGAGGGTGCCGCCGGCCCCGGAGCGGGCGACCAGCTCGGCGGGGGTGCCGGTGGCGACGATCCGCCCGCCGTCGAGCACCGCGGCGCGGTCGCACAGCGCCTCGACCTCGTCCATGAAGTGCGAGACCAGCACCACCGTCACGCCGTTGTCGCGGATCCGGCGGACCAGCTCCCAGGTGTCGCGGCGGCCCTGCGGGTCGAGCGCGGTGGTCAGCTCGTCCAGGAACGCCACCTCGGGGTTGCCGATCAGCGCGAGCGCGACGAACAGCCGCTGGCGCTGGCCGCCGGAGAGCCTGTCGAAGGGGGTCCGGCTCTGGTCGGCGAGCCCCCACTCGTCCAGCAGCTCCCGCCAGTCCCGGGGGTCGGGGTAGAGCCCGGCGTACAGCTCCAGCGCCTCACCGACCCGCAGCGACCCCTGCAACTGGGCCTGCTGGAGCTGGACGCCGATCCGGGGCCGTAGTCGGCGGGCGTCCCGGACCGGGTCCAGGCCCAGCACCCGGACCGTCCCGGCGTCGGCCCGGCGCAGGCCCTCGCAGCACTCCACCGCGGTGGTCTTGCCCGCGCCGTTGGGACCGAGCAGCCCGAACACCTCGCCCCGCTCCACCCGGAACGAGACGTCCTCCAGTACCTGCCGGCGCCCGTAGGACTTGCCCAGCCCCGCCACCTCGATCACGGCCATGGTGCCGCTCCCTCCCCCTCGTTCCGCTCGCCCGGCCGTGTTCCCGGCCTGCTACGAGCCTCCCGCGCGGGACCTCGCCGGCGGATCGACCGAACGGTCCCGGTGGCCGGCGGGCACGGTGGAGGGGGGATCAACCGATCGGTGGACCGGGGAGGGGCGTCCGGGAGCACGGGCCTCGGACGGGGAGGGGTGGCGCGGTGGCCGGGCGATGCCCACGAGCGGGTGAATTCCGGCGCGTCGTGGCGTGGCCGCGGGCTTGATCCCCTAGGGTTTTCCCAGCCGGGGGCCGCCCGCGCGGGCGTGAGAGGTGGGGCGGGTGGGACTCGAACCCACGACCAAGGGATTATGAGTCCCCTGCTCTAACCGGCTGAGCTACCGCCCCGGTTCGCAGCGCGCGACGGCAGGCCGGTCGCGGCAGCAGCAGACGGCCCCGAAAGGCCGTCCCGGGCAGCATAGCCGGTCGATCACCCGTGGTGCGCGCCGGGGGCGCACACGGGTGCGCACCGGGGGCGGCCGGGCCCGGCGGGCCCGCCCGCGGGGCCGGGTGACGGGGGGTCGGGAGCCGGGCGGCGGCAGTGGCGCGGCCGGGCCCGGCCTGATAGATCTTGCTCTCGAACGGCGGACGCATGACCGGCGGCGACCGCCCCCGAGGACCAGACGGAGCACCGATGCCCTCCCGCCCGGTTCGACCCGCGCGCGCGGTCCGGACGCTCGTCCTGGCGGCCCTGCTGCTGGCCGCCGCCATCGCCTGCGGCGGGGGCGAGCGGGGCCGGACGGCCTCGGTCGCGCCGCAGAACCCCGCCTGGGACCGGATCGGCACCCTGTCCGTGCACACCTCGGAGGGCCCCAGGGCGTGCACCGCGAGCGTGGTCAGAAGCCCGCGCCGCAATCTGCTGGTCACCGCCGCACACTGCGTGCAGAGCCGCCGGATCGGCCTGCTGGACGGCCTGGTGTTCACCCCCGGCTACCGCAACGGCTACTCGCCGTACGGGAGTTGGCCGGTGGAGTCGGTCACCGTCGATCCGCACTGGGAGACCGACGACGACCCCGAGTACGACGTGGCGTTCGTCACCGTGCGACCGGTGAACGGCCGGCAGGTCGAGGACGCCGTCGGCGGCAACCCGCTCGGCACCGACCAGGGCTTCGGCCTGGCGGTCTCGGTCACCGGCTACCCCAACGAGCGGGACGAGCCGATCACCTGCTCGGGCCTGACCGCCTCGCAGAGCCCGACCCAGGAACGGTTCGACTGCGGCGGCTACACCGACGGCACCAGCGGCAGCCCGTGGCTGACCACCAACGGGCGGGTGATCGGGGTGATCGGCGGCTACCAGGAGGGCGGCGCGACGCCGGAGACCTCGTACAGCGTCACCTTCGACGAGCGGGTCGCCGAGCTGTACCAGCAGGCCCTCGCCTGAGCCGGCGGCCGAGGGACGCGGGCCCGGGCGCCCGTGGCCGCCGCCACCCGGGCCCGGGCAACACGAAGGCCCCCCGGTCTACCGAGGGGCCTTCGCTCTGAGCAGTCACCGGGCGGACCCGGCGCAGCTCCCGCAATTGGACTCGAACCAATAACCTGCCGATTAACAGTCGGCTGCTCTGCCAATTGAGCTATGCGGGATCGCGGTACACAACAGCCGTACCACGTACGGGTGATGGGCCCGAAGGCCACCACCTCGGCTCCCCCAATTGGACTCGAACCAATAACCTGCCGATTAACAGTCGGCTGCTCTGCCAATTGAGCTATGGGGGATCGAGCTTCCGCTTCGGCCCCCGGTCTCCCGGGCTCCTCGGCGCTCGCTGCGGGACATACATTAGCGCACTCGGGGGGGTGGTCCGCCAATCGCTTTCCCCGGCCGCCACCGGCCGGCCCGCCGGGCGCGCTCCCCGCGCGCTCCGGGCCCCGTCCGTGGATGCTGGGGTCACCGACGGTTCACCGTCCCGACAGACGGGTAGGGCAACGCGGCAATGGCCGCCAGGAGAGGGTGGAATCCGACCATGTGGAAGCTGTCGTTCGGCGTCGGACTCGCAACGGGCTACGTACTCGGCACGCGGGCCGGTCGCCAGCGGTACGAGCAGATCGCCAGGGTCACCCGGCAGGTCGCCCAGAACCCCAAGGTCCAGGGCGCGACGGACAAGGCCCGCCAGCAGGCCGGCGCGGTCGCCGGGAAGGCCGCCGGGGCCGTGGCCGACAAGGTCGGCGACCGGCTGCCCAACGCCGTCACCGACCGGGTGCCGTACTTCAACCGGCCGAAGGCCGAGGACGACGCCTGGGGCACCTTCCGCCCCTAGGGTCCGTCGTACCCGACCACCGCCCCCGGCCGCCGTGCCGGGGGCCGGTCCGGGGCGGGTCCGGAGGCCAGGTGGCACCTCGGTGGCACCCGGCCGGACCAGGGCTCCGGGCGCGGTACCGAACGGGCAAAACTTGCCCGGCCGGGCCGCGTCCGGACGCCCGCTGAGGCATGATCTCGATATGGCCATCGTCGCGGGGATAGACAGCTCCACCGGTCGCACCAGGATCGTCGCGTGCGACTCCGCAACCGGCGCCGTCCTGCGTTCCGGCAAGGCCGAACACCCCGTGCCGGAGGACCCGGACACCCGCCCCGGCGAGGCCGATCCGCAGCTCTGGCTGCACTCCCTCGGCGACGCGGCGGCCGGCGGACTGCTGGAGAGTGTCCGCGCGATCGGCGTCAGCGCGCAGCAGCACGGCATGATCGGCCTGGACGCCGGCGGTGTGCTGGTCCGGCCGGCGATCCTCTGGCACGATCCGCGCGCCGGCGGCGCCGCCGCGGCCCTGGTGGACGAGCTGGGCGGCCCCGCGGCCTGGACGGCGGCGATCGGCGCCGTCCCCGGCCCCACCTACACCGTCGCCAAACTGCGCTGGCTCGCCGAGTTCGAACCGGCCAACGCCCGGCGGATCGCCGAGGTGCTGCTCCCGCACGACTGGCTGGTCTGGCAGCTGCTCGGCCACCCCAGGCGCCGCACCACCGACCGGGGCGACGCCTCCGGCACCGGCTACTGGTCCCCGATCACCGCCGAGTACCGCCAGGACCTGGTCGAACTGGCCCTGGGCCACCAGCTGCGGCTGCCGGACGTGCTCGGCCCCGCCGAACCCGCCGGCCACACCCCCGAGGGCCTGCTGATCTCGGCCGGCACCGGGGACAACATGGCCGCCGCGCTCGGCCTCGGCCTCGGCCCCGGGGACGCGGTGGTCTCGCTCGGCAGCTCCGGGACGATCTTCGCGGTGCACGAGCAGGCCGTGGTGGACGCCACCGGGCTGGTCTCCTCCTTCGCCGACGCCACCGGCCGCCACCTGCCGATGGTCGCCACCCTGAACGCCGCCCAGGTGCTGCGCTCCACCGCCGCCGTGCTCGGCCGCGACCTCGAGGGCCTCAGCGACCTCGCGATGCAGTCCTCCCCCGGCGCCTACGGGCTGGTGCTGCTCCCCTACCTGGACGGCGAGCGGACTCCCGCGCTGCCGCACGCCGCCGGCACCCTGACCGGCCTGCGGGCCGAGTCGATGTCCCCTCAGCATCTGGCCCGGGCCGCCGTCGAGGGCATGCTCTGCAACAGCGCGGACGCCCTGGACGTGCTGCGCGCCCGCGGCGTCGAGGTGAAGCGGGTCTTCCTGCTGGGCGCCGCCGGACGGCTGGCGGCGGTGCGGCACGTCGCGCCGCAGCTGTTCGGCGTCCCGGTGGTCGTGCCGCCCCCGGGAGCGCACGCGGCGCGCGGCGCGGCCCGGCAGGCGGCCTGGGCACTGGCCGGGACCCCCGAGCCGCCGCGCTGGGAGCTGCCGGGCGCCGTCACCGTCGCCCCGGACGCCGAGCACGACCTCGCGGTCGGCTCGGCGGTCCGCCAGCAGTACCGGGCCGCCCGCGAGCAGATCCACCCGGAGACGGCCGGCTGACAGCCCCGGAACGAGGCGCCCCACGGCCGGGAAGCACGGGGCGGGGCGCCGCCGGCCGTGAGCCGCCCCGAGGGCCGCCCCGCCGCAGCGGATGCGTCACCCGGCAACCGGTGGCAGCGTGGAAGGCGACCCGGGCCACCGGACGGAAGGGCGGCGGATTCGCCATGGCACTGCACAAGGGCGCCGGTGACGACCGCCGGCTGACCGTCGGACCGTTCGTCGGCACCGCCGCCGACCCGCTCGGCGGGATGGCGCTGTCGCCCCCGCTGCACCGGCTCTCCGACGGCCCGGTCCCCGCCGACACGGCGTACCAGCTGATCCACGACGAACTGCTGCTGGACGGCAACGCGCGGCTCAACCTGGCGACCTTCGTCACCACCTCGATGGACGTCCAGGCCACCCGGCTGATGACCGAGTGCCTCGACAAGAACATGATCGACAAGGACGAGTACCCGCAGACCGCCGAACTGGAGCGGCGCTGCGTGTCGATCCTCGCCCACCTGTGGAACGCCCCGGACCCGGACGCCGCCGTCGGCTGTTCCACCACCGGCTCCAGCGAGGCCTGCATGCTGGCCGGACTCGCGCTCAAGCGCCGCTGGATGACCCGCAACGCCGACCGCTACGCCGCCGGCGCCCGGCCCAACCTGGTGATGGGCATCAATGTGCAGGTCTGCTGGGAGAAGTTCTGCACCTTCTGGGAGGTCGAGGCCCGCACCGCGCCGATGGACGGCGAGCGCTTCCACCTCGGCCCCGAGCAGGCGGTGGGGCTCTGCGACGAGAACACCATCGGCGTGGTCGGCGTGCTCGGTTCGACCTTCGACGGCTCCTACGAGCCGGTGGCGGCGATCTGCGCCGCGCTCGACGACCTCCAGCGGCGCACCGGCCTGGACGTGCCGGTGCACGTGGACGGCGCCTCCGGCGCCATGATCGCGCCGTTCCTGGACGAGGACCTGGCCTGGGACTTCCGGCTGCCCCGGGTCGCCTCCATCAACACCTCCGGCCACAAGTACGGACTGGTCTACCCGGGCGTCGGCTGGGCGCTCTGGCGGGACCACGAGGCGCTGCCCGAGGAGCTGGTGTTCAGGGTCAACTACCTGGGCGGCGAGATGCCGACCTTCGCGCTGAACTTCTCCCGGCCCGGCGCCGAGGTGGTCGCGCAGTACTACACCTTCCTGCGGCTGGGCCGGGCCGGCTTCCGGGCCGTCCAGGGCGTCTGCCGGGAGGTGGCCGGCTATCTGGCCGGGGAGATCGAGGGCCTCGGCGGCTTCCGGCTGATCACCCGGGGCGACGAGCTGCCGGTGTTCGCGTTCACCACCACGGACGAGGTGCCGTTCGACGTGTTCGACGTGTCGCGACGGCTGCGCGAGCGGGGCTGGCAGGTGCCCGCGTACACCTTCCCGGCGAACCGGGAGGACCTCGCGGTGCTGCGGGTGGTCTGCCGCAACGGGTTCTCGCGCGACCTCGCCGAGCTGCTGCTCACGGATCTGGAACGGCTGCTGCCGGAGCTGCGCAGCCAGCCGGTCCCGCTCAAGGACCTCGGCGTGCCGGTCCGGACGGCCTTCCACCACTGAGCCCCGGCGGGGCGGGCGGAGAGGCGAAGAAGCGAGAGCAGACGGAGAGGTGAACAGCCGGGCGGTCGTCGCCAGGAGCAGGCGGTCGGGGCCGTGGGCACGGTGGGAAGGGCCGCTTGAGACAGCTTGGGACACCCTTCCCACCGTGCTTCCCTGCGGTCCGGGGCAGTATCCCCCCGTGAGACTGTCTCGGACCGGTGGAGGGCCAGGGAACGGCGGCACCGGGGCCGTAGGGGCGGCGCCCGGGCGGTGGGACCGGGGCTGCGTACCGCTCCGGCGGAAAGAACAATGCCCGACCGTCATATGAATGTTCGAGCCTTCTCCGGTGTTGTGAGACACTTCCGTCCGTCTCAGCGCCAGGACCTGGGTATTGGGACACCGGGCCGTCGTGGTTTGAGACGCGGACACGTCACCGGGGCCCGGACCGGTTCCAGCACCGCCCGCCCGCCCGCCTCGCACGTTTGGAAGAGACCGCATGGGTTCCGCCTGGAAGCAGCTGCCCGACGACCTGTCCGACCCTGCCAGGCGCCTCACGGAGGAGCTGCGAGCCGTCAAGGACGCGACCGGGCTCTCGCTCTCCGAGCTGGCCGCCCGGACCCACTACAGCCGGGCCTCCTGGGAACGCTGGCTGAACGGCAAGCGGGTCATCACCGCGCAGGCGCTCGAAGCGCTGGTCGGTGCCGTCGACTGCGACGGGCCGAAGCTGCGGGGGCTGTGGGAGCTGACCGCGGCCGAGGGGGCGACGTCGGGCGACCCGGCGCCTGCGGATGCCGCGGAGACTGCCGAGACCGCGGGGGCCGCGGGGGCCGCGGAGGAGTCGGACGAGCCCGACCGGGAGTCGGGCGCCGATGTGGAGGCCGCCACCACCGCCACCGATGGCGCACCGGCCGACAGCTCGCCGGCCGACGGCACCGGGGCGGACGTCCTGGGCGCCGACGGCGCCGGGACCGGGAGCACCCCCGAACTCAGCTCCGTGCCCGCTCCCGACCGCGCCAGGACCGTCGAGCGGCCGACCGGCCCGGTGCGCGGCCGGTCCATGGCCCTGATCGCCGCCTCGGTGGTCGCGGTCCTGCTGCTGGCGCTCGCCGGGATGCGGTACTTCTCCGGCGCCGACGAGGACAAGGTCGGACCGACCGCCGCCACGGTGCTGCCCCCCACCTCGACGACGCCCGTCGACTCCGCCTCGCCGAGCACCTCGCCGCCCGCCGTACCGGCCAACCCCGCCCCGGCGGTCCCGGCCTGCCAGGCCCTCGGCTGTGCGCACAAGGACCCCAAGGCGGCCGGCTGCGGCGGCGACGCCCGCACCCTGCTGACCACCAACATCGGCAAGGTCGTCATCTACCTCCGGTACAGCCAGAAGTGCCAGGCGGCCTGGGCCGCCATCACCGAGGGCCAGCCCGGCGACCAGGCGACCATCACCACCAGCGCCGGCGAGTCGGAGACGGCGCTGATCCACTGGGGGTACGACAACTACTCGCAGATGGTGAACGCGGGCGACCCCTCGGCCGTGCTCCAGGTCTGCGGCAAGCAGGCCCAGCCGGACGGCGCCTCCTGCACCTCCAGCATCTCCGACCTGGCCCGGGTGGTCGCCAACACCCCGATCCCGGTCGGCCCGGCCTCCCCGCCGGCGGCGGCCGGCGACCCGGCTCCGGCGCCGACCCCGTCGAGCTGACGGACCGACGGACCGACGGACCGACGGACTGACGGACCGACCGGCAAACAGGCAACCAGGCAACCAGGCCGCACGACGCGCCACCGGGCGGGTCGTGCGGCCGCCTGCTACTCGAGGTACCCCCGGAGCTGGGCGGCGAAGGCGTGGTCGCGGAGCTTGACCAGGGTCTTCGACTCGATCTGGCGGATCCGCTCCCGGGTCACCCCGAACAGCACACCGATCTCCTCCAGCGTGCGGGCCCGGCCGTCGTCCAGGCCGTACCGGAGCTGGACCACCTGTCGCTCGCGCTCGCCGAGGGTGGCCAGCACCGCCTCCAGGTGCTGGCGCAGCAGCAGGAAGGCGGCGGACTCGGCGGGTGAGGCCGCGTCGGCGTCCTCGATGAGGTCCCCGAGCGCGACGTCGTCCTCCTCGCCGACCGGGGTGTGCAGGGAGATGGGCTCCTGGGCGAGGCGGAGCAGTTCCCGCACCCGTTCCTCGGTGAGCTCCAGGGCGGCCGCGATGTCGGCCGGGCCGGGCTCGGTCCCGCGCTCCTGGAGCAGCGAACGCTGCACCCGCACCACCCGGTTGATCAGTTCGACGACGTGCACCGGCACCCGGATCGTCCGGGCCTGGTCGGCCAGGGCGCGGCTCATCGCCTGGCGGATCCACCAGGTCGCGTAGGTGGAGAACTTGTAGCCCCGGGCGTAGTCGAACTTCTCGACCGCCCGGATCAGCCCGAGGTTCCCCTCCTGGACCAGGTCGAGCAGGGTGAGACCGCGGCCGATGTAGCGCTTGGCGACGGAGACCACCAGCCGCAGGTTGGCCTCGATCAGCCGGCGCTTGGCGAGCCGGCCGATCAGCACCAGGGTGCCGAGTTCGGCGGCCAGCCGGTCGGCGGGCGGCGGTTCGCGGTGCAGCCGCTCCTCGGCGAACAGGCCGGCCTCGATCCGGCGGGCGAGGTCGACCTCCTCGGCGGCGGTGAGCAGCCGGATCCGGCCGATCTCGCGGAGGTACTGGCGGAGCAGGTCGGCGGCGGGCCCGCTCGGATCGGCGGCCGCCGGACGCCGCGGTCCGACCGTCTCCTCGGGGTCCTCCGGCTCCTCCCGACCGGCGCCCTCCGCGCCCTCGGCATTCTCGGAGTCCTCGGAGTCCCCGTCGTCGGCGTCCCCGTCGTCGGCGTTCCCGTCGTCGGCGTTCCCGTCGTCGGAGTCCTCGGCGTCCCCGTCCCCGGTGTCCTCGGGGCCGGCCGCCGCCTCGGCGTCGGGGTGCCCCGACGGGTGGCCCTGGGCGGGCACGCGTCCGCCGTCCGCGGGCGGTGCCCCCGCCCGGCCGTGGTCCTCCGGCGGGTCGGCGGCGTCGTCGTACGGCGGAGGCGGGGCGAGCGGATCAGTGGTCGGTCGGGCGGTCGCGGCGAGGCCTCGGTCCACGGGCATCCCCTCTGGGCGGGCGCGACTCTGGCGGACCCGCGCTGTACGGAGGCAGGACGCCCTCCAGTGTGCGGCACACCACGCTCCGTGGCCGAGACTCGTGCGCGGACTTTCTGAACCGGGGCGCGAACGGGCGCCGGAGCACGCCGGAACGGGCGCTGGAGGGCGCCGGAGCACGCGGCAGCGCGCGCTAGAGGGCGGCCGAACCGCCGCTGCGCAGGGACTGCCCGTACTGCTGGAGCTGCCACAGCTCGGTCTGCACGGCGTGCATGTCCTCCGCGGCGGCGCGGTTGCCGAGGCGCTGGAGGTGGGCGCGGACCTCGTCGACCCGCCGGTCCACGGCCAGCAGCCGCAGCTTGACCAGGAACTCCCCCGCGTAGACGGCGTCCACCTTGCGGCGCGAGCGCACCGGTTCCACGGTCAGCTCGGTGACCAGCGAGCGCACCCGGTCGTCCGGGCAGATCTCGCGCACCACGCTGGTGAAGTCGGCCAGGGTGGCCCCGTACGCGGCGCCGCCGGCCTGGCCGATGGCCCGCCGCACGGCGGTGTAGGGCGGGGTGGGGAACTCGTCCTCGGCGTAGTTGTCGAAGGCCGGCGAGACCAGGTCCGGGTGCTGGAGGGCCAGTTTGAGCAGTTCCCGCTCGACGAACTGGGCCGGGTCGCGCGGGTTGAGCACGAAGGCGGGCCGGGCCGGACGGACCGGCTGCGGCGGCTCGGGGCGGCGCTGGCCGTTGGCCCGGGGGTTCTGCTGGCGCTCGCGGTCCCAGCGGGCCAGCTGGGCCACCCGGCGGACCACGAACGGCTCGTCCAGGATGCCCAGCATGCCGGCCAGCCGGACGGCGTACTCGTGCTGGATGGAGCGGTCCTTGATCCTGGCGACGATCGGCGCCGCCTCCTCCAGCGCCGCCGACCGACCCTCGGGCGTGTCCACCCGGTGCTTGGCGACGGCCGAGCCCAGCGCGAACTCGAAGAGCGGGACGGGGTTGTCGATCAGTTCGCGGACCGCGTCGTCGCCCTTGGCCAGGCGCAGCTCGCACGGGTCCATGCCGCCGGGGCTGACCGCGATGGAGGTCTTGGCGGCGAACTTCTGGTCGTCCTCGAAGGCCCGCAGCGCGGCCTTCTGGCCGGCCGCGTCGCCGTCGAAGGTGAAGACGGTCTCGCCCCGGTACTGCGAGGTGTCCATCAGCAGCCGACGGATGATCTTGATGTGGTCCTCGGCGAAGGCGGTGCCGCAGGTGGCCACGGCGGAGGTGACCCCGGCCAGGTGGCAGGCCATCACATCGGTGTAGCCCTCGACCACCACCGCGCGGCCGGACTTGGCGATCTCCTTCTTCGCCAGGTCGATGCCGTAGAGCACGTGCGACTTCTTGTAGATCGGCGTCTCGGGGGTGTTGAGGTACTTGGGACCGTTGTCGTCCTCGCGCAGCCGCCTGGCGCCGAAGCCGATCACCTCGCCCGCGATGTCCCGGATCGGCCAGACCAGCCGCCCCCGGAACCGGTCGATCAGCCCGCCGCGCTGGCCCTGCGAGGCCAGGCCGCCGAGCAGGATCTCCTTGTCCGTGAAGCCCTTGCCGCGCAGGTAGCGCACCAGGTGCTCCCAGCCGACCGGGGCGTAGCCGACGCCGAAGGTCCGCGCGGACTCCTCGTCGAAGCCGCGCTCGGCCAGGAAGCGGCGGCCGATCTCGGCCTCGGGCGAGGCCAACTGCTCCTGGTACCAGGCGGCGGCCACCTTGTGCGCCTCGACCAGCCGGGTGCGCTCGCCCTGCTGGTGCCGGGGGCTGTAGCCGCCCTCCTCGTAACGCAGGGTGATGCCGGCCTGGGCCGCCATCCGCTCGACGGCCTCGGCGAAGGTGAAGTGCTCGATCTTCATCAGGAAGGCGATGGTGTCGCCGTTCTCCTGGCAGCCGAAGCAGTGGAAGACGCCCTTGGCCGGATTGACGTAGAAGGAGGCGGACTTCTCGTCGTGGAAGGGGCAGACGCCCTTGTACTCGCCACCGCCACCGTTGGTCAGCTGTACGTAGTCGCCGACCACGGCGTCGATCGGCAGTGCGCTCCGCACCGCCTGTACATCTTCGTCCCTGATCCGCCCGGCCACCCCGGAAGTCTACTGGGGCGGCCGGGTCTTCCGGCGGGCCCGACCGGCCCGCCGCCCGTCAGGACCCGGCCGGGCCGGTCAGCCGGGCGTGCAGGGCCAGCGCGGAGGCGTCGGTGAGGGTCGCGATCTGGTCGATCACGGTGCGCAGGGCCGCGCGGTCGTCCTCCGCCTCCTCGTACATCGCGGCGAACACCGGGTCCAGCACCTCGGGGGCGCGCCGGGTGAGGACCTCGGCCAGCTCGGCGATGACGATCCGCTGCCTGGCCCGCAGCTGGGCCTGCTCGTCGCGCTGCATCACGTACCGGACGGCGACCGCCTTGAGCACCGCGCACTCCAGCCGGACCTCGCGCGGCACCACCAGCTCGGCCCCGTACCTGGTCAGCGGGCCGGGGCCGTAGCGGGCCCGGGTGGCCTGCTCGGCGGCCAGGCAGAACCGGCCGATCAGCTGGCTGGTGAGGTCCTTCAGCCCGGCCCGGGCGCGGGCGGTGCCGTCGTACGACTCGGGCCACCAGTCCTTGTCGAGCAGCCGGTCCAGGGCGTCCGCCAGCTCCTCCGGCTCGGCGTCCCGGGCGTAGCGCTCGGCGACCTTGAACAGCTCGGACCGCTCGCTCGGGGCACGCAGCGCGACCGGGTCGATGTGGCCGGCCTGGAGGCCGTCCTCGACGTCGTGGGTCGAGTAGGCCACGTCGTCGGACCAGTCCATGACGGTGGCCTCGAAGCACTTGGCCCCGGCCGGGGCACCGGCCCGCAGCCAGCGGAAGACCGGCAGGTCGTCGGCGTAGACGCCGTACTTGGGCGAGGCCGGGTCGGTGGGGTGGGCGCCGTGCGGCCACGGGTACTTGGTGGCGGCGTCCAGGGCGGCGCGGCTCAGGTTCAGGCCGACGCTGCGGCCCGGCCAGGGGGCCAGCCGGGCCGGCGTCCCGTCCTGCGGGGCGAAGCGCTTGGGCTCCAGACGGGTCAGGATCCGCAGCGACTGGGCGTTGCCCTCGAAGCCGCCGCAGGCCTCGGCGGCCTGGTCGAGCGCCTCCTCACCGGTGTGGCCGAACGGCGGGTGGCCGATGTCGTGGGCCAGGCACGCCGTCTCGACGAGGTCCGGGTCGCAGCCGAGCGCCGCGCCCAACTCCCGGCCGACCTGGGCGCATTCCAGCGAGTGGGTCAGCCGGGTGCGGGGGAAGTCGCTGCGCATCGGGGCGACCACCTGGGTGGTGCCGGCCAGCCGGCGCAGGGCGGCGGAGTGGAGCACCCGGGCACGGTCGCGCTGGAAGGCCGTCCGGCCGGGGCGTTTGTCCGGTTCGGGAACCCAGCGGGCCTCGGCGGCGCGGTCGTACGGGGTCGGGGTCGTGGCGGCGGTGAGGCGGTGCGCGGTGTCGTCCATATGCCCCTCACCGTACGCCGCGGCTGTGACACCGGAAGTGTGCCGCGCGCGGCCGGGCGCGGGCCGGGGCGTGAACCCTTGGACGCCCGCCGTCGGCCCTGTTGTCGAGGGCGGCGGTCAGCCCCGCAGCGCCTTGAGCACGGCCGCGGCCGCGCCCTCCTGGCCCTTGGCGTTGGGGTGGATCGCCGCCAGGCCCTGCGTCGGGAACGGCGGCTCCACCCAGCGGGCGGTCTCGCCCGCGCACATGTCGTGGCCGGCCGAGGGCCCGGAGAGGTCCACGAAGACCGCGCCGGCCGCCTCCGCCCGGCGCTTGAGCATGGCGTTGAGCTGCTGCTCCTTCTCCACCAGGAAGCCGAGGTCCCCGCCCGCGACGGTCGACCCCAGCACCGGGACGCAGCTCGCCGGGTCGGCGGGCAGCAGCGCCGGGTAACCGACCACGTAGACCCTGGCCTGCGGGGACCGCCGCTTGACCTCCTTGAGGGTCTCGCCGAGCCGCTCGCCGGCGCTGTCCACCTTGCGCTGCACCTGGTCGCCGCCGTCCGCGGCCGCGTAGGAGTCCCGGCAGGGCGCCGCCGCCCGGTCCGAGCCGACCAGCCCCTTGAGCGCGTCCACCAGGTTCTCCTTGGCGCACTGGCCGACGACCTCCATGAACCCGGCGTCGTTGCCGCCGATCCCGAGGGTCACCAGCCGGGTGGCCGGGGTGAGCGCGTCCAGCTGCGGCGGATTGACGCCGCCCTCGGTGCTCTGGGCGCCGGTGAGGTCGCCGGTCCGGGCACCGCTGCAGCTGACGTCGCGGAACCGCTCGCCCGCCAGGCCGAGCGCCTGGGCCACCAGCGAGGGGTAGTTGACCGCCGAGCGGGAACAGCCCTTGGGCACGCCCACCTGGGGGCTGATCTTCAGCCCCGCCGTGTAGGAGTCGCCGAGCGCCACGTACGGCCCGGTGGGTGTCGGGGTGGGCGTCGGCGTCGGGGTGGGTGCGGCCCCGGTGGCGGCGGCGCGCGGCGGTGCCGAGCCGCCGGCGGCGGCCGCGGCGACGGTCTCCGAACCGGACGAACCGGAGCATCCGGCGACCAGCACGGCGGCGAGGCCCGCGCTCAACACGCCGCCGAGCGTGCCGATCGGGCGTACGGACAGTGACACGGGAACCCCCCGGTAGGAGCCGCTGGCATTCTCCCTACGACGGCCCGTCCCCCGGGCACCGCAGTACCCAACGGACGGGCGGGCGCGATCGCTCCCGTCCGGAACGGGAAATTTCGGCGGGCGCCCCGGAGGCCCGACAGCGGGCAGCCCCGGGCGACGGTGACCGTGGTGACCGTCGCCCGGGGCCGCCCGGGGCGACTGCTCCGGCGGACCGCTCCGGCCGACTACTCCGGCCCGCGCTCGTGCTCGGCCAGGAACTGCTCGAAGCGGCGGCCCAGCTCGTCCGCGGACGGCAGGTCCACCGGCTCGGCCAGCAGGCTCTCCCGGCCCTGCGAACCGGCCACCGCGTCGTACTGGCCCTCCATGCCGCGGATCGCCGAGCGGAGGTCGCCGTCGCCCTGCGCCAGCTGCTCCTCGATGTCGGCGTACACCTCGTCCACCCGCTCGCGCAGCAGCGTGCCGGGCAGCACCAGCCCGGTCGCCGACTGCACGGCCTCCAGGATCAGCACCGCGGCCGCCGGGTACGCCGAACGCGCCACGTAGTGCGGCACGTGCGCGGCGAAGCCCAGCACGTCGTGCCCGGCCTCGGCCAGCCGGTACTCCAGCAGCGCCTGGGCGCTGCCCGGGACCTGCGCCTGCTCGAACCACTGCGGGTAGCCGGCCGCGAGGTCCAGCCGGTTGCCGTGCGGGGTCAGACCGACCGGGCGGGTGTGCGGCACGCCCATCGGGATGCCGTGGAAGTCGAGGGCCAGCCGGACGTCGAAGCGCTCGACCAGCTGCCGGACGGCGGCGGCGAAACGCTCCCACTCGACATCCGGCTCCGGGCCGGTGAGCAGCAGGAACGGGGAACCGGCCGCGTCGTGGAGCAGCTGGAGGAGGATCTCCGGAGGCTCGTAGGACGACCAGTGCTCGCGGTCGAAGAGCATCGCGGGGCGGCGGGCCCGGTAGTCCACCAGACGGTCGTGGTCGAAGCGGGCGACGACCTGGGGCTCGCCCGTCTCCAGCAGGTGGTCGACCACCTGGGCGCCCGCCTCGCCGGCGTCCATGAAGCCCTCGAAGTGGTGGAGCAGCACCAGGCCGGCACCGGTGTCCGCCAGCGCGGCCCTCGCCGCGGCCACCGCGGCCACACCCTGCTGGTCCAGCTCGTACAGCGCCTGGGGATCACGCACCGCTCACCCACACCCCGTTTCTTTCCTCGTCGCGGTTCACCGCGCACGCCCCCGCGCGGCTGCCCGCGCTGGGACTGCTGCCCGGCTCTCCTCGTCCAGCGTGCGGAGTGCCGCCGGAATTCCCGCCGGGCCGGGCCCGTTTCGCGGCCCCGCCCGGCGCGCGCCCGTCGTCCCGCCCGTCGCGCGCCCCCGCGAGGCCGACCGGACCATGATCGCACCCGGCCCGAAAGGCCCTGGTCAGGGGGGTGCGAACGGTCGCCGCCACAAGCCCCGGACCAGCCCCGACGGCCATTCGTGTGCCGCGAAGTGACGCATTGCCTTCTGGCGGGTATCGTCCTCTCGCTGCCTCGCATCGTCGCGTCGTCGTCACGTCGTCCGTAACGCCGTCGATCACGACCCGGACCGGTGCTCGGCCAGCCACCTACGACGCATCTTGCCTTCACCTGGCCGCCTGCTTCCCTTCGCGCTCTCGTTTCCTCTTCGGCCATCTCGCGGACGCACACTGTCCCCTCGCTCATCCCGCCGGACCGGTCCGTGGACCCGTGTCCGTTCCGGCACCGCGCTGCCCGACTCCGGGCCGTCGCTCCCCGCCCCGCTCGACCGGACCTCCGGCGTGCGCGGGCACCGGTGGGCGCACTCCGGAGCGGGGCGAACCGTCCACTGCTGGCCCTCGCCGCACCCCGGCACGGGCCAGCGCCCTCCGACCGCCGAAGGACCGAAGGTTCCGTGCCCGTACCTGTCATCCTCACCGGCCGCACCGTGCGGCTGGAGCCCCTCGCCGCGCACCATGCCGAGGCCATCGCCCAGGCCGGCGCCGAGGACCGTACGACTTACGCCTTCACCCCCGTCCCGCACGGCCTGGAAGCTGCCCGGGAGTACATCGCGCGTGCTCTGGCGGACCAGGCCTCCGGCCGGTCGCTGCCGTTCGCGACGGTGAACCAGGCGGACGGCCGAGTGGTGGGCTCCACCCGGTTCCTGGAACTCGACTACTGGCAGGGGCCGCTCGTCTGGCCGCCGGTTCCCGGCGTGCCGTTCGGCGACCCGGCCACGGCCGTCCCGGACGCCGCCGAGATCGGCAACACCTGGCTGTCCCCGCGCGCCCAGGGCACCGGCATCAACACCGAGGCCAAGCTGCTGATGCTGCGGCACGCCTTCGAGGTGTGGGGCGTGCAGCGGATCTCGCTGCGCGCCGACGCCCGCAACATGCGGTCGCGGGCCGCCATCGAGCGGCTGGGCGCGACCGGCGAGGGCGTCCGCCGGGCGCACTCGCGGGGGCTGGACGGGGTGGTCAGGTCCACCGCGTTCTACTCGATCCTGGACAGCGAGTGGCCCGCCGTGCGCGACATCATCGAGCTGCGGATCGCCGCCGCGACCTCGCCGAGCGCCCCGGATCCGGCGATCAACCAGGAGTGCCTTAGACACGGCGGCGGCGCGGGGCATCTGATCACGGCCTGAGGCCTCCGGCCGGGTCCTCTCCGGAGGCTCCGGGGGTCCGGGCGATTCGGCGGTCCGGTGGTTCGGGGCCGGAGGGTTCGTCCGCCCTGGTGTCCGGACCCGGCGCGGGTCCGGACACCAGGGCCGGGGTCAGTCCGCGACCGGCCCGTCCGCGACCGGCACGCCCGCGACGGCGGCCCGCAGCAGCCGGGCCAGCAGGCCGGCGCCCCGGCCGTCGTCCTCGGGCGCCCGGCCGGGGCAGGCCTCGACCACGGCGGAGACCGGGCGCCGGCCCGCCCGCTCCGGCGCCACCGTCAGTTCCCACCAGGGGTGGCCGTCCGGACCGCAGAGCCGGAGCGTGCCCTCCCGGGTGTGCAGCGCCGGGCGGCGGCCCCCGACCAGCGGCCCGGCCCCGGTGCGCAGCCGCTGCCACTGCTCGTCCGTCCACAGCACGTCCGGCACCGGGCACGGTCGCGGCACCAGCATCTCCGCGCGGCCCCGGCCGGCGGACACGCTCCCCGGTTCGACGAAGGCCCAGGCCGGCAACGGCTCCCGGGCAGCCAGCCAGTCGGCGGGGATCCCGGCCGTCCCGGTGTGCGCGGCGACCACGCCGCCGGTGATCGCGGCCACGGTGTCCGCGTCCCCGCCGGCGGCCACCGCCGTCCGGATCGCCGCCGGGTAGTCGGTGAGGTGCCGGGCCGCGCACCACAGCGCGTACGGGACGGTGTCGGCGGCGCTGGTCCGGCTGCCGTTGCCGAGCAAGCGCGCCACCACCGTGAGGTCCGGTTCGGCGAGCAGCGCGACCGCCTCGGCCAGGCCGTCGTGGACGGCACCGCGCGGGGTCAGGTCGAGGACCTGCTCCAGGAAGCCCGCCGGCGTCGTCCGGGCACCGCGGGCCCGCGCCGCGCAGGCGGCGGCCACCGCGACGGCGACCGCGCCGTCCACCGCCTGCGGGTGGGTGTGGGTGATCAGCGCCGTCTCGACGGCCGGGCGCACCGCCTCCGCCGGGTCGGCCGCGTACGCCGCCCCGAGCGGGGCGACCCGCATCGCGGCGCCGTTGCCGTACGAACCCTGGCCGTCGAACAGTGCCGAGGCCAGCTCCCGGGCGTCACCGCCCTCCCGGACCAGCCGCAGCAGCCGGTTGGCGGCCGGGCCGTAGCCCCGGTCGAAGTCGTGCCTGCGGGCGAAGGCATGGGTGAGGTCGAACACGTCGATCGCGCCGCGCTCGGTGTGCGCGGCGTACACCGAGCACGCCATCTCGGTGTCGTCCGTCCACGGCCACGGGCCGGGCGGGGTGGTGCGGGCGGCGAGGTGGGCCCGCGCGGTGGCGGGGACGAAGAACTGCGCGCCGAAGGCGTCGCCGACGGAGAGGCCCTGGAGCGCGTCGAGCGCGGGGCCGGGGTGAGGAATCGTCATCTTGGGCACCAAGCCCACCGTCCGCACCGGCCCGGCGTCAACCCGGTTCCACCGGACACTCCCCGGGCGGGCGATGTTTCGCATACCTCCGACCCGGGCGGGAAAACACCTCGGCATGACCCTCGCCGCCCCGGCCTCCGCTGTTCCGCCGACGCTCGCCGCCGTGACGCGCCCTCCCGTCGCCGCTCGCGCGCGGGCCGCACCGCGGCCGGTCGTCGACCCGCTGCTGCTGGTCGGCGGCGACCAGCAGCACATCGTCACCCGCGCCCAACTGCGCGCGCTCGGAGTGCCGTCCGGGAGCATCGCGCACCGGCTGCGGCCCGGCGGCCCGTGGCAGCGGGTGCTGCCCCGGGTGATCTGCCTGCAGACCGGGCGGCTGACCCCGCACCAGCGGCTGCGGGCCGCACTCGCCTACGCGGGCCCCAAGGGGCGGCCCGCGCCGCAGGCCGGGGAGGTGCTGCTCACCGGGGTGGCGGTGCTCGCCGACGCCGGCCTCCCCTCCGCCGGGCACCCGGCGGACCTCACCGAGGTGGACGTCCTGATCCCCGCTCAGCGACGGGTCGCCGACCGGGGGTTCGTCCGGATCCACCGCGCGGCCGGGGCGATGCCGGGCGGCTTCGAGCGCGACGACGGGCTGTGGAGCACCTCGGTCGCCCGCGCGCTGGCCGACCTCGCGCCCCGGGCGGGCGGACAGCGCCGGTTCCGCGCGCTCTGCGCCGAGGCCGTCCAGCGGCGGCACTGCGAACTCGGCGAGCTGCTGGACCAGTTGCTCGCCCGGCCGGACGCCCGCGAACTGACCGGGCCGGCCCGGGTGGTCGAGGAGCTGACGGCCGGAGTGCGGTCCGTGGTCGAGGGCGAGGCCCGGGACGCGGTGCGCGGCGCCGGGCTCCCCGAACCGCTCTGGAACCCGGTGCTCTTCCTGGACGGGCGGTTCCTGGCCGTGCCGGACGCGTACTGGCCGCAGGCCTGCGTCGCCCTGGAGATCGACTCCCGGGCCTGGCACCTGAGCCCGGCCGACCACGAGCGGAGCCTGACCCGGGCCAACCGGCTGACCGCCGCCGGCCTCCCGGTCGTCCGCACCACCCCCGTCCAGCTGCGCCGCGACCCGGGGCCGGTGCTGCAGGAGGTGGCCGCGCTGCTCTCGACCGGTCCGCACGGACCGCACCGCCGGGTCACCTGGCGGCGGGCCCGGTGAGGGGACGGGGGCGGGGCAGTGCTGGGGCAGTGTTGGGGTGGCTCGACGGCTTTGCGGTTCGGGGACGCTGCGGTTCGGGGACGCCGCAGAGTGCGACCCCGGGAGGTCACGGCTGCCGGCCCTCCGCCTCCCGGCCCGCCGCCTCGGCCGCCGCCGCCAGCTGCTGCAGGACGCCCAGGTGGTCGGCGAGCGCCCGGCGGCCGGCCCGGGTGGCGGCCAGCCAGGTGCGCGGGCGCTTGCCGACGTAGCCCTTCTTGACCGACAGGTAGCCGGCCTCCTCCAACGCGCTCGCCGCCTTGCTGAGCACCGAGTCGGAGACCTGGCAGTAGTCCCTGACGGCGGAGAACTCGGCCTCGATGCAGCCGCCGAGGAACGCCAGCACGGTGAGCCGGGTGGGGTGCTGGAGCAGCGGGTCGAGCCCGGCCATCAGGCGTCCCCCGCCTCGCGGCGGATCCGGGCGTTCACGCGCACCATCGCCAGCCAGAACAGCGCCCCGGCCGTGACGCCGGCACTGCCGAACGCCCCCCGGGCATCGGCTCCCAGCAGATGGACGACGGCGGCCACCGCGAGGGCTCCGGCGAAGACCAGCACCACCCAGCGCGTCATCGGCCCGCCGAAGCCGGGCGTCCAGCCCCTCGCCACACCGCCGCGACGGGTCACCACGGCCCCCAGGGCACCGCTGACCGCCGCGAAGACCCCGCCCAGCACACCGGCCAGCCAGCTCGCGTCGGCCCACAGGGCGTAGCCGAGGCCGAGGCCGTAGAGCGAGAAACCGGCGGCGAACGTGGCGCCGTACCAGGCGGGCACCGGCTGCGGTGCCTGGGCGGCGGCGCGCGCCCGGGCGGCGAGGCCCAGCGCCTCGGCCGCGGACAGCTCGACAGGCACGGAATCGCTCATGGAGTCCCCCGGTGGTGGTGATCGTTGATCTTGATTCCACTATGGCACGTACTTTCCGCGATGGAAAGTACTTTCAGTGGGGCACCGGACCCAGTGGGGCGCCGAGCCGCATCCGCTCCTCAGCAGCGGGAGTCGATCTCCTGGAAGGTGGCGTAGTGGTCCGCGGTCCAGTACTGCTCGCCGGAGCCACCGGTGACCACCCGGCGGGCGCCCCGGTCGCCGGAGCCCGGGGTGACGACGGTGAACTCGTGGTAGTAGCCCGAGGTCTTGCGCGGGAGGCGGCTCTCCCGGTTCTCGAAGACGATGCCGTCCGAGCGGTAGGGGTAGGGGCCGCCCTTGGCGATCAGTCCGAGGGTGTCGCGGGCCTGGTCCGGGAGCCTGGTGCGGCAGACGTCGGCCAGCGCCGGGTCGGTCGGCACCCAGCCGGTGCCGGCGGCGGTCGCCGGCGGGGTGGCGGGCGGGGTCGCGGGGGCGGAGGGCCGGGGTGCGCTGGGCTTCGGTGCCGCCGGAGCCGTCGAGGCCGCGGCGGGGCCGGTGGCGGTGGGGGTCGCGGCAGTCTTGGACGCGGCGCTTTGGGACGCGCCGCCGCCGGTGTCGTCCGAGAGCAGGTAGCCGACCGCGGCGGCGAGCACGCAGATCAGCACGGCGAGGGCGGTCCACAGGCGGTTTCTGCTGGTCATGGGCCCAGCTTGGCAGTCGGCGGACCGGGGTCCGGCCAGCCACACGCGTGGTCGGCGCCACACCGGGGGGCGGGGTCCGCCGCGGTGGGACCGGACGGGAGGGAAAAGCATGCGGCCGGGGCGGGTACGGACGCCATTGTCCGTTCCTGCCCCGGCCGCTTCACGTACGCCGGTTCTCCTGCGCCGAGCTCCGGTGTACGCCCCTCCCCGATGGAGGGGACACGGTCAGCGATTCGGCCGTGCCGGGGGCTCATGACGAGCCCCCGGCACTCAGCGCGAGTCGCTGCCCGCAGTCTCGATGGCGGCGCGGCCGGCCTCCAGCCGCGCCACCGGGATCCGGAAGGGGGAGCAGGAGACGTAGTCCAGCCCCACCTCGTGGAAGAAGTGCACCGACTCCGGGTCGCCGCCGTGCTCGCCGCAGACGCCGAGCTTGAGGTCGGGGCGGGTGGCCCGGCCGGCCTGGACGGCGTGCTTCACGAGCGAGCCGACACCGTCGCGGTCGATGGTCTCGAAGGGCGAGACCCCGAAGATGCCCTTCTCCAGGTAGGCGGTGAAGAAGGAGGCCTCGACGTCGTCGCGGGAGAAGCCCCAGACCGTCTGGGTGAGGTCGTTGGTGCCGAAGGAGAAGAACTCGGCGGCCTCGGCGATCTGGCCGGCCGTCACGGCGGCGCGCGGCAGCTCGATCATGGTGCCGAGCTTGATGTCCAGCTGGACGCCGGTGGACTGGGCGACCTCGGCGAGCACGCGCTCGCACTCGTCGCGGACCAGCTCCAGCTCCTGGACCGTGCCGACCAGCGGGATCATGACCTCGGGGCGCGGGTCCGCCCCGGCGAGCTTGCGCTCGGCGGCGGCCTCGGCGATGGCCCGGACCTGCATGCCGAACAGGCCGGGGATGACCAGGCCGAGGCGCACACCGCGCAGGCCGAGCATCGGGTTCTGCTCGTGCAGCTTGTGCACCGCCTGGAGCAGGCGCAGGTCGTTCTCGTTCGGGTCCTTGCGGGCCTCGGCGAGGGCGACGCGCACCGACAGCTCGGTGATGTCGGGCAGGAACTCGTGCAGCGGCGGGTCGAGCAGGCGGACGGTGACGGGCAGTCCGTCCATCGCCTGGAACAGCTCCAGGAAGTCGCCCTTCTGCAGCGGCAGCAGGGTGGAGAGCGCGGCCTCGCGGTCCTTGTCGTTGTCCGCGAGGATCAGGTGCTCGACCTCCTTGCGGCGCTCCTCGCCGAGGAACATGTGCTCGGTGCGGCACAGGCCGATGCCCTGGGCGCCGTAGCGGCGGGCGCGCGAGCCGTCCTCGGCGTTGTCGGCGTTGGCGCGCACCGCGAGGCGGCGGCGGCCGTCGGCGTGGGACATCAGCCGGTGCACGGCCTGGACCAGACCGCCCTGGACGTCGGCGCCGGCGTGCAGGGTGCCCTCGAAGTACTCCACCACCGCGGAGGGGAGCACGGGTACCTCGCCGAGGTAGACCTTGCCGGTCGCGCCGTCGATGGAGACGACGTCGCCCTCCTCCAGCTCCAGGCCGTCGGCGGTGGTCATCCGGCGGCGCTTGGTGTCGACCTCCAGCTCCTCGGCACCGCAGACACAGGTCTTGCCCATGCCGCGGGCGACGACGGCGGCGTGCGAGGTCTTGCCGCCGCGCGAGGTGAGGATGCCCTCGGCGGCGATCATGCCGTCCAGGTCGTCCGGGTTGGTCTCGCGGCGGACCAGGATGACCTTCTCGCCGGAGCGCGACCACTTCACCGCGGTGTAGGAGTCGAAGACGATCTTGCCGATCGCGGCGCCGGGCGAGGCGGCGAGGCCCCGGGCGATCTGCTTGGACTCGGCGTTCGGGGCGAAGCGCGGGAACATCAGCTGGGAGAGCTGGCCGCCGGTGACCCGCATCAGGGCCTCGTCCAGGTCGATCAGACCCTGGTCGACCAGCTGGACGGCGATCCGGAAGGCGGCCGCGGCGGTGCGCTTGCCGACCCGGGTCTGCAGCATCCAGAGCTTGCCGCGCTCGATGGTGAACTCGATGTCGCAGAGGTCCCGGTAGTGGGTCTCGAGCGTCTGCATGATCGACATCAGCTCGTCGTACGACTTCTTGTCGAGCTTCTCCAGCTCGGACAGCGGCAGGGTGTTGCGGATGCCGGCGACGACGTCCTCGCCCTGGGCGTTGGAGAGGTAGTCGCCGTAGACGCCCTGGGCGCCGGTGGAGGGGTCGCGGGTGAAGGCGACGCCGGTGCCGGAGTCCTCGCCGAGGTTGCCGAACACCATGCTGCAGACGTTGACCGCGGTGCCCAGGTCGTTCGGGATGCGCTCCTGGCGGCGGTAGAGCCGGGCCCGGTCGCCGTTCCAGGAGTGGAAGACCGCGTGGATGGCGAGGTCCATCTGCTCGCGCGGGTCCTGCGGGAAGGCCCGGCCGGTCTCGCGCTCGACGATGCCCTTGAACACCTCGACCAGCTGCTTCAGGTCCGCGGCGTCCAGGTCGAGGTCGCTGGCGGTGCCCTTGGCGTGCTTGGCCTCGTCCAGGGCCTCCTCGAACAGCTCGCCGTCGACGCCCAGCACGGTCTTGCCGAACATCTGGACCAGGCGGCGGTAGGAGTCCCAGGCGAAGCGCTCGTTGCCGGACTGGGCGACCAGGCCGACCACCGAGGCGTCCGAGAGGCCGATGTTCAGGACGGTGTCCATCATGCCGGGCATGGAGAACTTGGCGCCCGAACGCACCGATACGAGCAGCGGGTTGTCGGCCTGGCCGAGCTGCTTGCCCATCTCCTGCTCGAGCGCGTCCAGGTGGGCGCTGATCTCCTCGTGCAGGGAGGTGGGCTCGGTGCCGGTCTCCAGGAAGACCTTGCAGGCCTCGGTGGTGATCGTGAACCCCGGAGGGACCGGAAGACCCAGGTTGGTCATCTCGGCCAGGTTCGCGCCCTTGCCGCCAAGAAGATCCTTGAGGTCCTTGTTTCCTTCAGTGAAGGAGTAAACAAACTTCTGCTGGGACGCCACGGGTCGGTCTCCTCGCGCACGGTTGCCCTGACGCCGGAGAACATACCCATTTCGAAGGCACTTCTGCGCCGCCAATAGGCCGTACGTGGCCAGGACCCGCAGGTAACCCGATAGATCGAATGCATGGAACGGCGTTCACCTCTGGAGGTGAAATCGTCCGGATGACGCTAGCAAGCGTTCAAGTCTTGAAGGCATGGAAACCGGAAGATCACATATCCGGAACACACGGTAGCCACCGGCCGCCCGGGCTGACGGCCCGGCTTGATTTCCTGCACCCTCAGTGCCGATCCACCGCCGCCCCCCTTCGGGAAGCGATCCGCCTTCGACTTGTTCATTTCGTACTGTCGGACCCCTGGGGCACGGAGGGTATGTGGCAAGCGTCACGGACACATCTCACCGATCGAGCGTAGGTCGACTCCGCCCATCGTTGCACTGCGTCCAGAAACGTGCTCGGTCCGTGACATTCGGATGCCAAAAAGGAGCCCTCTTGTCCAGAGTGGCAAAGAGGGCTGGGACGGGGTGGCCATCGGCCCGAGAGGGCCATATTTGCCACCACGTACAGATCATCCGCCAGAGGTGTCCGATTCGGCGTCTTCGCCCGGTCGGGCGCAGTCGTACGGATCGTCCAACCAGCCCTCCGGCAGAACCACACGGTTGTTGCCGCTGGTCCGCCCCCGCGGGCCGTCGGCGCCGGCCGGCCAGCTCTGCGACTGCTCCACCAGGGCCAGGGTTTCGGCCAATTCGGCCAACGAGGACGAGTTCGCCAGCTTCACCCGCAGTTCCGAGCCCACCGAGAAGCCCTTGGTGTACCAGGCGACGTGCTTCCGGAAGTCGATCACGCCGCGGGCCTCGTCGCCCAGCCACTCGCCGAGCAGCTGCGCGTGGCGGACCATCGCCCGCGCCACATCGGCGAAGGTCGGACGGGCGTAGTCCACCTCGCCCTCGAAGATCGCCACCAGGTCCCGGAACAGCCACGGCCGGCCCAGGCAGCCGCGGCCCACCACCACGCCGTCGCAGCCGGTCTCGCGCATCATCCGCACCGCGTCGTCCGCCGACCAGATGTCCCCGTTGCCGAGCACCGGGATCCCCGCCGGGACGGCCTCGCGCAGACGGGCGATCGCCGACCAGTCGGCGGTACCGCCGTAGTGCTGGGCGGCGGTGCGTCCGTGCAGGGCGATCGCGGAGACGCCCTCCTCGGCGCCGATCCGGCCGGCGTCCAGATAGGTGAGGTGGTCGTCGTCGATGCCCTTGCGCATCTTCATGGTGACCGGCAGGTCGCCGGCGTTGGACACGGCCTCACGGAGGATCTCGCGCAGCAGGTTGCGCTTGTACGGGAGCGCCGAGCCGCCGCCCTTGCGGGTCACCTTGGGGACGGGGCAGCCGAAGTTGAGGTCGATGTGGTCGGCGAGGTTCTCGTCCGCGATCATCCGGGCCGCCTTGCCGACGGTCACCGGGTCCACGCCGTACAGCTGGATCGAGCGCGGCTTCTCGCTCGGGTCGAACTTGATCAGCTGCATGGTCTTGGCGTTGCGCTCGACCAGGGCCCGGGTGGTGATCATCTCCGACACGTAGAGGCCCTTGCCTCCGCTCTGCTCGCGGCAGAGGGTGCGGAACGGCGCGTTGGTGATGCCGGCCATCGGCGCCAGGACCACGGGCGGCCAGACCACCATCGGGCCGACGGTCAGCGGCGCGAACTCGGCGCTGGCTGCGGTGGCGGTGGCGCTGGTGGTCGCGGTGCCGCCGGTCGCGGTGGCGCTGCCGGTGGCGGTGGTCGCGGTGCTGCTGCCGGTCGTACCGGTGGCGCCGGTCGTGCCGGTCGCGGTGCTCGGCTCGGTGGGTGCGGGCGGGACTGTCATGCGCGGCTGACCTCGGGGACGGCGATTCGGGGACTCTCCATTGTCCCCCACCCGCCGCGCCCGCCCCGGAGGGCCATCGGTCCGGGCTCCCCACCGCCCCTGCCCCGGCGCTGACCAGGCCCTGCCCACCTCTCTCCCGACCGGTCCGGTCGCTCTCACCCGCTGCCGTCGGCGTCACCGTCCCTCGCGAAGACCTCCACCGAACCGGAGCTGACCGAGATCCTGACCTTGTGCGGGCTGAAGCGGTCGGCCAGCACCGGATCGATCCCGCCCCGGGGAGCGGAGCCGCCCTCGAAGTCGTAGCGGGACCCGCGCGGCAGGCCCAGGCTCACCGACCCCGAGGTGACACCGATGTCCACGGCCGAGGGCTCCGCGGTGAAGCCCAGCTCCACCGAGCCCGAGGTCGCGGCCACGTCGGCCCTCGGGGAGGTGAGGCGCCGGCCGTGCACGGAGCCGGAGGTGGTACGCACGGTCAGCGGACCGGACACCTCGTCCAACCGGACCTCCCCCGAGGTGGAGGCCAGATCGATCTCACCCGTCACCCCGGCGATGTCGATGCTGCCGCTGGACTGCCGTCCGGTCACCGCGACCCCGGGCGGAACCTCAAGCTCGACCACCGCTCCGCAGCCGATGTCGCCGACCGCGAACACCTGGTTGCAGACCATCCGGACGTCGAGCTCGCCCTGGTCGAACAGCGCCGAGACCACCGGCTTCCGCACCATCCAGTTCAGAAGCTGCCGGACCACCACCTGGCCCTCCTGCCCGGGCCGGATCCGGACGGCGGCCCGGCCGGTGTCCAGCCGCACCTTGGTCACCGCGATCCCGTAGGTCCGCTCCGAACGGCTCTGCTGCTGCACCGCCGTCGCCCAGGCCTGCAGGGCACCGATCAGCATCACCACGACCAGCGTCACGGTCCCGAGGACCCGCCAGCCCCGGTGGCCGCCGCGGGCGGGCGGCCCGGGCACGGGTGCAGCGGGGCTCGCCGTCGCCGTCCCCCCGCCCCGGACCGGGCCGGTGCCCGCGGTCGGACCGGCCTCCGGCGTCCTCATGCCACCTCCAGGAAGCGCAGCACCGCCATCACCCGGCGGTGGCTGTCGTCGGCCTGCGGCAGGTCGAGCTTGGCGAAGATCGAGTTGATGTGCTTGGCCACCGCGCTGTCGCTGACCACCAGGGAGCCGGCGATGGCCGCGTTCGACCGGCCCTCCGCCATCAGGGCGAGCACGTCCCGCTCGCGCGGTGTCAACCGCTCCAACGGATCGCGGTGGCGCCGCACCAGCAGCTGGGCCACCACCTCCGGGTCCAGCGCCGTCCCGCCCTCGGCGACCCGCTGGAGGGCGTCCACGAACTCGTCGACATTGGCCACCCGCTGCTTGAGCAGGTAGCCGACCCCGCTGGTGTTGGTCGTCAGCAGGTCCGCGGCGTAGCGCTCCTCGACGAACTGGGAGAGCAGCAGCACCGCCACCTCCGGCCACTGGCGGCGGATCACCAGCGCGGCCCGCACCCCCTCGTCGGAGTAGCCGGGCGGCATCCGGACGTCCGCCACCACCACCTGCGGGCGGTGCTCCTCCACCGCGACGAGCAGTGCCTCGGCGTCCCCGACGGCGGCGGCCACCTCGTAGCCCACGGCCTCCAGGACCTTGACCAGACCGACCCTGAGCAGGACCGAGTCCTCGGCGATCACAGCGCGCACGGCAACTCCACGGTAATGGTGGTCGGGCCCCCGACGGGGCTGACCAGGAACAAGGATCCGTCGACCGAGGCGGTGCGTTGCCGCAGGCCGGTCAGGCCGGTGCCCCGAGCGGCGTCCGCCCCGCCCACGCCGTCGTCGCTGACGACCAGGTGCAGCCGACCGCCGGCCGTCCGCACCGTGACGTCCACCCGGGAGGCCCGGGCGTGCTTGGCGACATTGGTCAGTGCCTCGGAGACGGTGAAGTAGGCTACGGCCTCGACCGTCGGCGCTATCCGCTCGGCCAGGTCGACGTCCAGCCGGACCGGCAGCGGGATCCTGGCCGCGATGCCGGAGAGCGCCGCGTCCAGCCCGCGGTCCTCCAGAACGGCCGGGTGCAGGCCGCGGACGAGGTCCCGCAGCTCGTCGATGGCCGCCTGGGCCTCCTCGTGCGCCTCGACTATCACCTGCATGGCCTCGGGCGGGATGTCCTTGAGGGTGCGGCGGGCCAGGCCGAGGTTCATCGCCAGGGAGGTGAGCCGCTGCTGGGCGCCGTCGTGGAGGTCGCGCTCGATCCGGCGGCGTTCGGCGTCGACCGCGTCCACCAGGCCGGCCCGACTCTCCACCACCTCCTCGATCCGGTGTTCCAGCACCGCCGTGCGGCCCGGACCGAGCATCCGCACCGCGAGCGCCTCGTCCAGACCGGCCAGCAGGCGGACCGCCCAGGGCAGGACCGCCAGCAGCGCCACGCCGCCGACGGTGAGCGGGACGTCCAGCTTGGCCCAGTGGTCCGCGACCGGCGAGGAGGACGGCATCATCCAGGCCCAGCCGAAGACCGTCGAGGCCACCACGGCCGCGCCCGACCCCCACAGCACGACCAGCGCGCCGAGCGCGACCAGCGGAGCGACCACCAGGTGGTAGCCGATCTGGCGCCAGCTCACGGCGGTGCGCAGCGTGGCCACCGCGCCGGCCGAGGTGCCGGCGGGCCGCAGCAGCGGCGGGACGTCCACCCCGCGCAGCGCCCGCAGCCGGGCGCGCTGCGCGGCGGAGAGGAGGCGGATCCCGAGCAGGATCACGCCCACGAGGAACAGCGACACCTTGGGGACGGTGACGGTCAGCCAGACGGGAAGGGAGAGCGGGATTCCGGCGGCGAGGAACCGGGCGTCCCGCCAGAACGCCGCAGGCCACGGGGGCCGGGCGGCGCTCCCGATGAGCGCACGGCGCGGCTTCGTGGAGAGCATGGCGGACAGCCTAGAGTGCCGTGATCGGCCGTCACCATGAAGGTCGGTACCGAGAAATGGTGAAGCTGGGTACACCCCCGATTCGGATCGGTGCACTACCGACAACGCTGCCCGGGACGGCCAGTCTTGAGGGCATGACGAGCTACGCATCGCACTCCGCCGATCTGCCGCACGGGCGTCCGACCCTCGGCCCCACCGCCGCGGCCGCCCCGGCCGACCCGGCCGAGGGGCGGCTTCCGGTCGGGCCCGCGGTCCTGCCGGGCGCGACCCGCCCGGCCGCCGGGCCGTGGTCGGTGCGCAGTGTCCGGGCCGGCC
>NZ_JAIY01000007.1:236827-239979 GCF_000710405.2 Kitasatospora sp. MBT66 | reverse complement strand
CGGTCCCGGTCGTCGGGTTCACCGGCGGACGGCTGCTCCGGCTGCCCGGCCGACCCGCCCCGGTCGTCCGCGCGGCCGAGGTGGTCACCGTCGGCGGGGAGTTCTGGCTCGCCTGGGGCGAGGGCGTGTTCGACGGTGTGCTGGTCGAGGCGGGCGGTGCCGCCCCCGAGCGGTCGCCGCTGGTCCGGGCCCGGGTCGGCGCCGTCGCCGGGGGTGCCCGATGAGCACCGCCGTCCTCGGCTTCGCCCCCGCCCTCGCGCCGCGTGCCGCACGGGCCGGCCGTCCCGTGCTCGGCCCGCTCGCCGAGCGGGTGCCCGCGCTCGCCGCGTTCCTGCTGCTGCCCTGGACGGCCCTGCTGGTGGCCGAGGGCGACACCGCGTGGGCCGCTTTCGACCTGTGCGAGCTGGCGGCCCTGCTCCGGCTCGACGCCGGGCTGCGCCGCCGCGGCGCGGCCACCGCCGGACCGGCCGCGGTGGTGGCCCTGCTGCTGGCGGGCGACGCCTTGGTCGACATCGCCACCGCGCTGCCGGGCCGGGAGACGCTCGCCGCGCTGATCATGGCGGGCTGTGTCGAGCTCCCGCTGGCCGCGCTCTGCCTGACCCTCGGTCTGGCCCGCACCGGGCGGCCGTCAGCCGAGCGGCACCCCCGATCCCGCCCCCGCCGCGGCCGACGGCGGCCGGGTGGGAAGCCGGGGCAGCAGCGCGGCGGTCTCCTCGTCCTTCGGGGTGTAGACGACCATCCGCGACCCCTGGGCCGGACCGAGCCAGAAGCTGGTGTAGTCGAGCCGCAGCAGCCCCACCCCCGGCACCAGGAAGCGCTTCAGGCCGTTCCCCGGCCGCAGGACGTCGTGCCGCTGCCAGGCCTCGTCGAACACCGGGGAGGCCTTCCGCAGCCGGCAGAGCAGCGTCCGCCAGGCGGGCTCGGCCGCGTGGTCGCCCATCCCGGACCGGAACCGGGCGACCATGACGTCCCGCTCCTCCTCGTGGTCCACCAGCACCTCGTGGAAGCGCGAGGGGGTGAAGGCCAGCCACATCAGATTGCGGTCCTCGGGCGGCAGCGCGGCCAGGTCGCCGACGATCCCGGTGTACTGCGTGTTGTGGGCCAGCACGTCGTAGCGGGAGTTGATCACCGCGGCCGGGTAGGGGGCCATCCGGTCCAGCGTCATCCGGACCGCGGGCGTGACGGTCGGGCACTCCCGCACCGGCGCCGGGTCCTCCGCGCCGGCCAGGGTGAACAGATGGGCCCGCTCACTGGGGTCGAGCAGCAGGGCGCGCGCCACCGCGTCCAGCACCTGCACGGACACCTGGATCTCGCGCCCCTGCTCCAACCACGTGTACCAGGTGACCCCGACGGCGGCGATCTGCGCCACCTCCTCACGGCGCAGCCCCGGCGTCCGCCGCCGACCGGTCGGCGGCAGCCCCACCTGCTCGGGGGTGACCCGCTCCCGGCGACTGCGCAGGAACGCCGCCAACTGTTGCCGCCGAGGATCGGCGGGCACTTTCCCGGTGGTCGCCGTGACGGCGGTCAGACTCATTCCACCAGCATGCGGCACAGCTCATCCTGTTGCCAGGTACTCCCTATACCTGGATAAGCACACTCTGGTACCAGGGTGCGGCACGGCGGATCGTATGACCGTGACCCAGCAACTGACCGCCACCAGGCCCCTCCTCCCCACCGCCGCCTCAGCAGCTTCCCCGGGCACCACCGCCGCCCCGGCCTCCCCTCTCTCCCCTCCTCCGTCCGCTCCCTCCTCCCCTTCCCTCGGTACAGCCGGACTGGTCACCGTCCTGCTCGGGGCGTTCCTCCCGATGCTTGACTTCTTCATAGTGAATGTCGCCCTGCCGACCATCGACCACGACCTCGCGGCCGGCCCCGCCGTCCTGGAACTGGTCGCCGCCGGGTACGGCATCGCCTTCGCCGTGCTCCTCGTCCTCGGCGGACGACTCGGCGACCTCTTCGGCCGGCGCCGGCTCTTCGTGGTCGGCGCGGCCGCCTTCGCCGTGACCTCGCTCGCCTGCGGCCTCGCCCCCGGCGCATGGAGCCTGGTCGCCGCCCGGGCCGCTCAGGGCGCGTCGGCCGCCCTGCTGATCCCCCAGGTCCTCGGCACCATCACCGCCGCCACCCACGGCGCCCGGCGCGGGCGCGCCCTCTCGGTCTACGGCGCGGTCGGCGGCATCTCGGTGGTCATCGGGCAGGTGCTCGGCGGGATGCTGGTCGCCGCCGACCTCTTCGGCACCGGCTGGCGCTCGGTCTTCCTGCTGAACGTCCCCTTCGCCCTGCTCGCCCTCGTCCTCGCCCTGCGCTTCGTCCCGGAGAGCCGCGCCCCGCAGGGCGCCAAGGTCGACGTCGCCGGGACGGTGCTGCTCACCGCCACCCTGCTCGCCCTGCTGGTGCCGCTGATGGAGGGCCGCGCCGCCGGCTGGCCGCTGTGGTCCTGGCTGCTGCTCGCCCTGTTCCCCGTGTTCGCCACCGCCTTCGCCCTGGTCGAGCGCCGGGCGGAGCGCCTCGGCGGCGCCCCGCTGGTACCGCCCACCCTGCTGCGCATCCCCGAGATGCGACGCGGCCTCGGCATCGCCATCCCCTACTTCGGCGGCTTCGGCGGCTTCATGTTCGTCATCGCGGTCGCCCTCCAGCAGGGCCTGCACCTCGGCCCGGTCGCGGCGGGCTGGGCACTGGTCCCGATGGCCGTCGGCTACTTCACCGCCTCGCTCTCCGGTCCGCGCCTGATCGGCCGCTTCGGCAGCCGGGTCCTGACCGCCGGCGCCGTCGTCCAGGCCCTCGGCCTCGTGACCCTGGCCGTCACCGTGCTCGCCGACTGGAACGGGTTCTCCCCGCTGCGGATGGCCCCCGGCGTCGCCCTCGCCGGCATCGGCCAGGGCCTGATCGGCACCCCGCTGTTCCGCGTCGTCCTCTCCAAGGTCCCCGCCGCCAGGGCGGGCGTGGGCAGCGGCGTCCTCGCCACCGGTCAGCAGTCCAGTCTCGCCCTGGGCGTCGCCACCCTGGGCTCCCTCTACCTGAGCCTCTCCCCCACGCTGGGCATGGACCGCGCGCTCGCCCTCTGCCTGGGCATCCAGCTCCTGGGGTCCTTCACCGTCCTCTACCTGACGACCCGCCTCCCCCGCTCCATCGGCTGACGGCCGCCCCTGGGTCCT
>NZ_JAIY01000007.1:106256-236773 GCF_000710405.2 Kitasatospora sp. MBT66 | reverse complement strand
GCGGGACGGAGCTCGCACCGCCCGTCGACACACTCACGCCGCAGCCGCCCCCGCGACACCGTCTCCAGCAGCCCGATCACCCAGCAGGTCGGACACCCGCGCAGGGCGACCAGCCCGAGCGGCAGCAGGAGGAGCGCCACCGGCCCGGCGACCGGCAGCAGCACGAACGCCCCCACCAGCGCGCCGAACCCGATCCCGCCCCGCACCAGGTGCCCGGCCACCGTCCGGCTGGCATAGCCGGAAGTGCCGCCCTTCACCACTCCCCTCCGCCGGTGACCGCCCGGACCGCCGCCCGCGCCCGGTGCAACCGCGACTTCATGGCCGCGGTGCTCAGCCCCAGCGCATCGGCGACCGTCCGCCCGCTGAGCCCCTGGACGTCCCGCATGACCAGCACCCGCCGCTGATCCTCCGGCAACGCCGCGATCGCCTCCGCCACCCGCCCGGCCTCCAGCCGCCCCAGCACCTCGTCCTCGGCCGACCGGTACGGCGCCACCCCGGCCACCGGACGCTCCCCCAGCGCCGAACGCGCCCGCCGCAGGCACTCGTTCCGTACGATCCGGAACATCCACGAGGCCAGTGCCCCGGTCGCCCGCAGCATCCCGATCTTGCGGTAGAGGATGATCAGCGCCTCCTGCGCCGCGTCCTCGGCGTCCTCCGGCGTGGCGCAGAGCGACCGCGCGAACCGCCGGACATGCGGATGCGCTCCCGAGACCAGCGTGGCGATCGCCTCCGCATCACCGTCCTGCGCCGCGGCCACCACCGAACTCCCCGGCCACTCCCGCACCTCAGCCACGCCGCCGCCCCCACTTCCGCAGCACCGTCACGCTGCACGCCCCGACCAGCAGCACACCGACCGCCACAGCCGCCCAGACCATCGTCACAACCTCCTCGTCCGCCCCGGTCCTCACCGAAGCCGTCCATAAGAGGCGGCGACCCACGGAAAGGATTCAACCCGGCGCGGCGGCCGGAGTCACTCCGTGGCCGGGTCGCCGAGTTCGGTGAAGAGGGTGAGCTGGAGGCCCCCGGGTGCTTCGAGTCGGGAGTTGAGGGAGTTCCAGGGAGTACGGACGGGTTCGGCGACCACCTCGGCGCCGGCGGCCGCGAGTTCGGCGGTGGTGGCGGTGGAGTCGTCGACCTGGAAGGCGACCCGGAGGTGGCCGGCGACACGTCGGCCGACCTCGACCTCGTCGATGAAGTCGGCGTGGCCCGGATCGGCGATCTCCAGGGTCGCGCGACCGGCCTCCAGGATGGTGACCCGCCCGTCGGGCGAGGCGAAGGCGGCACGTTCGGGAAGGCCGAGAACGTCGCGGTAGAAGTGCAGCGCCTGCTCGTAGTCGGCGGCCGTGACCACCAGACGGAGTTCACGCACGGCGGGGGCGGCCTCGGACGGCTCGGACATTTCGGCTCCTCGGTCGGAAAGCGGAAGGCGACCCCACCGACAACTGCGCTGGGGTCGCCTTCATTTCAGGACCACGACTCAGGACGAAGACCGAGCACCACGACATCAGTACCGGCGACGCACCGCCCGGCCCGAGATCCGACGAACCCAAGGCCCCCGACGGAAAACCCGCTCGCCGCACCGAACCCCTTTGTGTCAGCATGACGATATGAGCGACGAACGCACGATCGATCCCGCCGACACCCGTGACCGCGCCGCCCTGACCGCGGCCGTGGCGGCCGGCGCCCGGGCCAAGTGGCTGCTGTTCTGGGGCCATCAGCCGCAGCAGAACGGGTCGTTCGGCCCCGGTGTGCTGAGCCAGTGGTGGCCCGACCACCCGTTCGTCGTCGACGGTGTCGAGTACCGGACCGCCGAGCACTGGATGATGGCGGGCAAGGCCCGGATGTTCGACGACAGCAGGACGCTCGCCCTGATCCTGGCCGCGCCGAGCGCCGGGGAGGCGAAGAAGCTGGGCCGCCAGGTCCGCGGCTTCGACGACGCCGTCTGGCGTGCGGGCCGCTTCGAGCTGGTCGTCGCGGGCAATGTCGCCAAGTTCGGCAGCCACGCCGGGCTCCGCGCCTACCTGCTGTCGACCGCCCGGCGGGTCCTGGTGGAGGCCAGCCCGCTCGACCGGATCTGGGGCATCGGCCTCGGCGCGGAGAACGAGCGTGCCGAGCGGCCCGCCGAGTGGCGCGGCGAGAACCTGCTCGGCTTCGCCCTCATGGAGGCCCGCGCCCGGCTCGCCGCGACCGAGCGGTGAGCCGGACCGGCACCTCCGACCGGGAGGCGCACGGGTAGCAAGCGCGCGCCGGGTCGCTCACGATCCGTGCGCCCCATGCGCCCCCGGACACCACTCGCAAGACTGTGGACGCACTGCCGTAACTCCAGCGCCGTATTTCAACGCCAGGATGACTGGCCGTCAGGGTCAAGTTGGACAGGTTGCGGTGATCATGCGTACACGGCACACGGAACAGCCCCTCGTCCCGGACGCGGGCATCGGTGCGAGCGAGCAGGACGCTCTCGAACTCAGATCCCAGTTGGACGAATTACTGCGCGCCAGACAGTACGCGGTGCAGCGCGAGCGGCGGCTCGCCGAAGCCGTCCGGTCGCTGCCCGACCGGCAGCGGGTGGACGGTGAGCTGCTGCGGCAGCTGACCCAGGCGCGGACACTGCGCGAGGGGCTGGGCGCACGCTGCCTGGATCTGAGCGACCGACTGAAGAGCCTGGAGGAGCAGTTGCGGCAGCCGTCGCCACGGGTCGGGGGCAGCGAACGGCCCGGGACGGGCACCCCGAACGACATACCGGACCGCGGCCACGACGACGCTCTCCACGACGTCCACCACCGCGATGTCCACCGCGACGTCCGTCACGACGTCCACCACGCCGACCGCCAGACGCCGGCCGACGACGGCCCCCACCCCACACCCACCGGCTCCGCACCCGGCCCCGCGCCGGTACCCGGCCCCGCACCGGCGCCCGCACCGCCACGCCACCGCTCCCCCGGCGAGCTCGCCGCCCTCGCCGAGCGCATCACCGGCCTGTACCGGAAGGCCTCCCCGACCGAGGCCGCCGACATCCTCGGCCAGGCCGCCGAGCACCTCACCCCGGAGGACACCGCCGCGCTGGCCGCCCGGCTCGCCCACCGGGGACCCACCGGCGCCTCCCTCCACCTCGCCCGCAGCGCCGTCCACGGCAGCCCCCAGCACGCCGCCGCCACCCTCGCCGAGCTGCGCCGGGCCGGGCTTGCCGAGGAGGCCGGGGAGCTGTTCAACACGCTGCGCTCCTGCCCGGCCGCCGACCTGCCGGCCCTGCTGGACGGGTTGGAGCGGGCCGGGCAGCACGCCGACGGCGCCACCCTGCTCTGGGAGTGGGGCTCCGCCCCGACCGCCGAGCTGACCGCCCTCGCCACCGCCCTCCACCAGGCGGACCGCGCCACCGACGCCCGGACCCTGCTGCGCCAGGCAGCCGGCCGTCCCACCGGCGACCTCACCGCCCTGGCCACCACGCTCCCCGCGCCGCTGCCCGCCCTGCTGCTGGGCGAGCTGGCGACGCTGCGGCCACCGGCCGAACTGGTCCGGCTGGCCGGCGCCCTGGCCGGTCGGACCGACCTCTACGAGGCACTGCTCATGCCTCTGCTCGCGGACCCGGGACAGCACCGCACCACCCTCGCCGCGCTCCGCACCGCCGGTCTCCCCACCACCCCGGCCAACCGCCCCCGCTCCCGCTGGGGCCGCCGCTGAGCCCGGGCCCACCCGGCCGGCGCCCGCCCACGCGCCGCCGCCTACCCGCCGGCGTCCGCCCCACCCGGCCGACGCCCGCCCCACCCGGCCCCCACGCTCACGAGGCCGGGGCGGACTCCCCCTGCAGGGGAAGGGCGACGGGGGGCGGCGTCGGCATCACCCCGGCCGAGCGCAGCGCCCCGGCGAGCGCCTCGAACTTGGCGGAGAGGCCCCGGTCGCGCAGCTCGTCGCCGTGCACCTCGGCCAGGGCCTCGATCAACCGGCGCCGGATCTCCGGCAGGTTCCTCTCCCAGCTCGCCACATGCATGGCGATGGCCTCGTCGAGGAAGCGCACGGGAGAACTGCGGCGCACCCGGTCGAGCGGCGACCGGATCATGGACCGCCGGCCCTGGAGCACACGCTCGAAGCACCACAGCATCGTGAAGTAGGCCGCGAGCACGTCGGGTCCGTAGGGCTGCTGCCCCCGACGGAATGCGACCAGGGCGTAGCGGGCCAGCGCCACTTCACCGCTCGTCAGGTCGAGGTGGAGCGTCCGGGCGAGTTCGAAGTCCACCTGCCGGGTCTGTCCCCGGTAGACCGCCCAGGCCCCCGCGACCGAAGCCAGGGCACCGACACCCGACGCGATCGACCATGGATCCGCCATCCCAACCCCTCCCCGTAGCTGGGGCCGGTCCGGCGGCCCGGAGCGGAGATTAGCCGATCGTCACGGCGACCGGGCCCCGAAGCGGCAACTCCGAAACAGCGCCCACCGACCCGGCGTCCCCGGGAACAGCACCCGCCTACGCGGAACCCCCGCCCGCCCCGGGGACACCGGGGCGAACGGGGGTTCGCACGGAAGACCGCGGGCACCCGGGCCCGCCGACGTCAGCAGCCGATGAGCCGCGCCGCCAGGTAGGACTTCACCTGGTCGAGCGAGACGCGCTCCTGCGTCATGGTGTCGCGCTCGCGCACGGTCACCGCGTTGTCCTCGAGGGTGTCGAAGTCGACCGTCACGCAGAACGGCGTGCCGATCTCGTCCTGGCGGCGGTAGCGCTTGCCGATGGCACCGGCGTCGTCGAACTCGACGTTCCAGGCGGTGCGCAGGTCGGCGGCCAGGCCGCGGGCCTTCGGCGAGAGGTCGGCGTTGCGCGACAGCGGCAGCACCGCGACCTTGACCGGGGCCAGCCGCGGGTCGAGCCGCATGCCGACGCGCTTCTCCATGACGCCCTTGGCGTTCGGCGCCTCGTCCTCGAAGTAGGCGTCGATCAGGAAGGCCAGCATGGCGCGGTTGAGGCCCGCCGCCGGCTCGATGACGAACGGGAAGTACCGCTCGCCGGACTCCTGGTCGAAGTACTTGAGGTCCTGGCCGGAGGCCTCGCTGTGCACCGTCAGGTCGTAGTCGGTGCGGTTGGCGATGCCCTCCAGCTCGGAGAACTCGGTGCCGCCGAAGTTGAAGCGGTACTCGATGTCCACCGTGCGCTTGGCGTAGTGGGAGAGCTTCTCCTTCGGGTGCTCGAACAGGCGCATGTTGTCGGTGCGCAGGCCGAGGCCGACGTACCAGTCCCAGCGCTGCTGGAGCCAGTACTCGTGCCACTGCTCGTCCTCGCCCGGCTTGACGAAGAACTCCATCTCCATCTGCTCGAACTCACGGGTCCGGAAGATGAAGTTGCCGGGGGTGATCTCGTTGCGGAAGCTCTTGCCGACCTGGGCGATGCCGAACGGCGGCTTCTTGCGCGAGGTGGTCTGGACGGCCTTGAAGTTGGTGAAGATGCCCTGGGCGGTCTCCGGGCGCAGGTAGGCCAGGCCGCTCGCCTCCTCGGTGACACCGAGGTGGGTCTTCAGCATGCCCGAGAAGTCCTTGGGCTCGGTGAACTGGCCCTTGACGCCGCAGTCCGGGCAGTTCACGTCCTGGAGGCCGTTCGGCGGCGGGAAGCCGTGCTTGGCCTCGTACTTCTCCTCCAGGTGGTCGGCCCGGTGGCGCTTGTGGCAGGAGAGGCACTCGGTCAGCGGGTCGTTGAAGGTCTTGACGTGGCCGGAAGCCTCCCAGACCTCGCGGGCCAGGATCACCGACGAGTCGAGTCCGACGACGTCCTCACGGGCCTGCACCATCGCGCGCCACCACTGGCGCTTGATGTTCTCCTTGAGTTCGACGCCCAGCGGACCGTAGTCCCAGGCGGCACGAGTGCCGCCGTAGATCTCGCTGCAGGGGTAGACGAAGCCACGGCGCTTGCTCAGGCTGACGATCGTCTCGATCTTGTCGGCTGCCACAGTGCTCTCTTCAGTACGTACGGCACGGTCAGGGCACGGCTGGTTGCGCGTACCCGAATACCTCAGGTTACCGGCCATATGGGTACGGGGTTCAAATCGGTATCTCCGGCACCGGCCCACTCACCGTCACCACCCGTTCACCCGTCCGAGTGATTTGACAATCATTTCCATCTAATCTGAGAATGGTTGTCATGATGATCCGACGACGTACTCGCGGCGCCATAGCCCTGACCGCCACCGCCCTCACCGCCGGCCTCACCCTGACGGCCTGCGGCAGCGGCGGCGGAGCCCAGGGCGCGGAGGGCAAGCTGAACGTCGTCGCGTCCTTCTACCCGATGGAGTTCCTCGCCGGCCGGATCGGCGGCGAGCACGTCAAGGTCACCGACCTCACCGCCCCCGGCGTCGAGCCGCACGACCTCGAACTCACCGCCAAGCAGGTCGGGGCGGTCAAGAAGGCCGACGCGATCGTCTACCTCAAGGGCCTGCAGCCCACCGTCGACAAGGCGGTCGCCGGCTCCGGCTCCAAGCACAAGATCGACGCCACCGCGGCCGTCCCGCTGGAGGACCACCACCTCGCCGAGGGCCACACCGAGGGCGACGGGCACGACCACGGCGGCGAGGCGCAGAGCGGCGACGGGCACGACGGCCACGACCACGACGGGGCCGCCGGCGATCCGCACATCTGGCTCGACCCGACCCGCTACGCGGCGGTGGCCAGGAGCGTCGGCGCCGAGTTCGCCAAGGCCGACCCGGCCCACGCCGAGGACTACCGGAAGAACACCGACGAGCTGGTCGGCCGGCTCACCGCCCTGGACCAGGAGTTCAAGGACGGGCTGAAGGACGTCCGGAACCGCACCTTCGTCACCAGCCACGCCGCCTTCGGCTACCTCGCCGGGGCCTACGGCCTCACCCAGGTCGCCATCAACGGCGTCGACCCCGAGTCCGAGCCCACCCCGGCCCGCCTCGCCGACGTCCAGAAGGCCGCCAAGGAGAACGGCGTCACCACGATCTTCTTCGAGACCCTGGTCAGCCCCAAGCTCGCCGACACCGTCGCCAAGGACCTCGGACTCAGGACCGCCGTCCTCGACCCGCTGGAGGGCGTCAAGGACCCGGCCAAGGACGACTACCTCTCGGTGATGCGGCAGAACCTGGCCAACCTGCGGACCGCCCTCGGCACCGACGCGCCGGTCGCGCCCGCCGCCTCCGGCGCGCCCGCCGCACCCACCAGCTGACGGGACCACCGGCATGACCACCTCGACCTCCCCGACACCCCCGGCGCCCCCGGCCGTCCGCCTCCACGACGCCGTCGCCTCGCGCGGCGGACGGCCGGTGCTGCGCGGCGTCGACCTCACCGTCCGCCCCGGCGAGGTGGTCGCCCTGCTCGGCGCCAACGGCTCCGGCAAGTCCACCACCGTCAAGGCCGTCACCGGGGCCGCCCCGCTGGAGCGCGGCACGCTCGAACTGTTCGGCACCCCGCTCGCCCGGTTCCGCGCCTGGCACCGGATCGGCTACGTGCCGCAGCGCACCACCGCCGCCTCCGGCGTCCCGGCCACCGTCCGGGAGGTCGTCTCCACCGGCCGGCTGCCCCTGCACCGGCTGCTGCCGTTCCGCCGCGCGGACCGTGCCGCCGTGGACCGCGCACTGGCCGCCGTCGGCATGCTCGACCGGGCCCGGGACGGGGTCGCCGACCTCTCCGGCGGCCAGCAGCAGCGGGTGCTGATCGCCCGCGCCCTGGCCGGCACCCCCGATCTGCTGATCATGGACGAGCCGATGGCCGGGGTGGACGCCGCCAGCCAGCAGGTGCTCGCCGACACCCTGCGCGCCGAGGTCGCGCGCGGCGCCGCCGTCCTGCTGGTGCTGCACGAACTCGGGCCGCTGGAGCCGCTGATCGACCGGGCCGTGGTGCTGCGCGACGGCTGCGTCGCGCACGACGGCCCGCCCGTTCCCAACACCGGTCTGCACGCCCTGCCGGGCCACGACCACGTCCATCCGCACGCCGACCACGGCCACGAACACGACCGACCCCGGGGACTGCTGTCATGACCGAGATGCTCAGCTACGACTTCATGCAGCGGGCGCTGATCGCCGCCGTGCTGGTCGGCATCACCGCCCCCGCCGTCGGCATCTACCTGGTGCAGCGGCGCCAGGCGCTGATGGGCGACGGCATGGGCCATGTCGCGATGACCGGCGTCGGCCTCGGCTTCATCTTCCAGACCAGCCCGGTCTGGATGGCCGTGGCGGTCTGCGTGCTCGGCGCCGTCACCATGGAACTGGTCCGCGCGCGCGGCAACCAGCGCGGCGACATCGCCCTCGCGATGCTCTTCTACGGCGGCATGGCCTGCGGCAAGCTGCTGGTCTCCAAGTCCGCCCAGGCCGGCGCCGGTTCGCTGGAGAGCTACCTCTGGGGCTCCATCCTGACCGTCTCCCCCGCCGACCTGGCCACCATCGGCGCGCTCGGCGCCGTCGTCGTCGCCGTCACCCTGGGCCTGCGCCGCCAGCTGTTCGCGATCTGCCAGGACGAGGACTTCGCCCGGGTCACCGGCGTCCCGGTGCGGCTGCTCAACCTGCTGCTCGCGGTGATGGCCGCGGTCACCGTGACCGTCGCCATGCGGGTGGTCGGCCTGCTGCTGGTCAGCGCCCTGATGGTGGTTCCGGTCGCGGCCGCCCAGCAGCTCACCCGCTCCTTCGCCGCCACCCAGGCCGGCTCGATCGCGGTCGGCGTGCTCGTCGCCCTGGCCGGCGTCACCGGCTCCTACCAGCTGGACGTGCCCTCCGGCCCGGCCATCGTGCTGCTGGCCATCGTCGTGTTCGCGGTGTTCGGCGCGATCGCCGCCCCCCTCGCCCGCCGCCGCCACCGCGACACCCAGGAGAGCGGACCGCAGGTCTGCGACGTCCGACTGCCCGGTCCGGAGCGGGTCGACGCGACCACTCCGGCGCCCAGTGCGGGGCTGGCACAATGAGGTGCCAGTCGCCCACACCAGCAGGAGGACCCACGGTGACCACCGCAGGCCCGTCGCCGCGAGCCCGATCGACCCGGCAGCGCGCCGCCGTCTCGGCGGTCCTGGACGAGATCGAGGACTTCCGCAGCGCCCAGGAGCTCCACGACATGCTGAAGCACCGGGGGGACTCGGTCGGTCTGACCACGGTCTACCGGACGCTCCAGTCGCTCGCCGACGCCGGCGAGGTGGACGTCCTGCGCACCGCCGACGGTGAGGCCGTCTACCGCCGGTGCAGCAGCGGGCACCACCACCACCTGGTCTGCCGCCAGTGCGGTGCCACCGTCGAGGTCGAGGGTCCGGCCGTCGAGCGCTGGGCCAACTCGGTCGCCGCCGAGCACGGCTTCAGCGACATCGCGCACACCCTGGAGATCTTCGGCACCTGCGCGGAGTGCGCCGCCAAGGCCTGAGTACCGGTACGCCGAAGGGCCCGCTGGGAGTCACCTCCCGCGGGCCCTTCTCCGCACGCGGACCCGGCGCCGCAACAGGCTCAGGGCCGCAACAGACTCAGGGCCGCAACGGGCCCAGCCCTTCGCAGCGCCCAGCCCTTCACCGGCTCAGCGCTGCGCCGGCACCTCGGTGCCCAGCTCGGCCGGCGCCTCGTTCGGGATCGCCCCGCCGAACCGGCGGTCGCGCATCGCGTACTGCTCGCAGGCCCGCCACAGGTCACGGCGGTCGAAGTCCGGCCAGAGCACGTCCTGGAACACGAACTCGGCGTAGGCCGACTGCCAGAGCAGGAAGTTCGACGTCCGCTGCTCGCCGCTGGGGCGCAGGAACAGGTCCACGTCCGGCATGTCCGGGTGGTACAGGTACTTGGTGAGGGTCTTCTCGTTGACCTTCTTCGGGTCCAGCCGGCCCGACGCGACATCGGCCGCGATCGCCGCCGCGGCGTCCGCGATCTCCGCCCGGCCGCCGTAGTTGACGCACATGTACAGCGTGACGGCGTCGTTGTCCTTGGTCTGCTCCTCGGCGACCTGGAGCTCCTGGACCACGCTCTTCCACAGCTTGGGCATCCGGCCGGCCCAGCGCACCCGCACGCCCATCGCGTCCATCTCGTCGCGGCGGCGGTGGATGACGTCGCGGTTGAAGTTCATCAGGAACTTCACCTCGTCGGGCGAACGCTTCCAGTTCTCGGTGGAGAACGCGTAGAGCGAGATGTTCTTCACGCCGAGCTCGATCGCGCCCTTGAGCACGTCCAGCACGACGGACTCGCCGACCTTGTGGCCCTCGGTGCGAGGCAGCCCGCGCTCCTTGGCCCAACGGCCGTTGCCGTCCATGACGATCGCGACATGGCCCGGGACGAGCTCGCCGGGGATCTTCGGGGGCCGGGCGCCGCTGGGGTGCGGGGTCGGGGGGAGGTACTCCCTCTGCTTGCCGCCGCCGAAGAGCCGTCGCGCTGCCATGTGCTCACTTCTCCACGTATCTCATCGAGCGGATACCCCGCTCCAGGTGCCACTGCAGATAGGCCGCGACCAGTCCGCTGCCTTCCCGCCAGTACCTCGGCTCGCAGGCGTCCGCCGTCTGCCAGTCCCCTGACAACAACGCGCCGAGCAGTACCAGTGTCTCAGGGGAGGGTACGGCACATCCGGGCACGCGGCAGTCCGGGCAGAGCACGCCGCCGGCCTGGAGCGAGAAGAACCGGTTGGGTCCCTCCATCCCGCATTTGGCGCAGTCGTCGAAGGTCGCGCCGTACCCGTTGACCGCGAGCGAGCGCAGCAGGAAGGCGTCCAGCACCAGGTGCGACTCGTGCAGCCCGGCAGCCAGCGTGCGCAGGCCGCCGACCAGCAGCAGGTACTGCTGGACGGCCGGCTGGCCCTCGTTCTCGGCGAACCGTTCCGCCGTCTCCAGCATGGCCGTGCCGGCGGTGTACCGGCCGTAGTCGGTGACGATCGAGCCGCCGTACGGGGCGATCGTCTCCACCTGGGTGCAGAGCGGCAGGCCGCGGCCGATCAGCTCGCTGTTGCGGCTGAAGAACTGCACGTCCACGTGCGAGAACGGCTCCAGGCGCGCGCCGAACTTCGACTTGGTCTTGCGCACCCCGCGCGCCACCGCGCGCACCTTGCCGTGGTGGCGGGTGAGGAGGGTGATGATCCGGTCCGCCTCGCCGAGCTTCTGGGCCCGGAGCACCACGCCGTCGTCGCGGAAGAGACTCATGCGCCCGCCTCACCACCGCGGCGGCCCTGGAACAGTGTGGACATCCCACCATTGTCCCCCAGCCTCGGACAGCCGTGTGCCCGCACCGGGGCCGTGGGGGCTGCCGAGCGGTGCGGGTCACGGCGGGCCCCGGCCGTGGGGACGCCACCGGCCGGGAGCCGGGGCGGAAGGGGCCCGGTTGTGGGGGTCTGGGGGGAGGAGGTGCCGACAGAAGAGAGGGGGTCGGGTGTCCGGCGAGAGGCTCCGCCGGGAGGACCGGGAGACCGGAAGACCGAGAGACCGAGAGACCGAGAGACCGAAGGCCGGGGAGAGAAGGACCGGAAGAACAGGAAGAACAGGGAGAGCAGGAAGGACCGGAGCGCTAGTACGGCGCCCGGGTCGCCGCCTCCAGCAGCGCCCCGACCCGCGCGTGCGGCAGGTCCAGACAGCGCCCGATCGCGGCCAGCGCCTCCCGCTCCTGCGGCCGGTACCGGCCGTCGGCCAGCGCGATCGCCGCCCCCTGCAGAAGCAGCCGCTCCCGGCCCGGCCGGGCCAGGTGCGGGGCCAGCGGCTCCAGGGCCGCGTGCAGTTCCACGGCCAGCCCGCCCGCCATACCGTGCGCGTCGTACAGTTCGCCGCCGAGACCGGACAGCGCGGCCAGCGCCGCCAGCACCTGCGCCTCGCCGCAGTCCTCGAAGCCGGCGTCCCGGACCGCCCCGCACGCCGCCTCGCGGGCCGCGCGGTGGGCGGTGCCACCGGCCGCCAGCATCGCCAGCGCGACGGTGTACTGCGCGTCGCGCAGCATCCCGCCCAGGCGCACGCAGGTGGGCTGCTCCAGGCTCTCCACCCCGAACCGGCCGTGGCAGCTGGTGCACTGCACGCTGCCGATCACCGGTCCGAGCGGAAGTACCGGGGTCCCCAGCAGCCGCAGCCACCGCCGGCCGTGTTGCCGGCGGTAGTTGCGGTCCCCGCCGCAGCCCGGGCAGAAGAAGTCACCGAGAACATCAGTCCGCCACCGCGGGCGAACACCCCACATCCCTGTCACGGCGCCACTCCCCAGACATGGCAGGCGGCCTGCACAACAATGGGCAGGTCACGCGACCGGCCACCGGGCCGTCCCACCGACCCGGCTTACCGGTGGGACGATGTTGCCACGGTTGCCGACACGTGTCAGTACCTCGAACGGCCCGATCCGACAAAAAATGTGGCGCAGGACACAGCCGGGGCGCCCCCGGCCGGACGACCGCCCCACGACGTCCGGGAACGCCGCCGGGCCGCCCCGCAGGGGACGGCCCGGAAACTTTTACCCGTACGAACTAACCGCGCTGCGCCCGGTTGACGGCGCTGATCATCGCCTTCAGCGAGGCCAGCACGGTGTTGCTGTCGATCCCCACGCCCCACAGCACCCGGCCGTCCACCGCGCACTCCACGTACGCGGCGGCCTGGGCGTCGCCGCCCTCGCTCAGCGCGTGCTCCGCGTAGTCCAGCACCCGGACGTCCACGCCGATCTGCGCCAGCGCGTCCGCGAAGGCCGAGACCGGGCCGTTGCCGGTACCGGCCAGGCTGACCGTCGCCCCGTCCACCACCGCGTGGGCGGTCAGCGCGTCCCGGCCGTCCTCGGTGGTCAGGGTGCGCGAACCGGTCAGCGAGATCCGGCCCCACGGGTTGCCCGTGGTCGGCAGGTACTCGTCCTCGAAGACCCGCCAGATCTCGGCCGGGGTGACCTCGCCGCCCTCGGCGTCGGTCTTGGCCTGGATGATCCGGGAGAACTCGATCTGCATCCGGCGCGGCAGGTCCAGCTTGTGGTCGTTCTTCAGGACGTACGCCACGCCGCCCTTGCCGGACTGGCTGTTGACCCGGATGACCGCCTCGTAGGTGCGGCCGACGTCCTTCGGGTCGATCGGCAGGTACGGCACGCCCCAGGTGTGCTGCTCCACCGGTACGCCGGCCGCCTTGGCGTCGGCCTCCAGGGCGTCGAAGCCCTTCTTGATGGCGTCCTGGTGCGAGCCGGAGAAGGAGGTGTACACCAGGTCGCCGGCGTACGGGTGGCGCGGGTGCACCTCCATCTGGTTGCAGTACTCGGCGGTGCGGCGGACCTCGTCGATGTCGGAGAAGTCGATCTCCGGGTCGACGCCCTGCGAGAACAGGTTCATGCCCAGGGTCACCAGGTCGACGTTGCCGGTCCGCTCGCCCTGCCCGAACAGACAGCCCTCGATCCGGTCGGCGCCGGCCATGTAGGCCAGTTCGGCGGAGGCCACGGCGGTGCCCCGGTCGTTGTGCGGGTGCACCGACAGGCAGACGAACTCCCGGCGCGACAGGTTGCGCGACATCCACTCGAACTGGTCGGCCTGGACGTTCGGGGTGGCCCGCTCGATGGTGGCCGGCAGGTTCAGGATGATCTCGCGGCCCTCGCCCGGCTGCCAGACGTCCATCACCGCCTCGCAGACCTCCAGCGCGAAGTCCAGCTCGGTGTCGACGAAGATCTCCGGCGAGTACTGGTACCCGAAGGCGGTGTCATCGCCCAGCAGCTTCTCGGCGTACTCCATCACCAGCCGGGTGCCGTCGACGGCGATCGCCTTCGTGGCCGCCCGGTCGTTGCGGAACACCACCCGGCGGAACAGCGGCGCGGTCGCGTTGTACAGGTGCACGGTCGCCCGCGGCGCCCCGACCAGCGACTCGACGGTCTTCTCGATCAGCTCCTCGCGCGCCTGGGTCAGCACCGAGATGGTGACGTCCTCCGGGATCGCCCCCTCCTCGATCAGCGAGCGCACGAAGGCGTGGTCGGTGGCCCCGGAGGACGGGAAGCCTACCTCGATCTCCTTGTAGCCCATCGCCACCAGCAGGTCGAACATCTTGCGCTTGCGGGCCGGGGACATCGGGTCGATCAGCGCCTGGTTGCCGTCCCGCAGGTCGGTGGACAGCCAGCGCGGCGCCTTGGTGATCACCTGGTTCGGCCAGGTGCGGTCCGGCAGGTCGACGGTGCCGAACGGCAGGTAGCGGCCGTGCCGCATCCCGGACGGCCGCTGGCGTACCGAGGCGGCGGTGATCGGGGTGGGGCGGTCGACGAAGGCACGGGCGGCGGGGATGGGCGCGGCGGAACTCTGCTCGGTCATGGAGGTGAGTCTCGGCTTCCTGTGATGCGTGGTGCGGGCGGGTCGGGGTGAGGTGTCACCCGACTCGGCCGGCCTGCTGCCGCTCACGACCCGTTCACGGATCGCCCGAAATTCAGCGCGCAGCACAGTCCCCGCGGCGAGGGAAGCCGGCCCTTGACGGACTACAGGCCCTCGACGCGGCAGCTAAGAAGAAGCAGCCCGATGCGCATGATGCGATCCAGCCTAACCCAGCGCCGCGCGACCCCGAAGCCGCCCGGGCGGTCTTCCCACCCCTTGAGACGGTCCCCCGGCGGCGCGCGGCCCGGCCCGGGAGGCGCGAAATCCTGTCCGCGCCGGTGACAACACGTCATCAATGCCTCACCCTGGGCCACATGACAGCCGAACCGACGCTCTGCGCGATCGTTCCGCCGTACGTCCTGGACCGCCTCGCCGAGGACGGTCACGAGCCCGCCGCCCGCTCCCTCGCCCTCGACGCCGCGCACCGGGCCGCGCGGCTCACCGCCGCCCTGCCGGACCGGGCCGCCGCCGCCGACCGGCTGGAACGGGTGATCTCCGACGCCGCGCACCGCGAGCGCCTGCCCGGCCGCACCGTCCGCCGGGAGGGCGAGGGCGCCGTCCCGGACCAGTCCGTCAACCACGCCTACGACGGCCTCGGCGCGACCTGGACCCTGTTCTCCGCCGTCTACGGCCGGCACTCCATCGACGACCAGGGGCTGCGCCTGGACGCCACCGTCCATTACGGCCAGGACTACGACAACGCGTTCTGGGACGGCCGGCGGATGGTCTTCGGCGACGGCGACGGCGAGGTGTTCGGCGACTTCACCGCCTGCATCGACGTCATCGGCCACGAGCTCGCCCACGGCGTCACCCAGTTCACCGCGGGCCTGGAGTACCGGGACCAGCCGGGCGCGCTCAACGAGTCGGTCTCCGACGTGTTCGGCTCCCTGGTCAAGCAGTACGCGCTGCTCCAGGACGCCGCCGAGGCGGACTGGCTGATCGGCGCCGGACTGCTCGCCCCCGGGGTGCAGGGCGTGGCGCTGCGCTCGATGAAGGAGCCCGGCACCGCGTACGACGACCCCCGGCTCGGCAAGGACCCCCAGCCCGCACACATGCGCGACTACGTGCGCACCGGCCAGGACAACGGCGGCGTGCACATCAACTCGGGCATCCCCAACCACGCCTTCTACCTGCTCGCCACCGCGCTCGGCGGCCGGTCCTGGGAGCGCGCGGGCCAGATCTGGTACGACGCGCTGACCGGCCGGCGGCTGCCCGCCGACGCCGACTTCACGGCCTTCGCCCGGGCCACCGTGGCGGCCGCGAAGGCCCGCTACCCGGAACCGAAGGTCGCGGACACGGTGACCGCGTCCTGGGCGAAGGTCGGCATCAGCCCGACCTGAGTGGCGATTGGGTCAAGGTCCGGAAAAACACCGGCAAACGCCATCCCTGGGTAGCACCATGGACACCATGCGTATCCAGGTGACCCGGACCGGCGGCCTCGCGGGACACGTCCGCCGCGCTGAGCTCGACACCACCGAGCGGGTGGACGCCCCGCACGTGCACGCGCTCGCCCGCGAGGCCGTCGCGGGCGGGTTGCGCGCGCCCTCCTACGGGGTGCCGGACGGCTACCACTACGCGATCACCGTCGACGGGCGCACGGTGCACTGCGCGGACCCCAAGCTCACCGAGTCCCAGCGGGAGCTGGTCTCGCTGGTCCTGCGCGAGGGCGCCTGACCGGCAACGCCTCCCGACCGTCGCACCGCAGCGGTCACACCCCGGCCGTCACACCCCGGCCGTCACACCCGGCCGTCAGAGCCAGCCGTCGAGCGAGGCCAGGAAGCCCGGGAGGTCGTCCCGGTGGATGGTGTGCCCGGCGCCGGGCACCGTGCGTACCTCGTAGCCCAGGCCGCGCAGCGTCCCGGCGTCCTCGGGCCCGATCAGCCAGCTGTTGTCGGCCAGCTGCACCAGGGACGGCACCACCGGGGCGCCGGGCAGCGCGGCCCGGTCCGCGAGGGCGGAGAGGGCGAGCGCGGTGTCCGGGTCCCAGACGGCGAGGGTGGCCAGCTCGACCTCGACGTCCGCCGCGTCCCAGCGCGGGCTGAGCACGCCGATCTGCTCCCGGGTGGCCGCCTTGAACTGGGTGAACACGGCCGGGTCGAACAGGCCGGGCCGCACGAAGCGCCAGGCCGGGTCGGAGTAGACGGCCCGGGCCGGCCGGAGCCGGTCCACCGCGTGCAGCAGGGTCAGGGCGCCGAGGGAGTGGCCGATCGCGAGCTCCGCGCCCGTCGGCAGGGTGTCCACCAGGTCCTGGGCGTACTGCTCGGGCCGGTAGCGGTCCACCGGGGCGGCGCCCTCCCCGCGCGGGCTGGCGCCGTGGCCGCGCAGGTCGACCGCGATCACCCGGTAGCCGCGCCCGGCCAGCGCCGGGCCGACCGACCGCCAGCTGCGGTGGTCGGACATGATCCCGTGGACCAGCAGCGCCACCCGGTCGCCGCTGCCCCACTCGCGCGTGTTCAGCTTCATCCCCGCCCCCTCGCCGTCCCGCCGCCGATCAGCACCCGCCGTCGATCGGAACCCGCTGCCGGTCAGAGCCGGCCCTCGGTCCGAGCCGGCCCTCGGTCAGAACCCGAGCTTGCGCAGCTGCTTCGGGTCCCGCTGCCAGTCCTTGGCCACCTTGACGTGCAGGTCCAGGTAGACCGGGGTGCCGAGCAGCGCCTCGATGTGCTTGCGGGCGGTGGTGCCGACGTGCTTGAGCCGGGCGCCCTTGGCGCCGATGACGATCGCCTTCTGGCTCTGCCGCTCGATGTACACATTGGCGTGGATGTCGAGCAGCGGCCGGTCGGCCGGACGACCCTCGCGCGGGATCATCTCCTCGACCACGACGGCCAGCGAGTGCGGCAGCTCGTCGCGGACGCCCTCCAGGGCGGCCTCGCGGATCAGCTCGGCCACCATGATCTGCTCGGGCTCGTCGGTCAGGTCGCCGTCCGGGTAGAGCGGCATGCCCTCCGGGAGCAGCTTGGTGATCAGCTCGGCGACGAGGTCCACCTGCTTCTCGCCGACCGCCGAGACCGGGATGATCTCGGCCCACTCGATGCCCAGCTCGGCGCCGAGCTGGTGGACGGCGATCAGCTGCTCGGCGAGCCGCTTGGAGTCGACCAGGTCGGTCTTGGTGACGATGGCGACCTTGGGGGTCTTCTTGATCTCGGCGAGTTCCTTGACGATGAACTTGTCGCCGGGGCCGAGCTTCTGGTCGGCGGGCAGGCAGAAGCCGATCACGTCGACCTCGGCCCAGGTGCTGCGGACCAGGTCGTTGAGGCGCTCGCCGAGCAGGGTGCGCGGCTTGTGCAGGCCGGGGGTGTCGACCAGCACCAGCTGGGCGTCCGGGCGGTGCACGATGCCGCGGACGGTGTGCCGGGTGGTCTGCGGGCGGTCGGAGGTGATCGCGACCTTCGTCCCCACCAGAGCGTTGGTCAGGGTCGACTTGCCCGCGTTGGGCCGGCCGACGAAACACGCGAAGCCGGAGCGGTACGAGGAGGAAGGGGCACTCATGGACCCCATTCTCCCTGATCACCCGCGAGGGGACCGCCACCGGCGTCCGGGCCGGTCATTTCTTCCCGCCGAACAGCGAGCCCAGCCCCCAGCCGAGGACGATCAGCAGGAAGGAGACCGAGCCCCAGAGCCAGAACGGCGAGCCGGTCTCCTGCCACTTGCCCATGCCCATCACGCCCAGCAGCAGTCCCGCGAAGAACGCGTACGGCCCCATCGCCCAGCCCCCTCACCGTGCGGATTCCCCGCCCGTCCCCGGTGAGATTATCCGCCTGGCCCAAGGGTGTTCGAACGCACGGATGCCCGGGGCGCGAACCCCGGGCACCGGCGACGCCGCAAGCGTTCAGCGCGCCTCGACCGAGACCCGCAGCACCCCGTCCGGCCCGGCCAGCAGCAGCGGGGTGCCCGCGCCGCCGAGGTCCCGCACGGCCGCCAGATCGGCCTCGGCGGGCTGCTCCGCCTCGGACACCACGGCCGCCGCCTCCAGCGACTTCGCACCGCTGGCCACCGCCATCGCCACCGCCGTCTGCACCGCGCTCAGCCGCAGCGACTCCAGCGCGACCGTCCCGGCCACGTACGTCCGGCCGGTCTCGTCACGCACCGCGGCCCCCTCCGGGACGCCGTTGCGGGCGCGGGCGGAGCGGGCCAGGGTGATGATCTTCTTGTCTTCGGGGTCCAGCTCGACGATGTCACTCATGCCCAGGAGCATAGGCCCCGCCGACCGCGGTCCTCGGTGGCCGACCGGCCGGGGTCCTCAGTGGCCGACCGGGTTGGGCGGACCGGGCCGGATCACCTTCACGAAGGTCTTGGGACCGTTGGGCATCGCCACCTCGTCCGCCGCCCGCTTGCGCCAGTACGGGTTGTCGTGCGGCAGGTGGCTGCTGACCCGTCCGTACATCCCGAAGGTGGTGATCACCACGCCGAAGGCGAAGGCGAAGATCACGTTGTGGATCCCGAAGTTCAGGATGTTGGCGTCCGAGCGGCCGAGCACGGTCAGCCCGTAGAACCCGGACAGCACGAACAGCACGCCGACCGCCATGTTCACATTGGCGGCGACGTTGCCGCCGATGACCGCGGCGACCACCAGCACCCCGCCCATCACGATGGACAGGACGCTCAGCGCGCCGTTGGTGGACATGCCGGCGATGTCGTTGCCCTCGGTGGACAGGAATCCCGGGTGGTCGGCCAGCCCCAGGCAGCCGAACACGATCAGGAACACCCCGCCGAGACCCGCCCCGATCCGCCACACCAGCACAAGTCTGTGGTCGACGGGCAATTCGTCCTGCAGCTTCATGGCGACCTCCGACTCGGTCGTAGCGCCTGGCTGTTGGTTGTCGGGCCCGGGCCCGCCTAGCTGTAGGGGTGGCTCCCCTGCATGTGCGGCACCTCGTGCATGTACAGCGAACCGCACTGCTGACAGCACCGGAGCCCGGTCCCCCACTCCTGCTCCGACCGGGTCTCCACGTCGGCGGGCATGCTCCGGCCGCACAGTGCCACGGCCGGATCCCCCTCCCGCACGACGTGCCAGACCTTCACCCCGCCCGCCGCCCCCTGCGGGCCGTACTCCGCGCGAAGTTGGTGACTCATGCCCCCATCGTCGCTCCGGACGTACCCGAACGCTACTCGTCGGCCCCTGGGGCCGATTCCTCCGTCTCCCGCACCGGGGCGGCGACCACGGAGCCGATGCGGTTGCGGCGGCCGGCGGAGCTCTCGGCGGTCAGGCGGATCGCGGTGAGGCCGCCCGGGACCTCCTCGGGCAGCGGGATCGCGCAGGAGGAGCCGGGGATGGGCACCCGGCCCAGGTGCTTGGCCAGCAGGCCGCCCACCGTCTCGACGTCCTCGTCCTCCAGCTCGATCCCGAACAGCTCGCCCAGGTCCTCGACCAGCAGCCGGGCGGTGATCCGGTAGGAGCCGTCCCCGAGGTCCTCCACCGGGGCGATCTCCCGGTCGTACTCGTCGGTGATCTCGCCGACGATCTCCTCCAGGATGTCCTCGATGGTGACCAGGCCGGCGGTGCCGCCGTACTCGTCGATCACGATCGCCACGTGCGAGCGCATCTGCTGCATCTCGCGCAGCAGGTCGGTGGCGGGCTTGGAGTCCGGGACGAACACCGCCGGGCGCATCACGGCGCCGACCTCGTCCGACTCGGAGTCCCGGTTGATGTGGGTGCGGCGCACCAGGTCCTTGAGGTAGACGATGCCGACCACGTCGTCCTCGTTGTCGCCGACCACCGGGATCCGGGAGAAGCCCGAGCGCAGCGCCAGGGTCAGCGCCTGGCGCACGGTCTTGTGCCGCTCGATCATCACCAGGTCGGTGCGCGGCACCATGACCTCGCGGACGATGGTGTCGCCCAGCTCGAAGACGGAGTGCACCATCCGGCGCTCCTCGTCCTCGATGACGTCGTTCTTCTCGGCCAGGTCGACCAGCGCCCGCAGCTCCGCCTCGGAGGCGAACGGGCCCTCGCGGTAGCCCTTGCCGGGCGTCAGGGCGTTGCCGAGCAGGATCAGCAGCCGCGGGATCGGGCCGAGGATCCGGGCCAGCGGCAGCAGCACGAAGGAGGCCGCGGTGGCGGTGGTGAGGGGGTGCTGGCGGCCGATCGTGCGCGGGGAGACCCCCACCGCCACGAAGGACACCAGCACCATCACGCCGAACGCCAGCAGCACGGCCTGCCAGGTCGTGTCGATGTTGCGCACGCACACCACGGTGACCAGCACCGCGGCCGCCATCTCGCTGGCCACCCGGATCAGGGTGGCCAGGTTGAGGTAGCGGATCGGGTCGGAGGCCAGCGCCAGCAGCCGGGCCGAGCCCCTGCGCCCGGACCGGACCGCTTCCTCGGCCCGGAACCGGGACACCCGGGAGATGCCCGCCTCGGCGCACGCGGCCAGCCAGCCGAGCACGACCAGCGCGACCGCGCCGAGGATGAAGCTCGTACTTTCACCACTCACAGGGGTTCGGGCTCCGCGCTCAGTGGGTGGTGGGGGCCGGGGAGATGCCGCCGAGGCCCCGCTCGGCCCGCCAGCCGTCGAGGATCGCCTTCTGGAGGCCGAACATCTCCTCCTCCTCGTCCGGCTCCTCGTGGTCGTAGCCGAGCACGTGCAGCACACCGTGCACGGTGAGCAGCTGCAGCTCCTCGTCCATCGAGTGCTTGGACGGGGCCGCCTTGCCCTGCTGCTCGGCGACCTCGGGGCAGAGCACGATGTCGCCGAGCAGCCCCTGCGGCAGCTCCTCGCCCTCCTTGCCGGGGCGCAGCTCGTCCATGGGGAAGGACATCACGTCCGTGGGGCCCGGGAGGTCCATCCACTGGATGTGCAGCTCCTCCATCGCCGCCCCGTCCACGAGGATCACGGACAGTTCGGACTGCGGGTGGATCCGCATCTTGTCCAGGGCGTAGCGGGCGACGGCGAGGACGGACTCCTCGTCGACGTCCCAGCCGGACTCATTGGCGATGTCGATCGACATGACGGGCTGGTTACTCAGCTTTCGGTGCGATGGGACTGTCGGGGTGCGCGTGAGCCGCGCCGCTGGGCGGCCTTGACCGGGGGGCGGCGCTCCTCGGTCTCCTGGGCCTCCTGGAGGGCGTCCCAGCGCTCGTACGCGTCCACGATCCGGCCGACCAGCTTGTGGCGGACCACGTCGGTGCTGGTGAGGACGGAGAAGTGGATGTCGGGCACGTCGACCAGGATCTCCTGGACGACCTTGAGGCCGCTGCGGGTGCCGCCCGGGAGGTCGATCTGGCTGGTGTCGCCGGTGACGACCACCCGGGAGTTGAACCCGAGGCGGGTGAGGAACATCTTCATCTGCTCGGGCGAGGTGTTCTGGGCCTCGTCGAGGATGATGAAGGCGTCGTTGAGGGTGCGGCCGCGCATGTAGGCGAGCGGCGCGACCTCGATGGTCCCGGCGGCCATCAGCCGCGGGATGGAGTCGGGGTCCATCATGTCGTGCAGCGCGTCGTACAGCGGCCGCAGGTACGGGTCGATCTTCTCGTAGAGGGTGCCGGGCAGGAAGCCGAGCCGCTCGCCCGCCTCGACGGCCGGGCGGGTCAGGATGATCCGGTTGACCTCCTTGGCCTGGAGGGCCTGGACGGCCTTGGCCATCGCGAGGTAGGTCTTGCCGGTGCCGGCCGGGCCGAGGCCGAAGACGATCGTGTGCTTGTCGATGGCGTCGACGTAGCGCTGCTGGTTGAGGGTCTTCGGACGGATGGTCCGGCCCCGGTTGGACAGGATGTTCGCGGTGAACACCTTCGACGGCGTCGGGCTGTCCGGGTCGTCGACGGCGCTGCGGATCATGGCGATGGAACGCTCCACGGAGTCCTCCGTGAGGGGTTGGCCGGTGCGCAGCACCAGCATCATCTCGCTGAACAGCTGCTTGACGAGGGCGACCTCGGCGCGTTCGCCGGTCGCGGTCACCTCGTTGCCCCGGACGTGGATGTCGGCGGCGGGGAAACCCTGCTCGATCACTCGCAGCAGCGAGTCGGCGGCGCCGAGCAGGGTGACCATCGGATGCTTCTCGGGGATGACGATCCGGGCGCTGACGCGGCCGTCCTCGGCCGGTTCGGGGCGCGGCTGTCCGTTGGAACGGGTCTGCGATGTGTCACTCATAGGTCGGCGCTGGGGCCTGCCTCATCCCATCCGTGTCTCGTGTGCCGCTCGGTCCTTCCGGGGCACCAGGGTACGCCGCGCACGTGATCGCTGCGGCGGGCGGCGGGGCCGCACCCGACGATGCTGCGGCAGAACGCCGGGCGGCGCGAGCGGTTTTCCACGCTGTTCACCGCGGCCCTGGCGGATGGGCGCCTCACTTGTGCCGGGGCGGTACTGGTACCCGGGCGAGGTCCTCGGCAAGCACGATCGGGCCGTCGAAATGCTTGCGGGCATCGGCGAGGTGCTGGCCGAGGTCGGGGTAGCGCTGCGAGAAGTGGGTCAGCACCAGGGTGCGGACACCCGCCTCGGCGGCGACCTTGGCGGCCTGGCCGGCGGTGAGGTGGCCGTGGTCCTCGGCCAGCCCGGCGTCCGCGTCGGAGAAGGTGGCCTCGACGACCAGCAGGTCGGCGCGCTCGGCGAGCTCGTGGACGCCCTCGCAGAGCCGGGTGTCCATGACGAAGGCGAACCGCTGCCCCGGCCGGGGCTCGCTGACCTCCTCCAGGGTGATCCGCTTGCCGTCCACCTCGATCGCGCCCCGGTGCTGGAGCCGGCCGGTGTCGGGGCCGGCAATGCCCAGGGCGGCCAGCCGTTCGGGCACCAGCCGGCGGCCGTCCGGCTCGCTCAGCCGGTAGCCGAAGGACTCGACCGGGTGCGACAGCCGGACCGCCTCCAGCGCGAAGCGGGCGCCGGGCGCGGGCAGCGGGCCCGGCTCCTCGATCGGGCGGGGCCGCAGCACGGCCGTCTCGTGGAAGGCGGTGGCGTGCCGCAGCCGCTCGAAGTACACCTCGCCGGAGGCCGGGAAGTAGACGTCCACCGGGTGCGGGACCCGGTCCAGGTTGATCCGCTGGATCACCCCGGCCAGGCCCAGGCTGTGGTCGCCGTGGAAATGCGTGACGGCGATCCGGGTGAGCTGGGTGGCCGAGACCCCGGCGCGCAGCATCTGCCGCTGGGTCCCCTCGCCGGGGTCGAACAGGAGGCCCTCGCCGTCCCAGCGCAGCAGGTAGCCGTTGTGGTTGCGGTGCCGGGTCGGGACCTGGCTGGCGGTCCCGAGGACGACGAGCTCGCGCTGGGACACGCCTCAGACCATGCGCTCGGTCATGGACGTGCCGCCCAGCACGTGGACGTGGGCGTGGAAGACGGTCTGGCCCGCGCCGGCGCCGGTGTTGAAGATCAGCCGGTAGTCCTCGAGGCCCTCGTCCGCGGCGACCCGGCCCGCCTCGGCGAGCAGCTCGCCGGCGACGTCGGGCTCGGCGTCGGCCAGCGCGGCCGCGTTCGGGTAGTGGGCGTGCGGGATCACCAGGACGTGCACAGGGGCCTTCGGGGCGATGTCGCGGAAGGCGAGGGTCCGGTCGGTCTTGCGGACCACGGTGGCCGGGATCTCGCCCGCCACGATCTTGCAGAACAGGCAGTCGGGCTGCGGCTCGCCGGCCATCGGGATCTCCTCGCGGGATGCTGGTGCTGGTCTGGTGGGAGCGTACGGCCGCATGCTAGGCCCTCCCTTTCGGATCACGCCAGGCGGTCGCCGCCGGAGCACGCACGGCGACGGCCGCCCCGGAGTGGGAGGCCGGACCGGGGTCCGGCCTCCCGCGACCACCCGGCTACTGCTCCCAGGGCAGCGCCGGCGGGGTCTTGGCCGGCCGCTCCGCGAGCGCCGCCAGGGCGATCCGCACCCCCTCGGCGAGCTGCGGGTCCTCCCCCGCCGCCCAGGCGTGCGGCGGGAACGGCACCTCCACGTCCGGGTCCACCCCGTGGTTCTCCAGGCCCCAGCCGAGCCGCTCCGACCAGAACGCGTACTTCGGCTGGGTCACCAGGGTCCCGTCCACCAGCGAGTAGCGGCTGTCGATGCCGATCACCCCGCCCCAGGTGCGGGTGCCGACCACCGGGCCGATCCCCAGCGCCTGGATCGCCGCGTTGACGATGTCGCCGTCCGAGCCCGAGTACTCGTCCGCCAGGGCGACCACCGGACCGCGCGGCGCGTCCTCCGGGTACGGCGCGGGGTTGGCGACGTCCCTGCCCACGCCCCAGCCGACGATCCGGCGCGCCAGCTTCTCCACCACCAGCTGCGAGGTGTGCCCGCCCCGGTTGCCCCGGATGTCGACGACCACGCCCTCCCTGGCCATCTCCGAGCGCAGGTCGCGGTGGATCTGCGCCCAGCCGGTGGTCTGCATGTCGGGGATGTGCAGATAGCCGAGCCGTCCGTCCGACAGCTCCCGGACGGCGGCCCGCCGCCCGGCCACCCAGTCGTGGTAGCGCAGCGCCTCGTCGTCGGCGAGCGGGACGACCACCGGGTACCGCTGGTCGGTGCCGTCCTTGCCGGCCACCGTCAGCTCGACCGGCTGCCCGGCGGTGCCCGCCAGCAGCGGCGCCGGGCCGGTCACCGGGTCCACCGGGCGGCCGTTGACCGCCAGCACCGCGTCCCCGGGGCGGACGGCCGCGCCCGGGGCGGCCAGCGGCGAGTGCGCCCGCGGGTCGGAGGACTCCCCCGGCAGGATCCGCGCGACCCGCCACACCTCACCGTCCCGGACCAGGTCCGCGCCCAGCAGGCCCTGCCGGCGGGCCGGCTCGGTGTGCACCCCGTGCGCCACCACGTAGGCGTGCGAGGTGCCCAGCTCGCCGTGCACCTCCCAGAGCAGGTCCACCAGGTCGTCGTGCGAGCCGAGCCGCTCCACCAGCGGCCGGTAGCGGGCCAGCACCCCGGCCCAGTCCACCCCGCCGAGGTCGGGACGCCAGAAGTTGTCCCGCATCAGCCGGCCGTTCTCGTCGTACATCTGCCGCCACTCGGCCGCCGGGTCGACCGTCACCCGCAGCCGGTCCAGGTCGACGTCGATCTCGTCGTCCTCGCCGGAGGCCTTGTGGTCGGCGGGCACGATCCGCAGCTCGCCCTCGTCCAGCACCACCAGCCGGGTGCCGTCCCCGCTCACCGCGAACGCGTCCAGGCCGTCCACCAGCTGCTCCGCCCGGCGCTTGCGGAAGTCGAAGCGCTCCAGGGTCGGCCGCGGGCGCTCGTCCTCCAGCGAGGCGGCCTCGTCGCCCAGCTCGCCGACCAGCGGCAGCCTGGTCCACAGCACGCCGTCCTTGGCGGCCCGCAGCACCCCGAACCGGCCGCCCTCCACCGGGAACGGCACGATCCGGTCGGCGATGCCGTCCAGGTCGACCCGGGTCGCCGGCGGCGCGTCGGCCGCGCCCTCCTCGCCGTCCGCCCGGCGGCCCTTCGGCTCGTCCTCCTCCCCGCCGGCCGCCCGGCCCGCCCGGCGCGGCCCGAACGGCGACGGCGTGTCGGCGGCCAGCGTGATCAGGTACGGGCGGCAGCCGTTGGGGAACGACAGGTCGAAGACGTGCGAGTCGTACACCGGGTCGAAGCTGCGCACCGAGAGGAACGCCAGGTGCCGGCCGTCGGCGGTGAACGCCGGGGAGGTGTCGACGAACCGCTGCGGGGTCGCCTCGGAGACCGTCCGGGTGGCCAGGTTGGCCAGCACGATCTGGCGCAGCGACCACGCACCGAGGGTCGGCTGCGACCAGGCCAGCCAGGCCGAGTCCGGGCTGAACGCCAGCCCGCTGACCTCGCCGTCGGTGCTGTGCGCCAGCTCGTGCACGGCGCCGTCGGCCAGGCCGACCAGCAGCACCCGGCCGTCGTGCGCGCCGACCGCCAGCTGCTTGCCGTCCGGGGAGACCAACAGCGAGCGGACCCGGCCCAGCTGCCCGGCGGCGAGCCGGCGGCGCTCGGTGCCGAGCACGGCGGGCGCGTACTCGATCGCGTCCTCGCCCTCGGCGTCGGTCACCCAGACCACGCCCTGGGCGGCGTCCTCGCCGGCCGGTCCCGGCACCACCCGGGCCAGCCGACCGCGCACGCCCGGCGTCTCGTCCAGCACCCGGGCCGGACCCTCCCGGTGGGTGAGCCAGTGCACGGAGCCGCGCACCACCACGGCCCCGGCCCGCCCGGTGCGGTCCGGGGCGGCGCCCTCCAGCCAGTGCGCGGCGGACACCGGGCGGGGGCGGCGGCCGGTGCGCGGACCGGCCGGGCGGACGTCCAGGCGGCGCGGCCCGGCGCCGTCGAGGTCCTCCAGCAGCCACAGGTCGCCGGCGCTGTGCCAGACCACCCGGCTCCCGTCGGTGGTGGCGGTGCGGGCGTAGAAGCCCTCCGGCGAGATGCCGTGCCGGCGCAGGTCGGAGCCGTCCGGGAGGCTGGAGTAGAGCGCGCCGACGCCCTCGTGGTCGGAGAGGAAGGCGATCCGCCCGCCCACCCACAGCGGCGACTCGATGTGCCCGTCCAGCTCCTCGTGGACGCGCTCGAAGCGGTCGGAGCCGATCCACAGCCGGCCGGTCCGCCCGCCCCGGTAGCGCTTCCACCAGGCCGGCTCGGTGGCGTAGGCGGAGACCAGCAGCACCCGGTCGCCGTCGGGCTCGAAGGCCAGCCCGCCGACCGGGCCGTACGGCAGCCGGGCCGCCTCGCCGCCGTCCAGCGGCACCGCCCGCGCCCAGGTGCGGCGCAGCGAGGCCTGCCCGGCGGCGGTGGTGGCGATCGGCCGGCCGTCGGCGGTCCAGCCCCGCAGCTGGGTCTGCGCGTCGCCCCAGTGGGTCAGCCGCCGGGACGGCCCGCCGTCCACCGGGACCACGTGCACCTCGGGGGCGCCGTCCCGGGTGGAGGTGAAGGCGACGTGGCGGCCGTCCGGGGAGAACATCGGTCTGCGGACCGGTCGGTGGTCGGCGGTCAGCCGCCAGGCCCGGCCGCCGTCCAGCGGGGCGAGCCACACGTCGTTCTCGGCCACGAAGGTGATCAGGTCGCCGTGCAGGTGCGGGTGGCGCAGGTAGGCGCCCTCGGGGGTGCTCTCGGGTTCGCTCACGGTCGCCACCCTAGGCAGCCGGGGGCGCGGCGCGCCCGGAGTTCGCGGTCCGCGAACCCCGACGGGGGACGCCGGTGTCAGGCCCAGCGGCCGGTGCGGCCCAGCAGCAGCGCGCCGGCCGCGACCCCGGCCGTGGAGGTGCGCAGCACCGAGGGGCCGAGCCGGTACGGCTTCGCGCCGGCCTCGGCGAAGGCGGCCAGCTCCTCCGGGGAGACGCCGCCCTCCGGGCCGACCACCAGCACCAGGTCCCCGGTCTCCGGCAGGGCGGCGCCGGCCAGCGGCTCGGAGCCCTCCTCGTGCAGCACCGCCGCGAACGCGGCGCCGGCCAGCACCGGGGCCAGCTGCCGGGTGGTCATCGCCTCGCGGACCTCGGGGAAGCGCAGCCGCCGGGACTGCTTGCCGGCCTCCCGCGCGGTGGCCCGCCACTTGGCGAGCGCCTTGGCGCCGCGCTCGCCCTTCCACTGGGTGATGCAGCGCGACGCCGCCCAGGGGATCACCACGTCCACGCCGACCTCGGTCATGGTCTCCACCGCCAGCTCGCCCCGGTCGCCCTTGGGCAGCGCCTGGACGACGACGATCCGCGGCGACGGCTCCGGCTCGCGCCGCACGGCCGTCACCGTCACCTCGATCGCGTCCTTGCCGTGCACCGCCGCGACGGTGCCGTCCACGCCGAGGCCCCGGCCGTCGGCCAGGGTGACCGCCTCGCCCGGCTCCAGCCGCTTCACCGCGGCGGCGTGCCGGCCCTCCGGCCCGTCCAGCCGGACGGAGGCGCCCGGCGCGGCGGCGGCGATCCGCTCGGGGTCGACGACGAACACGGGCGCGGTCATGCGGGGAACCTCCGGGGTGGGAACGGGAACGGGAACGCGAAAGGGGTGCCGAGGAAGCCTCGGCACCCCCGCGCGGGACGGCTACCGGCCGTTGAAGGCGTCCTTCAGCCGGGAGAACAGCCCCTGCTGCCCGGGCGCGAACTGGCCGGACGGCCGCTCCTCGCCGCGCAGCACCGCCAGGCGGCGCAGCAGTTCCTCCTGCTCGGCGTCGAGCTTGGTGGGCGTCTGCACCTCGACATGCACTATCAGGTCACCCCGGCCGCCGCCGCGCAGGTGGGTGATGCCCCGGCCGTGCAGCGGGATCGACTGGCCGGACTGGGTGCCGGGCCGGATGTCGACCTCCTCGATCCCGTCCAGGGTCTGCAGCGGCACCTGGGTGCCGAGCGAGGCCGCCGTCATCGGGATGGTGACCGTGCAGTGCAGGTCGTCGCCGCGACGCTGGAAGGTCGGGTGGGCGGTCTCGGCGATCTCGACGTAGAGGTCGCCGGCCGGGCCGCCGCCGGGGCCGACCTCGCCCTCGCCGGCCAGCTGGATCCGGGTGCCGTTGTCGACCCCGGCCGGGATCTTGACGGTCAGGGTGCGGCGGGCGCGGACCCGGCCGTCGCCGGCGCACTCCGGGCAGGGGGTCGGCACGACGGTGCCGAAGCCCTGGCACTGCGGGCAGGGGCGGGAGGTCATGACCTGGCCCAGGAAGGACCGGGTGACCTGGGAGACCTCGCCCTTGCCGCGGCACATGTCGCAGGTCTGCGCGGAGGTGCCGGGCGCGGCGCCCTCGCCGCTGCAGGTGGTGCAGGTGACGGCGGTGTCGACCTGGAGTTCCTTGGTGGTGCCGAACGCGGCCTCCTCCAGGGTGATCTCCAGCCGGATCATGGCGTCCTGGCCGCGCCTGGTCCGGGAGCGCGGTCCGCGCTGGCCGGAGGCGGCGCCGAAGAAGGCGTCCATGATGTCGGAGAAGCCGAAGCCCGCCGCGCCCGCGCCGAAGCCGCCCGCGCCGCCCCCGCCGTTCGGCGAGAGCGGGTCGCCGCCGAGGTCGTAGACCTGGCGCTTCTGCGGGTCGGAGAGCACCTCGTAGGCGGCGTTGATCTCCTTGAACCGCTCCTGCGTCTTCGGGTCCGGGTTGACGTCCGGGTGCAGTTCGCGTGCCAGGCGCCGGAACGCCTTCTTGATCTCGTCCTGCCCCGCATCCCGTCGGACGCCGAGTACCGCGTAGTAGTCCGTGGCCACCAAATGCTCCGCTTGTTCCGCCTGTGTGAGTGCTTGCGACTTCGGGCGCCGTCAGCTGTCCGACGACGACCGTTCCTACGACTCGGCCAGAATCTGACCCACGTACCGTGCCACCGCTCGCACCGCCCCCATTGTGCCCGGGTAGTCCATCCGGGTCGGACCGATCACCCCCAGTTTGGCCACGCTCTCGTCGCCCGAACCGTAACCGACCGAGACGACCGAGGTGGAATTCAGCCCTTCGTAGGCGTTCTCCCGCCCGATCCGGACCGTCATCCCGGCGTCCGCCGTCTCACCCAGGAGGCGGAGCAGGACGACCTGCTCCTCCAGCGCCTCCAGCACCGGCTGGATGGTCAGCGGGAAGTCGTGGCCGAAGCGGGTCAGGTTGGCCGTGCCGGCCAGCATGATCCGCTCCTCGCGCTGCTCGGCGAGGGTCTCGAAGAGCGTCGCCAGCACCGTGGACACGGTCGGCCGGTCGGCCGCCTCGAACTGCGCGGGCAGCTCCTCCAGCAGCCCCGGGACGTCCGGGAGCCGCTGTCCGGCGGCCCGGGCGTTGATCCGGCCCCGGAGGTCCGCCAGCACGGTCTCGCCGACCGTACCCGGGCAGTCCACCAGCCGCTGCTCGACGCGGCCGGTGTTCATGATCAGCACCAGCATCACCTTGGCCGGGGCCAGCGCCACCAGCTCGATGTGCCGCACCGTGGAACGGCTCAGCGAGGGGTACTGCACCACCGCGACCTGGCGGGTCAGCTGGGCGAGCAGCCGCACCGTGCGGGCGACCACGTCGTCGAGGTCCACCGCGCCGTCGAGGAAGTGCCGGATCGCCCGCCGCTCGGGCGCGCTCATCGGCTTGACCTCGGCCAGCTTGTCGACGAACAGCCGGTAGCCCTTGTCGGTGGGGATCCGACCGGCGCTGGTGTGCGGCTGGTGGATGTAGCCCTCCTCCTCCAGCGCCGCCATGTCGTTGCGCACGGTCGCCGGGGAGACCCCGAGGTTGTGCCGTTCGACCAGGGCCTTGGAGCCGACCGGCTCCTCCGTCCCCACGTAGTCCTGGACGATCGCGCGAAGCACCGCGAGTTTGCGGTCGTCGAGCTGGCGGACCTCACCGGCCATGGGCACGCACCTCCGTCTTCACGCGTTGTCCGTTGTGACACACCGTCGTGGCATGTGTCCGTGTTCGAGCTGTCCGGTCCGACCCCGCGGGGCCCGGCCTTGGCACTCTGAACACACGAGTGCCAGAACCGTACCTGCCAGTGTAAGGCCCGGGTCCGACGGCAGGAACGGCCCGGCCGGGGTGATCCTGCCCGCAGTCCGCGGCGCGCGGGTGATGCCGCGGGGCCCGCCCGGTGGCAGCATCGGAAGCGGACGGCGAACGGAGGAGCAGCGATGTCGAGCTCGGGCCAGCACACCCGCTTCGCCCCCGACCGCGGCCTGACCGGCCGCATGGTGGGGACGATGTTCCTGATCGGGCTGTTGTACGTGGGATTCACCGGTCTGCTGATCGCGCTGCTGCGCGGCGCCTGGCCGATCATCGTGCTGATCTCGGGCGGCCTGTTTGTCGCCCAGTTCTGGTTCAGCGACCGGATCACCGAACGGGCGATGGGCGCCCACCGGGTCACCCCGGAGCAGTACCCGCAGCTGCACGGCGCCGTCGACCGGCTCTGCGCGCTCGCCGACATGCCCAAACCCCGGGTGGCGGTCGCCGACAACGACATGCCGAACGCCTTCGCCACCGGCCGCAACCCGCAGAACGCGGTGGTCTGCGTGACCACCGGCCTGCTGCGCCGGCTGGAGCCGGAGGAGTTGGAGGGCGTGCTCGCCCACGAGCTGTCGCACGTCGCCCACCGGGACGTCGCCGTGATGACGGTGGCCGGCTTCCTCGGCGTACTGGCCGGCGCGATGACCCGGATCGCCATGTACGGCGGTTTCATGGGCGGCGGGCGCAACAACAACGACTCCAACGCCGCGATCGCCGCCCTGGTGATCCCGCTGGTGTCGATCGCCGTCTACGCGATCAGCTTCCTGCTGACCCGGCTGCTCTCCCGCTACCGGGAGCTGGCCGCCGACCGGGCCGCCGCCCAGCTCACCGGGCGGCCCAGCGCGCTGGCCTCGGCGCTCACCAAGGTGACCGGCCAGATCGCCGCCATCCCGACCCGGGACCTGCGCCAGGCCCAGCCCTACAACGCGTTCTACTTCGCGCCGGCGCTCAGCGCCCGGGAGGCCGCCACCCAGCTGTTCTCCACCCACCCGTCGCTGGAGCAGCGGCTGGCCCAGCTGGCGAAGATCTCCTCCGAGCTCGGCCGTTGAGCCGCCCGCTCGGCCGCGGCTCCCGTACTCCGCACCGCACCGCCCCCGCACGCACCGCCCCCGCCCTCTGACCGGAAGGACCGCCGTGGGCATCCTGGACACGCTGTTCGGCCGCACCAAGCCCGTCAAGCCCGACCTCGACCAGCTGTTCGGCGTGCCGTCCGCCGCCCTCACCCTGGAGGCCGCGGCCGGCTTCCGGCCCACCGGACTCGGCTCGGTCTGCTTCGCCTCCGTCGAGGGCGGCGCCTTCGACGAGGTCGAACGGCAGGTCCGGGCCCTGCTCGACGCCGACACCGAACGCGGCGGCGTCCCCGTCGAGGCGTCCAAGGACTCCTACGGCTACTCCTGGCTGCTCGCCCGGCACCAGCCCGGCGAACTGCCCGAACTCGTCAACGACCTGCACGCGGTCAACAGCGAACTCGAGGCGCACGGCTTCGGCCCCCAGCTGCTCTGCTCCCTGGTCGGCTTCCGTGACGCCGACGGACAGCGCCCGCTGGCCCTCGTCTACCTGTACAAGCGCGGCACCTTCTACCCGGTGTGTAAACGCCCTGACCAGCAGGAACGTGACAACGCCTTGGAGATCGAGCTAGCCAACTTGCTTAAGAACGATCTTCGCATAGAACCTGACCTCTCTCGTTGGTTCCCGGTCTGGGGCGCCCCTGGGATGGAGGAGTAGGAGTGTTGACACCCGAGAGTGAAGCGGTGTTACAGGACTTGGTCGAGCGGTACAGCCTCACGCCTGACCAGGTGCACGAGGCCCTGGGCCTCCTTACTCCGCTACTTCTACCAGAGCCACCCCGCCAGAGACGCCACGCGGAGGCCACGTGGCGAACCTCGCAGCCCTACGACGGCATCCCCCTTATACGGGTAATAGGGGAAGGGTGAAAACACGTAGACGGACCCCCGCTTGAGCGGGGGCCCGTCATCATCGCTACTTCCGTATAGGGCGCTCGTGTTGCAGGCCGGCGGGGTCCTTCCAGACCACGCGAACGATGCCCACGCCCTTGATCAGCTTCAGGCAGTCACCGCAGGGTTCCCACGTAACGTAGAGGGTGGCGCCCTGGCGGTCTTCGGGGCGGGACCAGAGGATCGCATTCCACTCGGCGTGATACTCGATGCAGCCCTCATAGCTGGAGCCCGAAGGGGCCGACGAGAGGCACCGATCACAGCCGCCCGCCTTGCAGGACGGCTGACCCGGTGCAGAGCCGTTGTAGCCCGTGCTCAGGACCCTGTGGCGCTGGTCCACGAGGACGGCCCCCACGCGCTTCCGAATGCAGTCACCGCGGGTTGCTGCAGCCTCCGCCATGCCCAGGTGGTAGCAGTCCCAGCAGGGGCGGGCCCAGGGCTTCCCCATGCCTCGGTGGTGGCAGCTCACTCGCCCTCCTCGGTGGCCTCCCGGAGCCGTGTCCGACCGGTCCGCCATATCTTCGGCCAGTGTTCTCGGGGAACCGTGCAACCAGGGCAGGGCGCCCCATCGTGAGAGCAGATCACCACGGACCCGTCATACCGAACTACCTTCAAGGTCTCTCCTCGTATCGGTCGCACACGGTCACTGGGATGAGCTGTATGTGGGTCTGGCCTTTCGGGCCTGCCACGACCGTCGTCATCAGGGTGGTGTGGGCTTCGAGACACTTCCGGTCGTCACAGCCCACCAGGGCCGCCGCAGACACCACCACGGCGGCCCCGATCAGGAGCGGACGCCTCACTCCTCGTCGCCCGCCAGCTCCTCGACGCCGGCGGCCTGACTGGTCTCGGCATCCCAGAATTCGGCGGCCATGGCCTGAGCCAGCTCATGGGGGACGCCAGAGGAGACCGCTCGGGTGTAAACCAGTCCCGTTGCCTCGGCCGTTAGCGCTGCTGTAATTGCACGCTGCTGAAAAAGGGCCTCACCGAACTTCTTCTCGATGTCACCCATGATCTCGGCAAAGGGGTCCTGCTGGCTCTCACTCATGGAAAAACTCCTCAGCTTCATTGTCTTCAGCGCACTCGGCACACAGGCCGGTGTCTACGTCGTCAAGCCAAAAAAGGCCGATGGCTTCGAAGTTCTGGCAGTATTCGCAGTCCTCGTCCTGCCTCAATGCTTGCTCTCTTCGAGATCCAGAACGGAGCCCCAAGACTGATCACCAATCTCGGCCTCTGCTGGTACCAGGACCCCCTTGACGGTGAACTCCATGATCTTGGCTGCTCTCTTGGCCAGCTCCACGGCCCTCTCCTTGGGGAAGGAAAAAACGATCTCATCGTGAATTACGAGGCGCATAAAGGGCGTGTAGCCTGCGGCGTCGAGAGCAATGAGGGCACGAGCGGTGATGTCTCGGCTTCCGCTCTGGATGTAATAGTTAAGGGCGGCGTACGCTCGCCGGTACTCAACCGGAATGCGCCGCCCGGTGACGGTGAAGATGAATCCGGTTTGCTTCGCCTCGTCCATGAGGCGCTTCGCCAGGTCATCCACTCTCTTGTAGGTGCTGCCAAATGCGTCGATAACCCGCTTTGCCACCGAGTAGGGCACCCCGGCCTGTTCGGAAAGGGCCTTCGGGCCTCCGCCGAACACGGTCAAGAAGTTCGCCATTTTGCCTGTCTTACGAGGTACATCGGCGGCGTCCGCGGTGATTTGATGCAGGTCCTTGTCATTCAGGAACGCATCGACCATCACGGGGTCCTGCGATTCTGCGGCAAGGAACCGCAACTCCATATTTCCAAAGTCGATACAGACCGTTACATGGCCTTCCTCCGCAAGGAACATCCCTCGGACGTAGCCAGAGCCAGCGGGGAACGTCTGAGCCGGCACAGAACCCGTAATGGACATCCTTGCCGTAATGGCCTGGAGAGCATTAATCGACGCATGTACGCGATTCCGCGAGTCCATCCCGCTCAGGGCTCGCTCGAACCACGTCTTCCGCCACTTCCCGGCCTTTTTGGCCTTCATGACCGCATCGGCTAGCGGGTGCTCGATGGACGACAGAACCTCGTCGTCCATGGCCGGCTGGCCCTTGGGGTGGTTCTTGCTCGGCTTGGTTCGCTTGGTGAGCTTGATCCCGAACCCGGTGAACGCCTCGATTAGTTGGGCATTGGAGTTCACGTTCTCGACGCCATGCCGAAGGGCTACGGCCTCCCATTGCTCCTGCTCGGCCTTCAACTCCTCGATCCGCGCCTTGGCGTACTGCGGATCGAGTAGATAGCCCGCCCGCTCCATCTTGGCTGTTACGTGCGCGAGGCGGTGTTCCCAGCCGAACAGGCCCTTACGCTTAGACCGGAGCGGGATAAGCGGGTAGAGGATGTGGAACAGTCGGTAGGCGAGAATGGGGTCCATACCGGCGTAAAGAAGGTATTCCTCATCGAAGAGCCTGACGACGGGCCAGATATCATCCTTTTTGACCTTGTAGCGCTGAGCTATTCGGGTCATGGAGCCCTTGACCTCTTCGGCCAGCTCCGGGGAGATGTAGAATTTCGCCAGTTCTTCCAGCTTGAGCCCGGGCCCCTGTTCCTTGACCTGGCGTGGGTCAACAAGGTGGGCAGTGATCTTCGTGCAGAGGGTTTTGGGTGCCAACTCTTCGAGCGGCACGCCTAGGCAGTGCTCCGACACGTGCTGATCGAACGTCCCGTTGTGCGCGATAAGGCGCTCTGCCTTTCGCAGGGCCCACGCAGCGGCCTCCCGAAACTCCTGACTCAGTTCGGCTGGCAGAACCCACGATTCATGGGCATTGCCGAACTGAGCCAGTCGTATTCGGAAACCCCGGTCAGAATCCCACCAGTTGAGGCCTGTTGTCTCGGTATCGAAACCCATAACCGGGTTGGCTTCTACCCAGTCAATAAAGCCCCAGAGGTCCATCACCGTTTCGGCAACGTTGATCCGTACGGTCTGCCGGCGGATCATATAGGTGATGACCTGCATAGGGCTCCTTACTTCCGGGATTCAAGGTAGAAGTGTGCGATCAGGTAGACCACGGCGAACACGATTGCCCCCCATGTGACGATGGCGCCGGCCATCAGCCGGGGATTCCCTCGTAGCGGACCGAGACAATGTCCTCGTCGTACGCCTCGGGAAACAGGCGGACATCATTCTCGTCGGCATCAAGCCGAGCAGCGGCATGCACGTCGCCGCACCCCGGGTAGTCCTTCATGTCCGGCGTGTACTCGTAAGTGACGGTCACACGAATCTTGTCAGCCACGCTTAACCCATTTCAGAAGGAGACGACCGATGGTGTAGCCCAGCAGAATGCCGGGCACGTGAGACAGAACTTCTAGCAAGCCAACTTCTCTTCGCAGAGATGGTCTTTGGATGCTTGTACGAGGTCAAAAAGGGTCACCGCTTGCCCTTCACAGCAGGTACACCCGCCGGAGGCTACAGATCCTTCGCAAGGGCTGTGAATAAGCTCGACGCCCCCGTTTTCCCAGCCCTCGACAACGAATTGCCTGAGCCGACTCACCGCGGCTCCATGAGGCATCGGGCTGGCATGTCACCCGCCCTGGACCAAGACCAGAGCGAGCACGGGGCAGCCGCCCAAATCCAGAGAGAGCCCACGATGATTCCGAGGACGGCGACCAGGGCCACGAATGGGGCTAGGAACTTCACGGGGCAACCCTTCCGTTGGCGTTGAATGCTGCGTAAGTCACGGGCATGAGCTCCTTAAACTGCTCTTCCATCTGTTCCGCGACCATCTCAATTTCCCGCTGAGGGAAGGACGGGACCTTAGCCGCGGAATTCTTCGTCCGAAGACTCAGAAAGTGCATCAGCGAGCGAGCGTTGCACGTCGCGTAGAAGCTCGTGTAAAGACCCACCGGAAGTACAACCCGAGCGATCTCCCGGGCAACTCCCCGGCCCAGGATTGACCGGTAGTGGTCGGTGGCCCATATGTATGCCGAGTAGAGGTCTCGTTCGAGCGCACTCCGCTGGACTGCGGTGCCGGCCTCGAACTCATAGGCCCCCGGCTTGCCGACCTGGACCAACTTCCGGTGTTGGTCGGGGGCATAAAATACCGGCTGAAGTTCCTTATAGCGCCCGCTCTCCTCGTTGTAACTCCAGCCAGCCCGATGACGCATGAATTCACGTGACACGAAGATGGGGCACTCGATGTAAAACGTCATGCTGGCGTGCTCGAACGGCGATCCGTGCCGGTCGCGCATCAGGTAGTTGATCAGGCCGGCATCCTTCTCAGAGGCCGCGACGAAACGCGTCTCGCCTCCGAGAGTGGAGACCCTGGCCGCGGAGGTCACGTCAGCATCCTCAGCAGCATGCTTGACCAGATCCACGCGCATATCCGAGCGGATTTCCATGTCTCTCCAGGGCGTGGGGGCCGGGAACGAGACCCGGCCCCCTAGTTGCAAGTAAGAGGGCAAAAAAATAAGGCCCTACGGCCTACTTGGGCTTGAAGGTCCCATCCTTCTGTCGCCAAAGAGGCGCGCACTGATCAGCCTTCTCGCGAGCCTGGCAGAACATCGCGGCCCAATCGGCCTTTTCGAAGAGCTTTCGGCCGTGCGGGCAGTCCCCGTCATCGCCGACGGAGCCCTTGGGAGTGACCTTTCCGCCCTCGAATCGCTTCGGGGCAGACCCGCCGCCAGCACCTCCCTTGTACTGCTCTCGGGTGAATTCCGCCGCCTTGCTGGCCAGCTCGATCAGGCCGGTGGTCTTCATGGCGGTCAGCAGCTCGGCGCCACGCTGAGCGGTTTCCTCTGCCGTGAAGCCCTGGACACGGGGCGTCAGCCATTCCGCGTCGAAGCCGGAAGCTGCCTTCATCGTGAACCCGATCGTGAATGGAGCGGGGATTGGAGAGGTGTTGACGGGAGTAGTCACAGGCGCCTCCGGGGCGTCGGGGGTGTTTTCGTTTATGGGGGCCGACTGCGGCTCGTCCCACGGGGAAGTTTCGTCGAAGGGATTCGGATAGGAACTCATTAGCGGGTTTCCTTCCCTCTGGATTCAGTATTGCCCAGCAAATGACCTAGTTGCAAGTTAGATTTTGGTGACGACATTCACACGGGGCATGCGCCCGATGTGCAGATTTCGTCATACGAGGTATCGGTTACCTCGATCCCCAGTCGTGCTGCCTCGGCTTCGTACTCCTCGCGGCTGATCCGCTCATAGGGGGCCTGGGCACGGCTCATCTCAGGGAAGATGGTCGACCCCTTCAGTGTGGGCATGAAGTGCAGTAGAACGGCCTGGATGTCGTCCAGGCCGTACCGCTTCGGGTCCACGGACGCCGTGTAGGAGACCGCCTGATCGGCCCAATAGGTCTGATAGAGCTCCTGGACCCTCAGCATGTCCTCAAGGCCGAGCTGGCCAGCGTGCTGGACGTACTCCGGGTCCAGGACCTCGTCAACCAAGGGGTCCTTGGTCGGGATGGAGACCACCATCGTGTTAGCCGCGTAGATACATGGCTCGACCTGGTAGCCGCGCCGGCGGTAGTCCTCGACCTTTGCGACCTCCTCCGGCTCTACGGTCGAGAAGCGGATGCGTCGGATGAAGAAATCCGCGAAGGGGGCATGGATGCCCTCCCCGGATGCGCCAGCTAGCTTGGAGATCGTCCCGGTAGGCGCGACCACGCGCTTCTTGATCGGTACGGGGATGCGAAGCTCGTTGGCGTACTCGGCGGCGGCCTGGTCCACGACGGCCGCGAACTCGCGCAGGTTCGCCGCGATCAGCCAGAAGTCAGGTGCGTCCGAGTACAGCACTCCCTGCTTCGCCAGGTAGTCGGCGAAGCCGAGATGGCCCACCCCGATCCGCCGGTACCGCTTGATGGCCTCCGCGGATCGCGGGTCAGCCACAGGCGCACAGGTTGCCCGGATCAGGTAGCGGGTCAGTAGGCGGTGGGCCTGGTGGAGCCCCTTGAAGTCGACGTGCCCCATCCGGTCCACGTAGGCGCCAAGGTTCACCGAGCCCAGGTTGCAGGGCTCCCACTCGGTCAGCGTTGCCTCGCCACACGGATTGGTGGTGAACACACCGTCCACCTCACCTCCGGCGGTCAGCTCGCTGTTCCAGAACCCCGGCTCACCGTTCTTCGTCGCGCCGGTCGCCAGCTCGGCCAGGACCAGGGCGGCCTTCTCGCCGCCGGCCCGCGCCTGGGTGATGAACTCGCCGTCGACCTCCACGCTGATGTTGGTCGTCCAGTGCTGCCCCTGGTCCGCCTTGCAGGCCAGGAACTCACCGATCTGCGGGTCAGCCCAATGCATGATCGACATCCGGGCCGAACGACGAACGCCACCGGACACGATGCAGCGGGCGATCTCGTGATCAATCGCCATCGCATCCATGCCGGTGAGCGGCCCGCCGGCCGCGCCCGCCAGGACGTCGCCAGCCTTGATCAGCAGCTCGGCGAAGGGTGCTGGGCCGCTTGCCGTACCGCCGAACTTCCGCAGCGCGGCGCCCTTATGACGGACCCGGCTCACGTCGAATACGCGGTTCAGGCTCGCGAGGTCATCGCGGTGCGCGGCCCTGATGAGGCCACCCAAGGCCTTCGCCCAGCCCTCTCGTGAATCCTCGACTGGATAGGCTCCTGCCCAGGTGTGGGAGTACTCCCCCGAGATGAGACCGGCCTCGATCATGTCGAGGTAGTCAGGGTGCTCGGGGTCACAGACGACGTGCACCCGGACGGTACTCCTCACGGCCGGGAAGTCGCTCAGGTACCGGTTCGAGTAGTTGCTGCCGACCCCGCCGCCCTCGGCCAGGCGGAGCAGGGCGAACGTGAAATGCTCCTCCGGCTTCTCCGCATCCCAGCCTGCGGCCCAGCAGTTGTTGAGGGCGTAGTCGGCGACCCCGGAGGACTTCAGGTGTCGGCCGGCGGGCAGTGCCCGGAAGTCCTCGATCAGGTTGGTTAGGGCCTCGCGTTCGCCCGGCTCGATGTATCGCGAGTTCACCAGCTTGAGGTTTCCGTCGACCACGCGCCGTACGGTCTCGGGCCAGGTCTCCAGGGTGCCATCCGCCTTTTCCCGGCGGTAAGTGCGCTCGTAGACGGTCTGAGCGGTTTCAGTCTTGAAAGTCATGCGTCTCTTTTCGTTGTTTACTTCTTGCTACGAACATTGCTGTTCATGGCTACTGCTAGCGCATCCACAGCCCTGTATGAGGTCCGACGCTCGGCATCATCCTTCGGGGGAAGGCCCTGAATATAGATCCGCGTCAGGACTTCCCGATACCGCTCGGTGAGCTTGCGGAGACCGGCCGCCGCATCCATTCGCGCGGAAAAGATGTTGTCAGAAATCCGGCACCGAGTGAGGTCGTCCTTCTTGCCGATCAGAGAGGAAATCTCCTCATCGGTGTGGAGGAAAGACCGGAGTGCAGTACGGGCCTCATCCGGCGTGTAGTAGTACTGGTCATCGAGCAGATCACGCTGATTCTGCTCCCGGCTGGCGTACGACTTCGCGACTCGCCAGGAGAGCTGACGAATGAATTCGCCGTCGTCGGCCTTCTTTGCTACGTGCTCCGCCTGCTCAACGATGTGGACCATGATTTCCTGGCGCACGTCATCAGCCTCAACGATGGGCCACTTCAGCGCCATCTCACGGGCGACCTTATAAGCGATCCCGTCCAGGCGATCCCAGTCCAGCTCAGTCACTCTTGTTCTCCCCCTTGGCGAACTTCCCGCCAACTCGCTTGATTGCTCCAAATCGCTCGCCCTCGAAGACGAACGAACCGTCATTTTCAACCGGAATGGCGTACGGCGTTGCCCCGTGCTGACCGGCGTAAAGAACGCCGAATCCGCGCTGCCAATTGGCCGGACCGTTCCGGAGGTATCCGGCCTGCTTCACATCCATGAGGTGACCAACCTCGAAGCCGTAGATGGTCTTGAGCCTTCCGCCATAACCGGTGGACTCCGGGGAAATAGCCAGGCGGTGAGTGTGGCCCATGACGACAGACACCCCGGCCTTCTTCGCCTTCGCCGCTGCGGTGCGGCCGGCGACCTGGTTCAATCCCGGGCTCTCATGGCCGTGAATCGCCACCCACCCAGGAGCGATTGGGTGATACGGCTCGACCTTGCGAATTCCGTACCCATCGAAGTCGAGCAGGGTTTCAAAGCGGTAGAAGGAGTCCTCCGCCGCGAGGGCAGGCGCGCGGCTCTGGAGGTACTTCCGCGGCCGTTCGTCGTGATTCCCTTCCAGAACCTCGACGGGGCCGTCATAGACGGCCCTGAGAGGTTCCAGGAAGACCTTCTTGCAATACTCCGAGTCTCGGATCACCCCGCCCTCGTACTCAGCCCGGGTGCCGGCCGTCCACCGAGACGGGGCCGGGTAGTCCATGAGGTCTCCGATCTGGAGAACCGAATCAGGCTGATACTCGCCGATGAAGGCAAGCACGTTCTTCAGCGCCCGCTTGTCCTCGTATGGGATCTGGGTATCGCTGATGATGACGATTCGCTTCAAGCCTTCTCCTCTATCCGGTGGATGGCCTGCTTGAGTGCCCGCCGGATGCAGCGGGCCTCTCGGGCCGAGATGTTGACCGCAACTCGCTTCATGCCTTGCGGTCCGTCATAGACGAGGTCGATTCCGACGAACCTTCCGCCAAAGGTCTGGACCTCGAAGAAGTGCATCGCAGCAAAGTCGATGTCACCGAACTGGATACGCCTCATGCAGCAATCCCGTCGTTCAGTCGAGCCAATTCGGCTTCGAGCTCAGCAATCCGCGCCTTAAGCGCCTTACGTTCAAGCATTTCCGCCGTGTTCTCGACTGGAGTCACGGCCTGCAAATGCAAAGGATTGACGCATGCACGCACTGCACATTTATGGTGAATTGGGATCCAGTCGTCCACCCATGCCACCAAATTCCGGTATACGATGCGATGGGTGCGATGGGACTTGCGCAGCCAGCCCACTACCCCATATCCATTCGAAATGCATCCCTGGTATAGGAGACACTCTCCGTCGGCAACCGTCTCCTCCACTATGTTTCGAGCAAGCTCCATTTCCGAACTGGCCCGCCTCCGTTGGCGAGTGATCGGGCCCGGTTTCTTCCCCGCTCGAATCTGTCGTGAATGCGCAAAACAATAGCCATTGGACGAGTGCGATCGCTCGCAGTCCTGCACCTCACAAATCGCCCCCTTGCCTCGATATTGCCGAAGGGGCCTCAAGTCCTTCCCTGCGCGCTGTTGCTGATAGTGCGCCTCACAAAGCCCGAGTGTCCTAGCGGGTTTTTCACACCACCACCCCTTCCCTTTGGCGCTACAGGCCTTCAACAGCGTTCTCCAACTGGTCAATCTCGTGATCGATGTACCAGCGCGCCTTCTTCAGGTCCTCAAGGGGGTTACCCTTGAAGTCGGCCCGCAGCAGGTACTTGAGTGCATTACCTCGTACGAAGCTGAAATGCCGAGTGATCTCGATGACCTCTACCGGAAGCCACGTGTAGTGACTTGGGTGGTTAACAGCGTCCGATCCTGCTTCAGAGCTCACAGACCCAACGCCTTCCGATATGCGGCAGCCCCCTGGCTGTGAACGAATGAATTGATGTCACTGCCTTCGCCACCGAGGATGATCACCTTGCCGTTCGGCAGCTCGCTGGCGCGCTTGTCTGCTGCTGCGATCCCCGGCGCATCGTTATCCGCAACGATGAAAACCACCTCGTAACCAGCAAGGGCCGGGTTGAAATGAGGGCGCCAGGCAGACGTTCCCTGAGCGGCGATACACGGGACGCCGGCCAGCTCGGATGCCTGGGCATCGAACTCGCCTTCAGACAGAGCGATGTACGAGCTGGGGGCGATGAGGGCGGGGGTGTTGTAGAGGCGAGGATGATCCCCGGGGATGGACTGGTATTTGCCGTGACCCTCGTGCCGTTCCTTGCCTGCCGGCGCAAGGTAGTTGCCGTTCTCGTCCTTCACGCACTCGTCGGCGATGCACCGGAAACGGAGCGTCGCGACGCCGTGGTCTCCGCCTGCCGGTCGGGCGTACGGGATTACCAGCATGCCCCGGGAGCGTTCATGTCCCGTTCTCGCCGAACCGACGTATCCGATTCCGAACCGGCTCGCCACTTCCCCCAGCCCGCGGGCGTCCATGTACTTCTCGGCCGGACTGTCGGCGTACTGGCGGAAGTAGTCTTTCGCCGCCTCGACCGAACCGGCTATGTGCGAACTCTTGAGCGCTTCTGAACCCAACGCCTTCCTCTCTTTGGATTACGTCGTAACTGTCTTCCGAGACGTCACACACGAAGCAACTCCAGCGCTGCCTTTCCGTGTTGGCGCTCGCGCTCGGGTTCTCCTCGGGGTGAAGGGGGCAGAGGATTTTCTGCCACCCTCCACGGTCCCGGAGGGATATCCCGTAGTAATGCCGAAGAACTTCACTTATCGGTGGCTTCGGGCTGGGGCTCATTCCCGACCCTTCGAATCGTCACGGGGAAGTCATAGCGGCGGAATGAGCCGTTCTCGCTCTCGCGCTCTCCACGCCACTTCCGGAAGTCAAACTGGATGCCTTTGGACATGGTCAGTCCTTGTCGAATGTGTACCGTGGCCCGAGCACCTTCCAGGCCGGATAGTCTTCGAGGTAGTCAGCCGCCCTCCGGAGGACTTCCGGGCGGTCCCGCGCACCTCGGGCTAGCAACTGTCCGTTGCAGCGCTGACACAAGAGGCCGCGGATCGCCTCTGTCTTGTGACAGTGGTCCACGGCCAGATTCGTTCGGCGGGTTTCCCGGCAGATTGCGCACCGGCCGCCTTGGGCTTCGAAGAGGGCTTGATAGTCCTGAGCAGAGAGTCCGTAGGCGGCTTGGAGCCGAGCGGCCCGAGAGGAGGCGCGACTAGTAGCCTTGCGGCACTTCTCGCAGACCCGGCCTCTCGGGCCGATGAAGAACCTGACAGCGCGGTTCTTCGAGCACTTCGAGCAACTCCGGTAGCCCTTGCGGGGCTCAGCCACGCGTCCGGAGAGAGGATTCCAGGCGGAGCATGCGCCGCGTCTCGGCCGCGCCGTCGACCAGGCCCCGGAGGTAGGCGAGATTGACGATCCGCCAGTCAGTAGCCCCGGACTCGTCCGCCAGGCCGACCGCCGCCACGTGGACACCGCGGCCGGTCGAGCTCACCAGATCCCGGAGCATGGAGCGCAGGTTCAGCCGGCGAGGGTCCTGGACCTGGACGACCACAGCCACGACTCCGCCGCCGGCCTCCTCGATCTCATCAGCCGTGATCGCGTGGTTCTCCGCAAGGAGAATGCCCACGATTTCCTTCTTGATGCTGTAGCCGCCGGTGCAGGGGTGAGCCATGGCGCTTATCTCTCTCGTGGTCGTCAGAAGGCGAGGGTGACGTCATTGAGACGCAAATTCGACTGGTTGAGCTCGAAGGACGCGAAGGTGTTGCCGGAGGAGTCTTCGAATCCTTCTCGGTTCTTCACGACGCTCACGTGAAGAACCCGGCCATCCATTCCATCGATCTCTTTGAAGATGGTCAGGATCAGACTCGGTACGCGGCCGATTTTCCCCTTCACACCGGAGAGTGGAATGGGGTTCATGCCGTCGGAGTGTTCACCGGTCACGTGGTGCAGAGCGAGGACGTGTGACCTGGTTTCCCGGGCCATCTCGGCGAGGTATTCACACAAGGCCTCAAGGCCGAACGTGAACGACTCGGCGCTTTCGGCGCCCCCCACATCGATGTTCGTAATGTTGTCGATCACGATCAAGTGGGGGTAGCACCCGAAGACCTCGAAGTACGCCGCGATGGTCGTCTCCAGGTCCGCCAGTGTGGGCCGGGCCTCGTAGACGAATCGGACCCACCAGCGTTCCCCGAGCACTTCGGCGTAGTCGCCAAAGTCATTCTCCAACAGCCGGCGCTTGACCTCCTTGGAATCCGCTCCCGTGATGATGGAAGTCGCGCGACTGACCTGTGTTGCCGCGCCGGAGTCAGCCGAGAAGTACAGGGCCGGTATATTCCCGTACAGCGCCAGGTTCAGGGCGAACAGGGACTTGCCCGTACCAGGTCCGGCAACACCGAGGCTGAATGTCCCTCGAAGGAATTCGACCTCAAGCCGCTCCAGCCCCTTATACGGGGTCGGGATAGGCTCACCGGCCGCACCTCTGATGTCCACTGACTGAGTCAGAGAATACATAGCACTCCTTTCCGACGAGGTTCCCTAGTTGCAAGTAAGAGAGGAAAAAATAGGCCCGCTCAGCGGGCCGCCCTCACACTTTGATCTTACGCCGGCAACTTCCCTAGTTGCAAGTTAAAGATTAAAAAAAATCGCACTTGTGTTTCATGTCACAGAATCGGCAGAGGAATCCTGGGCTCGCCTCGAATCGCCCAGCCTTGACACCCTCGTCCATGGCCGCATAGCGCTCTCCCACCTGCTCCGCCGTTACGTCGGTGAGGTCGACAGGCTTGGACAGGCCGCCGGCCTTGGCCAGATACCAATCCCCCTTGTTGGCCTCGACACCGAACGCCTGTCGGACCGCGACCCCGTACGTCTCCAGCTGGAACCGTGACTTGGTGGTGCCCGTCTTGAGGTCTCGAACCCGAACCGAGTTGTCGGCCTCGGTCACCAGCTGGTCGATGTACCCCCTGACCTGGACCCCGCCCAGCTCGACCTTGAAGTACAGCTCAAGGGCCGGCTGCTTGTCCTTCGGCGTCTGCCAGATGGCCGGCTGGTGCTCCAGTGCCCACCTGACGTACTGGGCCGTCTGCTCTTGGCCGAGGACGTAACGCCGCTCAATGTCGACAGCGCCAGGCCCGGAGGCCGAGAGCCACCGGTCCGTGTCGGGCTCCTTGTCCAGGGCCCTGTTCACCAGGGCCGCGTACTCGTCGGAGAAGAGTTGGACCGCCTCCTCCTCGCCCATTTGCCGGCCGCTCCTCTCAACGGCCTCGGCCGCACTGTGGAAGGCGGTCCCGTGGTGGCTCCAGGCCGCCGGCAGTGGAGTCACACGCTCGATGCGCTGCAGGAAAAAGCGCCAGCCGCACTTCTCGTATTGCTCAGTTTGGCTGACGCTTCGGGGCATGTTTTCAATTGAGGTCAAGGGCCATCCTCGGGCAGAGTCGGACGTAGGTGTAGGAGTCGCAGTGTGGGAACCAGGGGTGCGGCCGGGCGCTCTCTTTTCGCTCAACAACCAGCCGTTCTAGGCGGACTCCGTATCGCTGGAAGACGCGTTCCTCCAGGTCTACGAGCTCATCAATCTCGTCATCGTTGATGCACGCGGTATACACGATGTCCCAGTACTCGCCCACTCCCGTTGCGATGTGGTGCGCGATCACCAGGCTCTCCGTCTGAAAGACGTTCGATGCGCGAGTCTCGCTGTGTGCAATTTGTGCGGCCACCGCCTCGGCCTTGCTAGGTGAGGTAAGGCTAAGCACTGCGAGCATTTACCGCCTCCGCGATCAGCCTCGCTCGGGGTTTCCGGCGAGGTCAGGCATAACCTACCGCATTCACTCGGATACCTCCTCCGCATTAATTGTGACCTAACTCACCTATACCTTGATTTGGCTTTATCGACACCCAATCGTAATCAAAAGCATTTTAACGACTCGTCAGTAACACAAAACAGGCCCCGCTTCCTGTGCGGAGCCTGTGAGTCCAGGACGGAGATATGGGGGCTAATCCGTAGGCGTGGCAGGGAGGTTCAGGAACTTCTCAGCTTCGGGATCGCGCACGCGGCCGGGGCCAAGGTCGGGCCACCTGATCACCGAGTGACCGTCCTGAGGTTCCCTCGGTACGTAGGAAAACCCGTTGCTGGACGACGGGTCATACTGTAGGACGACCTCCTCTCTCCTTATGCGTGCCTCGAAGTTGTCAGCGGTGAGCTTCTGCCTCGCGCTGAGCGAATCGTCCCCGAGTCGCTTCCGGAGCCACAGCCTGAGTCCTTGAATGGATCCTTGGGTTTGGTGACCCGCCGCGGTCTGCACTCGCCAGACGGTGCCGATCAGGGCATTGGCCTGATTGACGTAAGGCCGGCGCCCATACCCGAGCCGATGCCGTGCAGCGTTGACCGCCTGCCTGGTGCAGCCGTACCGCGCTGCAATCTCAGGGTCGCTCATTCCCTCGATGAAGCACCTACTGAGCTCGCTGTCGCTCGGCAGCTTGTATTCAGGCATCCGAAACCTTCTCGTTCTGTCTGTCTCAGCGATGTCTATTAATGATCAAGTTGGAGCGGAGCTTACGGCTCATACGCCCAAGTTGCAAGTTACGTCAAGTCACTCGAACACCTGTTCGCATGCTCTGATGTGACCCGGGTCTCACTTTGATGAAAGGCGTCCCACCCCATTGGCTGGTGACACATACATCATTAGTGAGAGAGCAAGTGAAGCGAACGAACGAACAATTCGTAAATAGCTCCTGTGTTCAAACTAGAACTACCTCTCTTTAACTCCCATATCTCCTCCTCTTTGTGAGTCCTCAATGAGATTCCAGAGTCCGGAGGTCGGCCCCGGCTGCCAGACCAGCATCCAGCCGGGGCCGCTCACTCACCACTCAGGAGGTGACCGTGCCCAGAGCCAAAACCATCTGTCTGACGAGCGGGTGCACCTCCGTCACCGTGCGGGACGGGCGATGCGACGACCACCAGGTCCGCCGGTCGTGGGACCGGACCTCGGCCCGGAACGCGGCCCGTCCGAGTGACTGGGGTTCCCGGCGAGCCCGGGTCCTGGCCCGGGACCGATTCCGCTGCCAGCTCTGCGGAGCCCGTGAGCGCCTGGAGGTCGATCACCTCGTACCCGTCGCCCGCAGGGGCTCCTGGGAGCTCGACAACCTGTGGACCTTGTGTCGCGACTGTCACCGCCGCAAGACGTACGGCGATCGTCGCACCTGACGTCTTCCCCGCCGGTCGGAGACTATTCCGACCGGTTACCTGGTCGTAGCTCAGCTGGAAGAGCGCCCGCTTTGGGAGCGGGAGGCCGCAGGATCATGCCCTGCCGATCAGACGAGGTGCCCGTGCCGCGTACCACGGGATTCAGGGGTGTAGCTCAGCTGGTAGAGCAGCGGTCTCCAACACCGCGCGCCGGAGGTTCGAACCCTCTCATCCCTGCCATGCGGGTCGCTCCCGCAGGCCCCCGCCGTCGCCCTGATCAGGTGCGGATAGGGGCGGTGCTGGTCGTCCAGCGGCCTAGGACTCCTCCCGTGCAGGGAGGAAACACCGGTTCGAATCCGGTTCAGCACACCACAACCAACCACGTCCCCGGCCCGCCCCCTATATAGGGGAGCGGGCCTCACTCATTCTCGGAGGCCTGCCATGTCGTCTGCTCACTGCACAGGTAGCTGTGAGGACTGCATGAACGGGCGCCCGGTCCCGGCCTGGAACTCGCGAGCGGCCCGCCGGCGCAACTGGCGCCAGGACGCCTGTGACGAGCTGGAGGACCTGGCCGACCTGTACGAGGTCGACACGAGCCGGGTGAAGCTCCGGTGACCCGAGGCCCCCAGCCCAAGCCGAACGCCGTCAGGCGCAACAAGCATGAGCACGCCCAGGAGCTACCCGCCGTTGCCCAGCCCGGCCGGGAACTCCCTCGGGGCCTCGGGATCGCGACGAGCGGCGCCCGCCGCTTCTGGCGCACGTGGGCCAGCTCCCCTCAGTCCTCCCAATGGGCTGAGACCGACTGGGCCGAGCTGGAGATCACGACTCGACTTGTGGATGCCCTGTATCAGGGCGATTTGAAGTTGGCCGGTGAGATCCGGCAGCGAACCGCCAAGTGGGGCGCGACCACGGAGGACAGGAACCGCCTCCGCATGTCCATCAAGGACGAGCACCAGGACCAGGACGCCGACCAGGCGCCGGCCTCCCCCACAGACCTTGATGAGGAACTGTTCCGACTACTGAATTCGTAACGAGGTGAGCCCTTGCAGACAGGGAATCTTCCCGCAGGGGTTCCGGCTCCGAACGAGACGCTTGGCTATCAGGTCATTCGCTGGTGTCAGCGATACATTGTCCAGCCCGACGGTGAGAACGCAGGCGAGCCCTGGAAATTCACCCCCGAGCAGCTTCGGTTTGTTCTCAACTTCTACCGAATAACCCCGGATGGGAGGTGGGTCTACTCAGCCGGCACGCTTCGACGTGCAAAGGGCTGGGGAAAGTTAGACCCCACTTCTCGCAGCCCTGGCGATCGTTGAATTTATCGGCCCGTGCAGGTTCAGCCATTGGGATGCCTTTGGGCTTCCGGTAGCCAAGCGGGTACCTCTTCCTACGGTGCAGATCGGCGCTACAGCGCTCGACCAGACTGACCAGACCATGGAGATGATCCGTGGAATGCTGTCGGAGTCTCCGGCCGAGAAAGAATTCAATCTTGACATCGGCAAGGCGGTCATCCAGTTCAAGAGCGGCAAGCCCGGGACGATCCGTCCGAAGGCGACCGCCGGCCGCACCAGCGAGGGAAACCGACCCACCTTTTGCCTGATGGACGAATGCCATCACTGGGTGGGATCGAATGGGGGCCCGGACTTCTTCCAGACCCTTAAGCGGAATATCGAGAAGACCACTTCCGCGGGTTCCCGGTGGGTCTCCACGACCAATGCGTATAACCCGAATGAAGACAGTGTTGCTCAACAGATTCACGAGAGCGACATGGTTCGTCAGGGCTTCTGGCTCTACGACTGTCTTGAGGGCGACATCGAGGCCGGCGAGCTGCGCGACGAGGAGAAGGTCAAGGCCGCCCTGGTCGAGGCGTACGGAGACGCAGCCTGGGCCGACATTCCCGGCCTGACCCGTACCATCCTTTACGACCGGACTACCCCGGATTCCACCTACCTCCGCTTCTTCTTCAATGCCATCGCTGAAAGTAGCGATGGCTGGATGAGTAAGTCTGAGTGGGAATCCTGCCAGGATAACGGCGACCCAATTATACCGGGCGATCAGATCGCTTTGGGCTTCGACGGAAGTATCCGCGGTGACGCGACAGGCCTTGTCGGCGTCCGCCTCCGGGATGGCAAGCTCTTCGTGCTCGGGCTTTGGGAGAACCCCCGGGACCCCAATCAACCTGACTGGGAAGTTGATGTTCTGGCCGTCGAGGCGGCCGTGCAGAAAGCTTTCTCCATCTATCGGGTTGAGTGGATGTACTGCGACCCGCCGTATTGGCAGGAGGCCATCGGCCGGTGGGCCCTGGAGCACAACGACGGCCGAGGTACTGACTACGTCTTCGAGTACTGGACTAATAAGCCCACGCGAATGACTCAGGCAATCGAGCGGTTTCGGACCGCTGTAACGGTCCGTGACCTTTCCCATGATGGCAATGAAGACCTGACCCGTCATGTCCTGAATGCCGTGACCCGAGAAGTTCCGCAAGGACTTCTCATCACGAAGGATTCTCCCCGTTCCAAACGTAAAATCGACCTGGCCGTGTGCGCCGTCATCGCCTTTGAAGCCAGAGCCGACGCTATTGCTGATGGCCGCCTCAAGCTGCGGCGGAGGCGCGTCGTCGGCTTTTAGCGAGGCTGCATGATTGTCCCCCCAACTGGTTACAGCGCCATAGGCCCCCCGGAGAATCCGGTCCAGTGGCTCGCCTATCTCCACTCCAAGCTCCCCGGCTCCGGCTCGCCGATGAAGCGATTTGCTGAGTACTACGAAGGAAATCAGCAAAAGCTTGCCTTTTCGCAGATGCGATACAAGGATGCGTTTCGCGAGGTGTTTTCAGAGTGGCGAGACAACTTCTGTGGCATGATCATCGACTCTGCCGCAGAGCGGATGCACGTCGATGCTTTCTCCCTTCCAGGTGACTCCGGGACGGATAAGGACGCCCGGGAGTTTTGGCAGCGTTCCAGCATGGATGCCCTGTCCAACTCAGTTCACCTGGACGCCATGATTCAGGGCGTCTCCTACGCGAAGGTGTGGCCGAACAAGGCCGGAGACCCGATCATCACGCCAGCCTCCGCCGAGCGAATGGCGGTGCAGTACAAGGCCGGCTCTCTGGTCGAGATCGAGGCCGCGGCCGAGTTCAACAAGGACTCATGGGGCCGTATCGGGGCAACGCTCTGGACCCAAGATTACGTCTATGAGGTCCCTTTCGGAGAGACGGACTGGGAGAAGGGCAAGAAGGCCCGGAATCCCCTTCAGGCGGTCCCTGTCGTCGCCTTCACCAATCGGTCTCGAATCCTCGGTGACCCGTTCTCCGATCTGACGAACTGTGTCCCGATTCAGGACGCGATCAACAAAACGATCATGGACGCCTTGACCGCGTCCGAGATGGCAGCGTTCCCTCAGAGGCATGTCACAGGCCTTGAGATCCAGGAGGACGCTGACGGCCGGCCGATCGAGCCGTTCAAGGTCGCGGTGGACAAGATCCTCCAGGCAGAGGACCCCCAGGCACGTTTCGGCTCATTCCCGGCCGCCGACCTCGGGAATTACGTGACCTTGGTCAGTATGCTTGTCCAGCACCTCAGCTCGGTATCCAGGCTCCCCCATCACTATTTCCTGGTGAACGGCGGCTCAACACCTTCCGGTGAGTCGATCATCTCGGCCGAGGCTGGGCTAGTTGCAAAGGTTCGAGAGAGAATGCTGCACTTCGGTGAGGCATGGGAGCGGGTAATCCGCCTGTGCTTTGCCATCAAGGGCGACAAGCGCCGGAACGCCTTCAGCCTGGAAACGGTCTGGAAGGACCCCGAATACCGGACCGAGGCTCAGCACATTGATGCCCTTCTGAAGCTCAAGCAGCTCAACGTCCCTGAAGAGCAGTTGTGGAGCGACGCGGGTTACTCCTCCGCCCAGATCGAATCCTTCCGCGAAATGCGAAAGGCAGACGCTAAGGCGGCTGCGGAGATCCAGAAGCTCGGCCCGCAGCCGCAGCATGACCCTGCTGCCCTGGAAGGGAAGAAGGCGGCCAGCAAGCCGCCTCAGGGCAATGCTGGCAACGCAAACCGCAAGATCCACGAAGTCAAGAAGTAACGCCGAAATGGCGAGCCCATCCGGAATGGAGATCACCCATGCCTGAGCCTGAGAACACCCCCGCTCCTGAGCCGACCCCGACCACTCCCCCGGAGACTCTGCCGGCCGACGCGCCGGAGGTCGAGAAGTGGAAGGCCCTGTCTCGCCAGAACGAACAGCGCTGGAAGACGGCTTCGAAGGAGCTTGAGGACCTTAAGGCGGCCCAGCTGTCTGACGCGGACAAGGCGCTCGCCGACGCCCGCGCAGAGGGCCGCAAGTCGGCCCTTTCTGAGGTCGGCACCTCGCTGGTGCAGGCGGAGATTCGTGCTCAGGCCGCCACCGCAGGCGTTTCCGTGTCGACGGACTACCTGGATCTGAACCGGTTCCTGGCCGATGACGGCCGCGCCGACGCAGAGAAGGTGAAGGGGTACATCGAATCCCTTCCGAAGCCCTCGACCGAGCCGAAGTTCCCTGAGCTTCAGGGTGCCGGCTACCACCGAGGCGGCGGTCCCGGCGTCACGAGCATGGACCCGTCGGAACTCGCCGACCTCATTGCAGGTGGCCGGTTCCTGTAGGTCTCCCTTTTTTTGCCCTCTTACTTGCAACTCGACGTTTGCTTGCAAGTAGGTCGCTGAGTAACTAACCGCACACTTCGTTAAGCCCTGGTGCCCACCTGCTTTTGCAGGTCGGGCGCCGGGGCTTTTTTTATGCCCTGGAGCATGCATGGCGTCTACCACCCATCATTTCAATCTCGACCCCAAGCAGGTCACCATTGCGGCGCTCGGTCTTCTGGACCGGCAGCTGACTCTCGGCAGCCTCCCTGCCCGATACTCCGAGCTGAATTTTACTGGCGGCGTCGGTGACGTCATCAACGTGAACCGCGAGTCCCGAGGCATTCCGGTCGTGGCGGGTGGGATCACCGCGCCGATCACCAACCCGATTACCGGTGACAAGAACGTTTTCGCGGCTGCGTCTGATCGGCCACTTCCTTCGGCTGACCGTAAGGCGCCGACCGGCTTCATCAACGAGAGCCGTTTTCCGGTTCAGCTCACCACGCTGGCACAGAACTCCACCGTTCTGAGCATGGAGCAGGTGGCGTTTGACCTCCGCCAGTTCGGTTCTCAGGTGCTCTCTAAGCTCACCCGAGGTTTTGCCGAGTACTTCGATGACACCGCCGCGGCTTTCATCAAGGCGAACATCACCCGGTCCGGCCTGACTGCTGGTCAGAAGAATGCGATCGGTGGCGACGTTTCCGTCACCATTCCGGCTGCCGATGGTACTGCCGCGACCCTTTCGAAGCGTGCTCTCAATATCCGAACCGCCCTGGTGGATGCGCGTCTCGCGCTCAACCTTGCGAATGTCCCGACCTCCGAGCGGTATCTGATCGCCGGTCCGGAAATCGAAGCGATTCTGCTCAAGGACCCGGAATTCGTGGCGGTCGACTATTCCGGCGACACCAACGCGCTTCGCCGGGCGACCATTGGCCGGATCTACGGTTTCGACATCGTGATTCACAACTCCTTCAGCCTGGAGATGTACCTTTTCCATCGCTCGGCGCTGTTCCTGGTTTCGGCTTGCCCCGCCATTCCGATGGGTGCCGTCAACGGTGCGATCCAGAATGTGAACGGCATCGCTACCCGAATGCTGATCGATTACGATTTCGGCAAGAAGGCAGACACGATCGGCCTGGACACCATGTACGGTCTGGCGACCGTCAAGGAAGACCCGGACTACAGCGTCCGAGGCACTGTGATCGGCGAGAAGTTTGTCCGCGGTCTCAAGGTTTCCGTTACCGAGGCTCCGGCGGGTTGATGAAACGTCTCGCCACCGCTGAGGACGTGGCCGCCCGTCTTGGGCGGCCCGTCCTGGACGACGAGCGTCCCCGGGTTGAAGCCCTGCTGGATGACGCGTCGGCGCTCATCGCCGAGCACTGCACTGGCAGTTGGGACAGGGCCACCCCTCCGGCCTCGTTCAAGGTGATCGCCTGCGCTGAGGTGATCCGCTGGCTGTCCGTAACGCCCGGTGTGGTGAGCGAGCGTACCGGCGAGCTGGAGGTCCAGTTCGCGGCCTCCGCCGCAACAGCCGGCCTCTCCGAGGCCGCGAAGTCAGGCCTCCGCCGCTACCGGCGGGGCCTCTCCTCGATCCGCCTCACCACGTGGGACCCGATACCGGTTGAGGAGGTGCTGCCATCCGATACACCGAACCCGTAGAGGTCTGGCGCGCCGCCCTGGTGGCGGACGCCTACACCAACCGGCGGGACTGGGAGAACTCCGTCCGGGTCTGGTCGGGCCTGGCCAACGTCCAGCCTGGCAAGCCCTACACGGTCCGGTCCCCCGAACGGGAGACCACGGTTGACCGGCTTCTCGTCTACCTCCCGCCCCGTGCCGATGTCGACTCCGCGGACCGCATCACGGTCCGAGGGGTGGTCTACCAGATCGAGGACGAGCCCGCCGTCTGGAAGGCCGGTGTCCTCTCGCACATCACGGTCAAGGCTGTGAGGGTGCGCCGATGACCAAGTTCACCTTGCGCATGGATCGCAACTGGGAACGGGCGGTTCTGTCCCTCCCCCAGGCCCGAGAGATTGTTGAGCTCCACACCGCCGACGTTGCCGCCCTGGCTATCAAGGAGGCCCCCAGGGCCTCGGCGACCAGAGGGAACTGGAACGCGATCAAGAAGAACATCGAGGCCATGGTCACGCTCTACGACCAGGGTTGGTATGGACAGGTGGTCGTGGAGTTCGACAGGGACGTCCGACACTCCATGCTCCAGGAACGAGGCTGGAGGGACCGCGCCGGCCGCCGTCACCCTGGCAGGTTCTACCTCAAGGAAGCCCTGGCGAAGGCGAGGATTGAATGACTGATCCCGTCAATACCCTTTGGGAGTACCTGAGTTCACTGCCCGACCTCCCCAAGGGCTCCGTGACCGGGGACCTGGTGGGCCGCGAGGCCGGCGAGACGACCGTGTACCTGAATGAATCAGGCGGTCATCGGCTGGTCCGGGATCGCATGGACCGGGCAGACATCGAGTACGACGTGTACGCCGAAGACCGTGCAGAGGCGAAGCGCCTCGCGCTCCTGGTCCGCCGACACCTCCTTGAGGAGCTGCCTGGCCGGGAAGTCGCCGGCGCCCTGGTGCTCGACGTGGACGAGATTTCCCGGCCCCGGTACTACCCGGACAGCGTGAGCCGAGAGCACATGTACGGCGGCGAGATCGCCGTGTTCTTCGTAGAGGCCTAGACCCTCCGACTTTCCCCAATCTTCCCCCTTTTCCCCAAGCCCTGATGCCCTTTGCGGCCTCGGGGCCTTTTTTATGCCCGGAGGCCAATGCGTATGGCTAATGACGCCCAGAAGATTCGATTTGCCCCCAACGGCGGCATCTTTGTTGCACCGGCCCCGAACGGCCTTCCAACTGGTACCCAGCTTCCCGTAGACGTCGGTGACGGCAAGGCCGTCCCTACTGGCTACAAGGCGCTCGGCTACGCTGACGAGAGCGGCGTTACGATCACGCCGTCTATTGAGACTGACCCGGTTAATGCGTGGCAGTCTGCCACGCCAGTTCTCTACAACGTCAAGTCTGCGAGCATGCAGATCAAGGCGACCCTGATGGAAACCAATCAGCTCACGACTGAGCTTTTCTGGGGTGCTCCGTGGCTGGCGGTCGTAGATAAGGACGGAAAGGAAACCGGCACCTATCGCCTTGACCTTTCTTCGACTCCCGACCTTCAGGAAGTCTCCCTGGTGGTCGACTGGTCCCAGCGAGGTGTTCTGTATCGCTGTGTGATTCCGCGGGCCATGATTTCTGATCGTGGCGCGATTACCCTTCAGCGCGTCGAGGCCCAGAAGTACGAGCTCACCATTTCGGCTCTGGATGCGAACGGATCGCTTGGCTTTGTGCTGACTAACGACAACATCAAGTCGACTGGTGGTGGCGTTACTCCGCCTCCTCCATTCGCGTCGACCGTGACCGTTCCGGGCTATTCCACGAATGACGGCGCGAATGCTGCGTGGACTGCGCGAGTGGCCGCGTCTGGTATCACCAGCCCGGCCACTATCAAGCTCCTCAATGGCGCCGGCACCGCCTTCCAGCTTCAGACCACGCTGAATTCTGACGGCACCTACGACGTGACCATTCCGAAGCCGCAGACCACTGCGGAGATCAAGGTCACCCACGCCGGTGTGGATTACTGCTTCACCGTCGCCGATAAGACGCAGACCGGTAGCTCGAAGACCTGCACGGTCGTTTCCGGCTAATCAGCTGAAGGCCCCTGCCGGGGAGGGCAATAGTCCCCGGCCCCCCTTTCTTTCCTTTTAGATGCTGGAGTTCCCCAATGGCTACTGTCAAGAAGACCACCGCCCCGAAGACTGCCGTCGCTGCTGCGAAGGCGGAGGCCACCGACGAGCCGACGACCTTCGAGCACGCGGGCGTGACTTTCGCTGTCCCGGCCCCGCTGGATATGCCGCTGGAGCTTCTGGAGGTCACCTCTGAGGTGGAGGCTGTCCGCCTGATCGTGGGTGAGGATTCTTGGGCTGCCTACCGGGCGACCCGCCCGACCATCCGTGACTTCCAGGTTCTCTCTGACCTGGTCAACGAGGCTCAGGCCGGCTCGGGAAACTGATCGCCACCGTCCACGTCATCCGGGACCACAGTGAGGCCCTGGAGGCCGATCTTCTGGAGTTCTACGGGGTCGATCTCCTGGACCTGTGGCGTGGACGGCTCTCGCTCCGTCGTGTGCATGTGCTGATCTGCGGATTGATGCGCAAGCCCGGACGCTCCGCCCTCCTGGCGGAGCTTGACGAAACCGCGCAGTGGGGCACCGCGGAACACCTACTCGCGCGCGTATCGGATGCCCTTGAGGCATCCAACTACCTCTTCATCAAGGCCAATTCATCCGAAGTCGATGACCTCCCCATCCCGGAGCCGGTCCCTCGACCGGGCCTTGATATCGCCGAACTCGCCAGCCCCGAACCGGACTTCGCCAACGGGGCGGAGGTAGCCGGCTTCTTCACCCACATGAGCACGCTCTGACCCTGGAGGCCGCATGGCACCATCGACTCGCGGCCCCATCAAGGTCGGCTCCGGCTACATCGAGATCAACACCAATCTCAGCAATGAGTCCCTGGCGAAGTTCCGAGCCGAGCTGACCGAGCAGATGGAGCGGGCGGGCGCGGAGGCCGGAAAGGCGTTCGGCACCGCCACCACCAAGGGGTTCTCCGACCTTCCGAAGGCCGCTGCGACCGCAGCCAAGAAGGCCGGCGCCGCCGTCGAGGCAGAGGGTAAGGACAGCGCCGCCACCCTCGCCCGCATCGAGCGGGAGCTGACGACTCAGTTCGGCAACGAGGCCGCCCGCCGCTTCCGTGAGGCCCGGGACCTGGAGGCCCGCAAGCAAGCTCTGGCCGAGGAAACCAGCACCGTCACTCAGCGAGCCCTACGCACGGCCGTGCAGCAGGAGACCGAGGCGGCCACGGCCCGGAGCCGACTGACTCAGCAGCAGGAGCGGGAGCGGGTAGCCAGCATCCGCCGCATGGCGGAGGAGAACGCCCGAGCTGCCCGCGAGGAGCAGTTGACCAGGCAGCGTGCCCTTGAGGACGAAGTCCGGATCGATCGGGAGATCGAGGCCACCCGCCTCCGCCTGGAGCGGGAAACGCAAGCCGCCATCCGGGAAACTGCACTCCTCCGCCAGGCCGCCCACCGTGACGCCCTACGGGACCAGATCGCCCAGAATTCCGCCGTACGGGACGGCCTGCGTCAGCAGCTCGCCGAGACCCGCACGATCATGTCTCAGGTCAGCTCCACGCACACCAGCGCCCTCACCCGGATGCAAGGCGGTTGGAAGAAGCTCACCGAGGGCACCGAGAAGTTCGGCACGTCGATTTCCGAGACGGGAAATCTCCTCGTCAACAAGATCGTTGCCCCGCTGTCTCTTGCGGCCAGCGCCGCTACTGCCATCGGTGTGAAGTCCGCTGATGCCATGATCTCTTCCCAGACCGGTCTTTCCGGGATGGGAATCCAGCTCAAGGACGTCAACTCGCTCCTGGAGCAGATGACTTCTTTCGGTGTCGAGACTCCTTACTCGATTACCGACATGCTGAAGTACGGCACCCGGTATGCACGTGCCAATGCCGCCCACAACCACGACTTCAACTCGGCGGACCCGGAGAAGAAGGCGAAGGGCTCCACCGAAGTTGCTCAGCGGTCCGTGGACATGGTCCGAATGATCGGTGACTCGGCCGCCTATGGCGGTGTCCTCGATCCGACCATGGTGTCCCAGGGCATGTACGCCCTGGAGGTCATTCAGGACATGGGCCGAACTCCGCTCCGCAATTTGAAGCAGCTTGAGCGCGCAATTGGTCTCCCCGCACAGCAGATTGCCAAGATGGTGGGCTTCAAGGACCGCGCTTTCACCCCGGCCGAGCTTAAGGCCAAGGCGGAGATGACCAAGCAATCTGGTGCCATCCTGGACCAGCCCGCGACTTACGAAGCATCGGCCCAGCTGATGGATTTCATGGCGCGAGCCAAGGACACCGGCGGCTTGTCCGGCGAGCAGCTTATCCAGAAGCTCCTGGAGCACTGGAAGAGCGAGCCCAATCTGATGGGTGCGGCCAAGCGCATGGGTGGCGCCACGATTTCCGGCCGCCTGGAAAACATGAAGGAAAACGCACAGTTCCGCCTTGGCAAGCTGTTTTATACCGAGGGTGAAGACGGCTCCTACGGCTACACCGGTCTCGGCTCGAAGATCATGGGCCACAAGGTCACTGACGAGAAGGGCGTAACCACCTATGAGGGTGGCCTTCTAAACGACGTCCAGGATATCGGCAAGAGTGCCTTTCCGACTCTCAAGCTCGTGATGGAGAAATTCATCGGGGCCTTGTCGAAGTTGACCGAGTGGATCAAGAAGGCATCGGAATACCTCGAAGAGCATCCGGGTCTTCGGGATCTCCTGATCAAGGCGGCTCAGATGGCGGCCGTGCTGGGGCCTGCAGCTATCGCGGTGGGCGCCGTGGCGAAGATCCTCGGCAAGGGCGGACAGCTGGTCGGTACTGCGGCCGGCCTCGTCACCCGGCCTGCAATGGCGGCTGGTCGAGGTGTCCGCGGAGCTAGCCGTGTGGCTCGCCAGGCCCGCGCCGGCTTCGCTTCCCGAGGTGAGGGTGACGGCTTCCTCCGTGGCTACCGGACCCGCCGCATCGAGCTGACCGGCGGTACTCGGGGAGATGAGCGCCGGACCCGGAACGAAATCCGGGACCTCGAAGCGCAGATCCGTTCAGCAGACGCTCAGACCGCCGAGCTCCGCCGTGAGCTCCAGGCCGTGAACTCCACTCAGCTCCGCTCGATCATCTCTGAACTGTCGGGCGGGAACCGCTCGGTAGAGGGTGCAGCACAGTCCGCTCGTACCGAGATCCGCCAGGTCCAGACGCAGGGGATCGAGCCCCTGAACCGGGCCTCGCTCTCCGGCCTCCGTGGTGAGTTCACCGCCACCCACCAAGACGTTGAGCGCCTGGCCGCCGCACTCCGCGATGCTCAGCGCGAGGTCACCCAGCTCGACGGCAAGCGGCTGACCGCCCTCAAGGTCGCCATCGACAGTGCGCACGGCACCGTGGCAGACCTGCGGGAAAAGGTCGAGGACACCTCTCGGTCGCTAGGCCAGCTCGACGGCAAGAAGCTGGTAGGCCTGAAGGTCCAGGTCGACTCAGCACACGGCACGGTTGCCGACCTGAAGAACAAGGTGGACGACACCGCTCGGGCTGTCGGGCTCCTGGACGCTAAGAACCTCAACGCGCTCTCGGCAGAGTTCCGCCAGGCCCATGGGGCCGCTGACCAGTTGTACGAGAAGGTTGGCATGGGCACGGGCTCCACTTCGGTGGCCGGCCGGGTCGGCCTGCTCGATCAGCGCTCGCTGGCCGGCCTGCGGAATGAATTCTCACTCCTGCACAGCTCTGCTGACTCGGTACACGAGAAGGTGGGCCAAGGCACAGGTGCGACATCGCTTGCCGGGCGGGTTGGGCTCCTGAATCAGCGGTCCCTGTCGGGCCTGAAGAATGAATTCGATGGAGTTCACAACTCGGCCGATTCCGCCTTCAACAAGGTTGGCATGGGTACCGGCGCTGAGTCCCTGGCGGGCCGAATAGGCCTGCTGAACGGGAGGTCCCTGAAGGACATCAAGGAGCAGGTGGAGAAGCTGGGCGGTGCCCTCAACACCGCTCATGGACACGCCGATAACCTCGACAAGTCCATTGACAGCATCTCGAAGAAGGCTCCCGGAGGAACGTCCGGCGGTTCTCCCGCGAAGCCGGACAACAAGAAGAAATATGCGACCGGTGGTGTTCTCCCGGGCTATGCGCCTGGCGTCGATACCATTCCCGCGATGCTTTCTCCTGGTGAGGCGATCCTTCGCCCTGAGGTCACCGCGGCTCTCGGTCCGGCACTGATTCACAGCTGGAATGCGGCGGCTCGAAAGGGCCACCTCAGTCGGTTCGCCGGCGGTGGCATCGCCGGGCGTCTCGGGTTCAACGAGATCACTGAGGCTATCCGCCTTCAGAATGTCTGGCCTTACGCCACTGGCGCCGCCAACGTGATGACGCTCTCCAGGTCCTCGGATGACATTGGCGGGGATGCTCGGAGCGGAATTCTCGGCGTCGGATCCAATACGTCTCGCTGGATTGGATCCGGGGTCGCGGATCGCTTCCGAAACATGTTCAACTTCGTGACGGACGATTCTTGGAAGCTCCTCCGCCGAGTCCCAACGGTTCTCGGTCAGGTCGCCGGTGTCGCCGGTGGAACTATCGCCCCGATCCTTGGGGACTACTTCTGGGATGACGTCTGGAAGGGCAACGGGAACATCATCGACCGAGGAAACAGGTTCCTCGGTGACACCTTCTCGGTCGAAACCCTGAAGCGTGCCGGGTCGAATCTCGTAGGCGGCTTGTGGGAATCCGTCAAGTCGCTGGTCGGCGGGGCAAAGGATCTCATTACTGATCCCGTCGGCAGCGTCAAGGACGCCTTCACCGCGATTTGGGACATGGCCTCGTCCGAGACTGACCAGGTCGTCGACATGGTCAAGGCGATCAAGGAAATTTACGATGCCCCCGACGAGTACGCCGGTTCGGTCCTCTTTGACGTGCTGAGCACGGCCAAGGAAGCCATGCCCAATACTGAGGGTCTTTTCGACTTCGGTAGCGGCGAGAAGGTTTCCAGTGGAGGAATCCCGAAGGAAGCCTTCAATTTCATGGATGTCCTCGGCGGAAAGCTGGACCCGACCGGTGACCAGGTCACCCGGTGGCGTCCGACTGTTCAGCGAGTCCTCGGGGAACTGGGCGTCAGTCAGGATTACACCGACCTGATCCTTCACCGCATCAAGGTCGAGTCCGGTGGTGATCCGAATGCGGTGAACAACTGGGACAGCAACGCGCTGAATCCCAACATCGGCGCGAGTGCGGGTCTCATGCAGACGATTCCGGCCACGTTCGCAGCCTACGCCGGCCCGTACCTGGACCTGGGTCGCATGAATGGTCTCGCGAGCATCTACGCAGGTCTGAACTATGCCATGCACCGATACGGGGCCGGATGGCCCCAGGCCCTTTCCGGGACCTCCGGATACTGGTCTGGGACGCTTTCCGCCTCTCCCGGAATGCGCTTGGTCGGCGAGCACGGTCCGGAGCTGGTGAATTTCCGTGGAGGGGAGCGCGTCCACGACGCTCCTGCTACCCGTCGAATGCTCCAGGGCAAGGCCTACGAGATTCACGTGCACGAGGCGAAAAGCGAGGACACCACACAGGCCGTTCTGCGGGCCATGCAGTACGCGGAGGTTATGTCAGCCATGTAATCAATTGGAGGCCCCATGCCTATTCCGGCGACTACGCCCACGGTCAAGGACCAGCAGCCGGCACCCCTGCCGCTGCCTCCCCAACCGATGGCATGGGGCCACACCCACGTGACGATTACGGGCTCGAACGGTCAGGGGGAGGAAATCCCCCTGACCTCCTTTGCCTCTCGTGAGTGGCCGGTAGTTCTCATCCAGGCCGGAGCCACAGGCCTGGATATGCCTCCGGTTGAACTGCATTCCGATGCCAGCCCGAACCTTCACGGCAGCATCTACCGAGGCGCCCGGATCGCCGAGCGTCAGTTCATGATTCCGGTGTACCTTCACGGGGTCGACCGCCGCACTCTGAAAGACCTCAAGCGGCGGCTGATATCCGCCCTTAACCCGATGAACGGGTATTGCGTCCTGCGTTTCACGGAGGGCGATTCCTTGACCCACACCCTTTATGCCTACTACAGGGACGGGATGCAGGGCGATGAGGGCGTGGACAACGCGGGTTTCCGGTTCATGAAGTTCGGGCTTCAGTTCACGGCTTTTGATCCCTTCTACCACGGCCAGGATACGCAGGTGGCCGAGTGGCAATTCGGCGACGGTAAGGCCTTCCTCAAGACGGGCAAGGGTCTCTTTCCGCTGGCTCTCAACAAGGGTCTCCTGTCCAGTGAGGCCATCCCCGTTGTGAATCCGGGCAGTGTCGAGGCGTGGCCTATGTGGGAGCTGAAGGGCCCCGTCCGCGGGTTCAAGATGACGGGCCCGGCAGGCACTTCGTTCGGCATCGCTGCGGGCCCCGTGGGCAGCCCTGACGCCGTGCCAGCGGGCCGCACGCTCATCATCGACAGCCGCCCCGGGATCAAGACGCTCAAGGACGACCAGGGCACCAACTACTGGCCCCGCGTGGACGCGGCCCCTGCCCTGTGGTCCGTCCCGGCCGGGAAGTCGGCCGTGTCCGTGGACCTGGTGGCCGCCGGTGCCGGCGCTTCGCTCCGCCTCTCCTTCCGCCCCCGATTTGAAAGCTACTGACGCCCATGAGCTACCGAATAGAGGTCCGAGACCGAGACCTGAACCGGATCGGCGTCATTGACACCTGGATCAAGTTGGACTTCATCGTCCGCTTCTGCCAGCAGGGTTCGTTTCAGATGCTCGTGAAGGCTGGCACTGATCAGGCGAACCTATTGCAAAAGGGAGGCGGTATTGCCATCTACCAGGAAGGTGTTCCCGATCCGCTCCTGACCGGGCAGATCGAATTCTTCCAGTCCTATTGGACGGTCGAGCAGCACACCGGCCCGGGAAGTCTCTACATCGGCGGGAAGTGTGACAACAAGATCGCTTACAGCCGCCTCGCCTTCCCCGAACCCGCGGTGCCCATCTCCGAGCAGTACAAGGCTCGCGCCACGCGTCAGGCCGCCGGCTCTGCGAGTAAGGCGCTGTGGTGGGAGCTGGAGCACGCTGTAGGTGCGTCGGCTCTCCCTGGCCGGAGGATTCCCGGCCTGGCTCTACCTGAGCCGGCCGACCTCGGGGCCCAGGTCCACGACAGCTTCCGCTATGACGTCATCGGGGCCGTCATCGAGAAGTGGACCGAAAGCAAGGAACTCGGATATCGCTTCATCTACAATCCGGACTCGAAGAAGGTCGAGCTTTCCGTCTTCAAGCCCCGTGACCGCTCCCGCGACGTTCGGTTCAGCCCGGAACTGGGGAATCTCCGAGAGTACATCTGGACCCTTACGGCTCCCCGCGTTACCCGGGTCATCGTGGCCTGCCAGGGCGAGGGCGACGAGCGCTATCTCTACCAGCAGATCGACGCCGAGGCGGAAGCCGAGTGGGGTGTCCAGATCGAAGCGTTCTACGACCGCCGAGACCTCCCGCTGAAGACCGATCCCGTGACCGGACAGCCGGTCAAGGCTCGGCCGGATACGACGGATGCCGAGTTCGAGAATGCCAAGAAGGCCGTAGTCGACGCGGCCAACTCCGCCCTTCAGCAGGGCGAGAAAAACGGGAACTTTCAGATTTACCCTGTCGATACCGAGCAGATCAAGTTTGGCCGGGACTACTTCGTCGGTGATCTGGTAACAGTCTCGATCGATGGTGTTGAGTACGTGGACATTGTCCGCGAGGTCAATATCTCCGTCGAGGATGCAGGAAAGTCCCTGACGATCCGCCCGAAGATCGGCGAGCAGGGCACCGGCGACCCTCTCAATCTCTACAAGACCGTAAGTGAGCTTCGAGAAAAGCTCAGGAAACTCGAAGCGAGGATGTAATGGCAGAAGTCAGTTACCCGTTTGCCCAGGCAAATTCGTCGGGCGGAAGTGAGATGGTCTCCCAGCTCCAGTGGCAACAGATGGCCCATCTGTGGGGCGGGGACCGAGTGGACTACCAGCTCACGAGTTCCACCTACGATGCGGCTGCCCTGCCTTTCGCCTGGAAGGTCATCAACGGCAGAACCATCACACTCGAACCCGGAAGTGCATGGGTCGGCGGTTTCTACTACCAGCTCACCGCAACGGCTTCCCTGGATATCGACCCCAATCCGACCGACAAGGCGCGGAAGGACACGGTGGTCATCCGGGCGGATGTCGTCAAGGGCAGTGTGAACCTGGCCGTCGTAAAGGGGCAGCCGTCTACGTCCCCAATTGCCCCTCAGCCCCAGCGAGCCCCTGGGCAGAGGTGGGAAATGGCCGTCCTCGAAGTCGATGTACCGGCCGCCAATGGCGCCCTGTCTGTCTACTCCCGAGCGAGCTATGACCTCCCCCGGGCGGTGGCAACTCCCTGGAACACTCGCTCCACCGCTGATTTCGTCCCCAAGGGCACTTTCATCTATGACCTGGATGTCGACGGCGGAGACAGCCCTTACGAGGCATTCACTGGCAGGGACGGCTACATGGTCACCCGACACCTCGGAAAGGCCAGGCCTTACACGCCGGGCCTTTGGGGCGTGAACAGCCAGCCGGCCGAAGTCGACCGCGTGTGTCGGTGGCGCTGGATTGCACCGAACACCGTGCACTTCAACCTGAAGATCCGCAACCCTACTCCAGCCGACATCGTGACTACAGGCTGGTATATGCAGGCATCCCTGCCCCAGCCGGCCAACGGCCGGACCGCGCAGGTCTTTGAGGGCTACATCGACAATCCCAGCGGAAACGGCGGACGCCCCTGGCTCAGCCAGGTTCGCGGGATTACGTGGGAAGGAAATTCGACCAGCACGGTGAACCTCTTCACTCCCGATTCCTCCGGGCTCACGGTCCTTCCCGGAATCCCCGCCCATTCGACCCTGTACCTGTCCGGGACTTACGAGTCCGACATCTTCGCCGAGTAAGGAGGAACCCTTGGCACGAAATCTCTTCGGCGGCACTGCTGCCGACGTGGCCGAGTCGGTATCCGGTGCCCGGATCCCTGGTGCGGTCGGAACCGTGTGGGACGGCCCGTCGGCCGGCGCGGCTCAGATCACCGACCTGACCGACACCACCGGGGCCCCGATCCTTCAGCTCGTGGCCGACGTTCGAGGGATGGTCCCCAGCTTCTACGGCCCGGCCTCCGGGGCTGAGCGTGTGTGGGTGGACTTCGGGGCCGGGAAGATCGGCCTGGTATCGACCACGGCCGGGGAGCGCCTGGTCCAGCACCAGACGGCCGCGGATCCGCACCAAGACCGGGCCTACGTCAACGAGAGGCTGTTGAACTTCCTCCCTCTGGCTGGTTCGGACCTCCAGGTCCCCGCCGGAACGGACTGGGCCCGGTGGGTGGTCCCCTCGACGGCTGACACCACGGGTTCCGCCTGGAAGCTCAAGACCGCCGACGGCACGCCGTACACCCGAGTCCTGAACTCCGGCTCGCTCCTGGTCGACACCATCGGCGTCCGCGCCGCGCTCTGCATCGGGGCGCCGGCCTACGGCAGCGGCCAGGCCGTCATCAACGTGACCAACTCGAAGGCGACCGCCACAACTACCGCGTCGGTATTCCGAGTTCAGGGCGACGGCTCGGTCATCTCGGCCGGCTCGGTGACGGCTTCGAACGTCGGGTCCGCACGCGTCTTCAGCGGCCCCAACGCCCCCAGCTCGCCGAAGGCGGGAGACGTGTGGGTGCAGTATGCCTAATCAGCTCAAGGTCTACGACGGCTCGAAGTGGGTCGACCAGACTCCGAAGGCCTGGAACGGAGCCTCCTGGGCCTCCTCCCCTCCCCTGTATTGGGACGGGGCCGCGTGGATGAGCGCGGCCCCAGCGCCCAAGGAGTTTCCGGCCTACCAGGCCAGCACCCGGGCCCTGGTCGTGGACCAGCCCCTCGCCGAACTTGCTCTCCCCCCAGTGCGGACGAATGATTTCATCGTCTCGATCTGTGTCAGCTCGGGCTCTGCTCCGGCGCCCCGTTTAGTCACTCCTGCGGGCGCGATTCCGACCCAATACACGCTCGCCAGTGGCCTGCTGGTGGCGGTGGCTGTCTGGCCCTGGGAGCCTTCCCGAGGCAGTTCCGTTGTCTGGGACGTGGGCACCGCCCATAACGCCGTTTTGATGAACTTGGCGTACCGGAGCGGGGACATTTCCAATATTGGGCTTACCCCCGTGGTCGGTATCCGGGAGTACACCAAAACCAACTCCCTCCCCCTGATGGCCTCGACCAGCTACCGCAATCTTTACGCGGCTGTCACCGTGTCTGGTTCCCTCACAGGCCTTGCCTGGCCTTCTGGCGTTGCCGCTCGGGATCAGCAACTCGGCACCTTCGGAACGAATCAAATCAGCCTGATGGTTGCCGATACCCCTGGTGCCGGCGGATCGCCCGGCGCCGTGCAGCTCGACACCACTGTTGCCTCTGCCGCAGTCGTTCTCATTTCAGTTCCAGGACGGTCCGACGGAAAGGCGACCTGGATTCTGGGGGACTCCGTCGGTTCTGAGCTCGGCACCACTACCATCCTGGAGCCTTAATTGATCTCACTCCCCACCCTGAAGTCCTGGGTTTCCCGGCAGGTGATCGGCCCTGCCGATATGAATTCCCAGGTGTATGACGTACACAACGCGCTGTATACGGTCGTCAACGACCATGAGGCCTCGATCAACAAGCTCAAGGCAAATCCGGTTCTGAGTATCACGCTCCAGAACACCATAGCTCTCGACGCAAACGCCTCCACTGTCGTCTACTGGAATACCTCTCAGCCTCTCGCAAGGGTCGGCACCTGGGCCACCACCGATGGCGGGACCATCAAGGTCCCCGAGACGGGTGTTTACCGCTTCACCATGAGCTATGGCGGGTGGACTACCGGCTCCGCCACCTGCAAGGCCCACGCCTGGATCGCCACTGACCCTGGTCAGAGCGGTGGCTCGTTCCTTTACCCGCCTGGCGGCGGCGACGCTTCCACTACCTCTTTCACTTTCGCCGCATCGCTCGTAGCCGGCCACTCCTTCACCGCGTACCTGGTGTCCTGGTGGAATGGCTTTCAGTCTGATGCCGGTCCTGGCGACGATCGAAAGTCGTGGAATTTGACCGTGGAGAAAATCTCTGGCTAAGGAGGCCAATGACCCCGACTGACATTTTCGGCTACGCGGGCACCGCGGCCTCTATTACTGCCGCCCTGGTCATGGTCCGGGCGTCCTGGCAGATGAATTCAGCTCAGGTCTGGAAGGGCGAGGCAGAGGCTCAGAAGACCCGAGCCGATCGACTTCAGGACGACCTGAATGAAATCAAGGACCGACTGACCCGCATTGAGGCGGAGAACCGCCGCCTGGTCGAACTGATCACCACATTGGATCCCGCCCGAATTCGTACCGGCATCTAAATCCGGGCGGGGTCCGTGTCGCCTAGGTCCGCGTCTTGCGCACCACGCCCTGAAGGGCGCTGAGTGCTTCTGCGACCTCGCCCCACCCTTCGTCGTCCGTAATGCCCTGCTCGATCACTCGCGTGTAGATGCCTTGCACAGCCTCGCGGAATTCCTCGTACGCGGCCAACTCCGGATCGTACGAATTTACGGCCCGCATTTTCCCCTCGATTCATTCATCCACGAGCGGCCAGCCGGCCGCCTCGTCTACTTGGAGGTTCACCTGAGCCAGGTATCTGACACTATATCAATTGCCGCTTCCCAGGTTGGCTATCAGGCCGAGCGGGCTCCGGGCGAGCGCCCGTCCGGGCACCAGAAGTACTCCGGCCAGGTTCCCGGCCTTGAGTGGAGCAACTTCCAGCCCTGGTGTGCCGTTTGGGTTGCTTGGGTCGCTCTGAAGGCCGGTGTTGCAAGCCTCTACCCCCGAACCGCGTCGTGCTCCAATGGCGTCCAGTGGTTCCGGGATCGGGGCCGTTTCTCCAACTACCCGGCGATCGGTGCCCAGGTTTTCTACGGCCCCGGTGGTGGTACTCACACCGGAATCGTCTACGCCTACGACGCGAACTCCATTTACACCTACGAGGGCAATACCTCGCTGAGCAACGACGCCAACGGCAACAAGGTGATGCGACGGGAACGGCGCCGCCGGGACGCCTACGTCTACGGCTACGGCCTCCCTCAGTTCACCGAGGGAGTCACCACCTCGGACCCCGCCCTGACGGGCCAGGCGGGCTTCACCTACGCAGCTTCCGCCTCCGGCCCGGCCGGGAACTCCGGCTCCACCAAGCCGACTTCGCCGCCGCGTACGGTCACAGTACGGGCGGGCCAGACCATCACCGCCATCGCTGCGGCGGCCGGTATCAGCGTGGCCGCCCTCCTCTCGCTGAACCCGGGCGTGAAGGACCACCCGGACCAGATTCACCCGGGAGACTCGATCACCCTGCCAGCCGTCCCGGACGGCGGCCTGGAGCCGCAGCCGACCCCGGAGCCCCCAACCACGACCCCGCCGCCGGTTTCCCCGCCGGCCTCGAACTCCGGCAACGCCTTCCCCGGTGCTGGCCAGTTCGGTCCAGGGGCGAACAACTCCTCCGTGACCCGGCTCGGCGAGCTCCTGGTCCAGCGCGGCGCGGGCCGCTTCTACTCCGAAGGACCGGGTCCTCGCTGGGGCGAGGCCGACCGCCAGGCCGTGAAGGCTTTCCAGATGGCACAGGGCTGGACGGGCAGCTCCGCGGACGGCATCCCCGGACCGCAGACCTGGGCTCTCCTGGTGACCCACCAGGGCCGTGACATCCCGGCCGCCACCTCGACCAAGCCGAGCGCGGCGCCCGCCTTCCCGGGCGCTAACCGGTTCCGCCCGGGTGCGGTGAACCAGCACGTGACGAAGCTGGGCGAGCAGCTGGTCCGCAAGGGCTACAGCCGGTACTACCGGCAGGGTCCTGGCCCTCGCTGGACTGAGGCCGATCGCCGGGCCGTCCAGGCCTTCCAGCACGCTCAGGGCTGGTCTGGATCGGCTGCCGACGGTTACCCGGGACCGCTCACCTGGTCCCGCCTCATGCGCTGACCACCTTCTCTTCTGAACGAATCAATTACCAAGGGAGACCCATGAATTCATTCATTTCCACTCACGCCGTCCGCGCCGTGGCCGCCGTCGCGGCCCTGGTCCCGCTCCTGATGAGCTGGTACCCCTCGATCCCGTGGGAGGCCCTGGTGGCCGCCGCTGCGGCGCTGCTCGGTGCCGGTGAGGTTGCTCAGCGGGTCGAGAACCGTAAGACCCTCTCGGCTCTTCACGAGACCTCGCCCCTGGACTCCGCGGCCTGGCTCCAGGCTGAGCTGACCAAGCAGGAGGCCGCGCAGATCCGCTGATCCACAACGCAAAATAGCCCCCTCCCCATTTGGCGGGTTCTAGCGATCCCCGCAACACCCTGACCCCAGGGAGTTGCGGGGATCGTGGATTTTGAGGACTTGAAGGCGAGGTTCTTCGAAGCGCTGGACCGGGAGGACGGCAGTGTCACGGGGGCGGCCCGGGCGGTCGGGGCGAACCGTCACACGGCGGCCGGGTGGGCACGCAAGGCCGGTGTCCGTGGCCGTGGGAAGCCGGGAAGGAACAGGCACTCGGGCCGGGCGGAGTACGAGCGGCTTCGCGCGGCCGGGGTGCGACGGCAGGACGCCGCCGCGCGGGTCGGGGTCCACAAGCGCACCGCCCAGGACTGGGACCACGGGATCCGCAAGAGCGGCAACGCGCGCCTCCACCCCGATGGACACAAGATCGACTACACAACGGGCATGACCAGCACCGTTCCCCGCACGCCGGCGCCCTCGACAGCGGCGGTCGAGGCCAGGCTGCACCCACGGTTCCTGACGGTGACCGAACGGGAGCTGATAGCCGACATGCGCCGCGAGGGCCGGTCGCTGCGGGCAATCGGGCGGGCCCTGGGCCGGCCGGCCTCCACCGTCAAGCGCGAGATCGACACCCGTGCGGTCGACGGCGTCTACCGGCCGCACCGGGCCCAGCGGGCATGGGCGGCAAGCCGATCACGCCCCAAGGAGTCCAAGCTCGCCCGGCCGGGCGCACTGCGCGAGTTCGTCGCGGACGGGCTGCGGGAGCGGTGGTCGCCCGAGCAGATCTGTCACGCTCTGGTCAGCGAGTTCCCCGACGACGAGAGCATGCGGGTGAGTCCGGAGACGATCTACCAGGCGGTCTACGTCCAGGCCCGCGGCGGGCTGCGACGCGAGGTCGCGCTCGCACTGCGCACCGGGCGCACTCGCCGCAAGCCGCACCGCAGCCCCGAGCAGCGCACCCGCCGGTTCGTCGACGAGATGGTGATGATCTCCGAGCGGCCCGCCGAGGTCGAGGACCGGGCGGTGCCCGGCCATTGGGAGGGGGACTTGATCGTCGGCCCCCGCAGTGAGAGCGCGATCGTGACCCTGGTCGAGCGCTCCACCCGCTACGTCATGCTCGGGCACCTGCCCGGCGGGCACACCGCAGCGGAGGTCCGCGACGTGCTGGTGCCCTTGATCCAGAGCCTGCCCGAGCACCTGCGCGGCTCGCTGACTTGGGACCAGGGCTGCGAGATGGCCGCGCACAAGCAGTTCACCGTCGCCACGGGAGTGCCGGTCTACTTCTGCGATCCGCACTCGCCCTGGCAGCGCGGATCGAACGAGAACACGAACGGTCTGCTGCGGCAGTACTTCCCCAAGAGCACCGACCTGTCCGTGCACAGTCCCGAAGACCTCGAACACGTCGCCCAGCAACTCAACCGCCGGCCACGCAAAACGCTCGGCTGGAAGACCCCAGCCGAGCGCCTGCGTGATCTACTGACAGCCGCATAGGCCATCAGGTGTTGCGAGGACCCCTAGAAACCGCCTTTCGGGGAGGGGGCTATTTCTGTTTCCCAGGGCCGCGCAGGTCACTCAATGACGAATGGCAGAACGGGTTTGCCTTCCGGCTCCTTGTAGAAGTCGAGTACCTTCATGCCGCAGTTCTGACACCTGTCGTCGCCCGACCACCGGTGCTCCGCATCGGGGCAGATCGGCCGGCCAACCGTGGCAAGTCCGCAGTCGGGGCAGTTCCACAGGGGGCCCGTCTGCGTCCAGATGTGCGGCGGGTAGCCTTCGGGGTTCCACTTCGGCGTATCGGTGCAGGCCGCCTTGATCCCCCCGGCGACATCCTGGTCACCGTCCGTCCAGTGGATCCGGCCGTCAACGTCCAGGTACGTCGTCCAGGTCATCAGTCCTCCGGGTTCCTGCCGTGCTGAACCTTCACGGTACTCCCCACTACCGCCCGGTGTCAGAGGTCCAGGGTCAACCACTCGGCGATGGCCTCGCCGATCGGGGCCCCGGTGGTTTCTTCGATCCACCCCCACTCACCGTTCGCGTTACATTCGAGGAACCAGGGACGGCCCTCGGCATCCTCCGCGAAATCGAAGGCGCCGAAGGCGAGGCTGGCGGCGGCCATGTAGTCGCGGAGCTGGTGGACGGTGACGTCGTCCAGTTCAACCAGTTCGTAGGTGGCGGCGTCGGGGGCGGCGCGCCAGTCCAACCGGTCGGACGTGATTCGGGCCGCAAACACCTGGTCCCCGACCACCGTGACCCGCAGATCGGCCTTCTTGTCGATCAGCCGTTGAAACGTGTGCGGCACAGGGGTCAGTCCGATCAACGGATCGGACGAAGTGATCTCCCAGGCCGGCGCGAAGTCGACGTTGACCTGAGTCATCGGCTTGACGACGGTTCGCCCGGCGGCAATGAAGCTGGCAGCCGCGTCCGGGTTGGTGGTGGTGAGGGTGTCGGGGATGCTCATCCCAAGACTGTCCGCCAGGGTCAGCTGGGGGAGCCTGGACCGGTGGTAGTGAACTGCCATCGGCTCGTTCATCCACCTCCCGACGCAAGCGGCGCGCAGTGAACCGAGGACGGCCATGGTGGTCTCGTCCGCTGCCCATGCCTCCTCCCCTACGAGGTCAGTGGCCTTGGTGGGCTTGCGCCACAATACGGACGTCCAGGGGCCAACCGGCGTACCTGCGACAGTCCATTCGGACTTGGCGCCTGCACGGACCAGGGAGCTGATGTGTCCCCCGTCGCTTCGAGGCCGGCCAGGGTCAAGGCGGACGAAGGTGGCCCGGCTGAGATGCCGGACCACCATGTCCGCCGTGTAGTCACGGTCATCCGCGACGATGACCACCCGGGGGAAGGTCACCTCAGCCCTCGTCGTCCTTCTTGGTCCCGCCGAACGGCTTGTTGGTGATGCTGAAGCCGCGCACGGTGGCGGCCTCGACCAGCGGGACGCCGTCCGCGGTGACGTTCAGGCCGTCGGTGACGCTGTAACTGTGGAAGGGGAGAACGGTAACCGGCGGGGCCGGGAAGCTCTGCTGAGCGCCCCGGAGCGCAAGGTAGGACATGACTCTCCATTCTTGATCTCATCGCAGTTATTCGAAGCACATCGAGGCTTCGGTTCGAACGCCCACCCGCGACCAAGTGTCCTACGGGCGGGAGACTTTGAGGGCCATCACGCGACGAAGCTGGGAGGAAAGCCCGCACATTTCAGTGCCCACTTGACCAGCTGCCCACCCGGGGTCCTGTGCTCGAACAGCACGGCGGTCTGGAGGATCCGCAGATTTACCGGATCGTGCCTGCGCACCCTCCTGACGAAGGTTCCCCGGCGCCCGTCGTTGTGCGTGAACCGCTGTCCGCGAGGTGGCAGGCCGAGATCATCGACGCATCCGCCGTACGCTCGGTGGGGGCACGTGCAGTCGCTCGTGTAGTCCTCGAACTGCCGCTCCCAGGCGGTGTCTTCCATCTCCTCGAACGCACTGTTGACAGTCGGGTCGATGAATTTGAACCGTGGAACAGGCACGGTCACCTCCTCCTCCCGGTGGTACGGCGCATCGAGTTCCCGGCCGTGCTCACCTCCTGAAAAGTGGGCCCCGCCCGGCACGGACGGAGGTCTCGACATCGAGCGGGGCCCCTACCGTGTGCACTCCCCGTACACACGGATCCTTTGCTGCGATCTAGTCGGCCGACTCGCCGTTGTACGGCAGCGGCATACGGACACCGAACCGCACAGCCGCCAGTGCGGCCCGGATTCGGCACTCCATGAACGGGGCCACGAAGTCCGGCAACCGCTTCGGCGACACCCAGGCCAGCTCTTCGATCCCGACCGAACGCACAGGCAACGACATTGCAACCGCCTCCCCACAGTTCATGAGGCCGCCGTCACAGACCACGGTCAACCCCTCGGGGTGCCGGGTCTCCAAGTTGGCCGGCGACTGGTCGACAGCGAGGGCGTGAACGATGCTCCTCTGCAGGCCCAACTCCTCAACCAGCTCACGGGCGACCGCGTAGCCGATCGGCACACCCGGGCGAACCTCCCCACCCGGCAACAACCAATCCGGTCGGTACGACGGTTTCACCAGCAGCACATCACCGGTCTCGCTGCGGAACAGCACGAGGGCATGAACGCGCCTTCGCGGCTGAACCCCCATGGCGTACAGACAAGTTGCGGCAGTCACGTGTCCTCCGGGGATCGACTCGGGGTTGGGGGGGGGTGAAAGACCCCTCCCGTACCGCCGTCCGGGAGGGGTCCGCATTGGGGGCCCCGCCCATGGGTGTGCGGTCCCATGGGCGGGGCCCGGCTCTCGTGTCCGCCTGAACAGCGCCTGACGGACACCGCGGATGACGGTCCCGGGCAAATGGGGGGAGGTTCACCCGGGACCGACCGCCTCACACGTCGTCATCCAGCGACGCGTAAGACCAGGGTGTTCGCGTGTCCGACCGAGGACGCGAACACCCACCCGGGGAGCACGCAGGAGAGCGTTCCCCGGGGACCCACCCCGCCCCGGCAGTCCACGAACGCGCCAACGCCGGACCACCGGGACGGGAGATTGTCAGTTTCAGGCCGACGCGGCGAGCTTCGCCGCCGCCTCCTCCTCCTTCGCCTTCGCCACCGCGACCGCCATCTCGGCGCGGGTCTGAGTCAGGTGAACGTGGTGCTCCAAGACCTCGTGATGCGATCGGCAGCAGAGCAGGGACACAGGGTTCCCGTCGGCGTCCGGGTACAAGAGGCCCGGAGCCACGAGAGCGCGTCGACCGCCACAGGGCGCGCATCTCGAAAGCCGCCAGAGACGGTCAGGGAGCGCTGTCACGGCTCCGCCCCCTGTCTACGCCGCAACCACCGCTCGGAGGGCGGGAGGGCACCGATCGCGCCGGACGCGAAGACGAGACCCACCACGAGCAACCACGGCACCAGGGGGCCGTGGCGGATGGGCCAGCCGACGGTCAGAGCAACCAGTCCGCTGGCCGTGATCACGACCGAGTACACCGCCGGCCCGAGGATGCCGAGCTGCGGCCTCCGTTGCTTCACGCGACGTCTCCGATCGGGATATCCGCGGTGCGCGGCTCGCTCGGGTGCTGAACCTTGATGAAGCACGGGGGGTCGAGCGGGCGGACCTTCGCGGGCAGCGTCGTCCACTCGCAACCGCCGCCCTCGGACCGCAGGTAGTACTCACCGCCACGGGACTCCATGAAGGCGCCCCGCTTGGGCTGGCCATCGGCGTCGAGAACCGCCAAGTCCTCGACCACTTCCCCCACTTCGGGGAGGTAGGCGGGCTGTCTGGGGCGTGAGGACATGGGGGCTCCGTTCCGTAACACGAGGGCTACCGGGCGCATTCACTCTCCTCTACGCTCGGAAGGCATTCAACCTTGCAAAACGGAAAGAAAGGGGGCCTCATGAACATCAAGCCGCTTACGCCGGAAAGGTCGCCGCAAGCTTCATTCGGCGCCCAACTCCGCTTAAGCCGCCAGGAGTTGGGGTTGTCACAGGACCAGGTGGCCGATCGTACGGGCTACTCGCCGGGCCACATCTCTTCCGTTGAAACCGGTCGTAAGCCGCCAACCTTGCGCTTCGCACGGCAGGTTGATCGAGTGTTCGAAGCCGGGACCAAGTTCACGAACTTGTTCCTGGACGTGCGGGCCAGCTCCTTGCTGCAAGGCTTCGGCCAGTACGTCGCCCAGGAGGCGAAGGCGGACGAAATCCGGTGCTTTGAGGTCGGCATCGTCCCTGGCCTGCTTCAGACCTCGGCATACGCAACGGAGCTGGCCACCGCCGCGTTGAGCCGGGGCGCGATCGGCCAGGCACAGGCCGACGAGAGGTTGAAGATCCTGGCCGGCCGTCAGAAGCTGCTGACCCGCCAACCGCCGCCACGACTGTTCGCAGTGTTGGACGAGAGCTGCATCCGCCGTCCCATCGGAAGTCCTGGCACTATGGCAGCCCAGTTGGAGCATCTAGTCTCAGTTGCAACACTCCCCCATGTGACGCTCCAGGTTGCGCCGTACTCTATGGGTGCAGGCCGCAGTCTTGACTTGCCGGTCTACCTGCTGGGGCTGCCGGATCACACCGTGACTGCCTACTCGGAGTCTGCCCAGCAGGGTTCATATGAACGTGATCCCGAAGCGGTGCGACCTCTGCTCACCGCCTACCATCATCTCCAGGTAGAGGCGTTGTCGCAGGCCGCATCCGTGGCGCTGATCAGGAAGGTACGAGAGGAAGTCCAGTGACCGACCCCGAGTGGTTCAAGTCCAGTTACAGCAACAACGGTGGCGCTTGCGTCGAGGTAGCCGCCAACGTCCCCGGCATTGTGCCCGTCCGTGACTCCAAGGACCCCCAGGGTCCGACCCTGGCCTTCTCCCCTGAGAACTTCGCCGCCTTCGTGACCGCAGTGAAGGCCGGCGAGTTCGGCGAGGTCTGAACCGGACCGCCAGGACCAAGGAGGCCCCCGCCCTGATGGGCGGGGGCCTCTCGGCTACTCGGGGTGCTCGACGTCGGAGAGCTCCTCAGGATCGGGCATGCCGTGAAGGATCCAGTCCGCCTTCACGAGCACCGAATCGAGCGGCGGCCTCAGCAGCAGTTCAACCGGGTAGGCCGCGGTGACCTGGACGCCCCCCGTGGGCTCGTACGTCTCGGCCCGCACGATGGCGCCGACCTCGACGGACCGCAGGATCAACGGCGCCGCCTGCCAGCGTGCCGCAGCATCCACAATGAACGTGATTTCCTGCCGACCGTTGACCACGGGGCCGATCCTCGTTGCCGGGTTGCCAGCCCCTACCAGGTCGGCGAACGACCATGCCCAATACTTCGGGTCGAAGGGCCCGTTCTCACTCGTCATCCTCGCCCGCCTCCTCCCGCAGCTCCTTGTACGCTTCCGCCAAATCGCGGACCCCTCGCACGCCTAGGGGGTGCTCGATCCCCGCCTCGACGAGAACCGCGTTGATCGCCTCCAGCTCCTTCCGGAGCCTCGCGAGTTCGGCGTCTTGGGCCTCCGGCGTACGGAATGCCTCGACCACGGCCCGGAAGACTTCTCGGTGCTCAACGGCGATGCCCAGCGCTTCCGCGCCCTCATCCGGGGTGAACCTGCTCATCCTGCCCTCACTCCTCTTCCCGCTCACGCGGAGTTCCGCACTGACCGTATCGGCTGGCGCCCACATCGGCCGTTCCTCATGCCAGACCAGGCCTTGCCCCCATCGAGCCACCACCGGGGCGAAGCGCCCCCGGTCCCACCGGGGGCGCTGTCGCTGCGGCATCGAGCTGGGGGTCACCGACCCCACGAAGCGACCTTCCGGGCCCACCAGGCGCGGGCCGTCTCGGTGTCGGCGCTCTCGGCGAGGTCCACCCAGTTCGCGGGGGCCGGACCGCTCTCCGACTTTCCGGCCTGCACGGGAGCGGCCTCCCCCTCGGCCTCCTGGTCGGCGTTGTCGGCCGGCTCCTGGTCCTCGATCACCTCGACCTCGGCCTGATCCTGGTGTTCGACCTCGGCCGGCACCTGGTCGGCCACGGCGGCCGCCTTCTCGTACTTGTCGATCAGGCGGCCGGTCTCCTCCCATGCGGGCTGGTAGGTGGTGAGGAACCGCTTTCCAGACCGTTGCACGGCTCCGCTCAGGTGGATGCTGCATGCCTCGGCGTTCTTCAGCATCCATGTCAGCGTTGCGTACCTAACTCGGCCCTGCGTACTGGTCTTGGACCAGGTGCACCGCTCCAGGTCCGCCAGGATCTCAGGGGATTCCCCCTGCGCCTTCTCTCCACTCAGGTAGTGGGCGAGCGAGGCCGGAAACTTGACCTCGTGCCGACGTTCGCGCGGGTCGACGGGGACATAGTCCAGCTCATGGCGGATCAGCACACTCTTTGCAGCCGTCACCTTGCCAAAATTCCGGTCGTCCAGCCAGTCCCGGCAGATTTCCAGGAGAGCCCCAAGGGCGTCATTCGTCAGCGGAACCTTGGCGGAATTGTTCGACTTACCCATATCCAATGCCTTGCAGGCGTTCATCAGGTCGAACTGTCCGGGCGTCTCACATTCCATTTCCCGCACGACGTACTTCCGCAGCTGGGCGGGCATGTGGGTAAGGATCTCGTGACTCATGGCATCTCTCTTTCCGGTCCGGCCTTCTTGGCTATCGTTCAAGGTATTCAGCACAGGTACTTGAAGCTGTTCCGTGCACACGTCGCAATCGCAGCGGTGCCGCACACAAATGCACCCGAGGTCGTCACACAGGCGATCCGGCCCATGGCCGTTGCCCTGGTCGTACCAAGTCGGGTAGACAACGTGCTCTCGCGAATGCGGGTGACCATGTGGCAAGGGCTGTTCGTAGCAGGGCTGTTGAGCACGCCGGGCCGACCCCTTGTCCAGGAAGCCGGCCCGGCATTCGGTACATTGCAGATGCCCCTGCGGACGTCCTCGAAGCTGGTGCGTCACAGCAGGGCGAGGAACGGGTTCGAGCTGGGCTCAACCGGGGGGATCGGCTTCTTCGCCTTGGGCTTGGCCTTGGCCCTCTTCGGGGCCGGACTCCCAACCACGCGAAGCGTCGGCTTCCCCGCCGGGCGCTCGACCGAGCCGACCGCCCTTCTCGGCCTCTTTGCCGGCCGCTGGATGGGCTCGGCCTCCGTCACCGCCGGAGCCTTCGGAACCTCCGGCTCCTGGGCCACGGTCGGCGCTTCGGGTTCGATCAGGCGGTACATGATGCGAGGCGCCCCGCGGCCTCCCGTCCTGACCGTCTCCATCTCGACGTCAGGCATCGATTCGACCGCCGACCGCACCGAGGCGGCCGTGACTCGGGTTCCCAGGGCCCGGAGGAGGATCGTGCTGGATGCCTCACCCTCGTACCGCTGAAGGACTTCCCGGATCATCTCCGCCGTACTCTTCACCGGCTTAACGGCCTGGTCGGCCGCCTCGCGAACCAACTTCTCGACGGACGCCATGCTGTAACTCACGAAGGCCCAGGCGGCATCCACCGCCCTCCTGGTGATCTTCGTCTTCCGCGTGGTCGCGGTGAGGACAGCCGCGATTCGGTGGACCTGTTCGGCAGCCCGCTCCATATAGGACGACAGCAGCTCGGGAAGCTCGGCCATCTTGTCCTCGACCTCGGCCCTGATCTCGTCGTACCGCTGGCCGGCCGAACGGTCGAATCCAATGACACGGGATTCGGAGGTGGCCCACGCGAATGCCGCCTTGAGCACCTTCACGTCCACAACCGCCGGGCGATTCGTGTAGGTCAGCATCTTGGAGCGCTCGACCAGAACCGGAAGCAGCCGATTGTAGGACCCTCCCAACGCCTCGGAGCTGGACACATATCGTGCCCATTCTCCTGGGGTGATGTGAGCGTGAAATCCCAGCAGCGGGCGGGCAACCGCCTGGAGTTCCTTCTTCGTCCGGTTACTGATGGTCTTTCCGTCCCAAGCGGTACGGAAGAGCGTCGAGAACTTCGGGCACCGCTTCTGAGTCTTCAGAACGCTTGCCCATTCCTCTTCCACCAGCATCGCCCGACCGTCGATCCCACCCGGTTGACCGCTGGTCTCCAGCTCGAACTTATTGAGCATGTCTACCAGCGACGGGCCGGAGGAGATTCCGTCTCGGGTCCGGGTGTCCAGGAATCCGCCGATCACCTGGTTCATGAAAGTCTTGGACGTGAAGAGGGCATATCCCTTTCGACCGACCCCGGACCGGCCGGCCAGCACTGTCCAGACGACCACGGGCCGGTTGTTGTCCAGCCGGACGGTCCGGCTGATAGCCGCCGAGTAGAGCGAGAGGGCCGCCGCCCACACCCCTATCGGGTCGGCCTCACTGGTGGGCATGGCCGCCTCGACGGCGTCCCCGAGGGGCCCGAACTTCATAGCCTCAAAGGTGGTACTCATTTCCTGTTCCTCTCTCACGCGCTCAGGGCGGCGTCGGTGGCGGTTCCGAGGGCTTCGGCGAGAAGGGCACGGAACTTGTTCCCGTGCGGCTCGCAAAGGTGGTATTCGTCCGGGCCGATGGTCAGTTCCATAACCGCATCGACCTCCGTCCCCTCCTTCTTCAGGCAGGCATCGCAGTCCAACATCGTTTCTACCTTCCGGGCCATGCTTGTTCCTCCTCAGTGCGGGCGTCCATGGCAAAGGCCGGAATCCCCAAGGATTCCGGCCTTCACCAAGAGCGACCGTCAATCAGAAGCTGTACAGCTGGGCATAGATATCGCCGATACCGAAATCCCCGCCGTATTGGTCCATCACCACGGTCAACAGCTCAATGTCCGACTGCCGCAGGCGGGCAGTAACGGCTGCCATCGCCAGCTCGATAAGTTGCCTGTCTCGGTCACCCAACTCCAGTTCATCGACCAGCATTTCTGTCACCTCAAGCTCGACGGCCTTGATCTTCTCTTCGCTGTATGCGCTCATTTATTAGTTCTCCTCATGCATGCGGGTTTCTGCGACGAAGGAAAGACGACCGCAGTTAGCTGGACCAGCCATTCCACCAGGTCTTGACGTCATCCACCGTATGAACCCTCTGGTACTCGGTAGCCACCACGTCCCCGAAGTCAACTTCGGGGTCCCTCAGCGCCTTTTGGAAAGCCGCCGTGAAGAGGTCCATCAAGTCCGCGTAGTTCTCGCTGTCGGTCAGCTCTGACTTTATGAGCTCTCGGGCGTTTTCGAGTGCGAGCGAGATTTCAACGCTGGCGTAATATCCGGTCATCATCGGTTCTCCTTCTCCATAGTTCCCGTGCATTCCTCGTGTTCCTGAAGAACCACGGCCCGAATACGTTCAACCTTGCTCACGCTGCCACCAGCTCCACCCCGTGACGAACGTTCCACCGCTCTGCCTGCCACGTCTCCGCTCCGTCCTCGACCAGCATTCGAGCGACCCGTTCCGGGTCGGGGTACTCAGCAGCGAGCCTCCCGCATTCCTGGAAAAGCTCCGCCAACGCCACCAGGGAGGCCCGTGGATCCTCTATCCGGGCGATCTCGACCGCCTTAAGCTCCACCGCTTCCGCATCCTGCGAATACCTCTTGATCATGCTCAAAGCTTTACTCCTGTCGCTTTTTTGTACGCCTCGCGGACGGCCTTGGGGATGGCCCCACGCGTTCCCACGGTGAACCCGCTCTCACGGCCCCACTCACGGCACAGCTTCATGTGGCGGGCGTAATGCTCCGCGCGCTGGCGGGACTCCTTGGCCCGCTTCCACCCCTCTTCCGCCTGTTCCCTCGCCGCCTTCTCGTTGGCCTTTCGAGCGTCATGGGAGGGCTTGTAGTTCAGGAAGTAGCGGACCTCCGGTGGCGTCACTTCCGAGGTGTTATCGGGTTCCCTCAATCCGACTTCCACCATGTATGCCCGCACTTCGTCATCCGTTGGCACAGCTCACCGGCCCCGAAGAGGCTTCGTCCGGGTCTTCAGGTACGGGTCGTTGGTCCACTTCTCCGCACACGCCTCGCAATGCGGGTAGCGCGAATGCCAGACATCCCCGTACCGCTCAATCCCGGTCCACACGACGGCCTCTCGACCGCAATTAGTGCTGCACTTCCCGGAGTAGTTATTGGGATAAGGCATTAACCGTTCCTCTCGTCTAGTGGCCAACGCGACCACCAGGCCCTCGCGGCCGGCCTTGGGACAGACCTCTCCCCGGGAGGAGACGCCGGCCGCAAGGTCGGGGGGCCTGGTGGTCACGCAAGCAACTAGCGCGAGCCGTCTTCAATGGCGACTTCGAGCGCCAGTCGATAGATGCGCGGATTCGGGTCGTGCCCTGCCGCGCTGGAACTGGCCTCGTGGTTCCGCCGGAAGGCAACCCGGCAGTCCTCACACATGAATTCCGGGCCGTTGGGCGTCCGGGTGTACGGGCCGCGCCGCTTCACAACCTCGATGCAGGGTCGGCATAGGCCGGTGTCAGGCTCGATGACGTGTTCCGTGTGCGTCACCTGGTGGCGCCTCCAGCAGCCAGCACAGAGGCCGCCGCCCTCGATGTGGCGGAACACCTCGGAGGCTCGTACGGCGAACCGCGAGTATCGGAGCCTCACAACCGCGTGCGGCTTTGCGGCAGCCTCGGCGTATGCCTTGAACCAGTCATAACCCAGGTAAACCGCTTCCCTCGCCCAGATGTCGCACGACCCGTCATGCTCCTCAGGCAGCGTGTATCCGCTGTTGCAGACCCACAACTCATGCTGCCAACTCATTAGTTCTCCTCTTTTGGCTAGGTGGTAGTCCTGTCGGCTGACAGGCCATGCAAAAGGCCGTCCTGATATCAGGACGGCCCAGAGCAAAGCGGGTCAGGCGTTAGCAGTCACGGACGGGGTTGGCGTGACCGTCCAAGATGACAACGTGTCTCAGGTCGATAGGCGCCGTCGGACCGTACTCCTCCACCGCCATTTCGTCCCCGAGATCACTGGCATCACTCGGATTGTTCGCCCAAACCAAGTACACCGGGGCCTCGGGATCCGGGAAATTGGGGTCCCACTTCAGCGACTCTAGGCACGCCTCGGTCCAATCGAATACGACCGTGTAGGGGTTTTTGGTAGTCATTGAGTGCTCCCTTGAGTTTCAGACTGCCAGCTCGAACGGGTCTTCGTCATCCTCGGAGCAATCCGATCCGCAAATGTGGTGAGCATCCCCGCACTCGTCGTACTCGGAGTGGGCACTGATCACCTGCTCGGCCATTTCCCCGTGCCCAAAGGACCAGAGGAGGGATCCCAGCGCCTCCGCCTCGCGGCAATTCAGAATGTAGTCGCCCCCCTCAATGTCTCGGGAAATCAGGTCAAGGGCTGGACGCACGCCGTAGGAGTTATCCGGCACCACCGCCTTCCCCGACTGCTGGTGGTTCTTGCGGAACAGTCGGGCAACGATGGAGCGGGTCAGGTTTCGCATTAGGCATTTCCCTCAGAGAATCGAGTTGGCATCTGTCGACTGACAGGCCATGACCGAGGCCGGATTACCGGCCCCGACCAAAGCGCGTCAGGTAAGACTGTCAGCGACCCGGAACGCGGCATCCACGTAGCGGGTAAGAGGGCACCTCGGGAAACCGTGCTGCCACATGTCAATGAATGCCTGCTGAGCCTCATATTCGGCCGCCACGGCTTCGATGCTCTTCTCGGTCCTGGGGGTCTGGTCCATTGGTCTATTCCGTTCTTCCGGTTGGGTGAAAGGCCATGGAACGGCCGGGTCGTGCCCGGCCGGACCAAAGCGCGTCACTCAGTGAAGGGATATCCAGTCACAGGCAGGCTGGAATCCCTGGTCGCAGTTGTCCCGCTGGGCATCGCTGAACCCATCATTGAATGAGGCCACAGCCTCATCCGGGGCATCCTTGAACCAGTCGCAGGCGGAGGCGAATCCCATATCGCAATCCTCGGCCTTGGAATCGGCGAATCCCTCGCCGTACACGTGCCCCCTAGAAATGCCAGGCTTCGCTTTCTGGGGCTCCTGATGGTCGACAAGATCTCCAACGAAGAAAGCCCCCACAATGGCGCCCAGGAGGGCGGCACGGGCCAGGATGTTACGCATTGAAGTCTCCATTTCCGGGCTCACAGGCCCATAAGCTTGATCAGGTCGTCCGTGGTAGGTGCGGGCTCATCCGAGAAAAGGTCGAGTTGTCCCGCCTCCTCCCACACGAGCATTTCCCGGCGGTAGCGCGCCTGAGAATTTGCGTGCTTGTGGGCATCCTCTTGCGAGAATTCCGCCCTGCTGTACTCCCACCAATCACGGACACGGGTGCCAGTGCTCATCTCAGAACCCCCACCGGGTGATCGGCTTGCCAAACTGGTGAACCTTTTCCAACACGGGCTGTCCGTCCTCGGTGATGCTGAGAACGCGGGTCACCGCTACCCCGATCCTCTTTCGCCGGTCCCGCCAGTCGAAATGCACCGAGAAGCGATAGCGGGACCCGTTAATGAAGCGGTCGTAGGTTTCGAACCGCTGGGATGCCTGAATCCCCGACATGAACGGCTTACGCTCGCCAATGAATATCTCTGACATGAATCATTCCCCTATCTGATTAGTAGATGTACCCGGTGGTGACGTCGTATCCGTCCTCGACCACCTGAATGGAAATCCCGTGCCGACTGAGTACGCCACACTGGAAGTCACCCATTCCCGGGGTCACCTCCTTCCCGCTCGTACGGCAGTGCTTGCGGCACGCATTACGAGCGGCAGCCGCCGTCCTTTCCGCCGCCCCCGGGGTCCGGTGCACCCCGAACAAGTCCCCGACCTCATTCCACACGCGGAATTCTCGCGCCATGATTTCTCCTATTGGTTTTGCCAGTCAGCCGACCGGACTTAGCCACTCACGACCGGGGCCGTGGATGACTAGGCACGCTCGCCTATACCCAGCTGCAACGAAAGACCTAGTTGCAAGTAAGAGGGCAAAAAAAGAGACCTAATGCAGGCCGTCAATGGTTCGATTCATGCACCCGGTACAGGGGCGGGCATCGGTGCAGCACTGGCCGCGCATGATCTTGTGACCGATACTGTGATAGGTCCAGCTGGCCGGTCGCAGACGGACTCCACCCCTGGACCCTTGCTGCTTGACCAAGGCTTCGGCGTGTTCATCATCATTGGCCGGTACCCCAACAGTCTGAAGGATGACCCCGTACCCATTGCGAATTTCTACGGTGTACTGCCGGTAGTCCCAGGTATGGCGATTTCCCCGCACAACGCAACCACACGGGGTTTTGATAAGGGTGTCGGACACCTTTCCTCCTTAGATCGATGGTGAGGTTCTGCACCCCTCCTACAGGGGCACATAGAGAGCCGGTCAGGCTTGACCCTTCCCGGCTCTACAGGGTGGTTTTAGCGCTCCCTGCCGCGCTCCGGCTGTGCTTCCCGCTCGCTCCCCAGTCCTTTCATTCTGGGATCAGTGCATTGGTCGTCGCGTGGTCGCTGCACAGCCATGAGTTTTACGTCAGTCGCGTGTCTGCCCCGTTTGCTCCCCGGTCTCCCGGATCGTCGCAGCACATAGGATCGTTTCGGCTGACGGTGCCAGGCATTGCCTGGCCCACTATTGAGTTCTCAAGGTACGAGCTATCCCATTCCAGCCCTCCCCGCTGTTTTCCCACCCCAACTGTTGTAGCCCTACACCCCTCCTCATAAAGGGGGCGCAGAACCCGTCAGGGCGTACGCGGCAGGTGTCTGGTCCGGTCGCATTGTCTTGCGGCCTTACAGGCGGTGCTGTGCGCTTGGAAGAGGGCGTTTTCACCTCTTCGCCGGTCAGCCTCGCTGCCTCACCTCCTTTTCCCGTGTCCCCCGCTGCTGCGGTGGGCGGTACTTCCCGGAGGGGCCTTTCTGCGTTGCGCTGTTCCGACACCGAGAACGTTAGGCATTTACCTAGTTGCAAGCAACCCGCAGTGCTCATGTCAGGAATGGAGGCGCGTGATCACTCGATCACGGAAAGTATCGAAAGGGGTCACCCTGTGCATATAGGGGAGAGGGTAAATCCCTACTAGCACGGATTACGGGAAAGTCAATAGCCCAAAATAGGACACTTGATCGCCGGCCTCTATCTTAGTAGCTAAGGCAATACGCAGAGTAATATATTCTGTTATGCGGTAGAGCTCATTCCGAGACATCTTCGTTACCATTTGCACAGGATGTGCAGCATTCATGCATTCATTCATCGCATGAGCTACACACAATGCACACATGTATGTCCATGACAGGGTCGAGAGTGATTCGGACATTAGGTGTCGTACCGGGCGAGCAAGTGCTTACCTGACGGCTCGTCACTCGTATATCTGATGGGTCGTCAGTGATCCTGAGTGGTCTAGACCTCATGACCGGTGCCCTCGGGGTCTCGCTCCCTGACGCGTCGTCATGTGTGCTGCTGCGTGAATGAATTGCCTGGTCAATCCATTGATTCATTCTTGATCGCCTGTGATGTGTACCCGGGGGTAATACATGCATACGCTCACACAGGACCCACCGGGGGTGCCTTCCTTCCACCGTGTACGGGTATGAAAGTTTTCGGGGCTGGAGGCACCCCGTACCGGCCTACGGCTTCGCCGGACTTGTCAAGCTGGCTCGAAGCGCTCCAGGAGCTTCCTGGGGCCCCTCCAAGGCCTTCCAGAGCCCTTCAAGGTGCTCTCAGTGACTCTCCGGGATCGATTTGGGGGCCGGCGGGCTCCCCGCGGAGCTCAAGGGGCGCTGAATGAATGAATTAGAGGCCGCAGTGGGGCTCCTCGAAGCCTCCCAGCCGGCAGAAAAGGAGGCGCCGGCGCCCTGGAGGCGGTAGGCCAGCACTCCGAGGCTCCATGAGGCCTTCCAGGGCCTCGCATCACCCGTTCGAGGGGCCTTGGCCAGGACGCTTGCACGCTGTCAGTGGGCCGTGGCAGAGTCGTTCTCGCCAAACTGGGGAAGCCCGGGACGGTGATGGCAGCAGTACCGCTCCGCACCGGCGGAGGTTGGTCAGCCGCAGGCGTACCCATTGTGATTGGCGTACTCCATGCTCCGCTTGTGCGGAGATCGCCTTGACCCAGAGAGCCAAGCTTCTCGGGATGGGGTTTTGCCCTCGTATGAGGGATTGGGCCCGCGCTCTCGGGTATGGCTCATGGCCCTGTTTCACCTGTACGTCGGACCCGCGCTCGCGGGTAGAAGTGCCCCGCCCTTCGAGAGCGGGGCACTTCGCCGTATCTAGGCCCGGCTGTCAGCCCCGACCACTACGCTCCAGCAACATGAGCGTCCACTTCACCACGTTCGTCCTGCCGAAGACGGCCATCAATCTGCCGCATGACACCCCGTTCCTTGTTTTCGGGGCGGACACGGCCGAGGAAATCACCTCCATTCCGCTGGCGACCTCATTGCACGTGATCGGCAACGAGCTGATGCCCCTCGTGCACGCTTCCGAGACTTACCCCGTGCCAGTTTCGGACCACTGGATCAGGGCGTCCATGGAGGAGTACGACAGGGCTGCCAAGGTTGCTGTGGTTCTTGAACCTGTCCCCGCGGACATCTCAACTGAGTGGGCGGAGCTGACCGAAGGCGCCCTGGGCCCCGATCTTCCGCCGTGGCTCAGCATGATGCTCTTCGCCAAGCTTCACGTCGTGACGCGAGACGTGCCGGTTACCTCGGGGACGGGTGTCGCCGACATCGGCATGGTCGTCGGGGCCCCGACCACACTGCCGACGTGGGCACAGCAGGAGATCATCCCCGAGGGACGTCTGACGTGAGCTGTACCACTCTTTCGGTGAAGTCGTCCGGAAGGGTGGGAGATTGACACATACATCTTTATTGCCGGGGGTTCTATATGCCCCGGCAGAAAAGGTCATTGAACGCCAACAGCACCCCTCGACAAGGGGTGCTGCTTTGGTTGGTCCTACATTCAGTTCGAGAGGGCGGAGAGGCCTCCGCGCAGAAATGCCCTTGCCCTCTCAGAGTCTCCCGGTCGAAATTCTATGCTCACAGCCACTCCATCGTGACCTGATGGCCACATGGCACTCCTGGAGCCGTCTCCCAGCACGTCAGCCAACTGGTCCACCAGGTCCCCGAGCTCAGGGTCCCGCTGATGTGCAACCTGCCGCTCCTCGGGGCTCTCGGTGAGCTTCCGCTGCCGTTTCTCGGCATGCCGGTGCACCTTCAACTCCGTGACCCGGGTCCTGGTGGCCACCATGTGGCGGCGCCGGCCCCCTGACCCCGACTCAGCTTCGACGATGGTGACCTGAAGGGCCCCCGGCTTCGGCGGGGACGGCTTCAGGTAGAGGTACACCTCATCGGGCCCCGGCAGCAGGACGGCATGAACGTCGGGCTCCTCGCGCAGCTCGACCAATTCCCCCTCGTCCAGGAGCCTCCGAATATGGGTTCGAATGGTCATTTCCGGTATACCCGTTGCCTCGGAGACGACCTTGATGGCCCGCGCGAGGGGCAAAAAAGTGTTCGGGTTGTCGACCTCGAACTGTCGCACGATTTGTACGATTTCAAGCACGGTGGACATAGCGCATCCTAGCGCCCGGTAGGGTGACCCCGTGCACCGTTGCTCGGGGGGACCTCGTTCCTCCGAGCGCAGGTAGCCGGCCCCGGGTCTGTCCCCGGGGCCGGTTCTCATCGACTAGGCTCAGCCCCGGCAATGAGTAACGACCCTTGCTGTTGCATGGCCACATGAGCGCCAGGCCCGAGATGCCCCCACCCCGAGGTGAGGGCATCTTCGCGTTTCTGGCCTGCTAACTGGCCGCCTCGGCGTCCGCGGAAACCTGGCCCAGGTAGCGGGTCCCGGTTCGCGGCGCCACCCCCAGAGCCTCGGCCAGCGTGGTACCGGTCACCTTCTTCTTCTCAGCCTTGAGCCTGTCGGCCGCCGCCTGAACCTCCTCAGGCGCCACGGCCGGCTTCCGGCCCCGCTTCCCTCGCCGCCTTGCCTCCCCTGTCTCCATGTCGATCAGGGACAGCTGCCCGTCCTCCTGGTCCTCGGCGACCTCGGGCACATCGGGAGCCTCCACTTCAATGGCCGTCTCGCGCGGGCCACGGCCCATGTGCAGCAGGTGCGCCACAACCAGCCCTGGGATAGCCGAGACAGCTGCGACCAGAACGGCCGAGGTGTTCATGTAGTCGAGCTGAATCAGGTGAGATATGTCCTGCGCCAGGATGGCCAGGATCAGCGCGAGGACGGCGCCAACCTGAGCGGACACTTTTCCCGGCAGGTTGAAGCGTCGGGCCACATCGGCCATTACGGCGGCGCTGGCTGCGTACACGCTGACGCAGACCGGCATCAACGTGGCGAAGCCACTACTCCACCCGGCCACCTCAGCAAGGTGAATTTCGCCCGGGACGGACATAGCCAGGGCGGCGCCGAAGGCGAGCGGGGCGCCAATTTTCCTGGTCGCCCGCGCAAACCAGGGCAGGTCAACGGAAACAGTCCCAGACATGATCGTCCCCCTTTCAGGCCGCAGCCGGAATGAAGCTGTACGGCCGGGCCTTCGGGGCGAAGGTGCCTGTGGCCCGTCGGTCGCGGATGGCCGCCAGCAGACTGCCGGCCTCGTCAGCAGTGGCCGAAGGAGTGGACACCTGGTTCTTGGCCACCTTGGCCACCTTGGCCACCCCGGCACAGCCGGAGCAAATTCCGGCCTCCTGGCCACGCGGCAGAGGTGCCTTGCACTGGCCGCACTCGGCCAGGGGCGCAACTGGCGCGGCCGGTTCGGCCGGCATCTTGTGCGTAAGCCGCCACTCCACGATGGCCGCCGGCCGAGCCACCTGGGCAGGCAGGCCGGAAATCAGGGCGTCACGAATTTCGGCCTCGGTGGCGCCTCGGGCCACCCACTGAGCGGCGAGCGGGGCCAGTCGCAGCATCTCGGCGACACCGAGGCGGAGACGACGGTCGGCCTGGCCGACGCGGGCCAGGACGGTCACGGCTTCCGCCGTGGCCTGCTCCTGCTCCTGGTGGCTGTCCTCCTGCCCGCCCTCGACCTCGGCCGCCGGTGCGTCCTCGACCTCTTCGACGGGGGTAGGGGTGGGGTTCTTTTCCTGGTTCTTTCCCTTCGGGTTAGACCCGAAGGACCGGCAGCGCCGTTCCCCGACCTGCGGAGATTCGCTCTTCGGTTCCCCGGTCTGCGGGCGGTCGAAGACGGCCACATGCGTGGACCAGCGGCCGGCCTCGTTCTGCGTCTTGGTGCACACGACGAAGCCAGCAGCCTGAAGTTCCTTCATGGCGCCGGTGACACGTCGCTGGCCCTCGCGGGTGTCCTCGGTGAGGGACCTGACCGTCGCGGCGGTCTGGGCAGGCTGGCTCAGGAGGAGTCCGAGGAGGCCGCGGGCGGCCAAGGACAGGTCCGAGTCCTGGAGTATCGAGTTGGGCAGGACCGTGAACTCGCGGTCCTGCCGGGTACGCTGAATCTGCACGGAGACTGTTCCTCTGCGTGTCGGACCCCGGGAGGCTGCAACCTCGCCGGGGTCAACTGTGCTAGGCAGTTGGTTGCAAGTCGATCTTTACTTGCAACTTGGGAACCGTAACACGACCACCCGGCCTCCGGTCCAGCATCAGAGCTTCATCCGCTTGGGGACCACCAGCTCGAACGCCTCCTGGTAACAGATAAGGCGGATTCCGTTGCGCTGCGTGATCGCCTCCAGGACTGCGACATTGCTCGACATCCACAGTTCACGCCAGGTCTTGCCCAGACTCCGGTACTCCCATCGATCGCCGCTCGGGCGCCCGCTAAGCGTCTCGTACTCCGCGTTCAGCTTGTCGATCGTGGCCTCTGCCGTCGGGCGGGTGAGGGCCGTTCCGTACCGTCGCCCAGGCTCCATGTCTGCCATCAGGTGAACAACAAGCTCTTCGATTTCCGCCATGCGGCCGGCGTTGTCCTCGCCCACGACGTAGATGCGCTCTTCCGCCTCCAGGTCGCCGAATTCCTCCATGAGGTGGTGTTCGAACGTCGCGAGCAACCTCCCCGGGTCCCAGGAGACCTGTTCCTCACAGCCGTACTTTGTCCGACCATCGACCTCCCGCGGGGTTGCACACCTGAACTTGGGGTACTCGGTAACCTTGCCGTCCTCCTTTTCCCTTCGGGCAACATGCAGGCGAATGTTCCCCTTGCAGTAGCCACAGCACCAGACCGTTGGGAACGGAGTTACGTTGGTCGGAGGGGACATCTTGAAGGTGCGACCACTAAGGTATTCCTGAAGCTTCTTCCACTCCTCTTCGGAAAAGATTGCATCGGCAACCTTCACCTTGTGCCCGTTGCGGTCTATCACCGGTATCGTCTCAAAGTACTTCTTGCCAGGGACGGGGCGGGTTTCCATCTTCCAGCCCATAAGGGCTTCGTTCTTCAACATCTTGCGCAGGCCGGAGGCTGTCCACTTGTATGTGCGGCCCGCGTCTTGGATGCGCTTGGACGGACGGGTTCCTCGGGCTGTCGGCTCATGCCGCGCGTTGAGATCGTCGGCAATAGCGGCATGCGACTCCTTTCCGGCGAGAAGCCGGTTCACGATCTCCCGTAGGACGTTGACCTGGTGAGGGTTCTGGCGCAGGTATGCAGCCCCGTCCTCCTTGTAGACCTCGAAGCCGTACGCGGGCATGCCGCCGGCCCACCGCGTCAGCTCACGAACGCTGTCTCGGAAACTCTTGACTCGGATGCTGGTGTTCTTGGCCTCCATCTCCGCCAGCGCGGAGAAAAGAGCGATGATGACATGCCGAAATGGGCCGGTCATGTCGAAGATCGGCTCAGTGACGGATGCGAAGTCCTTGTTTCCATGGTCGACCGCCCATCGAAGCAGTTCTTGCATGTCCAGAACTTTTCGGATGATTCGATCGAGCTTCCAAAACAAGATCAGATCGAATTCGGGGGCGCGCTCCTTCAGCCAGTGGCCAAGCTCCGCCCGCTCAAACGGGCTCTGCTTCGAGGCCGACACATGGGCGTCTCGGGCAACGCCGGCCTCGGTCCAGCCGAGGTGTGCCCGGTCGGCGATGAACTGGCGGGCATCGAAGAGCTGACGCTCAAGGCTCGTGGACTCGTCGGTCAGGTCACTGATCCGGAGTGAGATGAGGACGCGAACCGGCTTGGGCCGGCCTGTGGCCAACAGCGTTGCGGCCGAAATTGCCAGGTCAGAGGAGGTCATGGGCGGGAACGGTACCCCTGTATACATGCCGGGTACAAGCGCGGCACCTTCTACCCGTTCGCACCGCTGCCCGGCGGCGGGGAGAAGCGCGACAACCCGCTGGAGCTGGAGGTCAACGCGATGCTCGGCAACGACCTGCGGCTGGAGAAGGACCTCACCCGCTGGTTCCCGGTCTGGGGCGCGCCGGGGCTGTGAGCCGACGGCCGCCCCCCGGGCCACTTAAATCGGTGGCCCGCGGCCGCCCCCGCCCCTAGGGTCCGCCCGTGATCAACTGGACCGCACTCGAATCCGCCGCCCCCACTCCCGACACCCTCGCCGCCGTCAGCGCCGCGCTGCGCTCGCCCGACCCGCACGTCCGCGACAGCCTCGCCTACGAGCAGCTGTGCCGCTGGGTACCGCTGCTGACGCCCGAGCAGCGCCTCGCGCTCGGCGACGAGATGGCCGAACGCCTCACCGACCCCGAGATCCAGGCCCGCACCTTCGCCCCGCTGGTCCTCGCCGACCTCGCCGACCACGGCGCCCACCGCCCGGCCTGGCTGGCGGCCTTCGCCCGCTGGTACGTCGGCGAGACCGACCTGCGCGGCTTCGACCCCCGGCTCGGCTGGCTGCACGCGGTGGCCCACGGCGCCGACCTGCTGGCCGCCCTCGGCCGCGGCCCGCTGCTCGCCGACCCGACCCCGCTGCTGGACCTGGTCACCGCCCGGCTGCTCGCCCCCACCGACCACGTACTGGACGCCATGGAGGACGACCGTCTCGGCCGCGCCGTCGCCCAGATCCTCACCCGGCCGGAGCTGACCGAGCGCCAGGCCCTCGGCTGGCTCGACCCGATCGCCGCGCAGCCGCCGCGCCGCCCCTCCGCGACCGCGGGCGCCGTCCCCGCCGTCGTCTCCAACACCCTGCGCACCCTGCGGGCCGTCTACGTGCTCGCCGACCGGGGCGTCCGGATGCAGCGCGGCGGCGCACCGGTGCCGCTGCCGCACTCCGCCGCCCTGCGCGCGCGGATCGCCGAGCTGCTGGTGCTGAACTCGCCGTTCACCGGCTGACGCCCCGTAGACTCCGGGGAATGCGCAGCCGCCAGTACGGACCGGACCTGACCCCGCCGTGGAAGCGGTCGACGCCCGCCCCCGAGGTACCGGCCGAGCGGGACCTCGTGGTCGAGGAGGCGTCGACGGGCTTCTGCGGGGCGGTGGTGCGCTGCGAGCGGACCGCCGAGGGCCACACCGTCACCCTGGAGGACCGGTTCGGCAAGCACCGGGTGTTCCCGCTGGTCCCGCGCGGCTTCCTGCTGGAGGGCCGGACGGTCACCCTGGTCCGGCCCGCGGCCCCGGCCCCGGCCCGCACCCCCGCCCGCACCGCCTCCGGCTCGGTCGCCGTCCCCGGCGCCCGGGCCCGGGTGGCCCGCGAGTCGCGGATCTACGTCGAGGGCCGGCACGACGCCGAGCTGGTGGAGCGGGTCTGGGGCGACGACCTGCGGATCGAGGGCGTGGTCGTCGAGTACCTGGAGGGCGTCGACGACCTGCCCGCGATCGTCGCCGAATTCGCCCCCGGCCCGGAGCGCCGCCTCGGCGTCCTGGTCGACCACCTGCTCCCGGGCACCAAGGAGCACCGCATCGCCGCCCGGGCGAGCGGCCCGCACGTCCTGGTCGTCGGCCACCCCTACATCGACGTCTGGCAGGCCGTGAAGCCCTCCTCCGTTGGCATCCCGGCCTGGCCCGCCGTCCCCCGGGGCGAGGACTGGAAGACCGGCACCTGCCGCCGCCTGGGCTGGCCCGAGGACACCCCGGCGGCGTGGAAGCGCATCCTGTCGAAGGTGAACTCCTACCGGGACCTGGAGCCCGAGCTGCTGGGCAAGGTCGAGGAACTGATCGACTTCGTGACCCTGCCGGGTCAGGAGTAGGGCCGGAACTCCGTGGTGTCGAGCGTGATGCCCAGCAGGTCCACCGGAACCGGCTCGCCGAACTTGGTGGTCCGCTCGGCCACGTAGTCGGGCAGCCCGGAGGCGGCCGCCCGGGTCGGCTCGGTGAGCAGGACGCAGAGGCCCTTGATCGGGTCGACGATCAGGTAGACGGGGATGCCGCCCTCGGCGTACAGCTCCCGCTTGGTCCGGTAGTCGCGCAGCACGCTGGTCTTCGAGACGACCTCGACGACCAACGTCACGGCGGGCGCGGGAATCAGTCGCCCCGGACCGTCGGCGGCGCCCCGCTCGATCACCACAAGATCGGGCTGCGGCTCACTGGCGTCCACCGGGAACGCCACGTCCTGGGTCTGGAGCCGGTGCCAGCGTGCACGCGGGATCTGGTCGACGAGCGACTCGACGATGAGGTTGTGGGCCATCTCCGGCCCGGCCATCATCACGATTTCCCCCCTGATGAGCTCGGCCTTGAAGCCTTCCGGGACCTCCAGGTTCTCGAAGATCCCAGTCATCCGGTCATCGATGGCGGTCATTGCGCGCTCCCTCCGACGGCTGACACCACGTTAACGAGTCTCAGTCCACCAGGTCACGTACCACCGCGTCGGCCAGCAAGCGGCCGCGGAGGGTGAGGGCGGCGCGGCCGGCGGCCCAGGGCTGCGGGGCGAGGAGGCCGTCGGCCAGGTGCTGGCGTGCGGCCTTCAGGCCGGTCTCCGTCAGCAGGTCCAGCGGGATGCCCTCGACCAGGCGCAGTTCCAGCAGGATCCGCTCGACCCGGCGGTCCTCGGCGGCGAGGCGTTCGCGGCCCTGGGCGGGGGTGCGGCCCTCGGCGAGGGCGCGGGCGTAGGCGGCGGGGTGCTTGGCGTTCCACCAGCGGACGCCGCCGACGTGGCTGTGCGCGCCGGGGCCGGCGCCCCACCAGTCGCCGCCGGTCCAGTACAGCTCGTTGTGGCGGCAGCGGCCCTCGGGGGTGGTGGACCAGTTGGAGACCTCGTACCAGGAGTAGCCGGCCGCGGCCAGCGCCTCCTCGGCGATCAGGTAGCGGTCGGCGTGCACGTCGTCGTCGATCATCGGCAGTTCGCCGCGGCCGACCCGGGCGGCCAGCTTGGTGCCCTCCTCGACGATCAGCGAGTAGGCGGAGACATGGTCCGGGCCGGCGCCGATCGCGGCGTCCAGGGAGGCCCGCCAGTCGTCGTCGGACTCGCCGGGGGTGCCGTAGATGAGGTCGAGGTTGACGTGCTCGAAGCCCGCCGCGCGCGCCTCGGCGACGCAGGCCTCGGGGCGGCCGGGGGTGTGGTGGCGGTCGAGCAGCTGCAGCACGTGCGGGCGGGCCGACTGCATGCCGAAGGAGATCCGGTTGTAGCCGCCCTCGCGCAGCTCCGCCAGGTACGCCGGGTCCACGGACTCCGGGTTGGCCTCGGTGGTGACCTCGGCCCCCTCGGCGAGCCCGAACTCCTCGCGGATCGCGGCGAGCATCGCCACCAGGTCGCGGGCGGGCAGCAGGGTCGGGGTGCCGCCGCCCAGGAAGACGGTGCGCACCGGCGGGGCGGCGTCGCCGAGCACCCGGCGGGCCAGCCGGACCTCGGCGACCACGTTGTCCGCGTAGGTCTCCTGGGAGGCGACCGTGCCGGAGGAGCGCAGCTCGGTGGCGGTGTAGGTGTTGAAGTCGCAGTAGCCGCAGCGGCTGGCGCAGTACGGCACGTGCAGGTAGAAGCCGAACGGCCGGGAGCCCAGCCCGTCCAGGGCGTGCGCGGGCAGGGAGCCGTCGGACGGTACCGGTTCACCGTCGGGGAGTGCGGAGGGCATGACCCCATTGTCCCGTACGGCCGGAGTGATCCCCCCGGGCCGTACGGGACAGCGTGGGACGCGGTCGGACCGGGCCGGGATCAGGCCTCGTTGGCGCCCGCGTACATCGCGGTGACCTCGTCCGCGTAGGTCCGCTCCACCACCGGGCGCTTGATCTTCAGGCTCGGGGTGAGCTCGCCGTGCTCGACGTCCAGGTCGCGCGGCAGCAGGTGGAACCTCTTGATCGTCTGCCAGCGCTGCAGCGAGCCGTTCAGCCGCCGGACGAAGCCCTCGATCAGCTCGTGGGTCCGCGGGTCGGCCGTCACCTCGGCGTAGGAGCTGCCCGCCATCCCGTGCTCGGCGGCCCACGGCATGATCACGGACTCGTCCAGGCCGATCAGCGCGGTGCAGAAGTTGCGGCCGTTGCCGATCACCAGGATGTTGCTGACGAACGGGCAGACCGCCTTGAACTTGCCCTCCACCTCGCTCGGCGCGACGTACTTGCCGCCGGAGGTCTTGAACAGGTCCTTCTTGCGGTCGGTGATCCGCAGGAAGCCGTCCGCGGACAGCTCGCCGATGTCCTCGGTGTGGAACCAGCCGTCCGACTCCAGCACCTCGGCGGTCTTCTCCGGCAGGTTGTGGTAGCCGCGCATCACACCGGGGCCGCGCAGCAGGATCTCGCCGTCCTCGGCGATCCGCACCTCGGTGCCCGGCAGCGGACGGCCCACTGTGCCGACCCGGATGTCCTCGGCCCGGTTGACGCAGGAGCCGGCGCTGGTCTCGGACAGGCCGTAGCCCTCCAGGATCGGCACGCCCGCGCCGACGAAGAAGTAGCCGATCTCGGGCGCCAGCGCGGCACTGCCGGAGACCGCCCCGCGCAGCCGGCCGCCGAACGCGGCCCGGATCTTCGAGTACACCAGCCGGTCGGCGATCGCGTGCTTCAGCCGCAGCCCCACCGGGGCGGTGCCCACCCCGGTCGCCACCCGGCTCTCCTGCACCGCGCGGGCGTGGTCGCGGGCGGTGCGCGCCGCCCACAGGAAGATCTTGTACTTGGCGCCGCCCTCGGCCCTGGCCTTGCCGGCGATGCCGTTGTAGACCTTCTCGAAGATCCGCGGCGCCGAGGCCATCACGGTCGGCCGGATCACCGGGAGGTTGTGGATGATCCGCTCCACCCGGCCGTCCAGCGCCATCACGTGCCCGGTGGCGATCTGCCCCGAGATCAGCGTCTTGCCGAACACGTGCGACAGCGGCAGCCACATGAACTGCACGTCGTCGGCGGCCAGCAGCCCGCTGGCCTCCTGGGCCCGGCCCTCGTACGCCCAGCAGTCGTGCACCAGCCGCACGCCCTTGGGGCGGCCGGTGGTGCCGGAGGTGTAGATCAGGGTCGCCAGCTGCTCCTTGTCGAGCGCGGCGATCGCCTTCTCGACCGCGTCCGGGTGCGCGGCCAGGTACTCGGTGCCGAGGCGCTCCAGCTCGGTGAAGGACAGCACCCTCAGCCGGCCGGCCTCCGGCGGCCCGTCGGGCGCGTCGAAGAGGACCACCGTCTCCAGCGCGGGCAGCCGGTCCAGCTCCGCGACCACCTTGTCCAGCTGGGCGGTGTTCTCGGCGAACATGGCCCGGGAGCCGGAGTCGGAGAGGATGAACGCGGTCTCGTCGGCGTTGGTGCTCGGGTAGACGGCCGTGGTGGCCGCGCCCGCGCACATGTTGCCGAGGTCGGCCAGGACCCACTCCAGCCGGGTGGAGGAGGCCAGCGCGACCCGGTCCTCGGCCTCGATGCCCAGCGACAGCAGCCCCGCCGCCACCGCGTACACCCGGGTCGCGGACTGCGCCCAGGTCAGCGACCGCCACTGCTCGGCGCCGGGGGTGCTGTCCGCCGCGTGCTCGTCCACCGGGACCGGGTAGCGGTAGGCCTCACCGCCGGGGGTCAGCGCGACCCGCTCCTGGAACAGGTGGGCGACGGAGGTGGGACGCCCGGCGACCAGGTCGGGACGGCCGGAGTCGATCAGGGACTGCGCGGAACTCAACGAGGACCTCCGGGGGCGGGTGGCCGTCCGATGGACGTGGAGGGACGGGGTCTGCGGCTGGGACCGGCACCGCGGACGGGACGCGCGGCGGCCGTGGGGGCGGTCGCCGGCCCGCCTGACGCAAACCGGGCCGGTACCAGTGAGTAACAAGAGGGCTGTCAGCAGCCTAGGGGGAAACCGGTCATTCCGTAAGAGGGCGGACCGAGCTGGCACCCTCCCGAACCATCGGTGCACGGCACCACCCCACCGCCCGGAACGTTCGGCAAAGAGCCGGACAAAGATCCGGCTCGCTTGCCCGGAATCGGCTGTACGAGCCCTCCGAACAACGAGAATTGGGATGCCAAAGACGCCGCCGACGACAAGAGTGAGCCAGTGCTGATCAGACTGCTAAGGGCGTACCTCCGCCCCTATTCCCGACCGATCACCCTGCTGGTGCTGCTCCAGCTGGTGTCCACCCTCGGGCTGCTCTACCTGCCCACACTCAACGCCGACATCATCGACAGCGGCGTGATCAAGGGGGACACCGGCTACATCCTGCAGGTGGGCGCCGTGATGATCGGCGTCACCGTCCTCCAGACCCTCTGCTCGATCTGCGCCGTCTACTACGGGGCGCGCACCGCCATGGCCGTCGGCCGCGACATCCGCGCCGCCGTCTTCGACCGCGTCCAGGGCTTCTCCGCCCGCGAGGTCGGCCAGTTCGGCGCCCCGTCCCTCATCACCCGCACCACCAACGACGTCCAGCAGGTCCAGATGCTGGTGCTGATGTCGTTCACCATGATGGTCGCGGCGCCGATCATGTGCGTCGGCGGCATCATCATGGCCCTCAACCAGGACGTGCCGCTCTCCGGCCTGCTGCTGGCCGTCGTCCCCGCCCTCGCCGTCGTGGTCGCCGTGCTCGTGCGCCAGCTCCGCCCGCGCTTCCGCAGCATGCAGGACAAGATCGACACCGTGAACCGGGTGCTGCGCGAGCAGATCACCGGCATCCGGGTCATCCGCGCCTTCGTCAAGGACGACCACGAGCAGAACCGGTTCGCCGACGCCAACGAGGACCTCACCGGCGTCTCGCTGCAGGTCGGCAAGCTGATGGCCTACCTGTTCCCGAGCGTGATGCTGGTCGTCAACATCTCCAGCGTCGCCGTCCTGTGGTTCGGCGCCCACCGGATCAACAGCGGCGACATGGAGATCGGCGCACTCACCGCGTTCCTCTCCTACCTGCTGCAGATCCTGATGAGCGTCATGATGGCCACCTTCATGTTCATGATGGTGCCGCGCGCCGAGGTCTGCGCCGAACGCATCCAGGAGGTGCTCGGCACCGAGTCCAGCGTCGTCCCGCCCACCGACCCCGTCACCGAGGTGCTGCGCCGCGGCCACCTCGAACTGCGCGAGGTCGAGTTCCGCTACCCCGGCGCCGAGGCCTCCGTCCTGCGCGGCATCGACATCACCGCCCGCCCCGGCGAGACCACCGCCGTCATCGGCTCCACCGGCAGCGGCAAGTCCACCCTGCTCGGCCTCGTCCCCCGGCTCTTCGACGTCAGCTCCGGCCAGGTCCTGCTCGGCGGCGTCGACGTCCGGCAACTCGACCCCGGCGCCGTCTCGGACAGCGTCGGACTCGTCCCGCAGAAGCCCTACCTGTTCTCCGGCACCGTCGCCAGCAACCTCCGCTACGGCCGGCCCGACGCCACCGACGAGGAGCTCTGGCACGCGCTGGAGATCGCCCAGGCCAAGGAGTTCGTCGAGAAGTTCCCCGAGGGCCTGGACGCGCCCATCGCCCAGGGCGGCGGGAACGTCTCCGGCGGCCAGCGCCAGCGCCTGGCCATCGCCCGCACCCTGGTGCGCCGGCCCGACATCTACCTCTTCGACGACTCCTTCTCCGCGCTCGACTACGCCACCGACGCCAAGCTGCGCAAGGCGCTCGCCCGCGAGACCACCGAGGCGACCGTCGTGATCGTTGCCCAGCGCGTCTCCACCATCCGCGACGCCGACCGGATCATCGTCCTCGACGAGGGCGCCGTGGTCGGCACCGGAACCCACGGCGAGCTCATGGCCGGCAACCCGACGTACCGGGAGATCGTGCTCTCCCAGCTCACCGAGCAGGAGGCGGCGTGACCAGCCCCGACAGGCCCGCACCCGGGTCCGACAAAGCACCCGGACGGCCGGACTTCGCCAAGGCGCCCGGTGGACGACCGGACTTCGCCAAGGCACCGGGCGGACCCGGTGGACGTCCGGGCGGCCCCGGCGGACCGGGCGGACCGGGCGCGCCGGTCGGTGACTCCCAGTCCGCCGCCGCCCGCCGCGGCCCCGCCGGCCCCGGCCGCTTCATGGGCGGTCAGGGCGCCGAGAAGTCCATGGACTTCAAGACCTCCGGCAAGCGGCTGCTCAAACTGCTCCGCCCCGAACGCGCCCTGATCGCCGGCGTCCTCGGCCTGGGCGTCCTCAGCATCGGCGCCGCCATCGTCGGTCCCAAGATCCTCGGCCACGCCACCGACCTCATCTTCGCCGGCGTCGTCAGCAGCCGCTTCCCGGCCGGCTCCTCCAAGCAGCAGATCGTCGACGCCATGCGCGCCCGCGGCGACGGCGACCTCGCCAACCTGATCTCCTCGGTCGACTTCACCCCCGGCCAGGGCATGGACTTCGGCGCCATCGGCAGCATCCTGCTCTGGGTCCTCGCCATCTACGTCGCCTCCGCCGTCTTCGGCGTCGTCCAGGGCCGCCTCGCCGCCCGCGCCATCCAGCGCGTCGGCTACCGGCTGCGCCAGGACACCGAGGCCAAGCTCGCCCGGCTGCCGCTCAGCTACTTCGACAAGCAGCCCCGCGGCGAGGTCCTCAGCCGGGTCACCAACGACATCGACAACATCAGCCAGACCATGCAGCAGACCACCGGCCAGGTGATCAACTCCCTGCTCACCGTGGTCGGCGTACTCGCCATGATGTTCTGGATCTCCTGGCTGCTCGCCCTGATCGCGCTGATCGCCGTCCCGCTGTCCGTCGTCGTCGCCACCCGGGTCGGCAAGCGCGCCCAGCCCCAGTTCGTCCAGCAGTGGCGCTCCACCGGGCAGCTCAACGCGCACATCGAGGAGATGTACACCGGCCACTCCCTGGTCAAGGTCTTCGGCCGGCAGAAGGAGTCCGCCGCCACCTTCCGCGAGCACAACGAGGCCCTCTACGCCTCCAGCTTCAAGGCCCAGTTCATCTCCGGCATCATCCAGCCCGCGATGATGCTCATCGGCAACCTCCAGTACGTGCTCATCGCCGTCGTCGGCGGCCTGCGGGTGGCCAGCGGCGCCCTCTCCATCGGCGACGTCCAGGCCTTCATCCAGTACTCGCGGCAGTTCAGCCAGCCGCTCACCCAGGTCGCCAGCATGGCCAACCTGGTGCAGTCCGGCGTCGCCTCCGCCGAACGCGTCTTCGAACTCCTCGACTCGGCCGAGCAGACCCCCGAACCGGCCATGCCGGAACGCCCCGACACCCTGCGCGGCCGGGTGGTCTTCCAGGACGTCGCGTTCCGCTACGACCCCGACAAGCCGCTCATCGACGACCTCTCGCTCAAGGTCGAACCCGGCCAGACCGTCGCCATCGTCGGCCCCACCGGCGCCGGCAAGACCACCATGGTCAACCTGCTGATGCGGTTCTACGAGGTCAGCGCCGGGCGGATCACCCTCGACGGCGTCGACATCGCCGCCATGTCCCGCGAGGACCTGCGCTCCGGGATCGGCATGGTCCTCCAGGACACCTGGCTGTTCGGCGGCAGCATCGCCGACAACATCGCCTACGGCGCCGACGGCGCCACCCGCGAGCAGGTGGTCGAGGCCGCCCGGGCCGCCCACGTCGACCGCTTCGTCCGCACCCTGCCGGACGGCTACGACACGGTCATCGACGACGAGGGCACCGGCGTCAGCGCCGGCGAGAAGCAGCTCATCACCATCGCCCGCGCCTTCCTCGCCCAGCCGTCGATCCTGGTCCTCGACGAGGCCACCAGCTCCGTCGACACCCGCACCGAGGTGCTCATCCAGCGGGCCATGGCCCGGCTGCGCACCGGCCGCACCAGCTTCGTCATCGCGCACCGGCTCTCCACCATCCGGGACGCCGACGTGATCCTGGTGATGGAGAACGGCTCCATCGTCGAGCAGGGCGGCCACGACGAGCTGATCGCCGCCGACGGGGCCTACGCCCGGCTCTACCAGGCGCAGTTCGCCGAGGCGGTCGCCGAGGTCGAGTAGCCCCCGGGCGCGGTCGCGCGCCTTCCCCGCCCACCTCCCGGTGAGCCTCCCGGCGAACCCGGGGCGGCCGGCCCGACAGCCGGTCGCCCCGGGTTCCCGCACGTCCGGGGCCGTCCCACCCTGCCCCGCCGGGGGGCGGGACGCTACCGTAGGGCCGTGAGTGACGAACCGTCGGCGGCCACCGCCGCGCCCAGCACCGGCAGCGGCAGCGGTGGCACCGGCAGCGCCCGGGCCACCACCGGCAGCACCGACGCCACGACCGGCGGCACCGCCCCGGACGCCTTCGAGGCCAACCGGCGCTACCTCGGCTCCGTCGCCTACCGGATGCTCGGCTCCTTCACCGACGCCGAGGACGTCCTCCAGGAGGCCTGGCTGCGCTGGCGCGCCGCCGACCGCGCCGCCGTCGCCGACCCCCGCGCCTTCCTCACCACCGTCGTCACCCGCCTCTGCTACGACCAGCTCGGTTCCGCCCGGGCCCGCCGCGAGTCCTACTTCGGCGAATGGCTGCCCGAACCGTCCGTCTCCTACCAGAGCGGCCCCGCCTCCCCCGCCGAGCTCGCCGAACTCGGCGAATCCGTCTCGCTGGCCCTGCTCGCCGTCCTCGAACAGCTCACCCCCGCCGAACGCGCCGCCTTCGTGCTGCACGACGTCTTCGCCGTCGGCTTCGACGAGATCGCCGCCTCCCTCGACCGCAGCCCCGACGCCGCCCGCCAGCTCGCCTCCCGCGCCCGCCGCCGGGTCAAGGACGGCGGCCGCCGGGCCACCGCCGACCCCGCCGAGCACCGGCAGGCCGTCGAGGCGTTCGCCGCCGCCACCGCCCGCGGCGACATCGAGGGCCTGCTCGCCGTCCTCGACCCCGAGGTGGTCTGGCACTCCGACGGCGGCGGCCTCGTCACCGCCGGCGCCCGCCCGGTCTTCGGTGCGGAGAAGGTCTCCCGGCTCGTCGCCGGCATGGTCACCAAGTGGGGCACCCCCGACACCGTCATCGAGTTCGCCCTGGTCAACGGCGAACCCGGCCTGGTCTGGTACCAGCAGCCGGGCCTGGTCGGCGGCGTGGTCGGCTTCACCGTCGCCGACGGCCGGATCACCTCCGCCTACACCGTGGTCAACCCGGAGAAGCTCACCCACCTCAACCCCGCCACCACCCCGCCGGCGGTGTGACGCGGGTCACCGTCACACTCCGGCCGGCTCCGTCGTCCCCCTTCCGAACACGCGGAGAGCGTTCCCCGGCCACCCCGGGGGCGCCGGAAGAGGACGCCGCCGACGGCGCCACGAAGGAGCGGGACGACATGACCGAGAAGCAGATCGTCGTACTGGGCGCCGGCTACGCGGGCCTCGCCGCCGCCACCCGTGCCGGCAAGCGCGGGCAGGTCACCCTGATCGCCCCCGAGCAGCGGATCCTGCACCGCATCCGGCAGCACGAGACCGCCGCCGGGCACCCCGAGCACCGGCCCGCCCTCGCCGAGGTGCTGCGCGGACGCGCCGTCCGCCACATCGCCGCCCGCGCCACCGGGATCGACCTCGCCGGCCGCAAGATCACCCTCGACAACGGCGAGGTCGTCGCCTACGACACCCTGGTCCACGCCCTCGGCAGCCGCACCGCCTGGCACGACGTCCCCGGCGCCGCCGAGCACGCCTACGCCGCCGAACACGCCGCCGGGATCGCCGAACGGCTGCGCACCGCCGACCGCCCCGGCACCGTCGCCGTGGTCGGCGGCGGCGCCACCGGCATCGAACTGGCCGCCGAACTCGCCGAGGCCCACCCCGACTGGACCGTACGGATCGTCGCCGCCGAGCAGGTCGGCGGCTGGTTCTCGGCCAAGGGCCGCGGCCACGTCCACCGGGTGCTGCGCGGACTCGGCGTCGCGAGCCACGAGCAGACCGCCGTCACCGCCGTCGACGCCGAGGGCCTCACCACCGCCGGCGGCCGGATCCCCGCCGACCTGGTCGTCTGGGCCGCCTCGATGGAACCGCACCCGCTCGCCGCCGAGGCCGGCCTCGCCGTCACCCCGGCCGGCCGGGCGATCGTCGACGACCACCTGCGGTCGGTCTCGCACCCCGAGGTGCACGTGATCGGCGACGCCGCCGAGGTCACCGTCCCCGGCACCGGCACCCTGCGGATGGGCTGCGCCACCGCCCTGCCGCAGGGCCAGTACCTCGGCAAGCTGCTCGCCGGGCGCACCGACAAGCCGTTCGCCTTCCGCTACCTCGTGCAGTGCCTGAGCCTCGGGCGGCGCGACGGGCTGGTCCAGCTGATCCACGGCGACGACTCGATGCGACCCACCGTGCTCACCGGCCGGACCGGGCGGCTGATCAAGGCCGCGATCCTGAAGAGCGTCGTCATGTCGCTGCGCTGAAGCACACGTGAGGGGCCCGGGACACGCATCGCGTCCCGGGCCCCTCACGGTGGAGGGCGAGCGGCCGGGTCCTCCCCGGCCGCCTTCCGCCCTCGGTTACTTCTTCGGTTACTTCTTCTCGCCCTTGGGGGTCTCGGCGTCGGTGGACAGCGCGGCGATGAAGGCCTCCTGCGGGACCTCCACGCGGCCGACCATCTTCATCCGCTTCTTGCCCTCCTTCTGCTTCTCCAGCAGCTTCCGCTTACGGGAGATGTCACCGCCGTAGCACTTGGCGAGGACGTCCTTGCGGATGGCGCGGACGGTCTCACGGGCGATCACCCGGGAGCCGATCGCGGCCTGGATCGGCACCTCGAACTGCTGGCGCGGGATCAGCTTCTGCAGCTTGCCGGCCATCATCACGCCGTAGCCGTAGGCCTTGTCCTTGTGCACGATCGCGGAGAACGCGTCCACCGCGTCGCCGTGCAGCAGGATGTCGACCTTGACCAGGTCGGCCGTCTGCTCGCCGATGGGCTCGTAGTCGAGCGAGGCGTAGCCGCGGGTCTTGGACTTCAGCTGGTCGAAGAAGTCGAAGACGATCTCCGCGAGCGGAAGGGTGTAGCGCAGCTCGACCCGGTCCTCGGACAGGTAGTCCATGCCCTGGAGGTTGCCGCGGCGGGACTGGCACAGCTCCATGATCGCGCCGACGAACTCGTTCGGCGCCAGGATGGTGCCGCGCACGACCGGCTCGTACACCTCGGCGATCTTGCCGACCGGGAACTCGCTCGGGTTGGTGACGGTGTGCTCGGAGCCGTCCTCCATGATCACCCGGTAGACCACGTTCGGGGCGGTGGAGATGAGGTCGAGGTTGAACTCGCGCTCCAGGCGCTCCCGGATGATCTCCAGGTGCAGCAGGCCGAGGAAGCCGCAGCGGTAGCCGAAGCCGAGCGCGACCGAGGTCTCCGGCTCGTACACCAGCGCCGCGTCGTTCAGCCGCAGCTTGTCCAGGGCGTCGCGCAGCAGCGGGTAGTCCGAGCCGTCCAGCGGGTACAGGCCCGAGAACACCATCGGACGCGGGTCCTTGTAGCCGCCGAGCGCCTCGGTGGCACCCTTGTGCATCGACGTGATGGTGTCACCGACCTTGGACTGCCGGACGTCCTTCACACCGGTGATGATGTAGCCCACCTCGCCGACGCCCAAGCCGTCGGCGACCTTCGGCTCCGGCGAGATGACGCCGATCTCCAGCAGCTCGTGGGTGGCGCCGGTGGACATCATCGCGATGCGCTCGCGCTTGGTCAGCTGACCGTCCACGACACGGACGTAGGTGACCACGCCGCGGTAGGAGTCGTACACCGAGTCGAAGATCATCGCGCGGGCCGGGGCGTCCTTGACGCCGACCGGGGCCGGGACGGTGTTGACGATGTGGTCCAGCAGGTCCTCGACACCGAGACCGGTCTTGGCACTGACCTGAAGCACGTCGGACGGGTCGCAGCCGATGATGTGGGCGATCTCCGCGGCGTACTTCTCCGGCTGCGCGGCCGGCAGGTCGATCTTGTTCAGCACCGGGACGATCGTGAGGTCGTTCTCCAGCGCCAGGTACAGGTTGGCGAGGGTCTGCGCCTCGATGCCCTGGGCCGCGTCGACGACCAGGACGGTGCCCTCGCAGGCCGCGAGGGAACGCGACACCTCGTACGTGAAGTCCACGTGTCCCGGGGTGTCGATCATGTTGAGGATGTGCGTGTTCCCGGCGTGGGGACCGGTCCTCGGCGCCCACGGGAGACGGACGGCCTGCGACTTGATCGTGATGCCGCGCTCGCGCTCGATGTCCATGCGGTCGAGGTACTGGGCGCGCATCTGCCGCGGGTCGACCACACCGGTGATCTGCAGCATCCGGTCGGCGAGGGTCGACTTGCCGTGGTCGATGTGGGCGATGATGCAGAAGTTGCGGATCAGCGCCGGGTCGGTACGGCTGGGCTCTGGCACATTGCTGGGGGTCGCGGGCACCTTGGTCCGATTCTCCGTTGGTCCGGGGGCCGGGGGTGTCCGGATCATCGCTGACCGGCTTCCCGGGCGACCGGACGGTCGTCCGATCGAGATAGTTCCTCCCATCTTCCCACCTCCCGCGGGCGGACCGCGCGCCACCCGTCCGCTTCGGGCCGCCCGGGGGCCCCGAAGCGGGCTGTCGCGAGGGGTCCCCGGGGCCCGCGGGACGGCTCCCGCGGTCGAGGTCGCACGGCAGGATGGCGAGCCATGATCCTCGAAAGCGCCCTGCTCGACGTGCTGCCCGGCCAGGAGGAGGAATTCCTCGCCGCCTTCACCGAGGCCCGCCCCCTGATCGCCGGCCGGCCCGGCTTCCGCTCGCTGGCCCTGCGCCGCTGCCTGGACGAGGGGCGCGGCTCCCGGTTCCTGCTCCAGGTGGAGTGGGAGAACCTCACCGACCACACCGAGGGATTCCGCCGCTCCCCCGAGTACCAGCGGTGGCGTGCGCTGCTGCACCACTTCTACCGGCCGTTCCCCGAGGTCGAGCACTACGGCGAGCCGCTGCTGCGGGCCTGACCGGCACCGGGCGCCCGTCGCGCCTCCACCGGGCGCCCAGCGCGCGCCCGCGCCGTGCCCGCGCCGTGCCCGCCCGGTTTGGGCCGGGCCCGTCCGCCCTGGTAGCGTTGGCCGCTGCACCTGGCCCCGGCATGCCCTCTCAGCTGCTCCAAGGGTCGCTGGTGCAAACCTCCCCAGCCTCCGGCCGGGGAACCCCCAGAACCGATTTCACAGACTGAGGCACTTTCGTGGCGAACATCAAGTCCCAGATCAAGCGCAACAAGACCAACGAGAAGGCGCGCCTGCGCAACAAGGCCGTCAAGTCCTCGCTGAAGACCGCTCTGCGCAAGGCCCGCGAGGCCGCTGCCGCCGGCGAGACCGAGAAGGCCACCGAGCTGGCCCGCGCCGCCTCCAAGGCGCTGGACAAGGCCGTGAGCAAGGGCGTCATCCACGCCAACCAGGCCGCCAACAAGAAGTCGGCCATCACCAAGCGCGTCAACACCGCCGTCCAGGCCTGACGCCTCGGGGCCGCACGACGGCCCCACCCCTCGGGACGCCCGGCCCTCTACCCGGAACCCCCGAGGCGCACAACAGACTTCGCACCGCACGCGGCCTGCGTTCGCCACGCGGGTGCGGTGCACAGAGAATGACCGAAAGTGGCAGCTCATAGGCCCCTTCACTACTGCCCGTCCGGTACACACCGGGCGGGCAGTACGCATTTTGTACACATGGCTCCGGACGGACCGCTACGCGGCGAGCGCAGTCCTGGCCGCCAGTGCGGCGGCGCGGCCCGTGTCGAGCGCGTTCGCCACCTCGTCGAGCCGGTCCGGGAACAGGTGCCCGTAGACGTCGAGTGTCATGGCCGCCGACTTGTGGCCGAGCATCTGCTGCACCACCTTGACGTCCGCGCCGGCCGCGATCGCCAGCGAGGCCGCGGTGTGCCGGAGCTTGTGCGGGGTGAGGCCGAGGCCGTCGAGCCCGGCCGCCTTGACCGCCGGATCGAAGACGGTCGAGCGGAACTCCCAGTAGCCCATCGGCTCGCCGTCGCGGCCGGTGAACAGCAGGGCATCCCGCCCCTTCCCCTTGAGCGCGTCCCGCAGATCGGCTACCAGCGAGCCGAGCAGCGGCACGGACCGCTTCTCGTGGTTCTTCACGTCCTTGAGCAGCAGCCCGCCGCCGCGCTTGCGGGTGTACGCCTGCACGATCCGCAGCCGCCGCGTGGACGCCTGCACCCGGCCGGCCTTGAGCGCCGACACCTCGCCCCACCGGATCCCGCAGTAGGCCAGCACGAGCAGCAGCAGCGCGTACTCGCCCGCGGCGGCGGCCAGCGCCTCGACCTGGTCGTGCGTGAGGTAGACGTGATCGTCGTCGTCCTCGTCCTGGGGAAGCTCATGGTCCACCGCCGGGCTGGTCGCGATCTTCCCCGTCCGCACGGCGTACTTCAGCACCATGCCGAACACCAGGTGGATCTTCGCGATCCGAGCCGGGGAGAGCGGCTTGCCCCGCTTGCCGGGGGCGTTGCACAGCTCGGTCAACCACTCCGAGACGTTCTCCCACCGGATCGAGGCGACCGGCCACGTCCCCCATTTCGGCAGGACGTAGAGGTCCAGCAGCTCGCGGTAGTCGTCCTTCGTGCGCTCCCCGGGCCGGCGGAGCGCCCCGAACCACCCGGCGGCCACGTCCGAGAAGAGGGTCCGGCCCTGCTTCGGGTCGCGGTAGGTGCCCTTGTCGAGCCGATCGAGCGTGTCCTGTTGGTGCTTCTCGGCGGCCGGCACCGTACCGAACGTCTTCGACTTCGAGGCGCCGTTCGGGTCGTACCAGCGGACCCGCCAGCGACCGGGCGCGGCCCGCTTACTGCCGGCCTTCTTCGCCGCACGCCACTTCTCCATGGCGGCTATGTAGTCCTTCTGGGTTGAGCGGTCCTCGATCCAGACCCTAGCCATCAGTCCTCCCGTAGACCGAAAGCGCCTGCGGAAGCAGCTGCGCCACCTCGTCCGAAATGGGACGTCGACCTGGCGGACGGCCAAACTGCTCATAGTCCAGGGTCGGCCTGAGGTCGGTGCCAGGATTCCCGCCAAGCCGGCCCCGCCCGTCGAGCCAGTCCCATGCCGCCGACGCCAGCACCTGGCCCGCACCCGTCACTTCGACGAGGACCCCCTCACGGTCATCCAATGGGAGCAGAAGCGACGAAGGGCTTACGTCCAGCGCTACTGCCAGCACAACAAGATCGTCGGCATCGACACGGCGCGTACCTGCCTCGACTCGGGAAACGCCAAGGGGCGGAATGGGCCTCCCCAGCTCAGCGGTCCGGTCCGCAAGCTCCTTCTTGGTGAGCCCCCGCGCTTCCCGGATGCGCGTCACGTTGCGACGCACGTGCTCGCCCGTGGGCCCGAGCAGGTCCTTCTTGTCGTCAGCCACAGCATCAGCCTCGCATCAAAATGATTCCCCTGCAATCCCTATTGCTACCTAACGCTCCATGGATCTACTCTTTGATGCGTCGACACATCAAAGTGATGCGTCAAGAGATCAAAGGGGATCGCCTTGTCTGATGACTGGCTGACTCCGAACGAGGTCGCAGAGCTGACGAAGCTCAGCGTTCAGACGCTGACCAACTACCGCTGGCAGGGCCGCGGTCCTGCCTTCCGCAAGCTCACCTCCGGCCGGAGCGGTCGGATCCGCTACCGGCGCCGCGACGTTGAGCGGTGGCTCGCCGGGGAGACCGCCAGCGCCGCCTGAAAAGCGTGTGGCCCCACCTGGATTGCCGTCCAGATAGGGCCCGAAGCACCCGACCATCCATCCCTGAACAGCCAAACGGCGGCGCGGGCTACCGACCCGTTGCGCCGCCGTGGAAGGGCTTCCCATGCACCGTACCGCCCGCCGCAGCGTGATCGCCACCAACACCGCCCCCGCGAGAGACGACCTGATGGCGCTCGCCGACGCCACCAGCGAGCCGAAGCCGACCGCGGAGGAGGTGATGGCACTCGTCGCCGCCACCCCCGACCCCCGCGCCACCACCCGCGTCGTCGCCGAAACGCTCCGCGCCCTCGACGGCGGCCCCCTCACCCCCGACGTCGTCCGCTACCTGCCCACGGACACCCTGCTCGACCGCGTCGGCCTCGACCTGCAGGAGATCGACCGCGCCGAACTGCCGGCCACCGTCCGCACCACCTACACCGGCATGCTGCTGCAGCCGATCGACGGCCGCCCGTACCTCCTCCTCCCGCGCGGCCAGGACGCCACCGAGCGCGACCACGTGGTCCGCACCCTCGTCTGGCGCCAGTACAACGACCCGGCCAACTCCGGCCAGCCGATCCACCTGCCCGGCAGCAAGGCCGAGTGCACCGTCCCCGGCTGCGCCAACAGCCACCTGCCCGACCCCGACTTCGACAGCCCGAACGTCAACCACTTCGGCACCGCGCACCACGCCGACGACGCCGACGGCCGCCACGTCATCGGCTCCTGGTTCGAGATCAACGCCGGCCAGACCCCGCACATCGAGGTCGAGACGTTCCCGACCCGCGTCGAGCTGGGCTCCCGTGACGCCCGCGCGTTCGCCGAGCAGCTGCGGCGCCTGGCCGCCGCGATCGAGCGCGACGCCGACACCGTCGAGGCGGCCGGCAAGTGAACCACCGCACCACCACCGAGGCCCCCGCCACCGCGGCGGGGGCCCTCGGGCCGTCCCCGTACGGCCTCAGCGATGCCGAGCAGGACGCCGAGGTCAACCGCCTCGTCGAACAGGGCTGGCAGCGCTGGGAGATCCGCCGCCGCTTCCCCGACCTTGATGCCACCCGGGAGGTCGAATGACCGACACCATCGACGCCCGGACCGGCCTCGAACTCGCCGTCGTCGGCACCGCCCTGCTCAACCCCGACCAGTACAAGCCCCTGGCCGAGGTCGTCAGCGCCGACATGCTCTCCCACTTCCCCGCGCGCGCCGTCTGGGAGCAGCTGGAGAAGCGCATCCCCGAGGGGCTGCCCGTCGACTACGCCTCACTCGGCGCCGCCCTCGGTGCCGCGGAGACCGGGCGTATCGGCGGCCCCGGCGTGTTCGCCCGGATCGGCGAGCACGGCCTTCCGGTCGCGGACTGGCAGGCTGACAAGCTGCGCGAGATGGCCCTGCGCGAGCACGCCCGCGTCGAGCTGGTGCGCGCGCTCGAACGCCTCAACGACGACGAGGACGTCCACGCCGCGATCGAGGCCGCCAACCAGCGAACCGCCCGACTCGTGGAACGCGCCGCCGCATCGGGGGTCGTGCCGCCGCAGTCCCGCCGCATCGTCCTCACCCCGGCCTCGGCGCTGCGGGCACGGCCGGTCCACTGGCTGTGGGACACCACCCCCGACGGGGCACCCCCGACCAGCCACGGCCGCATCCCCCTGTACAGCCTCGCGCTGGCCGCCGGCGGGCCCGGCCTCGGCAAGTCCCAGTGGGCCGTCTGGATGGCCGCCAGGATCACCACAGGCACCCTCCCCGGCCAGCTCCAGGGCAAGCCCCGCGCGGTCATCTACGCGGCCACGGAGGACTCGTGGACGCGCACCATCCTGCCGCGGCTCATCGCCTCCGGCGCCGACCTCGACCTCGTCTTCCGCATCGACGTCCAGGACGACGGCAAAGCCTCGGCCAGGCTCACCCTGCCCGTGGACACCGGCCGTCTCGGTGAGGCCGCCGAAGCCCACGGAGTCGCCCTGCTCGTCGCCGACCCGCTGCTGTCGCTCATCGACAGCAGCATCAACGACTACCGCGCCGCCGAGGTCCGCGAAGCCCTCGAACCGCTCGTCGCCGCCGCCGAACGGCACGGCTTCACCATCGTCGGCCTCGCCCACTTCACCAAGGCCGGCGGCTCCGACGTGCTGTCCCGCGTCGCCGGATCCGGCGCGTTCGGCCAGCTCATCCGCTCCCTGGTCGCATTCGCCCAGCAGGAGGACGACCAGGGCGACGCCGAGTTCGTCATGTCGCTGGAGAAGAACAACCTGGGCAGGCTCGGACTGCCGTCGTACAGCTACACGATCCAGCCGTTCACCGTGGCCACGGAGGAAGGCCCGGCGTACGTCTCGCGGTTCGTCCTCGGCGGGGAATCCAGCACCAGCGTCCGGGACGCCCTGCGCGCCGCCGACGGGCCTCCCAACGCCGATCGGGCGGAGCTGTCCGAGGCCGCCGCATGGCTGCGGGACTACCTCGAAGACCCCCAGCGCGGGGGCGAAGCCCCGCCGAAGGAGATCGAACAGGCCGCCCGTGCCGCCGGGATCACACCCACAGCGCTCCGCTCCGCGAAGGCCCGCCTCAAGGTCAGCAGCGTCAAGCCCAAGATCCTCAACGCCTCGTGGGTCTGGCGGCTGCCCGAAGTCGGCACCGAACCGTAGCCACCCTCCCCATACGCACCCCGCACCTTCTCATCTTCTCTCTGACCTGCTCTTTTAACCCCTCACCTTCTCCCTCATCTTCTCCGCATCTTCTCGCTCGACCCTCATCTTCTCCCCGAGAAGGTGCGGGGAAGGCGGGGGAGAAGGCGCGGAGAAGATGAGGGCACATAACCGCAGGTCAGACAGAAGATGTTGAAGATGCGGGCCCACGTAGCACGTACAGGCCCGGCACTCCGGGCCCCACCTTCAGGAGCCCCGTATGTCCACCCCCGAAGACCGCGTCACCGCGCTCATCGCCCAGGCCGCCGCCCGCCGCGCCGCCACCGCCGCCCGCCGCGCCCGACTCGCCGCCGCCCGACAAGCCGGCCTCGCCGCACGCCACCACCTCAAGCTCGCCCGCCTCCAGCAGCGCGAACAGCCCCCGGCAGGCACTACGGAACCGGAACCCCCCGACGCCGCCTGAACCCCAGCCCACCAGCCGTTGCGATACCGCAACGACCCCCCAGTCATCTCCGTTTGAGCAACAACCCCGCCGCCGCGCGGACCAGTCCAGGCCTTACGCGCGAGAGGAGCTCAACCCATGCCCGCCCCCATTCCCGAAGACCAGCGCGAGACCGTCCTCGACCTCGCACGCAGCGGTCACCCCCGCAACGAAGTCGCACGCCTCTCCGGCGTCTCCCCCGCCTCCGTGACACGGATCTGCTCGGCGGCCGGCGTCACCTTCGACCGCACCGCCACCGCCGCCGCGGTCGAGGCCCGCGTGATCGACATGAAGCAGGCTCGCAGCCTGCTCGCCTCCGGCCTGCTCGACGACATCGCCGAAGCCCGCCACCGACTCCACCGCGCCGGGAAGGCACGAGAGTTCTTCGACCTCGCCCGCTCCGTCGCCGTCCTCACCAACGCCCACGTCCGCATCGCCAGCGTGGACAGCACCGACCAGGGAGTCGAGGAAGCACGTTCCATGCTCGGCAACCTGATGGCCGGTCTCGCCAGCGTCTGGAACGAGCAGCAGGACGACCAGCAGCAGCCCGACGAAGGGACACCCCAGTGACCCCCCGAACCGACGTCGAGCGCCGCGTGCTGGCCCTGCTCGCCACCGCCGCCGACGGCCGCACCACCGACGTGGACGCCCTCCTCGACGACCTCACCCCGGACGACCTCGGGGACGTGGTCTACGGCCTCGCCAGCCTCGCCCTCGGGGTGCTCATGCCCCGCGGCAGCGACCGCCAGGACCCCGGCCAGCAGGCCCGCATCGCCAACGCCCTGCGCGCCGAACTGCTCCAGCGGTCGGCCGGCGAGTCCGCCGATGGACAGTGACGACCTGCTGCTGCCGGACGGCACGGTCCTGATCCCGCCAGACGTGGCACGAGAGCTCCTGCGACCACTGGTGGTCGGCCTCGCCGCCCGCTGCCGCGCCGACGGTACCCACCTCAGCCCCCGCACCGTCCGGCTGCTGCACGCACTCCACAACTCCGCCGAACACCAACCGTGTTCCGCCACCGGAACTCCCGACGCCGCCCCTACCAGTGTGGAACTGACCGCACCCGAGGCCGCGGAACTCCTGGCCTGCAGCCCCGAGTACGTGCGGCGCCTGGTCCGGGCCGGCCGAATCGTTGGCCGCCGCGCCGGCCCGGCCTGGCTCATCGACCCCGCGTCCCTCGACGCCTACCGCCACGGAGCAGCCCATGCCCACCCAGCCCCCGCAGAGCAGCGCTGACCGGCTCGCCGCCCGCGCCCGCGACGTCCTTCAGACCGCCGCCGGCCTCAACGACCCCGAGGCCACCGAGGACGCCCTACGCGAGGCCGCACGCCTGCGCATCGAGGCCCGCGAGGCCGCCACCGCCGAAACCCACGCCGTACACCAGCAGAACGAAGCCGCCGTCCACGCCGTCATCCAGGCCCGCCGAGAAGCACGGAGGAACCCGTGACCAACCAGACCCCCGACCAGATCACCGCCGCCGGAGACCAGGAAGCCGCCGAGGCCGAGCAGCTGCTCGCCGCCCTCGAAGACCGGGTCCGCGACGGAGACGACACCGTGACCGCCGAGCAGGTCGAGGAAGCACGCGGCCTCCGCCGGTTCGCCCAGCTCCGGCGCGAGGCCGCCCAGCGCAAGGCCGAGAGTGCCCGCAAGGCCCAGACGAACGCGGAGGCCGCGCGGCGCCGGGACGCCTTCCTCGCTACGGTCACCGACTGCACGCCCGAGGACATCGGGGCCGCGGCCAAGCGCGCCGAAGACGCGCTGTTCGAGCTCCTGGACCTGGTCGACCGGCGCAACCACGCGATCCAGGCCGCCATACCGCAGCTCGCCTCCCCGGTGTGCCACGAGTCCGACCTCGACGTCGGTAGCAGCTACCAGCACGAGACGGTCACCGTCGAGGGGACGGTGTATGCCCAGCTTGGCGGGAGGTCGGTCGCGGACCGCGCGCTCAACGAGGCGGCCAACCGGCTGATGCACGCCGACTTGGCCCGCCGGAGCAGCCGCGCCGCATGACCGAGCAGCAGAATGCGCCCGGCCGCCAGCGCGGCGGCCGGGCGTTTCGTCGTGTCGGGATCTCAGCAGAGTGCCCGGCCGGCCTCGATCACCGTGCTGATGTCGACCTTCAGCCCGTACCCCAGGTTCGGGTCATCGGCCCAGATCGGCTGCGGCTTCGGGTACTTGCTCTGAGCGAGCCCGTTCACGCCGTACTCGACATCGCCGGTCTCGAACGTCACCTGCTGGCCGGGCCGGCAGCGCAGCAGGCCCGACTCGACGGTGAACGGCCACGGCGTGAGCGTCCCCCGCGACACCGTACGGCTGTGCGCGGAACCCGCTGCCGCTGCTGGCGGCGGCACCGCAGCGCCGGCCGTCGCGGATGTTGAGGGCGTGGCCGGCGTGTACCGGGTGGCCGTCTCGGCGGCGGCCGGCACGGAAGCGTACTCATCGTCCGAATCGACGGCGGTCACCGCCCAGATCAGCCCTGCGGCCAGCGCCACCCCGCCGAGGATGTACAGGCCGCGCTTACCCTCCCGCAGGGCCTGCTCCTGCTCCTGCTCCTTCCGGAGTCTCTGGCGCTCGCTCAACTCCCACCGCACCTGCGGCGTCATGTCGTCCACGGTCCCTCCCCAATCGGGCGACAGCGTAGAGCGGTTGGAACTCGCCGGGCCAGCCGATCTCACCGCAGGTCTGCGTAGGCAAGAGAGCAACGCAGATCCGTGGAATCCCCCTCACCGCCTGCCCTGACCCGCCATCCTGGTGACTCACCCCAGCTGAGAGGGAGAACACCATGACGCTCAAGTTCCTCGGCAGCACCAGCGAGCACGGCGACTGTCCGACCCTGTACGAGATGGAGACCGGTGACCTCGTCGTCCAGGGCGAGGAGCTGACCGACCCGGACGACATCGCCCAGCTGCGCCACCTCAAGCCGGGCGAGACAGCAGTAGTCATTCCGCGCGCGCTGCTCATCCGGTTCGCACCGAAGGAGTAGAGCGTGCCCGAGATCATCCCGTTCGCTGAAGCCGGGCGCCTGTTCGCCGAGTTCGAGCACACGGCATTCCGCCTGGAGACCCGCCGCGGCTACGCCTCCGACCGCGCTGGCGCTCGCTTCCAAGCGTTCCTCAAGGGTGTGACGCCGGAGTACGAGCCTGACGTCTCTTGGAACGTCGGTGTCCGAGCCGCAGTGGCAGCCGGGCGTCGATTCGAGCGGGTCCGCATCGTCGATGATCCGCCCACCGACGGGCAGCGCTTCCTCCTCGCCTCCGGGCTGGGCAACGTCGAGGCTGGCGAGGACATCCGCAACCTCTGGCGCGCCGACGCAGACCGCCTCAACCTCCCAGAGTTCGACTTCTGGCTTTTCGACAGCAGGACGCTCGCCCGCTTCCACTTCGACGACGACGATCGGACACTCGGCGTCGAGCTGATCACGGACCCGGCCGACGTCGTCGCCGCGTGCCAGGCACGTGATGCTTCGTGGCACTACGCGGTCCCCACCGCCGAGTTCGCTGCGGCGGTAGCGTCCGGCGTGTGAGTACCGACTATCAACAGGGCCGAATCGCTCTCGGTGCGCGGCTCCGGGAGTTGCGTACCGAGGGCGGCCTCTCCGGCCGGGCCCTCGCCGGACAGCTCGGCTGGGTGCAGTCGAAGATCAGCAAGCTGGAGACCGGAAGGCAGACACCGAGCCCGGCGGACCTGGAGGCATGGGCTTCGGCAACCGGCAGACCAGGGTCCGCAGCGGAGCTACAGGCCCGGCTGCGCGGCCTGGAGACGCAGTACCGGTCATGGAACCGCCAATTGGCCGGCGGGCATCGTGAGCGCCAGGAGGCTGCGGTCCTGGAGACGCGCCGGACGGACGTCGTCCGCGCATTCGAGGCAGCCCGGATCCCCGGCATGCTCCAGACTGCCGAGTACGCACGCCACATGCTCGCGGCCGGCGCCGAGTTCATCGGCTCCCCCCGGGACACCGAGGATGCCGTCCGGGCCCGTATACGCCGCCAAGAGGCCCTTTACGAGCCCGGACGCCACTTCCGCTTCCTCCTCTGGGAAGCCGCCCTCTACGTGACGATCGGCTCGACCGAAGTCATGATCGCCCAGCTCGACCGGCTGGTCGGTCTACTCGGTCTCGACACCGTCGAACTCGGCATCATCCCGCTCGGGGCCCCGGCGCGCCGGACACCTGCTCACGGGTTCTGGATCTACGACGACCGCCTCGTGATCGTCGAGACGATCAACGCCGAGCTGTGGCTGGACAGTCCCACCGACATCGCGCTGTACAGCAGGGCATGGGACTGGCTTGCCGAGAGCGCTGTGACCGACCACCAGGCACACCGACTCATCGCCCGGGCACGGGCCTCGTTGACGCCCCGCTGAGGATCACCGAGCACGATCCGCGCCGATCGGAGAATCATCGAGGATCACGGCCCGATCCGAGAATCACCCCGCCCTACCGTGCTGAGTGCGGCAGATCACACCACCTCGGCGGTGTCCTCTGCCCGGCCCTGTTCAGCACGGCCAAGGGAGGACGAACGCATGGCCTTGACCAGCGATGAGGACTGGACCGTGAGCGTCGGGGACCTCCTGCCCCCGACGACCCGGCCGCCGGTGGCAGCACTGACCGAGGTCTGGCAGACCGTCCGCGGCCTCGACCTCGGGGCCCAACAGCACGCCGCCCTGAAGGCCCTCTTCGGCACTGGCGCCACGGAGTTCGTCGAGGCGGCGCTCGACGGCGGCCAGCTGGACTTCCCGGTCCAGCTGCCGGAGACGCGCATGACGATCCGGGTCCGCCGCGGCGACGGGCGCACCGCCCGGCAGAGGCACGCCGACCGGTTCCGGGTGGTGCAGGAGCCGCCGCGGGGACGAAATCCCGGGCTGTGGGTGGTGATGGACTCCACGACCGGCGAGCCGGTCCGTGAGAAGGGGCTCGTCCTGCGGTGGGGCATCGAGGCGAGCGCCCAGTCCTGGATCAGCCGCGAGGTTGCGCGCGGCGACTACCAGGGGAAGGCCGGCCATGCCGCTGTGCCGACCGCCCCCGTGCCGACCCCGCCCCTCGGGGTCTCCCGGTGAGCCTGGCCGGCGGCGAGCCGATGCCCGCGCCGGACACGTCCCGCGTCGAGGTAGGCCGGTGCGTCACCTGCCGCTCCTGGTCGTGGGGCTACTTCATCGTGGACCTCACCCCGTTCACCGCGCTCGTCCTGCACTGCGGAGACGAGGACGGGGTGGGCGGGCCGATTCCGCCCGGTCGCGACTCGCCGCAGCTGACGGCCGCCGCAGCGGTCTCGGTCGCGGCCGTCGTCGTGGTGTGCGTGCTGCTGCTGACCATCTGGCGCTGACCCGCCCACTCACCACGAGGGACTCACCTTGGGAATCTTCCGCAAGTCCACCCCACCCGCCGCCGCTGCCGTCGACCGCGCGGATGCGGCCGCCATCCAGGCCGAGATGGCCCGCTACTCGGTCGAGGACGGCGACGAAGGCGCCGCCAAGCACCGGCAACGCAAGGCCGTCCGGGCGGCGAGGGGCCTGCGCCTACCGGCCCGCGACGAGCCGGACTCCGACCGGGACTGACGATCGCCCCCTGCCCCTCCCCCGGCCGGTAGGAGAGCCGGTAGGGGACGGGTAGGCGGGTAGTCGTCGCAGGTCAGACGGCGCCTACTCGTCCACCTACCGCCCTTCCCGGCCGACGGGGGAGGGCCGTCCGATCCACGGGCGCCCGCACCTCGCGGTGGCCTCGATGCTGTCGAGGGCACCCTCGCCGCAGAGTTCCGTCCGCCAGCCGGATGGAACCGGTGGCGTCGGCCGGACCGACTCCACCCTGACGGGTACGCGTTGAGTGCGTCCCCCTGGGGGCGGAGCCCCGGTTCCGTCGGGAGGCACGACGAAACCCCTGATCACTTTCGCGTCGGCGCGAAGATCAGCACGGGCTGCCGACCCCGACGACACCCTTGCCGACCATAAGGGGGGTGCACACTGCGCACCCCCATTCTCTGCGGCCCCGAGCCCGCAAGGTCCCGGAGGGACCCAACGACTCGGGTCCTTCCGGGACCTCTGTGAGGGACAGCCTGTCCCTCACAACCGTTTCCGTCCGGGCAACGGTTCTTCCCGGAGTCGGGAAAATTGCAGGTCAGACCCCTGACTCGCCACCTGCGTAGTGCTCCGGACCACACCGGCCCGGAGCACCAACCGGGGGCGGGAGACCCACGGTTCACCGCCCGGTCAGCACACCCTCGGCCGCAGCGTCGGGAGCTTTTTCGGCGGTCCCCGAAGAAGCCCCCGCCGCACCGAACCGCCGGTAGTAGCGGGACGCGGTCGACTGACTCACCCCGCACCGGGCGGCCGCCGAGCGGGTGCTCAGCCCCCGCCGCCAAGCCCCCAGCAGCGCGCCCTCCCTACCCCGCGGCACCGGTCGTTGAGCCTGACTCGCCCCTGACTCGGCGAGCTCCGGCCCGCCCTGCCGGGGCATTACCGTCCGCCACACGAACGGGCCCGCCAGCGCCGCGCCGATGAGGTCAGCCACGCTGACACCACGCCCGACGGCCCCGCTCACCGGGCACCCTCCGCCCGCTGCAGCTCGGCCAGCCTGCGGGCCATGACCCGCAACTCGACCACCCGGCCGGCCAGCGCATCGGCGAGTGCGTACACCTCGCCGGGGTCGAGCCGGTGCCATCCCTCCAGGCCGAGCAGCACCCCCAGCTTCACACCGCGGTCGGACAGGTTGCTGCTGTACGGGTACTGGCACACGCCGGCGTCGAGCAGCTGCACGGTGCCGAGGGGCACGAACACGGTCAGCGCCGTCTCCGGCCCCTCGTGGGCGAGGTCGACCAGGTGCAGCCCGTCCTCGTGGACGCCGAGGCACCACGACGGGCACGGCACCGTCACCGGCCCCTGGTCGAGGGTGTTCACCGTCGCGGTGCGGCGCGCGCTCACAGGGCACCGTCCCCGAGGTCGTCGTACCGGCCGATGCGGGCGTCCAGGTGGACGGAGCACGGGCCGCCGGTCAGCCGGGCGAAGGCCCCGGCACCGACCAGGTCGAGCCCCTCGGCGTCCCACGGCGGGGTACGGCGCTCCAGCCGGGCGGCCAGCCGGTAGGCCACCGCGAGCAGGACGTCCCGCGGGTCGTCGACACTCAGGCCCATCGAGCGCATGAGCAGGTGCAGCGGACTGGTGGCCGCGTAGTCCGGCAGACGCCGCCGGGGGCCGGGAACGGCAGGGGTAGGGTCGTTCATCAGGTCGGACTCCCTGTCACTGAGGGGTCCGGCTCAGGCGCCGCCCGGTGGTCGCACACCGGGCGGCGCCGCCTCGTCTCGCAGTACACATTCAGTACACATGAGGCCGAGATAAGCCGGGATAGAAAGGGATAACGCGGGATTGCGTTTCCCCTGGTCAACCGGCCTATGGAGCTGTTTTTGCAGGTCAGCCAAGCGCCTCGAACACACGCGGCCTGCGTTCGCCACGCGGGTGCGGTGCACAGGGATTGACCGGAAGTACCTGCCCGCAGGACTTCCCACCACTGCCCGCCCGGTACACACCGGGCGGGCAGTCGGCGTTTCCGGGCCCCGGGCCGGCGGCCGGGCCGGGGCGGGAACCGGGTCGGCCCGGCGGCCGTCGCTTTCCTCGAACGGTCGCCCGGCCCGGCCGATAGGGTCGGGGCTCCGGCACCCACGTCGCAGGCCCGAGGGGGGCACACATTGGGGACACCGCCGCCGTCATCACCGTCACCGGCACCGTCGCCGCAGAACGGACCCGGCTTCGCCGGCTTCCCGCAGCAGCCGCCGGCGGCGCCGAACAGCCCGCCCGGCTTCGGACCGCCGCCCGGTCTCCCCAGCGCGCCCGGCGCACCAGGTGCACCGGGCGGACCGGGAACACCCACGGTGCCCGGCTCGGCGGTGGTGGGCGGCGCCCCCGCCCCGGGCGGCCGCCGGAGCGGCGGACTTCGGCGCAACGCGACCTGGGCGTTCGTCGGCGCGATCCTCGCCTCGGCCGTCTGGACCGGCACCGTGCTCGCGGTGCCCGGTCTGGTCGACGGCGGGTCCGCGGCGAAGAGCCTCCGCGGCTACCACGCGGTCGACCGGATCTGTGACGCTGGCAAGCTCACCGCGTTCCGCGGCAAGTACAAGATGGTGGACAACTACCCGCTGGAACACGTCGGCCGCACCGACTCCATGGACGTCATGCGCTGCTACGCGCTGATGAAGCGCACCCCGTCCGACAGCGAGACCACCGACTACGCCACCCTCGACATCCGGGCCGAACTGCACCGGGCCGTCGACTCCGCCCCGGAGTTCACCGCCCTGCGACAGTACTTCGAGCAGCAGAAGTACGAGATCACCCCCGTACCGGGCCTCGGCGAGGAGGCCTACCTCGCCTACGGTGACGAACCGACCAGCTCGGACAAGACCTTCCACGACATCAACTACTACCTGCAGGTCCGCGACGGCGGTATGACGTACTCGCTGTACTGGACGGACAACTACCAGGTCGGCAAGAACCACACCCTGGACCGGGAGACCGTGCGCAAGGCCATGCTCGACGACACCCGGGACATGCTCAAGGCGATCGGCGGCCCGTAGCCCCGGAGCGGGCTCAGTACGAGGGCTGCCGGGAACCGGCCCTGGCGGCCCTCGCCACGGCGACCACGGCACGCTCCAAGGCGAAGGCCGGGTCGTCGGAGCCGCCCTTGACGGCGGCGTCCGCCTGCGCGATCGCCGTCAGCGCCACGGCCACGCCGTCGCCCGTCCAGCCGCGCATCTGCTGGCGGACCCGCTCCACCTTCCACGGCGGCATGCCCAGCTCGCGGGCGAGGTCCCCCGGGCGCATGTTCCGCCCGGCCGTCGCCAGCCGCCCGATGCTCCGCACGCCGGACGCCAGCGCGTAGGTGATGCCGGTCGGCGGCTGGCCGACCGCCAGGGCCCAGCGCAGGCGCTCCAGCGCCTCGGCGGCCCGGCCGGTGACCGCCAGGTCCGCGACCTCGAAGCCGGTGGCCTCGGCCCGGCCGCTGTAGTAGCGGGCGACCACGGTCTCGTCGATGGTGCCCTCGACGTCGGAGGTCAGCTGGTTGCAGGCGGCCGCCAGCTCGCGCAGGTCGCTGCCGAGCGCGTCCAGCAGGGTCTGGCAGGCCTCCGGCGTCGCCGAGCGGCCGAGGGTCCGGAACTCGCCCTTCACGAAGGCCAGCCGCTCGCTCGCCTTGGCGAGCTTCGCGCAGGCCACCTCGCGGCCGCCGGCCTTGCGGCCCGCGTCCAGCAGGCCCTTGCCCTTGGCGCCGCCCGCGTGCACCAGGACCATGATCACTTCTTCGGCGGGGGCCTCGATGTACGCCTTGACCTCCTTGACGGAGTCGGCGGAGAGGTCCTGCGCGGCCCTGACCACGATGACCTTGCGCTCGGCGAAGAGCGAGGGAGTGGTGAGCTCGGCCAGGCTGCCGGGCTGCAGGCCACCGGGCGGGATGTCCCGCACATCGGTGTCCGGGTCGGCGGCCTTCGCCGCGGCCACCACCTGGGCCACCGCGCGGTCAAGCAGCAGCTCCTCCTGGCCGACCGCGAGGGTCAGCGGGGCGAGCAGGTCGTCGGGTGCACTCTTCCTGGCCATCGCCTACCAGCATCCCACGGGGCACGGACAGCTCCGGCCGCCCTGGAGAATGGACGGGTGACCGAAGACCCCACCGCCGACCCCACCACCGCGTCCGTCGCCGCGTCCGTCTCCGAGGCAGCCGACCTGCCGGACGACTTCGACCCGCACGCCCGGCAACTGCTCGTCCTGCCCGACCGCGATGCCGCCGAGGAGGCCGCCGAGGAGCTCGGCGCGGACCACCCCGACCTCGCCGAGCCGGAGATCGTCCGGGACGCCCTCGCCGGGGAGGACGACGCCGAGGACGCCCAGTGGCTGGTGGTCGTGGAACCCCCCGAGCACGGCTGGACCCCGGCCCTCCTCCACGCCCTCGACACCGTCGCCGCCTCCCACGACGGCTGGCGCGAGCAGCACTGACCCGCCCCCTCGTGCAGGGGTGCGTGGGAAGTCGGACGGGCCGACTTCCCACGCGGGGTGCTGGGTGGTTCCGGTTCGTCGGGCGCGCTCCGGTTCATCGCTCCCCGTTGCGCTCCGGGCCGGCCCGGAGCGCAACGGCATGCCCTTCCCCGGCCTCGGCCCCGCCTTCACCCAGGCCACACCTGCCGCTCCTGCTCCGGCTGCCTGTCCTCGCCGGGCCCGAGCGCGCCGCTCGGGCCCGGCGAGAAGAATCGTTTCTGCCGGGCCCGCCCCCGCCCCTCCTCCCCAACCCCAACCCCCAATTTCCCACCCCCACTCTCGGGGTCGGGGAGGAAGGCGGTGGTGGGGATCACCCGGGCGGCGCGCGGGGGCCGTGGCCCCCGCGCGCCGCCAACGCGGTGCCGGACGCTGCCGCCCGGGCAGCCCGGGGCCCGGACCGGCCGTGGCCGGGGCGCTCCCCGTGCGGGTGGACGGACGCGCCGAGGTCACCCGGACCGGTACCGGTCACCGCGATGTCGCCCACCCGGTCCGTACGCAGCACCGTGGCTCCCAGCGCCCTCAGCCGGTCCACCGTCCGCGGCGACGGATGGCCGTACGGGTTGCCCTCACCGCAGGAGATCAGAGCCAGCCGGGGGCTCAACTCCGCGGTCAGCGACCAGTCCTGATAGGCCGAGCCATGATGCGCCACCTTCAGCACGTCCACCTCGTTCTCCGTCCCGGCCGCCCTCAGCCGACTCAGCAACACTTCCTGGGCCGGCGGCTCCAGGTCGCCCAACAGGGCGAAACGCAGACCTCCCGCCACCGCCACCCTCAGCACGACACTCGCGTTGTTCGGACCTGACACCACCGAGGACTCCTCTCCGTCCGGCCACAGCACCTCCCACGAGACCCCCGGCCCCGCCGACCGCCGCTCACCAGGAGCGGCCCGCACCAGCGGAACCCCGGCCCGCGCCGCCCACTCCGCCACCCGGGCGGCCTCGCCCGGCGGATCGTCCACCGCCGTGCCCTCCACCGCCCCGACCCTCCGGCCGCGCAACACCCCCGGCAGCCCCTCGACGTGGTCCGCGTGGAAATGTGTCGCCAGGACGAGCGGCACCCGGTCGATCCCGAGATCACGCAGACAGCGGTCGGCCTCCTGCGGATCCGGCCCCGCGTCCACCACCACCGCGCTGTCCGGCGGCCCTCCGCCCTCGGGCGGCACCGGCAGCACCACCATGTCGCCCTGCCCCACGTCGCACATGACCAGCCGCCAGTCGGGCGGCGGCCAGCCGGTCGCGATCCGGGCCAGCGGCGGCGGCCGCAGCAGCACCGCCAGCAGGACCAGCAGCAGTGCTCCCGTCACCGCCGGGCGGATCCAGCCGCCCGGGGAGCGCCATCGGCGGGGCCCGGCGGAGCGCCCGGGCAGCAGCAACGGAACCGTCCAGCACAGTGCGGCCGTGCCGACGGCGAGGCTCACCGGGCCGAACCACCCGCCCGGCCAGGACAGTCGGCCGCCCGGGAGCTCGGCGCCGTGCCTGGCCACGGCGGCCAGCCAGCCGGTCGGCACCGCGGCGGGCTCGGCGAGGATCCGGGCCAGCGCCGGGGAGACCGGGTCGGCGATCAGGACCGCGAAGCCGAGCAGGGTCGCCGGGGCCACCGCCAGCTCGGCCAGCAGATTGCACGGGATCCCGACGAGACTGACGTGTCCGGAGAGGAGCACCGTCACCGGCGCGCAGAGCGCCTGGGCCGCGGCCGTCGCACCGACCGCGCCCGCGAGGTGCCGCGGCCAGCCCCGAGCCCGGAGGGCGTCCGCCCAACGCGGGCCGAGCACCAGCAGCCCGGCCGTGGCGAGCACCGACAGCAGGAATCCGAAGGAACGCGCCAGATACGGGTCGAGGAGGATCAGCAGCAGCGCCGTGCCGGCGAGCGCCGGAACCGCCCGGCGCGGACGGCCGGTGGCCAGCGCCAGCAGTCCGATCAGCCCGGTGCCCGCCGCTCTGAGCACGCTGGGCTCGGGGCGGCAGATCGTGACGAATGCCAGTGTGACGGCCGCCCCCACCAGCGCCGTGGTTCGCAGCGGGATCCCGAGCAGAGCGGCGAGTCCGCTCCGCTCGGCAGTCCCGGCACGCCCCGGGGCCCCGAGCAGCACCCCCAGCACGATCGCGAGGTTGGCCCCGCTGACCGCCACCAGGTGGGCCAGGTCGGTGTCCCGGAAGGCCTCCCGGAGGTCGTCCGGCAGCCGGGAGGTGTCTCCCACGACAAGGCCCGGGAGCAGTCCGCGCTCGTCCGGCGGCAGGCCGTCGGTGGCCGAGCGCAGGCCCGCCCGGAGCCGCCCGGCGATCCGCTGCGGGAGGCTCGGTGGCGCCGACGCCCGGGGCTCGCCGTGCGCGATCAGCAGTGCCGCAGACTCGTGGTCGCCCTCCCCCGGTGGCCGGACGGTCACCTCGGCCACCAGCCGGGCCGACGGCAGCAGGGGCTCCCAGGCGGCCACGTCCTCGCCGCGCACCAGGACGGTGACGGGTGTGCGGGTCCGGACGGTGTGCGGCCCCTGCTCGCCCGGCAGCAGGCCAGCGGGGACGGTGACGCGGTCCACGACCGCCTCCACGGTGAGCAGGCTCTGCCCGGCGCCGGACCCTCCGCCGCGGGACACCCGGACCCGCGGGTCCCCGGTGACGGTGAGGTCGACACCCACCTCCGGGGCCGGGCCGGCCGTCCGGGCCAGTTCGGGCAGAGGCCCCCGACGCAGATCGGCGGTGTGCAGGAGGGTGGAGGCTGCGGCGGCGGCCGCTGTGAGCAGGACGACCGCCGCGGTCACGGCGGCCGAGCGACCCCCGGCCGGACCGGTGAGCGCCCGGATCCCGAGGCCGAGGAGGAGCAGCCCGAGCAGTGCCGCCGCGCCCGCCGCCACCGCGAGGGCAGCGCCGTGGCCGGACCCCGGCCCGAGGACGCCGGCCGTCACCGCCCAGGCGGCCCCGGCGGGCAGCAGCAGTCGAAGGTCACCCGGTCGTGGTCCGGTGGAGGGGCCGGTGGCCGGCGCCGTGCCGGGCACGGGGGCGTGGACGGTGGCGATGACAGCACCTCCTTTCGTCGGAAGGAGCGAAGTGGCGAACGGCCCGTCAGAGGGTGAGCAGCGGCCGGAGTTCCGCGTAGATGCGCTCGCCCACGCCGCTCACCTGGCGGAGCTGGTCGAGTGAACGGAAGGCACCGCCGTGGGAGGCACGGAAGGCGATGATGCGCTGGGCGAGGGTCGGGCCGACGCCGGGGAGCGTGTCGAGCTGTTCGAGGGTCGCGCGATTCAGGCTGACCGGCTGCTTCGACGGACCTGCCGGGGGCGGTCCCGGGCCCGCTCCCGCAGCCGGCTGGGGGTTGGGCTCGCCGACGAGGATCTGTTCGCCGTCCGCCAGGACGCGGGCCAGGTTGAGGTTCCTGGTGTCCGTCCCCGGCAGCGGTCCGCCCGCCACCCGCAGCGCGTCCGCCACTCTGGAGCCGTTCGGCAGGGTGTGGACTCCCGGGGTGGCGACCCGGCCACCGATGTCGACCACCACGACGGCGGGAGCCCCACCGCCGGTGCCGCCTCCCGGAGGCCCGGGTCCGTCACCTGGCAGGCCCGCGCCGGGGGTCCCGGTCGGTGCCATCGGGCCGACGGCGACCGTCGGCACCTCGACCGGTTGCGGCCGTGCGAGCCAGAAGTGCTGGACGCCGTAGCCGACGGCGAGCAGCAGGAGGACGAGCAGGCCGACCGCCGCCCGGCGTTCGAGCATCTACGGATGCCCCGGCGTCAACGGCGAACCCGACGTCAACGGTGAACCCGGCGGCACCTCGCCCACCGCATCCACCACCGGGTCCGGAAGCACCGGTTCACCGCCCTCGTGCCCGGGCCCCGGCGGCGCGGCCTTGGCAACACCACCGTCGGCCGGTACGCCCGCCGCGCCCTCCGACGGACCCTCGACGGCACCGTCGTGCGGGCCGCTGTCCCCCCGGCCCGGCGGGGACGCCGTATACACCGAGGGCTCGGTGTCCGGCAGGTCGGCCGCCCCCGGCAGCAGGGCCGCCATCCGCAGGCGGGCGGTCTCGTGGGCTCGACGGATCTCGTGGCGCTTGCGTGCGCCGATGCGCAGGTTCGTCATGCGGAGCACGGTAGGAACCGGCCGAACAGCGCGCAGAATTTACGGAATTCCTGTGGAAAACCCGGGGGTTGTGGACAACCGAGCACACCCTCAGGAGTGAGCAGGGCCTGCCGGCATTGACGTTCGGGCCACCGCAGCCACCCTGTGCCCGGAGTCCGGTCCGCAGCTCCCCGCCGACAAAGGTCCCGGAAAACAGCCCGGGCAGGCCTCACCGGGGTGAGACCACCACCGCCAGCAGCCCCGGCCCGACATGTGCGCCGATCACCGCGCCCACCTCGGCCACATACAGTTCGCGCAGCCCCGGGATCCGCCCCCGCAGCCGCTCCGCCAGGGGCTCGGCCCGGTCCTCCGCCGCCAGGTGGTGGACGGCGATGTCGACCTCCCCCTCCCCCGCCCGCTCGACCGCGATCTCCTCCAGCCGGGCGATCGCCCGGGACGCCGTGCGCACCTTCTCCAGCGGCTCGATCCGCCCCCCGGCGAGGTGCAGCAGCGGCTTCACCGCCAGCGCCGAGCCCAGCAGCGCCCGCGCGGCGCCGATCCGCCCGCCCCGGCGCAGGTACTCCAGGGTGTCGACGTAGAAGAAGCCGCTGGTCCCGGCGGTCCGGCGCACCACGGCGGCCGCCGCCTCGTCGAGCTGCTGTCCGGCCTCGATCGCCTCGGCCGCCGCCAGCACCCCGTACCCGAGCGCCATGCCGACCAGTCGGCTGTCCACCACCCGCACCGGGACGGGGGACTCGGCGGCCGCCAGCCGGGCTGCCGCCACCGTCCCGGACAGCTCACCGGAGATGTGGACCGAGACGATGCCGCGTGCGCCGCTCTCGGCCGCCGCCCGGTAGGCGGCGCCGAAGGCCTCCGGGTTGGGTCGCGAGGTGGTCACGCGGTGCTTGCCGCGCAGTGCCTCGGCGACGTCCTTCGGGGAGATCTCGACGCCCTCCGCGCGCACCTCGTCGCCGACCGCGACGCTCAGCGGGACGATGGTGATCCGGTGCCGGTCGACGGCCTGCTGGGGCAGGTAGGCGGTGGAGTCGGTGACAAGGGCGAGGTCGGCGGGCATGAGGCGGAGGTTACTCCCAGCTCGGGCCGGTCGGCAGCATCCGGAGGCCGCTCAGCCGGCCGAGGGGCCGGTGGTGGGCTTGCGCAGCCGCTGCGCCAGCTTGGCCACCGGGTCGGCGAGGCCGAGGAGCTCCTCGGCGCTGGGCCGTCCGCCCCGTCCGTCCGTGAGCCCGCGCCGGGTGCCACCGGTCTCCCGCGCCGCACCCGCCGTACCAGCACCCGCCGCACCGACACCGGCGCCGGACCCACCCGAGTCCCCGGAAGCCGAAGCCGAGGCCGAAGCACCCGCACCCGCAGCCCCCGGCACGCTGTCCCAGTGCCGCAGCGCCCCCGCCTCGTCCTCGCACTCCCGGCTCAGCCGCCCCAGCTCGTCGGCCGCGAACCGGTGCATCCGGTCCTGCGCCGCCCATCGCATGGTCTCCGCCGAGTGCGTGATCCGCTCCGCCCGCTCCCGCAGCTCGGGCAGCTTCGCCGCGACCCGCCCGGCGTCCGGTTCGCGCTCCAGCATCCGCAGCTCGCCGTCCAGCTCCGCCGCGTGGGCGTCCAGCCGGCCCAGCAGCGCGAGCGCCTCGCCGAGCTGGCCGTCCTGGCCGACGGAGCCCTCCAGGACCCGCCGGGTGCCGTCCAGCGAGGTCCGCAGTCCCAGGCGGACGGCGGAGATCTGCCCCTGCGGACCGGTCTGGGTGTAGGACTTCGCCTTGAGCGTGACGTTCTCCACCGCCCGTCGGGCCTTGGCCTCCTGGCGTTCCACCTTCTCGCCGACCGCCCGGGCCGCCTTGATCAGGCCGATGACGACGAGCACCACCACCCCGAGCCCGAGGAGCAGGGCGACTCCGAGCAGTACCCCGAGAATCTCCATCACACGCCGCCTTCCGCCAGCCGAACCGGCCCCCACCGGGCCCAACGCGGGCCGGCCCACCGAGGGTTCCACCGTAGCCCCGGGAGCGGCCGGGCGGGCCACCGTTCAGGGGTGCCGGGCCCGAGTTCAGGGAAAGGTTCAGGGACGCATCGGGGGGAACCCCGACGTCCACCGCACCCCGAAGGCCCCGGAGCCCCCCGGAGAAAGCCCGAACCCCCCGGAGCCCCCCGGAACGCCGCAGGGCGGGCGCCCCCGAAGGAACGCCCGCCCCACCGAACAGATCAGCCTCAGCCTCAACCTCAGCCGGTGACGATGTTGACCAGCTTCGGCGCCCGCGCGATCACCTTGCGCACCTCGGCCCCGCCGATCGCCGCGACGACCGCCGGGTCGGCCAGCGCCAGCGCCTCCAGCTCGGCGTCCGAGATCGACGGCGCGACCTCCAGCCGGGCCTTGACCTTGCCCTTGATCTGGACGACGCAGGTCACCGACTCGTCGACGACGTACGCCGGGTCGGCCACCGGGTAGTCGGTGTGCGCCAGCGAGTCGCCGTGACCCAGTCGGCGCCACAGCTCCTCGGCGATGTGCGGGGCCAGCGGCGCGACCATCAGCACCACCTGCTCGGCCACCGAACGCGGCGTGGAGCCGCGCTTGACCAGGTAGTTGTTCAGCTCGATCGCCTTGGCCACCGCGGTGTTGAAGCGCAGCCCGGCCATGTCGGCGCGGACGCCGTCGACGGCCTTGTGCAGGGCGCGCAGCGTCGCCTCGTCCGGCTCCTCGTCCGTCACGACCAGTTCGCCGCTGGTCTCGGAGACGATGTTGCGCCACAGCCGCTGCAGGAAGCGGTAGGAGCCGACGACGGCGCGGGTGTCCCACGGGCGGGAGACGTCCAGCGGGCCCATCGACATCTCGTACAGGCGCAGCGTGTCGGCACCGTACTCGTCGGCGATCTCGTCGGGGGCGACGGCGTTCTTCAGGGACTTGCCCATCTTGCCGGCCTCGCGCTTGACCGGCTCGCCCTGCCAGAAGTACTGGCCGTCGCGCTCCTCGATCTCGGCGGCGGGCACCGGGAAGCCGCGCTCGTCGCGGTAGACGTCGGCGGTGATCATGCCCTGGTTGAACAGCTTGTGGAACGGCTCGACGGAGGAGACGTGTCCCAGGTCGTGCAGCACCTTGTGCCAGAAGCGGGCGTACAGCAGGTGCAGGACGGCGTGCTCGGCACCGCCGACGTACAGGTCGGCGCCGCCGCCGGGCTTCTGCTCGGTGGGGCCCAGCCAGTACTGCTCGTTGGCGGGGTCGACGACCTGCTCGCGGTTGGACGGGTCGATGTAGCGCAGCTCGTACCAGCAGGAGCCGGCCCAGTTGGGCATGGTGTTGGTCTCGCGGCGGTACGTCTTCACGCCGTCGCCCAGGTCCAGTTCGACGTTGACCCAGTCCTCGTTGCGGGACAGCGGGGTCTTCGGCGTGGAGGTGGAGTCGAACGGGTCGTAGGTGTGCGGCGAGTAGTCGTCGACCTGCGGCACCTCGACGGGCAGCATCGACTCGGGCAGCACGTGCATGACGCCGTCCTCGTCGTAGACGATCGGGAAGGGCTCGCCCCAGTACCGCTGGCGGCTGAACAGCCAGTCGCGCAGGCGGTAGTTGACGGTGCCCTCGCCGATGCCGCGGGCGGTCAGCCAGGTGGTGACGGCGGCCTTGGCCTCGACGACGCCCAGGCCGTTCAGCGAGATGCCGTCCTCGGTGCCCTCGGTGTGGGCCGAGTTGACGATGACGGAGTCGTAGGTGTCGAAGGCGTCGTCCCAGCCGGCCGGGTCCTCGCCGCGCCCGTCGGTGGGCTCGACGACGCAGCGCATCGGCAGTTCGAAGGCGCGCGCGAAGGCGAAGTCGCGGTGGTCGTGGGCGGGGACGGCCATGATGGCGCCGGTGCCGTAGCCCATCAGCACGTAGTCGGCGATGAAGACCGGGACGGGCTCGCCGCTGACGGGGTTGACGGCGTGGGCGCCGGTGAAGACGCCGGTCTTGACCTTGGCCTCGACCTGGCGCTCGACGTCGGACTTGGCGGCCGCGGCGGCGCGGTAGGCGGTGACGGCCTCGGCGGGTGTGGCGGCGCCACCGGTCCAGGCCTCGGGGGTGCCCTCGGGCCAAGCGGCGGGCACGATGGTGTCGACCAGGTCGTGCTCGGGCGCCAGCACCATGTAGGTGGCGCCGAACAGGGTGTCGGGGCGGGTGGTGAAGACGGTGATCTTCCGCTCGCCGACGGCGAAGTCGACCCGGGCGCCCTCGGAGCGGCCGATCCAGTTGCGCTGCTGCAGCTTGATCGCCTCGGGCCAGTCCAGCAGGTCCAGGTCGGAGATCAGCCGGTCGGAGTAGGCGGTGATCCGCATCATCCACTGGCGCAGGTTGGACTTGAAGACGGGGAAGTTGCCGCGCTCGGAGCGACCGTCGGCGGTGACCTCCTCGTTGGACAGCACGGTGCCCAGGCCGGGGCACCAGTTGACCGGCACCTCCTTGGCGTAGGCCAGCCGGTAGTCGCCCAGCACCTCTTCGCGCTCGGCGCCGCTCAGCGCGGCCCAGTCGCGGCCGCCGGGGACCTCGCGGGTGCCGTCCGCGAAGGCGGCGACCAGCTCGGAGATCGGGCGGGCCCGGTGGGCCTGCTCGTCGTACCAGGAGTTGAAGATCTGCAGGAAGATCCACTGCGTCCAGCGGTAGTACTCCGGGTCGATCGTGGCGATCGAGCGGCGCGGGTCGTGGCCCAGGCCCAGCCGGCGCAGCTGGTGGCGCATGTTGGCGATGTTCGCCTCGGTGGACACCCGCGGGTGGGTGCCGGTCTGCACGGCGTACTGCTCGGCGGGCAGGCCGAACGAGTCGTAGCCCAGGGTGTGCAGCACGTTGTAGCCGTTCATCCGCTGGTAGCGGGCGAACACGTCGGTGGCGATGTAGCCCAGCGGGTGGCCGACGTGCAGGCCCGCACCCGACGGGTACGGGAACATGTCCATGATGAAGCTGTGCGGCTTCGCGGCGACGTCGGCGGCGGCGGGATCGGCCAGGTCGCCGGCCGGGTTGGGGGCGTGGAACGTGCCCTCCTTCTCCCAGATGTCCTGCCAGCGGGACTCGATCTCCGCCGCCAGGGCGGCGCTGTACCGGAACGGCGCGGTCGCGGTGTCGGCCGCGCCGGACGCAGGGGTCGTCTCGCTCATGGTCCTTAAAGCTCCATCGATGTCAGTTGGCGAACCGGCGTTCAGGGCCGGCGACGTTGGCGGGGTGTCCGGACCGGGGCCCGGACGGTGCCGGGCGGTGAGCCGGGCGGAAAACAAAAAAGCCCCTCGCAGGAGGGGGTGCCACGCCGACTCCGGCTCCGCCCTGGGGCGTGGCCGGTCCTGGTCAGCGCGGCCGACTAAGGAGCAGGCGCGCGGTTCGCATGGGCTCAGGGTACCGCAAGGGGTCGGGCGCCTCCGGGGGAGACCACGGGCGCGCCCGTCAGGCGCCGGTCCCCGCCGGCACCTCCACCGCGGCACCGCCCGGCCCGGCGACCGCCGCCACGACCACCGCCGCCCCCGGTTCCCCCGACCCCGACTCCCCCGGCACCGACAGCCACACCGACGACCCGGGCACCGCCGACTCCGCCGATTCTGCCGATTCTGCCGAGCGGAACGCCGCGTCGATCCCGCGCAGCGCCCGCGCCACCCGCTCCGACTGCATCCCGGCGGCGAGCGCCCGCGCC
>NZ_JAIY01000007.1:85089-105859 GCF_000710405.2 Kitasatospora sp. MBT66 | reverse complement strand
CCGTGACCGCGTCCAGCCCCCGCCCGCCCGCGCTCCCGGTGGCCAGCACGACGAGGCCGCCGAGCACGGCCACCCCGGCCCGCCGCTCACCGCTGAGGTGGGCGGCGCGCAGCGCCGCCGCGAACGCCCGCTGGGCGGTGGCGTCGTGGCCGAGGTCGTACGCGGCCCAGGCGGCGAGGCGGGCGAGCCGGCCGGCCGCGCCGTACAGCGCCCGGCCGAGCGGTTCGTCGTAGGCACCGAGCTCCAACAGCTTGGTGACCATGGCCAGTTCGGCGCGGGCGGGGCCGAGGACGAGTCCGCCGCCGCAGGACCGTTCCAGCCGCTGCTTGCTGCGGTGGGAGGCGGCGAGCTCGCCGACCAGCGCGGGGTCGACGCGCAGCGCGCCGTCGCCGCCGAGGGCCGGGGGCGGGGTGGTGAGCCGACGGGCGGCCTCGGCGAGGTCGGCGCCGCGGAAGAGGTCGGTGAGGCGGACGGGCCCGGCGTCGGCGGCGGTCTCGCGCAGCGCGGTCTGGGCGGTGTCGGCCGTCCACGGGTCGGTCAGCAGGCGCGGGGAGAGGATCTTGGCGCCGCGGTGGCCGCCCATCCGGCCCCAGAGCTGCTCGTAGGTGACGGCGATGCCGAGGGTGCGGCTGAACACCTCGCAGACGGCCTGGTCGTGGGGGCTGCGCGGGACCATGCCCCGGTCCCGCCACTTGTAGGGGGCGGTGGAGCTGATCGCGAGCCGGGCCGGGAGGGTGAGGTTGAGCTCGCGGGCGAGCCGCTCCGGGCTCCAGCCGAGCTGGTGGAGTATCCGGGCCAGTTCCTCGTTGCGCCTGCGCTCCAGATCGGCCATGGCTCCGACGGTAGCGGTCCGCCGGGGGCCGTCGTCGGGGGGTCACCGAAACCGGTCGCCGCACGGTCGTGCACCGGCCGCCGCACCGGCCGCGCACCGGTTCGCCGACGTCGAACCGGCCCCGAGGCCCCGAAGCCCCGAGACCCCGACTGTGCCGCGGGAACGCCGAAGGCCGCCCCCCGTTTCCGGGAGACGGCCTTCGATTCCTGTGGAGCTACGGGGAATTGAACCCCGGACCTCTTGCATGCCATGCAAGCGCTCTACCAACTGAGCTACAGCCCCTCGACCTGCGATGTCACCGGGGGTTTCGTTCCGTTTCCCTCGGCGACATCACTTACTTTACACGGTCCGGGGGGTGCTCCACGAATCCGTTCCCGCAGGGCCCGCGCGGACGCCGGCGCGACCGCGGCCCGAGCCCCGCACGGACGCCCGCCCTAACCCTCCTCCCGATGCTCCTCCCGACGCCCCTCCCGCCTGTCCGCCCGCCCCGCCCGGGCGGCGAAGCCGGCGGCGAGCGCGACGACCCCGCCGATCGCGACCGTGGTCACCAGCAGCGCGTGCCCGGACCCCCGGGCGGACACCGGCAGGTGGACCGCGCCGAGGAACACCGAGCCGAGCAGCGCGATCCCGACCACCTGGCCGAGCTGGACGGCGGTGACCACCAGCCCGCTGGCGTCCGCCGCGTCGGCGGGCGCCACCCGGGCGAGCGCCCGGCCGAACAGCGGCGCGTAGGCGAAGCCCGCGAGCAGCCCGAGGACGGCGGTCAGCAGCAGCGGCGCCGCGCCGACCCCGGACCCGTCGCCCAGCATCCGGCCGAGCACCAGGTAGCCGACGGCGAGCAGTCCGGTGCCGAGCGGCGGCAGGACGCCGTGCAGGCGCCGGGGCAGCCGCTGCCAGTACAGGCTGGCGACGCCGAAGCCGACCGCGATCGGGGCGGAGCAGAGCCCGGCCCGCAGGGCGCTCTGCCCGAGCCCGGTCTGCTGGTGCAGGGCGAAGGAGAACATGAAGCCCGCGAAGGCCAGCATGATCAGGAACACCGCGCCGACGGCCGGCAGCAGACCGGCCGCTCCGAGGACGCGTCCGTTGATCAGCGGCTGTCCGCCGCGCCGCGCGATCCGCCGCTCGACGACCGCGAACAGGGCGAACATCAGCGCGCTCGCGCCGAGCATGGCCCAGCCCCAGAGCGGCCAGCCGAGCTCGTGGCCGAGCACCAGCGGGACCACCAGCAGCCCGAGGGCGGCGCCGAGCACCAGCAGGCCTGGCAGGTCGAAGCCGCGCTCCCGGTCACCGGGCAGGTCGGGCAGCAGCCGGGCCCCGGCGGCGAGCAGCACCAGGCCGATCGGCAGGTTCACCAGGAAGACCGGGCGCCAGCCGGAGCCGAACAGGTCCGCGCTGACCAGCAGGCCGCCGAGCACCTGGCCGGCGGCGATTCCACCGGCGAGCACGGCAGAGTAGAGGCCCAGGGCCCGGAGCCGGGCCCGGCCGGTGAAGGTCCGCTGGATGATGCTCATCACCTGGGGGACCATCAGGGCCGCCCCGGCGCCCTGGAGCAGCCGGAAGCCGATCAGCCAGCCGGTGGCGGGGGCGAGCCCGCAGGCCAGCGAGGCGGCGGTGAAGGCGGCCAGGCCGGACTGGAAGAGCCGGCTGTAGCCGTACCGGGCACCGAGTCGGGCGCCGGTGATGAGCAGCACGGCGTAGGCGATGGTGTAGCCGGCCACCACGAACTGGAGGGCCGCGCCGGAGGCGTGCAGGTCGGTGCGGATGGTCGGCACGGCGACGTTGACGATGGCGGTGTCGAGCACGGCCATGAACTGGCCGCCGAGGACGAGCGCGAGCAGCGGTCCGGGCCTGGCGGCAGCGGCCGTGCCGGTCCCTGCACCGGCCGCGCCGGTCGGCGGGGCGGTCCGGACCGGGCCGCGTCGGGTCTGGAGATCGGTCATGGACCGAGCCTCGCCGGATCCTGGTACCAGTGGTTAGAGCCTGCGGATCCTGGTACTGGCAGCACCTGTTGCGCCCCACCGGGCTGCGGCACCATGGCGGGTATGACCGTCGTGGACACCCCCGGCACCGTCGAGCCCGCCCCCGCCGTCCCCAAAGCCCCCGCCACCCGCGCCGCCCGGCACGAAGGCCGCACCGGACGCGACCGGCGCCGCACCGAGCTGGCCGAGTACCTGCGCGCCTGCCGCGCCCGGGTCTCCCCCGAGGACGTCGGCCTGCCGCCCGGCCTGCGCCGCCGCACCCCGGGGCTGCGCCGCGAGGAGGTCGCCCAGCTCGCCGGCGTCGGGGTTACTTGGTACACGTGGTTGGAACAGGGACGTCCGATCAACGCCAGCGCGCAGGTGCTGACGGCGGTGGCCCGGGTGCTGCTGCTGGACGCGACCGGGCGCGAGCACCTGTTCCGGCTGGCCGGGGTGGCGGTCCGCCCGTCGGCGCACCCGGACCCGCCGGTGCTGGATCCGTCGACCCAGGTGATCCTGGACGCGCTGGCGCCCCTGCCGGCCGCCGTCTCCAACAGCCGGTTCGACGTCCTGGCCTGGAACACCGCCTACGAGGCGCTGTTCGCCACGAGCCGGCCCCGCACGGGCGACGGCTGGTTCAACAGCCTCTGGTGCACGGTCACCAGCCCGGAGTGCTGCAATCCCTTCCTGAACCGGGCCGAGCAGCTGCCGCAGATGGTCGCGGTGCTGCGCGGCGCGTACGGCAAGCACGTCGGGGAGCCGCTCTGGGAGGAGTACGTGCGGTCGCTGCTGCGGGCGAGCGCCGAGTTCCGGGAGCTGTGGGCCCGGCAGGAGGTGTCGACGCGGCGGACGGCGCTGAAGGTGTTCCGGCATCCGCAGGTGGGGGTGATGCGGCTGAACGCGACGTACCTGACGATCCCGGGGGTGCCGGAGGCGTACGTGGCGGTCTACACGCCGGACGGGCCCGAGGACCGTGCCCGGGTCGAGCGGCTGTCGACGCTGCCTCCGGGCGGCTGGACCGCCCCGTGCGGCCACCGGTTCACCGGGCCGGTCGGCTGAGCCGGGCCCCTACCTGAACAGAGCCCACCAGCTCAACAGAGCCCGCCACCTGAACCGAACCCACCGGCCGCGACCGCCCCGGGAACGACCGAAGGCCGCCACCCGAGGGTGACGGCCTTCCGTTCGTCTGTGGAGCTACGGGGAATTGAACCCCGGACCTCTTGCATGCCATGCAAGCGCTCTACCAACTGAGCTACAGCCCCGCGACACACAAAGTTTCCTGAGGGAACACTCCGGGTGCGGAGTGGAGCTACGGGGAATTGAACCCCGGACCTCTTGCATGCCATGCAAGCGCTCTACCAACTGAGCTACAGCCCCTCGTCGTCCGGATCTCCCGCTTCCCTTCCGGGCCGCGTTCCCTCCGTGCGAACGAGGAAAACTCTAACCGGTCGGACCCGGAACTGCGAAATCCGCCCTTCCCGGCCCCGCTCCGCACCCGTTCCGCACCCGTTCCGCGCCCTCACCGGGCACACCGCCGCGGACATCGCCCGGACACCGTCCCGACCGTGCCCGGGCACCACCCGGACACCGTCCGGACGGTGTCCGGACCGCTCAGGTGTCGTCGCCGATGACCGGCTGCGGCAGGGTGCCGGCGTTGTGCTCCAGCAGCCGCCAGCCCCGCGTGCCGAGGCCCAGCACGGACCAGCAGCAGTTCGAGAGCCCGCCGAAGCACTCCCACAGCTCCGGCTCCAGGCCGAGCATCCGCCCCAGCACGGTGCGGATGGTGCCGCCGTGGCTGACCACCACCAGGGTGCCGTTCTCGGGCAGCTTGCCGACCGCGTCGAGCACCACCGGCACCGCGCGGTCCGCGACCTCGGTGGCGAGCTCGCCGCCGCCGCGCCGGACGGGTTCGCCCTGCGACCAGGCCGCGAACTCCCCCGGGAAGCGCGCGCGGATCTCCGCGTTGGTCAGCCCCTGCCAGGAACCGGCATAGGTCTCGCGCAGGCCCTCGTGGTGCTGCACGTCCAGGCCGGTCACCTCGGCCAGCTCGTCGGCGGTGCGGCGGGCCCGCGAGAGGTCGGAGGAGACCAGCAGGTCCGGACGCAGGCCGGAGAGCATCCGGGCGGCGCGCCGCGCCTGCAGCACGCCCTCCTCGGTCAGCTCGATGTCCGTGGTGCCCTGGAAGCGCGATTCGAGGTTCCAGGAGGTCTGGCCGTGTCGCCAGAGGACGATGCGCGGACCTCGCGCCTCCCGGCTCAGCTGTAGTCCTCGGCGCCGAAGTCGTCCGCCGGGGCCTGCTCGGCCGGGGCCAGGGCGTTGCCGGCCGCGTCGGTGTGGGCGTCCGGGCGGTTGCGGGAGGCGATGGCGTCCTCCGGCAGCGGCAGCTCGGGGCAGTCCTTCCAGAGGCGGTCCAGCGAGTAGAAGGAGCGCTCCTCGGAGTGCTGGACGTGCACGACGATGTCGAGGTAGTCGAGCAGGACCCAGCGGCCCTCGCGCTCGCCCTCGCGGCGCACCGGCTTGATGTCCAGCTTCTCGCGCAGCTGGTCCTCGATCTCCTCGGCGATGGAACGGACCTGGCGGTCGTTGCTCGCGGAGGCGATCAGGAAGGCGTCGGTGATCGACAGCACCTCGCTGACGTCGAACGCGACGATGTTGTGGGCCAGCTTGTCGGCCGCCGCCTGGGCGGCGACGTTGATGAGTTCCTGGCTGTGCTCAGTGGCGGTCACGATGTACTTCCGGCTCGGCTGCTTGGGGTCGCCCGGCGCACGGGGCGCGGGGATCGCCTTCCAGGATCTCACGCCGCCCCGGCGGCCCCGGAACCGTTTTCCGGGACCGGCCGGGCCGGGGCCGACGGGGCGCGGATCGCACAGGCGTGCGGGCGCCCCGTCCGGCGGCGGGGCTACGGGGCCTTCGGCGGCGCGTAGTCCTTGCCGAGCACCACGACCAGGTCGGCGTTCTGCGCGTCGGCGACCTTCTTCACCGCCGTCTCCGGCAGGTTGAGGCTGGTCGCCAGGGACTTCGCGGCGGCCTGACGCGCGTCGTCGGTGTAGCGGATCTCACTGGCGGCCTGCGGCGCGGTCTTGGCCCCGCCGGGGACGAAGGTGAGGCCCGCGTTGACCACCTGGACCTGGGCGGCGGGCGCCGCCAGGTCGTTGCCGGAGGCGTCCTGGACGGAGACCCGGGCGGGCGCGTCGGTGCTGGTCGCGGACTTCACGGTACCGCCGAGCACCTCCTTGACCTGCTTGCCGGCGGTGGCCTCGTCCAGCGAGCCGTCCGGCTTGACGGTCAGCGTGGCGGTGCCGAAGTGCCCGTCCTTCGACTGCTGGGCGAGCTGGGCGAGCACTCCGGCGAGCGCGTCCTCGGGCAGCGAGGGGTCGAGCACCGCGTTCATCCGGTGCACGTCGTCCTTGGCGTCCTTGAACACGACCGGCATCGTGCGCACCACCGCGTCCATCACCTGGCCGAAGCGGGCGAGCTGGACGTCGCGGCTCTCGCCGGCGTTCTGGAGGGTGGCGTAGCCGACCGCGGCCTTTCCGCCGAGCAGGGTGTTCTTGCCGGCGGCGGCGAGCACCTTGCCGTCGGGCCGGCCGCCCTCGTGGACCTCGGCGTCGGTGTCCACCCGGACGCCGCCGAGCTGGGTGACCAGCAGTTCCAGGTAGGGGGTGTCGAGCCGCCAGGTGCCGGCGACGGGGGCGCCGAGCACGGTGGTCAGGCCGTCCCGGGTGCCGGAGGCGCCGAGGGAGTCCATGGCCTGGCCGACGGTGGTGACCGGCGGGTCGCCGGGGCCGGGCAGCCGCAGGGTGTCCGGCAGGAGCAGCACGGTGCCCTTCTTGCCGGCGCTGTCGTTGACCAGCAGCGCGCTGGAGACCTTGCCCTGGAGGTCGCGCAGGTGGACGACGTTGACCTGGCGCGGTCCGGCGGCGGCGGTCGCGGAGTCGCCCTTGTCGCGGGTGAACCAGAGGTAGCCCCCGGCGCCGGCACCGGCGACCGCGGCCACCGCGACGAGGCCGATCAGCCGGTTGCGGAGCTTGCGGCGGCGCTCGGCGCGCACCTCGCTGCGGGACTCGGCGAACTTGAGCCAGTCGATGACGTCCTCGGACTCCGCCTCCTCCTCGTCGACGAAGGTGAACTCGCCGGTGGCGTAGTTGTCCTCGGAGCCGCCGGCGGTCCTGGACCGGGTCGCGCGGGAGCCGCCGACCTGCTCGGACGGCGGTTCGGGGCGGGCGGGGGCGGCCGGCTCGGCGGCGGCGGGACGCGGCACCCGGCCGCGCGGGGTCACCGGGGCGGCGGGCGCGGCCGGCTCCGGCTCGACGACGGCCGGCATCGGAGCGGTCGTGTACGCCTGCGCCGGGGGCTGCGACTCGGCCCGCCCCTGGGACTGCGCCTGCGGCTGCGACTGCGCGGGCGCCTGCGGCTGCTCGTACGGCTGGTAGCCCTGCTGCTGGTACTGGTCCTGGTAGCCGTAGCCGCCCTGCTGCTGGTACCCCTGGGCAGGCTGCTGCCCGTACTGGCCGGGCTGCTCCAGCGGCTGTTCGTAGCCCTGCTCGTAGCCCTGGCCGTAACCCTGCTGGTAGCCCTGCTGCTGGTACTGGTCCTGGTAGCCGTACTGGCCCTGCCCGTAGGGCGCGGAGGGCACCGGCTGCCCGTACTGGTCGTACTGCTGGTGCTGCCCGGGCTGCTCGTACCGACCCGACGGGTCGTGCTGCCCGGACGACTCGTACTGGCCCGACGGCTCGTAGATCCCCGGCTGCTGCTCGTACTGGTCGTACTGCTGCTGCTCGTAGCCGCCCTGCTGCTGGTACGGCGGGTACTGCCCGGTCGACCAGTCGTCCGGCTGCCCGGGCTGCTGCCCCTGCGGTCCCCTGCGCTCGCTCATCCGTCGGCCCCTCCGGGATCAGGTCCGGTGCGGCGCGTAGAGCGCCCGCTTGTCGATGTAGCGGACCACGCCGTCCGGGACGAGGTACCAGACCGGCTCCCCCTTGGCGACCCGGTCGCGGCAGTCCGTGGAGGAGATGGCCAGCGCCGGGACCTCCACCAGGGAGACCCCACCCACCGGAAGCCCGGCGTCGGTCAGAACGTGGCCCGGCCGGGTGCAGCCGATGAAGTGGGCGAGCGAGAAGAGCTCCTCGGAGTCGCGCCAGGAGAGGATCTGCGCGAGCGCGTCGGCTCCGGTGATGAAGAAGAGGTCGGCGTCCGGGTGCAGCGCCCGCAGGTCGCGCAGGGTGTCGACGGTGTAGGTCGGCCCCTCGCGGTCGATGTCGATCCGGCTGACCGAGAACTGCGGGTTCTCCGCGGTGGCGATGACCGTCATCAGGTAGCGGTCCTCGGCCGGGGTGACCTCGCGGTCGCTCTTCTGCCAGGGCTGCCCGGTCGGGACGAAGATCACCTCGTCCAGGTGGAACGCGCTGGCGACCTCACTGGCCGCGACCAGGTGCCCGTGGTGGATCGGGTCGAAGGTGCCGCCCATGACGCCGAGACGACGCTTCGCCGGCGCCGGTACACCGGGACTCCCGGTCTGCTCTCCCATGGCGCCACACCTTACGCGACGCCCGTTACGGTGCGGGAACGGCCGGGTGCCGGGCGTCCCGGGGGCGGTTGCGCACCCCGGGCCACCCTCGGCCGGGCCACCGTCGTCCGGGTCAGCGGTCCCGGTTGAAGCGGGTGGTCACGAAGAGCAGCAGCAGAAGGACGAAGAACGCGGCGCCACCCGTCAGGTACGGGTTGAGGCTGTCGTGGTTGCCCCCCTCGCTCTCGTTGGCGAGAAGGTTCAGGACAGGGAGTGCGGCGGCAGTGCTCATGGTCGGCGGGACCTTCTCGGCTCGGATGACGGACAGGGGTGTCGTTCGGGCCGGTGAGGGCCCACCCGTCATCGTACGGGGGGTTACAAGGCAACCGCTCGGCGGCCCACCACGTCTGAACCGCCGTGAGCCCCGGTCGGGGACGCCCCGCCGCGGGACCGGTCAGTTGTTGCGGCCGGCCCGCAGCAGGATCCAGGCGAGCAGGCCGACACCGACGAAGGAGGCGATCAGGATGATCCGCAGGAAGAGCCCGGGGCCGTTCTCACCGGAGATCGGGGCGGCCAGGCTGACAAGGGCGGCGGTGGACATCGGCGGGCTCCTCGGACTGCTCGGTGCCGCGGCCGGAGGTGGCCCGGCTTTCCCCGGGCATTCAGGGTAAACCGCCCTCACACCGGGGCCGCCCACCGCCCCCGAGGACACCGTCCGCGCCGCACCGACGGGCCCCGGACGGGCTCACGGACGGACTCCGGACGGGCTCCCCGAGCCGCCCCCGGACGGGCTCACGGCGACCCGTAGGGTGGCCGCGGGGACGAGTACGCAACCACGGACGTTGCACAGACAGTCGTTACAGGCGAAGGACCAGCGGGGGCCGGCCGGGGGTGCCGGGGCCGCCGTCGACAGGAGGTACTCACACCATGACCGACCCGATCGCGAAGACCCCGAGCCGGCGCCGTCAGCGCTTCCCGGAGATCTCCACCCGGGCCTGGGAGCACCCGGCGGACCGTTCCGCGCTCGTCGCGCTGCGCAAGCTCACCGGCTTCGACGACGTGCTGAAGAAGCTCGCCGGCCTGGTCTCCGAGCGCTCGATCCGGCTGATGTTCCTGGCCACCGCCGTGAAGACCTCCGAGCGGCAGTTCCCCGAGCTGTACGGCATGGTGCGCGACGCCGCCTACGTGCTCGACCTCGACAAGGTGCCGGACCTCTACGTCAGCCAGGACCCGACGGTCAACGCGTTCTGCATCGGCATCGACACGCCGGTGATCGTGGTCACCAGCGGTCTGGTCGAGCTGCTGGACGAGGAGGAGCTCCGCTCGGTGATCGGCCACGAGGTCGGTCACGCGATGTCCGGCCACGCGGTCTACCGGACGATGCTGATGATCCTCACCAACATCGCCGCCCGGATCGCCTGGGTGCCGCTCGGCAACCTGGCGATCATGGCGATCGTCACCGCGCTCAAGGAGTGGTTCCGCAAGGCCGAGCTCTCCAGCGACCGGGCCGGCCTGCTCGCCGGGCAGGACCTCCAGGCCTCGATGCGGGCGCTGATGAAGCTGGCCGGCGGCCACAACCTGGCCGAGATGAACGTGGACGCCTTCCTGGAGCAGGCCGAGGAGTACGAGAAGGCCGGCGACCTGCGCGACGGCGTGCTGAAGCTGCTGCAGGTGCTGCCGCAGAGCCACCCGTTCGCGGTGGTCCGGGTCGCCCAGCTGAAGAAGTGGGCCGAGAGCGAGGACTACCGCTCCATCCTGGCCGGCGCCTACCCGCGCCGCACCGACGACCCGAACACCTCGGTCGGCGACCAGTGGCGGGCGGCGGCCGACCACTACACGACCTCGGTGAAGGAGAGCAAGGACCCGCTGATGGGCCTGATCCGCGATGTCGCGGGCGGCGCGGCGACGGTCGGCGGCAAGCTCCGCGACACCTTCACCGGGGCCCGCGCCGGCGGCAACGGCTCCGGCAACGGCAGCAGCAACACCAACGGAAACGGCAGCGGCGGCAGCGACGGCGGCTCCGGGACGAACTGAGCCCGGCCCCGGCCCCGCGGCGAGCCCCCGGCGGCCCCCGGTCACCCCGACCGGGGGCCGCCGGGGGTTCCGCCCCCTCGACGAGGGGTTCCGCCCCCTCGACGACCACCCGTCCGGCCGGGGGCCGAGACGGTCAGCTCCCCGCCAGCACCCCGCACACCTGCCAGGCCGGCCGGGCGTGGTTGCCCGGGTCCACCGCCGACGGCCCGCTGGGCGGCGCGGCGGGATCCGCCCCGGCCAGCACCGGCTGCACCACCCCGGCCAGCGAGCCGTCGCACGGCGTCGGCCCGGCCTGCAGCACCGAGTCGACCAGCCGCAGCTGCGCCGCCGCCAGGTCGATCCGGTCGAACTCGAAGGTCAGCTGCCGCCGCACGGTCTCCAGGGTGACCGGCGCCCCGGCGGGTGCCCCGGCGGCCTTCAGCGCGTAGACGAAGGTGTGGTCGGTGGTGATCCGCAGGGTGCCGCTGTCCGCCTCGTCGATCCGCATCGCCCCGGCCACCTTCACGGTGTCGGCGGCCAGCGCGACCTGCGCCGGGTCGAAGCGGACCAGCCAGCCGGTCAGCGCGTGGTGCCGGTCGTCGGTCGGCTGGAGCACGCTCGCGTCGAACTGGGCCTGCTCACCGGGCGTGACGAAGGCCCGCACCTCCGCGGTCGCCCCCTGCACCAGCACGGCGGGCGACAGCGAGGAGGCCACCAGGTAGCGCTGCACGGTGTCGAGGGCCTTGGTCACCTCGACGCGGGAGAAGTGGCCGCTGGCCGCCCCGGCGGGCGTGCCCAGCCCGACCGCGCCGTCGCTGTAGCCCGGTGGCAGGGTCGTGAAGGGGTTCGCCGGGTCGGCCGCCGGCCGGACCGACGAGGCCGGGCTCAGTGCCACCAGGCTCACGGTGAGCTGGCTGCCCTGGGGCCGGGCGGTGGGCCGGGTCGGCGAGGTGACACCGAAGTACACGGCGGCGCCGAACGCCAGCAGGATCACCAGCAGCAGGGCCAGCGCCTGCCGGGGCACGCTGCCCAGCGGTCCCAGCCGGACCTTGGGCCGGGTGGCGCGGGCGAAGGAGCCGGACAGCCGCTCGCGCGCGGACAGCTCCTGGATCCGGGCAGCCCGGACGAACGATTCGTCGAACACGACGGACCGGTACTCGTCCTCGTTCCCCGAACCACCGTCGGGCGCACCCTCCGGAGGCTCGCGCGGGTCACCCATGACACCAGGGTAAGGCGCATCCCGGCTCCGCCACGAGGGGCCTGCGGCAGATCACCGGAAGCTCTCCGTGACCGGTGGCAGCCGCCCCGGGGCGCGCCGGACCGGCCCGCCCGCCGGGCAGTGGCTCAGCCCGCCGGACCGGTGACCACCAGCGACGGTTCGGCCGGCGGCGGCGCCGGGTCGACCCCGGCGCTGCTGCTGCCGGACTCGGGCCGTTGCGGCGTACCGCCGGCCCCGCCCACGCCCTGGTAGACCGCCGCGACGGCCACCGCGACCAGGCTCACGCCCATGATCACGGCGAGCACCCAGGCCACCGGCCGGTGCCAGCGCTGCTGGGCGACGTACCGGCCGCGGCCGGCGCCGATCGGGTCGAATCCGCCCGGGCGCCAGCGCCGCGAACGCCGTCCGGTGGCCCGGCCGGGGCCGGACCACGGATCGGGATAGAGGTGGTCGTCGTCGAGCCGGCTCGGGTACGGGCGCAGCTCCAGTGGCAGTCCGTCCGCGGCGGGGGGTTCGAAGCCCCAGCCGGGTCCGGCCGCGTCCGGCTCGAGACGGGCCTCGGCGGCGGCGAGCTGCCGCTCCTTGGCCGTCGGCTCGTGCACGGCGGCGGACCGGACGAACGCCTCGTCGAAGACCACGGTGGCGAACTCGTCGTCCGCACCACCGTGGTCGGCACCGTCGGGGTACGGCAAGCCCCCCACATCGTCAGCCACGGATTCAGCGTATTACCGGGCGGGCGATTTGTCTGGGGCTCGGACCAGTTGGTCCGTCGCCCGTGTGACGGCGGGCTCGCCGGGCCCCGGGCGGGGCGGGTTCAGCCGGCGTCGGCGGCGCCGCCCACGGTCTGCGTCGCCTCGCCCCGGACATGGCCGTCACCAGTGACGATGTACTTGGTGCTGGTCAGCTCGGGCAGGCCCATCGGGCCCCGGGCGTGCAGCTTCTGGGTGGAGATGCCGATCTCGGCGCCGAAGCCGAACTCACCGCCGTCGGTGAACCGGGTCGAGGCGTTGACAGCGACCGTGGTCGAGTCGACGAGCTTGGTGAAGCGGCGGGCGGCGGTCTGCGAACGGGTGACGATGGCCTCGGTGTGGCCGGAGGTCCAGCGGCGGATGTGCGCGACGGCGGCGTCCAGCGAGGGGACGACGGCGGCCGCGATGTCGTACGACAGGTACTCGGCCTCCCAGTCCTCGTCGGTGGCGGGCAGCACGGTGGCGCCGGTGCCCTCCGCGGCCTTGAGCACCGCCTCGTCGCCGTGCACGGTGACCCCGGCCGCGGCGAGCGCGGCGAGCGCGAGCGGCAGGAAGGCGTCGGCGATGTCCTGGTGGACGAGCAGGGTCTCGGCCGAGTTGCAGACGCTGACCCGCTGGGCCTTGGAGTTGAGCAGGATGCCGACGGCCATCGCGAGGTCGGCCTCGGCGTCCACGTAGACGTGGCAGTTGCCGGTGCCGGTCTCGATGACGGGGACGGTGGAGCCCTCGACGACGGTGCGGATCAGCGAGGCGCCGCCGCGCGGGATGAGCACGTCGACCAGGCCGCGGGCGCGCATCAGCTCCTGCACGGAGTCCCGGCTCTCGCCGGGGACGAGCTGGATCGCGTCGGCCGGCAGCCCGGCCCCGGCGACGGCGTCGCGCAGCACGGCGACCAGGGCGCTGTTGGAGCGGTAGGCGGAGGCCGAGCCGCGCAGCAGCACGGCGTTGCCGGACTTCAGGCAGAGCGCGGCGGCGTCGGCGGTGACGTTGGGTCGGGCCTCGTAGATGATGCCGACCACGCCGAGCGGCACCCGGACCTGACGGACGTCCAGGCCGTTGGGCAGGGTGTAGCCGCGGACGACCTCGCCGACCGGGTCGGGCAGGCCGGCCACGTCGCGGACGTCGGAGGCGATGGCGGCGATCCGCTCCTCGGTGAGGGTGAGCCGGTCGATCACCGACTCGGGGGTGCCGGCCGCGCGGGCCCGGTCGACGTCCTCGGCGTTGGCGGCGGTGATCTCGGCGGCGCGGGCGACCAGGGCGTCGGCGATCGCCCGCAGCGCGGCGTCCTTCGCGGCGCGCGGCACTGGGGCGAGCGCGGCGGCGGCCTCCCGGGCTCGGCGCGCTACGGCGAGGACGGGGCTGTCGGCGGAGGCGGGGACGCTGCTCATGCGCCCCAGGGTAGTGGAGGCCGTCGCCGCTCCCCCGCCCCATTTCGCCCGGTGAGACGCCGTGCCCCGGCCCCGCGGCGCCCCGGCCGGGACCCGCGGTCCCTCAGTAGGGGTGGACGCCGCCCAGCTGCGGGGGCGGGCCGGCGAAGCCCTCGGCGACCCGCTTGTGATAGGTCGCCCGGTCGACCACCTCCAGGCCGACGATCTCCCAAGGCGGCAGCTTGGCGGTGGCCTTGTGCTCGCCCCACAGCCGCAGTGCGATCGCCGCCGCGTCGTGCAGGTCCCGGGCCTGCTCCCAGTAGCGGATCTCGGCGTGGTCGGCGGCGTAGCGGGCGGTCAGGAAGAACGAGTGGTCGTGCGCCAGCCGCTCCAGCCCGGCCCGCAGCTCGGTCAGCGGGGTGACCGGCCCGGCCACGCTGAGCACCACGTGCCAGAGCCGGGCCTGGTCGGGCGCGGCGGGCGGTTCGGTCGCGGTGTGCCGCTCCGTCGGGAGCCGGCGCACCGTGCCGGGACCCTCCGGCGGACCGGACGGTCCGGCGGGGCCCTCGTCCCCGCCGCCGTCGATGCTGGTCAGCCGTCGGCCCGCGGTTCCTCCGGTCAGCGCTGCCTCGCGCCTGCGTTCCACCGGCGGCCTCCTGTTCGGCGATGTCGTGTCGTCGTGCCCGCCGGCCCCGGCCGACGCGGGTCCGACCGCGCCCCTCCTCGCCCGTGGCCGGGCGTGCTCCCCGCACGGAGCAGCCCCTGTCCCCGGCGGTCCGACGGCGGGTCAGCCGCGCAGGACGACCAGGTCGTCGCGGTGGACGACCTCCCGCTCGTAGGCGGCGCCGAACTCCTGGGCCAGGTCCCGGGTGGACCGGCCGAGCAGGCGGGGCAACTCCCTCGCATCAAAGTTGACCAGTCCGCGCGCCACGATGTTGCCGTTTTCGGCAAGAAGGTCCACCGGATCGCCCGCGGCGAACTCGCCGTCGACCTTGGTGACCCCGGCGGGCAGCAGCGAGGCGCCGCCGGAGACCACGGCCGCGACGGCCCCGGCGTCCAGGTGCAGGGTGCCGCGCGGGCTGCTGGCGTGGGCGAGCCAGAGCATCCGGTCGGAGGAGCGGCTGCCTGTGCGCAGGAACAGGGTGCCGGTGGGGCGGCCGGCGAGCGCGTCGGCGGCGTGGCTGGCGGCGGTGAGGACGACCGGGATGCCGGCGCCGGTGGCGATCCGGGCGGCCTCGACCTTGGTGACCATGCCGCCGGTGCCGACGCCCGCCTTGCCGGCGCTGCCGATCTCCACGCCGTCGAGGTCGTGCGGGCCGGTGACCCGGGCGATCCTGCTGCTGCCGGGGCGGCTGGGGTCGCCGTCGTAGAGGCCGTCGACGTCGGAGAGCAGCACCAGCAGGTCGGCGCGGACGAGGTGGGCGACCAGCGCGGCCAGCCGGTCGTTGTCGCCGAACTTGATTTCGGCGGTGGCGACGGTGTCGTTCTCGTTGACGACCGGCATCGCACCCATCGCCAGCAGCTGGTCCAGGGTGCGGTAGGCGTTGCGGTAGTGGGCGCGCCGGCTGGCGTCCTCGGCGGTGAGCAGGACCTGGCCGACGCGCAGCCCGTAGCGGGCGAAGGAGGCGGTGTAGCGGGCGATCAGCAGGCCCTGGCCGACACTGGCGGCGGCCTGCTGGCGGGCGAGGTCCTTGGGCCGTCGCTCCAGGCCGAGCGGGGCGAGGCCGGCGGCGATGGCACCGGAGGAGACCAGCACCACCTCGGGGGCGTCGGGACGGGTGCGGACCTTGGCGAGCGCGTCGACGAGGGCGTCCACCCGGTCGGCGTCGATGCCGCCGGCGGCGGTGGTGAGTGAGGAGGAGCCGACCTTGACGACGATGCGCCGGGCGGTCAGCACCTCCGCCCGCAGTTCGTCCTCGCTCATCTCGGGTCCCGCCCTTCCGGTGTGGTGCGCTGGCGGCGGGCCCGGCCCGGCCGTTTCCCCCGCAATCTACGCGATCGGGCCGACCGCCCCGCACCGTGTTCCAGCCGCCGGACGGAGCGCGGACGGCGCACGGGACGGGGCCGCTCCGCCCGGCGCGCCGTCAACGCGCGAGCCCCCGCCGCCCGTTGACGGGGCGGCGGGGGCTCGCGAGGCTCGCGGCGGGGACTCAGCTGTCCTCGTCGTCGCCCTCGATGGAGGCCTGGCGGCCGCTGGAGAGCGCCTCGAAGGCGAGGTACTCGGCCTCGGCGGCGTCCCGGCCCTTCTGCTTCTCGCGCCGGCGGTCGACGGCCGGACGCTGGGTCTCCATGCGGTGGTCCTCGCCGCGGCGGCCGAGCATCTCGGCGCCGGCGGCCATGGTCGGCTCCCAGTCGAAGACGACGGCGTTCTCCTCCGCGCCGATGATGACGGTGTCACCCTCGTGCGCGCCGACCTTCCACAGCTTGTCCTCGACGCCGAGGCGGGCCAGCCGGTCGGCGAGGTAGCCGACGGCCTCGTCGTTGGAGAAGTCGGTCTGGCGGACCCAGCGCTCCGGCTTGACGCCGCGGATGCGGAAGGCGCCGTCCTCCTCGGTGATGGTGAAGCCCTCGTCGTCGACGGCCGTGGGCCGCAGCACGATCCGGGTGGACTCCTCCAGCGGCTTGGCCGCGCGGGCCTCGCCGACGATCTGCGCCATGGCGAAGCTGAGCTCGCGCAGGCCCTTGCGGGAGGCGGCCGACACCTCGAAGACCCGGTAGCCGCGCTCCTCCAGGGAGGCGCGGGTCAGGTCGGCGATGTCCTGGCCGTCCGGCACGTCGATCTTGTTGAGGGCGACCAGTCGCGGGCGGTCCTCGAGGCCGCCGTACTCGGCGAGCTCGGCCTCGATGGTCTCCAGGTCGGTCAGCGGGTCGCGACCGGGCTCCAGGGTGGCGCAGTCCAGCACGTGGACGAGGACGGAGCAGCGCTCGACGTGGCGCAGGAACTCCAGGCCCAGGCCGCGGCCCTGGCTGGCGCCGGGGATGAGCCCGGGGACGTCGGCGATGGTGTAGACGGTGTCGCCGGCGGTGACCACGCCGAGGTTGGGGATCAGGGTGGTGAAGGGGTAGTCGGCGATCTTCGGCTTCGCGGCGGAGAGCACGGAGATCAGCGAGGACTTGCCGGCGCTCGGGTAGCCGACCAGGGCGACGTCGGCGACGGACTTGAGCTCCATGACGATGTCACGGGCCTCGCCGGGCTCGCCGAGCAGCGCGAAGCCGGGCGCCTTGCGGCGGGCGGAGGAGAGCGCGGCGTTGCCGAGGCCGCCGCGGCCGCCCTGGGCGGCGACGAAGCTGGTGCCGTGGCCGACCAGGTCGGCGAGCACGTTGCCCGCCCGGTCCAGGACGACGGTGCCGTCCGGGACGAGGAGGACGAGGTCCTGGCCGAGGGCGCCGGTGCGGTTGCCGCCGGCTCCGGGCTTGCCGTTGGTGGCCTTGCGCTTGGGCGAGTGGTGGTATTCGAGCAGGGTGGTGACCTGCGCGTCCACGGTGAGGGTGACACTGCCGCCGTCCCCGCCGTTACCGCCGTCCGGGCCGCCGAGCGGCTTGAACTTCTCGCGGTGCACGGAGGCGCAGCCGTGGCCCCCGTTGCCCGCGGCGACATGAAGTTCGACGCGGTCCACGAAGGTGGTCATGGTTGTGCCTCCAGTGCGAAGAAGTCAGTGTTCTACCTGCGTAAAGCATGAAGGGTGGACCGGAACATTCCGGCCCACCCTTCATTGTGAGTCTGGTGTGACTCAGGCCTCGACGGCCACGATGTTGACGACCTTGCGGCCGCGGCGGGTGCCGAACTGCACAGCACCGGCGGTCAGCGCGAACAGGGTGTCGTCGCCACCGCGGCCGACACCGGCACCCGGGTGGAAGTGGGTGCCGCGCTGGCGGACGATGATCTCGCCGGCGGAGACGACCTGGCCGCCGAAGCGCTTCACGCCGAGGCGCTGGGCGTTCGAGTCACGGCCGTTACGAGTAGAGCTTGCGCCCTTCTTGTGTGCCATTTTTCGCTATCCCCTTACTTGCTGACCGAGTCGATGCTGGTGATGCGCACCGCGGTGTGCTGCTGGCGGTGACCCTGACGGCGGCGGTAGCCGGTCTTGTTCTTGTAGCGCAGGATGACGATCTTGTCGCCCTTGGTCTGGTCGACCACCTCGGCGTGAGCCTTCACGCCGGCCAGCACCCACGGGTCGGAGGTGACGGCTTCACCGTCGACGACCAGGATGGTGGAGAGCTCCACCGAGTCACCCGGCTTGGCCTCGATACGGTCGATCTCCAGCACGTCGCCGACGGCGACCTTGTGCTGGCGGCCGCCTGCGCGAACGATCGCGTACATGCGGTACCTACTTTCCCAACTCGGTCGGAACTCTCGATGCCAGCCACCTGGGTACGGACACAGGGGCCTCCCCCGTCCCCCCTCGCGGGGAGTCGTCCTCTTGCGAGAACCGGGAGGTGATGTGCTCGGGAGCAAGGCGTAGACACGCCAGTGGTCAAGAATACGGGCCGGTCGCCGCTGGGGCAAACCGGCCCGTACGGGTCCCGGGCGGAGGGTTCTCCGCCCGGGACCGGGCCCTACTCGGCCGCCGTATCACCCTCGGCGGCCGCCGCCTTCTTGGCCGCCGCGCTCGTCCGCTTGGTGGCGGTCTTGCGGGCGGTGGTCTTCTTCGCCGCCGTCGTCGTCTTCTTGGCGGCGACGGCGGTGGTCTTCTTCGCGGCGGTCTTGCGGGCCGCCCGCTTCTTCGGGGCCGGCGCCTCCTCGGCGGGCTCCTCGGTCGCGTCCGGAGCGGCCTCGGCCGCGGGGGCCTCGGCGGCCTCCGGGACCTCGGCGACGGCCGGCTCGGCCACAACCTCGGCCGGGGCCTCCTCGACCGCGGCCGGCGCGGCCTGCGGCTCCTCGACCGGGGTCTGCGCCGCCGGGTCCTGGGCCGCCGGGGAGACGGCCGCCAGGGCCGACTCCAGGGCCGCCTCGGCCTTGGCCTGCAGCACCACGATCTCCGCCCCGCCCGGCGCACCGGCCGGAGCCGTCGCCTTGCGGACCGCCCGACGGCGGGGCCGTCCGGCGGGGGCGGCGGCCGGAGCCTCCACCGGGGCCTCGACCACGACCGGCGCCGCGGCGACCGGCTCGGCCACGACCTCGGCCTCGCCCGGCACCTCGATCGCCAGCTGGCCCTCGATCTCCTCGCGGACCGGCGCGGACTCGACGATCTCGAAGTCCTCGGCCTCGTCGACCTCGTCGACCGAAGCGGTCTCGACCGCCTCGACGACCTGCGACTCCTCGTTCCCGGCGCCGCCCTTGCCCCGGCGACGGCGCTTGCCGCCGCCCGCACCCGCCTCGACGGCGGCAGCGCCGCCACCGGTGTGGGCGTGGGAGTGGGAGCTCGGCTGCTCCATGTGGACGATCACACCGCGGCCGTTGCAGTGCACGCAGGGCTCGGAGAAGGACTCCAGCAGGCCCTGGCCGACCCGCTTGCGGGTCATCTGGACCAGGCCCAGCGAGGTGACCTCCGCCACCTGGTGCTTGGTCCGGTCCCGGCCCAGGCACTCCAGCAGACGGCGCAGCACCAGGTCGCGGTTGGACTCCAGGACCATGTCGATGAAGTCGATCACGATGATGCCGCCGAGGTCGCGCAGCCGCAGCTGGCGCACGATCTCCTCGGCCGCCTCGATGTTGTTCCGGGTGACCGTCTCCTCCAGGTTGCCGCCCTGGCCGACGAACTTCCCGGTGTTGACGTCGACGACGATCATCGCCTCGGTGCGGTCGATCACCAGCGAACCGCCGCTGGGCAGCCAGACCTTGCGGTCCAGCGCCTTCATCAGCTGCTCGTCGATCCGGTAGGTGGCGAACACGTCCACCTCGGAGGTCCACCGCTGGAGCCGCCCGGCGAGGTCCGGGGCCACGTTGGAGACGTAGTCGTGGATGGTGCTCCACGCCTCGTTGCCGGAGACGATGACCTTGGTGAAGTCCTCGTTGAAGATGTCGCGGACGACCCGGACGGTCATGTCCGGCTCGCCGTACAGCAGCGCCGGGGCGTTGCCGGAGGCGGCCTTCTTCCGAATGTCCTCCCACTGCTGCTGGAGGCGCTGGACGTCGCGGGTCAGCTCGTCCTCGGAGGCGCCCTCGGCGGCGGTGCGCACGATGACGCCCGCGTCGTCCGGGACGATCTTCTTGAGGATCTGCTTCAGACGGGCGCGCTCGTTCTCCGGCAGCTTGCGGGAGATACCGGTCATCGAGCCCTCGGGCACGTAGACCAGGTAGCGGCCGGGCAGCGAGATCTGGCTGGTCAGGCGGGCGCCCTTGTGGCCGATCGGGTCCTTGGAGACCTGGACCAGCACGGACTGGCCGGACTTCAGCACCGACTCGATCCGGCGCGGGCCGCCGTGGCCGCCCAGCGCGCCGAAGTTGACCTCACCGGCGTACAGGACCGCGTTGCGGCCCTTGCCGATGTCGACGAACGCGGCCTCCATCGACGGCAGCACGTTCTGGACCTTGCCCAGGTAGACGTTGCCGACGTACGAGGTGGCCTGCTCCTTGTTGACGTAGTGCTCGACGAGCACGCCGTCCTCGAGGACGCCGATCTGGGTGCGCTGGCCGTTCTGGCGCACCACCATGACGCGCTCGACCGACTCGCGGCGGGCCAGGAACTCGGCCTCGGTGATGATCGGCACCCGGCGGCGGCCCAGCTCGCGGCCCTCGCGGCGGCGCTGCTTCTTGGCCTCCAGACGGGTGGAGCCCTTGATGGACTGCACCTCGTCCGGGTCGAACGACGGCTCGGTGGAGCGGCGGCGCGGCTCGCGCACCTTCACCACCGTGCGGACGCCGTCCTCGGTGGTCTCGGCGACCTCCACGGCGCCGGCCTCACCGCTGCGGCGGCGACGGCGACGGCGACGGCGCGAGGAGGACAGGCCGGCGGCCAGGTCGTCGTCGTCCTCGTCGTCCTCGTCGGCGGCCGCGACGGCCGGCTCCTCGACGGCGGGCTGCTCGGTCTCGGGGGCCTCGGCCTCCTCGTCGGCCTCACCGCGACGGCGGCGACGGCCACCCCGGCGGCGGCGGCGCGACGGGCGACCGTCCTCCCACTCGTCCTCGGCCTCGGGGCCGGTGGCGGGGGCGGCGACGGCCGGGGCCTCCACGGCGGCGGGCGCC
>NZ_JAIY01000007.1:32179-84637 GCF_000710405.2 Kitasatospora sp. MBT66 | reverse complement strand
GCCACCGGCTCCTCGACCTCGGGCTCGGCCTCCTCGGCCACCGGCTCCTCGACCACCACGGGGGCGGCCTCGACCACCCGGCGGCGGCGGGGACGGCGCGCCGGGGCGGCGGGCTCCTCCGCGGCGGCGGGGGCCTCGACGGCCTCCGGCTCAGCGGCGGCGGGCGCCTCGACCACGGGGGCGGCCTCGGGCTCGGCCTTCTTGCGGGTCCGACGGGCCCGCACGGGCTTCTCCGCCGGCTCCGTCTCCGTCTTCTCGGCCCTCTCCGCCTTGTCGGCGGCCTTCTCGGCCTTCTCCGCCTTGGGGGCCTTCGCCTTCGCGGCGGCGACCGGGGCCTGCTCGGCCTCCGGCGCGGTGACCACGATCGCGGAGGCCTCGGGCGCTCCGGCGGGCGCCTCGGCCCGCTTGCGGGTGCGGCGGGCCCGGACCGGCTTCTCCGCCGCCGGCTCGGCGGCGGCGGTCTCGGCGACCGGCGCCTCGACCGTACGGGTGGCCTCGGCCTCGGCCGGGACGACCGTCTCGGCGGCCTCGGTGGCGGCGCCCTGCGGCGCTCCCGCGGGGCGGGACACGGCGCGGCGGCGCCGGCGCGGCGGCGCGGCGGACGCGCTGTCGCCGCCGGTCGCGGCGGTGTCGTTCGGTTCCGTCGCAGGCTGCTGCGGATCGGTGTTATCGAGCATGCGGGTGGATCTCCCGTCAGGCCCCCGGGCTCCGCATCCGGGCACGGCACGACACCGGTGGCCGGCCGGCATCACGACGATGCTCGGGCCGGACCCTCTCACGGTGCCGCCGCGCGGACGCGAGGCCGCACAGGGGCTCGTAGTCTCGCTCGGCGCCCCGCCCTCGGCGGGGTGTCGAAAGTCTTCTGGTCTGACCAGTCTTCTGAGGTTTTCCCAAGCTGCGCCGTCCCCCAACCCCGGGTGGCTCCCGGACGGGGTCCTCGGGCCCACCGACCATCGGGGTCGGCGGGCCGCAAGAGGCCGGCCTGTGCTTCGACGACGCTCGCTCCCCTGGGGAGCAGCGGGGGCCTGGAGGACCAGCGGGCCCAGTGGGGAACTGGACCCGGCCTCCGCCCGCTAGGCGGACGCGGTTGCGCGCGGCTCGCCGGCCGCCAGAGGGCCGGCCTGGGCCGCGGCGCGGTCGAGCGCCAACGGGTCGGTCACCGTGCCGGTCCCCTCGTCGAGCGGCCCCTGCGCCAGCCTGGTCACCTCTGCGGGGACCGGCGGCGCCAGGTCGGCCGTCGCACGGAGACCGGACAACACGTCGTCGGGTCGTACGGCGGGTGTGGCGTGTCGTACTACCAGGCGCAGTATCGCACAGGGACGCCCGGTCCGAACATCGCGGGTCTCTTCGCCCTCCGTGTCCGCACCGCCGTCGACCTGCGGCGGGAGGAGCTCAAGAGCCGCCACCGCCCCGCGCGCGTCGAAGACCCGCAGACCGTTCTTGGTGAGGCGTTCGACCTCGACCCGCTCGGCGGCGAGGAACAGGGCGACCGCGCGGGCCGCCTCCTGCGGGTCGACACCGTCGAGCCGCACCTGCCACTCGGAGGCCTCCAGGCGCTCCACGAAGTTGGGCGTCCGCACCTCGACCGCGTCGATCACGTCCAGGCCCGCGGGCAGCGACTCGTCCAGTTGGACGCGCAGCTCCTCCGGGTCCCGGTGGGCCGCGAGGCCGATCTCCAGGTACTCCGCCTCACTGGCCACACCGGTCGGCGCGGCATTGGCGTAGGACACCTTGGGGTGCGGGGTGAAGCCGGCCGAGTAGGCCATCGGCACCACCGAGCGGCGCAGGGCGCGCTCGAAGGCGCGCTGGAAGTCGCGGTGGCTGGTGAAGCGGAGCCGGCCGCGCTTGGTGTAGCGGAGACGAATCCGCTGCACCGTCGGCGCGGGCGGCGGACCGTCGGGCGTACGGCGTGCCAGGGTCGCTCAGTCCTTCGTCAGTGGTCCCCGTCCGCGGCGGCGGCGATTTCCCGCCACTGTCCGGACTCTTACACCTCAAAGGGTACGCGCCCCCGCCCACCCCTCGCTCCGCCCCCGCCCGCCCCGACCCGCGAACGCCCCCGCCGGAAGGATCCGACGGGGGCGCTCCGGTGCCTCTGCGGCTACTTGTTCACCACGGTGAGCGGGAGCATCGTCTTCCCGGTCGGACCGATCTGGATGCTCGTGTCCATCTGGGGCTAAATGGAGGCGGTTCCAAAACCGTCGAAGGGGTCACCGACATGGCGAAGCGCACCCGTACGGCACGTGCGGCGCAGCAGAGGGCGTACACGGTCGAGGCCGAGTGGACCACCGCGGATCTGCTCCTGCTCGGGGAGCTGAAGAGAGCCGAGGCCGCCCTACCGACCGACGCGCCCCGGGCCCTGATCTCGGTCCGGCTGTCCGTCCTGACGGAAGACACCACCTCTCCCGTCCGCCAGGAGCTCGACCTCCGCCGCGAGGCCCTGAACCGGGGCTGCCGCGTGGTCGGCGTCGCCAGCGACCTCAACGTGTCCGCCACGAAGGTGCCGCCGTGGAAGCGCAAGCAACTGGGCGACTGGCTGAACAACCGGGCTCCGGAGTTCGACGTGCTCCTGTTCTGGAAGCTCGACCGGTTCATCCGCCGGCTGTCCGACCTGAACACCATGATCGACTGGGCGCTGAAGTACGGGAAGAACCTGATCTCCAAGAACGACTCGATCGACCTGACCACCGTCGTCGGCAAGATCCTGGTCACGCTCATCGGCGGGATCGCGGAGATCGAGGCCACCAACACGAGTACCCGGGTCGCGAGCCTCTGGGACTACGCCAAGACCCAGTCCTCCTGGCTGGTCGGCAAGCCTGCCTTCGGGTACACCACGGCCGAGGACGAAAACGGCAGTGTGGTCCTCGTTGTCGACCCGGACGCGCGGAAGGCCCTGCACTGGTGCCGACGCATGGCCCGTCGAGGCATCTCCGCCACCCGCATGGTCAAGCTGCTGAAGCGCGCGGGCCTCGTCAGCGACGGCCTCACGGCCACGACCCTCCTGCGCCAACTCCGCAACCCTGCCCTGATGGGCTACCGGGTGGAGGAGGAGAAGAAGGGCGGTGCCCGCCGGTCCAAGCTCCTCCTGGACAAGGCCGGGAAGCCGATCCGGGTCGCGGAGGCCGTCTTCGTCGAGGAGGAGTTCAACGAGCTCCAGGCGGATCTCGACAAGCGCAGCAAGAGCCAGCCCCAGCGTCGGCCCGGTGGCGCCACGAAGTTCCTCGGGGTCTTCGTCTGCGTCGACTGCAAGACGAACATGCTAGAACAGCGGAACCGCGTCAAGGACCGGATGTACGAGTACCTGCGGTGCCAGGGCTGCAAGGGTGGGGGCTTGGGCGCCACCAACCCCGACGCGATCAACGCCAAGCTCGTCGTCGACGTGCTGTCGGTCCTCGGGGACGAGCCCGTGCAGGTGCGCGAGTACGCGCGGGGTGCGGAGGCACGCGCGCAGGTGGCGCAGCTCCAGGAGTCCATCGCCTACTACATGAAGGAGCTGGAGCCCGGCGGCCGGTACTCCAAGACCCGGTTCACGCGCGAGCAGGCGGAGGAGACGCTGGACAGGCTGATCACCGAACTCGGAGAGATCGACCCCGAGAGCACCGAGGACCGGTGGGTGAACGTGGCCAACGGGAAGACGTTCCGGCAGCAGTGGGAGGAAGGCGGAACCGAAGCCATGGCCGCAGACCTCCTGAGGGTGGGCGTCCGGTGTGAGGTCACCCGAATCAAGGTCAAGGGTCAGCGGGCTCCCGCCATCAAGCTTCGCCTCATGATCCCCAAGGACTACCGGGACCGGCTGATCGTCAAGGAGGACCACTTCGCGAGCAAGCTCTGACACGAGCGGCCGGTCGTGCGGCAGCCACCGGTCCTCGAGGCCGGGGGCTGGCGTTGTCAGTGCTTGGCGGGGTCGTAGGGCTCCTCGTTGCCGTCGTCGTCGACGATGACGATCTCGCTCCTGATGACCGGCACCTTCGTCTGCCCCGGAATCCCGGCCCGCTCGACGGAGCCTTGGGGTACAGGTGCCGGGCCGGTCACCATGCCCCACCGGACCGGCCTGAACCTTCCGCGTCTTCGCGCGCGACTTCCCGGGTTGTGGCGAGGTCTTCGGCGATGCCGGCGGCGATGAGCGCTTCGGCCGGGGTGTGCCCGGTTCCCGCGAACCGCCATGCGCTCTCGACCACGGTCTCGCTGTCCCGGTCGGCGTACAGGCCGCTGGCGTGCTCGGCGCGTGCGGCCCGGAGCTGCCCGTATGTAGTGGAGAAGGCCCTCGTCTTGGTGAGGCAGTGGCCCCGGTAGCCGAGCATGTGGGCCCAGGCCCGGAGGCGGAGGTGTTGCAGTTCGGGAAGGCCACCGAGGCGCCAGGCGGTGGCGATGAGTGCCCGGGCGTGCAGGCTGACGGGCAGGGCACGGATCTCCGCCAGGGACTCCATCCGGCGGTCGACCGCTCCCGCGGCTTCCACGCTCTTGCTCGTGTACTTGGCGACATAGGCGGCCACGGCGTCGTCCGTAAAGCGCCCGCCGTCCCCTTTCATCAGGGGGTGGGCGTCGAGCTGGGTACCGAAGCGCAGCCGTCCCCCACTGTGCGCCGCCGTGTCGGGAGGCGGGAGCGCGACGGCCGCGGCGGCCGAGCGGACGGTCTCCAGGAGGAGAGGCCCCGTCGCCCAGGAAGGAGGCGGAGCAGCGGGACCGTCCGGGCCGTCGAGTCGGACGACCGCATGGAAGTGGACGGAACCGCGCTTCTGGTACTCGGCGACCTTGGCGGCGGAGACGCGCACCAAGGCGCGTACCTCCGACCGGCCGACGCCGGCCCGGGTGGCGAGGTGGTGGTAGAGGTTGTCGCGGAACGCCTTCCAGAGCGCAGGGGCCATGGCGTTCCACAGGACATGCCCGGGGTAGTCGTAGCAATCGGCGCAGAGCGGCTGTCCGACGAGCGGGTCCGTGCCCGGGTGGAGCCGGCCGCAGCCGTGCCGACCGCCGTGTTCGCAGCACCGGCGACGGGCCCTGTGGCACTCCCCCGCGCGGTGGACCGCACCGAACGAGGGGGCGGTCAGGGTGACGAACAGCCGCGGGTGCGTCCGAACCGTGTCGGGGACGCCCTTGCCCCCGGTGAGGCCGGAGCGAACCAGGTGGAAGGTGTCGCCGCTGTGCTCGCGCGAGCAGGTGGCGCATCGGGAGGCCCGACGGTTGCGACAGCGGACCGAGAGCCGGCCACCGGGTTCGGCCTCGGTCGAGTAGTGGCGCAGCACCTCCCCGGTCCCGGCGTCGAGGGTTGTGCTGTGCCCCCTGAGGTGGACAGGTTCCGCGCAGCCGCCGGTGGCGCGGACCTGGTCCAGCCAGCGGTTCAGATCGGGCAGCTCGCCGAGCCGGACGAAGTCCCTTTCGACGTCGGACAGTTGGCGCAGCCGCGCCTCCTGGTCGAGGAAGGCGCGGCGTGCGGTGGGGTCGTCGTACGGGTTGGCGCGGGTCATGGCGGGTGTCTCCAGGGCCAGGGTTCGCCGGGCCCCGGCCGGGCCAGTGCTGCGACGGTCCGGCCGGGGGTGGCGTGGTGGTGGATGGAGCCGGTCCGGCGGTCGAGGGCAGGGCCGCCGGTGAAGGTTGGGTGGGCCGGCACGGTGATCACGCCTTTCAGGCGGTGTGGGTGATGCCCTGGACGATCCAGGTGACGGCGCGGGCGACGGGGTCGGCCCAGCCCACGCGGTCGAGGTGGATGCCGAGGACGCCGACGAGCAGGACGTGCCAGAGGCGCAGCTCGCCGGAGCGGACCAGGAGGTAGGTGACGACGATCAGGAAGGCGATCAGGACGGCGGCCATGTCCATCAGGCGTGGACCCCTTCGCTCTGCTCGTCCGCCTGCTGGAGGCCCGGCCAGATCGGCGCGAGCCGGGCGTACTTCCTGGCCGCCCGACGGGCCTGGTCGGGAGTGACGTGGATGGAGCGGGCTCTGGTCCATCGGCCGTCGGTGTCGGCGGTGATGGCGACGCCCTGTTCGGCGAGGGTGATCCGCTGCGCGGCTTCGAGGGCGTCCTTGTTGAGGTCGCCGAGCGCCATCTCCGCTGTCCCCGGATCGCTCACCCGGTGGCAGACGCGTCCGGCCAGCTGGGCACGCAGGGCGGTGACGCCGGGGCCGAGGTCCGAACCGACCCGCTGTCCGGCGACGACCAGATGGACCCCGAGGGCCGCGCCGAGTTGGGCGAGCCGGAGCAGGTTGGTGGAGATCTCCCCGACCTCCGCCTTGTCGTCCCTGGTCGCGACCAGGTACAGCTCCGCGACCTCGTCCACGATCAGGACGACGGGCATCTTGCGGAGCTTGGCCGGCAGGTCCCAGACCGAGCGCGCCCCGACCGACCGGCACAACCGCATCCGGGCCTCGGTCTCGGCCACCAGCTCGGCCAGGAGCCGCGAAGCCTCAGCCCGGGTGGACGCCAGCGCCGACAGCCGGTCCTCGAAGAGCGACAGTTCCATGCCGCCCTTGAGGTCGATGCCGAAGAGGGCGACGCGCTGCGGGGCGAGTTCCTTCACCAGCGAGGCGATCAGGGTGGACTTGCCGGAACGGGTCGCGCCGACGATCAGCCAGTGCGGCGCCCGCCGGAAGTCGACCACCCAGGCCCGGCCGTCCTCCAACAGGCCGACCACCGCCCGCAGCACACGCTGCTTCAGCTGGTACGGCACGACGGGGGCGCGGAGCGGGTCCCAGGCGAGCACGGACAGGGTCACGAACCCGCGCTCGTCCGACACGACCCGGACCGCATGGACCCGCCAGGTGTGCGTTAGGGCTTCCACGGCGGAGACGAAGTGCTCCGGCACCTGTCCCGGGTGCAGCCGCACCGCGACATCGAGGCCGCCCCGCTTCAACTTCGGGATGCCCAGGCGGGGCGGGTCCGGCCTCAGCGGGTCGCCGCGAACGACCATGTCCCCGATCAGCGCCCGCCCCGCGCGCTTGGCCACCGCGAGGCCGAGGTTCGTGGTCAGGCGACGCCAGGTCACCCGGATCCGCACGACCGCGGCTGGATAGCCGAGCAGGCACCACCACACGTAGGGGTGGTGGCGCCGCAGGCCCGGAGCCGCGCTGAGCAGGATCAGCACCACCGCCAGCAGCGTCACCCAGAGGAGCTGGAGCACGATCATCGCCGTCCCCCGTTCTCCGAGGCCGTGTTGTGGGTCTCGGTCTCCAGGTCGCGCGCCTGGCCGACGGCCTTGGTGGCGAGGACAGCGATGTGGTCGAAGAGCAGGGCACCGTCGTCGTCCCTGCCGAACGGGTCGACCTCTTCGGCCAGGTCCCCGAGTTCGCGCAGCAGGCCGCGCAGCTTCACCCGCGTCGCGCCGCTCATCAGGCGTCTCCGCCCTTCCGGGAGGCCGCCGGGGCCGACGCGGGGACGGGGGTGATCGCGTCGGCGCGGAAGGACAGGCCGTGCCGGTCCCCCATCGCCCACGAGAAGGCGGTCAGCCCGGTGACCTGCACCCGCACGCCTTCGGTCACACCGACGGGTTCACCGGACACGCTGATCTCGACGATCGAGGCCCGCCGGCCGTCCTGCCGGACCGCGACCCCGACCGTGTAGACGGTCTGCCCCTCCCGGTCCTTGCGCACCTCCCCGGTCTCGCGGTTCGCGATCCGCGCCTCGGGGGCAACGATGCAGGTCATCGTGCCGAGCCGGGTTCCATCAACGGGAATGGACTGCATGAGCGCACACTCCTCCGACACCAAGGCCGCATGACGTAAGTCGTCAAACGTACTTACCTTTGATGTCGAGATGATGCCCTTCCTTGACGCCTCGACGCAAGCGATTCATGCTTACGTTTAACGGCTACCGACTGACGACAGACCTAGACATGCGGCCCGAGCTGGGCAAACGACCACAGCCGAACTCTCGAAGACGACGCGACACGAAGCGGGCCCCCTACCCCCGGCGCCCGCACAAGGGGTCAACACCATGGCGATCATCCGCAACGAGGCACTGCACAAGCAGGTAGCGGCGGCGATGCGACAGTCCATCGCCGCCGGGGAGTGGCCACCCGGCACGCAGCTGCCCACGGAGACCGACCTCGCCGAGAAGTACGGAGTCTCCCGACCGACCGTCAGGCTCGCCGTCGCCGCGCTCCGCAACGAGGGCCAGTTGGACGTGAAGCAGGGCCGCGGCACCTTCGTCCGCCCCACCGTCCACGGCCCGACCGGCACCCTGGGCCGGACCGTCACCACCCAAGGCAAGACCTACTCGACGCCCACCGACTCCTGGTTCGGCCACGCCGAGGAGCCCACCGTCTACCGGACCCGCACCGACGCGATCACCGCGCCACTGCTGGAGATGGACCAGGACGAACTCATGCTCGGCTGCGACCGCCTGCTGACCGACCCCACCGGCGGCGGCCGCGCCCTTCACCGCCTGCTGCTCCCCATGGAACGCGTCGAGGCCACCCCCCTCGCCCAGCAGCCCGCCGCCACCCCGGCCGAGGCGTACGCGACACTCGCCGCCGCCGGCCACGACATCGCCTGGCGCGAACGGGTCACCGCCCGCATCCCCCAGCCCGACGAGCGCGAGGCCCTGAAGCTCTCCGAGGCCGCCGTCCTCCTGGTCACCCACCGCACCACCTACGACCGGGCCACCGGTCTTCCCCTCATCCTCGAAGAGACCCGCCTCGGCGCCGAAACCGCCGCCCTCACCTACGCCATCGAGGCCCGCCCCGCCGAAGCCGCCCGCTGACCCTGTCGCAAACCTTCTCTACTTACTCAAGGGGGCGGCCCCAGCCGCCCCGGCCGGGCATGCGGCCTTGCGGCCGTTCCGGGCCGGGCGCCTGGCCCGCCCACAGAGAAGCGCCCCCTCCCCGCCGGCTGCCGCGCGACGGCTGATGCCGGGCGGCTCCGCGGTTTTACCCACCTCTCAGGCCCGGGGCCCGCATCGAGCAAGACCGGGGGGCCACTCGGCCAAACTGCGGTCAGGCCCAAAAGCCCTGACCGAGCCGCAGCAGCTTACGGCCCCCCGATCATGCCCGACCCCAAACCTGACAGGACACCGACCAAAACCGCTCCACCGCCCTCTTTGGGTAAACGGCTTCTCGCGGTCCAGCCTCCCCTCTATCCTCTGCTCATGGCAGACAATGAGCCGTCAGGCTTCTGGTCCTACACCCATCGTGATAACGATCTTGATGGCGGGCGCATCCTCCGCCTTGCGGAAGCCATTCGGAATGAGTTCGAGATCATCACTGGCAATGAGCTAAAGGTCTTCGTTGACAGTAAATCGATCTCATGGGGGGACGAGTGGAAGCTTCGAATTGATACTGCAATTTTCGGAATCACTTTCCTGATTCCCGTGATGACGCCTCGATTCTGCCAATTTACTACGTGAATGTGCCAAAGCTCATCGATGACCCTTCGAGCGATGAGGTTATGGCACTCCTGACGCAGCGACAATGGGTTGACTGGCGTGCACTTCGACTCGAATCCGAGGATTCACCAGCCTATAGGCGAGCCATCAACGAGCTCGCAGTCCGGCTGAGCGACATCGTCGATCGCGCCCTTGCAGTCGACAGGCCAGTGCTCACAGGAATTGCAGACGAGAACGACGAGCCTGGCTTCATTGAGATAATGGCAGCAGCCGAAGAGGCTATGCCTAGGTGGGCCAGTACGGCCGCAAGCCTTAACGTGGCCACATTGGAATTCGGATCTCACATGTCCTGGGCGGCCGAAGAGATCCAACGATCCGATGCAGCCGGCAAGGCTTTTTCTGGACGTTTGGCAGTTTACAGGAAGCTGCGAGAGCGACTTGAGAAGCCAGTCGAGAATATCTCGGCGATTGGCTCCCGATACGCCGCCGAATTGGTTGAAATTGATCCGGCCATCATTCAACTCATTCGAACGGTGGCCGACGGTGGCCTCGACGAGGAGACCTCAAATTCCGCCAGTGACTTCTTCGACTCGATCAAGGGGCTGTGCGAGGCCACTGCGGAGGCCATGGGCGGGGTTGAGGTATTCCGCGACGGTGCCAAAGGTGCAGCTCAAATGAGCAAGGAGCTGCGCCCGCTGATGAATGACCTGCAGTCTGCCCTGCAGAAGGTGATTGACGGCCAGACCATCATCGAAGAGTGGGGGCGGCGGATCGATGAGACTCGAGGAAAGGGCGAGATTCAGGGATGAGATCACGAACTCCGGCATGAATGAGCCGTCTTTGCGAAGCTCGATTTGATACTTCCGGAGATTCGAATCAAGAACACACCAGCCGGAATACTGCAACAGGGAATCGTCCAGTTCTAGACCTGCGTAGATCTTCTGCCGTTTGAGGCACCGAGGCCAGGATCAGTGTTCTTTAGGCGCACCAGATCGGACTTTAGCGATTGGTTGGGGAGCACCGGCGACGCAGAAGAGGGAAAACTGGGAAGTCGGGTGAGTCGCGGATCAGAGCAGGCGCTCTGCACCAAGGTCCACAAAGCGGATGTCGACACGGTAGCGAAGACGGAGTCGGTCGGCCGAACATCCCGCGCACCAACCGCGCGATCGCCGATCACATCCGGAAGCACAGCAACCCAAAAGCTCACCATCGATCATTTCCGAAGGCGAGACACAGCTCCGTAGCCAACGGAGTAAAGTGCCGAGGTATGGATTTCACTGTGATCGCCAACGCGGTAGAGGTCGATGCGGGTGTCAAACGCGTATCGATGAGGTTCATCAAGAAGTATGCGGCCCCCGAGAGAATCCGACTCAGTTCTGAGCTCTGCGAGAAGATCAGCGATGCACTCTATGGGCATGGTCTAGTGACAGTCCCGCGGACACTGCCAACTTCTGAGACCGACTGGGTGTACGTCATCGCCAAGGACAGTCCCCTTGGGCAGGCCGTGAGCATCGCGGCGATCGTCGCTAATTTTTCCCAGCTAGGAGCCTCGCCACTGGGCGGACTGGAGAACAGCTATCCTGGGCTTCAGGAACTCTTTCTGGGTGGGCCGACGCTGAAGTAGCTGGGCTACGTAGAAACCCTGGAGCTGAGCAACTAACCCCTGTTCCATATCTGGGGAGAAATTCAGCGGATGCCTAGGCAACGAACGTTCTGACCGGTCAGCAGTCGCTGTACGTCGAGATCGAATAGCTGCTCAAGTTGCTTCAGGTCAAAATTCCCGATCGCTCGGGTCTGGTGGACGCTTTCGCGGTCACCAGACCCACTCAATGCGACTCTCTACGGATTGCAGCAGCCAGGCACAACAGTTCTTCAAGGCTCAGCCACCCCTCGGCGATCCCCTCGATCCGGACCAGCGCACCGCCCTGGGCGTCAGTGTCGGCGATAGCTCGCAGTTGCCCACGGTCCACACCGCAGGCAACCAAGAGCGAGTTCAGCTCGTCCGCAGTCTGCCTCGCGACCCGCCAGCCGGCCGCGTAGTCCACGCCCGGCAGCCACGCCCACGAGTCAGGGTCGAGGCTCGCCGCCAACTCCGCACCGAAGTCGTCGTCCCCGTCCAACTGTTCTTCAACTCCCCTGGTCAAGAACCGAACCGGGCCATCCGTGCACTGACATGCCGAGGAGCCCGATACCATCGGCATCGGGTTCCGACCCACCGGACCACCCCTCTCCCGCCAAGGTTCCGGGGTGGTCCGGCACGTGTTCGGTTGTTCTTGATCAGGTCATGTGCGGTCCCGTCCCGGCTCGTCGCAGGAGAAGATCCGCCGGAACAGTTCCGCCTCGGTCAAGCCCATCAGCGGATCGTCGCGGCCCGTCTCCTCCCGCCGGATACGCCGCATCAACTGCGCCCGCTGGCCATCGGTGAAGCCGGGCTCGTCGCACCACGCCATGACGTCACGGTGTGCAACTCGGCGCCTGCGCGAGATTGCCCGAACGGGCCAGGAGAACTGGCCGTCCAGCAGCCACCAGGTCGCCGCCCGGTACCGCCAGGCCCGCAAACTCCGGATCACCGAGCCGCTCCAGGACCAGCGGGGTACAGGCGGACCAGGGTCGGGGTCAGGTCGAGGAAGGCCAGGGCCCGCACCTCTCCCTGCGTCGCGAGCCGCTGCCCAACCGTCTGCGCCTCCGACGGTCCGAACAGCTCCGCGAAGTAGCCGTGCTGGTCCGGGCTCAGTGGAAGCACGGCGAGCGTCCGCAGCAGCGCGGCCATCGCGTCCGTCAACTTGCTGAAACACGCAGGTGCGGTGATGCCCCGGACTTCTACGATCACCGGGAACGGGTACAGACAGCCCGCTTCCAGTCCCGATCCACCGTGCTCTTCAGGCGCGGTCATCTCCCCACCACCTCCCCCGCACGACGCGGGTGCCACCGGTGGACACTGACCGTCCGGCCGTTCACCACGATGCTTCGGATCAACGCCTTCCCCAGCCCCGCGCCGCAGTAGAAGCACCGCGACGAAACCCCGGAAAGCCTGCTCACTCCGCACCGCCCTTCGGGCTCACCAGAGCCCAGACGATCTTTCCGATGCCTTCGGGCCGGGGCCCGTAACCCCATTCGAGGGACAGGGCCTCGACCAGGTACAGCCCGCGCCCCGACATGTCCTCCGGGTCGGCGGTGCGCCGGATCGCGGGCTTCTCGCTGCTCGCGTCGTGGACCTCGATCCGGAGGTGGTCGCACACCACCTCGAACCGAACGGCGATCTCACGTCCGGGCGACACCCGCGCGTGCACCACCGCGTTCGCCACCAGCTCGCCGAGCACCAGCTGACCGTCCACCGCGAGGGCCCTGCCGCCCGGAACGCTCTGCAGGAACTCACGCAGGTGGCTCCTGGCGACCTGCGCGGATCGCCTGTGCCGCGTGAGCGTCGTCTCGAACGGGGGTATGCCGACGGCCGGCCTGTAGGGTTCGGGGCCGTCTTGGGGGTTTCCCGAGCTGATCACGTACACCGCCTCCCGATGTCCCAGCGGACGGCCCGAACCTGGACGTTCCGGCCCTTGACCCCAGGTTGCCGATCGGGAGTGCAGACTTCGTACCCAAGCTGATTACCCAATGTGGGTAAACTCACAGGCAATCAACTTGCTTGCAGTGGCTGATGATCGACAGCGGGGGCAGTGGTGACCGAGGCTCGCGTACCGGACCGACTGCCCGCAGGTCTGCTCTCCCACCCCGAGATGATCACCGCCTGTCGAAGACGCGACTTCGCCTCCGTCTTCCGGCTGCTCAAGCTGGCGGGGATCTACCCGTCACTCATCGCTCGCGCCTGCGACATGACACCGAGCCGGGTCGGTGAAGTCATTTCCGGGAAACGCAAGATCGAGAAGATCGATCTCATCGAGCGGATCGCCGACGGACTCCACATCCCGGGGCGCATGCTCGGCCTGTCAGACCGGCCTTGGGAACAGGCGGGACTTGTCCCGCAGCCCCGGCGGCGCCCGCCGGAGTCGTCCGCCGGCACACGGGGCCTCAACGCCCCGATCGATCCCGAACTCTTCGTCAGCCATCTGCGTTGCGCGATGCCCGGTCACTACAAGTCCGCGAACCTGCTCGGCTCCCGCCACGCGCTCGACGCAGTCACGCGGCACGTCCAACTGCTTGACCGTCTCCAGCAGGACGCCGAGGGCCGCGCCCGGGACGAACTTCTCACCATCGGCGCCCGCACCGCTGAGTTCCTGGGCTGGCTGAACCAGGACCTCGGGCACTTCGACCGGGCCCTGTACTGGTCGGACCGCGCCATGGAGTGGGCGCAGGAGGCCGACGACGACGTGATGGCCGCCTACGTGCTCTTCCGGAAAAGCAACCAGGCCACCGCCCAGCGCAACGGTCAGAAGGCCGTCAGCCTTGCCCGCGCCGCCCAACGCTCGGTCGGGGCCACGCACCGGATCCGGGCCCTGGCGGCGCAGCAGGAGGCCCAAGGCCACGCGCTCATGGGCAATCCGCGCTTCGCCCAGGAGAAGTTCGACGAGGCCCACGAGGTCGCCGCCTCACCGGACGACTCACATGCCGACGACGCTCTTGATCTCGCCTACTGCACACCGACCTACATCGAGATGCAGCGGGCGAACTGCATGATCGAACTCGGCGACCCGCACACGGCCGTGGGCATGTTCGAGGCGGAGCTCCGAATCCTCCCGCCGATCTACCGCAACGACCAGGGCGTCTACCTCTCCCGGCTGGCACGCGCCTACGCGGTGTCCGGCGAACCCGAGCAGGCGGCCGCCGCAGCCGACCGCGCACTGTCGATCGCCGTCGACACCGAGTCGGCGCGCGCGATGTCCGAACTGTCCGCCGCACGCAGGGCCCTTGAGCGGTGGAGCGCCGTACCCGAAGTCGCCACGTTCACCAGCCGCTTGACCCTGATGAGCGGCGGGAGCCCTCTCGACCGCTGATGGCCCGATGGGAGAGGCTGGGCCCATGGACGCACTGATCACGGCCGCCACCTCCGCAGACGAACGCCGACGCGGCGCCAGGATCGCCGTACTGCCGGTCGGCAGCTTCGAGCAGCACGGCGACCACCTGCCCCTGACCACGGACACCGTCGTCGCCAGCCTGATCGCCCAGCGGATCGCCACCGACCACGACCTGTTCCTCCTGCCGCCGATCACGCTGTCCTGCTCCCACGAGCACGCGCACATGCCCGGCACCGTCAGCATCAGCGCCGCCACGCTCTACGCAGTGATCAACGACATCTGGAAGTCCCTCCGGGCCTCCGGCGTCCCCGGCCTGCTGATCGTGAACGGGCACGGCGGGAACTATGTCCTCTCCAACGTGGTCCAGGAGGCCAACACCGAGGGCCCGCGCGTCGCCCTGTTCCCGGTCCGCGAGGACTGGCACCGGGCCCGCGAAGCCGCCGGCCTGGAGAGCAGCAGCGCCGAGGACATGCACGGCGGCGAGCTGGAGGTGTCCCTGCTGCTCCACGGTGCTCCCGAACTCGTCCGGGACGGCGTCGCGGGCGACGACCACGACGCCCCGGAACGCCCCCACCTCCTCACCCTGGGCATGGCGGGGTACACCCGGAACGGCATCATCGGCCGCCCGTCGCTCGGCACGGCCGAGAAGGGCAAAGCCCTCCTGGACAGCCTGTCCGAGTCGGCCACCGCCCACCTGTCACTCATAGGGGGTAGCTGACAGGTATCCCCTCACCACCCAAATGGTGGATATGCGGGCCCGCGATTCGGCCTGAGTTCCGCAGACCGACCGAAGCCGTGAACGGAACGACGGCCCCACGTGACCGCAGCGCGTCGGTCACGGGCGGTTCGCCCGCCTGGCCCGAATAGTGCTGTATGCCTGTTCGAGTTGCTATATCTGCCGTTTCGGGTAGGCACTGGCTCGGTCGCCGGCTACCGCCGGCTCGGTACTGAGGAGGAACGGTCATGACACAAACCGGACAGCGGGTTGATCCATTCGCCGCGTTCAACTTCACGCTGGACATCGATGGGTTGGCAGGCTCGCACGGCTTCTCCGAATGCAGCGGGGCCAACACCGAGCAGGACGTGATCGAGTACCGCGAGGGCAACATGGACTTCTCAGTCATCAAGCTCCCGGGGTTGAAAAAGTTCGGTGACATCACACTCAAGCGCGGCTTCACCACCAATCGCGAGCTGTGGAACTGGCGGCGAGCGGTACTGGAGGGCACCGTGGTTCGCCGCAGCGGCCACATCACGCTCAACGACGAGGCTGGCAAGCCGGCGCTGCGGTGGAAGTTCGCCAACGCCTGGCCCAAGCAGTACTCGGCCCCGTCGCTCAGCGGCACTGCCACCGAGGTCGCCGTCGAGGAGTTGGTCCTAGTGGTGGAGAGCTTCGAGCTGGACGCTGCGTGACCGCTGCGCCACGCCAGTCGGCCGCGCCAAGGACTAGCCCGGTGTGCCGTGGGGGCCTACCGAGCCGCCCAGCAAACGCGAGAGCCCTCCCCGAGAGATTCGGGGAGGGCTCTGTGCGTCGCTCCAAGGCCTCAGATCCACTCGATCGAGGTCTCGATGCCCGGGGCACTCCGGGCGGCGGGCAGAGGGGTCCTCCGGCCGCCTTGCCGGGCCTTCCCGGGGGTCGGGGTGGGCCCGTCCGGGGCGCGCGTCAGGCCGAGCGCGCCCAGGACGAGCTCCCGCTCACCCTCCGGAAGGCTGTGAAGTAAGTCACACAGCTCGTCCACCGTGTCACTCACGCCGATGCCTACTTCTGCTGGCCAGGGCCGCCGACGACCGTCAGCGGGAGCATCTTCTTGCCCGTGGGGCCGATTTGTATGGCCGTGTCCATCTGGGGGCACACGCCGCAGTCGAAGCACGGCGTCCAGCGGCAGTCGTCGACCTCGACCTCCTCCAGGGCGTCCTGCCAGTCCTCCCACAGCCAGTCCTTGTCGAGGCCGCTGTCCAGGTGGTCCCAGGGCAGGACCTCCTCGTAGCCGCGCTCGCGGGTGGTGTACCAGTCGACGTCGACGCCGGTGCCGGCCAGGCCCTTCTCGGCGGCGGCCATCCAGCGGTCGTAGGAGAAGTGCTCGCGCCAGCCGTCGAAGCGGCCGCCGTCCTCGTAGACCGCGCGGATGATCGCGCCGACCCGGCGGTCGCCGCGGGAGAGCAGGCCCTCGACGATGCCGGGCTTGCCGTCGTGGTAGCGGTAGCCGATGTTCTTGCCGTACTTGCGGTCGCCGCGGATGGAGTCGCGCAGCTTGGCCAGGCGGGCGTCGGTGGCCTCGGCGGACAGCTGCGGGGCCCACTGGAACGGGGTGTGCGGCTTGGGCACGAACCCGCCGATGGAGACGGTGCAGCGGATGTCGTTCTGGCCGGTGACCTCGCGGCCCTTCTGGATGACGTTCTTCGCCATCTCGCCGATCTGGAGCACGTCCTCGTCGGTCTCGGTGGGCAGGCCGCACATGAAGTACAGCTTCACCTGGCGCCAGCCGTTGCCGTACGCGGTGGCGACGGTGCGGATGAGGTCCTCCTCCGACACCATCTTGTTGATCACCTTGCGCATGCGCTCGCTGCCGCCCTCGGGGGCGAAGGTGAGGCCGGAGCGGCGGCCGTTGCGGCTGAGCTCGTTGGCGAGGTCGATGTTGAAGGCGTCGACGCGGGTGGACGGCAGGGAGAGGCCGATCTTGTCGTCCGTGTAGCGGTCGGCCAGGCCCTTGGCGATCTCACCGATCTCGGTGTGGTCGGCGGAGGACAGCGACAGCAGGCCGACCTCCTCGAAGCCGGTGGCCTTGAGTCCGCGGTCGACCATCTCGCCGATGCCGGTGATGCTTCGCTCCCGCACGGGGCGCGTGATCATGCCGGCCTGGCAGAAGCGGCAGCCGCGGGTGCAGCCGCGGAAGATCTCCACGGACATCCGCTCGTGCACGGTCTCCGCGAGCGGGACGAGCGGCTGCTTGGGGTAGGGCCACTCGTCGAGGTCCATCACGGTGTGCTTGGAGACCCGCCACGGCACGCCCGGGGCGTTCGGCACGACCCGGGCGATCCGGCCGTCCGGCAGGTACTCGACGTCGTAGAACCTCGGCACGTACACGCCGCCGGTGCGGGCCAGCCGCAGCAGCAGCTCGTCGCGGCCGCCCGGGCGGCCCTCGGCCTTCCACTCCCGGACGATCCTGGTGATGTCGAGCACGGCCTGCTCGCCGTCACCGATGACCGCGCAGTCGATGAAGTCCGCGATCGGCTCGGGGTTGAACGCGGCGTGGCCGCCGGCCAGCACGACCGGGTGGTCCTCGGTGCGGTCGCGGGCCTCCAGCGGGATGCCGGCCAGTTCGAGCGCGGTCAGCATGTTGGTGTAGCCGAGCTCGGTGGAGAAGGAGAGCCCGAACACGTCGAACGCCTTCACCGGCCGGTGGGCGTCCACGGTGAACTGGGGCACACCGTGCTCGCGCATCAGCGCCTCGAGGTCCGGCCAGACGCTGTAGGTGCGCTCGGCGAGGACGCCCTCCTGCTCGTTGAGCACCTCGTAGAGGATCATGACGCCCTGGTTGGGCAGACCCACCTCGTAGGCGTCGGGGTACATGAGCGCCCAGCGGACGTCGCAGGCGTCCCAGTCCTTGACGGTCGAGTTGAGCTCGCCGCCGACGTACTGGATCGGCTTCTGGACGTGCGGGAGGAGAGCCTCCAGGCGTGGGAAGACCGATTCGACAGTCATGAGTACCAGGAACCCTTACGACGTTCGGACCGCCGCTCGCTCGGCATGGCGACGGCTGGGAGGGGTGACCCTCAAGGGTAGCCGAACCGCCGTGTTCCCCGGCCCGGCCGCCCTCGCCCCGGGACCGGCCGCGGGCCTCGCGACGGCCCGTGCCGAGGGGTGTACGGACAGGTCCCGGCACGTGAACGCGGCCCCACCGCGGGACCCCGGCGACTGTTGACACGCTCCGAGGCCGCGTGCGGTACTGGCAAGGCTCCACCGGAAGGTCCTGTGCGCCCCCGGGACAAGGGAGTTGGCCGCGCGCGCACCGGCCGTGCCGGGCGGCCCGGCGCGACCCCGCGCCGGACTCCCGGCCCAGGCCCCCGACCGCGCCGACCGCCCGCCCCCGAGGACAGGAGAGCCATGACCGACACGGGCCGGCGGACGCGCCGGATCGACAGCCCGTGCAACGACACCGAGAGCTACCCGACCGTGGCCCGGGCGATCGCCGCGGCCCGCGGGCTGGCCCGCCGCCACCCCGGCCGCTGCCGGGTGCGCGAGGTGGGCCGTTCCCGTGCCGGACGCCCGCTGGTGCTGCTCTCGGTGGACGACGGCGAGCACACCGTCCTCGTGGTCGGCGGCCCGCACCCGAACGAGCCGGTCGGCCTGGCCGCCGCCGTCCGGCTGGCCGAGCAGGCACTGGCGCAGCCGCCCCGCCCCGGGGTCGGCTGGCACGTCCTGCTCTGCCTGGACCCGGACGGCGCCGCGCTGAACGAGGGCTGGCTGAACGGGCCGCTCACCGCGGCCCGGCACTACGAGCACTTCTTCCGGCCCGCCTTCCACGAGCAGCCCGAACTGCTGCCGCACCCGGACGGGCCGCTCGCCCCGATGCCGGAGAGCCGGGTGCTGACCGGGCTGATCGACGAGCTGCGCCCGGTGCTCCAGTGCTCGCTGCACGGCGTGGACTTCGGCGGCGCCTTCGTGCAGCTCACCCGGCCGCTGCCGGCCCTGGCCGGGCGCTTCGCCCGTTCGGCGGCCCGCGGCGGCATCCCGCTGGACGTCGACTCCTACGACGCGCTCGGCTGGGCCAGCCCGGCCCCCGGCACCTATCTGATGCCGCCGCCGGGCCGGAGCCGGCAGCCGCTGCCGGACCGCCCCGAGCTGTCCACCTGGGCGTACGCGGGCCGGCACGGCGGGACGACGGCCGTGCTGGAGGTCCCGATGTGGGCGGTGGACGCGGTCGGCGACCACCGCCCGGCCCCGGACGTGGCCGCCGCCATGGCGGCCTGCGCGGACCGGCTGCGGTCCCGGGTGGCGGAGCTGACCGCCCTGCTGCCGCAGGTGCCGACGCACGCGGGGGTGGCGTACGGGCCGCTGCTGCGCTCGGTGGAGTTCAATCTGGCGGTCTGCCCGCCGGTGGTGGACGACTGGCTGGCGAACTGGTCGGCGGCGGCGCTGTCGGTGTCCCGGGTGACCACGGCCCGGATCGTCGCCGAGCGGCTGCCGCTGCGGATCGCCGCGATGCTGCTGCGGCTGCTCGCGGACAGCGGCGGCCCGGCGGCGGACGCGGCCCGGGTGCGGGCCCGGGGGGTGGCGGCGGCGAGCCTGGAGGGCCTGCAGCGCCTCGGCGCCCGCTGGGTCCCGGTCGAGACCCAGGTCGCCCACCAGACCCGGGCGGTGCTCGCCGCCGCCGACCTGCTGCTGCCCTGAGGGGCGCACACACGGCGAGGGCCGGACCGGGGATTCCCGGTCCGGCCCTCGCCGTACACCCTCGGCCCGCTCAGGCCGCTATCGGCCGTTGGCTCTGCACCGCCTGGAGCAGCCCGATCGCCACCCAGGTGGAGAACATCGACGATCCTCCGTAGGAGACGAACGGCAGCGGGATGCCGGCCACCGGCATGATGCCCAGGCACATCCCTATGTTCTCGAAGCCCTGGAAGGCGAACCAGGCGACCACCCCGGCCGCCACGATCGTGCCGTACAGGTCGGTGGCCTGGCGGGCGATCCGGCAGCCCCGCCAGAGCACCACGCCCAGCAGCACGATGATCGCCATCGCCCCGAGGAAGCCCAGTTCCTCGCCGGCGACCGTGAAGACGAAGTCGGTCTGCTGCTCCGGCACGAACTGCCCGGTGGTCTGGGTGCCGTGGAACAGCCCCTTGCCGGTCAGTCCGCCGGAGCCGATCGCGATCCGGGCCTGCGCGGTGTTGTAGCCGACGCCGGAGGGGTCGAGCGCCGGGTTGGCGAAGGCCGCGAACCGGTCGATCTGGTACTTGCTCAGCACGCCGAGCTTCCAGATCGCGACGCAGCCGCCGACGCCCGCCAGGATCAGCCCGAACACCCAGCGGTTGGCCGCGCCGGAGGCGAGCAGGATGCCCAGCACGATGACGGCCATCACCATCACCGAGCCGGCGTCGGGCATCAGCATCACGATCGCCATCGGCAGGGTCGCCCAGACCAGCGCCCGGAACACCGCCTTGTTCGCCGGGAACTCCCGCTCCCCGGCGTCCACCTGGTCGGACATCACCAGCGCCATGGACAGCACGATCGCCAGCTTGGCGAACTCGGCGGGCTGCACGGAGAAGCCGCCGCCCAGCTGGATCCAGGAGTGCTGGCCGTTGATGGTCGAGCCGAGCGGGCTCAGGGTGGCCATCAGCAGCAGGATCACGCCGGCGTACAGGAAGGGCACCACGGTGCGGAACCGCCGGCTCCCTATCGCTATCACCACTGCGCACAGCACCGCTCCGACCATGACGTTGGTCAGGTGCCGGAACAGGAAGTACTGCGGGTCGCCGTGGGTGAGGGAGTCGCGCCCCCGGGTGGCCGACCAGACCAGCAGCGAGCTGCCCAGCGACAGGACGGCCGCGGCCAGCAGCAGTATCCAGTCGATCCGCCACAGCGGGGAGTCCTTGGCCAGCGCCTTGGGCACCCCGCCGCGCTGCGGGGCGAGTCGGAGCTGGCGGTACGAACCGTAGGAGGTCATGCCCGGCCCCTTCCGGTGGTGGAGCGGGTGGGTTCGACGGCGACGGCGGCGGAGACGCCCGGCACGGGGGTGCCGCCGCCGGGCCGGTCCGGGTCCAGGAAGACCCGCGGCGAGCCGCCGGCCACCCCGGGGTCGCCGACCGGGACGACCGAGGAGGCCGCAGCGACCGGGCCCACCGAGCCGACCGAGTCCGCCGAGCCCACCGGGACGACCGGGCCGACCGGGCCGGACGGGCCGGACGGGCCGGACGGGCCGGACGGGCCGGACGGGCCCGCCGAGGCGTCGAAGGACACCGGCTTGATGATCGCGGTGCCGTCCGGGTTGAACTTCGGCAGCTCGGCCTGCGGCTTCGGCAGCAGCGCCTTGCCCTGGTCGATGTTGCCCTTGTCGTCCACGCCGTACAGGGACTGGTAGATCCGCCGGATCGCGTCGCCGGAGCCGCCGGAGCCGGTGCCGCCCTGGCTTATCGTCATCACGACCGCGTAGTCGCGGCTGTAGGTGGTCAGCCACGAGGTGGTCTGCTTGCCCTCGACCTCGGCGGTGCCGGTCTTGGCGTGCAGCTCGATCTTGCCCTGCGGCCAGCCCGCGCCGGTGAACTTCCAGGCGGCGGTACCGCTGGTGATGACGCCCGCGGTGGCCTGGTCGATGTAGCCGAGCAGCTTCTGGTCGCCGGGCAGCCGGCCGTCCTCGTGCGGGGCGATCTCGCGGACGAGATCCCCGCCCGGGCTTATCACGGCCTTGGCGACGGTGGGCCGGTAGAAGGTGCCGCCGTTGGCGAGCGCCGAGTAGATCCGGGCCATCTGGACCGGGGTGACGAGGGTGTCACCCTGGCCGATCGCGAAGTTGACGGCGTCACCGGCGCGCATCTGGTAGCCGTCGACGCAGTTCTCCCGGGCGATCTGGTCGGAGAAGGAGTTGCCGCCCTTCTCCGCCTGCTTGCACCAGGCGTCCTTGTTGTTGTCGTAGAAGGACTGCTTCCACTGCCGGTCGGGGACCCGGCCGGGGACCTCGCTGGGCAGGTCGATGCCGGTCTTGGCGCCGAGGCCGAACTGGTGGGCGGTCTTGAAGAACCAGTCGCCCGGGTCCTTCTTCGGCTTGATGCCGCCGTCCTTCATCCACTGGTCGTACGCCAGGCCGTAGAAGACGGTGTCGCAGGAGACCTCCAGGGCGCGCTCCAGGGAGATCGCCCCGAAGCTCTCGCTCTCGAAGTTCTTGAACTCGCGGCCGCCGATGGTCATGGCCTTCGGGCAGTCGTAGCGGCCGTCGAGCGAGTAGCCGGCCTGGACGGCGGCGGTGGTGGAGATGACCTTGAAGGTCGAGCCGGGGGCGGACTGACCCTGTATGGCCCGGTTGAGCAGCGGGAAGTTGGACTCCTTGCTGGTCAGCGCCTGGTAGTCCTTGCCGCTGATGCCGCCCTGCCACAGGTTGGGGTCGTAGGTGGGGGCGCTGGCCATCGCGACGATCCGCCCGGTGTGCACGTCCATCACGACGGCGGCGCCGGAGTCGGCCTCGTAGTTGCGGTTGGTGACCTTGTCGAAGGTCTTGCGGGCGTCGCTCATGGCCTGCGCCAGGTTGTCCTCGACGACCTTCTGCACCTTGGCGTCGATGCTGGTCACCAGGTTGTTGCCGGTCTGCGGGGCGGCCTGGTCGGCGGTGCCGATGACCCGGCCGAGGTTGTCGACCTCCAGCTTGGTGATGCCGGCGGTGCCGCGCAGGTCGCGGTCGTAGACGGACTCCAGTCCGGCCCGGCCGATCTGGTCGGCCGGCAGGTAGCGGTCGAGCCCGGCCTTGTCGGCGGTCTTGGAGACCTCGTCGTCGGTGACCGGGGAGAGGTAGCCGAGCACCTGGGCGAGGTTGGCCCCCTCGGCGCCGGTGTAGTGGCGCACGGCGGTCGGCTGGGCGGTGACCCCGGGGAAGTCCTCGCGGCGTTCCATTATCTGCATCGCCTGCTGGGTGGTCGCCTCCTTGGTGACCGGGATCGGCTGGTACGGAGAACCGTTCCAGCAGGGCTGCTGCGTCTTGGCGTCGCAGAGCCGGACCTTCTCCTGGACGTCCTTGGCGGGCATCCCGAGCACGTCGGCGAGCCGGGTCAGCACCGCCTTGCCGGCGTCCTTCTGCTGGAGCAGCGAGGTGCGGCTGACCGAGACCACCAGCTTGGTCTCGTTCCCGGCGAGGATGCGGCCGGAGGCGTCAAGGATCTCGCCGCGGACGGCCGGTTCGACGACCTCGCGGATGTGGTTGCCGGTCGCCTTGGCGGTGTAGACGCTGGCGTTGCGGATCTGCAGGTACCAGAGCCGTCCGCCGAGGGTGGCGAGCAGCGAGACCACCAGGATCTGCAGCACCACCAGACGGATCGTCACCCGCCGGGTTCGGCCGGTCTCGGGGATGTTGCTCACGTCTCGTGCGCTCCAAAACTGAACAGGGCGGGCAGGCTTGGTCGGGGCCGGGTTACGGGCGCTTTCCCGCGCCGAGCAGGCGCTTCTTGCGGTACCCCGGTCCGGCCGTGGCCTCGCGGGTGGTGCGGTAGCGGGTCAGGCTGCCGAGGCCGGGGCCGCCCTCGTCGTCCTCGGCGACCGACAGCGGGTCCTTGCCGAAGCGGCGGGCGACCAGCATCACGGCGGGCACCACGAAGGGTGCGAGCAGCAGGTCGTAGAGCAGGGCGGTGACGACGAGCTGGCCGAGTCCGACGTGGCGGGCGGCGGTGTCGCCGACGAGGGCGCCGACCATGGCGTACAGCAGGGTGGAGGCGACCGCGGCGCCGGCGACCACGAGCAGCGCGCTGGAGACCGAGCGCTGGCGGCCGTGCTCGGGGCGCAGCAGCCCGGCGGCGTAGCCCATCAGGCAGAGCACCAGCGCGTAGCGGCCGATGGCGTGGTCCGAGGGCGGGGCGAGGTCGGCGAGCAGGCCGGCCGCGAAGCCGACCAGGCAGCCGCCGGTGGGTCCGTAGACGAGGGCGAGGCCGACGACCACGAGCAGCAGTATGTCCGGGGTCGCGCCGGGCAGTTGCAGTCGGCCGAAGACGCTGACCTGGAGCAGCAGCCCGAGCAGGATCAGGATCGCGGAGACGGGGATGCGGGCGAGGCGCATGGCTCAGTTCCCCCCAGTGGGCTTGGCGGGCGGGGCGGCCTGGCCCTGGGCGGCCGGTGCGGGGGCGGGCGGCAGCACGGCGTCGCGCGGGTCGGTGCGGGGCGGGACGACGACGACGCCGACCAGGTCCAGCCGGGTGAACTGGACGAAGGGCTCGACCAGGACGGTCTTGGTGAGCTGTCCGGGGGTGGCCTCGACCTGGACGACCCGGCCGACCGGGACGCCGGGGACGAACGGGCGGCCGCTCTGCGAGCCGAAGGTGACCAGTCGGTCGCCCTCCTTGACCTGGGCCTTGCCGTTGAGCAGGGAGACCTTCATGGCGCTGGTGCCGCCGCCGGCGGCGAAGCCGATCTCCCCGGTGCCCTCCAGCCGGGTGCCGGCGGTGAAGCCGGGGTCGGAGGCGAGCAGCACGGTGGAGGTGGTGGGGGCGACGGTGGTGATCCGGCCGACCAGGCCCTGGCCGTTGACGACGGTCATGTCGCGGGTGAGGCCGTCGTCGCTGCCGGCGTCGATGGTGATGGTCCAGGAGAAGCCCTGGGCCGGGCCGATCGCGATGGTCTGGGCGGCCTTGACGGTGTAGCCGCCGGCGCCGGCGGTGCGCAGCAGGTCGTCGAGCTGCTTGGTGCGCCCGCCGGCCATGTCGGAGGAGGCCAGCTTCTGCCGCAGTTCGGTGTTCTCGCGGGCGAGCTGGTCGGTGCGGCCGCTGTTGGAGGCGGCGTCGCGGAAGGCGCGGACGGTGTCGGCGACCGGGTCGACCGCGCTGGCGGCACCGCGTTCGACCGGGCCGAGGACGGTGGCGGCGGCGCGCCGGGCGCCGCCGAGCGGGGAGCTCTCGCCGCCCTTGATGTCGACGGTGATCAGTGCGAACGCGACGGCCACCAGCAGGATGAGCAGCAGCCGGCTCTCTCGTGTGTCCCTCACGGTGCTGGTACTGCCCCTTCGTGCCCCTGGTCCGCCGGCCCGGGCTGTGGACCCGGGCGGGGACCCGTCGGTTCGGCTGGTGTGTCGGTTCTGCTAACGGCGCGGCGCGGCGTCGAGTACCTGCTGGAGCGCCTCGAACTCCTCGACGCACTTGCCGGAGCCGAGTGCGACGGAGTCGAGCGGGTTCTCGGCGATGTGGATCGGCATGCCGGTCTCCCGGCGCAGCCGCTCGTCCAGGCCGCGGAGCAGGGCGCCGCCGCCGGTGAGCACGATGCCCCGGTCCATGACGTCGCCGGCCAGCTCGGGCGGGCACTGGTCGAGGGTGGTCTTGACCGCGTCGATGATCGAGTTGACCGGCTCGTCGATGGCCTCGCGGACCTCGGCGGCGGAGATGACGACGGTCTTGGGCAGGCCGCTGACGAGGTCGCGGCCGCGGATCTCGGCGTGCTCGTCCTTCTCGCCCTCCAGGCCGAAGGCGGAGCCGATGCTCATCTTGATCTGTTCGGCGCTGCGCTCGCCGAGGAGCAGCGAGTACTCCTTCTTGATGTGCTGGACGATCGCGTTGTCGAGTTCGTCGCCGGCGACCCGGATGGACTGCGCGGTGACGATGCCGCCGAGCGAGATGACGGCGACCTCGGTGGTGCCGCCGCCGATGTCGACGACCATGTTGCCGGTGGGCTCGTGGACCGGGAGTCCGGCGCCGATCGCGGCGGCCATCGGCTCCTCGATGATGTGCACCTGGCGGCAGCCGGCCTGGAGGGAGGCCTCGATGACCGCGCGGCGCTCGACGCCGGTGATGCCGGAGGGGACGCAGACGACGACCCGGGGGCGGGCGAGGAAGCGGCGGCGGTGCACCTTGAGGATGAAGTAGCGCAGCATCCGCTCGGTGATCTCGAAGTCGGCGATGACGCCGTCCTTGAGGGGGCGGATGGCCACGATGTTGCCGGGGGTGCGCCCGATCATCTTCTTGGCCTCGGAGCCGACCGCGAGGATGCCGCCGGTGTTGGTGTTGACCGCGACGACGGACGGCTCGTTGAGAACGATCCCCTTGCCCCTGACGTACACCAGCGTGTTGGCAGTTCCGAGGTCGATCGCCAGGTCGCGGCCGATGAACGACAGGTTGCTCGCCATGGGGTGTGGGTGCCTTCCCGGGCTCGGAGTCATGTGGGGTGGACGGTGTGCGCCCGCAGAGGGGCGGCGACCAGCTGAGCTGCCTAACCGGGCCCTTGAGTCGCGTCCATCGTAGTCACGCCGTTCGGCACGGACGTCGACCCGGGGCACGCCGTCCATTGTCCGGGGCGTGATCGCTTCTCAGGGCATTGGGACGCCGTGTCGGAGGGCCTGGTTCCCTATTTCCCGATAAGAATGCCCCGGCCGGGCCAATGGTCCCGACCGGGGCGTCCCGAAGGTCCCGGTGCGCGCGCGGTCAGGCGTGGGCGGGGAAGAAGATCTTGATCTCGCGCTCGGCGGACTCCACCGAGTCGGAGGCGTGGATCAGGTTCTCGCGGGTGATGGTCGCGTAGTCGCCGCGGATGGTGCCGGCCCCGGCCTCCAGCGGGTTGGTGGCGCCGGCCAGCATGCGGATGCCGGCGACGACCTCCTCGCCCTCGACGATCAGGGCGATCGACGGGCCGGAGGTCATGAACTCCAGCAGCGGCTCGTAGAACGGGCGGCCGACGTGCTCCGCGTAGTGCTGCTCCAGCGTCGCCCGCTCGAAGGTGCGCAGCTCGGCGGCGGCGAGCCGCCAGCCGGCCTTGCGCTCGATCCGGCTGATGATCTCGCCGGCCAGGCCGCGCTTGACGGCGTCGGGCTTGAGCAGGACGAGAGTGCGCTGGGACACGGGGCGTCTCCTGGGGAAATCGGGTTCGGCGCGCACGCGGGAATCGGCGCGCACACGGATCGGCACGCACGCGCGATTCCGCGTGCGCCGTGCGACTACCGCAGAGGTTACCTTGCGTGAGCGAACGCCCCGGACCCGGTCCTGGCCCGGCCCCGAGGCGTCCCGGAGCCGGCCCGGAGGCGCCTCAGGCGGCCGCGGCGGCGGTCCGGGCGGCCTTGATCTCGTCGATCCTGCGGCCGTAGTGCACCGAGCACCACCAGAGGCCGGCGAAGATCACGCCGAGCACGAACATGGTCGGCACCACGAAGCCGCTGGCGATCAGCCCGAGCTGCAGCGCCCAGCCGACGGCCACCGCGCCGGGGCGGGTGATCATGCCGCAGAGCAGCACGCACAGCACCATGGCGATGCCGCTGACCGTCCACAGGGCGCCGTGCGAGACGTCCGTGAGCTGCATCGCGACCAGGGCCGCGAAGAGCACCACGAGGGCCTCGCCGATCAGCGTCGAGGAGCAGAGCGTCCTCATCGTCACTTCCTCCCGAGCAGCAGGCGGGCCTCGCCCACCGTGATGACCGATCCGGTGACCAGCACCCCGGCGCCGCCGAGGTCGCCCTCCTCCTCGGCCAGGGTGACGGCGGCGGCGATGGCGTCGTCGAGCCGGGGCTCGACCTGGACCCGGTCCTCGCCGAAGACCTCGACCGCGAGCGCGGCCAGGGCGTCCACGTCCATCGCGCGGTGGGTGGAGTTCTGGGTGATCACGACCTCGGCGAGGAGCGGCTCGAAGGCCTCCAGCAGGCCGGCCACGTCCTTGTCGCCGCTGGTGCCGATCACGCCGACCAGCCGGGTGAAGCCGAAGGACTCGCCGATGGCGGCGACGGCCGCGCGGGCACCGTGCGGGTTGTGGGCGGCGTCCAGCAGGATGGTGGGGCTGCGCCGGACGACCTCCAGCCGGCCCGGGGAGCTGACGCCGGAGAAGCCCTGGCGGACCTTGTCGGCGTCGAGCTGTCCGCCGCGGGCGCCGCCGACGCCGAAGAACGCCTCGACGGCGGCCAGCGCGAGGGCCGCGTTCTGCGCCTGGTGCTCGCCGTGCAGCGGCAGGAAGACGTCCTCGTACTCCTCGCCGCCGATCCCGCGCAGCGTCACCAGCTGGCCGCCGATCGCGAGTTCGCGGCGGACGACGCCGAACTCCATGCCCTCGCGGGCGACCGTGGCGTCCACCTCGACCGCGCGCCGCAGGATGACCTGGGCGGCGTCGAGCTGCTGCTGGGCGACGACCGCGATCGCGTCGGACTTGATGATCCCGGACTTCTCGACGGCGATCTCGCCGGTGGTCTCCCCGAGCTTGTCGGTGTGGTCCAGCCCGATCGGGGTGATCACGGCGACCCCGGCGTCGATGACGTTGGTGGCGTCCCAGGAGCCGCCCATGCCGACCTCGACCACGGCGACGTCCACCGGCGCGTCGGCGAAGGCCGCGTAGGCCATGCCGGTGAGCACCTCGAAGAAGGACATCGCGACCGGCTGGCGCTCGTCGACCATCCGCACGTAGGGCTCGATGTCGCGGTAGACCTCGACGAACCGCTCGGGGGTGATCGGGGCGCCGTCCAGGCTGATCCGCTCGGTGACGCTCTCCACGTGCGGGCTGGTGTAGCGGCCGGTGCGCAGCTCGAAGGCGCTGAACAGCTGCTCGATCATCCGGGCGGTGGAGGTCTTGCCGTTGGTGCCGGTGATGTGGATGGAGGGGAAGGACCGCTGGGGCTGGCCCAGGATGTCCATCAGCGCCTCGATCCGGTCGAGCGAGGGCTCCAGCTTGTTCTCCGGCCAGCGCTCGGAGAGTTCCACCTCGACGTCGCGCAGGGCGTCGGCGGGGCTGCCGTCGGCGGGGCGGAGGGTGTACGGGTTCGGGTCGGCCTTGTCGCTCACGTCCACAGTCTACGGAGCGCGGGGCGCCGCTCCCGACGGGGTGAGAACCACCACTTTGCCCGACTTGGCCGTTTTTCGCGTTTACTATCGTTTTGGCGATATCAGACCGCAATGAAGCATTGATTCGCACCCCAGGGAGACAGATCGCCTTTGATCATGAGGAGCACCGCGCCATGCCCGACGCCCTGCGCCAGTTCTTCGAGATGCGCCGGGACGGCTTCGTCCAGCTCGCCGGGCTGATCTCGCTGGCCCTCGTGCTCTACATGGCCCTGGTCTTCGGCCGCTTCCTGGTCTACTGGGCCGGCTCCCGGAACGCCTTCCGGCGCAACCGCCCGGCCCGCCCCGGCGACCCCGCCGCCTTCCAGTGGCACCTGATGATCCCCTGCCGGGACGAGGAGGCGGTGATCGCCCAGACCCTGGCCGGACTGCGCGCCGTCGCCCCCGCCGCCCACCTCTGGGTGATCGACGACGACAGCGAGGACGCCACCCGCGACCTGGTGCTGGCCGCCGCCGGGCACGACGCCCTGGTCCACCTCGTCCAGCGCCGCCGCCCGCAAGCCCGGATCGGCAAGGGCGCCGCCCTCAACGCCGCCTACCGGGAGATCTCCGCCTCGCTGCCGCCCGGCACCGACCGCTCCCGGGTCGTGCTCGGCGTCGTCGACGCCGACGGGCAGCTCGACCCCGGCACCCTCGAACAGGTCGGCAACGAGCACGCGATGGGCCGCCCCGACACCGGCGCCGTGCAGATCGGCGTGCGGATGCGCAACGCCGAGGACCCGCGCCCGCTGGCCGGCCGCGGCCGGCTCGCCAACGCCCTCGCCCGGGCCCTGGTCCGGATGCAGGACGTCGAGTTCCAGGCCAACAACGCCGGCATGCAGCTGCTGCGCCGCCGCACCGGCAGCGTCGGCCTCGGCGGCAACGGCCAGTTCGTCCGGCTCACCGCCCTCGACTCGCTCACCGCCGAGGAGGGCCGCGACGGCCGCCCCTGGCCCGAGCGCGCCCTGCTGGAGGACTACGAGTCCGGCCTCGACCTGCGGCTGGCCGGCTGGCGGCTCACCCACGTCACCGAGACCAACGTCTCCCAGGAGGCCCTGGTCTCCTGGCGCCGCTTCCTCACCCAGCGCACCCGCTGGGCCCAGGGCAACATGCAGTGCCTGCGCTACACCGGCCGGGTGCTGCGCTCGCCGCACTACCGGCCCGCCGGCAAGGCCGAGGTGCTGTACACCTTCCTCCAGCCGGTGGTCTGCGTCCTGCTGGTCGTCCTCACCCCGCTGTCGCTCGCCATCACCGGCGCCGGACTGGTGCTCTTCCCCGAGGAGACCGCCGACTTCCAGCTGACCTACGGCCCCTGGATGGTGGCCGCCTTCGTGCTCGCCACCCTGCCGATGGTCTTCTGGGGCCCCACCTACCGCCGGCTCGTCCGCCCCGACCGGAGCAGGCTCACCGGCCTGTTCTGGGGCGTCCTGGTCTGGCTCTACGCCTACCACCTGTTCGTGGTCGCCACCCGGGCCGCCGTCCGGATCCTGCTCGGCCGCAACGGCTGGGCCAAGACCCGGCGCAACGCCGAGAAGGTCGCCGTCGGCGCCCCGACCGCCCTGGAGTCCTGACCCCGGCCGCGCCGCCGCCCTCCCTCCCCCCTCGTCCGCCGCCGCCCCGCCGTCCGGCAGCCCGCCGCCCCGCCCCCAGACCCCGGAGCCGTCCCGCCATGAGCCTGTGCCCCGCCCCCCGGTCCGCCGCCCGCCCGCTCGCCCCCGGCAGCGTCGCCGTCGTCCTCGGCACCCGCCCGGAGCTGGTCAAGCTCGCCCCGCTGATCCACGAACTCGGCCCCGCCACCCGGCTGGTCCACACCGGCCAGCACTGGGACGAGGCGATGTCCGGCCGCTTCCTGCGCGACCTCGGCCTGCCCCGCCCCGAGCTGCTCACCGGCGTCGGCGGCCGCCCCCGGGCCGGCCAGATCGCCCAGTCGCTCGGCCAGCTCGACGCCGCGTTCGCCGAGGACCGCCCGGCCGCCGTCGTCGTCCAGGGCGACACCAACGCCACCCTGGCCGGCGCGCTCGCCGCCAACGCCCGGGAGATCCCGCTGGTCCACGTCGAGGCCGGACTGCGCAGCTTCGACCGGGCGATGCCCGAGGAGCACAACCGGGTGATGGTGGACCACGTCTCCGACCTGCTGTGCGCCGCCACCCCCGACAACGCCGCCAACCTGCGCGCCGAGTCCCTGGACGAGGAGCGGATCGCGCTCACCGGCAACACCGTCGTCGAGGTGGTCCGCCGCTCGCTGCCCGGCACCGGGGAACGGGCCGCCCTGCTCGCCGGGCACGGCCTCGCCGCGGACGGCTACGTCCTCGCCACCGTGCACCGGCCGGAGAACACCGACACCGCCGAGGCGCTCGGCGCCGTCCTCGCCGAACTCGACCGGATCGCCCGGGCCGGCACACCGGTGCTGTTCCCGATGCACCCGCGCACCCGGGCCGCCGTCGAGCGCTTCGCCCTGGACGGCCTGCTGGCCCGGCTCACGGTGACCGGACCGGTCGGCTACGCCGACTTCCTGGGCCTCGCCCGGCACGCCGCGCTGCTGGTCTCCGACTCCGGCGGGGTGCAGGAGGAGTGCACCGTGCTCGGCCGCCCGCTGCTGGTCGTGCGCCGCTCCACCGAACGGCCCGAGGCGGTCGAGACCGGCTTCGCCGCCCTGGTGGCGCCCGGTGCCGAACTCGGCGTGCTCGCCCGCGCCTGGCTCGCCGACACCCCGGAGCGGCTCGCCCGGCTCGCCGGCACCCCCAGCCCGTACGGGGACGGCCTGGCCTCCGCCCGGATCGCCGACCTGACCGCCCGGCTCGCCCACGGGCCCTCCGCGGTACCGCAGGCCGCCTGACCCGCCGGGGGCCGCCCGGCCGGGGGCCCTCTTGACAGCGGAATTGGTCTACTCCACCTTGTGAAGGCAAGTCTCCTCCCCCGACAGGGACTTGTGTTGTCGGTAGCTCCCGCACACAGATCCGTCGACACCCGGACGGCCCTCCCCCACGAGGACCGCCGGCCTCCCCCACCGGAGATGGAGCCATGCCACCTGCCACCCACCGGCGCCCGCGCGCCGTCCACTCACTGCTCGCCGGCGCCACCGCCGTCGCCCTCGGCCTCGGCGGCCTGGTCCTCGCCGGCGGCGCCGGCGCCCAGGCCGCCCCCAGCGACGTCGAACTCGTCACCAACGGCGGCTTCGAGGACGCCAACCGCCTCAACGGCTGGACCTGCGCGGCCGGCGCGCCGGAGACCGCCACCGTCCACGCCGGCACCGGCGCGCTGCGCTCCACCCCGAGCGGCAGCGCCACCGGCGAGTGCACCCAGACCGTCACGGTCAAGCCCTCCTCGACGTACACGCTGAGCAGCTGGGTCCAGGGCTCGTACGTCTACCTCGGCGCCCGCGGCACCGGCGGCACCGATCCGAGCACCTGGACCCCCGGCGGCACCGGCTGGTCCAAGCTCAGCACCACCTTCACCACCGGGGCCGCCACCACCAGCGTCACCGTCTACCTGCACGGCTGGTACGGGCAGCCGGCCTTCCTGGCCGACGATGTCTCCCTGCTCGGCCCGGGCGACCCCAAGCCCTCCCCCACCGCGACCAGCCCCACCCCGACCGGCACCGTCGGCCCGTCGCCCACGGACACCACCACGCCCTCCCCCACCGCCACCACGCCCCGGCCGCCGGCCAGGCACCTGCTCACCGGCTACTGGCAGAACTTCGACAACGGCGCCACCGTGCAGCGGATCAGCGACGTCCCGGCCGCGTACGACATCATCGCGGTCTCCTTCGCCGAGGCCACCGGCACGCCCGGCGGCCTGGGCTTCGCCTTGGACCCGACGCTCTCCTCCCGGCTCGGCGGCTACACCGAGGCGCAGTTCAAGGCCGACATCGCGGCCAAGAAGGCGGCCGGCAAGAAGGTGATCCTCTCGGTCGGCGGCGAGAAGGGCACGGTGTCCGTCAACAGCTCCGCCTCCGCCACCAACTTCGCCAACAGCGCCTGGTCGCTGATGCAGACCTACGGCTTCGACGGCGTCGACATCGACCTGGAGAACGGCGTCAGCTCCACCTGGATGGGCCAGGCGCTGCACACCCTGGCGGCGAAGGCCGGCTCCGGCTTCACGCTCACCATGGCGCCGCAGACCATCGACATGCAGTCGACCGGCGCGGAGTACTTCAAGCTGGCGCTGAACGTGAAGGACATCCTCACCATCGTCAATATGCAGTACTACAACTCCGGCGCGATGCTGGGCTGCGACGGGCAGGTGTACTCCCAGGGCACCGTCAACTTCCTGACCGGCCTGGCCTGCATCCAGCTCAAGGGCGGGCTGCGGCCCGACCAGGTCGGCCTCGGCGTGCCGGCCTCCACCAGCGCGGCCGGCGGCGGCTACGTCAGCCCGAGCGTGGTCAACAACGCGCTGGACTGCCTGGCCGCCGGCACCAACTGCGGCAGCTTCAAGCCCGACACCAAGTGGCCCGGGATCGGCGGGGCCATGACCTGGTCGACCAACTGGGACGCCAAGGCCGGCGGCGGCATCGCCTCCACCGTCGGCTCGCACCTGCACGCGATGCCGTAACCGGCACGCGGACCCCGCCGACGAGGTGGGGCCGGAGGCCCGGAGCCGGTCAGGGCTTGTCTCTTGGATTTTGTCGGCCCCCGGCAAGGATCCGAGAGACAAGCCCTAAACGCCGGCCCGGGCCTCCGGCACGCCTGCGGGCACCCCTCCGTGCCGGCGGCGCAGCTCGGCGGTGATCTCGGCCAGCTCCCCCTCCGGCAGCAGCGGCAGCATCATCGCCACGCCCTGGAGCAGCCCGCCGAGCAGGAAGGTGGTGTCGGGGGTGGCGGCGACCAGGTCCCTGACCTCCGTCACCTCGCCGGCCGCGACCGCCTCGATCAGCCGGGCCGCGTCGACACCGTCCTCCTCGACGTGCACCGCGCCGGTGTCGCGCGGGGCCCGCCGGGCCATCGAGCGCAGCACCCGGTCGCCCACCTCGGGCGCGTAGGCCTTGCGGACCGCCTCGGCGGCGATCCAGGTGAGCAGCGTGGTCACCTCGCGCTCGACGTGCTCGTCCAGCAGCCGGTCCAGCGCGTGGTCGAACGCGAGCTGGTTGCCGTGCCGGAAGGCGAGCAGCAGGGTCGCCGCGCGCGCCTTGGCCTCCTCGACCGCCTCGGCAGGCAGCTCGTCGGCCAACACCTCGGTCACCACCACCACGCCCATGCCCTCCCGTCGTCCCTCACTGTCCGGAACTCGAAGCACACCGTACACATCCGACCTGCGAAATTCCGCGAAACCGCGCGGGCAAGACCGGGATCAATTCGGAAGGAATAGGACCTCACCCGATCCAGGATGAATATTCGCCGGAAGGGAGCAACGAATTGGGCTATTGGGACTCCCGATCAGCCGACATCCGGAAAAGCGGAGGAGCCGCACCCCGCGTCGGCGGGGTGCGGCTCCTGGTGGACCGGGCGACGGCTCCGGAGAGCCGTCGGCGCGTCAGCCCTGCGGCAGCGCCGCGAGCTGGGCGGTGATCCGGGCGATGTCGGCCTCGGCGGCCTCCTGGCGGGTCCGGATCTTGGCGACCACGTCGTCCGGCGCCTTGGCGAGGAACGCCTCGTTGCCGAGCTTGCCGGCGGTCTGGGCCTTCTCCTTCTCGGCCGCCGCGAGGTCCTTGGCGAGGCGCTTGCGCTCCGCCGCGACATCGATCGTGCCGGACAGGTCCAGCGCCACGGTGGCACCGGCGACCGGCAGCGAGGCGGTGGCCGCGAAGCCCTCCTCCGGCACGGTCAGACGCAGCAGCGAGCGGATCGCGTCCTCGTGGACGGCCAGCACGGTGCCGTCCAGGTCCAGCCGGGCCGGGACCCGCTGGCCCGGCTTCAGGCCCTGGTCGGTGCGGAACCGGCGCACCTCGGTGACCACCCGCTGCAGGGTGGCGATCTCCGCCTCGGCGCCGGCGTCGCGGAACCCGCTGTCCTGCGGCCAGTCGGCGATGACGAGCGACTCGGCCCCGGTGAGCGTGGTCCACAGCGTCTCGGTGACGAAGGGCACGATCGGGTGGAGCAGCCGCAGCGTGATGTCGAGGACCTCGCCGAGGACCCGGCGCGCGGCGTCGGCCTGCGGGCCGCCCTTGGCCAGGGTGGTCTTGGAGAGCTCCACGTACCAGTCGAAGACCTCGTCCCAGGCGAAGTGGTACAGCGCCTCGGAGAGCTTCGAGAACTGGTAGTCGTCGTACAGCGCGTCCACCTCGGCGACCGTGCTGTTCAGCCGCGACAGGATCCAGCGGTCCGCGGCCGTCAGCTCCTCCGGCGCGGGCAGCGGGCCCTCGACGGTGGCGCCGTTCATCAGCGCGAAGCGGGTCGCGTTCCAGATCTTGTTGGCGAAGTTGCGGGCCGCCTGGACCCAGTCCTCGCCGATCGGGACGTCGACACCCGGGTTGGCGCCGCGGGCCAGCGTGAACCGCAGCGCGTCCGAGCCGTACTTGTCCATCCAGTCCAGCGGGTTGACCACGTTGCCGAAGGACTTCGACATCTTCTTGCCGTTCTGGTCACGGACCATGCCGTGCAGCGCGATGGTGTGGAACGGCGGGGTGCCGTCCATCGCGTAGAGCCCGAACATCATCATCCGGGCGACCCAGAAGAACAGGATGTCGTAGCCGGTGACCAGGACGGAGTTCGGGTAGAACTTCGCCAGGCTCTCGGTCTGCTCCGGCCAGCCGAGCGTGGAGAACGGCCACAGGCCCGAGGAGAACCAGGTGTCCAGGACGTCGGTGTCCTGGTGCCAGCCCTCGCCGGCCGGCGGCTGCTCGTCCGGGCCGACGCAGACGATCTCGCCGTTCGGGCCGTACCAGACCGGGATCCGGTGGCCCCACCACAGCTGGCGCGAGATGCACCAGTCGTGCAGGTTGTCCACCCAGTCGAAGTAGCGCTTCTCCATCTCCTGCGGGTGGATCTTGACCCGGCCGTCCCGGACGGCGTCGCCGGCCGCCTGGGCCAGCGGGCCGACCTTGACCCACCACTGCATCGACAGCCGCGGCTCGATGGTGGTCTTGCAGCGCGAGCAGTGGCCCACCGAGTGGACGTACGGGCGCTTCTCGGCGACGATCCGGCCCTCGGCGCGCAGCGCGGCGACGATCGCCGAGCGGGCCTCCAGCCGGTCCAGGCCCAGGAACGGGCCGTGCACGGTGATCACCGCGTGCTCGTCCATCACCGCGATGTTCGGCAGGCCGTGGCGCTGGCCGATCTCGAAGTCGTTCGGGTCGTGGGCCGGGGTCACCTTGACGGCGCCGGTGCCGAACTCCGGGTCGACGTGCTCGTCGGCGACGATCGGGATCCGGCGGCCGGTAAGCGGCAGCTCGATCTCGGTGCCGACCAGGTGCCGGTAGCGCTCGTCGTCCGGGTGGACGGCGACCGCGGTGTCACCGAGCATCGTCTCGGCCCGGGTGGTGGCGACGACGATGGAGTCCTCGCCCTCGCCGTAGCGGATCGAGACCAGCTCGCCGTCGTCGTCCTGGTACTCCACCTCGATGTCCGAGATGGCGGTCAGGCAGCGCGGACACCAGTTGATGATGCGCTCGGCCCGGTAGATCAGCTCGTCGTCGAAGAGCTTCTTGAAGATGGTCTGGACGGCCTGCGACAGGCCCTCGTCCATGGTGAATCGCTCGCGCGACCAGTCGACGCCGTCGCCGAGCCGGCGCATCTGGCCGGAGATCTGGCCGCCGGACTCCGCCTTCCACTTCCAGACCCGCTCGACGAACTCCTCGCGGCCCAGGTCGTGGCGGGACTTGCCCTCCTTGGCCAGCTCGCGCTCGACCACGTTCTGGGTGGCGATGCCGGCGTGGTCCATACCGGGCTGCCACAGCGCCTCGAACCCCTGCATCCGCTTGCGGCGGACCAGGGCGTCGATCAGCGTGTGCTCGAAGGCGTGGCCCAGGTGCAGCGAGCCGGTGACGTTCGGCGGCGGGATGACGATGGTGAACGGGGGCTTGTCGCTCGTGGCGTCGGCGGTGAAGTAACCGCGCTCTACCCAGCGCTCGTACAGCTCGCCCTCTACGTCCGCCGGAGCGTAGGTCGTCGGGAGGGTGGCTGCGTCGTCCCCTGCGGGCGTACTGGCGGGGCGCTGGTTCGTGGTGTCGGTCACGACGCACAGTTTACGTAACCCGGGAACCCGGTTACGAACGCCTTTCACCCCCCGGACTCCCGGACCGGCCCGGACGGGCGCACGCGCGAGGGCCCCGGCGCCGCCGCGGAGGCGGTACCGGGGCCCTCGTCCCGGCCCGGGTCCGACGGACGGACCGGCGGGCCGGAGGGGTCTCAGGCGCTCTTGTCGCGCCGCTCCCGCTTGATCATGTCGCGCGGCACCAGGGTCGGGATGGCGTGCTTGGAGACGACGTCCCCGGTCACCACCACCCGGGCGACGTCCTGACGCGAGGGGACCTCGTACATCACGGACATCAGCACCTCCTCCATGATGGCCCGCAGACCGCGCGCGCCGGTGCCCCGCAGGATCGCCTGGTCCGCGATGGCCTCCAGCGCGTCCCGGGAGAACTCCAGCTCCACGCCGTCGAGTTCGAAGAGCTTGCGGTACTGCTTGACCAGCGCGTTCTTCGGCTCGGTGAGGATCTGCAGCAGCGCCTCGCGGTCGAGGTTGTGCACGCTGGTGATCACCGGGAGACGGCCGATGAACTCGGGGATCATGCCGAACTTGACCAGGTCCTCCGGCATCACCTGACGGAAGTGGTCGCTGGCGTCCTGCTCCCGCTTCGAGCGGATGTTCGCCCCGAAGCCGATGCCCTTGGCACCCGCCCGGCCCTCGATGATCCGCTCCAGGCCCGCGAACGCGCCGCCCACGATGAACAGCACATTGGTGGTGTCGATCTGGATGAACTCCTGGTGCGGGTGCTTGCGCCCGCCCTGCGGCGGCACCGAGGCGGTGGTGCCCTCCAGGATCTTCAGCAGCGCCTGCTGCACACCCTCGCCGGAGACGTCCCGGGTGATCGACGGGTTCTCGCTCTTACGGGCGACCTTGTCGATCTCGTCGATGTAGATGATCCCGGTCTCGGCCTTCTTGACGTCGTAGTCCGCCGCCTGGATCAGCTTCAGCAGGATGTTCTCGACGTCCTCGCCGACGTAGCCGGCCTCGGTCAGCGCCGTGGCGTCCGCGATCGCGAACGGCACGTTCAGCATCCGGGCCAGGGTCTGCGCCAGCAGCGTCTTGCCGGAGCCGGTCGGACCGAGCAGCAGGATGTTGGACTTCGCCAGCTCGATGGCGTCCTCGCGGCCGTTCCCGCCGCTGCGCCCGGCCTCACCGGCCTGCACCCGCTTGTAGTGGTTGTAGACCGCGACCGACAGCGCCTTCTTGGCGAGGTCCTGGCCGACCACGTACTGGTCGAGGAACTCGTAGATCTCGCGGGGCTTCGGCAGCTCCTCGAAGCGCACCTCGGAGGTCTCGGCGAGCTCCTCCTCGATGATCTCGTTGCACAGGTCGATGCACTCGTCGCAGATGTACACGCCTGGGCCGGCGATCAGCTTCTTCACCTGCTTCTGCGACTTGCCGCAGAACGAGCACTTGAGCAGGTCGCCACCGTCTCCGATGCGTGCCACGAGGTGCTTCCCCTTCGCCAGGGGCCCCGCGGGGGATCCGGGGCCTGGTGCTGTGGACCGAAGACGCCGACGGCGATCGGTCTCGCTGTCCGACGGTACTCTGCCGAGCCGTCGATTCCGCCCTCTTCGCCGGGTCTGCCCTACGCCCTGGGCGAATTGATACCGAACAGATGCCGTCGGAGGAGCCGCTGGTGTGCCGGAGGCGGGGCGCGCGAACCGATCGCGCGCCCCGCCCCGGCCCCCGCGTCCCGAGGAGGGCGCCGCGGGGGGTGCTGGCCTCAGGAGGTCAGCGAGGCCTTGCGGGTCGAGATGACCAGGTCCACCAGACCGTACTCGACGGCCTCCTCGGCGGTGAGGATCTTGTCGCGCTCGATGTCCTCGCGGACCTCCTCGACCGACTTGTTGGAGTGCTTCGACAGCATCTCCTCGAGCTGCTCGCGCATCCGGAAGATCTCCCGGGCCTGGATCTCCAGGTCGGAGACCTGGCCGCGGCCGGTCTCGGTGTACGGCTGGTGGATCAGGATGCGGGCGTTCGGCAGCGCCATCCGCTTGCCGGGGGTGCCCGCCGCCAGCAGCACGGCCGCCGCCGAGGCCGCCTGGCCCATGCAGACGGTGGTGATGTCGGGCTTGACGTACTGCATGGTGTCGTAGATGGCCGTCAGGGCCGTGAACGAGCCGCCGGGCGAGTTGATGTACATCTGGATCTCGCGGTCCGGGTCCATCGACTCCAGGCACAGCAGCTGCGCCATGATGTCGTTGGCCGAGACGTCGTCCACCTGGGAGCCGAGGAAGATGATGCGCTCCTCGAACAGCTTGGCGTACGGGTCGTACTCGCGGATGCCCTGGGAGGTGCGCTCGACGAAGCGCGGGACGATGTAGCGGCCCTCCGCTCGCATGTCCTCGACGCGGGCCTTGGCGGCCGACAGGCTGGGGATGTTCATGGGTGTTCTGGTCCTCCGGAGCGTTGTGGCTGTGGTCTCGTGGGCCCGGGGCGGGGCTCAGGCGCCGGTGCCGCCGCCGCCGGGGACGTCCGCGGCACTGTGCATGATCGCGTCGATCAGGCCGTAGTCCAGGGCCTCCTCCGGGGTGAACCAGCGGTCACGGTCGGAGTCCCGGGTGATCTGCTCGAAGGACTGGCCGCTGTGGAAGGCGATCAGCTCCGACATCCGCTTCTTGGTGCGCAGCAGCTGCTCGGCCTGGATCCGGATGTCGGTGGCCGAACCGCCGAGACCGGCGGACGGCTGGTGCATCAGGATGTTGGCGTTCGGCAGCGAGAAGCGCTTGCCCTTGGCGCCCGCGGTCAGCAGGAACTGACCCATCGAGGCCGCCATGCCCATCGCGATCGTCACGACGTCGTTCTTGATGTACTGCATGGTGTCGTAGATCGCCATGCCGGCCGAGATCGAGCCGCCCGGGGAGTTGATGTAGAGGAAGATGTCCTTGTCCGGGTCCGCGGCCAGCAGCAGCAGCTGAGCGGTGATCTTGTTGGCGATGTCGTCGTCGACCTGCTGACCGAGGAAGATGATCCGCTCGTTGAGCAGCCGGTTGTAGACCTGGTCGCCGAGGCCGCCGAGCACGTCACCAGCGGCGGCGTGCGGCGCCATCGGGCCGGGCATCTGCATCTGCGGGTACGTCACTTAGCCACCTGCTCAGTCGATTTGGACGGTCGCTCCACGGCCGTCACGGTGTCGCACAGCTTCCGGGTATCACGTCGTGATTGTTGCTGTCCATGGACCCTAACGCGCAGGCCGGGCCGCAGAATCCCTCACGCAGAACTGTTCGCTGTGAGCGCAGGGTTCGCGGCGGCAACGGCAGCGGGCCCGGACACCGTAAGGCGTCCGGGCCCGCTGAGGGACCTCGGGTCGAGCGAGGCTACCGGGGCGATCAGGCCTCGGTCTTCTCCTCGGCCTCGGCCTCGGCCTCGGCGGCCGGGGCCTCGGCCTCGGCGGCCGGGGCCTCGACGGTCTCGGCCGACTCGTCGGCCTCGTCGTCGTCGAAGTTGACCTCGTTGCCCTCGGTGTCGACGACCTTGGCGGCCTCGACCACGGTGGCCAGCGCCTTGCCGCGGGCGACCTCGCCGACCAGGAGCGGAACCTGGCCGCCCTGGACGACCTGCTGGGCGAACTGGTCCGGGGTGAGGCCCGAGCCGGCGGCGCGACGGATGAGGTGCTCGGTCAGCTCCTCCTGGGAGACGTTGAGCTCCTCGTCGGCGACGATCTGGTCCAGGACGAACTGGGTCTTGATGCCCTTCTTCGCCTGCTCCTCGGTCTCCGCCAGGAACTCCTCCTCCGACTTGCCCTGGGTCTCCAGGTAAGCCGCCAGCGTGAGGCCCATCGGCTCCAGCTGGTGGTGCTCCAGGTTGTGCTTGCGGGTCTCGATCTCGTCCTTGAGGAGCTTCTCCGGGAACTCGATCTCGACCAGGCCGAGCAGCGCGTCCAGCACCTTCTCCTGGGCCTGGGTGGCCTGGTCGTACTCCTTCATGCGCTCGAGGCGCTTGCGGGAGTCGGCCTTCAGGTCCTCCAGGGTGTCGAACTCGCTCGCCAGCTGGGCGAACTCGTCGTCCAGCTCCGGCAGCTCCTTCTCCTGGACCGCGGTGACCGTGACGGTGACCTCGGAGGTCTGGCCGGCCTGGGTGCCGCCCTTGAGCTCGGTGGTGAAGGTCGCGGTGCCACCGGCCTCCAGGCCGACGACGGCCTCGTCGATGCCGTCGATCAGACGGCCCGAGCCGATCTCGTAGCTGACGCCGGACGCGGTGCCGTCCTCCGGCACCTCGCCGTCGACCTTGGCCTCGAGGTCGAGGACCACGGTGTCACCGGCGGCCGCGGCGCGCTCGACGTCCTTGACCGAGGAGAAGCGCTCGCGCAGCTGCTCCAGGGACTTGTCGATGTCCTCGTCCGAGACCACGATCGGGTCGACGGTGACCTCGATGGCCGAGAAGTCCGGGAGAGTGATCTCCGGACGGATGTCCACCTCGGCGGTGAACTTCAGGTCGCCGCCATCGGCGATCTTCTCGACACCCTCGATGTTGGTGATGTCGGGCTGTCCGAGAACCTCGATCTTGCCCTCGTCGACGGCCTGCGTGTAGAAGCGCGGGAGGGCGTCGTTGACGGCCTCCTCCAGCACAGCGCCACGGCCGAAGCGCTGGTCGATGACCCGGTTCGGGATCTTGCCCTTGCGGAAGCCCGGGACCGAGACCTGCTGGTTGATCTTCTTGTACGCCGCGTCGAGGCTGGGCTTGAGCTCCTCGAAGGGCACCTCGACGGTGAGTCGAACCCGGGTCGGGTTCAGAGTCTCGACGGCGCTCTTCACGGTTGGGTCTCCTATGGGGCTTGCGGTCGGGTTGCCTGCACCCTCCCCGGACGGCCGGCCGGAGCCGGTTCGGTCGAGTCGGGCGAGACGGGCGATGGGCGGTTGGAGCTGCATCTCCCGTGGGGGGTGGACGGTGAGCGTGACTCCTCGCCCTCGTGCGGTCGGCCTGGGTTGACGCCACAGGGACTACCGCCAGCGCCCCATCCTACCGGTACCACGAAAGGCGGACGCCAGGCCGCCGCCGCAGACGGCCCTTCGGGGCCGTTCCGGGGTGTTTCCGCCCTGTTCGCGGGCGATCGGGGAGGCGTCCGCGCCCGGGAGCGCGCGCCCGGAGTGTGGTGTGCGGCACTCTTTCCGGCGAGCACTCCGGCGAACTCTCCGGCGAACTCTCCGGCGAGCTCTCCGGGACAGCTTTCCGGGAAGCGCCGAGGGACGCCGCGCCGCGGGGAGGAACGGGAGGTCGAAAAGGGGTCGGGCCGGGCGTCGGGGACGCCGCCAACGACAACAGGGCCCCGCCGTGGGCGAGACCCTGCGCACTCTGTCGGGGTGGCCGGATTCGAACCGACGGCCTTCCGCTCCCAAAGCGGACGCGCTACCAAACTGCGCCACACCCCGTGGTGCCGAGAGGAAGCGTACACGCCGGGCCCTGCCGGATCGGCGAGATATTCCGAGGCCCTCACGGGAATGGGGTGTGCGCGCAGCCGACCGGACCAGGTACGCTGTTCCCGACCTTCCGTCCGGTGACGGCCGGGGGATCGCGCGGGCGTAGCTCAATGGTAGAGCCCTAGTCTTCCAAACTAGTCACGCGAGTTCGATTCTCGTCGCCCGCTCCACAGAACGGCCCCGAGGGATGCTGAGCATCCGTCGGGGCCGTTCGCATGTCCGGGACCGTGCCGCCGGCGCGGGCGGTTCAGAGGCCGAGCCGGGCGGCGCGGGCGGCGGCCCGCTCCAGCAGCCGGTGCACGTCGGACTGGCGGGTGGAGGGCCGGTCGTTGAACTCGTCCGGCGAGTGGACCCGGCGGCCGGTGGTGTGCAGCACCTCCATCAGCTGGCCCCGGGCGGTGCGGACGGTGGCCGGGGTGCCGTAGCCGTGGGCGAGCACCGCGGCCTGGGCGCCGAGCAGGCAGACCCGGCCGGCGCCGTCCCACATCGCGCCCTGCAGCCATCCGTGCGCCGTGATGTAGCGGGAGGCGAGGCCGAGGTGCTCGGCGGCGGTCACCGGGACCGGCCGGGGCGGGCGGCGCAGCGCGCGGTCGAGCAGGGTGGCGCGGGGCGGGGCGTGGTCGGCGTACCAGGGCCGGAGCACCGAGCCGAACGGGCAGACGTACGGCCCGCCGTGCGGCGGGAGGTAGGGCGCCGGGGTGCGCGCCGGGGCGGGCAGCGAGGCCAGGTACGCCTCGATCTCGGCGACCAGGCCGGAGGCGTCCGGGGTGAGCAGCGGTACCGGCGGGGGTTTCGGGGCGGTGCGGGGCATGCGGCGTTCTCCAGGCGGTGCCAGTGGTGTCCGCTACCCAAAGTGGGGCATCAGTGACATTCCCGCGACCGGAGCGCGGGGTCCGCGGCCGGGTAGGCGCCCGGGCCGGTCCGGACCCGGCGCCGCCGTGCCCGGGCCGCTTCCCGTGCGGTTTCCCCTGCGGTTTCCCGGGTGGCCTCCGGGCCGATAGCCTCGGCGGCGTTCGAGAGCAGTTCGACGGGCAGACGACAGTTCGAGACGATTCGAAGCCCCGAGCCTAGGAGTCCCCGTGCGCCCGCAGGACCGACTGGCCGTCATACAGCGCTGCGTGGTCCGGGAGATGGCACGGCTCGGGCAGGTGTTCACCGCCGACGGCGAGGTGGTGCGCGGTCCCGGCACCACGGCGGTGGCCGTGCGCGAGCACCAGGACGGCGAGGGCCCCGGTCACGTCGACCTCGGCTGGGTGCTGGAGCTGGGCCGGGCGGACGCGCCGGTGGTGTGGGACTGCACGGCGGGCCTCGGCAAGACCGAGGAGGAGAAGCTCGACAACGCGGTGCGGATGTGGGCGACCACCACGGCGAGCGCGCTGGTAGAGCTGGCGGAGGGGCGCGGAGCGCACGGCGACCACGCGGACCACCCCGAACTGCCGGGCTGGCACGCCGTCCAGGGGCCGGCGGCGGTGTTCGGGTTCGGCAACGAGCGGCTGGCCGCCTGGCTGGCCGGGAACCGGGTGGTGCCGGCGCTGGCGCCCGCGCTGCTGGCGGAGCTGGCCGGGCCGGGCGGGCGGCGGCCGCACGGGGTGAAGCTGTTCCTCGGCGGCCGCGCGGGGGACGACGTGGCCGAGGTCCGGGTCGACGGCGAGGTCAGCGAGGCAGCCTCGGCGGCGCTGCGCGCGCTGGACTGGCCGCGCGGCGAAAGGCTGTGCTGGGCGCGGCTGTTCGTCCTGCTGACGGCCCACGGGGAGCCTGCGGCACCGGCGACGGGCGCCGACGGGGCCGGTCCGGCCCGGCCGGCGGCCGTGGCGGCGGCACGCCCGCAGGGCCTGTTCGCACGGTGGCGGCAGGCGAGACGCGCGGACCGGTGAACGGTTCGCCGGCCGCGGAGGGCCGGCGGGCCGCAGGTCAGCTGGCGATGCCGGAGATGGACTTGGCCACCTGGCTCAGGAAGTCCTGGATCGGCTTGGCGGCCGTGCTCTGGTTGAGCATGAAGCCGAACAGGGCGGCCAGGATGAAGTGCCCGGTCTTGAGCTGCTTCTGGCGGATGAAGATGAAGCAGACGATGCCGAACAGGACCAGCGCGGAGACGGAGAGTGCCACCCGGACTCACTTCCTCGTTTCATAGCGGGGCGCCACCGGCTGACGACCCCTGTGAAGCCGGACCCCGGCCTGTCCGACGGTCCCGAGGCGGAACAGCAGTTCGTCCGGCACGTCGAGGCCGGAGGGAGGGCCGCCCGGCACGGCCGCACGGTGTCCTTCGTGCCGCATGTGACGCCCCCCATCCCCCGAATCCTGAACAGTCCCGCCCGGACTCAGTGTGGTCGACCATGCCGATTGCGTAAAGGTCTGACTGTCTGTCGAACGCCGACATCCTGCGATGCGAGACGAGTTTCCGCCGACCGGGACGATAGTCGAGACATCCTGACGATTCGTCGGCGGGGTGCCGCTGAGCGGCCGGGAAACGTTCGGCGGGCCGGACCGGAACCGGCAGGTCCGCTCCGCCTCCGGAGCACCGGAATTGGCCGAAGATCAGCTCCGGGGGTTGACAGCAGCTGCCCTTGGCACATGCCACCGTCCACCGGCCCCGGCCGGGGCCGGCCGGGCGCTCAGTCGCGCCAGAGCAGCAGCACCGCGCGGTCGTCGTTGATGTCCCGGGCGACCGTCTCGATCAGCCGGGACGCCGAGCCGCCGCCGGCGCCCGGGCCGCCGCCCGGCACCAGCCGGTCCGCCTCGCCCATCAGCCGGTCCATGCCCTCGGAGAGGTCCCGGCCGGGCGCCTCGACCATGCCGTCGGTGCACAGCATCAGGACGTCGCCGCGGTTCAGCCGACCCCGCACGCCCTCGAACTTGGCGCCGTCGTAGATGCCCAGCGCCGGGCCCTCCAGGGCCTCCTTGGTCTCCCAGCGGCCGGCGCCCGCCAGCCGCTGCATCCCCGGCAGGTGGCCGGCCGAGAGCAGCTCGTACTCGCCGGTGTCCAGGTCGAGCACCAGGTGCACGGCCGTCGCGAAGCCCTCCTCCCAGGACTGCCGCAGCAGATAGCCGTTGGCGGCCGGGAGGAAGTCGTGGGCGGGCAGCGAGCCGAGCAGTCCGCCGAACGCGCCGGAGAGCAGCAGCGCCCGCGAGCCCGCGTCCATGCCCTTGCCGGAGACGTCCGCGAGGACCACCTCCAGCACCCGCCGGCCCGGGCCGGTGCGGTCGGCGACCACGAAGTCGCCGGAGAAGGACTGCCCGCCGGCCGGGCGCAGCGCCATGTCGGCGTGCCAGCCCTCCGGCAGCCGGGGCACCCGGCTCTGCACCCGCAGCCGCTCGCGCAGGTCGAAGAGCATCGTCGAGCCGCCCCACCAGGGCACGCCGACCCGGCTGCGGAACTGGGCCAGCAGCAGGCCGCCGACCCCGGCCGCGCCGACCACCAGGGCGGCGCCGGGGGTGACCCCGTAGGTGTAGGCCTCGGGATGGTCGCTGGCGACGCGCTGGCCGGTGTGGATGACCGACTCGGCGGACAGCCCGAGCGCGGCCAGCGCGTACAGCACCACCAGCGAGCCGGGGCGCAGCAGCAGGGCGGCCGCCAGGATCGGCAGGACCAGCGCGGTGGGCGGGGCCCAGGCGGGCCAGCGGACGTTGAGCACGATCAGCAGCGGCACCAGCAGGGCCAGGGCGCAGAGCACCGGCCAGTCGGCGGCGCCGCCGCGGAACCAGTCGACGGCGGCAGTGCGCAGCCTTCGGCGGACCCGGCGGAGCCTCTTGCGCAACCGGGCCGTCACGGGGTCGGACGCCGGAGCGGCGCCGGGCCTCGTCGCAGTCGTCTGGGGCGGTGTGCCCGGCGGTCTGCCAGCCATGGGGACCGACCATATCCAGCGCTCCCCGTCGGCGTCGACGGCCGGGGCGGTGGCGGTGTCCCGTCGGCGCGGGCGTGTCAGCGGGTTTCGGCCGATTGCGACGGGCGCCGTCCGGAGCGTCAGCAGGCGTACGGGCACGGGGCGTACGAACCGCCCGGGCGGCGCACGCGGCCCGCGCGCGGGCGGTCGGTCGGGGCGCGCGCCGGGGTGCGCGCTGTGGCCGATCACACAGCGGTCGCACGACGATCACACAGCTGCCGTCCAGCTGCCGTTCAGCTGCCGTACGGCCGGTTCCGGCCGCTCCGCGGGCCCCGCCGGGCCCGCCGGGACGGGGCCGGGAACGCGACGACCGGCCGCGCCGTCGGGGCGCGGCCGGTCGTGGGAAGCCGGTCGTGGGAAGCCGGTCGTGGGAGGCCGATCGTGGGGGGCCGCCGCGGGCGGGAGGGTCAGCCCTCCTGCTGCGGGTGGTGGGCCGGGACCGGCGGGAGCTCGCCGGTGGTCTCGTACACGCTCAGCATGTCGATCCGGCGGGTGTGCCGCTCGTCGCCGCTGTACGGGGTGTTGAGGAAGATCTCGACGAACTTGGTCGCCTCCTCCTCGGTGTGCATCCGGCCGCCGATGGAGATCACGTTGGCGTTGTTGTGCTCGCGGCCGAGCGCGGCGGTCTGCTCGCTCCAGGCCAGCGCGGCGCGGACGCCCCTGACCTTGTTGGCGGCGATCGCCTCGCCGTTGCCCGAGCCGCCGATCACGATGCCCAGCGACTGCGGGTCCGAGGCGGTGCGCTCGGCGGCCCGCAGGCAGAACGGCGGATAGTCGTCGAGGGCGTCGTAGATGTGCGGCCCGCAGTCGACCGGCTCGTGGCCGGCCTCCTTCAGCCACTCCACGAGGTGGTTCTTCAGTTCGTATCCGGCATGGTCGGAGCCCAGGTACACGCGCATGCCCATGAGTGTGGCATGCGCCCGTACCCGGGCTCCGCAGGGGGCCGGTGAGCCCCGGTCACGAGTCCCGGCGGCGGCCGAGCAGCTTCCAGGCGAGCGGGAGGGCGCCGGCCGCGAGGGCGGCCTTCAGGGCGTCGCCGACCAGGTACGGGTAGAGGCCGAGCTCGGCGGCGCGGGCCATCGGCACGTCGAGCGCGAACGCCAGGTAGGGCACCCCGACGGCGTAGATGGCGAGGCTGCCGAGCACCATCGCGGCGGCGGTGCGCACCGGCGAGCGGTCGGCGCCGCGCCGGGCCAGGGCGCCGACCAGGCCGGCCGCCAGCACGAAGCCGATCACGTAGCCGAACGAGGCCGTCGCCCAGCCCGAGGTGGCCTCGGCGAACCACGGCAGGCCGGCCGCGCCGGCCAGCAGGTAGAGGGCGAGCGAGGCGACGCCGCGGCGGGCGCCGAGCGCGGTACCGACCAGCAGGGCGGCGAAGGTCTGGCCGGTGACCGGCACCGGGGAGCCGGGGACGTTCACCGACAGCTGGGCGGCCAGGCCGGTGAGGGCGGCGCCCCCGGCGACCAGGGCGAGGTCCCGGGCCTGGGTGCCGAGGCGGGTGCCGACGGCGGGCAGCAGGTCGGCCAGGACGGCGCGGCTGGGGACTGGGGTGCTGGCGGTGGCCATCGGGCTTCTCCTCGGCACGGTGCGGATCCGGACGGCCGGGGGCCGACGGACGGAGTGAGTGATCACTCCGAACCTACGCGTCGATCACCCGGGCGACCGCCATGGATCCGGACAAACCCCCGGGCCCCGTCCTTGTCGGGTCCCACCCCCGCCCGCCGACCGCCCCGGACCCACCCCTGCCCACTTCTCGCTACCGAGTGCAACCGGGCAGGCGAGTAGAGTCATTGCAGGGTCCGCATTCTGGGCCCGAACCGGACATTCTTGGCACCGAAGGCCTCGTCCCCGGATATTGGGCAACTCGCACCGCATGTCGAACAGTCTGGATCCCACCCCCATGGCCCCCACCTCCGCGCCCACGGCGCCCGGGACCACCACGCCCGCTCCCCCGGGCGGCGGCCAACAGCTCTCCCACGGGCTCAAGCAGCGCCACCTCTCGATGATCGCGCTCGGCGGCGTCATCGGCGCCGGCCTCTTCGTCGGCTCCGGCGCGGGCATCGCGGCGGCCGGGCCCGCCATCATCCTGGCCTTCGTGCTCTCCGGCCTGCTGGTCATGCTGATCATGCGGATGCTCGGCGAGATGTCGGCGGCCCGCCCCGCCTCCGGCTCCTTCTCCGTGCACGCGGAGAAGGAGATCGGCCCGTGGGCCGGGATCACCGCCGGCTGGATGTACTGGGTGATGCTCTGCTGCGGCGTCGCCGCCGAGGCCACCGCCGCCGGGAAGATCGTCAACGGCTGGGTCCCCGGCGTCTCCGCCTGGGTCTGGGTCGCCCTGTTCATGGTGTTCTTCTGCGCCAGCAACCTCACCGCGGTGAAGAACTTCGGCGAGTTCGAGTTCTGGTTCGCCACCGTCAAGGTCGCCGCGATCGTCGCCTTCCTGGTGCTCGGCGGGCTCGGCCTGGCCGGGGTGATCGGCCCCGGCGCCCCCGGCACGACCAACCTCACCGGCCAGGGCGGCTTCCTGCCCAACGGCACCAGCGGACTGATCGTCGGCCTGCTCGCCTCCGTGTTCGCCTACGGCGGCCTGGAGACCGTGACCATCGCCGCCGCCGAGTCCGACGACCCCAAGCGCAACGTCGCCAACGCCGTGCGCACCGCGGTCTGGCGGATCGCGATCTTCTACATCGGCTCGATGGCCCTGGTCGTCACCCTGGTCTCCTGGAAGGACCCGGCGGTCGTCTCCGACGGCCCCTACGTCACCGTGCTGAGCCACCTCGGGGTGCCCGGCTCCGGGACGATCATGCAGGTGGTGGTGCTGATCGCGCTGCTGTCCGCGATGAACGCCAACATCTACGGCGCCTCCCGGATGGCGTACTCGCTGGTCGGCCGCGGCCAGGGCCCGCGCGCGCTCGCCAAGGTGAGCGGCGGGGTCCCCCGGCGGGCCGTGCTGGCCTCCTGCCTGTTCGGCTTCGGCGCCGTCCTGGCCGCCAAGTTCTGGCCCGACACCGTCTTCACCTGGCTGATGAACACCACCGGCGTCGCCATCCTGGTGGTCTGGCTGTTCATCTGCGTCGTCCAGCTGAGGATGCGCCGCCGGCTGGAGCGCGAGACGCCCGAGCTGCTGACCGTCCGGATGTGGGGCTACCCGTACCTGACCTGGATCGCGATGGCCGCCGTCGTCGGCATCCTGGCGCTGATGACCACCACCGAGGGCAACCGCGAGCAGTTGTACGCCGCCGGCGTGCTGGTCGCACTGCTGATCACCGCCGGTCTGGTGAAGCAGCGCCGCGACGCCGCCGCCGCGACCACCAGCGGCTGACGGGCCGGACACGACATGCGGGAGGGCCCGGTACCAGCTGGTACCGGACCCTCCCGCATGTGCCGCTGCCCGCGGCGGGCGGCTACTCGAAGGACGGGCTCGCCGTGCGGGTCCGCTTGAGCTCGTAGAAGCCCGGAGTGGAGGCCACCAGCAGCGTGCCGTCCCACAGCCGGGCCGCGTCCTCGCCGCGCGGGGTCGGGGTCACCACCGGGCCGAAGAACGCGACCCGGCCGCCGTCCGCGCCCTCGACCGCGATCACCGGGGTGCCGACGTCCTCGCCGACCAGGGTGATGCCCTCCTTGTGCGAGAACCGCAGGGCCTCGTCGAAGGCATCGGTACCGGCCGCGTCCGCCAGCTCCACCGGCAGACCGGCCGCGGCCAGCGCCGCCTCGATCGTCTCCCGGTTCTGCGGCAGGCCCTGGTTGTGGAAGCGGGTGCCCAGCTCGGTGTACAGCCGGCCCAGCACCTCCTCGCCGTGCTTCTCCGCCGCGGCGATGCACACCCGCACCGCGCCCCAGGCGTTGTCCAGCAGCTCGCGGTAGTTCGCCGGCAGGTCGCGGTGCTCGTTCAGCACCGACAGGCTCATGACGTGCCACTTCACGTCCACCGGACGGAGCTGCTGGACCTCGATCAGCCAGCGGGAGCTCATCCACGCCCACGGACAGGCCGGGTCGAACCAGAAGTCGGCGGTCCTGCGCTCGGTGGCGGTGGAAGCGGCGGCGGAATCAGCGGCAGTCGTCACGGCTGTCGTCCTTCGAGGGTCGTCCGGGCGTCGTCCGGGGAGACGCGGCAGGAAAGCGGTCGGGGGGCAGGGGCCGCGCGGACCCGCGCGACCGCCCCGTCACCCCCCAACACCCGGACCCGGCCGCTGATTCCGGCCCGCCCCGACGAGTTGTGCAATGGTACCGGCGCGGGGGGCGTGAAAGGATGCCCCCGCAGCGTCACAGAGCGCCGCACCAGTGCACCAGCGAAGACCGCACCACCGTGCGAGCCGGACAAAGGAGTACCGCCGTGCCGGGCAAGAACCTGAGCCGCGACGAAGCCCAGCAGCGGGCCAGCATCCTCACCGTGGACAGCTACCGGGTCCGGCTTGACCTGACCTCGGCCCCCGATCCGGCGGCCGCGACCTTCCGGTCCACCACCACCGTCGCCTTCCGCTGCGCCGAACCGGGCGCCTCGACCTTCGTCGACCTGCTCGCCCCCGCGGTCCGCGCCGTCACCCTCAACGGCCGCGCCCTCGACCCGGCCACCGCCTACGACGGCGCCCGGGTGCACGTCGACGGCCTGGCCGGCGAGAACGTGCTCACCGTCGAGGCCGACTGCGCCTACAGCCGCACCGGCGAGGGCCTGCACCGCTTCACCGACCCGGTCGACGGCGAGACCTACCTCTACACCCACTACGAGCCGGCCGACGCCCGCCGGGTCTTCGCCACCTTCGAACAGCCCGACCTGAAGGCGCCGTTCACCTTCACCGTCACCGCGCCGGCCGCCTGGGACGTCCGCTCCAACGCCGCGCACGAGAGCGTCACCGAGGACGGCTCCGCCCGCACCTGGGAGTTCGCGCCGACGAAGCCGATCTCCACCTACCTCACCGCCGTCGTCGCCGGCCCGTACCACGTCGTGCGCGACCACTACAGCCGCACCCTCGCCGACGGCACCGTGCTCGACATCCCGCTCGCCGCGCTCTGCCGCCGCTCGCTCGCCCCGTACTTCGACGCCGACGAGATCCTCGGCGTCACCAAGCTCGGACTCGACTTCTTCCACGAGAAGTTCGACTACCCGTACCCCTTCGGCAAGTACGACCAGGCCTTTGTCCCCGAGTACAACATCGGCGCGATGGAGAACCCCGGCTGCGTCACCTTCCGCGAGGAGTTCGTCTTCCGCTCGAAGGTCACCGACGCCGCCTACGAGGCCCGCGCCAACGTCGTCCTGCACGAGATGGCGCACATGTGGTTCGGCGACCTGGTCACCATGCGCTGGTGGGACGACCTGTGGCTGAAGGAGTCCTTCGCCGACTTCATGGGCTCCTACGGGCTGGTCGGCGCCGGCACCCGCTACCGGGCCGCCTGGGTCACCTTCGCCAACCAGCGCAAGGCCTGGGCCTACCGGCAGGACCAGTTCCCCACCACCCACCCGATCACGGCGGACATCCGGGACCTCGAGGACGCCAAGCTCAACTTCGACGGCATCACCTACGCCAAGGGTGCCTCGGTGCTCAAGCAGCTCGTGGCGTACGCCGGCGCCGACGCCTTCTTCGAGGGCGCCCGCCGCTACTTCCACCGGCACGCCTTCGGCAACACCGAACTCGCCGACCTGCTGGACATCCTGGAGGAGACCAGCGGCCGCGACCTCAAGTCCTGGGCCGCCGCCTGGCTGCAGACCGCCGGCGTCAACACCCTCGCCCCGCAGCTCACCGTCGACGCCGAGGGCCGGATCACCGAACTCGCCGTGCTCCAGGACGGCGACGTCCAGCGCCCGCACCGGATCGCCGTCGGCCTCTACGACCGCGACGCCGACGGCGCGCTGGTGCGCACCGAGCGCTTCGAGCTGGACGTCACCGGCGCCCGCACCGTCGTTGACGGCGCCGCCGGCCTCGCCCGGCCCGCGCTCGTCCTGCTCAACGACGACGACCTGACGTACTGCAAGATCCGCTTCGACGAGGAGTCGCTGGAGACCCTGCGCGCCGGGCTCGGCGACATCAAGGACGACCTGGCCCGCGCGCTCGCCTGGTCCGCCGTCTGGAACCTCACCCGGGACGCCCTGATGCCGGCCCGCGACTACGTCGCGCTGGTCCTGCGGTTCGGCGGCCAGGAGGGCAACATCGGCGTCCTGCAGTCGCTGCACGCCCAGGCCAGGACCGCCGTCGACCTCTACGCCGACCCCGCCTGGCGCGGCGAGGGCGGCCGGCTGCTCGCCGACAGCGCGCTGCGCGAACTGCGCGCCGCCGCACCCGGCAGCGACCACCAGC
>NZ_JAIY01000007.1:31507-32089 GCF_000710405.2 Kitasatospora sp. MBT66 | reverse complement strand
TCGACGGCCTGGAGGTCGACCAGGAGCTGCGCTGGGCGCTGTGGCTGACCCTGGCCGCGGCCGGCCAGGCCGGCGAGGAGGAGCTGGCCGGGGAGCTCGCCGCCGACAACACCGCGAGCGGCCGCCGCCAGCACACCCAGTGCCTGGCCGCCCGGCCGACCCCGGAGGCCAAGGCCGCCGCCTGGTCCGCCGTGATCGACTCCGACGAACTGCCCAACGCGCTGGTCGAGGCCAACATCGCCGGCTTCGCGGTGCCCGCCCACCGCGACCTGACCACCCTCTACGCGGCGCCCTACTTCAAGCTGCTGGAGCGGGTCTGGGCCGAGCGGACCATCGAGATCGCGATGCGGATCGTCGGCGGCTTCTTCCCGCAGGCCCAGGTCGACGAGGCCACGCTGGCCGAGACCGACGCCTGGCTGACCGGCCACCCGGACGCGGCGCCCGCGCTGCGCCGGCTGGTGCTGGAGCGCCGGGACGACCTGGCCCGGGCGCTGCGGGCGCAGGCCTGCGACCGGGGCTGAGGGACGGGACCGGGAGACAGGGCCGGGGCCCGCCGCGACGTGTCGCGGCGGGCCCCGGCCG
>NZ_JAIY01000007.1:30899-31486 GCF_000710405.2 Kitasatospora sp. MBT66 | reverse complement strand
GGCCGTACCGGCGGCTCGGCGCCGGATCACCTGCCGCGCAGGCCCTTGTCCAGGGCGGCGATCCCGCTGCCCCGCGCGTCGTCGCCGTCCAGCGACCAGACCATCACGCCGCCCAGGTCGTTCCAGCGGGCGTAGCGGGCCTTCTCGGTGAGCACCTCGGCCGAGTCGAAGCTGTAGAAGGTGGTGCCGTCGTACCTCCAGGACGCGCCGTGGTCACGGTCCACGTAGGTGCGGCCGGGCAGCGCGTTGATCTCCTTGTAGGAGAGGTCCGGCGCCGTACCGGTGGCCTTCTGGTAGAGGCCGCCCCGGTTCCCGGCCGGCACACCGGTCCAGCCGTGGCCGTAGAACGGCGCGCCGAGGACGGTCTGCCGCGAGGGCAGGCCGCGCTCGCCGTAGTGGACGACGGCCTTGTCGGCGCTGCGCTGCCGGGCGTCGGGGTCGGTCGGGTCGGCGTAGAGGTTGGCCTGGTGGTTGGCCGGGCCCTTGCCCTCCCAGGGGCCGTGCAGGTCGTAGGTCATGAGGTTGAGCCAGTCGACCGACTCCGCGACCTCGGGCAGCTCCAGCCGGTCGGCGACGGTCTCGTTGGC
>NZ_JAIY01000007.1:21894-30758 GCF_000710405.2 Kitasatospora sp. MBT66 | reverse complement strand
CCGGGTACTCCCAGTCGAGGTCGATGCCGTCGAAGACCCCGGCGGCCGCGCCGGGGCCGCCCTCCGGGGAGCCGGCGAGCCGCGGCAGGTCGCCCTTGAGGTAGAGGTCGAGGCAGGAGGAGACGAACTTCCTGCGGGCCTCGTCGGTGGCGGCGGCGTCCGAGAAGTACTTGGACCAGCTCCAGCCGCCCAGCGAGATCACGGTCCTGAGCCGGGGGTTCTTCGCCTTCAGCTTGCGCAGCTGGTTGAAGTGGCCCTTGAGCCGCTGGCCGGGGGCGTCGGCCACGCCGTCCACCGAGTCGGCGGCGGAGAACGCCCGCTGGTAGTCGTTGTGGGCGTCGCCCTGGCCGGCGTCGTTGGTCTCGAAGCAGGTGCCGTCGGCGGAGACGTTGCCGAAGGCGTAGTTGATCACGGTGAGTCGGCCGGCCTGCCCCGTCTCCTGGACGCGCTTCGCGGAGCTGTCCGCGCCCCACTGGGTGAAGTAGCCGACCCGCTGGCCCTCCAGCCTCGGGCCGTGGAGGGCCTCGGCGGCGGTCGCGGTGGCGGTGGTGGTGGTCAGCAGTGCGGCGACGGTGGCGGCGGCGAGCATGGCGGAGGCACGTGTGGGCATACCTGACCTGTCCTCTGAGGCGTCGTCAAATGGTCTGGACCAGAATGACAAAGAGGTTTAGTCCATTGCGCCCGGGCCGCACAAGGGGACGGATCCGGACGGTGCAGCATGCAAAAAGGGCGGCCCGCCGGAAGGCGACACACGCGAGAGGGCGGTACGCGAAAGGGGCCGGGCCGCGCGAACGCGGTCCGGCCCCTCTCAGGCCGTGCGGGTGCTGCCGGGTGGTCAGCCGTTGATCAGGCTGCGCAGCACGTACTGCAGGATGCCGCCGTTGCGGTAGTAGTCCGCCTCACCGGGGGTGTCGATGCGGACGACCGCGTCGAACTCCTTGTCACCGGCGACGACCCGGACGGTCTTCGGGGTGCGGCCCTCGTTGAGCTCGGTCACACCGGTGAAGGAGAAGGTCTCCTCGCCGGTCAGGCCCAGCGAGTCGGCGTTCTCGCCCTCCGGGAACTGCAGCGGGAGGACGCCCATGCCGATCAGGTTCGAGCGGTGGATGCGCTCGTAGGACTCGGCGATGACGGCCTTGACGCCGAGCAGCGCGGTGCCCTTGGCGGCCCAGTCGCGGGACGAGCCGGAGCCGTACTCCTTGCCGGCCAGGACGACCAGCGGGGTGCCGGCGGCCTGGTAGTTCTGCGAGGCGTCGTAGATGAACGACACCGGCGCGTCGGCCTGGGTGAAGTCGCGGGTGTAGCCGCCCTCGGTGCCCGGCGCGATCTGGTTGCGCAGGCGGATGTTGGCGAAGGTGCCGCGGATCATGACCTCGTGGTTGCCCCGGCGCGAGCCGTAGGAGTTGAAGTCACGCTTCTCGACACCGTTGGCGGTCAGGTACTGCGCCGCCGGGGTGCCCGGCTTGATGTTGCCGGCCGGGGAGATGTGGTCGGTGGTGACCGAGTCGCCCAGCTTGGCCAGGACGCGGGCGCCGGCGATGTCGTTCACCGGGCTCGGGGTCTTGGCCATGCCCTCGAAGTACGGGGGCTTGCGGACGTAGGTGGACTCGGCGTCCCACTCGAAGGTGTTGCCGGTCGGGACCGGGAGCGACTGCCAGCGGTGGTCGCCGGCGAAGACGTCCTGGTAGCCCTTGTCGAACATGGCCTCGTCGATGGAGCCGGCGACGGTGTCGGCGACCTCCTGCTCGGACGGCCAGATGTCGGCGAGGAAGACGTCGTTGCCGTCGGCGTCCTGGCCCAGGGCGTCACGGGTGATGTCGATGTTCATGTTGCCGGCGAGGGCGTAGGCGACCACCAGCGGCGGGGAGGCCAGGTAGTTCATCTTGACGTCCGGGTTGATCCGGCCCTCGAAGTTGCGGTTGCCGGAGAGCACCGAGACGACCGCGAGGTCGGCCTCGTTGACGGCGGCCGAGACCTCCTCGGGCAGCGGGCCCGAGTTGCCGATGCAGGTGACGCAGCCGTAGCCCACCAGGTTGAAGCCCAGCTTCTCCATGTACGGGAGCAGGCCGGCCTTCTCGTAGTAGTCCATGACGACCTTGGAGCCGGGCGCCAGGGTGGTCTTGACCCAGGGCTTGACCGTCAGCCCCTTCTCCACGGCCTTCTTCGCCAGCAGGGCGGCGCCCAGCATGACGGAGGGGTTGGAGGTGTTGGTGCAGGAGGTGATCGAGGCGATCACGACCGCGCCGTTGTCGATCTCGTAGGTCGAGCCGTCGGGGGCGGTGACGGCGGTCGGCTTCGAGGCCTCGGCGGAGTAGGTCGGCAGCGCCTCGGCGAACTTCGCGGCGGCCTCGGCCAGGATCACGCGGTCCTGGGGGCGCTTCGGGCCGGAGATCGACGGGACGACGGTGGAGACGTCCAGCTCGAGGTACTCGGAGTAGACCGGCTCGACCGACGGGTCGTGCCAGAGGCCCTGCTCCTTGGCGTACGCCTCGACCAGGGCGAGCTGCTGCGCGTCGCGGCCGGTGAGCTTCAGGTAGTTGATGGTCTCGGCGTCGATCGGGAAGATCGCGCAGGTCGAGCCGAACTCCGGCGACATGTTGCCGATGGTGGCGCGGTTGGCCAGCGGGATCGAGCCGATGCCGTCGCCGTAGAACTCGACGAACTTGCCGACCACACCGTGCTTGCGCAGCATCTCGGTGATGGTGAGCACCAGGTCGGTGGCGGTGGTGCCGGCCGGCAGCTCGCCGGTCAGCTTGAAGCCGACGACGCGCGGGATCAGCATGGAGACCGGCTGGCCGAGCATCGCGGCCTCGGCCTCGATGCCGCCGACGCCCCAGCCCAGCACGCCCAGGCCGTTGACCATGGTGGTGTGCGAGTCGGTGCCGACGCAGGTGTCCGGGTAGGCCTGGCCGCCGCGGACCATGACGGTGCGGGCCAGGTGCTCGATGTTCACCTGGTGGACGATGCCGGTGCCCGGCGGGACGACCTTGAACTCGTCGAAGGCGGTCTGGCCCCAGCGCAGGAACTGGTAGCGCTCCTTGTTGCGGCCGTACTCGATCTCGACGTTCTGGACGAAGGCGTCCGGGGTGCCGAACTTGTCCGCGATGACGGAGTGGTCGATGACCAGCTCGGCCGGGGCCAGCGGGTTGATCTTGGCCGGGTCGCCGCCCAGCTCCTTGACGGCCTCACGCATGGTGGCGAGGTCGACCACGCACGGCACGCCGGTGAAGTCCTGCATGATCACGCGGGCCGGCGTGAACTGGATCTCCTGGCTCGGCTGGGCGTCGGCGTCCCAGCCGCCGAGGGCCCGGATGTGGTCGGCGGTGATGTTGGCGCCGTCCTCGGTGCGGAGCAGGTTCTCCAGCAGCACCTTGAGGCTGTAGGGCAGCCGCTCGGACCCCTCGACGGCGGAGAGCTTGAAGATCTCGTACGACTCGTCGCCCACCTGCAGCGAGCTGCGGGCGTCGAAGCTGTTCGCGGACACGACTGACTCCTTCTAGGTGCTTCGTGCGGTATCCGGCCGCCACGGTGGTAAGGTCAGCCTTACTTAGGCTTACCTTGCCCGCACCGCCGGTGAGCGCCTCTCGGCAAGTATCTTGATGTCGAGATATATCTTAAGGCGGAGTTATCTCGATGTCGAGATAAACCATAGTGCATGGCGCCGCGTCCGCCACGTCGGCACCACGTCCAGCCTGCCCCCTCCTCCCGGGCGCGCGCCACGCGCCCCCGGGTACCACGGATCCGGCGGCCTGCGGACCGGTGCCGCGGCTGCCGCCGGGAGCACCGGTGACCGCCGCCGTGACCCGCCGCGGGCCCGTACCGCGCCCGCCCCGAACGCCCCGGTAGCGTGGCCGGAGACCGACAAGCCGAACGGGCCGGGGGCCGACCGATGATCGTGGTGGACGCGTCCGCGCTGGTGCTCGCACTGGCCGACGAGGGCGAGCGGGGCACCGCCGCCCGCGCCGAACTGGCCGCGGACGGGGAGTGGGTCGCGCCCGAGCACATCGTCATCGAGGTGATGCAGTCCCTGCGCGGCCTCTACCTGGCCCGCGAACTCGACGCCGCACGGGTCGGCGAGCTCGCCGCCGAACTGCCCGGGCTGGCGATCCGCAAGGTCCCGGTCGAGCCGCTGCTCGGGCGGATCTGGGAACTCAAGGACAACCTCACCCCGGACGACGCCGCGTACGTGGCGGTGGCGGAGCTGGTCGGCGCGCCACTGGTGACGGCCGACCTGCGACTGATGCGGGCCAGCGGGCCCCGGTGCGAGATCCGGGGCATCGGCCGGTCCGGCGGCTGACGCGGGCTGCTCGCGCGGGACGGGTGGGTCAGGCGGGTCGGCCGGAGGCAGGTGGGGCGGGCGGGCGTGTCCGGGGTGCCCGCGGACCGTTGAACGGGGTATCAGGTCCGCCGCGCCCCGACCAGGGTGCGCGCGCCCCCACCCGAAGAGGTCCGCCGATGCCCGCTCCGCTCGCCGCCGCCCTGCTCCCGCTCGCCCTGCTGGCCCCCGCCGCCTCGCCGGTCTCGGTCACCGAGGCCGACTTCGACCCGGCCACCGCCTTCCTGCCGCCGACCGCGATCAGCCACGCGCCGGACCTGGTGCCGTTCGGCTCGCACGTACGGGTGATCGTCGACCGCTCGGTGCCCGGCCGCACGATCCTGACCATGAGCGTGTCCGGGGTCGCCGCCGACCACGAGTTCCCGGTGCACCTGCACACCGGGCTCTGCGGGGCCGATCCGGCCGCGTCCGGCCCGCACTACCAGGACGCGGTGGACCCGGTCAGCCCGTCCACCGACCCCGCCTACGCCAACGACCGCAACGAACTGCGGCTCGCCCTGCGCACCGACGAGCGGGGCGAGGGCACCGCCGCCACCTCGGTGGCCTGGCGGCCCCGACCGGGCGAGGCCCGCTCCCTGGTCCTGCACGCGGGCACCCCGACCGGCGCGCACGCCGCCGCCGAGCGGGCCGCCTGCGTCAACCTGGAGGGGCTGGACGGCGAGGGACTGTAGCGGGACGGGCCCTCGGCCGTCCGGGGGCAGCCTCAGCTGCCGAGGGTCGCGACGAGGACGGCCTTGATGGTGTGCAGCCGGTTCTCGGCCTGGTCGAAGACCACGGAGTGCGCCGACTCGAACAGTTCGTCGGTGCACTCCAGTTCGGCCATGCCGGTCTCCTCGAACAGCTGCCGGCCGAGCACCGTGCCCAGGTCATGGAAGGCCGGCAGGCAGTGCAGGAACTTCACCTGCGGATTGCCGGTCGCCCGCACCGTGTCCATCGACACCTGGTACGGCCTGAGCAGCGCGATCCGCTCGGCCCAGACCTCCTTGGGCTCACCCATCGACACCCACACGTCGGTGTAGAGGAAGTCGGCGCCCGCGACACCCTCGGCGACGTCCTCGGTGAGGGTGATCCGGGCCCCGGTGTCCCCGGCCAGCGACTCCGCGGCCTTGCGCACCTCCTCGTCCGGCCACAGCGCGCGCGGCGCGACGATCCGGATGTCCATGCCGAGCAGCGCGCCGGTCACCAGCAGCGAGTTGCCCATGTTGGAACGGGCGTCGCCGAGGTAGGCGAGCGTCACCTCGGTGAGCGGCTTGGCGGTGTGCTCGGTGACCGTGAGCACGTCGGCCAGCATCTGGGTGGGGTGCCACTCGTCGGTGAGGCCGTTCCAGACCGGCACCCCCGCGTGCGCGGCCAGCTCCTCGACGATCGCCTGCCCGTGCCCCCGGTACTCGATGCCGTCGAACATCCGGCCGAGCACCCGGGCGGTGTCCTTGATCGACTCCTTGTGCCCGATCTGCGAACCGGCCGGGTCCAGGTAGGTGGTGGTGGCGCCCTGGTCGTGCGCGGCCACCTCGAAGGCGCAGCGGGTCCGGGTGGAGGTCTTCTCGAAGATCAGCGCGATGTTCTTGCCGCGCAGCCGGGGCTGCTCGGTCCCCGCGTACTTCGCCGCCTTGAGGGTGGCGGCGAGGTCCACCAGGAAGCGGAACTCCTGGGGGGTGAAGTCGAGCTCCTTGAGGAAGTGTCTGTTCCGGAGGTTGTACGCCATGCCGGGCTCCTGTGATGACGGTGACGGTGACGGGCGGGCGAGTGGAAAGCGGCAAGTCTATACGATGCTCAGAATTTGTATGCACTGATACCCCTGCCGGCCGGCCACCCGACGCCTGCCTGCCCGCTGCCCGCTGCCCGCCCGCTGCCCGCTCACGGTCGCGGGTCCGCCGGGTCGGACTCCAGGGCGAGGACCGCGAACACCGCCTGGTGCACCCGCCACAGCGGCTCCCCGGCGGCCAGCCGGTCCAGGGCCTCCAGCCCCAGGGCGTACTCGCGCAGCGCCAGCGAGCGCCGCAGACCGAGCACGCCGCCGGACGGCCGGGCCGGGTGCTCCGGGCGGTCCTGGCGGTCCGGGCCCTGGAGCAGCCTCAGCCACTCGCGACCCCTGACCTGCACCGCCGGCTGCACCAGCCCGCCCGGGCGGCCCTCCCCCGGCGCCGTCCGCGTCGGCGACACCGGCGGACGGACCACGATGCCCGCGCCGCCCGCCGCCGTCAGCTCCTCCCACCAGGCGACGGCGGCGGCCGTGGACGCCTCGTCCGCGGTGTCCACCCAGCGGCGGGCCGTGCGGTGGAGGACGGGAGCCGGGGCGGTGCCGTCGGCGGGGGTGGTGCCGTCGGCGGGCGCCGTGCCGTCGGTCGGGGTCGTCCGGTCGGCCGGGGTCGTCCGGTCGGCGTCGACCAGGCGGTCGATCCGGGCCAGGTGCTCGTGCTCGGGGCCGGTCGCGAGATTCGCCCCCTCGGCGGCCAGCAACCGGAACGGAGCGAGCAGCGCACGCCCCGGCGCCGCGGCCCGCCGGTGCGCAGCGGCGAAGTCCCGCAGGTCCGCCGCCCGGCCGCGCTGCCGTTCCAGCAGCCCGGCGACATCCAACCCCCGGGCCTCGGCCCGTTCCAACGCGGCCAGCACCGGCGGCAGCAGCGCCCCCGCCGAGGCCACCACCGCCGCGTTCCGGTCCTGCCAGGACGCCGACGGGGACACCGCGAGGCCCTGGCCGACGGCGGCGGCAGCTGCGGGTTGCCCCGTCAGGGCGGCGTCCAGCAGCAGCCAGCCGCTCCCCAGCTCCTCGAACAGCCCCGACCGTTCCGCCGCCGCCCGCAGCCGGGCCAGCAGCTCCGCCTCCTGCGCCGGCCCGAACAACGCCCCGCCGGTCCGCGACCAGACCGCCCCCGGACCCGCCGGACCGAACCGCCGCGCCAGCGCCGCGTCGTCCCGCGCCACCAGCACCACCGCGCGCGGCCCCGGCAGCAGCTCCGCGCACAGCACCCGCCCGACCCCGTCCGCCCGGTACCCGGCGAACGCCTCGTCCGGATGCTCCGCGAAACCCGGCCGGCGCCCGGCCGCCACCGGCGGCACCGACGGCGGCAGGTACACCAGCAGCCGGGGATCGACCGCGGCCCGCCCCACCGTCTCCAGCGCCGCGGCGGCGTTCTCCGGCCGCACCGCCACCGTCCCGTGCAGCGCCGTCTCCACCGTGCGCGGGCCCGCCACGTCCGCCACGTCCAGCGGACGCCCCTCCCGGCCGCCCGGCGCGCCGCTCAGCAGCGGCCGGACCGGCTCGTACCACCGGCGCTCCGCCTCCACCCGCACCAGCTCGCGCTCCGGGTACCGCAACGCCGTCAGCGCGCCGCCGAAGACGCAACCGGTGTCCAGGCACACCGTGTTGTGCAGGAAACTCGCCACCGGCAGCGGCGTGTGCCCGTAGACCACCAGCGGCCGCCCCCGGTACTCCTCGGCCCAGGCCTGACGCACCGGCAGGCCGTAGTCGTCCGTCTCCCCCGTGGTGCCGCCGTACAGCGCGTGCGACCGCACCCGCCCCGAGGAACGGCCGTGGTACCGCTCCGGCAACCCCGCGTGGCAGACCACCAGGGCGCCGCCGTCCAGCAGGTAGTGGTCGGCCAGGCCCCGCACGAACTCCCGCACCTCGGCCCGGAAATCCGCCGGCTCCGCCCCCAGCTGCTCCATCGACTCCCGCAGCCCGTAGGAGAGGGTCACCCGGTCGCCGTCCAGGGCGCGGGCCACCTTCAGCTCGTGGTTGCCCGACACGCAGAGCGCGTGACCCGCCGCCACCATGCCCATCACCAGGCGCAGCACGCCCGGGGTGTCCGGACCCCGGTCGACCAGGTCGCCGACGAACACCGCCGTCCGCCCCGCCGGCGGCACCGCGTCCACCGGGCGGCCCGCCGCGTCCCGCACCAGCCGGTAGCCGAGCCGGTCCAGCAGCGTCTCCAGTTCGGACCGGCACCCGTGCACATCGCCGACCAGGTCGAACGGGCCGGTCAGATGGCGCAGATCGGCGCGCCGGCGCTCCAGCACCACCTCGGCGGCCGTCACCTCGGCCGCCCCGCGCAGCACATGCACCCGGCGGAAGCCCTCCTTGGCCAGGCCGGGGAGGGAGGCGCGCAGGTCCCGGTGCTGGCGCGGGATCACGAACGCCGGGAGCTCGCGGTCCGGACGGGTGCGGTTGCGCTCGGCGCACACGCCAGGCGGGACGTCGAGCACGATCGCCTCCGCCCGCGCGTCGTGCTCCCGGGCGACGGCGAGCAGCTGCTTGCGGGCGTCCGCCTGCACATTGGTGGCGTCCACGACGGTCAGCCGGCCGGCCGCCAGGCGCTTGCCGACCAGGAAGTGCAGCAGCTCGAAGGCGTCCGCGGTGACGGACTGGTCGTTCTCGTCGTCGCCCACCAGGGCGCGGCAGGTGTCGGAGGAGACCATTTCGGTGGGGCGGAAGTGGCGGCGGGCGAAGGTCGACTTGCCTGCGGCGCTGGTACCGACGAGGAGGACGAGGGAGCCCTCGGTCAGGGGGAGGACGGGGTGGGGGGCG
>NZ_JAIY01000007.1:0-21161 GCF_000710405.2 Kitasatospora sp. MBT66 | reverse complement strand
CCCCGCCGTCCCGGCCGTCGCCGCCCCAGGACACGGCGTGGCCGTGCCGGGCCAGGCGGCGGGCGATCAGGGCCCGCTCGGGGTGGACGGCGAGCAGCCCGTCGAGGTCCGCCCGCTCCGGCGGCACCCAGTGGTGCGTGGCGCCGTCCAGCACCGGCAGCAGCGCCGCCACCTGCCGCAGCGCCTCGGCCGGCCGGACCGCCGGCGCGGCCAGCCGGAGCCGCAGGTACGGCGAACCACCGGCGGCGGGTGCGGCGTCCGACGGCAGCTCCGCCGCCTCGACCCGCCAGCCCAACGGCTCGAACAGCCGCCGCGCCAGCGCGACACCGTCGCCACCGCCCGGGGCGGCGGGCTCCGGCTCACGGTCCGCGCGGACGACCGGCAGCTCGATCTCCAGCGGCAGCGTCTCGTCCGCCGAGGACTCGGACGACTGCCCGAACAGCTGTGGAAACACCGTCCGCAGCACCGCCGCGAACACCGAGGAGGCCGCGTAGGGGCGGTCGCCGAGGTGCGCGTCGGGCACGGCGGGCGGCCGGCCCTTGCCCCGGCGGCCGCGGACCGGCGCCCCCGGGTCGGGTTCCGCCAGCAGGACGGCGGTGCACCGCTCCGCATCGGCCTCGGGGAAGAAGACGTGCGCCTCACCGAACGCGGTCGCGACCCGGTGCACCGCGTCCGGGGGCCGGTGCAGCAGGCGCGCCAGATCGGTGGCCGGGCGTCCTGCGGGGCCGGGCTGACCGGTGGCTCCGGTGGTGGAGATCGACATGAACACCCGTCCGAGTATCGCCCAGCCGCGCCCGACCGACCGCCGGATTTTCCCCGGTGCGTCGAGCCCCGCCGATCTGTCCGGACGGTGAGCGCGTTCGGCAACGGCCACTCCGATTCGTTAACGTGCACGATGTGACTGCTGAATCCACCTCCCCCGTGAGCGGCGCCGTTGCCGCAGGTCTGGCCACCATCGCCGCGGACGGCACCGTCCTCGACACCTGGTACCCGGCCCCCGCGCTGACCGCCGCGCCCGGCCCGGCCGGGACCGTCCTCCTGACCGCCGAGCAGGCCGAGGCCGAGCTGGGCTCCGGTGCCGCCGAGGCACTGCGCGCCGATGCCCGCCGCGGTGTCGAGGTGGTAGCCGTGCGCACCGCCATCGCCTCGCTGGACGAGAAGCCTCTCGACGCGCACGACGCCTACCTGCGTCTGCACCTGCTCAGCCACCGCCTGGTCCAGCCGCACGGCCTGAGCCTGGACGGTCTGTTCGGGCTGCTCGCCAACGTGGCGTGGACCAGCATCGGCCCGGTCCCGGTGGACAAGGTCGAGCAGGCCAGGCTGGCCGTGCGCGCCCAGGGCGGCCAGCTCGCCGTCTACGGGATCGACAAGTTCCCGCGGATGACCGACTACGTCGCCCCCTCCGGTGTGCGCATCGCCCACGCGGACCGCGTCCGCCTCGGCGCGCACCTGGCCGTCGGCACCACCGTGATGCACGAGGGCTTCGTCAACTTCAACGCGGGCACGCTGGGCACCTCGATGGTCGAGGGCCGGATCAGCGCCGGCGTCGTGGTCGGCGACCACAGCGACATCGGCGGCGGCGCCTCGATCATGGGCACGCTGTCGGGCGGCGGCAAGCAGGTCGTCTCCGTCGGCGAGCGCTGCCTGCTCGGCGCCAACGCGGGCATCGGCATCTCGCTCGGCAACGACTGCGTCGTCGAGGCCGGCCTCTACGTCACCGCCGGCACCCGGGTGACCACCCCGGACGGCACCGTGGCCAAGGCCGTCGAGCTGTCCGGCCAGGACAACCTCCTGTTCCGTCGCAACTCCCAGACCGGCGCCGTCGAGGTCATCGCCCGCTCCGGCTCCTGGGGCGGCCTCAACGCCGACCTCCACGCCCACAACTGACCCCACCCGCCCCTGAGGGTCCGGCTCCCGGTGCCGGGGCTCCGAGCCAACGGCTCGGAGCCCCGGCATCTGCTGTTCCGGCAGCCGCCGCTCCGACCGGCCGTCGCCCTGGTCCTCTCCCCGGCGGCCCGCCACGGTGGGGCGGGCCGCCGGGGAACGAAGGCCCTCGGCAGCCCTCCGCGCACCCGGGCGGCCGTAGCCCAGGCCGGTCGGTGGCGGCAAGCCCGGCGTCACCCGGGCGGCTTACCCGCACCGGCGGTTGGACCGCATCGAGTGGTGGCCGGTGACCGCGCGGCGGGGTGTTCGTTGGTTGCAGCGGCGGGGCCGCGTCCGGCCGACCGCCAACCGCTCCACACCGCACCACCGATCCGAAGAGGTCCCCTCATGTCCGAGCCCTGGTCCGAGGCGTCCGCCACCTCGCCGTACCCCACCGCCGACGGGGCGGCGGCGCCGGCCGCCCCGAAGAGCCTGTTGGAGCAGATGCAGGAGTTGCTCGCCTCGGTGACCGCGGACCTCGCCGACCTTCAGGCCATCGGTGCCCGCACCACCTCCCCCGCCACGACCGCTTCCGCCGACGGCGAGGACGGCGGGCTCTCCGCCGCCCGCTGACCCGGCGGATCGAGCCGGAGCACCAGTAACCGCTCCTCGTGCTCCGCCGCCGGTTCGGGGAGCCGTCGGGCACCGTCCGGCCCGAACGGCTCCCCGGACCCGCCCTCCACCGCCCCGCACGGCTCCGCCTCGTACTCCTCGGGCCGCTCGCCCGCCATCTGCCGGACGGTGTCGAGCAGTTGGTCGACCAGCTGGGTGCACTCCGCTCCCGCGTCGACCCCGTCGATGCAGGCCCAGTAGAGGCTCTCGGTGTCGGCCCCGCAGGCCAGCACCACCAGCGTCTCGCCCATGTCCCGCAGCAGGCGGCCGAGTTCGTCGAGCATCGGCCCGAACTCCCCGAGCTCGGTGAGCCTTCGGGCCCGGCCGCCGGGCCCGAAGGCGGACGCCGAGGAGGCGCCCTCCTCCGGATGCTCCAGGCAGCAGGCCGCATGGGTGGCCGCCTCGGCCAGCAGCTGCCCGAGGCCGGAGAGCCCCTCCTCCCCCGATCTGGCGATCCGGGTGGCCACCGCCTCGGTGAGCAGCGCGGCCTGCCGTGCCTCGGCCAGCACGTCGGGGAGGTTCCTGGTCTCCGCCAGGGCGTGCCGGGCGGTCTTGATCAGTCGCAGCGCTTCCACGGCCGGACACCCCTTCCGTCACCCGCGCGGCGCCCTGCCGTGCGGTCACGGTGAGAGGGTGCGACGGGGCGGAGGGGTGACGCATCCGGACTTCGGAAACCTGTGGACAACCCCGGGGCTGTGGACAACTTCCTTCCCCCGCAGGGGTTATGAGCGGCCCTACGGGTTGACTTCCTCGCTCTCGGCGGGGGTCTCGGGGACCGGGAAGCGCAGTTCGTTCCGCTCGATCTTGGCCGCCAGGGCCGTCAGCGGATCGACCCCGACGGCCGTGCAGAACTGGAGCAGGTAGGCGAGCACATCGGCCACCTCGTCCCGGACCCGGTGGGCGCGGTCCGGCTCAGCCATCACGGCGGCCGCCTGCTCGGGGGTGAGCCACTGGAAGATCTCCAGCAGCTCGCCGGCCTCCACGGTCAGGGCCGAGGCGAGGTTCTTGGGGGTGTGGAAGGGCTCCCAGCGGCGGGCCGCGGCGAAGTCCACGAGCCGTTGCCGCAGCTCCTCCAGGGTCGGCCCGGCGGGTTCCGTGTGGTGTTCGTTCACCCGTCCAGGTCTACCGCATCGCCCGCCGTCCGGTCGGCCGCGGGGCCCGGCACCCCGACCTCCGACATCTCCGGCCCCGGCCCCGAGGCCCGCCCCGAGGCCGCCGGCGCGCCGTCGCGCACCGTCTGGACCGGCACCCGCGCCGTCTCCGTCCGCAGCACCGTGAGCCCCGAGCCCGGATCGCGCCGGCACTCCACCACCGCCACCCCGGCCGGCAGTTCGCCCGGCCCGCCCAGGGCGTCCCGGGCCGCGGCCGGCTCCTGGAGCGTGGCGAGCACCCGCAGCTGGTTGCGTCCCGACATGTCGCGGGCGAGCCGCAGCAGCGAGGCGGCCTGGTCCGTGGAGAGCCCGGCGCCGAGGTCCTCCGCCAGCACGGTGAGCTGCCGCTGCGCCCACGGCACCTCGACGGCCACGTCGAGGTCCAGCACACCGGCACCGGTGAGCAGCACGGCGGCGAAGGCGAGGTGGCGGAGCATGCCGTCGGAGGCCTGGTCGGCCCCGGTGCGGCCGAGCACGCCCTCGTCGAACACGGCGAGCACCCGCCGGTCGGCGCCGGTGCCGCGGTGGGCGACGTCGAGGCCGAGCAGCGGGTGCGGGGCGGCGGACTGGACGACGCGCAGCAGCTGTCCGAACCGGCGGCCGCACTCGTTGCCGAGCCGGGCGACGACGGCGGAGATGTTGGCGGCCGAGCTGAGCAGCCTGGCCTGGGGGTGGGGGCGGGCCCAGCCCCGCATCAGGGCGGGCACTGGGCAGACGGGGAAGACCTCGCGGAGCGCGGTGAGCAGTTGTTCGGCGGCCGCGAGGACCTTGCGTTCGCCGGGCGAGGATCCGGCGACGCGCAGCGGGATCTGGGCCGTGACCAGGGTGCCGCTGGGGAAGGGGGCGCGGATGTCGCCCTGCCGGGTGTCGTTGTGCCAGCTGACGTTGACCCGCCGGTGGCGCAGGTCCTGTTCGCCGGTGTCGACGAGGGTCCGGCCGTCGAGGGTGAGCTGTTCCCTGGCGATGCGGACGGGGCCGTCGGTGCGGATGACGACCTCCAGCGTGATCGGCCCGTCCGGGGAGCGGACGGTGCAGCCGAGGATGAGGGCGTCGCGGCCGTGCGGCACGCACCCGGCGAGGCCGCCGCGGACGGGGGCGGCGAGCGGCCCGGTGGTGCCGGGGCGGCCGTCGAGGGAGTCGCCGATCTCCTCGCCGAGGGCGAGTCGGGAGAGCACGGCGAGGGCGTCGAGCGCGTTGGACTTGCCGACGCCGGCGGGGCCGTGCAGCACGGTGAGGGGGGCGAGCGGGAGGGTCGCGCGCCGGTAGGACTTGAAGGAGGTGAGCCGGAGCTCCTCGACGACCGGGCGCCGGGCGGTCGCGGCCGCCGGTCCTGGTTCCGGGGTGCGCTGCTGCGGGTGGGCCGGCACGGCGGGGCGGGTGGCGTCGCGGTTCACCCGTCGGACGTTAGCCTCCGGTCGCGCGGCAGAAACGTGCCTGCCCGGCAGATTCATCCCATCGGGGTGACTCCGGCGCGAGGCCGGGACGCCGGGCGGAACACCGGGCGGTTCGCCCCCGCGCCGGGGCGGCCCGCCGTTTCAGCGCCGGTAGGCGGCGACGGTGACGGACGCCGTCACCTCGACCGGGTCGGGCAGTGCGGCGAGCCGCTCCGCGAGCCGGGCCGGGTCGGTGTGCCAGGCGCTCGGCCCCATGCCGACCACGGTCCGCACGTCCTCGGCGGACAGCCGCATGGTGAACTCGACCTCGCGCCGGCCGGCGGGCGTCAGGTAGGGCCCGAGCTTCTCGTCGATGCGTCGCTGCTTCTCCTCGTCGACCGACAACAGGCCGAGCGCGTCGACGAGTTCGCGCAGGTGCCGGGAGGTGGGCGAGACCAGCAGCAGCGTGCCGCCGGGCCGCAGCACGCGGCGGATCTCGGGTCCGTTGCGCGGGGCGAACACATTGAGGACGAGTCCGGCGGAGGCGTCCAGCAGGGGCAGCGGCCGCCAGGCGTCGCAGACCACGGCACCGATCCGGGGGTGGGCCCTGGCGGCGCGGCGCAGCGCGTACTTGGAGATGTCGAGGGCGGCGCCGGGCCGGCCGGGCAGGGCGTCGAGGACGTGGGCGAGGTAGTGGCCGGTGCCGGCGCCGAGGTCGGCGACCAGCGCCCCGGGACCGTCAACGCCGGGACCGTCAACGCCGTCAGCGGCGCCGGCATCGGCATCGGCGACGGCGACGGCGACGGCCTCGACGGCCTCGACGGCCTCGACGGCCGCCTCCGCGAGCGCGTCGGCGATCGGCCGGTAGTGGCCGGCCGCGAGGAAGTCGCCCCGGGCGGCGACCATGTCGGCGGTGTCCCCGGTGCCGGTGTGGGCGTCGCCCGCGAGCAGGCTGACGTAGCCCTGCTTGGCGAGGTCGTGGCTGTGCCCGCCGGGGCAGCGCAGGGTGCGCCCGTCGAGGGTGAGCGGCCGCGCGCAGTGCGGGCAGGCCAGGTAGGGCTCGATGTCCTGCAGCAAGGGTCCGTCTTCTCTCGCGGCCCGGTCGTGTGCTCGGGCCGGGAGTGCCAGCCTAACCAGCGACGGTGCCCGGTCCCGCATCCGCCGGCGCGGGCGTCGCGGCGTCGGTGCCGGTGTCGGTGCCGTCCGCCCGCGGGCGCGGGACCCCGGACGCCGCCCCGCCGACGCGCAGGGCGAGCGCGGCGAGCGCCTCGGGCGCCCCGGCCTGCCCCCGGATGCCCGGGAACGCGTTGACGTCGACGACGACCGGTTCGCCCGGCCCGTCCAGCAGGTCGACGCCGTAGACGTCGAGGCCGAACACCTCGCCGGCCCGCAGCGCCACGGCGGCCCGGTCGGCGGACAGCTCGGCGGGCCCGAACCCGTCGTCGCCGTCGGGGAGTTCGGTGTGCTCGGGGCCGGCGAGCTCGGAGCGGCGGCGGGTGCAGAACAGCTGCCCGGCGACGACCCACAGCTTCTGGTCCCAGCCGGTGCTCGGCAGGTAGGGCTGAGCGACGACGGGCTCGTCCGGCCACTGCTCGGCGAGGGCGCGCAGCCGGGCCGTGTCGTCGACGCGGGCGACGAGGTCGTGGCGGCGGCTGTGCCGGCTCTTGACGACGAGCGGCAGGACGAGGTCCCCGGCTTCGACCGCCGCGAGCAGTTCGGCGGGGTCGGCGGCGGCGCGGGTGGGTGCGAAGGGCAGTCCGGCCCGCCCGGCGAGTTCGGCCATGGCGAGCCGGTCCTGGCAGAGTTCGGTGGCGGCGACCGGGTTGACGACGGGCACGCCGCGCTCCTCCAGCCCCCGGGCGAGGGCGAGCGCCGCCGGGGTGTGCGCCTTGAGCAGGTAGACGTCCGCGGGCGGGTCGGACGGCCCGGCCTGCCCGTCCGGACCGGCCGTCGGGTCGAGGGCCTCGACGTGGTGACCGCGCGCGGTCAGCAGCGCGGTGGTCGCGGCGAGCACCGGATGGTCCGGGGCGGAGGTGATCAGACCGATCCTCATATCGCGCCGCCGACCGGCGCGGCCCCGATGCCGCCAAGGCCGACACCACCGACGCCGACACCGCCGATGCCACCGACCGCGACACCACCGCCCCCGAGTCCGCTCGCGACGCCGGCCCCCACCGCCGCGCCGCCGCCCTGCGCGGGCATCCGGACCGCGCCGGACCCCAGGCCGACCGCCTCCAGCCCCGAGGCGTCGAGCGCCACCGCGGGAGCCGTGACCGCCGTACCGGTGCGGGCCAGCCGCAGCACCGCCCGCGCCACCCGCGCGACCGCGTCCGGCACCTGCCGGAAGCTCGGGAAGTCGTTGATGTCGACGACCACCGGACCGTCCGGCCCGAGCAGCACGTCGACGCCGTAGAGGTCGAGCCCGAACACCTCGCCGACCTGCGCGGCGATCCGCGCGACCTCGGCGGGCAGCGGCACCTGCCGCTCCCGCACCCCCTGGTCGGGGTTGAGCGGCGAGCACCGCTCGGTCGCGTACAGCTCGCCGTCGACGCAGTACACCTTGAGGTCGGTGCCGGAGTTGGGCACGTAGGGCTGGGCGATCAGCAGTCCCTCGCCGGCCAGCAGCGGGCCGACCTCGGCGAGGTGCCCGGGGTCGCGGACGAGCCGCACGGCCCGCCCGGAGCTGCCGTCCGCGGGCTTGACGACCAGCGGGTACTCGGCCGCGGGGATCTCGGCGAGCCGTTCCCAGCGGGCGGCCGCGTAGGTGACGGGGACGGGCAGCCCCCGGGTGCGGGCGATCACGGAGGCGAGGGCCTTGTCGCGGACGCCGCGGATGGACCGGACGTCGTTGACGGTGGTGAGGCCGACGGCGGCGGCCGCCTCCAGCAGGGTGAGGCCCGGTCCGCCGGAGACGGTCTTGAGCACCCAGGCGTCGTGGCTGCCGGCCCGGACCGCCTCGGAGATCGCCATCAGCGAGTCGCCGGGGCGCAGCACGTCCACCCGGTGCCCCCACGCCGTGAGTTGGCGTACGACGTCGAGCGGCATGCCGTCGTGCCGGTAGTGCTCCTCCACCAGAAAGCAGAGCCTCATGAGCCAGTCATCCCCCTCGCTTCGCCCAGCGCGGACGTCCGCCGTTCACGTCCGGCAGAGCTGTAAAGGCCCCAGGATGCCACGAGGCCCTCACGCAAGATCGCCCGGCCTGTAAGCGTTGGGCAACAATCGCGGTGAAATGCCCGGGCCGAACGGCCGCCGGAGCGCCCCGCGGGTCACGTCGGCGCGGGGCCGGGCGGGACCGGACGGGGCGTCCGGAAATTCCCGGCGGGAACGCGGCGGGCCTGCTTTGATGCACGGCGTGACCTCCCACGATCCCGCATCCACCGCCCCGACCGCCCCCGGCACCACCGCCGACACCGGCACCACCGGCACCACCGGCACCACTGCCGCCTCCGCCGACCCGGCGCGGCCCGACCCGGTCCTCCTCGAAGCGATCGAGCGCTACTACGACGCCGTGCCGCGCGGCTCGGCCCGGGTCGAGGACTTCGGCCCGCTCAGCCTCTTCGTCGCGGAGGGCACCGGCTGGCCGTACTACGCCCGGCCGGCGCTGGGCCACCAGGGTCCGGCCGTCACCGCGGACGACGTCCGCCGGGTGCGGGCCCGCCAGCGCGAGCTGGGACTGCCGGAGGCCTTCGAGTGGGTGGCGGAGCACGACCCGCTGCTGCGCGCCGCCGTGGAGGAGGCGGGGCTGACCGTGCACGAGCACCCGCTGCTGGTGCTCGGCCCGCAGGACGGGCACCCGGCCGAGCCTCTGGACGACCCCCTGGACGGGCACGGGGACGCCGCCGGACCGGACGGTGTGTCGGTGCGGGTGCTGGCCGCCGACGATCCGGCCCTCGCCGAGGCGCTGGCCGTTCCGCACCTGGCGTTCGGCGAGCCGGGCACCGGTGTGGGCAGCGCGGGTCCGGCCGAACTGGCCGTGCGGGCCGAGGCGTTGAGGGCCGACGGGAGCGCGGAGCGACTCGCCGGGCGGATCACCACCGGGAGGACGGCGCTCGCGGCGGCGTTCGGGGACGGCACGGCGCTCTGCGCGGGCCAGCACAACCCGGTCGGCGAGGTCACCGAGGTGGCCGGGGTTGGCACCCTCCCCTCGGCCCGGCGGCGGGGCCTCGCGCTGGCGGTCACCGCGGCCCTGGTCGCGCACGCCCGGGCCGGCGGGGCGCGGACGGTGTTCCTGTCCGCCGCGGACGAGGACGTGGCCCGGATCTACCGCCGGGCGGGCTTCCGCTCCTTCGCGACGGCACTGATCGCCGAACCGGGAGCCGAACCGGACGCCGGGTAGAAGACCGAAGCCGACACCGAAGCCGACACCGAACCGGACACCGGGCCGGCCGCCGGGTCCCACCGGGCCCGCACCGTCCGCCGGGTCCCGCCGCTCACTCCGCGTCGTCGTCGTCCTCGCCGCTGACCTCCTCGTCCTCGGCCTCGTCCACCACCCAGGCGGCCAGCCGGTCCGCCACCCCGGAGACGGTCAGCCGCCCCTCGCGGATGGCCCGGGCGAGGCTGCGCACCTCACGGGCGGTGGTGGCCACCGTGCAGCCGCTGGCCACCAGGTAGGCGTAGGCGACGGCGGTGGCGAACAGCTCGTTGGTCTTCTCCAGCGCCGGGACCCGGATCAGCTGGTGCATGAGGGCGGCGGCGCGGTCCTGCGGCTCGGGGTAGACGGCGATGTCGAAGATCTCGGCCTGGTGCCGGGCGACGGCGGCGAGCAGCGATCCGTAGTCGGTGACCTGCGGGTCACCGGGCGTGTACTGCTCGGCGGTCATGAGCAGCCACGAGAGGTCGACCTCCAGTTTCAACGGCGCACGTCCTGGAGGTCGGCCTCGCCCCGCTGCTCGCCGAACTCGGCCAGGAAGGCCGTCTCGTACTCCTTCATGAACTGCGCGGCCGCGTCGACGAAGACCCGGCCCGCCTCGCCCATGTCCTGCTGGACCAGGCGTTCGATGTACTGGTTCATGCTGATCCCCTGCTGCTCCGCCCGCTCCCGGGCCATCTCCGCGGTGGTGGCGTCCACCCGGACGTTCAGCTGCTTCTTACCCATGCCTTCAAGCTAGCGCCGAAGTGCTAGCACAACAAGGGCTCGCGCATCCCGCCGCACGCCCCGCCGGCGCACACCCGCACGCCCCGCCGGCACGCCCGCCGTACGCCCCTACCGACTACCCGCTCCCCCGTCGTCCGACGCGCCCGGGGCCGCCGGGAGTGAGACTTGAAGAGTTCTTCACGTTCGGAGACTCTGAAGTGCCCTGAGCATTCCCTGGAGCGGCACCGACCGGTTGTGGAGGCCGGCAATGACAGCCATGTTCGACCAGGAGCTGCGCGAGCAGCTCGACCAGGCCCGCAAGGAACTCGCGGCCGCCCGGGCCGAGGGGGACGCCGACGGCGTCCAGGCGTACGAGGGCCGGATCGCCGGGCTGCTGCGGCTCGCCGCCCAGCACGGCGTCGACCTGCCGCACGACGCCCGGGAAGAGGAGCACAACCTGCCCTGAGCCGCCGCACCGGCCCACGAGACGACGGAGGCGGTACCCGCGCGAACGCCGGGTACCGCCTCCGTCATGTCCTGTCCTGTCCTGCCCGTACCCGGCCGCCGGCCGGGCCCGCGGCTACGCGCCCGCGATCGGCTCCAGGATCGCCACGCACTCGAAGTGGTGCGTCATCGGGAACAGGTCGAACGCCCGCAGCGACACCGGACGGTAGCCGCCCTCGCGGAAGAACCCGAGGTCCCGGGCCAGCGCCGCCGGGTCGCACGCCACGTACGCGATCCGGCGGGCACCGAGGCCGGCCAGGTGCGCGACGGTCTCCCGCCCGGCCCCCGCGCGCGGCGGGTCGAGCACGATGAGGTCGGTGGCGGTGATGCCGGTGCGCGGCAGCAGCGCCTCCACCCGGTCGCACTCGATCTGGACGTTCTCCAGCGCGGCCAGGTTGTGCCGGGCGTCGGCCACCGCCTGCTTGCCGGACTCGATGCCGAGCACCGCGCCGTCCTCGCCGACCCGGTCGGCCAGCGCGCCCGCGAACAGGCCCACCCCGCAGTACAGGTCGAGCGCGTTCTCGCCCCACTGCGGGTCCAGGCCGTCCAGGACGGCGTCGACCAGGGTGTCCGGGGCCTCGGGGTGGATCTGCCAGAAGCCGCCGTCGCTGACCCGCCAGGTCCGCCCGGCGGCGCGCTCGCGGACGAAGTTCCGGCCGTGCACCCGGTGGGTGTTGCCCTGGTCGTCGATGCGGCTGATGGAGACCGGCCGGTCCAGCTCGACCAGCGGCAGCTGCGCGCCCGGGGCCGGGGTGAGCACCACCTGGCGGTCGGAGGAGCCGGCGGCGGCGATGACCTCGACCGAGGCGACCCCCGGCCAGTCGTGCGCCTCCACGCCCAGCTCGGTGACGCCCTCGGTGGCGATCAAGCAGCGGTCGATCGGCTGGATGTCGTGCGAGCGGTGCTTGCGCAGCCCGACCTTGCCGGTGGCCGGGTCGACGGCGTACTGGACCCGGCTGCGCCAGGTCGGCACCTGTCCGGCCGGCAGCTTGTCGCCGACCGGCTCGACACTGCCGTCCCAGCCGGCCTCGGCCGGGGTCAGGCCCGCCAGCTTGGCCAGCTGCTCGGTCAGCACCTGCACCTTGAGCTTGCGCTGGCCGCCGGGCGTCACGTGCTGCCAGTCGCAGCCGCCGCACTTGCCCGGCCCGGAGAACGGGCACGGCGGGGCGATCCGCTCCTTGGCGGGCTCCAGCACCTCGACCGCGTCGGCACGCAGGAAGCGCGAGGAGGAGGTGCCCTCGGTGACCTGGGCGATCACCCGCTCGCCCGGCAGCGTGTGCCGGACGAACAGCACCCGGCCCTCGTGCCGGGCCACGCAGTGCCCGCCGCCGTGGGCGACCGGGCCGACCTCGACCTCGTAGCGCTCGCCGATCAGCGAGTCGCCGGCGGGCACCTTGGGCGCGGACTCGGCCCGGGGCGCGCGGGCGGTGGAGCGCAGCGCGCGGGGCGGGCGCACGGCCTGCTTGCGCGGGCGCGCGCCGTCCTTCGACCGGTCGCCCGGCTGCCCCTGCCGGTCGGAACGGTCCGAACGAACCGAACGACCGGAACCGTCCGAACGGCCGTCACGCTCGCCGCGCGGCGCACGCTCGGTGCGCCCGGCCTTCTCCGGCCGGCCCGCACGCTCGGCGCGCTCGGGACGCTCAGTGCGCTCCGGGGCACGCTCCGGAGCGCGCTCCTCCGGCGCGAGCGGCGCCGTCCGCGCGGTGAATCCGTCGCGGTCGGTCGCCTCCGGCCGCTGCGGCTTGCCCCAGCGGGGCCGGGCGACCTGCCCCGGCTTGCCGGACGAACCGCCCTTGCGGGCACCCTTGCCGGAGGAGCCGTTGGAACGAGACGGGGTGTTGCGGGTCACTGGGAGGAGTCCTTCTTGCCGCTGTCAGCCGACCCGGCGGGCTTCGCCGAGACTTCCGACTTTACGGCCTTCGGCGCCCGGGGCTCACCACGTCGCACCGCGCCCGGCGCCGACCAGGCCTTCTGCGGCTTGCGCCGCTCGGACGACTCCAGCTGCCACGGCACCGAGGTGACCATCACGCCCGGCTTGAACAGCAGCCGGCCCTTCAGCCGCAGCGCGCTCTGGTTGTGCAGCAGGTGCTCGTACCAGTGGCCGACCACGTACTCCGGGATGTAGACCGAGACCACGTCGCGCGGGCTGCTGCGGCGCAGGTTCTTCACGTAGTCCAGCACCGGCGCGGTGATCTCCCGGTACGGCGAGTCCAGGACCTTCAGCGGCACCTCGATACCGCGCTCGTCCCACTCCGCGCGCAGCGCCGCGGTGTCCGCCGGATCGACGTTCACGGTCACCGCCTCCAGGGTGTGCGCCCGGGCGAGCCGCGCGTACGCCAGCGCGCGCAGCGCCGGCTTGTGCAGCTTGGAGACCAGGACGATGGCGTGCACCCGGGTGGGCAGCACCACGTCGTCCGGCTCCTCGGCGGCGACCAGCTCAGCCGACACCCGGTCGTAGTGCCGGCGGATCGCCTTCATCATCACGAACAGCACGACCATCGCCGCGATCGCGATCCAGGCGTGGCTGATCTTGGTGGCGAGCACCACGATCAGCACGGCCATGGTCATCACCAGGCCGAAGGTGTTGATCGCCCGGCTGCGCTGCATGTGGCGGCGCTTGGCCGGGTCGGTCTCGGTGCGCAGGTGCCTGGTCCAGTGCCGGATCATGCCGGACTGGCTCATGTTGAACGACACGAAGACGCCGACGATGTAGAGCTGGATCAGCCTGGTCGGGTCCGCGTCGAAGGCGATGATGAACAGGATCGCGGCCAGCGCCAGCAGGATGATGCCGTTGGAGAAGGCCAGCCGGTCGCCGCGGGTGTGCAGCTGGCGCGGCAGGTAGCGGTCCTGCGCCAGGATCGAGCCCAGCACCGGGAAGCCGTTGAACGCGGTGTTCGCGGCCAGCACCAGGATCAGACCGGTCACGGCGGCGACGAAGTAGAAGCCCGGCGTGAAGTTGGAGAACACGGCCTCGCTGATCTGCGCCAGCGCGGTCTTCTGGTGGTAGTCGCCGGGCACGCCGACCAGCTGCTCGGCGGGCTGCTCGGCCATCTGGACGCCGGTCAGCCGGGCCAGCCAGATGATGCCCATGAACATCACGACCGCGATGCTGGCCATCATCAGCAGCGTGGTCGCCGCGTTCTTGCTCTTCGGCTTGCGGAACGCGGGCACGCCGTTGGAGATCGCCTCCACGCCGGTCAGCGCCGCACAGCCCGAGGAGAACGCCTTGAGCAGCAGGAACACCATGGCGAAGCCCGCCAGGGACTCGTTCCCCGGGGTCGCCTGCAGATGGAAGCCGGCGCTCTCGGCGGGCATGTCCTGCCCCAGGCCGAAGTGCCGGACCACGCCGTACACCACCATGCCGATCACGCCAACCATGAAGGCGTAGGTCGGCACGGCGAAGGCCGAACCGGACTCCCGGACGCCGCGCAGGTTCATGCCCATCAGCACGATGACCACGACGACCGACAGGGTCAGCTCGTGGCCGCGCAGGGCCGGCACCGCCGACACCACGTTGGCCACGCCCGAGGTGGTGGAGACCGCGACGGTCAGGATGTAGTCGACCATCAGCGCGCTCGCGACCACCAGGCCGGAGTTGGGGCCGTGGTTCACGGTGGCGACCTCGTAGTCACCGCCGCCACTCGGGTAGGCATGCACGTTCTGCCGGTACGAGGCCACCACGGCGAGCATGACGATGGCGACGACGACGCCGATCTGCCACGAGAAGTGGATGGCCGAGGCACCCGCCAGGGAGAGTGTCAGCAGGATCTCCTCGGGCGCGTACGCGACCGAGGAGAGCGCGTCCGAGGCGAAGACGGGCAGCGCGATGCGCTTGGGGAGCAGAGTCTCCCCCAGCTTGTCGCTGCGCAACGCACGCCCGATCAGGATGCGTTTCGGTAGGTCAGTCGGCATAGGCACGTTAAGGAATCGTAGGGGTAGTCGACGCCGGGGTCCGAAGGGCCACCCCCTTGCCGCCCGTCGGGGTGCCCCTTCGTCGCGACTGTGTTCGGTGGACCGGCTAGCGTGTCGGATACGAGCAGGGCGGCAACACTCAGGTTGTCGTACCGAGCCCCACGAGGACGCCCACCCCGGACACCGGGGCGGGGAAACGGAGATTGAGCGGTGTTTGCGCAGGTCATGGCCCCAACGGGACGGGTGAGGTAGCGCCGGTGCACATCGTCATCATGGGCTGCGGCCGGGTGGGCTCCGCGCTCGCCCGCGCACTGGAGAAACAGGGCCACTCGGTGGCCGTGGTCGACCAGGACCCGACGTCGTTCCGCCGGCTGGGTGCCGGATTCAACGGACGCCGGGTGACCGGGGTCGGCTTCGACCAGGACACCCTGAAGGAGGCGGGGATCGAGGAGGCCGGCGCCTTCGCCGCCGTCTCCAGCGGTGACAACTCCAACATCATCGCCGCCCGGGTGGCCCGCGAGAACTTCGGTGTGGAGAACGTCGCGGCCCGGATCTACGACCCCCGCCGCGCCGAGGTCTACCAGCGCCTGGGCATCCCGACCGTCGCCACCGTCCGCTGGACGGCGGACCAGATGCTGCGCCGGCTGCTGCCGAGCGGCTCCGAGCCGCTCTGGCAGGACCCGAGCGGCGCCGTCCAGCTCGCCGAGGTCGCCTACAACCCGGAGTGGGTCGGCCACCGGCTGAGCGAGCTGGAGGAAGCGTCCGGCACCCGGGTCGCGTTCCTCACCCGGCTCGGCGAGGGCGTGCTGCCCTCGTCCCAGATGGTGGTTCAGGAGGGCGACCTGGTGCACGTGATGCTGCGCCGCGCCGACCTGACGACGGTCGAGGCCGCGTTCGCGCGGGGCCCGGAGAAGGAGGGCCACTGATGCGAGTCGCCATTGCCGGAGCCGGCGCCGTCGGCCGCTCGATCGCGGGCGAGCTGCTGGAGAACGGCCACGAGGTCCTGCTGATCGACAAGAACCCGAACTCCATCTCGGTGGAGCGGGTGCCCATGGCGGAGTGGCTGCTGGCCGACGCCTGCGAGATCACCTCGCTCGACGAGGCGGCGCTGCAGCGCTGCCACGTGGTGATCGCCGCGACCGGCGACGACAAGGTCAACCTGGTCGTCTCGCTGCTCGCGAAGACCGAGTACGGCGTGCCCCGGGTGGTCGCCCGGGTGAACAACCCGAAGAACGAGTGGCTCTTCAACGAGTCCTGGGGCGTGGACGTCGCCGTCTCCACCCCGCGCCTGATGTCCGCCCTGGTCGAGGAGGCCGTCAGCGTCGGCGACCTGGTCCGGCTGATGCGCTTCAGCCAGGGCAACGCCAACCTGGTCGAGCTGACCCTCGCCTCCGACACCGAGCTGGTCGGCACCCGGGTCGGCGACGTGGCGTGGCCGCAGGACACCGCCCTGGTGACGATCATCCGCGAGGGCCGGGTCCTGGTACCGGGCAAGGACGACACCCTGGAGGGCGGCGACGAGCTGCTCTTCGTGGCCGCCCAGGAGCGCGAGGAGGAGCTGGAGGACCTGCTCTCCAGCTCCCCGGGCGCCAAGTAGAACTACCCGTACGGGCAACGGCCGGGGGCCCGCACTCCTCGTGAGTGCGGGCCCCCGGCCGTTACCGCCCTGCGTCCCGGCCTGGTCAGTGCCCCCGGGTCGGACCGCCCGCGGAGTGCTCGTGGCCGGGCTGCTCCTGCCCCGGCTCCTCGTCCAGCTGCGCCTTGATCGGCGGCGGCGCCTTCAGCAGGATCTGCCAGGTCACGTACATCGCCAGCAGCAGCGGCGGGATGCCCAGGGCGACCTTGAGCCAGCCCAGCAGGTTGACGTTGTGGGTGAAGTACAGCGGGAAGAGGATCAGCGGCTTGATGCCCATGATCACCACCCAGGCCCAGGTGGCCTTGGTGTAGGCGGCCAGCCGGCCCGGGTTCTCCTTGCGCCAGGTGAACATCTCGCCGGTCACCGGGCCGAGCATGATGCCGATCAGCGGCCAGCGGACCAGCGCCGACACCGCCAGGCCCACGCAGTAGCCGACGTTCCAGAGCAGACCGGGCAGGTAGAAGTTCTCCGCCTTGCCGGTCTTCATCGAGATCCAGGCACCGATCGCGACGCCGAACACCCCGCTGAAGGCGTGCTGGACGGTCTCCCGCTTCAGCAGCCGCGCCACCACGAACAGCGCACTCAGGGCCAGCGCCGCCCAGGCGGCCGCCGGCACCTTGTGGGTGATGTTGTACGTGACGATGAAGACCAGACCGGGCAGGGTCATGTCGATCATGCCCCGGACCCCGCCGAACGCCTTCATCACGGTGTCGGCGGCCTCCCGCGAGGCCTGCGCCTGCCGGGCGGCCTCGTCGGCGTCGATCTCCACCACGCCGAGCTGGGCGGCGGAATCGCCGCCGGACTGCTTGCTCACGCTCATTCGCTCCCGTGTCCGACCGGACGCAGCTCGTAGCGGGGGTTGAACAGCACCCGCCGACCGCGCGCATGACTGATCCGGCCGCTGGCGACCAGACGGCGCCCCGGCTCGATGCCCATGATGGAACGGCGCCCGAGCCAGACCACGTCCAGCGCCTCGGTGCCGTCGAAGAGCTCCGCCTCCAGGGCCGGCACACCGGCCCTCGGGCGCAGCGTCACGGTCCGCAGGGTGCCCGCGACGGTGACCAGTTCCCGGTCCCCGCAGCTGGCGATCGGGGTACAGCCCGACTCCGCCGCGATCTCCTGCCGCAGCTCCTCGGCCTGGAGCTCCTCCGCGGAGGAGGTCAGCCGGCTGAGCATGCGGCGGAAGCGCCCCTGCGGCTGGCCGCTGCTGTTGTCACCACTCATGCCGGAAGGGTACCGGTTCCGGGGCCCCCGGCGGCAGGTCGCGCAAGCCGCCCGGGGCCCTGGCGGGGCTCCCCCGGGCGTCCCGCGGCGGCCGTCGGACGCACCCGGACCGCCGCCCGCTCACGCCTCGAAGCGGTAGCCCATCCCCGGCTCGGTGATGAAGTGGCGCGGGTGGGAGGGGTCCCGTTCGAGCTTGCGCCGCAGCTGGGCGAGGTACACCCGCAGATAGTTCGTCTCGGTGCGGTAGGCCGGTCCCCACACCTCCTGGAGCAGCTGGGTCTGGCTGACCAGACGGCCCGCGTTGCGGACCAGGACCTCCAGCAGATGCCACTCGGTCGGGGTAAGGCGGATGTCGCCGCCGTCCCGGTTGACCTTCTTCGCCGCCAGGTCGACGGTGAAGCTCTCGGTGACCACCACCGAGTCGTCCTCCCCCGCGACCGGCTCGGCCCGGCGGACGGCGGCGCGCATCCGGGCGAGCAGCTCGTCCATGCCGAAGGGCTTGGTGACGTAGTCGTCGGCGCCCGCGTCCAGCGCCTCGACCTTCTCGTCGGAGGCGTGCCGGGCCGAGAGCACGATGATCGGCACCCGGGTCCAGCCGCGCAGGCCCCTGATCACCTCGACCCCGTCCATGTCGGGCAGGCCGAGGTCCAGCACGACCACGTCGGGATGGCGGGCGGCGGCGAGCTCCAGGGCGCTCGCGCCGTCGTGCGCCGCGTCGACCTCGTACTTGCGGGCCTTGAGGTTGATCACCAGCGCGCGGACGATCTGCGGTTCGTCGTCCACGACGAGGACCCGGGTCATGCGGGCTCCGCCTTTCGGGGCTGTCGGATCTGTCGGATCTGTCGGATCGGGAGGTGGTCGTCGGGCGAGCGGTCGCTCGGGGCCGGGTCGTTCGGAGGGAGCCGTCCGGCAGCGGACGCTCCCGGGGCGGCGGCGGTCATGCGGGAGCCGCGGGGAGCTCGGGCCCCGGCGCGTCCCCCGGCCCGGGCACACGCTCGGCGGCCGGCAGGGTGACCACCATGGTCAGCCCGCCGCCCGGGGTGTCCTCGGCGGTCACGGAGCCGTCCATCGCCTCCACGAAGCCCCGCGCCACCGCGAGCCCGAGCCCCACCCCGGCCCCGCGCGGAGCGTCGCCGTATCGCTGGAAGGGCGCGAAGATCCGCTCCTTGGCGTCCTCCGGCACCCCCGGCCCCCGGTCCACGATCCGCAGCTCGACCCGGCCCGGCTCGCCCGGCGGCCGCAGGGCACCGGCCTTGACCAGCACCTTCACCCCGTCCGGGCTGTACTTCACGGCGTTCTCGATCAGATTGGCGAGCGAGCGCTCCAGCAGCCCGCCGTCCGCCCGGATCATCGGCAGGGTCTCCGGCACGTCCAGCCGGACGGCGCCCGGCGGGACACCGCCCAGCGCGAACGGCACCACCTCGTCCAGATCGGTCTCCTGGATGAGCGGGGTGACCGTGCCGGTCTGGAGCCGGCTCATGTCGAGCAGATTGTTGATCAGGTGGTCCAGCCGGTCCGCCCCCGCCTCGATCCCGGCCAGCAGCTCCGCCTCGTCCGCCTCGTCCCACTCCACGTCCTCCGAGCGGAGCGAGCTCACCGAGGCCTTGATCCCGGCCAGCGGGGTCCGCAGATCGTGCGAGACCGCCGCCAGCAGCGCGGTCCGGATCCGGTTGCCCTCCGCCTCGCGGCGCGCGGCCGCCGCCTCCCCCGCCAGCCGGCGCCGCTCCAGCACCACGGCCGCCTGGGCCGCGAACGCCCCGAGCAGCCGCCGGTCCTCGCCGGGCAGCACCCGGCCCCGCAGCGCCAGGGCCAGGTTCTCCCCGACCGGCACGTCGACGTCGGCCGTCTCCGGCCGCTCCGGCGGACGCGGGCCCGCCGCCGCCACCGGATGCCATGCCCCGAGCGGGTCGGGCCGCTCCAGCAGCACCGCCGCTTCCTGCTGGAAGGTCTCCCGGACCTGCTCCAGCAGCGCGGTCAGCACCCCGTCCCCGCTGGGCGCCCCGCGCAGGACCGTGCCCGCCAGCGCGCTGAGCGTCTGCGCCTCGGTCTGGCTGCGGGCCGCCTGATGGGTCCGCCGGGCCGCCAGGTCGACCACCGAGGCCACCGCGATGCCGACGGCGGTGAATATCGCCACCGCCAGGATGTTCTGCGGCTCGTCGATCGTGAAGGTGTGGATCGGTGGAGCGAAGTAGTAGTTCAGCGCCGAGGAGCTGACCAGCGCCGAGGCCACCGCCGGGTACAGCCCGCCGACCAGTGCCGCGCCCACCGTCAGCGACAGGAACAGCAGCATGTCCGTGGTCAGGCCGAGACCGTCCACATTGATCAGCAGCAGCGCCAGCAGCGGCGGACCCGCCACCCCGATCAGCCAGCCCGCGACCGTCCGCGTCCGGCCGAGATCGGTCACCCGGCGGATCGGGATGCGACCCCGGCCCTTCGCCTCGTGCTCGTGCGTGACGATGTGCACATCGATGTCGCCCGACTCCCGGGTCACCGTGCCGCTCACACCGGGCCCGTAGACGTACTGCCAGGCCGGACGGCGGCTGGTGCCCAGCACGATCTGGGTCGCGTTCACCCCGCGCGCGAACTCCAGCAGTCCGGCGGCCGGATCGTCCCCCAGCACCGCGTGGTACGAACCGCCCAGGCCCTCCACCAGCGCCCGCTGCTCGATCAGCGTCTGCGAGGACCCCGAGCCGGAACCGGCCAGCCCGTCCGAGCGGGAGATGTGCACGGCCAGCAGCTCACCGCCGGACCCGCGGGCCGCGATCCGGGCCGCCCGGCGGATCAGCGTGGCACCCTCCGGACCACCCGTCAGACCGACCACGATCCGCTCGCGCGCCTGCCAGGTGCCCTTGATCCCCTGCTCGGCCCGGTACTTCTGCAGGTACTCGTCGACCCGGTCGGCCGTCCACAGCAGCGCCAGCTCCCGCAGCGCCGTCAGGTTCCCCGGCCGGAAGTAGTTGGCGAGCGCCGCGTCGACCTTCTCCGGCGCGTACACATTGCCGTGCGCGAGCCGGCGGCGGAGCGCCTGCGGCGACATGTCGACCAGCTCGATCTGGTCCGCCCGGCGCACCACCTCGTCCGGCACGGTCTCCCGCTGCCGCACCCCGGTGATGCCCTCGACCACGTCCCCGAGCGACTCCAGGTGCTGGATGTTCACCGTCGAGATGACATCGATCCCGGCCGCGAGCAGCTCCTCGACGTCCTGCCAGCGCTTCTCGTTCCGGCACCCCGGCACATTGGTGTGCGCCAGCTCGTCCACCAGCGCCACCTGCGGCCGGCGCGCCAGCAGCGCGTCCAGGTCCAGTTCCGTGAACACGGCCCCGCGGTGCGTCAGCTCCCGCCGCGGCACCAGTTCCAGACCCGCCACCTGTGCTGCCGTGTGCCGGCGCCCGTGGTCCTCGACGAACGCCACCACGACGTCCGTGCCGCGCTCCAGCCGCCGGTGCGCCTCCGCGAGCATGGCGTACGTCTTGCCGACCCCGGGGGCCGCCCCGAGGTAGATCCGTAGCCTGCCGCGTCCCATGTGCACCATTCTTGATCCGGCCGAAGCTGGCGGCCATCCCGGACACCAGTTCCCTTCGCCTTCGAGACTACGGCGAAGACGTCGCTTTGCCAGCGATCGGGGCCTTGAGCTGGGAGTTTTAGCGCCATTTTGATGGGGGTCCGGAGGCCGCAGCGCCCACCGGGGCAGAGCCCGGGGCACCGCCGGCCGGACGGGGTTGGGCTGGGGTGGGCTGGGCTGGGCTGGGCTG
>NZ_JAIY01000006.1:1523382-1540902 GCF_000710405.2 Kitasatospora sp. MBT66 | reverse complement strand
GACGCCTGGAAGTTCACCCTGGAGAAGAACGCCGGCTGAGGCACGGGCCGGGGCTTGCCCCGGCGACCGGGCGCCGCTCCCTCCCGTACGGCGAGGGGGCGGCGCTCCGGCGTTCCCGCCGGGGCCCGGAGCCGGCGGCGCACCGCGCCAGGAGGCCGCACCGGTCCCAAGTCACGCCAATTTCGCACCTCCTGACGAAACTTCACCAAACCCCCACCGAGCCCGCGCCCACCCCGTACGCTGATTCCGGTACCGGTGGGGGTCGGCACCTCGGCCCTTCCGGGCACCCGGGAGGTGAGCGGCGCAGGAGCGCCCGGACGGCGGCGGCGGGACCGGCGCGCCGTCCCGGACGCGGGCCGGAGCTGAGCAGGGGGGAAGTGACGATGGGGCGGATCCGCGTCCTGGTGGTCGACGACCACCGGATCTTCGCCGAGGCGCTGGCCGCGGCGCTCGCCGCCGAGCCCGATGTCGAGGTAGGCGCGGCGGGCAGCGCGGCCGCCGCGGAGCGGGCGCTGGAGCGTGCCGCCACCGAGGGGCGGGTGTTCGACGTGGTCCTGGTCGACGCCGACCTCGGGGTGGCGGAGGCCGCGGCCGCCCGCAAGCCCCGCCAGCCCGTTGCCGAACCGCCGGACACCCTCCGCCGCCGACCGCCGGCGACGGTGCCCTCGCCCCGCCGGACGCCGGTGGTCCAGGCCGCCGGACCGTCCGCGACGGCCGTCCCGACCGGGGCCGCGGTTCCGCCCGGGGCCGTCGTCCGCCATCCGACCGACCGCCGCCCGGCCGCTCACCCGGCCGGTCCGCTCGCGGCGGAACCGCATCCGACGGCGCCGGTGATCCCGGTGGCCGCCCCGGCGGTCCCCGCGGCCGTCCCGGCCGCCGGCCAGATCCCCGACGGCATCACCCTGCTGGCCCGGATCCGCCGCCACCATCCCGGCCTGCGGGCGATCGTCCTGGCCACCGCCGACGATCCGCACCGGGCCGCCCGCGCCCTGCACGCGGGCGCCACCGGCTGGGTGGCCAAGGAGAGTTCGCTGGCCCGGCTGCTGGCGGTGATCCGGGGTGTCCTGCGGGACGAGACCCATCTGCCGCCCGCGCTGCTGACCGGTGTGATCCGCGAACTCACCACCGCCCGCCGGGACCGCACCGAGAGCGAACGGCTGGTCGACACACTCACCCCGCGGGAGAAGCAGATCCTGCGCTGCATGGTCGCCGGCCTCGGCCGGCAGGCCGTCGCCGAGCGGCTCTACCTGTCCCCGCACACCGTCCGTACGCACATGCAGAACGTCCTCGGCAAGCTCGGGGTGCACTCCACCCTGGCCGCCGTAGCGGTGGCCCGCCGGGCGGGCGTCAGTCCGTCCGAGCTCGCGGCTCCCGCTGTCCCGCCGTCCGTCGCCACGACCACCTCTCCCGGCCCCGGCTGATCCGCCCGTCCGTCACCCCAGCAACACCGGTTCGGCTCCGTCAGGTCAGGGAATTCCGGAGGACAGATGTCGCCGCACAGTACTTCCGCACGCCCGCAGCCGACGCCGCAGGGCGCCGACGAGAGCTCGGACACGAACGCGAACGCTGCCCCGGGCGCCCGCCCGGAGTCACCGGAGGGCGCGCCGGGCCCGGCGGCCGGCGGCCGCGCCGCGCTGCCGACGGGGATGCGCACCCTGGTGGTCGGCGCCGGGGCGGCCGGGACCGCGCTGGTGCGCGACCTCGGCCGGGCCCCGGAGTTCGGCCTCGACCCGATCGGCCTGCTGGACGACGACCCGGCCAAGGCCGGGCAGTCGGTGGACAGCGTGCCGGTCCTCGGCACGCTCGCCGATCTGACCGCGCTCGCGGTCGAGCACCGCGCCCAGGTGGTGGCACTGGCGATCCCCGGGCTGGCCCCGCAGCGGGTCCGGGCGCTGGCCACCGCCGCCGCGGCGGCCGGGGCGGCCGTCCGCTACCTGCCGTCCTTCCTCGCCGCGCTGCGCCGCGAGGTGGTCGGCTCGGACATGCGCAGCCTGGACGTCAACCGGCTGATCGGCCGGCACGAGGTGCACGTGGTCTCCGCCGACGTCCGGGACGTGATCGAGGGCCGGCGGGTGCTGGTGACCGGCGCGGGCGGCTCGATCGGCAGTGAACTCTGCCGCCAGGTGCACGCGTTCAACCCGAGCGCGCTCTACATGCTGGACCACGACGAGTCCAATCTGCACCGGCTCCAGCTGGAGATCTGGGGCGAGGCGCTGCTCACCGACGACTCGCTGGTGATCGCCGACATCCGGGACCGGCCGCGGATCCAGCAGATCTTCCGGGACCTGAAGCCCGAGGTGGTCTTCCACGCCGCCGCCCACAAGCACCTGCCGCTGCTGGAGCGCCATCCCAGCGAGGCGGTGAAGTCCAATGTGCTCGGCACCGACCACCTGGTGGAGGCGGCGCTGGCCACCGGCGTCGAGCGGTTCGTGCTGATCTCCACCGACAAGGCGGCCGACCCGACCTCGGTGCTCGGCGCCAGCAAGCGGCTGGCCGAGCTGATCGTCCAGGCCAATGCCAGGGACGCCCGCAACCTGGGCACCGGGGTGTTCTCCGCGGTGCGGTTCGGCAATGTGCTGGGGTCGCGCGGCTCGCTGCTCTCGGTCCTGGCCGAACAGCTGCGCAGCGGCGGACCGGTGACCGTCACCCACCCCGATGTCACCCGGTTCTTCATGACCATCGAGGAGGCGGTCGGCCTGGTGCTGGAGTCCGGCCGGATGGCGCGCGGCGGCGAGGTGTTCGTGCTGGACATGGGCGAGCCGGTGCGGATCGTCGACCTGGTGCACAACTTCGCCGAGCAGGTGCAGCTGGCCCGGGACGAGGTGGAGATCCGCTACACCGGGCTGCGGGCCGGGGAGAAGCTCAACGAGGCGCTGTTCTCGGAGGACGAGGAGCGGCTGGCGACCGAGCACGCCCGGATCTACGCGACCGTCGCGGACACCGCGGGCGGGCCGGAGGACCTGGCCGGCGGGCTGACCGGGCTGTACGGGGCGGCGGCGGTGAACAGCGACGACGAGGTGCGCCGTCGGCTGGCCGAGCTGCTGCCGGGCTACCGGACGCCGGAGCCCGCACCCGCCCCGGTGCCGGCGCTCAGCACGCCCTACCCGGACGGTTTCTGACCGGACGGGGCTCCGGCCGGACGGCTGCGGGTCGTACGGCCGCCGGCCGGGCCGGGGCCGCTCAGGGGATGTTGTCGAAGGGGGCGACCAGCTGCCTGAGCAGTCCGGCGAGCTCGCCCTGCTGGGTGGAGGTCAGCTGGGCGAGCAGCTCGCGCTCGTGGGCGAGCAGTCCGGCGAGTGCCTGGTCGGCGCGGTCGCGCCCGTCGTCGGTGAGCCGGACCAGGACGCCGCGCCGGTCGTCGGGGTCGGGCAGCCGCTTGACCAGGCCCTTGCCGGTGAGCCGGTCGATCCGGTTGGTCATGGTGCCGGAGGTGACCAGGGTCTGGGTGAGCAGCTGGCCGGGGGAGAGCTGGTACGGGGAGCCGGCCCGGCGCAGGGCGGTCAGGACGTCGAACTCCCAGGGCTCCAGCCCGTGCTCGGCGAAGGCGGTGCGGCGGGCGCGGTCGAGGTGACGGGCGAGCCGGCTGACCCGGCTGAGCACTTCGAGCGGTTCCACGTCGAGGTCGGGGCGCTCTCTGCGCCATGCCGCGACCAGTCGATCGACCTCGTCCTCCATGGCGATCAGTGTATCGGGGGTTGTGTCGATGTGAAGTCTCTTGACATCGAGAAATCCAGCCTGAAAGCTGGGGATATATCTTGATGTCGAGATACTTGCGAGGCCGATCATGACTTCCCCCGTCTGGGACCCGCAGCAGTACCTGCGCTTCGCCGACGAACGGACCCGCCCGCTGCGCGACCTGCTCGCCCGCGTCCCCGCCCTCCCGCACGAACCGGCCGCCACCGTCCTGGACATCGGCTGCGGGCCCGGCAACTCCACCGCCGTCCTGCGCGAGCGCTGGCCCGGGGCCCGGATCACCGGGATCGACAACTCCGCCGAGATGCTCGACGCCGCCCGCCGCGAGGGCGAACCCGGCGCCGACTACCTGCTCGCCGACGCGGGCGACTACGACCCGGCCGGGGCGGCGCCCGACGCGATCGTCTCCAACGCGACGCTCCAGTGGATCCCCGGGCACCTCGGGCTGCTGCCGCGCTGGGCCGGGGCGCTCCGGGCCGGCGGGGTGATCGCCTTCCAGGTGCCCGGCAACTTCGGGGCGCCCAGCCACCTGGCCCTCGCCGAACTGCGCAGGTCCCCCCGCTGGCGCGGACTGCTCGGCGCGGACGCCACCCGGGCCGGCGTGCACGAGCCCGGCGTCTACCTGGACGCGCTCACCCGGGCCGGCTGCGCCGCCGACGTCTGGGAAACCACCTACAGCACCCTGCTCACCGGGCCGGACCCGGTGCTGGAGTGGGTCAAGGGCACCGCCCTGCGCCCGGTCCTCACCCGGCTCACCGACGGGGCCGAACGGTCCGCGTTCCTCGCCGAGTACGGGGCGCTGCTGCGCGAGGCCTACCCGGCCGGGCCGCACGGCACGGTCTTCCCGTTCCGGCGGATCTTCGCCGTCGGGGTGAAGCAGGTCTGACCGTCGGGGTCGGGCGGCCCCCGCCGCAGTGGTCGGGCGGGCCCGGCCCCGGGCGGAGCGGGGTGCTGCCGGCCTGGCCCCGGACGGCGCCGGGGCGGGGCCTCAGGCCTTGCGGTCGCCGACCAGCTTGGGGTGCCGCTCCATCCCCTCCAGGCCGTGCCAGGCCAGGTTCACCAGGTGGGCGGCCACCTCGGCCTTGTCCGGCTTGCGCACCTCCAGCCACCACTGGCCGGTCAGCGCGACCATGCCCACCAGCATCTGCGAGTACATCGGCGCCAGCCGCGCGTCGAAGCCCCGGGCCTTGAACTCCAGGCCCAGGATGTCCTCGACCTGGGTGGCGATGTCGCTGATCAGGGAGGCGAAGGTGCCCGTCGACTGGGCGACCGGGGAGTCCCGGACCAGGATCCGGAAGCCGTCCGTCGAGGTGTCGATGTAGTCCATCAGCGCGAACGCCGCCTGCTCCAGCAGCTCGCGCGAGTGCCCCCCGGTCAGCGCCCCCGTCACCATGTCCAGCAGCAGCTGCATCTCGCGGTCGACGACCACGGCGTACAGCCCCTCCTTGCCGCCGAAGTGCTCGTACACCACCGGCTTGGACACCCCGGCCCGCTCGGCGATCTCCTCCACCGAGGTGCCGTCGTAGCCGCGCTCGGCGAACACCGTGCGGCCGATCTCGAGCAGCTGCTCCCGGCGCTGCTTGCCGGTCATCCGCACCCGGCCGCCCCGCCGGCGCGGTGCCGACGCAGCGCCGTCCGCCCCGGCGGAGGCACGCGGACGGTTCTGCGCCGGGCCGGGCGCGGCGTCCGTCCGCGTGCCCCGGTGGCCGCCTGTGCTGTCTGCGCTGCTCCCGTTCACCCCTACATCATGCTGCAGGTGCGCCCTCATGCGGCGCGGCGGGCGGCGATCCGCTGCGCGTCCGGCCAGCGGACGTCCCGGACCCAGCCCGCCAGCTCGAACCAGCGGATCAGCCGGGCCGAGGAGTCGATCTGACCGCGCAGGACGCCGTGCCGGGCCGAGGTGGGGTCGGCGTGGTGCAGGTTGTGCCAGGACTCGCCGCAGGAGAGCACGGCCAGCCACCAGACGTTCCCGGAGCGGTCCCGGGAGCGGAACGGCCGGCTGCCGAGCGCGTGGCAGATCGAGTTGATCGACCAGGTGACGTGGTGCAGCAGCGCCACCCGGACCAGCGAACCCCAGAAGAAGGCGGACAGCGCCCCCTGCCAGGAGAGCGTGACCAGCCCGCCGACCAGCGGCGGCAGCAGCATCGACACGGTGGTCCAGAGCCAGAACAGCCGGGAGATCCGCCTTATGGCCGGGTCGTCGATCAGGTCGGGCGCGTACTTGAGCTGCGGGGTCTGCTCCTCGTCGAAGAGCCAGCCCATGTGCGCCCACCACAGGCCCTTGAGCAGGGCGGGGACGGTCTCGCCGTAGCGCCAGGGCGAGTGCGGGTCGCCGTCCTTGTCGCTGTACCGGTGGTGCTTGCGGTGGTCCGCGACCCAGCGCACCAGCGGGCCCTCGATCGCCAGCGAGCCGGCCACCGCCAGGGCGATCCGCACCGGCCGGTTGGCCTTGAAGGCGCCGTGGGTGAAGTAGCGGTGGTAGCCGACGGTGATGCCGTGGCAGGTGAGGAAGTACATGACGGTGGCGATCGCGAGATCGGTCCAGCCGAGGCCCCACCCCCAGGCCACCGGGACGGCGGCGACCAGGGCGGCGAAGGGAACGGCGATGAACAGCCCCAGCGCGATCCGCTCGGCGGCGCCCTGCCGCTCCCCGCCGCGGGTGGCGGAGAGCAGCTGCGGGTCGGTGCCGTCGGCCGGGGCGCCCGCGGGGGCGGCCGGGGCCGGTACGACGTGGTCGGGGTTGTCGGGTCCGGGGGGTGAGGTGTCGAGGGGGCGCGCGGAATCGGCGTGCGCCTCGCCGGCCTGGATGGTCATGGGTGTCCCTTGAAGGGGAGAGGACGGAGGCTACGTGTGCGTAACCTACGGAATCGTAGGTTGTTCGCCGCCGCCGAGGGAATACGCCGCCGGGCGGCGCTTGAGTGAATTCACCCGACTGGATGGATGACCTCCCGCGCGCGGGAGGGCCCCCGGGGGAGAGCCGCGAGGAGGTAGATGTGACGGCCCATACCCCGTAGTCTTGGCGCAGCGCGCCCCCCGGTGACGGGAGCGGATGCGCCGGTCCCGGATCGTCTAAGGGCAGGACAGCTGGTTTTGGTCCAGCTTATGGGGGTTCGAATCCTCCTCCGGGAGCCATCTGCGGGCCGGTCGGCCCGGCCCGGTTCGTGGCGGCTCCGTGACGACTCCCGGGGCCGGGGGGCCGGAGATCCTCCGCGCACTATCCTCGAAGCCGCCGGGTCGCCGACGTGCGGGTCCCGTCCCCGGCTGCTCTGCCCTCCCCGTGTAACCGAATGAGGAGCCTCCCCCCGTGAGTGCCAATTCGCCTGCCGCCGTTGTCGTGCTCGCCGCCGGTGGCGGGACCAGGATGAAGTCGAACCGTCTGCCGAAGGTGCTGCACGAGGTGTGCGGGCGGTCGCTGGTCGGCCACGCGGTGGCGGCGGCGGAGGAGTTGACGCCCGGGCAGCTGGTCGTGGTGATCGGGCACATGCGGGAGAAGGTGGCCGAGCACCTGGCGGCACATCACCCGGGTGCCCGCGCCGTGGTCCAGGCCGAGCAGAACGGCACCGGCCACGCCGTGCGCACCGCCCTGGAGGCGCTGGCGGCCGACGGGATCGAGCTCGACGGCACCGTGATCGTCACCACCGGGGACGCCCCGCTGCTGACCGGCGGGACGCTGCGCGCCCTGGCCGGGGCGCACGCCGAGCAGGGCAACGGCGTCACCGTGCTCACCGCCGTGGTGCCGGAGCCGTTCGGCTACGGCCGGATCCTGCGCGACGAGGCGGACGGCGCGGTCGCCGCGATCGTCGAGGAGAAGGACGCCTCGGACGCCCAGCGGGCGATCGACGAGATCAACTCCGGGGTCTTCGCCTTCGACGCCAAGCTGCTGGTGGACGCGCTCGCCGAGGTCACCACGGACAACGCGCAGGGCGAGGAGTACCTCACCGACACCCTGGAGATCCTGCGCCGGGCCGGCCACCGGGTGGGTGCCGTGGTCGCCGCCGACTACCGGGACATCCTCGGCATCAACGACCGGGTGCAGCTGGCGCACGCCCGCCGGCTGCTGAACGACCGGCTGCTGGAGCGGGCGATGCGGGCCGGCGTGACCGTGGTGGACCCGGCGACCACCTGGTTCGACGTCCAGGTCTCCTACGAGCCGGACGCGGTGGTGCTGCCCAACACCCAGCTGCAGGGTGCGACCCACCTGGGCGAGGGCTGCGAGGTGGGCCCGAACTCCACCCTCAAGGACACCCGGATCGGCGCCGGCGCCCGTGTGAGCAACACCACCGCGGACAGTGCCGAGGTCGGCGAGCTGGCCACCGCCGGCCCCTACGCCTACCTGCGCCCGGGCGCCCGGCTGGCCCGCAAGGCCAAGGTCGGCACCTATGTCGAGGTGAAGAACTCGGAGCTGGGCGAGGGCGCCAAGGTGCCGCACCTCTCCTACATCGGCGACGCCACCATCGGCGAGGGCACCAACGTCGGCGCGGCTTCGGTCACCGTCAACTACGACGGCGTCAACAAGCACCGCACGGTGATCGGTGCGCACTGCCGGACCGGCTCCGACAACATGTTCATCGCCCCGGTGACGATCGGCGACGGCGCCTACACCGCGGCCGGTTCGGTGATCACCAACGACGTGCCGGCCGGCGCCCTCGGGGTGAGCCGGGCGCAGCAGCGGAACATCGCCGGCTGGGTCGAGCGCAAGCGCCCCGGGACCACGTCGGCGCAGGCCGCCGCGGCGGCGGCGGGGACCGGCGCCGAGGCCCCGGCGGAGGCCTGAGCGGAGGGGTGGTGGGCCGGCCGACGGTCCCGGGGCGGACGGTTCGGGCGCGGGCGCGTAACCTTGGGGTCATACGTGCGCCATAGGGCCTACCGCCCCTGTCCCGGCGTACCGACCATTCCCCCGACCCCACTCGCCGGCTGGCGGAAGCCTGCCCTCGGTGCGGTCGGGACCGGTGTCAGCAACGCGAGGAGACGGTGGCAGTGAGCGGGATCACGACGTCGGGCGAGAAGAAACTGAAGCTCTTCTCCGGCCGTGCCCACCCGGAGCTGGCGAGGGAGGTGGCCGCGTCGCTGGGGACCGAACTGGTTCCGACCAAGGCCCTCGACTTCGCCAATGGTGAGATCTACGTCCGCTTCCTGGAGTCGGCGCGTGGCGCCGACTGCTTCGTGATGCAGAGTCACACGGCTCCGATCAACCAGTGGATCATGGAGCAGTTGATCATGATCGACGCTCTGAAGCGGGCCTCCGCCCGGAGCATCACCGCGATCCTGCCGTTCTACGGGTACGCCCGCCAGGACAAGAAGCACCTGGGCCGCGAGCCCATCTCGGCCCGGCTGGTCGCCGACCTGCTGCGCCAGGCCGGCGCCGACCGGCTGATGGCCGTGGACCTGCACACCGCGCAGATCCAGGGCTTCTTCGAGGGCCCGGTGGACCACCTGTTCGCGCTGCCGCTGCTGGCCGACTACGTGGGCGAGCGGGTCGACCGCTCCAAGCTCACCGTGGTCTCGCCGGACGCCGGCCGGGTGAAGGTGGCCGACCAGTGGTGCGACCGGCTGGACGCCCCGCTGGCGATCATCCACAAGCGCCGGGACATCACCCAGGCCAACACCATCCTGTCGGCCGAGGTCGTCGGTGACGTCCAGGACCGGGTCTGCGTCCTGGTCGACGACATGATCGACACCGCCGGCACGATCTGCGCCGCCGCCGACGCGCTGTTCGAGAACGGCGCCGCGGACGTCCTGGTCGCCGCCACCCACGGCGTGCTCTCCGGCCCGGCCGCGGACCGGCTGAAGAACTCCCGGGTCAGCGAGTTCGTGTTCACCAACACCCTGCCGACCCCGGCCTCGCTGCAGCTGGACAAGATCACCACGCTGTCGATCGCCCCGTCCATCGCGGCCGCGATCCGCGAGGTGTTCGAGGAGGGCTCGGTCACGAGCCTCTTCGAGGGCGTGCACTGATCCCAGGCCCCAGGGCGGCGCCCCCGGTCCCCTCGGGGCCGGGGGCGCCGCCGATTTCGCGGGAGGCCTCGGTAGCGGTTAGACTCGTGAAACTGCTCGGCGAGGGATGCCGTGCGCCCGCTTCGCGGGTGCGCGATCCGTGATCGACGCGCTGCCGGCTCCGGTAATCCGGGCCTTCCGGCAGAGTCGTTGCGCCGCCGAGTGACCCCCGTTATGAGGGTGTGGTCCCGGCGGTTTTTCGCGTTGCCTGCACCCCCGCGCCAGCTTTCACGAGGAGTGCAGTCGTGTCCGAGATCCGCCTTGCCGCCGAGTCCCGCAACGAGTTCGGCAAGGGTGCCGCCCGTCGCGCCCGCCGCGCCGGCTTCGTCCCCGGTGTCGTCTACGGTCACGGCCACGCGCCGGTTCACCTGAACCTGCCCAGCCACGACCTGATGATGGCCCTGAAGACCCCGAACGCCCTGCTGGTCGTGCCGATCGACGGCAAGGACGAGTACGTGCTGCCGAAGGCCGTCCAGCGCGAGGCCATCAAGCGCACCATCGAGCACGTCGACCTGCTGCTGGTCAAGCGCGGCGAGAAGGTCACCGTCGAGATCCCGGTCCACACCGAGGGCGAGCTGGCCCCGGGCGGCAACCTGCTGGAGCACGTCCTGCAGGCCCTCCCGATCGAGGCCGAGGCCACCCACCTGCCCGAGTTCGTGACCGTCTCGGTCGAGGGCCTGGAGGCCGGTGCCTCGATCACCGCCGGTGACATCGAGCTGCCCAAGGGCACCACGCTGGCCGTCGAGGCCGACGCCGTCGTGCTGCAGATCATCGGCGCCCAGGCCTCGCAGGCCGACGCCGACGCCGAGGCCGCCGAGGCCGGCGCCGAGGCCTGAGCCTCCCGCACAGCTTGGTACCGCTGCCCCGGCCGCTCCTCTGGAGCGGCCGGGGCAGCGGCGTGTCCGGGATGATGGCGGTGAACATGACCACGAGGAGCGGTGGCCCGGTGAGCGGGCGCGGCGAGCGGACGGTCGAGAGGTGCGCGCGGGCGGATGCCCTCGCCGAGCGGAGCGGGACGGGCGCATGAGCGACGAATCGTACGAAGGGCCCTGGCTGGTGGTGGGCCTGGGCAACCCCGGGGAGCAGTATGCCCGGAACCGGCACAACATCGGCTTCATGGTGGTCGACCTGCTGGCCGAGCGGATCGGCGCCAGGTTCAAGGCCCACAAGAGCCGGGCCCAGGTCGCCGAGGGCCGGCTCGCGGGCCGGCGCGTGGTCCTGGCCAAGCCGATGACGTTCATGAACCTCTCGGGCGGCCCGGTCACCGCGCTGCGGGACTTCTACAAGGTGCCGGCCTCCGCGCTGATCGCCGTCCACGACGAGCTGGACATCGACTACGCGGCCCTGCGGCTGAAGACCGGCGGCGGTGACAACGGCCACAACGGGCTGAAGTCGATCACCAAGTCCCTCGGCCCCGACTACCACCGGGTGCGGTGCGGGATCGGTCGGCCGCCGGGCCGGATGGAGGTCGCCGACTTCGTGCTCAAGGACTTCTCCAGCACCGAGCGCAAGGAGCTGGACTGGTTCGTGGACCGCTCGGCGGACGCCGTGGAGGCCCTGCTCACGGAGGGCCTGGAGCGGGCCCAGTCGACGTACAACTCCTGACCGGGCGTCAAGGATCCGTTCGCCGGGGGACGGGCGGCGGTCCGGCCGCACAACAGTCGTGCAACTTCTGGCCGTCCAAACCTGAACAGGTGTGAGAAGTCGGGACGCATCGGATAGCGTCGGGACAGTACGCGAACGGGGTCTGGGGAGTTCTCGATGCGGAGTTTGCGGCCGGTCCGGCGGTTTCGGCGGATCCGGGTGGTACGGCTGAGGAAGCTCGGTCGGCGGGTGGGCACGGCCGGTGCGCTGGGCACCGCGGGCGCGCTCGGCGCCGCCGGGGTGCTGCTGGGCGGTGCCGGTCCGGCCCACGCCGACCCGGTGTCCGAACCCGGACCGGGTGTGGTGTCCCCGGAGCCGGTCTCGGCGCAGCTGGACCTCGACCTCGATCTCGGCCCCGTGCTCGGCGGCTCGGTCGGCGGTGACGCGGGCCTGCTGGCCGTCGGCGGCGGTCTGGTCGTGGCGGCGGGCGGCGCGGCCCTGTGGGTCCGGCGCCACCGCGCGGGCGACGCCGGGGAGTGACGAGGACCGGAGGGGCCGGGTCCGGGCGACGGACGCCGGCCCCTCCGGTATTTTCCCGGGGCTGTCATCCGTTTTCGCGGGCCGGTGCGTCCTGTGGACATGAAGCGCGAATCGATGCGGCCGGACGGCACCCGGAGTGACCCGTTCGACGATTTCGTCGCGGCGCGGTACCAAGCGCTGCTGCGGGGCGCGTTCCTGATCACGGGGGACGTCCACGACGCACGTGACCTCCTGCACGACGCCCTGGCCCGGGTGTACGCCCGGCGCGGCGCGATACGGGACCCGGGGGCGGCCGAGGGATACGTCCGCAAGGCGATGGTCCGCACCCACGTGTCGCGCTGGCGGCGGACCCGCCGGGAGGTGCTGACACCCCTGCTGCCGGAGACCCCGGTGGCGGCGGTCGACGCGCGGGACGAGCAACTGGAGGCGGCGCTGAGATCGTTGCCCCCGCGTCAGCGGGCGGCCGTGGTCCTGCGGTACTACACCGACCTGCCAGTCGCCCGGGTGGCCGAGGAGCTCGGCTGTTCGCCGGCGACGGCCCGGACCCACCTGGCCCGCGCGACGAGGGCGCTTCGGGAGCGGCTGGCACCGGAGAAGGAGGTTGTGGGTCATGGAGGTTGAGAGCGGGGACGGTCGGGGCGGCGGGGGCCGGTTCGAGGACGAGCTGGTCGTCCGGCTGGGGGCGCGCGCGCAGGAGGTGGGGGGGAGCCCGCCGCTGGCGGAGCTGAGAGCCGCCGGACGGCGCCGGGTGCGGCGGGGGACCGCGCTCCGGGTGGCCGCGGGGGCGGTGGTGCTGGCGGTCGGCGTGGGGGCGCTGACGCAGCTGGGGACCGGTGGGGGCGGGGGGCCGACGGTGCCGTCCGGGGCCGGGGAGAGTGAGTCCGCCTCCGTGAACAGCCTCTACGAGGTCTGTTCGTTCGGGCCGGGCTCGCTGCGGCTCTACACGTGGGAGCAGCAGCACAGTCTGGCGCCGACTCCCTCGCGCACGAACACCTACCCGCCGGAACTGGTCTCCCCGCGCCCGGGGATGAGTGCGAGCCAGGAGCAGGCCAACCGCGAAACGATGGCGGTGGCCGACGCCATCAGGCGCTTCGGGGCCCAGCGGTACCCGGACCAGTGGTTCGGTGCCTGCACGGATCAGGTGACCAGGACGGTCTACGTGATGCGGACACCGGGGAGCGACCTCGACACGGTGCTCCCGCAGTCCGTTCCGCATCCCGGTGTCGTCATCGAGTTCGTGGAAGCGGTCGGTTCGCGGAGGTTCTTCGAGGCGCTGGCGGTCCGGATCGAGGTGGAGGACGCCGCCTTCTGGGCGCAGCGGGGCGTGAAGATCTCCGGTGTCCGGATCTCGGAGGACGGCGCCGGGGTCGTCGTCGAGACCGAGCAGGCGACGACGGCCAGGGCCGACATCGTGGCCCGGTACGGGGACCTGGTGATCGAGGTGAGGCCGTACTACTGACGGGGGCACCTGGACCACGGGGGAGCACGGGGGCGAAGGGCCCCGCGGCACGCGCCGCGGGGCCCTTCGGTGTTCCGGCGGGTCGCCCCGCGGCCGGTCAGCCGGTGTTGCGCAGACCGGCGGCGATGCCGTTGACGGTCAGCAGCAGCGCGCGGGCGCGCAGCGGGTCCTCCTGGCGGCCGGTGGCGGCCTCCTCGCGCTGCCGGCGCAGCAGCGCGACCTGCAGGTAGGAGATCGGGTCGAGGTAGGCGTCGCGGACCGCGAAGGTCTGCTTGAGCACCGGGTTGTGCTCCAGCAGCTCGTTCTCCCCGGTCAGTCGCAGCACCTCGCGCAGGGTGAGGTCGTGCTCGGCCTGGATCTGCTCGAAGACGTGCTGCAGCTCGGCGGGCACCAGCTGCTCGACGTAGTGGCGGGCGATCCGCAGGTCCGTCTTGGCCAGCGTCATGGCGACGTTGGAGAGGAAGTTGCGGAAGAAGTGCCACTGGCCGTACATCTCGTCCAGCACGTCGCCCAGGCCCGCCTCGCGGGCGGCGGCCAGGCCGGCGCCGACGCCGTACCAGCCGGGGACGATCTGGCGGGACTGGGTCCAGCCGAACACCCACGGGATGGCCCGCAGGCCGTCCAGGCCGGCGCCCGAGTCGGGGCGGCGGGACGGGCGGGAGCCCAGGTGCAGCGAGGCGAGCTGGTCGACCGGGGTGGCGGCGAAGAAGTACTTCGGCAGGTCCTCCTGCTCGACCAGGGCCCGGTAGGAGGTGTGCGCGGCCTCGGAGACCCGGTCCATGGCGGCGTCCCAGCGGGCCAGCTCCTCGGGGGCCTGGCGCGGGGAGGTGTGCAGCGCGGAGGCGGCCAGCGTGGCGGAGATGGTGAGTTCGAGGTTCTCCCGGGCCAGCGAGGGCAGCAGGTACTTGTCGGAGATCACCTCGCCCTGCTCGGTCACCTTGATCTCGCCCTCCAGGGTGCCCCAGGGCTGGGCCAGGATGGCCTCGTGCGAGGGGCCGCCGCCGCGGCCGACGGTGCCGCCCCGGCCGTGGAAGAGCCGCAGCCGGATGCCGTACCGGTGGGCGACGTCGCGCAGCCGGCGCTGGGCGCGGTGGATCTCCCACTGGGAGGTGGTGATGCCGCCGAACTTGGAGGAGTCGGAGTAGCCGAGCATGACCTCCTGGACGTCGCCGCGCAGCGAGACGAGCAGCCGGTAGGAGGGGTCGGACAGCATCTCGTCGAGGATCCGGTCGGCCTGCTGGAGCTCGTCGGTGGTCTCCAGCAGCGGCACGATGCCGATCTTGGCGATCCCGGCGTGCAGGTCGATCAGGCCGGCCTCGCGGGCCAGTACGGTGGCGGCGAAGACGTCGTCGGCGCCCTGGCACATCGAGATGATGTAGGACTCGACGATCTCGTCGCCGAACCGCTCGAAGCCCTCGCGGACGGTGGTGAAGACGCCGAGGGTCTTGGCGCCGGCGGGGTCCAGCGGGGCCGGGCTGGGGGCGAGCGGGCGGCGCGAGCGCAGCTCCTTGGCGAGCAGCCGCTGGCGGTACTCGCGCGGCATGTCGGCGTAGCGCCAGGCCTCCTCGCCGAGCCGGTCGAAGAGCTGGCCGAGCGCGTGGTGGTGGGCCTCGGCGTGCTCGCGGACGTCCATGGTGGCGAGCTGCAGGCCGAACGCCTCGACGGTGCGGATGGCGCGGGCGAGCCGGCCGTCGGCGATCAGCCCGCCGCGGTGGGCGCGCAGCGAGTCCTGGATCAGCCGCAGGTCGGCGACGAGCTCGCGGGTGCCGAGGTAGTCGCGGCCCGCGACGTGCGGGGTGCCGCCGGCCAGTCGCTCGCGGGTGTTCTCCAGCTTGAGCCGGATGCAGGTGGCCTTGAGCCGGTACGGCTCCTCGGCGTTCATCCGCTTGTAGCGGGGGCTCAGCTCGGGCAGCAGCGCGAGGTCGGCGTTGAGCGAGGCGAGCAGCTCGGGGGAGGCGCCGGCCAGCCGCTCCGAGGTGGAGAGGGTGCTGCGCAGGTCGTCGATGGCGGCGAGGGCGTCCTTGATGCCGTACTCGTGCTGGAGGTTGAGGACGTCCCAGGTGACCTGCGGGGTGACGTTGGGGTTGCCGTCGCGGTCGCCGCCGATCCAGGTGCCGAAGGTCAGCGGGCGGACGCCCTCGGGCAGCTCCAGGCCGACCCGGGCGAGCTCCTCCTGGAGCTCCTCCAGCACCTGCGGGACGGCGTCGCGGTAGAGCTCGTCCAGGTAGTAGACGGCGTTGCGGGCCTCGTCGGTGGGCTCGGGGCGGGCGATACGCAGCTCGTCGGTCTGCCACAGCAGGTCGATCACCTCGGCGAGGCGGCGGTCGGCCTGGCGGCGGGCGGAGGAGGTGCGGGCCGGGTCGGCGTGGGAGAGGCCGGCGGCGAGCTCCTCGCGGTGGATCCGGTCGAGCAGCTCGCCGATCCGGCGGAGCTTGTTGAGGACGCTGCGGCGGGCCGCCTCGGTCGGGTGCGCGGTGAAGACCGGGCGGACGGCGAGGTGGGCCAGGGTGTCCCGGAGGTGCTTGGGGTCGGCCTCGGCCAGCTGGTCGGCGGTCTGCGCGAGCAGCGAGCCCTCGCGGGCGCGGCGGGTGGCGAACTCGCGGCCGCGGTGCACCTGCTCGGTGACGTTGGCGAGGTGGAAGTAGGTGGAGAAGGCCCGGACCAGCTTGGCGGCGGTCTCCAGGTCGATGTCGGAGAGCAGTTCGGCAGTGGCCTCGCCGTTGGTGCGGCTGAGCAGTCGGACCTGTTCGACCAGGCCGAGCAGCTGGGGGCCTTCCTGGCGGACCAGGGTTTCGCCGAGCAGGTCGCCGAGGCGACGGATGTCCGCGCGCAGCGCGGCGTTGTCGGCGTCGACGGGGGTCGGGCTGTCCGCCGGGCTGGGGACCGGAGCGGTCACGGCTGGCTCCCTCGGGGTGGTGGGGTGTTCGGCAACGGCTCATCGTCACAGGGCCGTCCCGCGTGTGGCGGGTGTGACGCGTGCGGACCGCGCTGTCCGACGCGACCAGCATAGGTGTCGGGAGGTGCGCTGTCCGCGAAGTGGCCGGATGGCGGACAGCCATGCCCCGGGACCGTATGTGGTCTGGACCACTTGTGGTCGGGGCGGGGGCCACCGGGAGGCGGCGGGGGAGCGGTCCGGGAGGCGTCCGGGAGCGGCAGGGGGAGGCCTCGGGAGGCCGCCGCGGGGCGTGTCCGGCCGCGACCCGGTGGGGCCGCGGCAGGGGCGCGCCGTAGTCTGTGGGGCATGAGCAAGTCGCCTGGGGAGCGCGCGCGGGGCCGGTCGTCGTTCTTGTGGTGGCCGAGGCGGCGCAGCGCCCTCCTGGACGCCGGACTCGCCGCCGTGGCGGCGCTGGAGTGCACGGCCAGCTCGGTCACCTACATCGGCGGCCGGATCCACCTCAACCTGGCGGCCGAGCTCGGGATCGCGCTGTTCGGCGCGCTGGTCGGCGCCAGCCTGGTGGTCCGCCGGCGCTGGCCCGCCGTGCCGGTGGTGGTGGCGCTGATCGTGATGCCCGGGGTGCCCGGCATGGTGCTGCTGCTGGTGGCGCTGTACACGCTGGCCGCGACCTGGGAGTGGCCCTCGCGCCGGCGGCGGGTGGTGGCGCTCTCCGCGCTCGCCTACGCCGAGACCGCCGGGGTGATCCTGCTCTCGATGGTCGACCCCGGCGATCCGACGATCGAGCAGCCGCCGTTCTGGGGCCAGCTGGTGCTGGCGCTGCTGGTGGCCGCCGGCGCGACCGTGGCCCCGGTGGTGACCGGCCTCTACGTCGGGGCGCGGCGGCGGCTGATCGAGTCGCTGAAGGACCGCGCGCACGGCCTGGAGACCGAGCTGGACCTGCTGGCCGAGCAGGCCAGGGAGCGCGCCCGCCGGGCCCGGCTGGAGGAGCGCACCCGGATCGCCCGGGAGATGCACGACGTGGTCGCGCACCGGGTATCGCTGATGGTGGTGCACGCCGGGGCGCTGGAGCGGATCGTGGCCAAGGACCCGGAGCGGGCGGCGCAGAGCGCCAAGCTGATGGGCGAGGTCGGCCGGCAGGCGCTGAACGAGCTGCGGGAGATCCTCGGCGTGCTGCGGATGTCCGAGGAGAGCGCGGTCGAACCGGACTCGCTGGCCGCGCTGCCGCGGCTGGTGGACCAGTCCCGGGCGGCCGGCATGGCGGTCACCCTGACGGTCAGCGGCAGCCGGCAGGAGTTCACCGGCGAGGCCGAGCAGACCGCCTACCGGGTGGTGCAGGAGGGGCTGACCAACGCGC
>NZ_JAIY01000006.1:1522767-1523333 GCF_000710405.2 Kitasatospora sp. MBT66 | reverse complement strand
CCGAACGGCGTCCGGGTCAGCGTGGTGAACGCCTGTCCGGGCGGCGAGCGGACCGCGGCGGCGCTGCCCAGCGGCGGCAACGGGCTGGTCGGGATGCGCGAGCGGGTGGTCGCGCTCGGGGGCACCTTCTCGGCGGGGCCGGAGCGGGACGGCGGCTTCCGGGTGGAGGCGGTCCTGCCGTCCCGGCTGGCGGTCCGCCAGGACCGCCTGGTCTAGCGCGCCGTCCGGGCCGACCCTCGATCGGTCCGGATCAGCCCGCGTCCTCGGCGGTGCGCAGCCGTTCCGGGGCGGTGCCCAGGACCAGGGCGGAGATCGCCCGGTCGACGCTCTCGCCGAGGTACCACTCGCCGGTGTGGTCCAGGCTGAAGACCCGGCCCTCCTCGTCGATCGCCAGCAGCGCCTGCCCGTACGCCTCCTCGCCCAGCGGCGCGACCCGGGTGTCCAGGGCGCGGCCCAGGTCGGCCAGGGTGCGGGGCTGGTGCAGGCCGCACAGCGGGTCGACCAGGAACGGGGTGCGGGCCAGCTGCCGGCCGGGGCCGACCAGGTCGAAGGCGAGGCCGCCGAAC
>NZ_JAIY01000006.1:1515004-1522468 GCF_000710405.2 Kitasatospora sp. MBT66 | reverse complement strand
CGGCGGCCGGCGGGTCAGCCGGCGGCGGCCGGGCCGACCGCGACGCTCTGGACGGTGAAGTGCTCCAGCAGCGGTGCGCAGGAGCGGCACGGCGGAGCGTGGGTGCCGTGGGCCGGATCGTGCTCCTCGCGGATCCGGACCGTGGTCAGCCGGGAGCCCTTGAGCGCCTTGCGGGCCTCGTGCAGGCTCATCGGCTTGCGGGCGGCGCGCTTGGAGCGCCGGCCGTCCACCGCGGCCAGGTACTGGGAGAGCAGGACCGCCTCGGGGCAGCGCCCGGTGAAGCGCTCGCGCTGCTCCAGCGGCAGCGCGGCGAGGAACTCGCCGACCAGCGGGTGCAGGGCGGGGCCGCGGTCGGACTTGGCGCCGGCCAGGGTGTGCACCTCGCCGCCCTTCAGCGACAGCGCGGCGGCGACGGCGGGCAGCAGGCTGTCGCGGTGGTGGCGCAGTAGTGGCGGTCCGGCCGGTTGCCCCGTGCTCATGGCGTCGTTCTCCTCCTCGTCTTCCCGCCGGCGTTCCCGTACGTTCTCCCGCTCGCCCTCCGCGTGGTGCAGGGGCCGACAGGGGTCAGCCTGTCAAACGACACTGACAACGTCACAACCGGGGTGCGGGGCACGGCCGGTCGGACCCGGTCCGGAGGCCCTGGCGGTGGACGGTCACGCGACGTTGGCCGGATCCGCACGGCATCGTCACGACTCGTCCCCGGGTTTCCCGAATCCGCCCCCGGGCGACTGTGGCGGCCGGTAGCGTTCCAGCAGGCGGGCCGAGGGGACGGGCGGTCCGGTCGGGGTCGCCGGTGGAAGTGGCAACTCCTTTGCCTGCCATGGTCGTTGTGGTCGGAGGGGCTGGGGGGCCCGGGCCGTGCGCCCGTGAGCCGGTGCCCTGCTCCACACAGCAAGGGGGGTCTTGCGATGACTGACACGGAAACCGCCAACGAGGCGCCCGGCGAACACGTACCCACACCCGGCGCGCCGCCGCAGCCCGCGCCGGAGCGCCGGATCGGGATCGCGGTGGTCGGGGCCGGCTACTGGGGCCCGAACCTGGTCCGCAACGCGCAGCAGACGCCGGCGCTGCGCCTGCACTGGCTCTGCGACCTCGACCCGGCGAAGTCCCGCCGGGTGCTCGGCGAGTACAGCACCGTCCGGTCCACCACCTCCTTCGAGGAGGTGCTGGCCGACGAGCGGGTGGCCGCGGTCGCGGTCGCCACCCCGGCCGCCGCGCACTACCGGCTGGTCAGGGCGGCGCTGGAGGCCGGCAAGCACGTCCTGGTGGAGAAGCCGATCACCACCTCCGCCGCGGAGGCCGCCGAACTGGTGGCGCTCGCCGAGGAGCGCGGGCTGGTGCTGATGTGCGACCACACCTTCTGCTACACCCCGGTGGTGCGCCGGATCCGCGAGCTCGTGCACGGCGGGGAGATCGGCGACGTCCAGTTCTTCGACTCGGTGCGGATCAACCTCGGACTGGTCCAGCCGGACGTCGACGTGCTCTGGGACCTCGCCCCGCACGACCTGTCGATCCTGGACTTCGTCCTGCCGCCGGGCGTGGAGCCGGTCGGCGTCTCCGCCCAGGGCGCCGACCCGATCGGCGCCGGCCGGGCCTGCGTCGCCTACCTGACCGTCCGGCTGAGCAACGGCGCGCTGGCGCACTGCCACGTCAACTGGCTCTCGCCGACCAAGGTCCGCACCACCATGATCGGCGGCTCGCGGCGCACCCTGGTCTGGGACGACCTCAACCCGCAGGCCCGGCTGGCGGTCCACGACCGGGGCGTGGACCTCACCCCGCCGGACGAACTGACCGACGCGATCCGCCACCAGGCCCTGATCTCCTACCGGGTCGGCTCGATGGTCGCCCCCGCCCTGGTCGAGCAGGAGGCGCTGCGCAATGTGATGGCCGAGTTCGCCGCCGCCATCACCGAGGGCCGGGCCCCGCTCACCGACGGCCGGTCCGGCCTGCGGGTGCTCCAGCTGCTGGAGGCGGCCTCGCTCAGCCTCGAACTCGGCGGCGCCACCGTACCGGTGGGCGTCGGCCTCGACTCCGAGCCGGCCGAGCCGCACACGCCGCACGAGTCGGCCGAGCCGCGCGAGCGGTCCGCCGGGCACGACCGGCCCGCCGGCCACGAACCGTCCGCCGGGCGCGACCTGCCCGGCACGTCCGCCATGTCCGAAGCTCAGGAAAGGGCCGCCACGCGGTGAACGCTGTACAGATCGAGGGCTCCCGCTGCCTGGTGACCGGCGGGGCCGGCACCATCGGCTCCACCGTGGTGGACCAGCTGATCGAGGGCGGCGCCCGCGAGGTGGTCGTGCTCGACAACTTCGTCCGGGGCCGGCAGGCCAACCTCGCGTACGCCCGCGAGATCGCCGCCCCCGGGCAGCTGAGGGTGGTGGACGGCGACATCCGCGACCGCGCCCTGCTGCGCGAACTCCTCGACCCGGGCACCGACCTGCTCTTCCACCTGGCCGCGATCCGGATCACCCAGTGCGCCACCGAGCCCCGGCTCGCCCTGGAGATCATGGTGGACGGCACCTTCGACGTGGTCGAGGCCGCCGCCGAGGTCGGCGTCGGCAAGGTGATCGCCTCCTCCACCGCCTCCGTCTACGGCCTCGCCGAGGTCTTCCCGACGCCCGAGAACCACCACCCGTACAACAACGACACCCTGTACGGGGCGGCCAAGGTCTTCAACGAGGGCCTGCTGCGCTCCTTCCACGCCATGTCCGGCCTGGACTACGTCGCGCTGCGCTACTTCAACGTGTACGGGCCCCGGATGGACGTGCACGGCCGGTACACCGAGGTGTTCATCCGCTGGATGGAGCGGATAGCCGCCGGACAGCCGCCGCTGATCTTCGGCGACGGGACCCAGACGATGGACTTCGTCTACACCGAGGACATCGCCCGGGCCAACCTGCTGGCCGCCGCCGCCCCCGTCACCGACCGGGTCTACAACATCGCCAGCGCCAGTGAGGTCTCGCTGCGCGGCCTGGCCGACGCCCTGCTCACCGCGATGGACCGGAGCGACCTGGACGTCGAGCACGGCCCGGCCCGGGGGACCGCCGGCGGCGTGGTGCGGCGGCTCGCGGACATCGGCGCCGCCGAGCGCGACCTCGGCTGGAAGCCCGAACTGGGCCTCGACGACGGCCTGCGCCGGCTGGTCGCCTGGTGGCGCGAGCAGTAGCCGTTCCGGGCCGCCGCGGTCCCGCGGTCCCGCGCTCCTCCGGTCCCGCTCGGGGCCGCCCCTGCTCGCGTCCGCGTCCGGCCGGGTGTCCGCGCCCGGCCGGGCGTCCCGTCGACCGACCACGTCCGCGCCACGTTCGGAGCACGCCTGTGTCCAGCATCCCCGTCATGATCCCCTGGCTCGGCGAGGAGGAGGCCGAGGCCGCCGCCGAGGCGGTCCGCTCCGGCTGGGTGGCCCAGGGCCCCCGGGTCGCCGCCTTCGAGCGGGCCTTCGCCGAGCACCTCGGCGTCGAGCACGCCGTCGCGGTCTCCTCCTGCACCACCGCGCTGCACCTGGCGCTGATCGGCGCGGGCGTCGGCCCGGGGGACGAGGTGGTCGTCCCCTCGCTCTCCTTCGTCGCCACCGCCAACGCCGTCACCTACGCGGGCGCGGTACCGGTGTTCGCGGACGTCGACCCGGCCACCGGCAACCTCACCCCCGCCACCGTCGAACCGCTGCTCACCGGGCGGACCAGGGCGGTGATCGCGGTCGACCAGGGCGGGGTGCCGGTCGACCTGGACGGCATCCGGGCCGCCGTCGGGCCGCACGGAGTCACCGTCGTCGAGGACGCCGCCTGCGGGGCCGGCTCCGTGTACCGGGACCGGCCCGTCGGCGCGGGCGCCGAACTCGCCGCGTACTCCTTCCACCCGCGCAAGCTGCTCACCACCGGCGAGGGCGGCATGGTCACCTGCCGGGACGGCGAACTCGCGGCCCGGCTGCGGCGGCTGCGCGAGCACGGGATGAGTGTCTCGGCGGCCGACCGGCACGCGGGGGCCGGCGGCGCGAGCGTGCTGGAGACCTACGACGAGATCGGCTTCAACTACCGGATGACCGACATCCAGGCCGCCATCGGCCTGGTGCAGCTGCGCAAGCTGCCCGCCATGGTCGCCCGCCGCCGCGAACTCGCCGCCCGCTACCGGGAACTGCTCGTCGGCACCGGTGTCCGGCTGGTCGACGACCCGCCGCACGGCACCACCAACTACCAGTCCTGCTGGGTGCTGCCGCCGGACGGCGCCCCCGAGCGGGCCGAGCTGCTGGTCCGGCTCGCCGAGGCCGGCGTCTCCGCCCGGCGTGGCATCATGGCCGCCCATCTGGAGGCCCCGTACAAGGGGACGGCCCGGGTCCCGCTGCCCGCCACCGAGCTGCTCACCCGGCGTTCGCTGATCCTGCCGCTGCACCACGCGCTGACCGAGGAGCAGCAGGACCGGGTGGTGGCCGCCCTGCGGTCGGCGCTCGGCTGAGGCCGCTGTTCCGCTGTTCCGCCGCTCCTCTGCTTCCTCTGTTCCTCTGCTCCGTCCGCTCCGCTGCTCGTCCGTTCCGCTGCTCGCAGGTTTCGTACCGACAGGTTCCGACCGGCCCAGGGAGACCACAGGATGACCACCGACCAGCCCGTTCCGCTCGTCGACCTCGCCGCCGCGCACGCCGAGATCGAGGCGGAGGTCAGGGCCGGCTTCGACCGGGTGCTCGCGAGCGGGGGCTACATCAAGGGGCCGGAGGTGGCCGGCTTCGAGGAGGAGTACGCGGCCTTCTCCGACGCCCGGCACTGCGTCGGCGCGGCCAACGGCACCGACGCCCTCGAACTGGCCCTGCGCGCCCTGGACCTGCCGCCCGGCGGCGGCGTGGTGCTGCCCGCCAACACCTTCGTCGCCACCGCGGAGGCCGTCCAGCGGGCCGGTCTGCGCCCGGTCCTGGTCGACGCCGACCCCGACCACCTGCTGATCGACCCGGCCCGGGTCGCCGAGGTGCTGGCGGACGCGGTCGCGCTGCTGCCGGTCCACCTCAACGGCCAGCTCGCCCCGATGGCCGCGCTGCTCGACCTGGCCGGCGACCGCCCGGTGGTGGAGGACGCCGCGCAGTCCCAGGGGGCCCGGCAACACGGCCGCGCCCGCCACGGCCGGATCTCCGCCACCAGCTTCTACCCCGGCAAGAACCTCGGCGCCTACGGCGACGCGGGGGCCGTGGTGACCGACGACGACGACCTGGCCGCCGCCGTCCGGCTGATCGGGGACCACGGCTCGGCCCGCAAGTACGTCCACGATCGGTTCGGCTTCAACTCCCGGATGGACGCGCTCCAGGCCGTCGTGCTGCGCGCCAAGCTGCGCCGACTGCCCGCCTGGAACGAGGCCCGCCGGGCCGCCGCCGTCCGCTACGACGGGCTGCTGGCGGGTCTGGACGGCGTGACCCCGCCGCGCACCGCGCCCGGCAACGAGCACGTCTGGCACCTCTACGCGGTCCGGGTCGGCGCGGGCGGCGAGCGCCGGGACGCCCTGCTCGCGGCGCTGAACGAGGCCGGGATCGGGGCGGGCGTGCACTACCCGGTGCCGGTCCACCTGCAGCCGGCCTTCCGGCACCTCGGCCACGGCGAGGGGGCGTTCCCGGTCGCCGAGCGGGCGGCGGCGGAGCTGCTGACCCTGCCGCTGTTCCCGCAGATCACCGCCCAGCAGCAGGAGCGGGTGGTGGAGGCGCTGGCCAAGGCACTGGCGGCCTGAGCCCGCGTCCTGTCCCTCCCACGCCGGTCCCACGTCCGTCCCGTACCCGTTCCCCCCGCCCGCCTCCCCGCCCCGCCGGTGGCCGCCCCGTGCCCTGCCGGTGGCCGTCCCGTGTCCGGTCGGTGCCGGTCCGGGTCCGGTCCCACCGGGCGGGGGGCCGGGCCGCAGGGGTACCCCCTACGCTGGTTCCCAACAAGCGCACCGTGAATTTGCAGCAGCCAGTGGGGGCTCCCAGATGACGACAGGTCGGCCCGGCGTCGCCGCCGCACCGAACGCGGCGTACGCAGGTCAGGTGGTGCAGTTCCCGGATCCGGTCCGCGCCGAGCGGCACCCCGCCGGGGTCAGGGTGGACGAGCACGGCCACCCGGACTTCGGCCCCTACGCCGCCGCGGCGGCCGAGGTCGCCGACCCGCCGGCCGGTTTCGGCGTCGACGAGCTGCGGCTGACCGACTACGTCTCGGCGAACGCCGCGCTGTTCACCCAGGGCCACCCGCTCTGGGCCGACCTGGACACCGCCGTCGCCACCCCGCCCGGCTGGACCTGGCACCACGTGGTCGGCCGGGCCGCGCCCGGCTGGCGGCGGATGGAGCTGGTCCCGGTCGAGGTCAAGGCGCTGCTGCGGCACCACGGCGGACTGGCCACCTCCTCCGCCGACCACAGCCGGCGCGGCACCCGTCCGCTGCAGGAGAAGCGGGCGGTGCACTTCCCGCTCGCCCTGGACGGCAGCGACCCGATCGGCGTCCCCGAGGACCTCGTGCAGCGGGCCGAGCAGCGGTTGGGCTACCGGCTGCCCGGCGCCTACCGGACCTTCCTCAAGCTCGGCGGCGGCCGCGTCCCCGCCGGGGTGGCGCTCGACCCGGACCTCGGGCTGCTGGTCGACCAGCCGTTCCTGACGCTCACCGAGGAGTACGGCACCGAGGACGTCGTCTACGCCAACAAGTGCCTGCGGGACCACTTCACCAAGGACTACCTGGGCATCGCGTACGCCCAGGGCGGCATCCTGGCGCTGAAGGTGCGCGGCGACCGGGTCGGTTCGGTCTGGCTCTGCCTCTACGACGACGCCCGCGACACCGGCGCCGCGGAGTCCCCCGAGGACCGGGTCGAGCGGCTGCTGCTGCCCTGCGGCGACGACTTCGACGCCTTTCTGCTGCGGCTGGCCGGGAGCCCGCCGGAGCTGGAGACGGTCGCCGAGCTGATGGTGAACGGCGGGTTCGCCCGGGCCGTTCCGGTGGGCTGACGTGGCGTTCGCGGTGGAGCGCAGGACGGGCCGGCGGACGGACCGGCCGGTCGTCGACGGTGTGGAACGAGCGGGGACGATGGGGACAGGGGTGAACCGGGCGTGGTGACGTACGCGCAGGCGCAGGAGCTCGCCGAGGAGTGGATCAACGGCGGGGTGTCCCGGGAGCGGCAGCGCGAGGTACGGGTCCGGGAGTTCGACCTCGGCTTCGTCTGCTGGGCGGTGCAGTCCGCCGAGGGCGGGACCGAGGCCGAGGGCGAGGCCCGGCTGGTGATCGCCCGCGACTCCGGCGCGAGCACCCTCTGGCCCGCGCTGCCCGTCAACGAGGTGGTCCGGCAGTACGAGGAGACGTACGGACGGCCGGTCGCGGCCAACCCGGCCGGAGCGGCCCGGCCCGCGCCGGGGCCGGTGGAGGCGACGTCCTTCCTGCTGAGCCCGCCGCAGTGGCTGCAGGAGGCCGGGCAGGCGGCGCTCGCCGCCGAGGCGGAGCGGCTGGGCGCACCGGCGGCCGCCGGGACGCCGGCCCCGGGGGT
>NZ_JAIY01000006.1:1514593-1514904 GCF_000710405.2 Kitasatospora sp. MBT66 | reverse complement strand
CGCTCGATCCGGCGCCCGCCGTGCCGCCGGCCCCGGGGGTCCGGTTCGGGCGCGCCGACACGCCCGGGCCCGCCGTGCTGACCACACCGCCGGTCTCCGAGCGCCCCGCCGGGGACGCGCCGACCATGCTCGCCCCGCCGCCCGGCCACGACGAGCCGGCCGGTCCGCCCGTGCCCGGCCCGGGTGCCGAGGCGGCGACCGTCCTGCTGCCCGACGGCCTGCGCACCAACGGCGCCGGGCTGTCCGGCGAGCCGCGGGCCGGTTCCGAGGCGGCCACCATGCTGCTGCCCGAGGGCGCTCGGCCGGGCCTC
>NZ_JAIY01000006.1:1502237-1513677 GCF_000710405.2 Kitasatospora sp. MBT66 | reverse complement strand
CCCCGGCGCCGGTGCCGGTCGCCGCGCCCGTCCCGCCGGCGCCCGTCCCCGGACCGCCGCAGGGCGCCCCGGTGCCGCCCGGTGTGCCCGCGGTCGGCCCGGGCTACTTCGCCGCGCTCAGCTACCGGGGCCCGGACGGGTCGGAGCAGAAGCTGCTGCACCGCAGCGAGCCCGGCACCCCGCACCCGGAGTGGAAGATCCTCCAGGACCTGCGGCGGCTGAACGTGCCGCCGGAGCAGGTGCTGGAGCTCTACACCGAGCTGGAGTCCTGCGACCTGCCCGGCGGCTACTGCCACCGGATGATCGCCGCCTCCTGGCCGAACGTCCGGCTCACCCACACCGCCGACTACGGCCGGGAGCACCACTCCCGGCAGGCCGGCATGGCCCAGCTGCTGGACCACCTGGACGAGCTGCACCAGCTGGCCTCCGGTCCGCAGCGGGTCCGGCCGTTCCGGGTGCCGCTGCCCGCCCCGGGCACCGTCCCGGCGCCGCAGCCGGTCCCGCCGCAGCAGCTCGGCCAGGAGCTCGGCCAGGCCTTCGGGGCGAACGTGTTCCGCTTCGAGCAGCGCGCGGTGGCCCGGCAGGGCGTTCCCGAGCCGGTGGCGCAGACGCTGATGTGGGCGGGTCTGCCGCGCGAGTTCGGACCGTTCTTCTGGGCGCAGGCCCAGGAGGGCCGGCCGATCCCGACGCTGGCCGAGCTGGCCGCCGAGCGGGGCCTTGCGGGCGGCACCGACTTCGGCGGCTACCTGGTGCTGGGCAACGACTACGGTCGGCAGCTGTGTGTGCAGTACGGCACGGCGCACGTGGTCGCGATCGATCTCGAAGGAACCGGGGAGCCGCCCCGGTTCGTCAACACGGGTGTACCGGAGTTCGTCCGCGCGCTGGCCCTGCTGGGCCGGATGTGGCGGCTGCGGTACGGGCTGACCCCGGACCAGGCCGGTCGCTGGACGACCGACTTCCAGGCTCAGCTGGCCGCGATCGACCCGGCTGCGCTCCAGTCCGCGGACACCTGGTGGGCCGTGCTGCTGGAGCAGTTCTGGGACGGCCTGCTCTAGGGATTGTCGGACAAGCCCTGGCGGGTGGCCCCGGGTCCACGCAGGTGGCTGGGGGTCGTTCCGGTGTCCGGAACGGCCCCTTCGGCGTACCGGTGCGGCGGTGCCTCATTGGGGTTTCGCCATGATCTGCGCAAAATAGGTCAAGAGGATGGTCGCAATCGTCCATCCTCGACATGTTTCGATCCGTTCGACGTTCGACTCCCGACCGGGTTCGTCGACCCGGTTCCCGAGCGGACCGATCCGTCCGATCATGGGCTCCGCAGCCCGCGACACGAGGGGAAGAGCCCATGAGCGACGCCGTCCCCCAGTACGGCTTCACCGTTGCCCGACGCGGTTACGCGCCCGAGCAGGTCGACCGAGCCCTGACCGCCTACACCGCGCAGCGGGACGAGGCGTGGGAGCGGCTGAGCGTGCTCGGGTCCGGAATCCGGGAGATGGAACGCCGGCTGGCCGAGGTCCGGCAGGCCGCCGCCGATGCCCCGGAACCGGACTACGAGGTGCTCAGCGAGCAGGCCGCCGGGCTGGCCCGGACGGCCGAGAACGAGGCCCGCGCCGTCCGTGACAAGGCCGAGCGCGCGGCCGAGGACCTCCGCGACGAGGTCTACGAGGCCGGCCAGGCGGCCGACCGGGCCGCCAAGGAGTACGCGGCCGTCACCCGGAGCGAGGCCGACGCGGCCGCGCGCCGCACCGAGGAGCGCACCCGGGCCGAGGCCGAGTCGATCCGGGCCGACACCGACCGCGAGGTCCGGGCCGTCCGGGACGCCGCCACCGCGCACGCGGCCCAGGTCCGGGTCGCGGCCGCCGAGGCCTCCGAGCGGGCCGAGGCCAAGCTGGCCGAGCTGCGCCGCAAGGCCGACGAGACCTTCGCCGAGGCGCAGGCCAGGGCCGACAGCGAGGACGCGGCGATCTCCTCCACCGCCGAGCGGCGGGTCAAGGAGGCCGAGCAGTTCCGGGACGGGGTGCTCGGCCGGATCAAGCAGAGCGACGCCGAGGCGCAGGCCAGGGCGGACGAGCTGATCGAGCAGGCCCGGCGCGAGGCCGAGCGGATCAACGCGGCGACCGAGCGCGAGCACCGCGAGTTCTCCGCCAGGCTGGAGACGGTGCAGCAGCACCTCGACCACATCAAGGCGACGCTGGCCTCGCTCACGGGTGCCGCGGTGGGTGCGATCGAGCCGCTGCCGGCCCCGGTGGCCGAGGCCCTGGCGGCCGAGGTCCGGGCCGGGCAGGAGATCGCCGACGGCGCCCCGGCGGACGCCGCGCCCGTCGACAAGGCTCCGGTCGACGCCGCGCCCTCGGACGCGCCCCCGGTGGACTCGGAGGCCGACACCGGGGAGATCCCGCTGCCCGTCGCCGTCCCCGCCGCCCTGTCCGTCCCGGTGCCCGCGGCCGCCGACCCGCGGGCCGTGCTCCGCAAGGAGCCCGTCCCGGCCCGGCCGGTCGGCCCGGCGTCCGGCTCCGGCGAGGCGGCCACCGCGATGCTCCGGGTCACCCCCGGGCGGGTCGCCCCGGTCGTCGCCACCGGCCCGGTGCCGCCGAGGCCCGCCACGCCCCCGCCGGTCCCGGCGGCGGACGGTGGCGAGGCGGCGGGCGGCGAGTCGGCCGGTGCCGAGCGCCCGGCCGAGGAGGAGACCAGGATCATCCCGAAGATCGTGATCGTGGACGACGGCGCCGAGTACGGCACCCCGAACACGGTCGCCTACCGCCGCCGGCGCTGACCGCCCGCCGCCGGCCCCGTACGTACCGGGCCCCGAACGCCGCGACGCGTTCGGGGCCCGGCGCGTTCGGGCCCGGCCGGAGGCGGATCGGACTGGACCGGACTGGACCGGCGGCGGACCCGGCGGGACGGCTCAGAGCACCTCGACCGCGGCGCCGCCGGCCAGCCGGCGCCGGCAGTCCAGCACGTAGCGGGCGTGGGCGCTGATCGCCCCGTAGTCGAAGTCGTCGTGGTCGGCCAGCAGCACGACCGCGTCCGCCGCCGCCAGCTCCTCCGGGCTCGCCTCCACCCGGTGGACGGCGGCGAAGGGGTCGCCGTGCGGGTCGTGCTCGGCCGCCCGCTGGCCGGGGATCACCGGCTCGGGCACATGCACCCCGACCACCACGTGCGGATCGGCGGCGCGGACCTCGGCGCCCATCCGGACCAGCAGCTCGGCGACCCGGGCGGCCGGCGTCTCCCGGGCGTCGCCGGTGTTCTTCTTGTACGCCAGCCCCAGAAGCAGCACCCGCGAGCCCTTGACCGAGCGCTGCCGCTCGTTCAGCGCCTCGGCGAGCCGCCGGACCACGTAGTCGGGCATGTGGCTGTTGACGTCGTTGGCCAGCTCGACGAAGCGGAACGACTGGCCGAGCGCCCGCTCCACCCGCCAGGACAGGTAGGACGGGTCGATCGGCAGGCAGTGCCCGCCCACCCCCGGGCCGGGGGTGAAGCGCAGATAGCCGAACGGCTTGGTGGAGGCGGCGTCGATGGCCTCCCAGACGTCGATCCCCAGATCGTGGGCGAACATCGCCAGCTCGTTGACCAGGGCGATGTTCACATGGCGGAAGGTGTTCTCCAGCAGCTTGGTCAGCTCGGCCTCCTTGCAGGAGGAGACCGGGACGGTCCGGTCGATCAGCCCGCCGTAGAAGCCCTCGACCGCGGCCAGGGAGGCCGGGTCGATCCCGGAGACCACCTTCGGGGTGTTCTCCAGCCGCCAGGTCGGGTTGCCCGGGTCGATCCGCTCGGGGCTGTAGCCGAGGTGGAAGTCCCGCCCGGCGGTCAGCCCCGACCCCTGCTCCAGCAGCGGCGCGAGCAGCTCCTCGGTGGTGCCGGGGTAGGTGGTGGACTCCAGCACGACGGTCGCCCCCGGCCGCAGGTGCTGGGCAAGCAGGGCGGCCGAGGACTCGATGTACGACAGGTCGGGCACCCCGTCGCGCAGCGGCGTCGGCACGGTGATCACCGCGACGTCGAACTCCGCGACGTCGGACGGCTCGGCGGACGGCAGATAGCTCCCGTTCTCCAGCAGCGGCCGCAGCCGCTCGGCCGGGATGTCCTCGACGTAGGACTCGCCGACGGCCAGCCGTTTGATCCGGCGCTCGTCCACGTCGTAGCCGACCACCCGGTGCCCGACCTCGGCCGCGCGGACCGCGAGCGGCAGCCCCACATAACCCTGGCCTGCGATGACAACGCGCATGACGAAGAACCCCCTCCATCGCGACGCCCCTGGCCCCTCCGGGCGTCTCCACACGGTCTTCACCACAGGGTAGGGAGCGGGGCCGGACGGCGCGGGCTTTCCCGGGATTGCGCCGAAAGGGGCCGGAAAGGGACGCGGCGCCGCGCGCGGGGCCGGGCGGCACGCGATCGTGACACCGGGTGTGTGGACGGGAGGGTCGGGCGGGGAAAAGAATGAGGCCGAGACCCGTGGCGTCCTCCAGGAAAGGACGCCACGGTTCCCGGCGTGTGGGCGGGCGCCCCCACCCAGGGCCGCCCGGCCTCGCACTCCCGACCCCCATCGGGTGTGCGACCGTGCCCCTCGCAGCCATCCCCCACGGTTGGGTGCGGCGGGCACATTCACCATGGTGCGCGATCTCCATGGACGGGCAGTGACAGGAGTATGTCCAGATCGTGGCAGAACGCGACGATGGGGAAACGGCCCGGCGGAACGCCAGGACCGGCAGCGTGCGGGCGGTGGTTCGTCCGCACCGGATCGCCGGCGCACCGCGTGCGGTTCGTGCGCGGGTCGTGCGCCGCTCCGCCCCCGGCCGTGTGCCGCGTGCGCGTCAGCCTCGCGGCGTAGGCTGGACACCCCCGGCCGCACGGCGTGCCGGGCCGTTCGCGTTGCCCCAGCGGGCCCAGGGCCCCTGGGCAGCACCTTCCTCGGGACGAAGAAGAGACTCCAGATGAGCCTGACCGGACTGCTCGATGTCGTCGCGCGGGACGCGGCCCTCGCCGAGGCGATCGAGGCCGCCACCGCCACCGGTGCGGCGGCCGGGGGCCGCCGCCACCTCGACCTGGTCGGACCGCCCGCCGCCAGGCCGTTCGCGATCGCCGCGCTGGCCCGCGCGCTCGCCGGGCAGGCGGCCGGGGAACGGGGCCGTCCGGTGCTGGCCGTCACCGCCACCGGCCGGGAGGCCGAGGACCTCGCCGCCTCGCTCCGCTCGCTGCTGCCGCCGGACGCCGTCGCCGAGTTCCCGGCCTGGGAGACGCTGCCGCACGAGCGGCTCTCGCCGCGCTCGGACACGGTCGGCCGCCGGCTCGCGGTGCTGCGCCGGATCGTCCACCCGCGGGTCGACGACCCGGCGGCCGGGCCGGTGCAGGTGATCGTCGCGCCGGTCCGCTCGGTGCTCCAGCCGCAGGTGAAGGGGCTGGCCGAACTGGAGCCGGTGGCCGTCCAGCGGGGCGAGTCGCACGATCTGGAGCAGGTCGCCCGCCGGCTCGCCGCGGCCGCCTACTCCCGGGTCGAACTCGTCGAGAAGCGCGGCGAGTTCGCGGTGCGCGGCGGCATCCTGGACGTCTTCCCGCCGACCGAGGAGCACCCGCTGCGGGTGGAGTTCTGGGGCGACGAGGTCGAGGAGATCCGGTACTTCAAGGTGGCCGACCAGCGGTCCCTGGAGATCGCCGAGCACGGTCTGTGGGCGCCGCCCTGTCGCGAGCTGCTGCTGACCGACGAGGTGCGGGCGCGGGCCGCCGAGCTGTCCGCCGAGCACCCGGGCCTGGCCGAGATCCTGGACAGGATCGCCGAGGGCATCGCGGTCGAGGGCATGGAGTCGCTGGCGCCCGTCCTGGTCGACGACATGGAACTGCTGGTCGACGTGCTTCCGCTGGGCTCGGTCGCGGTGGTCTGCGACCCCGAGCGGGTCCGCACCCGTGCCACCGACCTGGTGGCGACCAGCCAGGAGTTCCTGCACGCCTCCTGGGTGGCGGCGGCCTCCGGGGGCGACCGGCCGATCGACCTGGAGACCATCGACGTCTCGGCCGCCTCGCTGCGCTCGCTCGCCGAGGTGCGCGAGCACGCCGCCGAGATCGGCCTGCCGTGGTGGTCGGTCAGCCCGTTCGCTACCAGCGACGCCTCGGTGAGCGGGCTGCTGGAGTTCGACACCAACACCCTGACCCTCGGCATGCACGCGGTCGAGGCGTACCGGGGCGACACGGCCCGGGCGATCGCCGACGCCAAGGAGCGGCTGGCCGCCGACTGGCGGGTAGTCATGGTGACCGAGGGCCACGGACCGGCCTCCCGGCTCGCCGAGGTGCTCGGCAACGAGGGCATCGCGGCCCGGCTGGTCGCCGACCTGTCCGAGGCCCCCACCCGGGACGTCGTGCACGTCTCCTGCGGCTCGATCGAGCACGGCTTCGTCGACGAGACGCTCAAGCTGACCGTGATCACCGAGACCGACCTGTCCGGCCAGCGGTCCTCCACCAAGGACATGCGGCGGATGCCGTCCCGGCGCCGCAACGCGATCGACCCGCTGGCGCTGGTGCCCGGCGACTACGTGGTGCACGAGGCGCACGGCGTCGGCCGGTACGTGGAGATGGTGCAGCGCACCGTGCAGGGCGCCACCCGTGAGTACCTGGTGCTGGAGTACGCGCCGGCCAAGCGGGGCCACCCCGGCGACCGGCTGTTCGTGCCGACCGACCAGCTCGACCAGGTCACCAAGTACGTCGGCGGCGAGGCCCCGACGCTGCACCGGCTCGGCGGCGCGGACTGGGCGAAGACCAAGCAGCGGGCCAAGAAGGCGGTCAAGGAGATCGCCGCCGACCTGATCAAGCTGTACTCGGCCCGGATGGCGGCCCCCGGCCACACCTTCGGCCCGGACACCCCGTGGCAGCGCGAGCTGGAGGACGCCTTCCCCTACGCGGAGACGCCCGACCAGCTGACCACCATCGCCGAGGTCAAGGCGGACATGGAGAAGTCGGTCCCGATGGACCGGCTGATCTGCGGAGACGTCGGCTACGGCAAGACCGAGATCGCGGTCCGGGCGGCCTTCAAGGCGGTGCAGGACGGCAAGCAGGTCGCGGTGCTGGTGCCGACCACGCTGCTGGTGCAGCAGCACTTCTCGACCTTCGCCGAGCGGTACGCCAACTTCCCGGTGACCGTGAAGGCGCTGTCCAGGTTCCAGAGCGACAGCGAGGCCAAGGCCGTGCTGGAGGGGCTGTTCGAGGGCTCGGTGGACGTCGTCATCGGCACCCACCGGTTGTTCTCCTCGGAGACCCGCTTCAAGGACCTCGGCCTGGTCATCGTCGACGAGGAGCAGCGCTTCGGCGTCGAGCACAAGGAGCAGCTGAAGAAGCTGCGGGCCAACGTCGACGTGCTCACCATGTCCGCGACCCCGATCCCGCGCACCCTGGAGATGGCGGTCACCGGGATCCGGGAGATGTCCACCATCACCACCCCGCCGGAGGAGCGGCACCCGGTGCTGACCTTCGTCGGCCCCTACGACGAGAAGCAGATCTCGGCCGCGATCCGGCGTGAACTCCTGCGCGAGGGCCAGGTGTTCTACATCCACAACCGGGTCGAGTCGATCGACAAGGCGGCCGCCCGGCTGAAGGACCTGGTGCCGGAGGCGCGGATCGCCACCGCGCACGGGCAGATGGGCGAGACCCAGCTGGAGAAGGTGGTCGTCGACTTCTGGGAGAAGGAGTTCGACGTCCTGGTGTCGACCACGATCGTCGAGTCCGGCATCGACATCTCCAACGCCAACACCCTGATCGTCGAGCGCGGCGACACCTTCGGCCTCTCCCAGCTGCACCAGCTGCGCGGCCGGGTGGGCCGGGGCCGGGAGCGCGGGTACGCGTACATGCTGTACCCGCCGGAGAAGCCGCTGACCGAGACGGCGCACGAGCGGCTGGCCACCATCGCCCAGCACACCGAGATGGGCGCCGGCATGTACGTCGCGATGAAGGACCTGGAGATCCGCGGCGCGGGCAACCTGCTCGGCGGCGAGCAGTCCGGGCACATCGCGGGCGTCGGCTTCGACCTCTACATGCGGATGGTCGGCGAGGCGGTGGCCGAGTTCCGGGAGTCGCTGTCGGGCGGCGGCGAGCCGGAGGAGGAGCCGCTGGAGGTGAAGATCGAACTGCCGGTCGACGCCCATGTGCCGCACGACTACGCGCCGGGGGAGCGGCTGCGGCTCCAGGCCTACCGCTCGATCGCGGCGGTCAACTCGGAGGAGGACATCACCCAGGTCCGGGACGAGCTGGCCGACCGGTACGGCAAGCTGCCCGAGCCGGTGGAGAACCTGCTCATGGTCGCGGCGCTGCGGCTGTACGCACGGCGGTGCGGCATCGCGGACATCACGCTGCAGGGCGCCAATGTGCGCTTCGGCCCGGTCGAGCTGAGGGAGTCGCAGCAGCTGCGGCTGAACCGGCTCTACCCGCGCAGCCAGGTGAAGGCGGCGACCAACCAGCTGCTGGTGCCGCGGCCGTCCACCGGGCGGATCGGCGGCAAGCCGCTGGTCGGGCGGGAGCTGCTGGCCTGGTCCAGGGAGTTCCTGTCGTCGATGTTCGACGACCTGGCGGGGGCGAAGAAGTAGCGGATCCGGTCGAGGTCGAGGGCCCCTGAGGGGTCCTCGCCGGGTACGGCGGTCTCGGGCGGTGCTGCCCGAGGCCGCCGTTCGTGTTGCTGCGGGCGTTCGCGTTCTTGGTTCTGTGTTCGGTGGCGGGAGCGGTGGCGGGGGTGCCGCCACCGGTCAGCCGAGCTTCCACTGGCCGACCTGGTCGGCGAAGCCGTTGTCCAGGGAGAACTGGACCTTGTCGAGCTTGGTGCCGTTGGGCACCTCGAAGACGACGAAGCCCTTGCCCGTCTCGCCGGAGGCGATGTTGGTCGGGGTCTGGAAGGACGGGCCGGCCTTGGTGTCGGCGAGCGTCGGGCCGTACGCCTGGCCCTGGTCGTCGATCACCTTGGCGGCGCTCCACGGGGCCTCGCTGTAGGCCTTGGCACCGGTCGGCTTGATCTGGAACTGCACGGCGACGTAGTGCTTGCCGTCCGCCGCGGTCAGGTACTCGTTGGTGCTCTGGGCCGGGTCGACCACCTTCAGCGCGGTCACGTCGGCGGTGTTGCCCTTCTCCAGGGTGCTCTTGAGGGCGATGGTGTCGCCGACCTTCGCCGGGGCCTTGGCCGCCTCGGCGGGCTTGCTCTCCGCCGGCTTGCTCTCGGCGGGCTTGCTGTCGGCCGGCTTGGCCGGGGCGCCGGCCGCCGGGGCGGAGGTGGCGGCGGCGGTCTGCTTGGCCTCGGTGGAGACGGACGGGCCGCCGGTCGAGTTGCAGGCCGTCGCGGTGAGGGTGACGAGCGTGGCGCCCAGCAGCAGGGCGGCGGTGCGGCGGGTGCGGCGGGTGGTCGCGGACATCGGGGTCTCCAGTCGTGTTGCCGGGTACGGACCGGCGCTTCTCGTCCTGTGCGGTGTCGATCTGACGTGCTGTCGACAGGACAGATCACATCATCTGCTGTGAACGATGTCAACGGCCTTTCATAAAACGTCTCCGTTCACGTGTGAACCGTCGGAGCGGCGCCGCTGACTATGCTGTGTGGCCACACCAGTGCCGTCGCCGACGAAGGAGCCCCCATGCCGGACCGTCCCGAGGTGACCGCGGTCGAGATCGCCCGCCTCGCCGGGGTGGGCCGCGCCGCCGTCAGCAACTGGCGCCGCCGCCACCCCGACTTCCCGCGCCCCGTCGGCGGCACCGACAGCAGCCCGGCATTCGCGCTCGCCGAGGTGGAGGCCTGGCTCCGGTCCCAGGGCAAGATCGCCGAACTGCCGCTGCTGGAACGGGTCTGGCGGCTCGTCGAGACCCTGCGCGACCCGGCCGGCCATCCGGCCGCCCCGCTGGTCCGGGCCGGCGCCGTCCTGCTGCTGCAGCACCGCGAACCGGACCGCTGGGCCGCCCTCGCCGAGCAGCCGGACACCAGGCTCGCCACCGCCCTGCCGCGCGCCCTCGCCGACACCGCCCGCACCGTGTTCGGCCCCGATGCCGTCACCGGTGGTGGGGCCGGTGTCGGGGGCGGGACCACGGCCGGGATCGGGGCCGACGGCTCGGACGGGACCGCCGGCCCCGGGCGGCCCGGCCTGTTCGGCTCCACCGAGCTCGACCTCGCCCGGCTGCTGGCCCGGCTGGCCGACGAGGCCGGCCCGGCCGCCGCCTACGAACAGCTCCTCACCCGGTACGCCGAGGCCAATACCCGCCAGCTCAGCCCCACCCCGCCGGAGGCCGCCGAACTGCTCGCCGCCGTGGCCGGCGTCCCCGCCACCGTGCTCGACCCCGCCACCGGCCTCGGCGCCCTGCTGCTCGCCCTGCCGTCCACCACCGACCGCTACGGCCAGGACACCGACCCGGTCACCGCCGCGCTCGCCCGGCTCAGGCTCGCCCTGCACGCGCCCGCCGCCGACCCCGCCCCGCTCCCGGTCGACCTCCGCCCCGGCGACGCCCTGCGCACCGACGCCTACACCGGGCACACCTTCGACGCTGTGCTCTGCCAGCCGCCCTACAACGAGCGGGACTGGGGCCACGACGAGCTGCAGTTCGACCGGCGCTGGCCCGGCGGACTCGTCCCGCCGCGCGGCGAGTCCGAACTCGCCTGGGTGCTGCACTGCCTCGCCCACACCCGTCCCGGCGGGCTCACCGCCCTGCTGCTCCCGCCGACCGTCGCCGCCCGCCGGGCCGGCCGCCGGGTCCGCGCCGAACTGCTGCGCTCCGGGGCGCTGCGGGCCGTCGTCGCCCTCCCGGCCGGCGCCGCGCCCCCCTACGGGGTACCGCTCCACCTCTGGGTGCTGCGCGCGCCCCGCCCCGGCGACGACTTCCGCCAGGTGCTCATGCTGGACGCCGCCGCCACCTCGCCCGGCTCCGCCGAACTCGCCGAGGGCGGCCGCGACAAGGTCCGCTGGCCCGAGCTGCGCCGCACCGTCCTGGACGCCTGGCGCGCCTTCGACCTCGCCGCCCGCGAGGGCCTCCCGCTCCCCGAGGACCGGCCCGGCCGCTACCGGACCGTGGCGGCGATCGACCTGCTTGACGACGAGACCGACCTCTCGCCCGCCCGGCACGTCCCGCCGGCCGCCCCGGCCGGCGGCGCCGCCGGACTCTCCCACCTCGGCGGCCGGCTGACCGAACTGCTGGACGGGCTCGCCGACCCCGGCACGCTGCTGCCCGGCCCGGCGGCCGACCCGGCGCCGGGCGCGGGTGGGGCCGGGGGCGGAGGCCCGGTCGTCACCCTGGGGGAGCTGGTCCGCTCCGGACTCCTGGAGGTGCACTCCTCCGGGGCCGGCGCCCCGACCCGGCCCGTCGGCACCGATCCGTCCGGCACCCCCGTCCTGACGGACCAGGACCTGGTCGCCGGCCTCGCGCCCGGCGCCGTCCTCGACCGGGCCGCCGCCGAAGGCACTCCGCTGACCCGGCCCGGCGACGTGCTCGTCCCCGCCCTCGGCGG
>NZ_JAIY01000006.1:1470800-1501921 GCF_000710405.2 Kitasatospora sp. MBT66 | reverse complement strand
CGCCACCGACGCCCTCGCCGCCGGCACCGCCGAGCCCCCGCCCGCCCCCTGACGGTCCCTGACGATCGGTCCCCGGCGGCCCCCGGAGCCTGCCTGCGCCCGTCGCCGACCGGCTCCGGACGTCGGCCCGGCCGACTTCCCACTCCGCCCCGGTGCCGTCGGAGCGGTGCGGGCACGACGGAAGGACTCCGGCCCGACCGGTGCTGGCGGTACGGTGTGCGGAACCGGTTCCGTGATCCGGACGGCCGTCGTCCTCACCGCTCAGGAGCGCGCATGTCAGGGCAGTACCCCGGGCAGTTCGGCCCACCGCCCGGTGGCGCGCCGACCGGTGGCATACCCGGCGCCACGCCCCCGCCCTACGGCCGGACCCTGGTCGCCCGGCCCGCGGGCCCCGGTCGGCCGGCCGGCCCGTACGGCGTGCCCGGCCGGGTCCTGGTGGCCCTCGCGCCGCTGCTGAGCGTCGGCCTGCTCGGCATGGTGCCGTCGCTGCTGCTGGCCGTCCGCCGCCGCCGGGCGTACGACATCCTGGGCGCGGTGGTGTACGCCGGGCTCTTCCTCACCTTCTTCATCTGCATCGGGGTGGCCGGCAGCTTCGGAAAGGGCGAGGCGCCGGTCGCCGACGCGGTCGGCACCACGACGATGGTGCTGATGTGGTTCACCCCGCCGGTGCACTTCCTGCTGATGGACCGCCAGGTGGTCTGGTCGGCGGGCCGCCCGGCCGCTCCGGCCGGGGTAGGCGGGCACCCGCAGCCGGCCGGGTACGGCTACCCGTCCGCCCAGCCGTACGGCGCCGCCCAGCCCTACCCCTCCGCCCAGCCGTACGGGACGCCGCAGCCGTACACCCCCGCCCCGACCTACGGTGCGGCCCAGCCGTACGGGACCCCGGCCCCGGCCCCGTACCCGGCACCCGCCCCGGGTCCCTACCCGCAGGCCGGGCAGCCCGGGCAGGCCGCCCAGCCCCCGTACCGGTCCCACCCGCCGACCCGGGCCGTGGGCCAGGGGGACTCCGGCGCCGGTCCCGCCACCTCCGACGAACTGCGCGAGCTCGGCGAACTGCTGCGCCGTCAGGCCCGCGAGGACCGCCCGTGACCCTCGCCCGGGTGATCGGCGGCCGCTACCACCTCACCGAGAAGATCGGCCACGGCGGCATGGGCCAGGTCTGGGCCGGCCACGACGAGCGGCTCGCCCGCCCGGTCGCCGTCAAGCTGCTGCGCACCGACCTCCTCCTCGCCGCCACCGGCGGCACCGACCCGACCGCCGCCGACCGGCTCCGGCACGGCGACGACCTGCGCCGCCGCTTCCTCCGCGAGTGCCGCACCACCGCCGCCCTGGACCACCCGGGTCTGGTCACCGTCTTCGACGCCGGTGAGGAGGGCGGCGAGCTGTATCTGGTGATGCAGCGCGTCCCCGGTGTCAGCCTGGCCGACCTCATCGCCGAGGACGCGCCGTTCCCGGTCGAGCGCGCGGTCGCCGTGGCCGCCCAGCTCTGCGCCGCGCTGGCCGCCGTCCACGCGGTGCGGGTGGTCCACCGCGACCTCAAGCCCAGCAATGTGATGGTCCGGGAGGACGGCCGGACCGTCCTGCTGGACCTCGGCATCGCCACCGCGCTCGACCCCGAGGCCACCCGGCTCACCCTGACCGGCGTCCCGATCGGCAGCCCGTCGTACATGGCGCCGGAGCAGGCGCTGTCCGCCGCCGTCGACCCGCGCAGCGACCTGTACGCGCTCGGCTGCCTGCTGCACGAGATGCTGACCGGCGAAGGGCCGTTCCGGGCACCCACCGCGCTGGGGCTGCTGCGGCGGCACGTCGACGACCCGCCGGTGCCGCTGCGCGACCTGCGGCCCGAGGTGCCCTCCACGCTGGAGCGGCTCGTGCTCGACCTGCTCGCCAAGCGCCCGGGGGACCGGCCGGCCGACGCCCAGGAGGTGTACGGGCGGCTGCTGCCGCTGCTGCCCGCCGCCGTCTCGGTGCCGCAGCCCCGGTTCGGACCGCTGCCGGACCCGGCCCGGCCCTACCGCTACCCGCTCCAGCCGCAGCCGCGTCCGGAGGGCGTCGCCCCGGCGGCGCCGCCCCGGGTCGAACCGCCGCCGTTCCTGCTCGCGGCCGTGCCGAACCCGCCCGCCCCGGCAGTGCCGCAGGGCCCGCGGCCCGCACCCGCACCCGCATCCGCATCCGCCCCGCCCGTCCCGGCGGAGGAGGACTTCGCGGCGGCCTGCGCCCGGCTCTCCGACCTGGTCGACGCCGGCCGGCGCCCCGAGGTGCTCGACCTCGCCGCCCGGCTGCTGGCCCGCGGTCGGTCCGAACTCGGCGACGGCGCGGGGATGGTCCGCACCGTCCGGACCATCTACGCCCGCACCCTCCTCCAGGAGCGGCGCCACCACGAGGCCCTGGCCGAGTACCGGGCGCTCGCCGCCACCGCCGAGGGCGGTCCGCACGGCCGACGGGCGCTCGAACCGCGCCACCGGGTGGCCGAGTGCCTCGAACAGCTGGGCCGGGGCGCGGAGGCGCTCACCGAGTACCAGGCCCTGCTCGCGGTGTGGCCGGAGACCGAACCCGAGCGGCTGCTCGACCTCCGGGAACGGGTCGGTGTGCTGCTGGCCTCGCTCGGCGAGACGGAGGCGGCCTGGTCGTGGCTGCTCCAACTGCTCTTCGACCGCGAACGCCGCGACGGCCCGCACCACCCGGCGGTCCGCCGCCTGCGGCAGACCCTCGACACCCTCCAATCGCACCGCACCAACGCCACCCCCTGGCCCCCGCGCGCCTGACCTGTGCCCGCCTGACCTTGCGCGCCTGACCTGTGCCCGCCTGACGGGCATGACTTTCGACAGATCCGCAGCACCGGTGAGGTCCGTAGGGTCGGGCGGATGTGGACGAGAACGTGGTGGGACCGGGGGCTGCTGGCACTGGCGGCCGGGGCGTTCGGGCTGAGCGCGGTGTCCCTCTGGTGGACGGTGCCGGGCATCGGGGCGGCGTTCGCGGCCGGGGTGCGGATGGAGCGGGTGCGGGAGGCGGTCGCCCTGCTCGCGGCGCTGGTCACGGCCGGGGCACTGGTGACGGTGGTCGCCCCGGACCTGGCGGTGCAGGCGACGTCGGTCGTCTCCGTCCTGGTCTGCGCCGGAATGGCCCCGTGGATGGTGGGCCGGTTCTGGCGGCAGTCGCAGGAACTGGTGCGGGCCGGGTGGGAGCGGGCCGAACGGGCCGAGCACGAGCAGCGGTTGGTGGCCGAGCGGGCGCGGCTGCGCGAACGCGCCCGGATCGCGCAGGACATGCACGACGCGCTGGGCCACGACCTGAGCCTGATCGCCCTGCGGGCCGGTGCGCTCAAGCTGGCGCCCGACCTGGCCCCGCTGCACCGCGAGGCGGCGCAGGAGATCCGGGCGGGTGCGGCCGCCGCCGTCGAACGCCTCGGCGAGGTGATCGGCATCCTGCGGGACGACACGGACCCCCACACAGGCCGGGGCCCGGTCGACGCGGGCGTCCCGCAACTGGTGGCGGAGGCGGCCGCGGCGGGGCTGGACGTCCGGCTGACCGTCGACGGCCGGCCGGACGGGCTGCCGAGGGCGGCCGAGCACGCCGTGTACCGGGTGGTTCAGGAGGCGCTGACCAACGCTGCCAAGCACGCCCCGGGGGCGTCGGTCACGGTGCTGGTGGCCTACACGACGGACGGTGCCCGCGTCCGGGTGCTCGACGGTCCCCGATCGGCGGGCGAGCCGCCGGCCCGAGCCGGGGCGGGAACCGGCGTCACGGGAACGGGCGGTCACGGTCTGCTCGGGTTGGCCGAGCGGGTACGGCTGGCGGGTGGCACCTTCCACTACGGGCCCCGGCCCGACGGCGCCGGCTTCGAGGTGAGCGCCCACCTGCCGCGGACGGGTGCCCCGACCGTGGCTCCGGCGACGCCGGTCGCGCTGTCGCCGACCCGTGAACTGCGCCTGGCCCGCCGCCGGGTGGGCCGCATGGTGGTCGCGATCGTCCTGGTGCCGCTCTCCGTCGCGGTGCTGCTGACCACCGTGCTGCGGGGCTGGACGATCCACACCGCCGGGCGGTCCGTGCTCGATCCTGCCGACTACGCCGAACTGCGGGTCGGCCAGGACCGGTCCACCGTGCAGCGATTTCTGCCGGAACATCAGTTTCCGTACCATCCGTCCGTGGGCAACCCGCCACCCGGTGGAGAGGGAGTGACGTGCGAGTACTACGCGATGACGGCCGAGGCGTTCAACAACGACCGCTCGGGGGACGCGTACCGGCTCTGCTTCCGGGACGGCGTGCTGATCTCCCTGGACGCCCTGGTCCAGTGAGCACCCGATGAGCGACGGGGAACCGGAACACGGAGCCCCGACGCGGATCAGGGTGCTGATCGCGGACGACGAACCGATGGTCAGGGCCGGGGTGCGCGCGGTGCTCACCACCGATCCGGGGATCGAGATCGTCGCGGAGACCGGGGACGGGCGGGAGGCGGTCGAGCTGCTCCGCCGCCACCGGCCGGACGTCGCGGTGCTGGACATCCGGATGCCGGGCACGGACGGCATCACCGCCGCCGCCGAGATCCGGCGGGTGGGCGTCACCACCAGGACCGGAGCGGCTCCTGGGATCGTCATGCTGACCACCTTCGGTGAGGACGACTACATCCTGCGCGCCCTGAGCGGGGGCGCCAACGGATTCCTGATCAAGTCCGGCGAGCCGGAGGAGCTGATCGCCGGGGTGCGTGCGGTGGCCGACGGGGCGGCCTATCTGTCACCCAAGGTGGCCGCCCGGGTGGTGGCCCACCTCGCCGCCACCCGGTCCGGCGGTCCGGCCGACCGCCGGGCCGCGGCCCAGCGGCAGGTGGCCGGACTGACCGCCCGTGAGCGGGATGTGCTGACGCTGGTCGCCGCCGGACTGTCCAACGGTCAGATCGCCCGCCGGATCGGTGTGGTGGAAGGCACGGTGAAGGCGCACGTCAGCTCCGTCCTGGCCCGGCTGGGAGTGGCCAACCGGGCGGCCGCCGCCGTCCTCGCCCACGAGGCCGGCCTGGTGGCGGGCCCGGCCGGCTGAAACCGGAACCGGGCCCGGAACCGGAACAGGGGCCGAGGTGCGGGCAGCGGCCGGGGGAGCCAGCAGCAACGGACCGAGCAGCCGAACCCGGCCCGCCGCGCCGACCGCAGCCGTCGCCGAGGGCAGCAGCGCCACCACCACAGCCGCCGTGACCGCCCCGCCCAGCGCAGCCCCGGCGGCCACGTCGTGCGGGTAGTGCACGCCTGCGGCCACCCGGAGGGCGGCCGTACCGAGGCCGGCCGGGACGACCAGCCACGCCCAGCGCGGTCGTAGCAGCACCAGGCCGGTGGCCATGGCGACGGCGAGGGTGGCGTGGTTGCTGGGGAACGACCAGTCGCCCGGCGGCGGGCAGTCGGCGCGTGCGGCGGCCGGAAGTCCGGCCAGGGCCCGGCAGGGGCGCTCCTCGTCGAGCACCAGCTTCAACGCCTCGCTCGCCCCGTACGCGAGCACGGTACCGAGGCCGGTCAGCACCACGCCCGCGACGGTGTCGGCGGCCCGCCGCCCGCGTGCCGTCCACCAGACCAGCGCCAGCAGCAGGCCCAGCACCAGCAGGCCGGCCTCGGTGGCGGGCTCCAGCAGGGCGGCGAGGCGGGGCGGGGCTTCGGCGACGGCCTCGGCGACCCGGCGGTAGCCGACCGACGACCAGCCATGGGCCGGCGGGCCCGCCCCGGCTGCACCACCGCCGGCCGGAGCAAGCCACCCGACCGCACCGGCGCCGGTGCCGAGGAGCGCCACCGCGAGGACTGTCCTGTTCCTGATCGTGTTCGTCATGACACGGACGGTAGGAGTCGGAGGTGGCTCCCGACCCGACCCGAAAGACAGGGTCCGACCTTGACGATCGTCAGGGTTGACGCGAGCCCGGTGCCGTGTCGGCGCCCGGCCCGGCTGGGCCGTTCGGGGGACGGTCCGCAGCGCCCCGGGCACCCCGCCCTACGCTCGGGGGATCCGCGCCGCCCGCACCCGTCGCCTGCCCCGCCGCCCCGCAAGCGCCCGCACCCGGAGACCCGCCATGCACCGTCGCCGGACCCCCAGGAGCCCCAGCACCGCCAGCACCCCCAGCACCGCCAGCACCCCCAGCACCGCCAGCACCGCGAGGACCCCCAGGACCGTCACGACCACGACGACCGTCGTCGCCGTCCTGTTCGCCGTCCCCGGGCTGGCCGGGTGCGGCGGGGGCGGGCTGACTCCGGGCACGGCGGCGGTGCTGGACGGACGACGGATCCCGGTGGACGCGGTGGAGGCCAGGGTGGCGGCGCTGCGGCACGCCCCGGGCGGGGTGTCGGCGGACGCGCGGTGGGAGACGGAGGGCCCGGCCCGGCGGGCGGTCACCGAGCTGGTGCTCGACGCGGTGGTGGCCCGCGCGGTCGCGGACCGGGGCCCGGCGGTCGCGGAGGCCGAGGTGGCGGCCGCCCGGGCGGAGGAGGAACGGCGCCTCGGCGGCGCCGGGCGGCTGGCCCGGGCCCTGGCGGAGCAGGGTGTTCCGGCCGAGGCGATCGACGACCGCCTCGGCCGCGAGCTGGGGATCCGCCGACTCGCCGCGGCCGCCGGGGCGGACGCCGACACCCCGGCGGGCGACGCCGCCGTCCGCCGGATCCTGGCCGCCACGGCCACCGCGTTCCACCTGCGGGTGAACCCCCGCTACGGCACCTGGGACCCGGACCGCGCCGCCCTCGCCCCGGCCGGCCGCTCCCGGCCCACTGGCTGAGGCCGCCGCGCGGCCCGACGGGAGTACGGCAGCAAGGGGTGCCCCGACCCGCGCCGGCCGCGCGGAAACCCGGCGGCGGGGCCGTCGGGCGGACGGGTAGGTTCGAGGGGTGACGACGAATCCTCCGGGCGCGAAGCTGATCCTCCTCATCACGACCCACCGGGTGGCCCCCGGCCTGCTGTCCTGGCCGGCCTGGGAGGCCCTGCGCTCGGCCGGGCGGGTACTGGCCGGCGACGCCGGTCACCCGCAGCTGCCGGCCCTGCGGCAGGCGGGTGTCGAGGTGGAGGTCGTGGCGCCGGGCTCCGCCCCCGCGCTGGCCCGGCTGCTGACCGGTGCCCCGGCGGACGGCGCCGCCGGAAACGGGAACGGGAACGGGAACGGGTCGACGGTCTGGCTGGGCGGCCCGGACGGCGACCCGGGGCTGACCGACGCGCTGGCCCGGCTCGCGGTCGAGCACGCCGGCGAGGTGCCGGAGATCGAGGTGCTGCCGGGCTCGTACGACCTGCCGGGCTCCCGGCTGCTGGACCTGGTGTCCGTGATGGACCGCCTCCGCTCGCCCGGCGGCTGCCCGTGGGACGCCGAGCAGACCCACGCCAGCCTGGTGAAGTACCTGGTCGAGGAGGCCTTCGAGCTGGTCGAGGCGATCGAGGAGGGCGACCGCGACAGCCTCCGCGAGGAGCTCGGCGACGTGCTGCTCCAGGTCTTCTTCCACTCCCGGATCGCCGAGGAGCACCCCACCGGGGCGTTCTCGATCGACGATGTGGCGGGCGACATCGTCGAGAAGCTGATGTACCGGCACCCGCACGTGTTCGGGGACACCGAGGCGGACGGCGCGGCCGAGGTGGAGGCCAACTGGGAGACGCTGAAGGCGGCCGAGAAGTCGGACCGCGAGTCGGTGCTGGACGGCGTCCCGGCCGGGCTGCCCTCGCTGGCGTACGCGGCGAAGCTGGTGTCGCGGGTGCGCCGGTCCGGGTTCGCGGGCGTGCCGGACGAGCCGTACGAGCTGCCGGCCGAGCTCACGGCGGAGTCCGCGGGCCGGCTGCTGCTCGCGGTGGCGCAGCGCGCGCACGATGCCGGGCTCGACGTGGACGCCGCGCTGCGGGCGGCGGCGCGGGGGTACCGCGACACGGTGCGCGCAGCCGAGGGCCTGAAGCCCGCCGAGTGACCCGGCTGCCAGACTGACCCGGCCGCCCGACTGACCGGGCAGCCCGGGCAACCGAGCGACCGGGCAGCCCCGAGCCGGCCGAAGCAGCCCCCCGACCGCCCCGGTCCTCAGGCCGCGGCGACGTCCGCCACCGGACGGCGCTGCGGCGGAACGACCTCACCGATCGCCTCGCCGACCAGCGCGACGAGTTCGGCGAGCCGCTCCAGGTCGAGGTGGGCGGGCAGGTCGGAGAGGGAGACGATCCGCTCGCCGTCCGGTCCGGCCACGCAGAACAGGTCGATCGGGCCGAGGTGCTTCTCGGCGGTGTCGACCAGTGCGGCGACATCGCTGGGGCGGCGGACGTCGCCGCACACCCCGACGACCGGGCAGCCCGGCCGGTCGAGTTCGGTGGCGAGGTCCTCGGCGACCCCGCTCCGCTGGTCGGCGATCAGCATCCCGGCGGCTCCCGCCGCGGTGAAGCGGCGGGCGAGGCCCGCCCCCGACCCGCCGTCGAGTACCGCGATCACGATGACCGCACCGGTGACCCGCATGGCCCTGCTCCTCCCTGTGGGCGGCTCCGCACCGGCGCCCACGGACATCTTGCGGAGGATCGTAGGCACGACCTGATCCTCCGCAACAGGAATTACCCCTCAGGTGACCAGGCTCACGCCTGCTCCGGCCCACCATCACCGGAACGATCACCGGAACGACCGGCGGGGCGGAAACAGCGGCGGGAACAGCGGCAGCAACGGCGGCGCGAACAGCGGCACGAACGGCGGCAGGAACAGCGCCGCGAACGGCAGCGGGACCGCGCCGCCCACGGTGCGGTGCCGGTGACGCGCCCGGGATACCGTCGACCCATGCCAGCTCAGCCCGCCTCCGCCCGCCCGCCCCTGTTCACCTGGGAGTTCGCCGCCGACCCCTACCCGGCGTACGCGTGGCTGCGCGAGCACGAGCCGGTGCACCGGACCACCCTGCCCAGTGGTGTGGAGGCCTGGCTGGTCACCCGGTACGCCGACGCCCGCCAGGCGCTCGCGGACAGCCGGCTCTCCAAGAACCCGGCGCACCACAGCGAGCAGGCCCACCGCACCGGCCGGGTCGGCATCCCGGGCGAGCGCCAGGCCGACCTGATGACGCACCTGCTGAACATCGACCCGCCGGACCACACCCGGCTGCGCCGCCTGGTGTCGAAGGCCTTCACCCCGCGCCGGGTGGCCGCCTTCGAGCCCCGGGTGCAGCAGCTCACGGACCGGCTGATCGACGGCTTCGCGGCGCGCGGATCGGCCGACCTCATCCACGAGTTCGCCTTCCCGCTCCCCATCTACGCGATCTGCGACCTGCTCGGGGTGCCGGCCGAGGACCAGGACGACTTCCGGGACTGGGCCGGGATGATGATCCGGCACGGCGGCGGCCAACGCGGCGGTGTGGGGCGGGCGGTGAAGCGGATGCGGGCCTACCTCGCGGAGCTGATCCACCGCAAGCGCGCGGACCCCGGGGACGATCTGATCTCGGGGCTGATCCGGGCCAGCGACCACGGTGAGCACCTCACCGAGAACGAGGCCGCGGCGATGGCCTTCATCCTGCTCTTCGCGGGCTTCGAGACGACGGTGAACCTGATCGGCAACGGCGTCTACGCGCTGCTGCGCAACCCGGGTCAGCGGGCCCTGCTCCAGGAGTCGATCGGGCGCGGCGAGAGCGCGCTGCTGGAGACCGGCATCGAGGAACTCCTCCGCTACGACGGCCCGGTGGAGCTGGCCACCTGGCGGTTCGCGACGAGTCCGCTGACCATCGGCGGGGTGGAGATCCCGGTCGGCGACCCGGTGCTGGTGGTGCTGGCGGCGGCGGACCGGGACCCGGCGCGGTTCGCGGACGAGAACACCCTCGACCTGGCCCGGGCGGACAACCCGCACCTGGGCTTCGGGCACGGCATCCACTACTGCATCGGCGCCCCGCTGGCGCGTCTGGAGGGGCGGGCCGCGCTGACCACCCTGCTGTCCCGGCTGCCGGACCTCCGGCTCGCCGCGGACCCGGAGGAACTGCGCTGGCGCGGTGGTCTGATCATGCGGGGACTTCGTGAACTTCCGGTGGAATTCACGCCGGAATCGACATCGGGGGCAACCTCCGCCGACCCCTCGGCAGTTCACTGAGGGGGACTCACGACACGCTGACGCGCAGTCTCCGCAGCGCGACTTCGTCGGGTGTGAACCTCCATCAATCCGGACATACCTCTTCGGTTGGTAGGCAATCCATCACGTGACGTGATTTCCGTGTGATAGCGGCGATATGAGCTTGTGATTGCTCTGAAGATCTGTCTACTCTCCGGGGAGCCCGCGGAAGCGGGTCCCGTGCGCGGAACGCCGAGTCCTGCCCGCCGCGTCACCGGAAACCGACCAGAACCCTGGGCAGGGGCGGGGGAACCAGGTCTTGCGCCGTCTCCCACGGCTTGGGGTGAAGCCGCCTCCGCGCGGCCGGGCCACCTCCCGGTCCGAACCCGACAGCTCACCTCGCAGGCGTGCGGAGAGGGACTTCTTCATGCTGTTCGTCGGAACCGGCCGTCACCGTCGCCGCACCCAGACCGAGAAGGCCATCGCCGTCGCCGGTGTCGCCGGTGTCGGACTGGCGATGCCGATCCTCACCGCCACCGGCGCCTCGGCCGCCCCGGCCTCGACCTGGGACGCGGTCGCCCAGTGCGAGAGCGGGGGCAACTGGAGCATCAACACCGGCAACGGCTTCTACGGGGGCCTGCAGTTCACCTCCAGCACCTGGAAGGCGTTCGGCGGCACGTCCTACGCGCCGCAGGCCAACCAGGCCTCGAAGGCGGCGCAGATCACCGTCGCCGAGAAGGTGCTGGCCTCGCAGGGTCCGGGCGCCTGGCCGGTGTGCTCCAAGAAGGCCGGTCTGAGCAAGGGCGGTGCCCCGGCGGCGGTCGACGCCTCGGCGGACGCAGCCCCGGCCGCCCCGGCCGCCCCGAAGCCGCAGGCACCGCAGGCGCAGATCGAGCAGCAGGCCCCGAAGGCCGCGCCGAAGCACGCCGCCCCCAAGTCGCAGGCCCAGCAGGCCCAGTCGGCCCCGCAGACGCAGCAGGCCCCGCAGTACGCGCCGAAGCACGCCCAGCCGGCTCCGCAGGTCCAGCAGCAGGCGCAGCAGCAGACCCAGTCGCAGGCGCCGTCGTTCTCCGGCCGGGCCGGCTGGGACGCCGACGCCAAGGTGTTCTGGTACCAGAACAACGGTGCCTGGTACTGGACCAGCCACCAGGGCGTGTACCAGCAGTACGCGGGTCAGGGCACCGCTCCCGCGCCGCAGCAGGCGCAGCAGGCCCCGCAGGTCCAGCAGACCCAGCAGGCGCAGGCCGGCCCGGGCTACACCGTCCGCTCCGGCGACACGCTCGCCGGGATCGCGACCGCGCAGGGTGTCCAGGGCGGCTGGCAGGCCCTCTACGACGGCAACCGCGGCACCGTCGGCGGCGACCCGGACCTGATCGTCCCCGGTCAGGTCCTCGCTCTCGGCTGACCCTCCCGCACGTCCCGGCGCTGTGCGCCCAGCGCCCAGCCCGGCGCTCAGCGCCCACCGCCGACCGGTTCACCGCCCACTGCCCGCCTGTCCGTCACCGGACCGGCGGGCAGGGCGGCGTGACCGCTCCGGCCCGGTCCGCCCCCTTCGTCCGCCCCGGGGCGTCCGAGGCCGGGCAACCAGGTGAACTACCGGTGGGTAGCACAGCCACACGCTGAGACGGAGCCGAGGTCGACGTGGCCCGGACAGCCGGTGCGGTTAGGCTCTGGTCGTAACGACTCCGCAATCGTCCGGTCGACGGCACCCCACTGTCAGCCGGTACCTGCTTCCGCTAGGAGATGCCTCGTGCCGTCCATCGATGTCGTCGTAGCCCGTGAGATTCTCGACTCGCGCGGCAACCCCACGGTCGAGGTCGAGGTCGGCCTCGACGACGGCAGCACCGGCCGTGCCGCTGTCCCGTCGGGTGCCTCCACCGGTGCCTTCGAGGCCCTGGAGCTCCGCGACGGCGACAAGAACCGCTACTTCGGCAAGGGTGTGGAGAAGGCCGTCCTGGCCGTCATCGAGCAGATCGGCCCGGAGCTGGTCGGCTACGACGCCACCGAGCAGCGCCTGATCGACCAGGCCATGCTCGACCTGGACGCCACCCCGGACAAGTCCTCGCTCGGCGCCAACGCCATCCTCGGCGTCTCGCTGGCCGTCGCGCACGCCGCCTCCGAGGCCAGCGACCTGCCGCTGTTCCGCTACCTGGGCGGCCCGAACGCGCACGTCCTGCCGGTCCCGATGATGAACATCCTCAACGGTGGCTCGCACGCGGACTCCAACGTCGACATCCAGGAGTTCATGATCGCTCCGATCGGCGCGGAGTCCTTCTCCGAGGCCGTCCGCTGGGGCGTTGAGGTCTACCACACGCTCAAGGGCGTGCTGAAGGAGCGCGGCCTCTCCACCGGTCTGGGCGACGAGGGCGGCTTCGCCCCGAACCTGGACTCCAACCGCGAGGCCCTCGACCTCATCGTCGAGGCCATCCAGAAGGCCGGCTACGTGCCGGGCAAGGACATCGCGCTGGCCCTGGACGTCGCCGCCTCCGAGTTCTACGAGGACGACGCCTACCAGTTCGAGGGCAAGGGGCTCACCTCCGCCGAGCTCATCGAGTACTACGCCGGCCTGGTCGCCGCCTACCCGCTGGTCTCGATCGAGGACCCGCTGGACGAGTCGGACTGGGACGGCTGGAAGGCCATGACCGAGAAGCTGGGCGACAAGGTCCAGCTGGTCGGCGACGACCTGTTCGTCACCAACCCGGCCCGCCTGGCCCGCGGCATCGAGACCGGCACCGCCAACGCGCTGCTGGTGAAGGTCAACCAGATCGGTTCGCTGACCGAGACCCTGGACGCCGTCGAGCTGGCCCAGCGCAACGGCTACCGCTGCATGATGTCCCACCGCTCCGGCGAGACCGAGGACGTCACCATCGCCGACCTGGCCGTCGCCACCAACTGCGGCCAGATCAAGACCGGTGCCCCGGCCCGCTCCGAGCGCGTCGCCAAGTACAACCAGCTGCTGCGCATCGAGGAGATCCTCGACGACGCCGCCGAGTACGCCGGCCGCGGCGCCTTCCCGCGGTTCAAGCACGAGGGCTGACCCGCCCGGCCGCCCGAGTGGCGCACGCCTGACCGGTGCCCCGCCGTTCACCCCGTAGGGTGGACGGCGGGGCACCGTCGCGACCAGGAGGGGACACCGGAGATGGCAGGCTGGAGGATCCCGGGCTTGGCGGCCCGGCCTCGGTTCACGAGCCGGGCGACCGTCCTGGTCCTCGTGCTCTGCTCACTGGTGGCGATCCTGGCCTACCCGACCCGGCAGTTCATCTCGCAGCGGTCCGAGATCACGGCGCAGCGCGCCCGGGCCGAGCACGCCCGGCAGCAGGTCGAGCAGCTGCGCCGGGAGAAGGCCCGCTGGCAGGACCCGGAGTACGTCAAGGCGCAGGCCAGGACCCGGCTGCACTACGCGATGCCGGGGGAGACCCCGTACATCGCGGTGGACCCGGCGGCCCAGGACCCGGCGAAGTCCTCGCTGGGCGCGCCGCCGCCCGCGCAGGGCCCGGCCACCGGGACGGTCAAGGCCGCCCGGCCCTGGTACGCCAGTGTCTGGGACTCCGTGGACGCCGCTGCCGCCGCTCCCGTTGCCCCCGCGACCCCTGCTGCCCCGGCGCAGCCCGCCCCTTCCTCACCACCCGCCCCCGTCCCCGCTGGAGACAGCCCCTCCCATGACCACTGAGAACCACCCCTCCGTCTCCGACCAGGACGTCGCGGCCATCGCCGCGCAGCTCGGCCGGGTCCCGCGCGGTCTGCGCGGCGTCGCCCACCGCTGCCCGTGCGGCAACCCGGACGTCGTGGAGACGGCGCCCCGACTGCCGGACGGCACGCCGTTCCCGACGCTCTACTACCTGACCTGCCCCAAGGCCGCCTCGCTGATCGGCACCCTGGAGGCGGACGGCGTGATGAAGGAGCAGAGCGCCCGGCTCGCCGAGGACCCGGAGCTGGCCTCGGCCTACCAGAAGGCGCACGAGGACTACATCGCCCGCCGGGACGCCATCGAGGTGCTGGAGGGCTTCCCGAGCGCCGGCGGCATGCCGGACCGGGTCAAGTGCCTGCACGTGCTGGTCGGCCACTCGCTGGCGGCCGGCGAGGGCGTCAACCCGCTGGGCGACGAGGCGATCGGGATGCTGGAGGACTGGTGGGCCAAGGGCCCGTGCGTGTCCCCGGCGGAGGTCGAGGCGGCCGGTGAGCGGGTACTCCGCAACCGGGCCAAGGAGCAGGACCACCAGGCCGTGATCGCGGCCAAGGAGCAGAAGACCGCCGACCGTGCCGCCAAGCGCGCGGCGCAGGAGGCGGACGGGGCGGACGAGGCAGGGGAGGCCGAGGCATGAGTACGACCAGGGTGGCCGCGATCGACTGCGGGACCAACTCGATCCGGCTGCTGGTCGCGGATCTCGATCCGGAGACCGGGGAGATCACCGACCTGGACCGGCGGATGATCATCAACCGGCTGGGCCAGGGCGTGGACCGCACCGGCCGGCTGCACCCGGACGCGCTGGAGCGCACCTTCGCGGCCTGCCGGGAGTACGCCGAGGTGATCTCCGGCTTCGGCGTCGGCCCGGAGCGGATCCGCTTCGTCGCCACCAGCGCCTCCCGGGACGCCGAGAACAGCGCCGAGTACGTCGACGGCGTGCGGGCGGCCCTGGGGGTCGAGCCCGAGGTGGTCAGCGGCGAGGAGGAGGCGCACCTCTCCTTCGTGGGCGCCACCAAGGAGCTCACCGGCGGCACCTTCGCCACCCCGTACCTGGTCTTCGACCTGGGCGGCGGCTCGACCGAGTTCGTGCTCGGGGCCGAGGACGTCGAGGCGGCCCGCTCGGTCGACATCGGCTGCGTCCGGCTGACCGAGCGGCACTTCGGCGGCGCCGAGCTGCCCTCGGACGAGCAGATCGCCGAGGCGCGGGCGCATGTGCGGGCGGAGCTGGACCGTGCCGAGGAGGCCGTCCCGCTGACCGGTGCGGCGACCCTGGTCGGCCTGGCCGGGACGGTCACCACCATCTCGGCGATCGCCCAGGACCTGCCGCGGTACGACTCGGAGGCGATCCACCACTCGCGGATCTCCCGCGAGCGGGTCGCCGAGATCGCGGACCGGCTGCTGCGCGCGACCCACGCGGAGCGGGCGGCGATCCCGTCGATGCACCCGGGCCGGGTGGACGTGATCGCGGCCGGCGCGCTGGAGCTGCTGGAGATCATGGCGCGGACGGGCGCCGCCGAGGTGGTCGTCAGCGAGCACGACATCCTGGACGGCATCGCCTGGAGTATCGCCCGCTGACCAGGCACGAGGCTTACCGTTCCGGCCCCGGAGGCCCCTTGCGGGTCCCGGGGCCGGGGCGCGCCCGGGGCCGTGCGGAAAAGTTCGTGAATTTCTTCACATGGGGATCCGCCCGTTCGCCGCGCTGGACGGTCCGGTCCGTCCGATATGTGGGACCGAAGGCTCGCTCGGCGTGATAACCGCTGGATCGTAGGTTCTGACCCGCCAGGGGTTTGAAAATCGAAATCCCGTGTGGGAACCAGGCCCCGTCATGGATCGTTGCTGCTCAGCGGGGCCGTCGTCACGGGTCCGTCCGCCGGGGGGTCGGGATGGCCGTGAAGTGTCGGCCGGGGGGTCGAAACGGGGGCGCGAAGTGTAGCAGAGGGGGTCCGTCCGCTTGTGAGCGGGCTCACGAAGGCTGCTCCGAACGGTGCTGGATACTTTCGGATATGAGCACCACGGAGCGTCCTCGCATCCTCATTGTCGGCGGTGGTTACGTCGGCCTGTATGCCGCGATGCGCATCCTCAAGAAGATGCGCTACGGCGAAGCGACCGTCACGGTCGTGGACCCGCGGTCGTACATGACGTACCTGCCCTTCCTCCCCGAGGCGGCCGGCGGCAACGTCGCGCCCCGCAACCTCGTCGCGCCCCTGCGCACCGCGCTGAAGAACGCGGAGGTGCTCACCGGTGCGGTCACCGGTGTGGACCACGAGCGCAAGATCGCGACCATCCAGCCCTCGGCCGGCGACTCGTACGAGCTGCCCTTCGACTACCTCGTCGTCGCCACCGGGTCGGTCTCCCGCACCTTCCCGATCCCGGGTCTGGCCGAGCACGGCATCGGCATGAAGACCGTGGAGGAGGCCATCGCCCTCCGCAACCACGTCATGGCGCAGCTGGACAAGGCCGAGTCCACCACGGACGAGGCCATCCGCCGCAAGGCGCTGACCTTCGTGATCATCGGCGGCGGCTTCGCCGGCGTCGAGACGATCGCCGAGATCGAGGACATGGCGCGCGACGCCGCCAAGATCTACAAGACGGTCAGCCGCGACGACATGCGCTTCATCGTGGTCGAGGCCGCCAACCGGATCCTCCCGGAGATGGGCCCGGACCTCGGTCTGTGGACCAAGGAGAAGCTCGAAGAGCGCAACATCGAGGTCTACATCGAGACCTCGATGGACTCCTGCGTCGACGGCCACGTCGTGCTGAAGAACGGCATGGAGACGGACGCCTCCACCATCGTGTGGACGGCCGGCGTGAAGCCGAACCCGGTGCTGGCCCAGTTCGGCCTGCCGCTGGGCCCGCGCGGCCACGTCGACACCGCGCCGACCCTCCAGGTCCAGGGCTTCGACTACGTCTGGGCCGCCGGCGACAACGCCCAGGTGCCGGACCTCGCCGCGGGCGAGGGCGCCTGGTGCCCGCCGAACGCGCAGCACGCCGTGCGCCAGGCCGCCGTCCTCGGTGACAACGTGATCTCCGGCATGCGGGGCTTCCCGCAGCAGGAGTACAAGCACAAGAACCTGGGCGCGGTCGCCGGCCTCGGCCTGCACAAGGGTGTCGCGATCCTCTTCGGCAAGTACAAGCTGAAGGGCCGTCCGGCCTGGTGGTTCCACCGCCTGTACCACGGCGCCATGGTCCCCACCTTCAACCGCAAGGTCCGCGTCTTCACCGACTGGACCCTCGCCGTCTTCCTGAAGCGCGAGATGGTCGGCCTCTCCCAGATGGAGAACCCGTACCAGCCGATCCAGGAGGTCACGGCGCCCACCAAGCGTCCCGCCGTCGAGGCCGCGAAGCCGGCCGCCGACAAGGAGCTGGCCACCAGCAAGTAGCGACTACGGCCCGGTGTGGGAGCACCGGGTATGAGTCGGAGGCTCTCCGCCCGGCAGCGTTGCCGGACCACGACCTCCGTGGTGCTCAGCCGGCTGTGCGAGTCGGGCGGAGTACAAGAAGTAGCAGGAAGGCCCCCGCCGAACCCTCCGGCAGGGGCCTTCTCGCTGTTCGCACAGTGCGTCAGTCGGTCTTGATGCTGTCCAGGATGTCCAGCCCGGCGGCCCGGCGGGCCGGCCAGAAGGCGGCCACCACACCGACCAGCCCGGCCAGGGCCAGGAAGAGCAGCAGCTGCCCGAACGGGAGCACCGTGGTCATGCTGGGCAGGGCGGACTTGAGGGTGCCGTTGATCGCCCAGGCCGTGAAGCAGCCGAGCAGGATGCCGATGCCGGCGCCGAACACCGAGATCACCACGGACTCCAGCCGGACCATCCGCTTGATGCCGCGCCGGTCCAGGCCGATCGCCCGCAGCATGCCGATCTCGCGCTTGCGCTCGAAGACCGACATCGCCAGGGTGTTGATCACCCCGAGGACCGCGACCACCACCGACATCGCCAGCAGCCCGTACATCATGTTCAGCGCGAAGGTGATGTTCTGGCTGAAGCCGTCCCGGACGTCCTGGCGTGACTTGACCTCGATCACCGGGTTGGCGCCGGTGGAGTCCTTGAGTGCCTTCCGCAGCGACTCGGTCTCCCCGTCGGTGCCCTTGACCAGGACGCTGTCCAGGGACGGCTGGGGGTCGTGCTTGAGGATCTCGCTGTTGGCCAGCATGGCCCCGCCGAGCAGGTCGTTGGTCTCGTAGACGCCGCCGACGGTCAGGGTGCCCTTGGCGTCGCCGGGGTAGCCCATCTCGACGGTGGAGCCGGTTCCGACCCCGAGCTTCTTCGCCAGGTCGCCGCCGAGCAGCAGCTTGCCCTGGCCGAAGGAGGCCGTGGAACCGCTCTTCATCTTCACCGTGAGCAGCTTGTCCAGGCTGTCCGCGTTCAGGCCGGTGATCTTGTTGGACTTGCCATTGAGGTCCCACTCGACCTCCACCAGCGGCGAGGAGGCGGCCACCCCGGCGGCCTTCGCGGCCTCGGCGGGGACCTTGTCGGACAGGCTCATCCCGTTCGCCGCGGAGATCAGGTAGTCGGCCTTCATCGAGCTGGTGATGGCCCGGTCCACGGTGTCGGAGACCGAGGCGCCGATCACCGTCAGACCGCTGACCAGGGTGAGGCCGATGGTGATTGCGGCGGCGGTGGCGGCGGTGCGGCGCGGGTTGCGCACCGCGTTCTGCCGGGCCAGCTTGCCGGGCATCCCGAACAGCTTGCCGAGGGCCGGTCCGACCAGCGCGATCACCGGGCGGGAGAGCAGCGGCAGCAGGACGAAGACGCCCAGGACGGCGAGCACGGCGCCCAGCGCGACCGGCATCCGGCCGTCCGAGTTGCCCTTGGAGGCGCCGAAGGCGACCAGGGCGATACCGGCGGCGGCCACCAGCGAGCCGAGCACGTTCCGGACCAGCAGGGACTTCTGGGTGGCGGGCTGGTCGCCGCTGCTCATCGCGGCGACGGGGGCGATCCGGGCGGCGCGGACGGCGGGCAGCAGTGCGGAGAGCACCGTCACCAGGACGCCGACCACCAGGGTGACCACCACGGTCAGCGGCTTGACCACCAGTGCGCCGGTCGGGAGGCTGTCGTTCAGCGAGGCGATCAGGGACTGCAGGCCCGCGCCGATGCCGAGGCCGGCGACCAGGCCGGCCGAGGCCGCGACGGTGCCGATGGCGAACGCCTCGATCAGCACCGAGCGGGTCACCTGCTTGCGGCTGGCGCCGATCGCCCGGAGCAGGGCCAGCTCCTTGGTGCGCTGGGCGACCAGCATGGTGAAGGTGTTGGCGATGATGAAGATGCCGACGAACAGCGAGATGCCGGCGAACGCGAGCAGCATGGTGCGCAGGCTGTCGGTGCCCGCGGCGATCATCCGCTCTTCCTCGGCCTTGAGCTCGGCCCCGGTGCGGGTCTCGATCTGCTGCTCCGGCCGGATCTTCTGGTTCACCTCGGCGAGCAGGGCGTCCTGGCTGGTGCCGGGCTTGGCGGTGAGCACGATGCTGCTGTAGCGGCCGGGCTCCAGCAGGATCTGCTGGGCGGTCGCGCGGTCGAACAGGGTGAGCGTGCCGCCGCTGTTCACACTCGGGTCGTCGGTGGTGAAGACGCCGGTGAGCTTCGCCTCGAGGACCGGGCCGTTGGAGCCGATCCGGACGGTGTCGCCGACCTTGTAGCCGCCCTTCTCGGCGGTCTTCCGGTCGAGGGCGATCTCCTTGCCGTTCTTCGGCCCCTGGCCCTCGACCATCGGGTAGCGGGCGTCCTTGCCGTCCGGGCCGGGCGCGAAGTTGGCGCCCTTGGCCGACCAGGCCGGGCCGATCAGCTCGCCCTTCTTGTCGGCGACACCGGTGAAGCCGCTGGCCACGCCGCGGGCGCCGGCGGTGCCGGGCAGCGCGGCGAGCTGCTGGACGGTGGCGTCGGTCAGGGTGACCGCGCTCTTGTCGCTCTTGTCCCGGAGGGACGCGGTGGCGCCGGCCGAGTAGTCGACGATCTGGACCGAGACGTCGGAGTAGCTCTTGGAGTTGCTCTCCCGCATGGCCTTGCCGAAGGTGTCGGAGAAGACCATGGTGCCGGCCACGAAGGCGGTGCCCAGCATGACGGCCAGCGCCGTCATCAGCAGTCGGCCCTTGTGGGCCAGCACATTGCGCAGTGCGGTGCGATACATGGGGTTTCCTGGGTCCTGGGGTCTGCGAAGGGACGGGCGGCGGCGCGTGCTGCGTCAGCTGGTGCGGCCCTTGGCGTCGAAGCGGCGCATGCGGTCCAGGACGGTGTCGGCGGTGGGGTTGGTGAGTTCGTCGACGATGCGGCCGTCGGCGAGGAAGACGACGCGGTCGGCGTAGGCGGCGGCGACGGGGTCGTGGGTGACCATGACGACGGTCTGGCCGAGTTCGCGGACGGAGTTGCGCAGGAAGGAGAGGATCTCGGCGCCGGAGCGGGAGTCGAGGTTTCCGGTGGGTTCGTCGGCGAAGACGATGTCGGGCTTGGAGGCGAGGGCGCGGGCGCAGGCGACGCGCTGCTGCTGGCCGCCGGAGAGCTGGCTGGGGCGGTGGGAGAGGCGGCCGGAGAGTCCGACGGTCTCGACGACGCGGTCGAGCCACTGCTTGTCGGCCTTGCGGCCGGCGATGTCCATGGGGAGGGTGATGTTCTCGAGGGCGGTGAGGGTGGGCAGCAGGTTGAAGGCCTGGAAGACGAAGCCGATCTGGTCGCGTCGCAGCTGGGTGAGCTGCTTGTCCTTGAGGCCGACGAGTTCGGTGTCGCCGATGGTGGAGGAGCCGGAGCTGACGGTGTCGAGGCCGGCCATGCAGTGCATGAGGGTGGACTTGCCGGAGCCGGAGGGGCCCATGATCGCGGTGAACTCGCCCTGGGGGAAGGTGACGCTGACGTTGTCGAGGGCGACCACGCGGGTCTCGCCCTCCCCGTAGACCTTGTTCAGGCCGGTGGCGCGGGCGGCCGCCCGGCCGGTACGGACGGCGGTTGCGGTCGACGTGCTCACGGGGTGCTCCTCGGGTCGGGCATGGCGGACCGGGCCGTGCGGCTCCGGAGGCTGGCCGGCCGGGGCCCTTCCAGGGGCGTCCGGCCGTACCTCCATGCTCCTTCCGGTGATCATGGTTTCTCGTCGCTCCGCCGGACGGTTGGCCCGACCACCGCTGGGCGTACGCCCAGGTGGCGCCCTCCTCCTGCGGTATGACACCGACCCTGAGCGGAGGGCCGGTGGCCGGATCGAGCGGGTCGAGTGGCCAAATCACGAACTGTTCGTCAGATGGCAAGGAAACATGACAACTTCCCCGCCTCGGAACATGCGAAAGGGGATGCCGGGCGACTAGGCTCAGGGGTGGCCCGCACGGGGGCGGAGCGCTGCTCTCCGTTCCGCCGGCCGGGCCGGGTCCGCAGAAGCCCAGATGGTGGAACGCAGACACGGGCAGCTTAAAACTGCTTGGCCGAAAGGCCGTGCCGGTTCGAGTCCGGCTCTGGGCACCGACTCGCGGGGACGCCGACCGGCGTCCCCGCCGGACGTCAGCGGCCGAATCGTTCTCGCGGCGGATGCCGATTCCTTTGCCAAGCCATTACCCTTGTGCTGCGGGCGGTGCAGTGCCGCCACGGAGGGAATGAGCAATGAGAAGCAGCAACCCGGTCTTCTCGCGGGAGGGGTCCTTCACCCGCGAGTCCGGCTACGCGGGTTTCGGGACCACCCAGACCCCGCCGGCCGGGAGCCAGTACGCAGGCAGCCCCTACGGCAACAATCCGTACGGGAACAACCCGTACGCCAACAACCCCTACGGCCAGCAGCCCCAGGGCGGTGCGCCGCTGACCGACGAGCAGCTCGCCGGGATGTACAACGCGCCCTCCGCCGGTCCCGCGGCGACGGGCCGGATGACGCTGGACGACGTGGTCGCGCGCACCGCGATGACGCTGCTCACCCTGGTCGCGGCCGGCGGTCTCGCCTGGGTCGCGCTGCCGGAGCGGAACTTCGGCCTGGCCGGCGTCGCCTCGCTGATCGCGTTCGTGCTCGGCATGGTGATCTCCTTCAAGCGGAGCGTCAGCCCGCCGCTGATCCTGCTCTACGCGGGCCTCCAGGGCTTCGCGCTCGGTGCGATCACCAAGGTGTTCAACAGCGTCTGGGAGGGCATCGCGATCCAGGCGGTGCTGGGCACCGCGGCGGTGTTCGCGGCGATGCTGATCGCCTACAAGACCGGGCGGATCCGGGTCACCCCGCGCTACACCCGGATCGGCATCGCGATCGCCATGGGCTTCGTGCTGCTGATGCTGATCAACCTGGTCGCCTCGCTGTTCGGCGCCGACATGGGCCTGCGCAGCGGCCCGCTGGGCATCGTGGTCGGCCTGGTCGGCATCGGCCTCGGCGCGTTCTTCCTCTCGCTGGACTTCGCGGCGGTCGAGGAGGCCATCGCGCAGGGCGCGCCGCAGAAGGAGTCCTGGCGGGCGGCCTTCGGGCTCACCCTCTCGCTGGTCTGGATCTACATCGAGATGCTGCGGCTGATCGCGATCCTGCGCGGCGACGACTGATCCTCGGTCGTACGACCCGCTGTACCACCACTGCCGCCGGGCCCCGGAGCGACCGCTCCGGGGCCCGGCGGCTTTCGTTCCCGGTGGCCCGTATGCTCGCGGCATGTCCGAGACGTCCGATGAGAAGACCCTGGCCGAGGCCGTCGACGCGCTGGCCGACCGGTTCCGCGCGATGCCGCAGAGCCGGCTGCTCGGCGCCGTCCCCGGACACCCCTCGCGGGCCGCGGCCGGACTGGCGCTGGCCCGCTGGCTGGCGGAGGCGGCGCGGGCCGCCGAGGCGGTCCGGGTCGACGGCGGGGCGGACGGCGTGCCCGCGCACGAGCTGCCGGACGTCGGGGTGTTCGCCGTCGGCGACCAGCTCGCCGTGGTCGGGCACGACCTGGCGGCGGCGCTGGCCGCGCTGCCCGGCGACGCCGTGGTGGCCCTTCCGGACGGCCCGCCGGTGGCGGCCGGGGCGGTGCGGGCCATGGCCGTGCGGCGGCTGGTGGAGGCCTCGGCGGCGCTCTGAGGGCCCCGAGGCGCAACGGCGGAACGCCGAGGGCCGGCCGGATCGGTAACCCCCTCGATCCGGCCGGCCCTCGGCGTCGGCGCGCCCGCGTCGGCGCGCTCGGGTCAGATGCTGGCCACCACGCGGTCGGCGAGCACGTACACGGCGTCCTCGTCGGTGGAGAAGGTCAGCGAGTAGGAGCCGGAGAACCGGGAGCCGCCGAGCAGTCGGACGTTCTCACCGGCCCGGACGGCGTCGATCAGCCGGTACGCGGCCTCGCGGTCGCCCGGGGCCACGCAGAGCGTGGTGCCGTCGGCGAAGGCGTAGACGTCCAGGGTGCCGAGCGGTCCGGGGCGGACGTCGATCAGTGCGGTGCCCTCGTCCGCCAGCGTGGCCAGCCGGGTGTCGGTCCACTCCCGGGACGGCGTCTGGCTGGGCACGAAGTCGGGGTGCGAGGGGTGGCGGCGCGGGTCGGGCGCGGTGGCCGGGGCCTCCTCGACGGCGGCCTCGGCGTCCAGCAGCCCGGCGTCCAGCCCGGTGGCCAGCAGGTCGGCCTCGCGGCGGGCCCGGGCGTCGCCGGTGCCCTCGCCGGCCGGGTGGCCGCCGGCGGGGTGGCCGGCCGGGTGGGCGGGGCGCAGCGGGCTGCCGCCCTCGGGGCCGGTCCCGGTGCCGCCGTCGCCGATGAGGTCCTCCAGCGCCGAGCGCAGGGCCTCGCCGAACTCCGGGTCCATGGTGCCCGGGTGGTCGGCGTTGTCGGCGGCCTCGTTCGGCCCGGTGGGGCGGGGGAAGAAGAGCGGCCACTCGTCGGTGGTGCTGAAGACACCGGCGAACGGGGAGTCGAACAGCGGCGCGTCCTCGGCCGCGCGGGCCTCCTGCTCGGCCCAGAACGCCCGGGCCTCGGTGATCTCCCGCTCGCGGTCGGCGGCCAGGGCCTCGGCGACGGCCCGGCGTATCGCGGCCTCGTCGACGGTCGGGGAGACCGCGGCCTGTGCGTCCAACCGGCGGGAGACGCCCCGGAGGTGGACCAGCACGGCGGTCGACACGGCGATCAGGATCAGCAACAGGATGGTGTAGACGGCGCTCACGGAACGTACTCCTAGGGAGGAGTGGAACGGGGTTACCTCTCCACACTGCCCCATCCGGCACTGTTACCGCAGTGGCCAATGTCCAATTTGTCGGTGACTTTCGCTCTTGTCCCCAAATTGTTAGGTAGGACCGCTCTACGCAGCGGAGTTGATCCGCTCCGCACCGTCGATTTCCGGTCCGGAAACGAAAGAAAAGAGGGCCGGATCGACCTCGCGGTGTGATCCGGCCCTCAATTACGCTGTGTCACTCCAAATGGGTGGTCTGGACCCTTCGGGGTTGACAGCGCGAGGTCAGCTCAGGCGCTCCAGAACCATCGCCATGCCCTGGCCGCCGCCGACGCACATGGTCTCCAGACCGAACTGCTTGTCGTGCCACTGCAGCGAGTTGATCAGGGTGGTGGTGATGCGGGCGCCGGTCATGCCGAAGGGGTGGCCGACCGCGATCGCGCCGCCGTTGACGTTCAGCCGGTCCAGGTCGACGCCGAGGTCCCGGTAGGACGGGATCACCTGGGCGGCGAAGGCCTCGTTGATCTCGACCAGGTCGATGTCGCCGATGGACAGGCCCGCCCGCTTCAGTGCCTGCCTGGAGGCCTCGACCGGGCCGTAGCCCATGATCTCGGGGGAGAGCGCGCTGACGCCGGTGGAGACCACCCGGGCGAGCGGGGTGATGCCCAGCTCGCGGGCCTTGGTGTCGGACATGATCACCAGTGCGGCGGCGCCGTCGTTCAGCGGGCAGCAGTTACCGGCGGTCACCGTGCCGTCCGGACGGAACACCGGCTTCAGGCCGGAGACGCCCTCCAGGGTGACGCCCGCGCGCGGGCCGTCGTCCGTCGAGACCACGGTGCCGTCGGGGGTGGTGACCGGGGTGATCTCCCGCTCCCAGAAGCCGGCCTTGATCGCCGCCTCGGCGAGGTTCTGCGAGCGCACGCCGAACTCGTCCTGCTCGGCGCGGGTGATGCCCTTGAGCGCGGCGAGGTTCTCGGCGGTCTGGCCCATCGCGATGTAGGCGTCCGGCAGCAGCCCGTCCTCGCGCGGGTCGTGCCACTCGCCGCCACCCTCCTCGGCCCGCTTGGCGGTGCGCGCCTGGGCGTCGCCGAACAGCGGGTTCATGGTGCCGGGCATGCCGTCCGAGGTGCCGTTGACCGACCGGGAGACGGTCTCCACGCCGGCCGAGAGGAAGACGTCGCCCTCGCCGGCCTTGATCGCGTGCAGGGCCATCCGGGTGGTCTGCAGCGAGGAGGAGCAGTAGCGGGTGATGGTGGTGCCGGGCAGGTAGTCCATGCCCATCTGCACCGCCACGATGCGGGCCAGGTTGTGGCCCTGCTCGCCGCCGGGCAGGCCGCAGCCGAGCATCAGGTCGTCGATCTCGCGCGGGTCGAGCTGCGGCACCTTGGCCAGCGCGGCCTGGATGATGTGCGCGGTCAGGTCGTCCGGGCGGACGTCCTTCAGGGAGCCCTTGAAGGCCCGGCCGATCGGCGAACGGGTGGCGCTGACGATGACGGCTTCGGGCATGGCGGGCTCCTCGCTGAGTGGCGGCGGACAGGCGTCCGGGAGGAAAGTTACCGTCTGGTAGCTCAGTCGTCACCCGCCCCGGTGTGTGAGCTGGCCGACGTGTTGCCGGGCGCCGGACCGGCGCTCCCGGAGAGCCCCCCGGACAGGCCCTCGGGCGGGCTCCCGGGTACCCCGTCGGACGGCCCGCCGACCGGTTCCCCGGTGGCCCAGGAGCCCGGCAGGCCGACCCGCAGCCGGTGCCGCAGCAGCGCCCAGCGCCCGGCCGCGCCGTCCGCGCCGCCGACCGCCGCCACCTCGCTGCCGGACCGGTCGGCCGCGGCCGCCGCGGCCACCGCCACCGGCAGCACCGCCTCGCCGGGGACCGGCCCGTCGGCCGGCTCCTCCTGCGGCCAGAGGCCCAGTGCGGCGCAGACCGACGGCAGCACGGCCATCGCGGCCGTCGCGTAGCCCTGGGCGGAGGGGTGGTAGCGGTCGGCGGCGAACATCTCGGGCCGGGCCGCGAACTCCGGGCCGAGCAGCGAGCCGAGCGAGACCGTCCGGCCGCCCGCCTCCACCACCGCGATGGTCTGCGCGGCGGCCAGCTGGCGGCTGACCCGGCGGGCCACCCAGCGCAGCGGCGGGCGGACCGGCTTGATGGTGCCGAGGTCGGGGCAGGTGCCGACCACCACCTCGCAGCCGGCGGCGCGCAGCGCGGCGACCGTCTCGCCGAGCTGGCGCACCGCGAGCTGGGCCGGGCTGTGCCGGGTCACGTCATTGGCGCCGATCATGATCACGGCGATGTCCGGGCGGCACGCCAGGGCCTGCTCCAGCTGGCCGGCCAGATCGGCGGAGCGGCCGCCCGAGAACGCCACGTTCACCAGCCGGACCGGGCGCTCGGCGACCGAGGCGAGGCCCGCGGCGAGCAGCGCCCCCGGGGTCTCCCGGGCCCGCAGCACGCCCAGGCCGGCCGCCGTGGAGTCGCCCAGGAAGGCCAGCACCAGCGGCGGCTGCGGCGCGGCCGCGCGATCGGCGAAGGCCTCGCCGTAGACCCCGTCGGCCCTCGGCGGGTCGCCGTCCAGGATGCCGATGGCCTGGACGGCCAGCTTGCTCTCGGTCAGCAGCAGGCCGACCAGGCCCACCCCCAGTACCCCCAGCCCGCCGCCGCCGTACGCCGCCGCGGTGGCGATCCGCCGGGCCACCCGGGCCCGCGACTGCTGTGTTCCTGGCACCCCGTGCCCCCTTCGCGTCCTCGTGCCACCCCGACGGGTGCCGTTCCCGATGCGTGTACACCCCTAGTACCCGCCCGGGGCGCGGCCTACGACGGGGGTGGGCCGTTCGTGGTGCGTACGGGCTCTCCGGGGCGCCCGGTACGGCCTACGCTTGCGGTACCGACAGCACTCGTATGCCCACACACCGGGAGGACCCCCGTGCGGTACCACAATTCGATCATCGACCTGGTCGGCAACACGCCGCTGGTCAAGCTGAACAAGGTCGCCGAGGGGATCAGCGCCACCGTGCTCGCCAAGGTCGAGTACTTCAACCCCGGCGGCTCGGTGAAGGACCGCATCGCCATGCGGATGATCGAGGCCGCCGAGGCCTCGGGCGCTCTCAAGCCCGGCGGCACCATCGTGGAGCCGACCTCCGGCAACACCGGTGTCGGTCTGGCGATCGTGGCCCAGCAGAAGGGCTACAAGTGCATCTTCGTCTGTCCGGACAAGGTGTCCACCGACAAGATCAACACCCTGCGCGCGTACGGCGCCGAGGTGGTCGTCTGCCCGACCGCCGTCGCCCCCGAGCACCCGGACTCGTACTACAACGTGTCCGACCGCCTGGTCCGGGAGACCCCGAACGCCTGGAAGCCGGACCAGTACTCCAACCCGGACAACCCGGCCTCGCACTTCCACTCCACCGGTCCGGAGCTGTGGGAGCAGACCGAGGGCCGGATCACCCACTTCGTGGCGGGCGTCGGCACCGGCGGCACCATCTCCGGCACCGGCAACTACCTGAAGGAGGTCTCCGGCGGCAAGGTCAAGGTGATCGGCGCCGACCCGGAGGGCTCGGTCTACTCGGGCGGCACCGGCCGGCCGTACCTGGTCGAGGGCGTCGGTGAGGACTTCTGGCCGACCGCCTACGACCGCGACGTCGCGGACGGCATCGTCGCCGTCTCCGACAAGGACTCCTTCCAGATGACCCGCCGCCTGGCCAAGGAGGAGGGCCTGCTGGTCGGCGGCTCCTGCGGCATGGCGGTCGTCGCCGCGCTGGAGGTGGCGCGCGGGCTCGGCCCGGACGACGTCGTCGTGGTGCTGCTGCCGGACGGCGGCCGGGGCTACCTCTCGAAGATCTTCAACGACGACTGGATGGCCGACTACGGCTTCCTGCCGTCCGCCACCGACGAGGCGCACATCGGCGAGGTGCTGGCCCGCAAGGACGCCATCGAGCACGAGGGCATTCCGCAGTTCGTCCACATGCACCCCAACGAGACCGTCGCCGAGGCGGTACGGGTGCTGCGCGAGTACGGCGTCTCGCAGATGCCGGTCGTCTCGCCGGGCGCCGGCCACCCGGACATCATGGCCGGCGAGGTGATCGGCTCGGTGGCGGAGAAGCTGCTGCTGGAGGGCGTCTTCGCGGGCGACATCCAGCTGACCGACACGCTGGACCGGGTGATGTCCAAGCCGCTGCCGGTGGTCGGCTCGGGCGAGACCGTCACCAACCTGATGACGGTGCTGGAGAAGGCCGACGCCGCGGTGGTGCTGGTGGAGGGCAAGCCGCAGGGCATCGTCACCCGCCAGGACCTGCTCGGCTTCCTGGCCGGCAGCCGCCTCGGCCACTGAGCCCCGCCGCCCACCGAGCCGCGGTCAGCCGCCGCCCCCGACCCGGTGGCTGAGGAACCGTGGGGCACCGGTTCCGTTTCCGGGCGAACCGGTACACCGGCGTCATCTCCGTGCAGCACGGGCTTAACACGACTGCGGCATGGTTGTGCACACGGCAAGACGCCGAACGGGACGACAACGACCGGCCGGGAGCGGCTCCCCGGCGGCACGGTCCGTCCCGGGCACGACGGTCGGTCCTGACCCGGCCGGTGGTGTCCCTGTCCGCGGAGACGCCGTCGTCCCGCCCCTGCCCGGCTCCGGCCGGCTGCCAGGGTGAGGCGGCTCCCGGACACCCGCGCCGCTCGGCGCGTCCGCAAGGCTCCCGGGTGGGGGAGACGGGCGGAAGCGGTGGGGCCGGTCCCTCCTCGAAGGGGGGACCGGCCCCGCTGCGTTTCTCCGGCGCCTCCCGGCGTTCACCGGCGCCTCCCGGCGGGCGGGATCCCGTAGTCTCGGCGCATGACCAGCACTGACACGACCGGCCAGGACAGCCCGCGCTACGTCCGGCTCAGCATCGAGCTCATCGCCGAGATCACCGACGAGGGCGCCCTCAAGGCGGCGGCGCTCGAGCAGGTGACCGCGGACGAGTACCTCGACGACGAGGAGCGCGCGCAGTCCGTCGAGGCCATCGAGGTGGACCCGGCGGGTTCGCTCGCCCACTTCATCGACCCGGTGGCGCTGCTCGGCGACGTCCCGGGTGTCGAGCTCGCCTCGGCGACCTGGGAGTCGGCGAACACCGACTTCGACCCCGAGGACGGGGACTGGGACGAGTACGCGGTGGAGGAGTCGGCCGAGTAGGGCTCGCCCGCCACTTCCGACGAAAGCCCGGCCTGCTGTCCGCAGGTCGGGCTTTTTGTCCATATTTGGCACTTGGTTTCGTCTTCTCATACGATCGCAAGCCGTTGGTGTTGGAACCGTGAACGTACGGATTGCGTTTTTGTATCCGTAATGCCCGGATGAGCAGCAGGGAGTGGGCGACGTGACGGCACGGGACGGTCAGGGCCGGTCGGCCGCGAGCAGCTGGAGCCGACGCGGTGTACTCGCCGGGCTGGTCGGTGCCCCGGTACTGCTGCTGGCGGCCTGCAACGACACCAAGAGCGCGGACAACGGCGCGGGCACCGGAACGACGGGCGCCGGCGGTTCCGACGGCTCCGGCGGCACCGGTTCCGGAACCGGACAGCCGACGGCGAGCGCCACCAGCACCCCCACCCCGAAGACCTCGGTCGCGGTGATCACCGTCACCCCGGCCGACGGCACCACGGCGGCCGGCTTCAGCGACCCGGTCCGGGTCGCCGTCGCCGGCGGCACCCTCACCTCGGTCAAGGTCGCCGACTCCACCGGCAAGGCGCTGGCCGGCACGCTGTCCGACGACGGCACCGTCTGGACCTCCGCCGCCTCCCCGGCCAGCGGCACCAAGTACACGGTGACCGCCGCCGCCGTCGACAAGGACAAGCTGGAGGCCGACGCCAACGCGGTCTTCACCACCGCGACGCCGGCCAACACCTTCGTGGGCTACTTCACCCCCGAGGACGGCTCGGTGGTCGGCGTCGGCATGCCGGTCTCGATCAACTTCAGCAAGCCGGTCACCGACCGCAAGGCCGTCCAGCAGGCCATCACCGTGGTGGCCGAGCCGGGCGTCGAGATCGTCGGGCACTGGTTCTCCAGCACCCGCCTCGACTTCCGCCCGCAGCAGTACTGGGCCAAGGGCACCAAGGTGACCGTCAAGCTCCGGCTCAAGGACGTCCAGGGCGCCAAGGGCGTCTACGGCACCCAGTCCAAGGACGTCCGCTTCACCGTCGGCCGGGCCCAGACCAGCGTCGCCGACCTCGCCACCAAGAAGCTCACCGTCACCACCGACGGCCAGGTCAGTGCCGTCTACGCGATCTCCGGCGGCTCGCCCGAGTTCCGCACCTGGGGCGGCAAGATGGTGATCACCGAGCAGTACCAGCAGACCCGGATGAACTCGCAGACCGTCGGCCTCGGCAGCGAGTACGACATCCCGGACGTGCCGCACGCCCAGCGACTCTCCACCTCCGGCACCTTCATCCACGGCAACTACTGGTCCCCCGCGTCGACCTTCGGCAGCCAGAACACCAGCCACGGCTGCGTCGGCCTGCGCGACGTCAAGGGCGGCGAGGACGCCAACGCGGACGGCTACAAGTTCTTCAAGAGCTCGATGATCGGCGACGTGGTCGAGGTCACCAACTCCGGGGACAAGACCGTCGTCCCGTCCAACGGCCTCAACGGCTGGAACATGGCCTGGGCCGACTGGAAGGCCGGCAGCGCGGTCTGACGCCCCCGGGCCCCGCGGGGGCCGCAGGAGGTCGCACCGTGCGAATTCCCGGTCGCGAGGACAGAACCCCACCCGCCCCCCGAGGAGTCAGGGGGGTGTGAAACGCGAGCAGAGGGAGCGCCTGGACGCCGAGTTCAGCGCGTTCGTGGTCGGCATCGGGCCACGGCTGATCAGGCTGGCCGAGCTGCTGACCGGTGATCCGCACCGGGCCGGTGACATCGTGCAGTCGGCGCTGGAACGCGCCTACCTGCACTGGCCCAGGATCACCGCGAACGCGGACGACCCGGCCGCCTACGTGCGCCGGATCGTCGTCAACCAGCACCGCGACTGGTGGCGGCGGCCGCGCAACCGCGAGCTGCCCACCGACCACGCCCCCGACCGGCCGGTGCCGGCGGACTTCGCCGAGCAGCAGGCCCAGCGGGCCCTGCTGCGCCAGGCGCTGGCCGCCCTCACCCGGCGCGAGCGGGCGGTCGTGGTGCTGCGGTACTACGGGGACCTGAGTGAGGCCGAGACCGCCGCCGAACTGGGCATCGCGCCCGGGACGGTCAAGTCCACGCTGCACCGGGCGCTGTCGAAGCTGCGCGCACGGCCCGAGCTCGCCGACCGCACCGGCGGTCCGGCGGGCCACGACCCGAGCGACATCGAGGTGGCGGTATGAACGGCGGCACGGAATTCGAGGACCGGATCGGCGAGCTGCTGACCAGGGAGGACACCGCCTGGGGGGCGGGGCGGCCCGACCCGGCGGCGGTCA
>NZ_JAIY01000006.1:1393449-1470662 GCF_000710405.2 Kitasatospora sp. MBT66 | reverse complement strand
GGTCACGACGACGGCCGCGGTGTTGCCCGGCGCGGCCCCCGCGTCGGCGGTGCCGGTCGCCACGGGGGCGGGGGCGCAGCCGGACTCGCCGGTCCGGCTGGTGGAGCCCGGCAAGCAGCTCACGATCGCCGACGGCTACCGGATGAGCGTCACCGCGACGCAGTCCTGCGTCGAGAAGTGGGAGCAGGCCACCGGCACGTGGGAGCAGCCGTTCGGCTGCCGCGACGCCACCAGCGACAACCTCGACCACAGCCGGCCCACCATCGGCGCGCAGAGCCTCGGGGACGGCGAGCGGACCGTGGTGACCGGCCTGTACCTGGGCCCGACGCCGGCCCGGATCCTGGTCGAGCTCAACGGAGTCCAGGTGGTCGCCGACCTGGTCGCCACCACGGAGATGAACGGCTGGACCGCCTACTACGCGGTGGTTCCGGGCGCCGCCCGCTCCTCCTCGGGACCGAACGGGCCCGACGCCTCCCCCTCCGTCGCGGCCTGGGCCGCCGACGGGACGCGGCTCGCGGACCTGATCGCCCCGCGCCGGTCCGACCCCTGGGCCGCCGCGGGCGCACCGGCCGCGGGCTGACGGCTGACGGCCGGGAGCGGACGGCGGACGGCGGGCTGCGGACTGCGGACGGAGCCGACGGACCCGCGGTCGAACGCGAGGGCCGAAAACCGCCGGACTCCCGGGGGCGGCGGCGGGAGGGTGGGGGCATGACGACCACCACTCCTCCCGCTCCGCCCGCCCCGTCCGTCCTGACCGTCCGGGCCATCGACCCGGCCGTGCACCGCTCCCTGCTGGTGCGCGACGACGCCGGCCGCCCGCCGGTCCGCTCGGTCGACGCGACCGGCGGCGCCCCGCTGCGCTGCTGCCTGGCCCGGGCCGGGGCCGGGGAGCGGATCGCCCTGCTGAGCTACGCGCCGCTGCGGCGCTGGGCCGCCGAGACCGGGGCCGAGCCCGGCCCGTACGAGGAACTCGGCCCGGTGTTCGTGCACGACGGCCCGTGCGAGGGCCCGGCGACCGGGGAGGGCTGGCCGGAGGGCTTCCACGGCGGGCAGCGGGTGCTGCGCGCCTACGACCGGCGCGGGCACATCCTCGGCGGCGTCGTGGTGCAACCGGAGGCCGCCGAGGCGGGCGCGGCGGTACTGCTGGCCGACCCGGAGGTGGCCGTGGTGCACGTCCGGGCGGTGGAGTTCGGGTGCTTCATGCACGAGGTCCGGCGGGGTTGACCGCGCACGTGCGGGGGGCCGCCGGCCGGGGGCTCACGAGCGCTTGGCGTAGTCCCCGTAGCCCTGCCAGTCCAGGACGACCGCCGGCTCGTCGCCGACCACCCAGGCGTCGTGGCCGGGCGGGCAGACCATGAAGTCGCCGGGGCCGAACTCGCTCTCCTCGCCGTCGTCCATGACGATCTTCAGCCGCCCCGAGATCATGTAGCCGACGTGCGCGGCCTGGCAGCTGTCCGTCTTCGCGATCGGCTTGACGTGCCGGGACCACTGCCAGCCGGGCCGGAACACCGCCCGCCCGACGCCCCCGGCGTCCAGGTGGACCAGGCGCAGCTCGCCGGTGTCCGCCTCGAACGGGCGGACCTCCTCGGGATCGGTGTCGAAGTTCCTGCGGATGAGACCGGCCATGGGGTGCTCCTCGGGTCTCCAAGGGACAGGAGCGGCCGCGCCACCGGGGCGGGTGGTGCGGCCGCCCTCCTGGTCCCTCCAGTCTGCGCCCGCCGGGCGCGGGGCGGAACCCCCGGCGGCTCAGCCCTGGGCGCCCGTCCTGGCCACGCCGATCGGGCAGCTGGCGCCGGTGCCGCCCAGACCGCAGTAGCCGTTCGGGTTCTTGGCGTCCGACAGGTACTGCTGGTGGTACGGCTCGGCCGGGAAGAACGGGCCGGCCGGGGCGATCTCGGTGGTGATCGGGCCGAGGCCGAGCGCCGTCAGCGCCGGCTGGAAGGCGTCCCGGGTCGCGGTCGCGCTGGCCGCCTGGGCGGGGGAGTGGGTGTAGACCGCGGAGCGGTACTGGGTGCCCACGTCGTTGCCCTGGCGGTTGCCCTGGGTCGGGTCGTGCGCCTCCCAGAAGGTCTTCAGCAGCCGCTCGTAGGAGATCACCGCCGGGTCGAAGACCACCCGCACCGCCTCGGTGTGCCCGGTCAGGCCGCTGCACACCTCCTCGTACGTCGGGTTCGGGGTGTGGCCGCCCTGGTAGCCGACCAGCGTCGTCCAGACGCCGGGCAGCCGCCAGAACGTCCGCTCGGCGCCCCAGAAGCAGCCGAGACCGAAGTCCGCGACCTCGAACCCGTCGGGATACGGGCCGGTCAGCGGGTGGCCGAGGACGGTGTGCGGCTCGGCCGGCGTGAAGTCGGGGGCGGCCCGGCCGGGCAGAGCCTGGTCGGCGGGGACGAGCGAGGTCTTGTGGCGATTGAACAGCACGGCCTGCTCCAACGGTTCGACAGGGGTTGCGGACGTTCCAACGCCGTCGCCAGCCCGGTGATTCCGGACGGTCCCCGGCGGCCGGGAGCCTTCCGGACGCCTTCCGGGCGGCGGCCCGGCGTTCGCCGACTACGCTCGGAGCATGACCGAGCACCAGCTTCCCCAGGGCTTCGAGACCCTCGCCATCCACGCGGGTCAGGAAGCAGACCCCCAGACCGGGGCCGTCGTCACGCCGATCTACCAGGTGTCCACCTACAAGCAGGACGGGGTGGGCGGCCTGCGGGGCGGCTACGAGTACAGCCGCAGCGCCAACCCGACCCGCACCGCGCTGGAGGAGTGCCTCGCGGCGCTGGAGGGCGGCTCCCGCGGCCTCGCCTTCGCCTCCGGCCTGGCGGCCGAGGACACGCTCCTGCGCACGATCCTCAAGCCGGGCGACCACATCGTGATCCCCAACGACGCCTACGGCGGCACCTTCCGGCTCTTCGCCAAGGTGCTGACCCGCTGGGGCGTCGAGTTCTCCGTGGCCAACACCCAGGACCTGTCCACGGTCCGCGAGGCCCTGCGCCCCAACACGCGCGCGGTCTGGGTGGAGACCCCGTCCAACCCGCTGCTGGGCATCACCGACCTGGCCGCGCTGGCCGAGATCGCGCACGGCGCCGGCGCGCTGCTGGTCGTCGACAACACCTTCGCCAGCCCGTACCTGCAGCAGCCGATCGCGCTGGGCGCCGACGTGGTCGTGCACTCGACCACCAAGTACATGGGCGGCCACTCCGACGTGGTCGGCGGCGCCCTGGTGATCGCCGAGGCCGGGCTGGCCGAGGAGGTCGCCTACCACCAGAACGCGATGGGCGCGGTCTCCGGCCCGTTCGACGCCTGGCTGGTGCTGCGCGGCATCAAGACCCTGGGCGTCCGGATGGACCGGCACAGCTCGAACGCCGAGAAGGTCGCCGAGCTGCTGGCCGGCCACCCCAAGGTCAGCCAGGTGCTGTACCCGGGCCTGCCCGAGCACCCCGGCCACGACATCGCCGCCAAGCAGATGAAGGCCTTCGGCGGCATGGTGTCGTTCCGGGTGAACGGCGGCGAGGAGGCGGCGGTCGAGGTCTGCAACCGGGCCGAGCTGTTCACCCTCGGTGAGTCGCTGGGCGGCGTGGAGTCGCTGATCGAGCACCCGGGCCGGATGACCCACGCCTCGGTGGCCGGTTCGGCGCTGGAGGTCCCGGCCGACCTGGTGCGGGTCTCCGTCGGCATCGAGTCGATCGACGACCTGCTGGCCGACCTCCAGCAGGCGCTGGGCAAGTAGCGCCCTCCGCTTCTCAGGCGCCCTGCCGGCCCGCCGAGTACGACTCCATCGAGTGGTTGAAGCGGGCCAGCAGGGCGCAGAACACCTGCTGCTCCTCGGGCGGCCAGTCGGCGACCAGCTGACGCGTCAACTCCGTCCGCCCCGCCCGGACTTCGGCCAGCCGATCGGCGCCGAGCGGGGTCAGGGCGAGCCGGACGGCACGCCGGTCGGCCGGGTCCTGCACCCGGCCGACCAGGCCGGCCGCGACCAGCGGGGCGACCTGCCGGGTGACGGTGGAGGAGTCCACCCCCAGCGCGTCGGCCAGGGCCTTGACGTTGGCGGGGCCGAGGCGCTCCAGCCGCTCCAGCAGCAGGTAGGCGGCCCGGACCAGGGCGGCCACTCCGTCGGATCCGCGGACCTGTTCCATTCTGCGGGCGAACACCGCCAGCTGGTACTGGAGTTGCGTGTGCACGGGGTCGGTGAGGTCGGAGGCCAGGGGCGAGGTCGTCGTCATCGCGGCTCACGATCATCATGCGGTGAGAGAGGCTCAGAAGCAGCAGCGTACGCGGGCCGGGCGGGCCCGGGAACAGGGCCGACGTCCCCGGGCGAGGCACCGGAGGCACCTAGGCTGCTGTCATGCACAGCTGGCCGATCACCCTCGACGATGTCCGCGGCGCCCAGAAGATGCTCGCCGGGGTGGCCCGGACGACGCCGATGGAGGGCAGCCGCCACCTCTCCGCGCTGGTCGGCGCTCCGGTCCACCTGAAGTGCGAGAACCTCCAGCGCACCGGCTCGTTCAAACTGCGCGGGGCGTACGTCCGGATCGCGGGCCTCTCGCCGGTGCAGCGGGCGGGCGGCGTGGTGGCGGCCAGCGCCGGCAACCACGCCCAGGGGGTGGCGCTGGCGGCCTCGCTGCTCGGGGTGCGCTCCACCGTCTTCATGCCGCTGGCCGCGCCGCTGCCCAAGGTCGCGGCGACCCGGGAGTACGGCGCCGAGGTGCGGCTGCACGGGACGACCGTGGACGAGGCGCTGCAGGCCGCCCAGCGGTACGCGGAGGCGAGCGGGTCGGTGTTCATCCACCCGTTCGACCACCGGGACATCGTGATCGGGCAGGCCACGGTCGGGCTGGAGATCCTGGAGCAGTGCCCCGAGGTGCGGACCGTGCTGGTCGGGGTGGGCGGCGGCGGACTGCTGGCCGGGATCGCGGCGGCGGTCAAACCGCTGCGGCCGGACGTCCGGGTGGTGGGGGTGCAGGCGGCGGGCGCCGCCGCGTACCCGCCCTCGCTGGCGGCGGGGCGTCCGGTGTCGCTGGAGCGGTTCGCCACCATGGCCGACGGGATCATGGTGGGACGGCCCGGGGACGTGCCGTTCGAGCTCGTCAACACCTTGGCGGACGGGGTCCGCACGGTGTCGGAGGACTCGCTGTCGCGGGCCCTGCTGCTCGGTCTCGAGCGGTTGAAGCTGGTGGTGGAGCCGGCCGGGGCGGCGCCGATCGCGGCGCTGCTGGAGCAGCCGGACTCCTTCGAGGGGCCGGTGGTGGCGGTGCTCTCCGGCGGCAACATCGATCCGCAGCTGATGCAGCGGGTGCTGCGGCACGGCCTGGCGGCCGCCGGCCGGTACCTCTCGCTGCGGGTGCGGCTGGCGGACCGCCCGGGCGCGCTGGCGGGGCTGCTCGCGGTGCTGACCCGGGTCGACGCCAATGTGCTGGACGTGGCGCACGTGCGGGTCGATCCCCGGCTGGGGCTGACCGAGGTGGAGGTGGACCTGCACCTGGAGACCAAGGGGCCGGAGCACTGCGCGGCGGTGCTCGGCGAGCTGCGGGACGCGGGGTTCGTGGTCTCCGCGTAGGGATCTCCGTACGGGGAGTACGGGGACCGCGCAGGGGCCTCCGCACGGGCCTCCGCACGGGGCCGGGGGGGGCTCCGGAGTCGCTGGCCCACCGGGAATGGGGGCAGAGTGGGACAGACCACATGTTGTCCCGCGCAGTCGTCCCCGCCCTTCCGTCCCTCCCCGAGGAGATGAGGCAGGCCCATGGCGCCAGCCATCCAAGCCGAGAACCTGGTGAAGACCTTCGGCGACGTACGAGCCCTGGACGGCGTCAGCCTCGACGTCCCCGAGGGCACGGTGCTCGGGCTGCTCGGCCCGAACGGCGCCGGCAAGACCACCACCGTGCGCGTCCTCACCACCCTGCTCCAGCCCGACTCCGGCCGTGCCACGGTGGCCGGCGTCGACGTCCTCAAGCACCCGAACCGGGTCCGCAGCCTGATCGGCCTCTCCGGCCAGTACGCCGCGGTCGACGAGTACCTCACCGGCTTCGAGAACCTCCAGATGGTCGGCGAGCTCTACCAGATGCCGGTCCGCGCGGCGAAGGCCAGGGCGCTCGAACTGCTGGAGTGGTTCAACCTCACCGAGGCCAAGGACCGCATCGCCAAGACCTACTCCGGCGGTATGCGCCGGCGCCTCGACCTGGCCGCCGCCCTGGTGGTCCGGCCGCCGGTGATGTTCCTGGACGAGCCCACCACCGGTCTCGACCCCCGCAACCGGCTCGCCCTGTGGGAGGTCATCGAGACCCTCGTCGAGCAGGGCACCACGTTGCTGCTCACCACCCAGTACCTGGAGGAGGCCGACCGCCTCGCCCACGACATCGCCGTGGTCGACCACGGCCGGGTGATCGCCCGCGGCACCGCCGACCAGCTCAAGGCGCAGATCGGCGGCGAGCGGATCGAGGTCGTGGTGCACCGGGCCGACCTGGTCGCCGAGGCGGTGGCCGCGCTGTCCGGCTACGCGCTGGGCGAGCCGGCGCTGGAGAAGAACACCCGCCGGATCACCGTCCCGGTCAGCGGCGGCGCCCGGGTGCTCGCGGACGTGATCCGCGAGCTGGACGCCCGTTCGATCGAGATCGACGACATCGGCCTGCGCCGGCCGACCCTGGACGACGTCTTCCTCTCGCTCACCGGCCACCACACCGAGGCCGACCAGGAGGAGGGCGGCGGCAAGGGCCGCTCCGGCGATTCCGGCACGGACGAGCGGGCCGTCCCGGCCGGGAAGGAGCGGTGACATGACCAGTGCCACCGAGCACGCCATCGGCGGGGCGGTGCCCAAGCAGCGCCGGGGCGTGGCCGCCGTACTGCACGACTCCTGGGTGGTCGCCAAGCGGAACCTGCGCCGGATGACCCGGATCCCCGAGATCGTGGTGTTCGGGCTGATGCAGCCGGTGATGTTCGTGCTGCTGTTCTCGTACGTCATGGGCGGCGCGATCCAGATCCCCGGGACGGAGTCCAGCTCCTCGACGTACATCCAGTTCCTGATGGCCGGCATCTTCGCCCAGACCGTCACCTTCGCGGTGGCCGGGGCCTCGGCCGGCATCGCCGAGGACATGTCCAAGGGGCTGGTGGACCGGTTCCGCTCGCTGCCGATGACCCGCTCGTCGGTGCTGGTCGGCCGCACCCTGGCCGACCTCTGCCAGACCGCCTTCACCCTGGTGGTGCTCGCGGTGGTCGCGCTGCTGGTCGGCTGGCGGATCCACCACGGGTTCTGGTCCGCGCTGGGCGCGTTCGGGCTGCTGCTCCTGCTCGGCTACGCGTTCTCCTGGATCGGGGCGCTGATCGGCCTCTCGGTGCGCAGTCCGGAGGCGGCCACCTCGGCCGGGCTGATCTGGCTGTTCCCGCTGACCTTCATCTCCAACGCCTTCGTGCCGGTCAGCTCGATGCCGGGCTGGCTGCAGGGGATCGCCTACTGGAACCCGTTCAGCGCCACCGTGCAGGCCTGCCGCAACCTCTTCGGCAACCAGGTCGGGCCGGTGGACGACGTCTGGCCGATGCAGCACGCGGAGCTGATGTCGGTGCTCTGGTCGCTGGCGATCATCGCGGTGTTCTCCTGGCTCTCGGTGCGCAAGTACCGCTCGGCCGCGGGCTGAGCGGGGCGCGGGCCGAGCGCGGGCCGGGCCCGGTACGGATGCGCGAAGGGCGGCCGTGGCAGGTGCCACGGTCGCCCTTTTCGCCCGTCCGCCGGTCCGGCGGAGCGAGGATCAGCCGGTGTAGGGCTTGACCTCGATGATCTTGACCATGGCCCGCTTGCCGTTCGGCAGCTCGTACGTGGCCTCGTCGCCGATGGTCTTGGCGTCGATGGCGCGGCCCAGCGGGGACTGCGGCGAGTAGATCTCCAGGTCGTCGTCGCCGGCCACCTCGCGCGAGCCCAGCAGGAACTTCATGGTGTCGTCCACGTCGCCGTCGAAGGCGACCGTGACGACCATGCCCGGCGCCACCACGCCCGAGTCGGCCGGGGCCTCGCCGACCTTGGCGCGCTCCAGGAGCTGGGTGAGCTGGCGGATCCGCAGCTCGTACTTGCCCTGCTCCTCCTTGGCCGCGTGGTAGCCGGCGTTCTCCTTGAGGTCACCCTCCTCACGCGCGGCCTCGATCTTCTGCGCGATCTCGATCCGCCACGGGCCGGTCAGGTGATCCAGTTCGGCCTTGAGCTGGTCGTAGCCGGACTGAGTGAGCCAGGTCACGTTCTCGCTGGTCTGGGTCACGGGTGCTCCTCGTAGGTGCTGGGGCTGTGCTGAGGGTGTGAGTCGTCAGCGCGTAGGTGGATGCTGATAACGGTCTTAACTACAAAGCAACGCCCGCTCCCGTACCAGCTGGTGCGGAAGGGGCGAAACCACGAGCCTAACAACTCCTGCCGACAATCGGGAGGGTCGTTGGCGCGTCATTGACGGTGGCGTTGCGCCGGGGTGTACAGGACCGGTGGGCGGGACTCCCCTACGGATGCCCGCCCGTCCGGACGAATATGCGCCGACCACCGGGCCGGCCGCCACCGGATTCCCGGGGCGGGCGGGACCGGAATCCCGGGCGGGTCGGCCTTGCCCCCGGCGCGTTCCGTCACCCGGAGGGCTAGGCGGGCGTACAGCCCAGCAGCTCGGCCGTGGTGCCCCGGGCGGTGGTCCGCAGACTGACCACCGCGTCGTAGCCGGTGCCCGACGCGGGAACGGGGAAGTCGGCGACGCCGACCACCGCGCCGTCCTCGCCCTGCGAGCGGACGGTGCAGCTGCCGGCCGTGCCCTCGGTCTTGCGCACCGCCAGGTGCAGCTGGAGCTCGCTGTCCGAGACCGCCTGGAAGGTCGGCACGGTGCCGTTGATCCGGGTCTCCCGGATCAGGTACGAGCCGCCCAGCCAGGCGATCAGGCCCAGCAGCAGCACCCCGCAGACCGCGCCGATCACCTTGAGCCGGCGGTCGGTCTCGCGGTCGCCGCGCCGCCCGTAGCGCCCCTCGGGGAGCCGCGGGGTCCGGGTGCCAGCACTCATGGGGCTCAGTCCTCTCGTGAGGAGGAGGCCGCGCGGGTGGTGCGGGGGAATGCGGGGCTCCTCCAGTCCGTCACTATAGGAGGGGCACGCCCGCGGCCGGTCCGGCGGGGGCGGGGCTCGGCCGTGTCGCGCCGTGCGCGGCGGCCGCTCCCGCGTGACGCGGCCCCGAGAGCGGCTCGGACGGTGGGCAGACCGGATAGCGCCGGACGCCCGGACTTTGTGGAAGGAACGCACGCGTTGAGTGAGCAGTTGCGACTGATGGCGGTGCACGCACACCCGGACGACGAGTCCAGCAAGGGCGCGGCGACCATGGCCATGTACGTCGACCAGGGGGTGGACGTGCTGGTGGCCACCTGCACCGGGGGGGAACGCGGTTCGGTCCTCAACCCGAAGCTGCAGGGCAAGCCGGAGATCGAGGAGAACATCCACGAGGTACGGCGCAAGGAGATGGACGAGGCCCGCGCGATCCTCGGGGTCAAGCAGGCATGGCTGGGCTTCGTGGACTCGGGCCTGCCCGAGGGCGACCCGCTGCCCCCGCTGCCTGAGGGCTGCTTCGGCCTCCAGGACGTCAAGGAGGCGGCCGAACCCCTGGTCCGCCTGATCCGGGAGTTCAAGCCGCAGGTCATCACGACCTACGACGAGAACGGCGGCTACCCGCACCCCGACCACATCATGACCCACAAGATCACCATGGCGGCCTTCGACGCCGCCGGGGACCCCGACGCCTACCCCGAGGCCGGCGAGCCCTGGCAGCCGCTGAAGCTCTACTACAACCACGGCTTCCCGATGGGCCGGATCCGCGCCCTGCACAAGTACCTCAGCGAGAACGGCCACGAGTCGCCCTACGGCGAGTGGATCGCCGGCTGGGAGAAGAGCGGCCGCAAGGAGCGCGAGATCACCACCCGGGTCCGCTGCGACGACTGGTTCGAGACCCGGGACCGCGCGCTGATCGCGCACGCCACCCAGATCGACCCGGACGGCCCGTGGTTCCGCGTCCCGCTGGAGGTCCAGCGCGAGGTGTGGCCCACAGAGGACTACGAGCTCGCCCGTACCCTGGTCGACGTGGACCTGCCGGAGGACGACCTGTTCGCCGGTCTGCGTACCCCCAGCCTGACGGCCGAGTCGGCCGACACGCGGGACTGAAGCACCCCCCGACGGCCCGGCTCCCCGTGAGCCGGGCCACCATAGAGATATGAGTGCCCCCGTGAACCTCACCCACCTCGCCGCCGAGCTCGCCGTCGACGACGCCAAGGTCACCCCCGGCCTGCTGGGCTTCGTCGTCTTCGCCGCCCTCGGCGTGGCCACCTGGTTCCTGGCCAAGTCGATGAACCGCCAGTTCAAGAAGGTCGACTTCGCCGAGGAGCCGGAGGCCCCGAAGGAGTGAGGTCCGGCCCCCTCCCGGGCGCCGATGCGCAAGGATGGGGGCATGCCGAACCGCCTCGCCGACGCCACCTCGCCGTACCTGCAGCAGCACGCCGACAACCCGGTCGACTGGTGGCCGTGGGGGCCGGAGGCCTTCGCCGAGGCGGAGCGCCGTGGCGTACCGGTACTGCTGAGCGTCGGGTACGCCGCCTGCCACTGGTGCCAATGACTTAACACAACCAGGTAGTCCTGACCTGGGGCGTTGTCAGGGGGTAGTCGCATGGACACGTACGATGAGGAACTGGGCAGGAGTATAGACGCTTGGGTGGAGGCCGAACTGGCCGCGTCGCCCGAGTGGGGGCCCGAGAAGTACGAGATCATCCGCCGGCGCTTGGAGGACAGCGCGCCCGCTGTCGCCGCTGAGGAGTAGGGGGCGCGGAGCCGCAGCCCGCGGCTCGCACGACAGTGCCGTGGGAGAGGCCGACGGGTTCTCTCCCACGGCACTGTCCGTAACCGTGAAGCTGATCGGCGGGCCCGGCTCAGCCAGCCCGCCGGGTGCCCACTGCCAAGATCAAGAGGTGGGGCGGCACGGAGCAGTCCACAGCGCGGAGGCAACCTGAGTCCAGCCGTGATCGGTCTTGCTGTCGTCGCGCGCCTCGTTCGCGATCACGAAGCCGTGCTGCTCCAACTGCTGCACAGCAGCCTCCCGGGGCAGCACCGGCACTTCCTCGCCTTCGAGGTCGATCATGTAGCGACCGGGGTCGTCGGGCGAGGGCGTGACGAAGGCGTCCGCAGGGCCAAGATCGACCGGCCCGACCACGGCTTCGGGCCCCGGCGCGATGACGTAAAGCCCCCACCGCCCGCGGAAGACCGAGACCTCGGCACCGTGGAGCGCCGGGAGACCGACGTGATCGGGATGGGCTTCGGGCACGAAGGACTCCTCGGGAACGATCAACACCGTCCTGCTGACCGTAACTCAACAGTGGGACACTCGGGTTCGGCCGGATACCCAGCTCTGTGCCCCGTAGCTCCAGTCGGCTGAGCATCAACCGCCATCGGTAGCAGCGGTGTTGCGGGACAATGCCTGCGTGTATGAGACCCTGATGCCAACCGAGGAGCAGCTGCGTGCCGCCTTGGCGGCGCTCGGCTTGCCGGTGCCGGCAGCTTTGGAGCACGACGACGAAGCACTGCGGATCGCGGCCCTGGCTGCCCACCTACGCCGGAGCACCGAAGCAGCTTCCTACAACCTCTTCCGCTCCATCGACTTGGACACGGCGGTGGAGGCTGCCGCCGTGACCCATCCCGCGAGCTGGCCCGTTCAGGAGGACCATGCCCTCACTGCCCTCGGCCACCTCGGTCGGGCCGACAGTCATCTGGGCGTACTCGCCCTCGACTTCACCGCCCCGGATGCCACTGTGGTGATCACCGATGACGGCTCTCGGGAGGAGGGGTTCGCTGCGGCAGCGGTCCGTCTGCTGGACGCGGTCGGCGACACGATCAGGCTCCGCGCGCTGCCCGAGGGCATCAAGGACGACGATCTGGTGCAGCAGGCTCTTGAGCACCTGCATGAGGGGGAGCGGCTTCTCACCGAGGCACTGAACCGCCGTGAAGCCGCCTTGGCCGACGAGCCGTAGCCCAGTCCACCGAGCCGGGCCGATCGGCCCGGCGGTCAGGGGGACGCGGTGGTCACCAGAGGCTCAGCGGGCGCCCTTCCGCGATCACCGCTTCGACCCGGGCGGCGATCTCCACTCCGGACTCGCCACCGACCAGGCCGGCGCGGATCGCGGCGCCGATCGCACGGGAGCGTCCGGCCGGGCCCCGAAGATCCGCCAGCGGACTCCCCGGGTCGCGCCGCCGGGCCACCCACTCGGCCCGGTTCTCTGCCGCTGTGCCCAGCCGCAGGTGCGCCGGCTGCTGGCAGGAGTGGTTGTCGCAGGTGTGGCAGACGGTCAGGTCGGTGCCCCATCCCAGCCGCGGGATGACGCCGTGCGCGAGCTGGTACCCGTACAGGTGCCCGGGCACCGTGCCGCGACGAGTCCGGCCAGGCCGCGAGGTGGCCCGGAAGGTGGCATGCCCGGTGCTGGAAATCCCACCGGTGAAGAACCAGCACCCCGTTGACGGGGCCCGGTAGACCTTCGCCCAGTACCGGGCCTGAACAGACTCGTCGGCCAGCCAGCCAGCCCACTCAACCGCCGCTATTCGCACGGGCGTTGGGTCACCGAGGAGAGAGAGCTGCTCGTCAACGCGAGCAGGCCCGGACCCCCTCACCGCAGAGCGCGGGAAGAGTCCGGGCCCGAGGCTGCCGCTCTCAGCCGGCATCGACCAGGCCGCCCTCCGGCACGGAGTCCGGAGCGGACGCAGAAGGTCCCGTGGCAGCGGCGCCGGCCTTCCTGGCTCGGCGGACCGGGCGCGGGCGCTCCGCACGGGCGCGCAACCCCTCGATCACCTCCTTCGCGCGGGCAGCGGTAACAGGCTTCGCCTCGCGTTCCAGCTCCTCCGCCGTGACACCGAGCAGCTGCGCGACCAACTCGGCATCGTTGTTGAACAGCCGAAGGACAGCAGCGGCGGCCTCCCGCGCCGCGACCTCGGCGTCCTCCTTCGCCTTCGCCGCCGTCACCGCGGCCTCCCGCGCGGCCAGGACGTTCGACGCAGCCAACTCCCGCGTCCGCGCCTGGACTTCTTCCACGGCTCGAACCCTCCGCCGCAGTTCCGCCGCACTCACCGTTGCCACCGAAGTCGTACTCACCCGTTCCCCATCTCAGCCAGATCCGTGCTCATCGCGCGCACCGTAAGCACGAGCCCGCGGATACCTCAAATCCCGGTACCAGGAAGGAACTTCCAGGTTTTTGTGCCTCCGGCGGGTCCTCTCTCGGAGGGGGTGGGGGCGGGTCGGTTGGGTGCGGCTTGGTGGTGGTTGGGGTTGTGGGGGCGGGGCTCCCTCCTCGGTCGGCCACCCGGAGGGCGTACCAGGAACCCGGGCAGGGTGCCCAGGCCAAGCCGCTTCGCGGTCGCTGCGCGAGCCTGGACACCCCACCCGGAACCCTGAAACGGCAGGAGCTGTCCGACCGAGGAGGGAACCCCGCCCGGGGCCCGTTGTGGCCGGGCCCGGCCGGGCGGGTGCGGGTCGGTGTGGTGAGAAAAGGGCAGGTCAGGGCGGTTCTCTGGCTTGACCAGACCCCTAGAACATGGTTTAATTAGTGATGTCGGAAGGGGAGGGCAACACCCCGCCGGCCTCCGGAGGGCTGACCGGCCCCCGGCACCCACTCTCACCAGGAGAAGAACTGTGGCGACCCCCCAGGCGGACGTGAACCCCAAGCTGGCCACCATCAAGGCGCTGCTCGCCAAGGCCGAGAACTCCGCCGCCTCCGAGGCGGAGGCCGAGCTCTACCGCGCCCGCGCGATGGAGATGATGGCGAAGTACGGCGTGGACGAGGCACTGCTGAGCGACGGGCAGCCGTCACGGGACGGGGTCACGGACAAGAACTTCGACCTCCCCAACCCCTGGTCCATGTCCCGCGTCCGCCTCATGTACCACATTGCGGAAGCTGTCGGCTGCAAGTCCATCCTCATGGGCCAGCAGGGCAACGGCACCCGCCGCGTCCACGTGGTTGGCTACGAGTCCGATGTCCAGCGCGCAGAGATCCTCTACACCTCGCTCCAGCTCCAGATGCTCAACGGTCTCAATCGGCAGGCCGTGCCGTACGGCGTGCGCAGCCCGAAGGCGTGGCGCAACTCCTGGCAGCTCGGGTTCATCGTGCGCGTCACCGAGCGGCTCGCGGCCATCGAGGAGGCCGCCCGAGCCGCCGCCAGCGGGGAGACGTCCGCCACCGGCCGCAGCGGCGAACTCGTGCTGGCAGCCCGAGGCGGCATGGTCCGGGCCGCGTTCCAGGCGGCCCATCCCACCGTCCGCAAGCAGAGCAGCTCTTTCAGTGGCACCGGGTACGGCGACGGCATCGCCGCAGGCAACCGCGCCGACATCGGCGGAACCCGCCGCATCGGAGCCGCGTCCGCCGGAGCGCTCATCGCCTGATCCACGCACCACCGCCGGGGCGGCGGCCCGCCGCCCCGGCCCCACCTCCACGCGCTTCGAGGAGCCCCGCGTGTACATGGACTGGATCAGGTTCGCCAAGACCGACCAGGATGGCCGCCACTACTTCCAGGTCTACAGCGTCCCCCAGGCGTGGAACGCCGCCGCCCCGAAGGTCCCGGGCACCGGCCGGATCAGCGAGAGCGCCGCCCGCGCTTTCGCCAGCGCCAGCCCGGCCGGGCACCAATGGCGCGTCCCCTGCCACTGCACCGACTGCGCCATTGCCGCCAAGTCCGTTGAGAGCAAGGCATCTTGACCACCCAGGAGAGAGTCATGCCCCGCAAGCACCGCGCCACCCCCGCCCGCATCCTCACCGCCGCCGCCGACCACATCGAGCGCGTCGGCCTCTACCAGGGTGACCACCTCTGGCAGCCCGGACGGATGGGCAACAACGCCCCGTGCAACCTCCTGCACGCATGGGGGCGCGGCGTGCGCGCAGCCCGGCCCCGCTGGTCTCAGCGCGGCGAGGTGTGGGAGGTCTTCCAGCGGTCCCTGTTCGACTCCCTGGTGGTGCTCAGCAACCAGGCCCACGGCCGCCCCGTGTCGCCCGTCCGGTGGCGCAAGCTGGGGCTCACCGAAGACGCCTACCGGCGCACCCTGTTGTGGTGCTGGACCGACACCCCTGGGCGGACCACCGCCGAGGCCGCCGCCCTGATCCGCTCTACCGCAGCCCTCTACCGGAGTGACGCCGATCACACCGTCCCCGGTTGCCCCACCCTCCAGAACATGGTTTAATTAATGATGTCGGAAGGGGGAGGGCAACACCCCCGACCGACACCGCCGCCGGGGCCGACCGGCCCCGGCGGAACCTCTCACCAGAAGGCAGTACGACGATGACCACCAAGACCGAAGCCGGCCTCCAGACCGCTCCCGCCCCGTGGCCGACCATCAGCGTCGCGGAACTCCTCACGCACCCCGGCAACCTCCGCTCCGTCGAGCCCCCGGCCGATCTGCTGGCCGACGTGAAGGTCAACGGCGTCCAGGAGCCGCTGTACATCGTGGACACCCACGGCGGGGTGCCCCAGATCATCGACGGGTTCCAGCGTCTGGCCGCCGCCGTCGACGCAGGGCTGGAGGAGCTGCCGTTCACGTCCCGCCCGGTGATCCGGATCGACGCCCTCACCCCGCACCCGGAGAACGCCCGCGAGGACCTGGACATCAACGCGCGGTTCGTGGAGTCCTTCCGCGTCGAGGGCTGCCGCATCCCCGTCAAGATCCAGCGGCTTGAGGGCGGGGTCCTCCAGGTCAACGACGGGAACCGGCGGTTCTACGGTGCGACGGACGCGGGCCTCACCCACGTGCCGTACGAGTGGGAGGACGACGACCGCGACGCCGCCGGGCAGTTCCTCGACATGATCACCACCTCCGAGCAGCGCAAGGGCCTGACGACGAAGGAGATGAACCAGGCCATGTTCAGCGCCGCCGAGGCGGGCGCGCAGGTCGGCCGCATCGCCAAGGCGGCGGGGGTCCGGCAGAAGGACGTGCGCACTCTCGTCAAGGTCCGCAACGACGAGACGCTCAACGCCGCCATCAGCGCCGCGAGCGGCTACACGTGGACGTTCGAGAACATGGCAGCCCTCTCCGAGTTCGCCGACAACCCGGAGGCGCTCGCCGCGATCACCAAGGCCGCCGCCGCCAAGGGTGCGGACGAGGCCAAGGTCCAGTGGGCCATCGAGGTCGAGCGGGTCAAGCGAGACAAGGCGGCCAAGGCTGCGGCCCACCGCGCGGAGCTGGAAGCCGCCGGACAGAAGATCCGCGACATCGAGGAGCTGGCCGAGCGAGCCACGGCCGTCTCGGAGCTGCGCGGTGTCAAGGTCGAGGAGCACGCCACGTGCAAGGGGCAGGTGTGGGTGTTCGACGACCGGCGCGGCGACCGGTACGAGCCCTACTGCTCCGCCCCCAGTCTGTACGGCCACATCGCGCCCGAGAACGCCAAGAGCAGCGGGACCAACAGCGCCGCCACCGCCGCCGAGGTCGAGGCCGAGCGCGCCGCCCGCGCCGCCGTCAAGGCGGGCAATATCGACTGGGACGCCGCCGAGGTGATCCGCCGGAAGTGGCTCGCGGACCTGACCAAGTCGCGCAACCTCCCGAAGGCCAGCACCCTCGCGCTGATCCGCCACGTCAACGAAGCTCTCCTCAGCGGCACTTGGGGGATCTGCGACGACCTGAACAAGGAGCCCACCACCGAGATCCTGGCTGACTTCCTGGGTCTGAGTGCCCAGCAGGCCACGGACCGCAGCGCGTTCGCCGAGTACGCCGCCAAGGACCCCAGGAAGGCCCCCCAGCTCCAGTTCGCGGCCATCGCCGCCGTCCGCGAGAAGTGCGCGAACCGGTCGGCGTGGCGGACCGACAGTCAGCACGCTCCGTGGACCCGCAAGCCCACGGCGGCATGGTTCCGGGTGCTGGAGTCCCTCGGGTACCCGCTGACGCTCATCGAGCGGTCCGTGGTGGACGGGAAGCCGTACGACCCGGCGAAGGAGGAGCCCAGCGCCTCCCTGCTCGGCGGAGGCGACCCGGAGGCCGAGCAGGGCGACGAGCAGGGCGACGAGGAGTCGGAGGCCGAGCCGGTCGAAGGTGAAGGCGAGGACGAGCAGGCCGCCCACGACGCCCGGCCGGAGCAGGCCGACGAGAACCCGGAGGGCGAGGCCGAGCCGGACGCCGAGCAGGCGGCCGAGGAGCCGGAAGGCACGGAGCCGGAGGGCGAGGCCGAGCCGGACACCGAGGAGCCGACGGCCGATGAGCCGGAGGGCACGGAGCCGGACACCGAGCCGACGGCCGACACCGAAACCGCCTGATCCTCCCCACCGATCCGACGCCGGGGGCGGGAACCCGCCCCGCCCCCGGCCGCCCCTCCAGGAGCCCCACCGTGACCCGCACCGCCCTCTCCGAGACCCACGCCGACGACCACTGCTGCGGATACGCCGCCGCCCCCGCCGAGCCCAACAACAGCGTTGCCGCCGACCTCATGCAGGCCCGCGCCATCGCGTCCGGACTCGCGGAGTTCGGCATCGGGTCCGCCCGCTGGTCGGCCGCCTACGACCGCGAGGCCGCCGCCGTCGTCCTGCGCGTGGACACCCCGCGCGGACTGTACGCGCTCGTGATCCCCGAGCCCGGCCAGCCGTTCCCCGTCCGCCACCACGGCGAGCGCATCGGGGCCCTGGACAGCCGCCGCACCTACGGCACCGCCGACAGCTACACCGCCGCCCTGTTCGCCGCCTTCCTGCGCGACCGCGCCGCACTCGACATCCCCGGCCGGGATGTTTGCCTCACCCCCCAAAACATGGTTTAATTAATGATGTCGGAGGGGGAGGGCAACACCCCCAACGACCCACGGGCCGCCAGCCGGCCCCGACCCGACCCCGGCCGCACGCGGAGGGCAACCCGCCCGGCCGGGGCCCGATCTCTCTCACCAGCAGGAGCACCCACGATGACCAGCGCAGCCATGCGGTTTTCCGTCCCCGCGACCGCCGAGTCCCGCGTCCGCCAGCTCGTTGAGGCCACCAACGCCCGCGCCGCCGTCCACCGCCTCAGCCCGTACGCGCTCGACATCTCCGCGCAGTTCCTGGCCGACTACCGCGACGCGGACGGCCGCGTGATCGGCAAGCGCTCCACCGTCACCGTGACCATCTCCGGCGACCTCCCCCGTCACCAGGGCTGGACCGTCATCGCCCGCCTGGACCACGACGAGGAGGGCGAGACGATCACCAGCCTGTTCCCGGGCCTGCCCGAGCGGGACGCCGAGGCCGCGCGCCAGCACCGCGCCACCGAGGGGTTCTGCCAGGGGTGCTCCGTCGCCCGGCACCGCACCGCCACCTACCTTGCCCGCCACGAGAATGGCGAGATCAAGCAGTTGGGCACCACGTGTGTCGAGCCGTACACCGGCCTGCCGATCAAGGGCCTTGAGGCCCTGTGGCGTCTCGGGTCGATCAAGGACAGCGACTGGGACGGCGACGAGGGCGGCGTCCCGGCCGACCTGCGCGTGGCGGTGGACGAGGTGCTCCGGGTGGCCGCCGCCGTCGTCACCCAGGACGGCCGCTTCTACAGCCGCTCCGAGCAGTGGAAGAACCGCGTGCCGACCGCCGATTCGGTGGACGCCTACTTCTTCGACCGCAAGGCCCCGCAGGAGTGGCGGGCCGGAATCGACGCCGAGCCCGACGCGGCCAGCACCGCCGCCGCCGTCCGCGCGTGGGCCCTCCAGGGGTACGGCAGCCTCTCCGAGTACCGCCACAAGGTGGGCCAGCTGGCCAAGGGCGAGACCGTCGCCCCCCGCCACCTGCCGACCCTGGTCTCCGCCGTCGCCGGGTGGCACCGCGACCAGGAGAAGGCGGCCATCGAGCGGGCCGCCCAGAACAGCAAGCCGCAGGGCACCAAGGGGGAGCGGCTGACCGTCCCCGCCACCGTCACCACCGTGATCGAGCTGGAGGAGCGGCACTACGGCTACCACGCCCAGCGCCGCCGACTGATCAAGTTCCAGGACGCCGAGGGCAACGTGTTCGTCTGGTTCTCCTCCGCCGCCACCGTCCCGGACAAGGGCGACGAGGTCGAGCTGACCGGCACCGTCAAGGAGCACAGCACCTACGGCGAGACCGCGCAGACCGTGCTCACCCGGTGCCGCGTCACCGAGCGCGAACCGGTCGCCGCCTAGGAGGCCCGGCCGGGCGGACACCACCGCCCGGCCGCCCCCGGCCGCCGGGCCGTGGGGCCGGGCGGCATCGAGCCGCCCACCCCCACGCTCGCCCACCGCCCGCCAGGGTGACGCCCGTCCGGCGGCCGGCCGCCGGACGACCCCGACCGGAAAGGGCATCCCTGCGGGACGGCGCAGCCTGGCCCGGCTCGCAGCCGGCCGGGACGTCCGGGCCGCAGGCGGCCCTCCCGCCCCGCCCGGACGCCGGGCCAACGGACGTGCCCTGCGGGCACGACAGCACTCTCCGTCGCGCTCCGCGCGACCAGGCGGCACCCCGAGGACGGGGGCGCCGCCCGCCCCCGACCGCACCGCCGAACCCACCGAGGACCACCCATGCCCGAGCCCGTGCGCGCCGCCGCCCCGTTCGGAGACCCCTCGCCGCAGACCTGTCTGCAAGTGGCCGGGGAAGCCGCCCTGCTCGCCGTCATCGCTGCGGACGACGCCATGGCCGCCGTCTGCCGAAGCCGCTCCGGGGCCGCGCAGTTGGAGGCGGCCATGCACGCTGCCCACCGGGAAGCCGTCGAAGCTGCCCGGCACGCCGACCGCGCCGAGCAGTACGCCGACGACCCCGAGATGCCCGCCAGTGCGCTCGCCTACTGCGCCCGCCAAGCCGTCCACCACGCGGTGCTTGCCCAGGCCGCCGCCGGAGTCGAGATCACGGCCGCCGGCCTGCGCGCCGAACTGGACCGCGTCCTCACCCCCGCGGAACTGGCCGAGCGCGAGAGCGCCCGCCGCCAGGAGGAAGCCCAGCGCGAAGCCGAGCAGCAGGCCGCCACCGGCATGGACCGCCAGAACCGCGAGCAAGCCGCCTCGAACCGATTCCTCGCCGAACACCACGTCGCCGAACTCGGCTGGAGCACCGGCCACTTGCGGGTGATGGAGGCCGCCGCGACCGGCCGCCTGTACTGGCGCGGCGGCCGTGCCCGGCTCGCGGCGCGGCACGGCGAGTGGACCGGCGGGCGCCGGATCAGCCAGGAGAGGACGCAGGCCCTGCTGACCGCCAAGTTCCTCACCGCCGCCCAGCGGAGCGATGGCACCCGCGTGCTCACCCCGAGCCCGATGGGCCACGCCGCGCTGGAACTCGCCCGGCTCCACCAGGACGGACTCCACAGCACTGACCAAGCAGCCTACGAAGCACGGTTCGCCCGGGTCCGACGCCGCCACAAGCGCCGCGACGACCAGAAGGCCGCCGCCCGCCGCCTGCCCCCGCTCGACCCCAGCGCGCAGAAGCTCTACCGGAAGCCCGTCACCATCGCCGAACAGCAGGCACACCCCGACCAGCAGACACCCCTCGAACCCGCACCGGCCAACCCGCCGGAGACCGGCACCGGAAGTCTCCCCGCCGGTGCCCTGCCACAGCTGGCACCCACCCCGACCACGACCCCGCGAGCCCCAGCACGCTCTCCGCACAAGCTCCGACGAGCACTGCGGGGAGCCCGGCCGATCCCCGTCTCCCCACTCCAGCCCACCCTGTGGTGACACAGCGATCGTGGTTTTTGTGCCTCCGGCGGGTCCTCTCTCGGAGGGGGTGGGGGCGGGTCGGTTGGGTGCGGCTTGGTGGTGGTTGGGGTTGTGGGGGCGGGGCTCCCTCCTCGGTCGGCCACCCGGAGGGCGTACCAGGAACCCGGGCAGGGTGCCCAGGCCAAGCCGCTTCGCGGTCGCTGCGCGAGCCTGGACACCCCACCCGGAACCCTGAAACGGCAGGAGCTGTCCGACCGAGGAGGGAACCCCGCCCGGGGCCCGTTGTGGCCGGGCCCGGCCGGGCGGGTGCGGGTCGGTGTGGTGAGAAAAGGGCAGGTCAGGGCGGTTCTCTGGCTTGACCAGACCCCTAGAACATGGTTTAATTAGTGATGTCGGAAGGGGAGGGCAATACCCCGCCGGCCTCCGGAGGGCTGACCGGCCCCCGGCACCCACTCTCACCAGGAGAACCCAGTGACCCAATGGTCGCCCACCGTCGCCGACCTCGCCGACCTCGCCCACCCGATCGCCCTCGCACTCGGCGAGGACTGGCGACCGCAGCAGGCACTCCACGGCGTCCAGGAGCTGGCCCACGCCGCCAACCTCACCCACCCCGACGGCCGACAGCTCCACCTCTCCGAGCGCTACGACGACCCCGGACACCTCCACATCCGGGGCGCGTTCCCCGCCACCGACTACCCGTTCCGCACCGGCGAGCGCGACAGCGTCCGCGCCGCCAAGGACGAAGACCCCGCGCGGATCGCGGCCCTGATCTCGGAGCGCCTCATCCCCGCGCACCGCACCGTTCACCAGCGCGTGAAGGACCACAACCGCGAACAGGCCGCGATGCGCCGCCAGACCGAGGACGCCGCCCGCGAAATCGCCGCCCGGCTCCCCGGGGCCCGAACCCGGATCGACGGGACGAGCGCCTATATCCACATGAGCCTTGAGCCCGGAGAAGTCCGAATCGGACTGGAATCGGGCGCGGTGAACATCGTTCTCCAGGATGCGCCCCTGATCATCGCCGAGGCCGTCGTATTCGCGGTCAGCCGATTCCTGCCCGACATCCAGACGCCCGAGGATGAGCGCGGCCAGAACGCCGAAGAATTCGACCTCTGATCCCCTTAGGAATTCCGGCGGCGCGCTCCCGGAGCGCGCCGCCCCATCCCCGCCCCGGAGGGGCCGCAATGAGCGCAGACCTGTTCGCCATCCGCCCGCAATGGACCGTCCAGGCCCCGCACCTTCGGTGCACCCTGAGAAGGGCCCTTGCCGCCCAGCCCGAACAAAGGGTGTGGTCCGGCACCGAGCACATCAACAATGCTGGAGCGCTGGCCTACGGCGGAGAACTCCCCGATTCCGGACCGTGGTACCTCGACCGCTCCCAGCTCCGCACGCTCAAAATCGCCATCGAATGGCGCAGGGCCAAGCGCGAGGCCAGCCCGCAGAAAGTCGCCCCGGACATCCTCGAACACTGGACAGAAATTGAGGACGAGGTCATAGCGGCATACCGGGCCGCGTGCCACAAAGAGGGGCTGTACTGGATGTGAGGGCTTGCCGAACACCCCAGAACATGGTTTAATTAGTGATGTCGGAAGGGGAGGGCGACACCCCGACCGACACCACCGGCCAGCCGGCCGGGGGCCGAAATTTCTCACCAGGGAGACCAGGAAATGCCCAGCAAGCCGAAGATGACCGACGATGAGCGCCGCGCCTACAGTGCCCAGATGCGCGGTGAGCTCGAAGGCGTGATGGACCGCGCGTACGGCGCGATGGTCACTGACGAAGGATTCTGGGCCGCCGTCATGCGCACCGCCGCGACCCTGGGCGACCGCAGCCCCGTCAACTGCATCGCCATCGCCGCCCAGCACCCCAACGCGACCCGCGTCCTCAGCTCCGGCGACTGGCGCAAGGCCGGGCGGTTCCCGGCCAAGGGCTCCACCTCCCTCCGCATCTGGACCCCGATCCGTCGGCGGACCGACGATGCCCAGGCCGCCCCCGAGGCCGGGCCTCGGGAAGCCGTCGCCGCCACCGAGGGGGAGGGGCGCAAGGTCTCCGGTTTCAAGGCCGGGCCGGTGTTCGACATCAGCCAGACCGACGGCGACGCCTACGAGGAGCCCGCCGCCGCCGTGCTCGCGGCCGAGGCGGTCCGGGACATCCTGCTCACCCAGTACCGCGACTGGTACCACGAGGACCCCGAGCAGGCCGGAGGGTTCGACTTCGCCCGCGAGACCCCCGACGCCGCCGCCCGCATCCTGCTGTACGGCCACGCATGGCGGCGCATCACCGAAGCGGACGCCCCGCTCCCCGGCCAGCATCTCGCCGAGGTCGCCTCAGCCGCCCACGTCGCCGCCCTGATCCTCAAGATCACCCCCGGCCCGGCCGTCATGCCCCCGCTCGCGGGCATCATCACCCAGGACAAGAAGCCCCCCGTGCACGAGTCCGCCGTCCGCGCCGTCGAGACCGGCCGCGCCATCGCGCAGGCCGTCACCGCTGCCGCCGAGCGCCGCCGCGAACTTGCCGCAGCCGGTTGACCCAGATCTGAAAACATGGTTTAATTAATGATGTCGGAAGGGGGAGGGCAACACCCCCGACCGACACCCCCGCCGGGGCCGACCGGCCCCGGCGGAACCTCTCACCAGAAGGCAGCACGGACGATGACCACCGAGACCCAGACCCCCACCGTCAAGGACTTCCCCACCGCCACCCTCGTGACCGCCGGACCCTGGGCCAGTGGCCACCAGCTCGACCCCCGCCCGGCCCTCGTCGTCGGCCCCTGGGGCGGGGCGGACTTCGCCGACGAGGCCCGAATGGTCGTCGTCTGGTACTACACCATGGGCATCCCGGTGCCGGGCCTGAGCGTCCAGGCGATGTTCCCCCACGAGCTGACCCCGCTTGACGACACGCTGACCACCATGGACCAGGGCACGTTCTGCGACATCGCCGCCAGCCTGACGCTCGGCCGGTTCGCCTACGACGACGGGCGTGACCTCATCGACGCCGTGAACCGCGCCGTCCGCGAGCGGATCGAAGCCGCCCCGGCCACCCGCCGCAGCTGACGAAGGCCCCGCCGGTCCGGGGGAGGGCAACACCTCCGGACCGGCGGGCCCCCACACCCGAGCGGACACCCCTTCGGGGCGGCAGCAGGCACGGTCCGGTGCGTTCACCGCCGCCGGCCGACTCCGCCTAGCGGCTCCGCCGACCGACGGCGGGCACCGGACCGCGAAGGACGCGCCCCGCGGGGGCGCGGCAGCCCCTGCCGTCGCGCGGGGCGCGACGGCGGCGGACCGCTCGTCCCTCACGGCCCGCCCCCGGTGGTGCTCACCGCTTCCAGCACCCCGTCCGCCCTCCGGGCGGCCAAAAACTCTCACCAGAAACCACCAGTTCAATGACCATCGAGATCACCCACACCCGCCGCGAAGGCACTCTCATCACCGGCAGCGCCCGGGGCGACGGATCGGCCGAGATCCTGAAACTCCGCGAGTACGGCCGCACCCTGCGCCAGGGCTTCCGCTGGAGCAGGAACCTCGACTGCTGGTACCTCCCGCACAGCCGTGACCACGCCGCTTACACCCCCAACCTCGAACTCCTCGCCCAGCGGCTGCGGGACGCCGGCCTCGACGCCACCCTGACCGTCGACAACGCCGACCGCCGCAGCTTCGCCGAGGCCGAGCAGGACCGGGAGGAGCGAGCCGCCGACCGCGCCGACCGCTTCGGCGGGTACGCCGACAACGCCGCCCGGAACTCCACGGCCGCGTGGAAGTCCGCCCACGCGATATCGGAGCGGTTCGAGTTCGGCCAGCCGATCCTTGTCGGCCACCACTCGGAGGGCCGCGCGCGCCGCGACCGCGAGCGCATGGACACCTCGATGCGCAAGAGCATCAGCGAAGGCGACCGCGCCCAGCACTGGGCCGACCGGCAGAAGGCCGCCGCCAACTACGAGCGGTTCCGCAAGGACCCCGGCCGCACCCTCCGGCGCCTGGACAAGCTGCGGGCCGACCTGCGCGCGGTCGAGAAGTGGGCGCGCGGCGAGTCGGCGAAGGGGTACTCCCGCAACCCCGACGACCCGGAGCTGACCATCCGGCACGAGGAGCTGACCGAGGAGATCGAGCTGTGGGAGCAGGTCATCAAGGACGCCGAGGCCAAGGGCTTCAAGGTCTGGACGAAGGCCGACTTCAAGCGCGGTGACTTCGCGCTCCACCGAGGCACCTGGTACGAGGTCCTGCGCGTCAACCCGAAGTCGCTCACCATCCCGCACATCTTCAACGGCACCGGCAAGACCATTGTCCGCGCCACCGACGACGGATACGACGGCTGGACCTCCACCGCCCCCTACGACGACGTCGCGGGCCGCAAGAGCGCCGACGAGATGCAGCCCGCCGCACCGGCCCAGGCCGCGTAGGACCGCCGCGCCCGCCCCGGCGGCCGAGCGCCCCGGGGCGGGCCCCCTCTCTCACCAGAACAGGGCCCCACCATGACCACCCAGAACCTCGAACGAACCGTCGTCCTCACCGCCATGCCCTTCCGCATCGGCACCCCCGACCTCGAATCCCGGTACCCCGTGATCATCGGGCCGGACCTGGTCATCGGCCGCGCCTACCGGTGGCACCGGGACTGGTGGGTCGTGACCAGCGCGGGGGAGCGCAACATCGGCCGCCCCAAGGTCGGCGTCCCCGGCATCGAGAAGGCGGCCGTCCGCCTCACGCAGGAGTACGCCGCCGGTCGGATCACCGCCGTCCCCCTGGGCCAGATCCGCGCCGAAGAACCCCAGCCGCTGACCGGCCCCGTACCGCTGCTGCACCCGCGGATGCCCGTCAACGACCGCAACACCAAGAGCGCCGAGACCGCGTTCGCCGGACTCGCGAACCTCCGGTGGCGGGCGGTCCTCACCGGGTTCCCCGGCAGTGACAACCACTGGGTCCTGCTCTGCGAGCTGTGCGGGTGGATCGGCCCGAAGTTCTGGTCGCACCTGCGCGGGAGGAACGGCGACTTGCCGAGCCTTCACCGCCACGAGGGCGGATGCGTCGGCCCGGACCGCGTCCGCGAACTGATCCCCGCCTACCAGCAGTAGACCGACCAACCCGGGGGCGGCGCCGCCGCCCCCGGGCACCACCGAGATGGACACCCCCATGCTGATCCGCTACACCCCCGAGAGCATCGTCATCGCCGACAACCCGGCCGCCATCCTGGAGTGGGCCGCCCACCACATCGAGCACGTCGGCATCCACCAGGGCCCGCGCCTGTTCGCCGGCCCCGGCCGTACCGCCCTCCTTCCGTGCTGGCCGCGCGGCGCCCTCGAAGTCGCAGCCGGAGAAGGACGTGGAGCCGCCGGCCGCACCTACGACTGGGCCCGCATCCACGGGGCCCGGGACGAGGCATTCGCCCTGCTCGCCGAAACCCTCACCGGCCGCCCCGCGGAAGCCGCCGACCCCGCCGCCGCGAAGGACCAGCACCGGGACGTCATCGACCGGTGGAGCGCCGAGCCCGGCCGCACCGCCGCCGACGCCGCCCGCGCCTTCCGCGAAGCCGCCGTCCGCGCCGACCACACCCTGTTCTGACCGGGCCTGCCCCGCCACCCCGACTCTCCGAGAGCCAGCACGATGGACCAGACGACCACACTCCGCAGCACCACCGGGGCCCCCGGTCGACGAGGAGCCGCCACCCCGAGCAAGGACGGCGTCCACCGAATCGGGATACCCCTCCAACCCCGGCTCAGCGCGACCGACCTGATCCGCGTACTCCTCGCGGCACCGGCGGAGACCGACCTCCACACCCTCGACCCCGTACAGGTCCGCGCGCTCGTTGCCGACGTGCTCACCCAGTACGGCTACGAGGTACTCGACCGGTCGCCGTACGACCCCGGCCGAAGCCGCCACCAGGACGCCCGCCGCGCGATCCGCCGTGCCTACGGCCCGCGCTTCCAGGGTTCCCCAGCAGAACAGGCCGTGCTCGCCGACCCCCTGCGCGAAGTGCTCGCCGCCACCCCGGACGGTCGGCCGTGACCACGACCGTCACCGAGCCGGCCGGGGCCCGCGCGCGGCAGACGCACTACTGGCGGGTGCGCAACGGGCGGACACGGGAACCCACGGACAGCGCCCCGCGGACGTGGCACATCCGCCACGGCCACCCCGGCGGCGAGTACAGCGACCTCGGACACGAACTCGACCCGCCCGAGCACCACACCCCGACCCTGCTCACCCGCAGCCGCCGGACCGGGCGCCGGGAGACGGAGGAGTTCCGGGGCGGGTGTCTGGCCTGCGGATGGGAGGGCCCCGTCCACCAGGGCGACGGGTACGGCGACGGCGACAACCCGGCCGTGGAGGAGGCGCACGACCACGCCTTCCCCGGGTGGCGCGAGCTGCCGCCCCTCACCACCATTACGGACCGGTGGGCACTCCCGCGCGACCGGGCACGGTGGGCACAGCTGACCTCCCGCTACCCGCCCGGGTGGCTGGACCAGGGTGCCCCGCTGGTGGCGTGGAGCCGTCACCACCGTGAGGAGCACGCGCCCCCGCACAACGGGCGCCCCCGCTACGAACTCCGCGTTCCCCGGCCGCCCGCCGCCCCGGGCCCCGGCCCCACCGACCAGGAAGCCCTGTTCTGATGACCGCCGCACCCCGGGCCAGAGCACCGCCGCCCGACTCAAAGATGGTTCAATTACTCCGCCGTCTGCGGAGTGGGCAACCTTCGCCCCGGCGGGTGCCGAACCGGCACCCGCACCACCAGGACAACAAAGGACGGCCAGCGCGAGTTTGGCAACATGGCGCTGGCCGTCCGGGTGTTCTCTCACCAGAAAGAACAGCACCATGCTATGCGATCGGCACGCCGACTGTCCCCAGCCCGGGGACACCGTCCAGCTCAGGGGCGGTAACAGCATCGGCGCCAAGGCCACCGACAGCTACGTCCTCGTTGAGGACTTCCCCCGCACCGGCCGGCACCTCGTGCTCAACCTCCCCGTGGGCCACCCCGCCCACGACGACTGGGCTGCCGCCGTCCCCCTGGCAGAGATAGCCACCCTCACCCGGCTCGAACCCACCGGCAGCCGCACCTGGACGCCCGTCCCCGAGCCGGACGAGACCCAGTGACCACCCCGAACGACCACGACCACCAACAGGAGACGACCGTGCCCGCCAAGACCGGCCGCACGCGCTACTCACGCACGGACCTGCGCAGGGTCCACGGCCTGAGCGAATCCACCCTCCAGAACCTCTGGGTGAACAGGGAGAGCAACGGGCACCCGGCCGCCGAGATCATCGACGGCGTCATGCACTGGGACAGCGTCGAGTGGGCGACGTGGCACCACGAGCTGCAGCGCAGCCGCGCCGCCGCGAACACCACCAACGCGCCGAAGCTGGACGGCGACCCGGAGGAGATGGTGGGCCCGGCCGAGGCCGCGAAGATCTGCGGCTTCGCCGACTCCACCACCGTCTCCCACTACGTCAAGACCCCGCCGGAGGGCTGGCCCGACCCCGACGACTGGGACGAGCTGCCCACCCGCCGCCGCCCGAAGTGGAAGCGCTGGCGGCTGTGGCAGTACCTCGCCGACCGCAAGGGCCGCGGCCACGCCGGCGGACGCCCCACCGGCACCGGCTCCCGGGTGGCCTACCCGTACCAGGGGGACGAACGACTCACCCTCGCCCGGCAGGCCCTCGCCGCCAACCCCAAGGCCACGAACGCCGAGCTGATCCCGCAGCTCCTGGAACTCACGGAGAAGCCCTACTCCCGGCCGACCTGGAACAACATCCTCAAGTCGGCCCGCGCCCACCCCGAGGAGGACTGACCTTGACCGACCCCCGCTGTCCGCGCTGCGGCGGCCCACTCGGCGAACGGCCCGCCCGCTCCCGGGTGACCACCGGCCGGGACGTCCCGATCTGCACCACGTGCGGCACTGACGAGGCTGTGCGCGAAGCCCAGCGTCAGGCACCCGTGCCGCCCGGCGAGTGGCCGCTGGCCTAGTTCGGCCGGCCCCAAGCCCACCCGGTGGCACCGGAAGGTCCCCCGCTCCAGCCGATGGAGCGGGGGACCTTTGCTTCGACAGCCACCCCGTATCCGCAGGCATCCGTCGTCGTTGGACACGCGGACCCCATCAGGCCGACGCAGAAGGCGGACCTCCGATGACCGGGCACACGCGACCGGCCCAGCCCGAGTACCGACCGCCGACCGAAGCGACCGTAAAACAGCTCTACGCCACGGCTTTCCGGTGCGGCAAGCCCGAATGCCCGAGGCCGCTCTACCGGATGAACAACGAGACCGGGGAGACGATCCTCAACAGCCGCATCGCCCACATCCACGCGCGGCGCCAGGGCGGCCCGCGATGGGACCAGCAGATGCCCGAAGCCGACAACCGCAGCGCCGGGAACCTCCTGCCCCTGTGTCTCGAACACGCTGCCGAAGTCGACGAGACCCCCGCGCACTACCCCGCCGACCTGCTCCGGGAGTGGAAGCGCGAACAGCTCCGCGAATACGACACGATCCAGCGGGCGTGGCCGATCACCGACGACCAGGCCGCGGAGGCAGTCGAGCGGTCGTTCGGCCCGCAGCAGGAGGCCACCGCCACGGCGGCAGCCGCCGCAGTGGCACATGTGGCCCGGTGCGCCAGCCGACTGGTGGAGACCAGTCGCCAGCAGCGCCGGTCGGCGGCGGATGCGGCTGCCGCCTGGCAGGCGATGAGAGCTCGGTGGGCCCAGCGCCTCGGCCCGTTCTTCGCCCCGGACACCGGGGACCGGCTCACACCCGACGAGGCACAGGTGGAGCCGCCGCGCCGCGACACCGAGGAGTGCGAGTCTGCGCTGCGGTCGACCCTGCGCGCGGCGAAGGAAGCCACCGAGCCGGTGGCCACCGACCTCGTCGCCGAGCTGGGCGCGGTGCGCGTGGTGTCGAGGGCTCTGGGGCCGTGGTGCGACCAGGTCGAGCACGAAGTGCGGGCCCTGGTGGGAGCTGCCGCCAAGTGGGACAGGTCCGACTCCGGTGACAGCGCGTGGAGCCAGGCAGTTGCCCGCTTGGAGACGGCCGTGCAGGCCCTCGGTGCGGCATGGCACGAGGAGGAAGCCTGCTCGCAACCGCCGCAGCCGACCGTCCGGCAGTCCGAGGCCACTGCATGTCCGCCGGCCGCCTGATCCGACCCAGCGGCACCCCCGCCCGAACACCAGGCACAGCAGCAGGCCAGGACCGCACACCGACCGTGACGCCCAGGCCCACCCCTACCTCGACACCCGACCGACCGAGGTAACAGTCCGACAGCACCCCCGGCCTCGAACGAGCCCGATCCGCAGCAGCGACCAGGCCCCCACGAGTGCCCGACCTTCCCCAGGTTGATCATGATCTTGAATTTTGAGGACCAAGGTATCGTCACTTCGTGACGATACAATCCTCAAAGACGACCGGATCTGACCGGAAGAGCACGGGGGGTGAGTGGGCCGATGGCGTGGGTGACCATGATCGGCCCCTCCGACGAGCAGATTGAATACCGCCTCACCGGCGGCCACGGCTGCGGGAAGCCGGTCCTGGTCGACGCCGAGCCGCTCATCGCCGCCATCGAGGCCAGGGCCGAGGCAACCGGGACCACCGTCGCCGCACTGCTCGGCACCACCGAGGCCAAGAAGGCGTTCTTCCGGGCCCGCACCCAACTCCGGAACGCGCAGAACCCGAGGTTCACCGGGTTCGACGCCGTCGAGCTCGCCGCCGCAGCCGGCCTCAACGCCCGCGACCTGTACGACGACCAGGACCTCCCGCGCCCGGCCGCCGACGGACAGGTGGACTACCACCTCGACGCCAGCGAACGCCCCCTTGTGTGGATCGGCGGCGGCCTCAACGAATTCGGCATCACCCCCGGCAGCATCCTCGCCCCCGAGGACTTCAACGCCGCCCGCAGGCTCATGCACGGCGAGGACCCGAACACCGGCAAGACCCTCGTGGAACCCAAGCTCGCCATCGCCCCCGCCGCGAAGCTGCCCGCCGCCCCGCTGGTCCGCGCCATCCGCCGCACCGCCGCCGAACGCGGCGTCACCCCCGCCAGCCTGCTGGACTCCGAGCGGAAGAAGGACGCCTTCCGCAGGATGGAGAACCAGCTCCAGCGGTTCGGCGAATCCCACCGCGTCCCGGCCTCCACCCTGCTCAAGCTCGCCGGTGCGGTCGGAGTCGACGCCGTCGACCTCTACGGCGAAGACGCTCTGCAGAAGGCCATGGCCGCCGAAGCCGGTGGCCGCCTGGACGCCCGCCCGCTCCTGCGCGCCGTCCAGGCCCGCGCCGCCGAGACCGGGCAGCAGCCCGCCGACCTGTTCACCGCCGCCTCCATGCAGCGCCGGTACACCCAGACCGCAGGCGAAGGCCGCCGCCGCCTCCGCGACCTGCCCATGGACGTCCGCGAAGCCGTCGCCATGGCCAAGGCCGCCGGGCTCGCACCCGAAGAGGTGTGGGACGCCGAGGAGATCAGGGCCGCCCTGCTCGAAGGGCGGGTGCAGGTCGGCCGGTTCGGCGCGGACGTCACCCTCGACCTCGCCAAGTCCAAGTCCGCGTTCCTCGCCTACGCGCCCGAGGAGATCGCCGCCCAGGTCGAGGGCATCTACACCGCAGCCGGCCGCGAGTCCATCAGCGCGCTGGAACGATGGACCGCCTACGCGATGCGCGGACGGCACGGTGACGGCGCCGAGGCCGAGACCGTGCCCACCAGCGGCTTCTCCGGCTGGATGATGGTGCACCGCGCCGCCCGGCCCGTAGACGGCGCCCCGTTCGGCGACCCCCACTTCCACCTGCACTTCACCCTGGCCAACATGGTCAAGAGCACCGAGGACGGCCAGTGGTCCACCGTGGCCGGCGGAGGGCGGGACCTGCACCGGCACGCCCGCGCGACGCAGTCCCTCATGAACGCCCGCATCCGCCGCGAGCTGACCGACACCTTCGGCATCAGCTTCCGCCGGGAGGAGCGGACCGGCGCGTGGGAGATCGCGGCGATCCCCGAAGCCACCATCCGCCTGTTCAGCAAGCGCGACAGCCAGGTGCGGGACCTGCTCAGCAAGTTGGGCATCGACTACGACAGCGCCACCACCCGCGAGCGCACCGCCGCCTCCGCCGCGTCCAAAGCCGCGAAGAACGGCGAAGCCGCCGGAGTCGAGGACGACGTCCTGCGCGCCTACTGGCAGGCCGAGGGCCGCGCCGCCGGTGACGACCCCGACGCCATCACGGCCAGCGCCATCGAACAGGACCGGACGGGCCAGAACCCGGACCTGGACCAGCTGTGCGCCCAGGTCTTCGACCCCAAGACCGGCCTGACCAGCCACAGCAAGGACTTCACCCACGCCGCCGCCATCGCCGCCGTCCTGGACGCCCTCCCGTACGGCGTCGCCGACGCGGACGAAGCCGAGCAGCTCACCAACTCCGTCCTGCGGCACGCCGGGTACGCAGTCAAGCTGAACCCGAAGGGCGCCCAGCACTTCACCCACGCCGACCGCTACACCACGGCCGACGTGGTCGCTGCCGAAGCACTCATCGTCACCGAGGCCACCAACCGCCTCAACGAGCAGGCAGCCGTCGTCACCGGCGACACCGTCGCCATGACCCTGTCCGCCGTCGAAGCCCAGCACGGCGGCGAGTTCGAGTTCTCCGCCGAACAGCGCGCCGTCCTCGAACGGCTGCTGACCGCAGGCCACGGCATCGACGCGGTCGAAGGCATCGCAGGCGCGGGCAAGACCACGATCATGAACACCGCGAGGGCCGCGTGGGAAGCCAACGGACTCGTCATCGCCGGCGCGAGCACCGCCGCCGTCGCCGCCGCGAACCTCAAGGCGGAAGCTGGCATCACCTCCCGCACCCTCGCCTCCTGGCTCACCGGCATCCGCACCGGCGGCCCCGGCCTCACCGGCGTTGACGTGCTGGTCGTGGACGAGGCCGCGATGTGCGATGACCGCGACATCGCCGAACTGCTGGCCCACGCCGCCACGACCGGCACGAAGATCGTGACCGTTGGCGACCCCAAGCAGCTGCACTCGCCGGGCATCGGCGGGTCCTTCGCCGCCATCCACAGCATCGTGGGCGGGCTCAGCCTCACGGAGAACTTCCGGCAACGGGACACGATCGAGCGCCGGGCGCTCGCCCTGTGGCGCGACGACAACCGCACGGACGCGCTCCGCACGTTCGCCGGAACCGGCCGCGTGCACGCCCTCGCCGACAAGGACGAGGCGCTCGCTGCGATGCTCACGGTCTGGGCCGACAAGCGCGCCGCGCACACCGACGACCACACCGCCGTGCAGCAGCTGCTCATGCTCGCGGCCACCAACGAGATCGTGGAGGAACTCAACGTCGGGGCCCGGGCGCTGCGGAAGGCCAGCGGCGCTCTCACCGGCCCGGAATACCTCTTCGCCCTGGCCGGCGGCGGTGAACTCGCCCTGTCCGTCGGTGACCAGGTCCTCCTGCGGTCCAACGACTACCGGAGCAAGCGGAGCCGGGGAGCGCACGAGGACGTCCTGAACGGGCTCCGCGGACTGGTGGTCGCGGTGGACGAGGACCGCCGTGTCCTGGTCGAGTGGAGGGCGAAGACCGAGGACGGTCACCGCGACGTCGCCGAATGGGTGGACGCCGACTACATCGCCCACGGTGGCCTCAGCCTCGGGTATGCCATCACCGGCCACAAGAGCCAGGGCCTCAGCGTGCAGGAAGCCCTGGTCTACGGTCCCGGCGCGCAGGCCAACGCGCTCTACACGATGATGAGCCGCGACAAGAAGGAGACGCACCTCTTCCTGCCGCTGTCCGTCTACGAGACCGACGCCGACCGTGCCCGCGCAGGCGAAGCGCTCACCGACCAGGAACAGCTTGACCGGGCGGTCGCGGGCCTCATCCGCGAGATCGAGACCGGCACCGAGGAACGAATGATCCTCACCGAACTCCCGACGGCCGCCGTCCCCGCCCACGTCCGGCACATCGTCCCCGACCTGCCGATCCCGCGCGCCCCCGGCACCGGCGACACCGCCGAGCAGGACGACATCGAGGAGACCGCTCCGCAGCCTGGACCCCGCCGTACCACCGGCGCCGCCAACCGAGCCGCGACGCCGCCCGCAGCCCCCGAGCCCCGGCAGCCGGCCGCCGCCCGTCCCTACGCCCACCTCACCAGCGAGGCCCTGCGCGACGCCGCGCGCAAGGCCGCCGCAGCAGCACGTGCCACCAGGACGGCCGCCGAGAAGGCAGAGGACGCCGCGGGCCGCGCCGAGCAGAGCGCGACCGCCGGGACGGGCCCCAACGTGCTCGCGCTCAGCCGTCGGCATCAAGAAGTCGCCGGACGCGCCGAGGCGATCCGCGACATGCGCGCCCTGGAAGAGGTCATCGCCGAACACACCGCCCGGCTGCACGGCACCCAGGCCCGCATCGGCGGGATCGAGCAGCAGCTGGCCGCCACCGGACGGTTCGGTCGTCCCGTCCTGCGCGGTGACCAGCGGACCGCCGCCGAGGCAGAGCGCGAAGACCTCGTCCGGACGCGCCACACGACCGAACAGGAGCTGGAGAGCGCGAAGGAACGGCTCCGCGAAGTCGCCCCCCAGGCCGGGCCCGCCGGTGAGCATGAAGCCGTGCTCACCGAAGCCGATCTGCCGCAGGCAACGAAGGCCGCCCTGCTGCGACGAGCCAAGGACAAGGACGCCGAGGCGGCCAAGGCCCTCCGCACCGAGGCGACCAAGGCACGCCGCACCGCGCGCAACGCCGACGGCCGGGCGTCCGGCCTCCGGGAGGAACTGACCGTGCGGGCCGACCGCAACCGGCAGAGCGCAGAGCCCGCGGAAGCAGCAGCACCGACCCCGCCGCAGCCCGAATCCCCGTACGGCCACCGGACCACGACGGATTACCCGCACAACAGCATCCCGCCGGACAACGTGCAGGACGCACTGCCCGTGTAGTCCGATCCGGTCTGAGCAGTGTCGGTGGCGAACGCCCAGCGTCACGGCAGCCTTCAACGACCACGCCTGCGAGAACGCTTCTTACGGGTACGGCCACGGCGGCCTGCGTCCGACGGAGCTGTCGGCGGCGGGCATGCTTGGCACCAGAGCGCGGTGACGGACATCGGCCCGGCCGGCGCCGCGCACTCGGTACCGCCGGTAAGCGAGCCCCGGGTCCCGCACCCCTGGCAAGTACGCGCCTCCTCCAGCCTGCGCGCCAAATCGCACGGTGGGCAGCAGACCGTCTCCGGCGCCTCGACCCAGACCACGGTCGGCGTCGAGACGAGCCGGTCCGGCCTGATGTGCACGCACAGCCGCGCCGTCCCGGACCAGACTGCGGCCATGAGGGCTTCCAGGGCTAAGCGCTGCCAGGCTGGCCGGCCCATGAACACCGGGACAGAGGCCCCTCTGGCGGTCAGGAAGGCATCGCTCTCGGCAGTCGCGGCGTCGATCTGGTCGCGCAACGCGGAATCGGCGGGCAGGTCCGAACCGGCGGGCTGCATGGTGAAGCTCCTCGTGAAGGATGTGGACGGGGCAATAGCAAAAGGGCTGGAGCACGGATGGTCGTCGCGGGTCAGTCCGCTGCGGGGCAGCGGCATCAGATTTGGCGGAGTGCTACCAGGACGCGGCCCATGAGGTGCGGGTCGTCGACGGGAAGGTGTTCGTCGGTGATGGGCTCGTACGGCCGTGGCCGTCCTGCCCGGTTCGACGGTTCTCTGGCGGTTGCTGTCCGAGGTCTCGGTGCCGTGGTGCCGGGGCGGACCTCAGCCCAGACGGTCTTGCCACCGTTCGGCGGGTGGTAGTACCCCCATCGGCTACTCATGTGCTCGACCAGGAAGAGTCCGCGTCCGCGCTCAGCATCGGTGCTGACAGTCTTCGGCGCTGGGGGGCGTGTGTCGTTGTCCGTGACCTGTACCAGGACGGTCGGGCCGCGCAGCTGGAGGTCCAGGCCGATCAGCTGCACCTTGGACAGCACCGCAGAGGTCAGCCGTTCGGGCTGCTTCACGTCGTTTGGGTGCTGGATCGCGTTGGTGACGAGTTCCGAGAGCACTAACAGGATGGAGTCGATCAGGTCGGGAGGCACCTGCCAGCGGCCCAGCACATCACGGGCGTGGAGCCTGGCCCAGCCGGCCGCATTGGGGGTGTCGGCCAGTTTCAGGTGACTGTGGGGCACAGTGGGGACTTGCTGCATTGTGGACGCCTCCCGGCGGGGGCGGTGGCCCGAGTGTCCGGGCCATCGCGCTGGTTGGGGGAGTTCCTACTTGGTGGCGACGAGGAGAAGCGCGCCGTGGGGGGCAGTTGGGGAAGCGCCCTCAGCTCAGCGTCCGAGAACCGCTTCTCGGGCTGCGCGGGACCAGATGGATTGCTGGCGGAGGGTGAAGCCCATCCGGTTCCAGTGGAAGATGACGTGCCGCGCGAGGATTCCGCGCATTCCAAGGCTGAGCTTTCCAGCCGCCGCCGCCTGTTCGAGCGCCCGTCCGCCGGTCTCCAGGCCACTGATCCATGGCTGAACGTGCGCGAGCGCTTCGGATTCGAGAAGGGATTGAGCGTCTGCCAAGAGGAGTCTGCGCATGGGCTCAACCATGGTGCTGACCTGATCGGAGGTGACGTCGTCTGTGAGCGGACGCCGTACTTCGACCAACCCCCACACATCGCCCTGCTCGCCGAACTCCAGGCCCGCAGAGCGCATCATCATCGACATGGCCAGGAGAGAAACCGCCTTGGCGTCCAATCCTGCTTGCCGGTGGGTCTCCGCAGCCTGGTACTCGATCACGCCGACGCTGTCGGCGTGGAACAGCTCGTGCGCGAGGGCCATTCCGTCCGGGCCGCCGAAGGCGGTCACCTCCGGTTCGTACTGAGCGGCGCTCCACTCCGCGGTCACGTTCCAGGAGACGGAGCTGTCGAGCGCCTCGGCGACGTGGCGGACGGCGTCCTCGGCGGTGGAGCCCGGTGCGGGGTAGTAGCGCAACCGCCAGTGCGGGTGCTTGCGGACGAACCACCAGCTACCCACTGGCCCGGTGCGAAGGGCCGGCTGGAGGTAGGCGCGGAAGATCCGGTGGCCTGTCGGGTAGTCGGTGAAGCGGATGTTTGCTTGGTGCCAGCCGGACGGCTCGGCTTCGAGCGCCGCCCGACCGGCGTCCTGGTACCGCTCGATGACCTCGGACAGTAGCGCGGGTTCCGTGTCGGCGGTGCGGGCTGCGTCTTCGACGGAGACCCCGCCGAGAACAGCCAGGACCGCGTCCTCCAGACGGTCTGTGCGGTGCACGGCCGGACTCCTCACGTCAGCAACAGGCAGGCGTCCCACTGCCCTTGGGGGGTGGTGTCGACTTCGGCGCCCTGGAAGGCGAGGGCGGCTCCCGCCTTGCCGACCAGGAGGCCGCTTTCATCGGAGGCCGGAGCCAGCGTGAACCTCCCGATAAGGAAGTTGAACCGGTGGCGGTAGTCGGCCGGGGTATCGGCGTCTTCCGCAACGCGTTGGACCGCTCGCAGGACGCCGCCGAAGCCGTGGCAGAGCCCACGGTCGGCGATCAGGTCGATCTGGTGAGAGTCGGCGAGGCAGTACATCAGGGCACGCTCGGCCATGCGCTTACGGTCCGCGTCCTCAAGCACAATGGCCGCGAGTTGCTGCGCACGAGCGATCCCGGGCGTGCCGTAGCACCAGCCGGGGGCTGCTGCATGTCCGGGGGCGGCACCGAGGCGGCTGATCCACCGGGGCCAGCGAAGTCCGTGAGCGTGGGTCTGGCGGACTTGGTCGAGCCACTGGCAGATGCGTCGGATGGCTGCTTCGTGTCCGTCCACTGTGACACCCGCGCGCAGGGCCAGGGAGAGGAGGGCGAGCGGTCCGGTGATGCCGTGCGCGAGTCCGGCGTTCGCATGGCCGCCCGGTGTGGCGGTCTTGTCGCTGGCAGGCGCGTGGCCGACCCACCAGCCGGGGAGGGGCCCGCCCGCCGAATCGGCGACAGGCTCGCTCAGGCGGACCAGGTACTCCAGGACGCCCCTTATCTCAGGGCCGTGGGGCTGTCGCCGCAGCAGCAGGGCCCCGATACCGGTCAGACCGCGGAAAAGGTCGTACTCCGCGAAGGAGGGGCGACGACCGGCGTCGATCCGGGCGTGTGCGGCCGACAGCCGCTGGCGGGTGTGCTCGGCCACGATGCCGTCGAGGGTGTGCAGCGCGCCCGCGTACCGGTCGGTGCCGTCGGCGGCGAGGTGCAAGACGAAGGCCATCGCGGGGGCGCCGAGGAACAGGTTCGCCTCCGGGCCGTCGGCCAGGGGGCCGATCCCGGCGAGGGTGCGGTGGACGTCTCGCCATTCCCCAGTGCCCCGCCGGGCCCGCTCGATCTGGAGCAAGGCGGTTCCGAGTGAACCGTGGGCGAGGGACTGGCGGGGGAAGGTGTCGGCGGCTGGCAGCGTTGTCGTCATGCCACAGCTCCTTCCGGGCGGTGGGTCCAGGCCAGGGCTGCGGCTCTGGCCATCCGGCGACAGGTTGCCTCTGCGGCGCTGTCGATTCCGGCGACGCGGTTGTGGTGCATGTGGAGGAGAGAGGGCAACACGCTCTCCGGGCAGCTGCCCGCCAGCATCTGGCGGTAGCGGTTCAGGGCTTCGCCGCGTGCTTCCCATGCGGTGACCACTGCGTCCCCGCCGTTCAGGGAGGCGAGGCCGTTCCGTCCGGCCGGGTCCGAAAGCCGCAGCGCGAGGGCTTGCAGGTCGTGCGGGACGGCCGTTCCGTCGCGGCGCAGAAGGTGCTGGAGCAGCCAGGTGCAGCCGGCCTTGCGGGAGCCGAGGAAGGTGGAGGCGATGTTCATAAAGGACGCGGCGGTGACGGCGGGCTGGACTCCGGCCGGGACCGCCAAGGCCAGCTGCCTGACGGCTGCCGCTGAGTCGGCGACGAAGTACTCCTCAGCCGCTTCCAGCGCCAGGCCGGTGCCGTAGCGGCCGGTCTCGGGGCGATCGGTGTCCCACTGCACCCGCTGGATCAGACCTTCTCGCCGGAGGTCGGCCGCCCAGCGAGCGACGGCATCCGCCGCGGGGCCGAACGCTCCGGGGCCCGGGAGGCGCAGCCGCAGGCGGAGGTGCGCGTCAGGGTCGGCATAGCGGCTGAACCAGGCCGCAGGGGGAGAGTCCCATCCCTCATCCAAGAGGCGGGACAGGTGTGCCGTCAGCACCTCGGGCAGACGAGCCGCGCTGCCGTAGAGCTTCACGTAAGCCCAGTGCGAGGCTCCAGGCACCCGGGCCGAGGCTTCGCCGGAGGAGGAGCGGACGACAGGTGCGGGGGTGGGCTGCTGGTCGGAGGCGAGCGTTACGGCAACCTCGTGAGCGCGTCCGATCCAGCCGTAGGCCCGTTCTTCGGGAGCTTCGCGCAGGACGGCCGTGTCCTGCCGCCGGAGTTCGGCGCGCAGGAGTTCTTGGTGGACCGACTTGTCAAGGTCAAGCCGCAGTCGCTGGTCCGTGGCACCGACGAAGACCGTACGCGGTACGCCGTAGGCGCAACGCCAGTTGATGAAGCGCTCCAGCCAATCGTGTCCGTCGCCGAGGTCGCGCAGCCGCAAGCGCCACTGGGCCTCGGAGAGGACGGTGCGGCCCACGCGGACCTCGGGCAGGAATGGCAGTTGGCCAGCCGCACCCCAGAAGAACGGGATCAGGACGGCGGTGTGCGAGCGGGCCAGCTCGCAGACGAACCGGATCATCGGGTGGGTGCCGCTCGACAGCTCGACGGCGTTCATCACCGTCGGCTCGATGACGCGCCCAGTGGACATCGACAGGAGGTAGAAGCGGTTCGAGTCCGCGACGACGCCTAGGTCATCGAGGTCCAGGGTCGCAGCGGGGTTGTGCTCGCCCACCGCCACCAGCTCGGGCGCGACGACGGGCGAGCGGCTCACGTTGTTGACCGGGACCTTGAGCGGCGGGCCGGAGACCTGCCCGCGGACGGCACCTTCGGTCAGCGTGGGCAGCGCGGCGTGCACGGCGGCCACCCGATCGAGGTCCGCTCGTTCGAGCGTGGGCAGGAACCGCCCGGTCGTGATGCCGGCCGCGAGGGACAGCCCGACGGTCGAGAGCGTGAAGCGGCCTTCGTCCAGGGCCTGCTGGGACTCCGCCAGCACGGTGAAGACGAACTCAGCGTGTGCGGGAACTTGAGTCGGCGTTCCGACTGAAAGCGCCTCGATGTCCTCCTCGGTGAGGACGATCTCTCGACGAGAGGTCAGAGCAGCGTTCTGGGCCATAGCCAGGAGATGCTCGTCGCGCGGGGTCGTCGCCAGGACGGGCCGGGGCAGGACGGTGCCGCGGTAGCTCACGGGGAAGCCGAGGCCGGTGTCGGGGTCGGTGAGTTCCCGTACCGGGACGACCGTGCCCATGCTGTATCGCTCCAGAAACCGGGTGAGGTAGTCACGCCAGGCCGGGGAGCCGTTCGGATAGGGCGTGATGCGGGCGACGACGTCCAGGGCCCGGGTCGCCTCCTCGGCGATCTGATGTGGCAGGACGATGTCGCAGTCCGGTCGCAGGTTCACCGCGAGGTTCCCGTTCCCGACCCTGGTGACGCGGTTCATCGCGGTCACCGCCTCTTCTCGGAGGCCGGGCTGCTCATCAGGGTATGCACGGTCGTGCTGGTGGAGCATGCGGTGGACGCTGCGCAGCTCCTCCGCTTTCACCTGAATCACGGGGCCCGAGGCCCCGGCGCGCTGGGCCGCGTCCAACTGGGCCACCAGATGACCGAGGGCGTCGTCAACGGTCATCGGGGCGTGAAGGTTGGTGAGGAGGACCCGGTGGCCGACCAGGCTGCGCACCATGTCCTCGATCACGTGCACGGGGGTGTCGGGGTAGTCGGTGTGGAGCTTGGCCACGACTTCGCCGACGGGTGCGGGCGACTGCGCCGACGAGAGCGCCAGTTCTGCGGCCCGGGTGCGGCGAAGGGTGGTTTCGGTCGGCCCCTTCGCACCGGGCTGGTGGGGAACCGCGATGTGCCGACCGCGAGCGGTGTAGGTCGGATCGGCGACGACGTGGAGGTGTCGCAGCACGTCCAGGTCCTGCTCCAGGGAGGTGATCACGGTGTGGAGCCACGTCGCGTCGGCCCTGGCGAACGTGGTTTGGTCCGTGCCCCAGCGCACGGTGCTGGACCCTGCGAAGCGCACGGTGGAGGTGCCCGCGAAGGTGCCGAACGGAGTCGCGCGGAACTGCATCCGCAGGAGGTACCGGTTGAGCGAGAGCGCGGCTCGGCGGATGCGAGAAGTCCGTTCCTCGCCGCGAAGGGTCCTGCGGATGGTGGCGGCCAGCACCGGCGCGGCGAGCTCGACGGCGCCGGCGCGCAGTGCGTCGCTCCAGACCAGCTCGATCCACCGGCGGCAGTTGTCCGCGTCCACGACGGGATCGGCAACGGCCGCAGGACAGGCAGGCGGCGAAGCGGACAGCGCAAACGCCGATGCTCTAATCATGCTCGCGTCAACGACTCGGTACATGGCCGTTCCTCCTTCGCCTGTGCGGTGCCAGGTGCGGGCGGGCCGTGAGACGGCCCGCCCGCACCTCGTTGGGACTGGGTCAGCCGATGCAGGTGCTGTTGGAGCACGCGGACTGGCAGGTGGCCCCGCAGCCGTCGCCGGTGTCGTTCAGCAGCGCGCCGTTCACGGGCAGGGCCGCGACGGTCTCGATGTTCAGATCGAAGTCGGACCCGGACTCTGCCGTGAACGGCGTCGCGGTCTGCGGGAGGGTCCTGGTGTTCTGCTGAGCCATGGTGAGTCTCCTCGGTGGAGAGGGATCGGTGGACTGTGCGGACGTGCTGGTGGAACCACCTGGCTACGACGGAGGGTCACGGCCAGGAGATGGTGACCCGCGTGTGCGGCCGGTCGATGACCCGGCCCGCGGGAAGCTGCTCGTCGGGCGTGCCCGCCGGGAAGACCTCGATGTGCGCGCGGTCGCCGCGGTGGCCGGCGTGCCACGCCTGGATCTCCTCGACCAGGCGCTCCGCGACCTTCAGGCCGTTGGGTCCGTGCCCGATGGCGCCCAGCTCGTAGCGGTCCTCCTGGTCGGTGGGCCGCGCGCGGCGGTAGGCGAAGCTGTCGCCGTCCACGAGCGTCGGCGTTCCGACCGGAGACGCGACGGCCACGACGCCGCGCTGCCTGGCCCCGATCTTGGCGGCCATGAGGGGCAGGTTGTCGAGGGCAGTCGTCAGCCAGAGGTCGAGGTGCTCCATCGACTCCTCGCCGCCGACGGTGACGCCGGACCAGGCTTCCATCCGCGGAGACCGCAGAGCCGCACGAAGCGCCTCGGTGTCGGGCTCGGGGTGGCCGTCGAGACGGAGAGCGACCTCGGCGCCTTCCTCGTCGTTGAGGATGGCGAGGCGCATCCGGTTCTCGCCGACGCCGCGGATCGGGACGAAGCCGCACTGCTCGAACCCGTCGCTGACGAGCCGCGCGCCGTCACGGACGAACGCGACCGTGCGCGTCATGCCGCGCATCCGCAGCGGCACGACGAGCCGGCCGCCGTCCTTGAGCTGCTCGGTCCAGGCGGCCGGGATGTCCGCGGACTGCACGGTGACCACGATGCGGTCGAAGGGACCATGCTCGGGTGCCCCGTGCTCACCGTCGCCGGTGATCACGGTGACGTTCCGGTAGCCCGTGCTCTTGATGAACCGCTCTGCGCGAGCGGTGGCATCGGCGTCGATGTCCATGGTGATCACCTGACCGCCTGGACCGGTCATCTCCGCGAGGTAGGCGGCGTTGGGGCCGTTGGACCCGACCTCCAGCACCGTCATGCCCAGCTTGATGTCGGCCTGCTCGATCTGCATCGCCTGAATCCGGGGCGCCGACACGGAGCTGATGTCCACGCCGTTCTCGTCGGTCTTGGTGATGGTGGCCGTCTCGACCTCGTACGTCTTGGCGACTTCCACCTCCGGGGTGGCCAGGTGTCGGGGGACGGCACGGAACGCGGCGACGACCCGAGGGTCACGGGCGGCCCCGACCTCGATCAGCCTCTGAACCATGGTGTCGCGCAGCTGCTGTTCCGTGGGGGGGACGTCGTTCATGCTGGTTCTCCTCTTCGGCGAGTTTGCGCCGGGCATGGTCGAGCGGGTTGGTGGACCGGCACGGACCGCGAGGACGAGGCGACCGTCCGCGCCGGGGTGATTAACCGCCCGACGGCTCGGCCGGTAACATCCGGGCCGCCGGGCGGTCGTCTATAGGGCGCGCGTCAGGTAGCCCAGTGCAACGATCTCGGCGTAGGTCATGTGCCACTTCCTGCTGGGGTCGCAAGCGGCCGGCGCGGCGCGATGACGGTTCCGTCCGGCAGCAGTTCACCGGTGTCATCGAAGATCAGCACCTGGTTGCACAAGAGGGTCCAGCCCTGCTCAGGGTGGTGTGCGACCGGCAGCGCGGCGTCCCTGTCGGGGGCTTCGGCCGTCGGACACGGCGGGGTGTGCCGGCACATGGTCCTGTCCTCTCAGGTGCAGTTCGGAAAGTGGCCACCTCGGGCTGCTACGTGGCCGTGGGAGGAACGGTCGGCGATGACTGCGGCTCGGTTTCGCTGTCCGAGCAGCGCGGGTCGGGCCGCGCTGGGGCTGCGTGACAGTCAGACCGAGACCGGCGTGGGCAGGCCCTGGTCCGCGATTTCGATCATCCGAGCCACGATCTCGCCCAGGTCCGCGTCCTTCGCGCCGACCACGGCGAGCATCGACTGATCGGGAGCACCGACCAGGATGAGCGTCTGGCCGTGTCGGTCCTCAATCACGCTGTGCCCCCACGGGTATCCCCCGGAGGTGAGGTCCCCGGCGATGTCGAGGCTCCTGCCGCTCACGGAACCCAACGCCGCCATAAGGGCCGCCCACTTGTCCGCTTCGTCACGGGCGATCCCGGGCGAGGTACCCGCAACGAAGCCCTCAGGGCTGACATGAATGGCCGCCACGGCGCCGGCGGTTTCGGTGACCAGATCGCTGAGGAAGGACGGCTGCGGATGGGGCTGCATGATTGCTCCTTGGCCGGATAGCGGAGTGGGGGAACGAACGACTGGACGCCGATTCATCGGTCACGGGCCGGGGTCGCATCCGGATTTCGGGCGCGGGGCGACCGTGCTCGTTGCGCTCCGCGTCCCCGGGCGGCGACCGTTGGGCAGCTGTTCCGTCCCGGGCCGTCCGTAGAGGGACTGGCCGGGAGTGTCGAGCGCTCCGGCTACCAGAAACCAGCCCAGCTCACCGACGCCCACCGCAAGGCGCTCCCACCCCTCGGTGCTATCGGCCACCATCGAACGAGTCCACGTCACTACGCCCTGCGCGATGCCCTCCGCGAGGGCATCGCGCAGGGCCAGCCAGCCCGCCCGGTCTTCCAACGGCACCTGCCCCCTGTCGGTGAAGACGGCGGACACCACCCACTCGCGGGACTCTGCAAACTGCCGGCAGTGGGTCTCCAGCACGGCGTCCGGGTCTCCACCCGGTGAGGCAATGTAGATCGCAACGGGGACACGGCCCGGCGATCGAGGTACGTCCGATGGCATGTCCCCACTGTCACAGCAGTGTCGCCCTGAGTGAACCTGCGGCCCGTACGACTTCGGAAGATCGCTGGAGAGCGAAGTCGTATGGCCCGTACGAGTTCACGCACGCCAGCCTGATTGCGACGTCAGAGGCAAGCCGCCGCGTTCGGCTCGACCGGGTCTAGGTCCAACAGCCGGGCCACCCGGGGGGCAGTGCTGGGCCCGTCGGCGAACACCGCCGTGATACCCAGAGCCTCGGCAGGCGCCAGGTTCGGCCGGTGGTCGTCCACGAACACGCACTCGGAGCCGACTAGCCCCATCCTCTCCAGCGTCCGCCGGTAGATCTCTGGGGCAGGCTTCGCCACGCCCTCGACCCCGCTGATGACCCGCACGTCGAACAGGTCCCAGACTCCCGTCTTCTCGTACGGGTTGTACGGGGCGAAGCCGTAGGAGTTGGACAGCAGGGCGACGATGATCCCGGCGGAGCGGGCCCGCTGCGTCAACTCCACCATCTCCGCTACAGCCCGCACATCGCCGTGAGCCCGCCCCATCAGGTTGTCGCTGGAAACACCCATGAGCGCCGCCGTCCGGCGATTCCACTCGGCCTGCTCCATACGGCCCAGTTCCAGCTCAACGTACAGTTCGCGGCCTGCGGGGTCGTCTTCGAGAGTGCGCCGCCAGGTGTCGGCCGGCAGGCCCTCGCTGGCACACCACGCCCGCGAGGACTGCCCGATCGGAGTGGTCATCACTCCCGCGAAGTCGAGTATCAGGCCGCGGTAGGACAACGGGTTCTCCCAGACTGAGATTCGGACCAGCGCTCACCGGATGGTCGGCGAGGTCCCCAGGATCTCAGACAGCTTACGAATCCGGGCGTTCCCGGCGCGACCGGCCCTCTGGATGATCACGTTGGGGATGGCCTGGTGTTTGGCCCACTCCGGGTGAGCTGCGCAGACCTCCAGCAGCGTGTCCAGCGATGTCTCCCACTGGCGCGAGTCGGCCTGCGCGAGCGCGATGTCCAACTGCATCCGGCTGTGCGCCGCCGGGGTCAGCCCCGAAGGATCGAACCGCTGGGAGATGTCGAGTGCCTTGCCAGTGTTCCCGAGGGTGACGTTGATGCCCACGGCTTGGGCCCCCGCGTAGGACGGTCCGAACTGCATCCCGTTCCCGAAGACGTCGCGCCCCAGTCGCGCCGCCACTGCATGCGCCTGTGAAAGCAGGTCCGCCGACCGTTCGCTGTCCCCGAGTCGGGAAGCAGCGACTGCCGCGAAGATGATGTTCTTCCCGTACGCGGCCAGCAGCCCGGTGCCCTGCTCGGAGAACCTCGGCTCGGCGCGAGCAGCAGCAGCCTCGGCCTCTCGCAACGCCTGCTCGACTCGCGCGTCCCGCAGCAGTACCCGCGCTCGCGCGGAGCCCAGCATCGACACCCGCACTGGATCGGCCGCCAGCTCTGCGTGTCGGAGAGCATGGCCGACCGAGGCGTACGCCAAGTCCCTCGCACCGAGGAAGTTGGCGATCAAGCCCGCCGCGCGAAAGGCGTCCGACAGTAAGCCGTTGGCAACAGCCTCCTGTCCGGTCGGTGCTGCCTGACTGAACAGCGCCACCGACCGCAGGAACGGCGCAACCAGCGAGCCGGCCTCGGCGTACGCGCCGCGCCAGTAGACCCGCCACATCCGCTCGGCGGCCTCAGCGAGATCCGCCTGACCGGGAGCCGCTCCTTCGGCGGGATCGGCCAGTACACCGGCCGCGGTGTCGTGGACCGTCCGTGAAAGCTCCCGGAGCATGGAGCGATCGTCGCGCCCCATCCCCCGCCGTGGCGCCTGCTGCCCGAGGATCACCGACACGTCAGAGTGCAGGGCCTCCGCGAGGCGAAGGAGCGTCGGCAACGACACGCTCTTGTCCTGCTCGGCCTTCTGGATCGTGTGCTTCGACAGCCCGGACCGTTCAGCCAGGTCAGTCTGGGTCTCCTTCCCCCTGAGCATCTTGATCCGCTCGCCTGTGGTGAAGTCTTGCCACTGACTCACTGGTCTCCCCCTCCGCTACTGCGTTCCTGGACGGTACCCGCACGGTCAGTCCGCTGGACGGCGTTTCCGCGGGAGCGGGTCCGTTGTAGAGCGATGTGACATAACGATCACGGCTGGAATGCGTCGGTTACCTGAGAAGCCGCTCAGTGAACAAGCGCCAGCGGGGCCGGAGGGGTGGGCGTCACGGCTTCCCTGCGGCGGAACTTCCCGACCCGGATGCCCTCGGAGAAGTCGTTGATCTCCGAGTCGGCGAAGACCAGGACATGCTGCCCGCGGGCGTTGTCCGGTCCGCAGAACACCGTGATTGCGCGAGGTAGGAACGCCACGCCGATGCTCTCTGGTCCTGGGTACTGCCATACGGCTTTGGCGAGTTGCACCGCCAGCCAATCGGGAGCGAGCTCGTTCTTGGTGGTCGCGGTGATCGGGTCGGCGCCAAGCTGCTTCGGCCTCTGGAGCAGGCCGCCGAGAACGCTTGCCGTGAGGCTCTGGAACCCCTCGTCAGTGCTAAGCAACGGCTGCTGCTCAGGGTTGAGTGAGTCGCGGAACGCGACCAGTCCACTGTCCAGGAAGGTGACCTCTACACAGTTGGTGCCGCCGCTGCTGGCGGTCTGCCACTCGGCTCCGGCAAGCTGGTCTGCGAGCCGGGCGGCGTCGAGGTCGGTCGTGTTCATGCTGCGAGGTCCTTGGCGATCGTCTTGAGCAGGGACAGGGATTCCTTCTGGCCGAAGGCGTCCGACTTCAGGTGGTGGCTGGTGGTGCGGTAGACCTCCACCGACTCGTGGTCGGTGAGGTGCAGCCGTGCGCGGGTCGCCTCGATCGTGACGGTGTCACCGCCGGTGGCGAACGACATCAGCATGAACGGTCCGTCCATGCCCGCGTGTGCGCCGGCGCTCAGTGGCAGGACCTGGATCGTGACGTTCGGGTCGCTTTTCAGCAGCTCGATCAGGTGCTCGACCTGTGCCCTGGCTGTGGCCCGTCCGCCGATTTCCTGGCGGAGGAGTCCTTCGGGGATCACGGACCATATCTTCAGCGGCGGCTGCCGGTTGGCCATAGCCCGTCGGTGCTCAGCGCGCATGGCGATGAAGCGTTCGATGTCCTCGGCTGTGGTCCAGGCCCGGCTGCCCTCGATGACGGCTCGCTCGTGGTCCGAGGTCTGGAGCAGGCCGTGCAGGGAGCCTGAGTTCCAGTGGAAGAGTTCGAGGGCTTCTTCGATCTCGGTCAGGTAGTCGCTGAGTGGGTCGTCAACGACCCCCTCGTAGCGCTGGTGCCAGTCGGGCTCGCCTGCCCGGCGGACCAGCTCGCGCCACTGCTCGCGCTGGGCCTCGTTCTGGATCTGTAGGACCTCGAAGAAATGCGCGAGAGCTTGGAGCTTGACTCCCTGTGTCCCGTTCTCGATCTTGCTGACGGTGGACAGCGCCTTGTATCCGAGTCGTTGGGCTGCCTCCTCCAGGCTCCAGCCCAGTGCTTCGCGGGCCCGGCGGATCTCTGTTCCGAGGCGCCTGCGGCGCGGGGTCGGCTGTACGGGCATGGCACCTCCTTGCTCCGGGGCGGCTGTTGCCCCTGGGAAAGCGTAGTACCCGGGCCAGGACGTGCATATGACAGATCGCCAAAAGGAAAGGTTTTCCTCTTTGGGGACCTTGCCCTTCTGCCATGGTGGGGTCATCATCGAAGCTCGACCAAGCGCAGAGTGCCTCATCCGGTACGGAGCGCAACGGCCGGAGATGCGTCCACGGCCAGCTGGGAGGGTCCATGCCTGTCGCGCCTGTCGAAGGTCTTGGTGAGTACCGTCTGGTCATTCCTGCGGTTCGGCCCGAGTTGATGGGCTGCGTGCGCGAGATCATGCGCGCCCAGCTGCGAATGTGGCGAAAGAGCCAGTTCAGCGACGTGGCCGAACTGGGGGTCACCGAACTGCTGACCAACGTCCTCCGTCACGCCCCCGGCGGAAGTGAACTTCTGGTGAGCGAGACGGTGGACGGCATCCGCGTCGGAGTCACCGATTTTGACGAGCGGCTGCCGGTGGCCGGCAGGCCGATGCGGGAGGCCACGGGTGGATGGGGGCTGCAACTGCTCACCGACCTCGTGGACGAGGTGGGGACCCGGGTCCTTCCGCAGGGCAAGGAGGTCTGGTTCGACCTCCGGGCTAAGGGCGGCCTGGCAGGCGCCGACGAGTAGGAGGCGCCACTTTCGAACGCCTGACTGAATGGCCGGTTGCCTTCGGAGGCCAGGCAGTTGATGGCGTATCAGCGGAATTAGACTCCTAGGCTGCCCGCCTCCGGCCCGGAGGCCGGACACGCCGGAGGGGCGCCGCAGACCCGGGCGTTCCTGCCGATCATTCCCGATCACGTGGAGGTTGTTCCGATGCCCGAGAAGGTCACCAAGGAGAAGGTGCTCGTCTACGTTGTGCGCGACGGGCGGCTGCTGGTGTTCCGGCACACCGACTACAGCTACGAAGAGGTCGGCATTCAGGTTCCGGCCGGCAGCATCCGCCCGGGGGAGACCCCGGAGGCCGCCGCGCTGCGGGAGGCCCGCGAGGAGACGGGCCTGGCCGATTTCAAGATCGTTAGCAAGCTCGGCGAGACCGAGTACGACATCAGCCCGTACCGGTTCGAGATCCAGCACCGGCATGTCTTCCACCTGGAGCTCACCGAGCCGACCCCGGAGCGGTGGATGAGCCAGGAGGACCACGACGGCCAGGGCGAACCCACGCACTTCGAGTGCTTCTGGATTCCGCTGGAGGCTGCGCACATCCTCCAGTCCGGCCAGGGCGCTCTGCTGGGACGCCTGTCCGACTAACCGTCCGGTCACCGCAGTAAGGGAGGCAGCCGATGTACCGCACCGAACAGCACCACCCGATCGACCGGCTCTACCGGAGCCTGGAGCCCGAGGACACCAGTAAGGCGGTGTCGGTGATCGTGAAGCTGCGCGGGGAGACCTGCGACATCGACTGCCTCTACTGCTACGAGAAGCGCAAGGCCGCGCCCGGTGGAGCCCGGATCGGCGCCGACCAGATCGGACAGCTGGCCCGACTCTTCCGGAACCGCCCGCTCGCCGTCGAACTCCACGGCGGGGAGCCGCTGACCGCCGGTCGGGAGGTCGTCGCCGAGATCCTGCGCGAACTCGCCGGCCTCCCGCAGGTCGTACGGGTGTCGATGCAGACCAACGGTGTCCAGCTCGACGGGCAGTGGCTGGACCTGTTCGACGCCATCTACCCGCAGTTACAGATCGGCCTCTCCCTCGACGGCGACGCCCAGGGCAACACCTGGCGCGTGGGTTACGACGGCGAGCCCGTCTACCCGCGCGTTGCGGCGGCCCTGGAACTGCTGGGACGGCGGGGCCGGAAGGTCGGCGTCATCGCGGCGGTGACCCCTGCGGTGCTGGGCCGGGCGGCGGCGGTCCTCGACCACCTTGCTGGGTTCGAGGCAGTCAACGCGGTCAGCTTCGTGCCGTGCTTCGACAGTGCCATCCGCCGCCCCACGACGGTGCGGGCCCGGCGCATCCCGGCAAGCCGCCTGCTCCAGCAGGCCGCCCTCAAGGGCGACGGCGCACCGGCCTGGGCGATCCACCCGGACGAGTACGCGGAGTTCGTGCTGGCCGCTACCGCGCACTGGATCAGCTCCGGGTACTTCACCCGCCTCAAGCTGGAACCGGCCGTCTCCACGATCCGGCGGCTGCGCGGCCTGGGCACCGGCTTCTGTCACTTCTCCGACCTCAAGTGCGACCACGTCTTCACCCTCTACCCGGACAACCGGTTCGGCAGCTGCGACGAGCTGCCGTGGCCCCAGGCCCGCCTGACCAGCCTGGACGAGGTCACCAGCGAGCACGAACTGGCCGGCCTCCAGCAGGGATCGCTGCTGCTGGACCAGGGCAAGGCGCTGATGGCCAAGTGCACGACCTGCGACTACCGCGACACCTGCGGCGGAGGCTGTGTCGCCACCCGGTGGCGCCAGGACCCGGCCGCAGCCGGTGACGCCTACTGCGACCACCGGATGCGCATGGTCGACGGCGTCGCCGCCCTGCTCGCCCAACCCGCAAATCCCGAGGGCAGCTGGTGCCGGACGCTGCGCTGGCACCCCCGCATTCCGAACAGCATGCGCGACGTGAACGCCTTCACCGCCCGCTGGGATGACCCCGCCGCCGCCCGCGCGGAGGTGAAGCTGCACGCCAGCGCGCACGGCAACATCAACACCGTCGGCCTGCCTGGCGTCCACGAGGCCGACGATCTCGACCCCGCCCACCCGAAGTGGCGCGAGGCGATCGAGCCCCGGGTCTGGCCGCTGGCCGACGTCCTCACCGCCCGCTGGGGCCTGATCACCTACGACAGCTGCCAGGGCCACCGATACGACGGCCTCGACCTGGAACCCACCGAACTCCGGGTCGGCCTGCTGCCCCGTGACCGCGCCGAGTACGCCCGCACCGCGGCGGCCCTGTGCCGCGCGGCGACGGCGACCGCACTGCCCGGCGGTATCAAGGTGCGTGTCGCCCGCTCTGAGCTGACCTGCGAGACCTCGCTCAGCACCGTTCCGGTCCTCGACCTCAGCCTCCACCCCGGCGGGCATGACTGGGACACCTACTTCGCGCACCTGGACGCCGCCGCCCGCGCTCTCACCGACACGCTGAGGACCGAGCAACCGACGGGCGCCGCGTGCTCCTGCCCGCTCCCCGACCATGCCGCTGACGTGTACCCGGCGGTGACCGCGTGAGGCCCGAGGACGAGGTGACCGTCCACCAACTCCTGGGACGCGTTACCTACTTCCACGCCCTGTTCATCGAATCGGCCCTCGCGCCGTCCGCTGCTGCCGCCGGGCCGCCGTGCTGCAACCACCGCTCGCCACCGGCAGGTGGACGGCGGGAGGTGGGCGGGCTGCTGGCCGACAGCGCGTGGGCGGTTCTCGATGAGGTCGCCGCCGGACTCGGCGAACACGCCGCTCGGTGCCCGTCACACGGCCCGAGTTGTTGCGCGACGTGCCGCGTCGCCTCCTCGGCCGCCGCCATCGCCGAAGCGTGGCTGGTCACCGAGCACCGCGCCTACCACCGGCCGGGACCGCAAGAACGGACCCGCGCCGCGTGCCGGGACGCAGCCGCTACCCGGATGACCCGGATCTTCGTCCGGCAGCACCGCGCACCCTGCCCGGCCCAGACCCCGGCCGAGACAGCCGGTGCCTGGCTGCTGCCCGGCCCGGACGAGCTTCCGCTGACCGGCGAACTCCTCGCCCTGTGGCGCGACCCCCTGTCCGCCGGCGGCAGCCCGGTCGTCAGCTGGCTCAACCACTGCACCGACCTGGATGACGTCCATCGCGTCCTCGAAGCAAGGAGGCCCATCCCGTGATCCACATAGCCGAGACCGTCGGCGTCGGCAGCATCGAAAGCTTCCTCGACCCCGCCGAGCGGCTCCACCTCGCCACCCTGATGCACGGCGTCGTCACCGACGACGGCGCACGCTTCGGAGACGAGCGCCGTACCTCCATCCACGAGATCCCCGGCCACAGCCACGAACAGGCGATGGCCGTCTACGAGCCCGCCGGCCGCGTCGAGATCCCCGGCATCCCGGACGCCGCCGAGAAGATCCTCCAGGCCGCCTTCGACCGCGCCCGCCCGGCTCTGGACCGCGTCATGCCCTCCATCACCGTGTGCCGCCCGTGGACGTACGTCGAGTACGGCCCGGGGCAGCACATCACCAGCCACCTCGACGGTATCGCCCCCGACCCGCTCGCCTGGCCCCGCCAGATCGCCGGGATCAGCGTCGTCATCACCCAGCCCGACGCCGGAGGTGACTTCTACGTGGAGACCGCCTCCGATGACCGCCTCTGGTACCGCCAGGCCCCCGACCCGGCGGCCAACGGCTACGCGGAGGGCATGTGGCTGGCCCACGACGGCGCGGACAACTCCGCTGCCTGGTTCCGGCAGATGCCCCGCACCCGCTGGTCCGTGGCCCCCGCCCCAGGCACCGCGCTGCTGTACGGCTCCCAGCTCGCCCACGGCACCCTGCCGGTCACCGCCGGGCGGTGCGCGAAGTTCATCAGCTGGCTCGCCGCTGACGGACCGGGGAGCTGACGCCCGTGCTCCTGGCCCTGGAAGGCTTACCCGGCGCCGGAAAGAGCACCCTGCGAGACCGACTCCTCGCCGACGCCCGAACCCAAGGCATCCCCCTCGACCACACCGGCCAGTTCTCCTGGCTCTCCCTCACCGCCACCCGCACCCTCGTGCGGCTACGGGCAGGACAGAGCGCCGACGCCCCCGAAGAAGCCACCGAAGCGGCTTGCCGGGACCTCGCACTCCACGCCCGCTTCAACCTCGCCCCCGCCCTCGTACGCGGCCCGGTGATCGCCGACCGGCTCAGCCTCTCCACCGCCTGCCTGCTCGCCCTGGTCCACCAACGCCCGGTCGCCGAGTACGTCGAGCGCCTCGCACAGCAGCACCGCGCCCGGCCGCAGCTGACCGTCTTGCTGACCACCGAGCCCGACTTGTGCCAAGCCCGGCTCGCCGGCCGGGAAACCGCCCTCCGCTTCACCGACCGCCCCGACACCACCGCACGCCTCGCCGACCTCTACCGGCAAGCGGCCTCCGCCTGGAACCGCTGCACCGGCCTTGAGGTCTGGCAGCGGCCCTGCACCACCAAGGCCGACCTCGACCAGCTGGCCGCCGCCTGCCTCACCCACCTCGACGGCACCCCCTCGACCTCGATCACGGAAGCGAGCCGATGAACCTCAACCCCCTCCACCCCGCCGCCGGGGTCCTGGACCAGCTCCGCATGGACGGCTGGCAGGTGATCGACCTGCTCGCGTTCACCCGCGCCAGCACCCTGGCCACCGCCCGCCTCCCCGGTCAGCAGCCCGTCGTGGTGAAGGCGGGATTCGGCAGCAACCACGTCCTGGCCGAACTCCCCGCCGAGCAGCGGCCCGCCGCGTACGGCTTCTACTGGTACGCGCAGCTGTCCGACCCCGAACGCGCCCTGGCCCGGGAGGACTTCCGCCACGAGGCCGACCTCACCCGTGCCGCCGCCGATGCCGAGCACGTCGTTCCCCTCCTTGACCAGGGAAGCGGCGAGCAGTTCGACTGGTACACCATGCCGCTGTGCGACGGCGGGAACTTCCGCACCTTCATGGCCTCCTACAAGGACACCGAAGAAGGTCTGGACATCCTCGCCGACGTCGCCGAGGGCCTGACCAGCCTGCACCAGCGCGGCATCGTCCACCGGGACGTCTACCAGGAGAACATCCTCATCCACCAGGGCCGTGGACTGATCACTGACCTCGGTGCCGCCCGCCGACTGTCTGCCGAACGCGGCCCCGAGCACCGCGGCCCCGAAGTCCACTGGCCGCCGGAGTACATCACCGGCTACCACCAGGCCACCGCTGCCGCCGACGTGTTCAGCCTTGCCGTCCTGATCTACCGCTACCTGTGCGCGGACATCCCCCGCCTCGGCGGCCACGCCAACCTCGCCCTCATTCCCGCCGTCCTGCGAACACTGGTCGTCGCCGCGCTGGCTGACCAGCCGGGCGACCGCCCCGCCATGGGCGACCTCGCCACCGCGCTCCGCACCGCCGCCCGCACCGTCCGGCACTGAACCCGGGGAGGCCACCGTGCCCAGGGCGAGATCACCGCCCGGTGTCCGAGCACCGACGCGACAGGCATCCAGCAGCACCACCCCGACAACCAGAGGGAGCAAGACATGGACCGCATCACCGAGTTCCTCGACGCCGTCGAGGACCTGCGTGGCGAGGACGAGGACGTCCGCACCACCGCCCACACCTCCAGCGTCTCCGCCGAGGGCTGGCCGGCCGCCGAGGGCGACGCCGCCTGAACACCCCTGACCACCCGTCGCGTTGAACGCCGACGGTGAACAACCCGGGGCCGGACCCGACCGCGGCGGGCCCGGCCCCGGCCCTACTCCAGCACCCGAACAGGAGCCCGCACGTGGACCACGACGCCCTCTTCGGCTTCCCGCCGATCACCCGGCTGCACCAGGACCGCACCCGCAAGATCCACACAATCCTCAACCCCGGCGCCCCGCTCCAGCCCTCGGGCCTCGGCGCCGCCGCAGACTACAGCCTGGCCCACCACACCCTCGAAGGCGCCGAGAGCGCCGCCCGCTCCGGCGAGCGGGACACTTTCGACTGGTACACCGCCAACCCCCACGTCGGCGCCGCCACCAGCTTCACCCCGACCGTCCTCGGCCCGCGCGTCATCGTCACCCCCGACCTCACCGCCCTGCCCCGCTCCCCGATCTCCGAGACCCCCTACTACGTGCTCGGCCCCGGCGCCGCACCCGCGCCGGTCTCCCTGCGCACCCTGGCGGCCGACGCGTTCGCCACCGCCGACGCCACCGGCTTCGGCGCACTGCTCGCTGCCCACGCCGTCGTGGTGGTCCTGCTCCGGACCAAGCAGCTCGGCCAGACCCTGGACAGCTGGACCATCACCCGCCTGCCAGGCACCGTTTTCCTCGACCACGTCGCCGACCCCGCCGTTCTGGGCCGTGACCTCATCCATGAAGCCGGACACAACTGGCTCAACGACGCCATCGCCGCCACCGGCAGCAAGTTCGGCGACCAGGTCGAGTTCCACTCCCCGTGGAAGCAGAGCATGCGGCCCGCCTTCGGCTTCCTCCACGCTTGCTGGGCCTTCCCCCTCACCATGATCTACACCGCCCGTGCCCTGGAGCACACCGAAGGCGACGTGCGGCGCTTCCTGGCTGCCTACCTCGACCAGCAGCGCGCCCAGCTCGCCGCCACCGCCGCCGACCACCCGCGCGCCCTCGAACTTGTCAGCGACGAGGACCTTCGCGAACGGCTGGCCACCGTCCACCAGCAGGCGCTCACCCTGTGAGCACCGACCGCCCGGATGCCCCGGGCCTGACCCTGCTGGTCCACCGCCCCGGCGAGAACCCCGTCCGCTGGCACATGGGCCTGGCTAACGTCGAACACCACGTCCCGATCGGCCCGGCCACCGCCTTCAACGCAGGCTCCGTTGCCAAGCAGATCACCGCCCACCTGGTCCTGCTCGCGGCCCGCGAAAGCCTGATCTACCTCCACCAGCCGGCCGCTGACCTGCTTCCGCGTCTCCAGCTCACAGGCGTCACGATCGCCGACCTGATCACCCACACGTCCGGCCTGCGCGACGCTGAATCCCTGCTCTCCCTCGCAGGGATGCGCGACCTCGACCACTACACCGCAGCCGACCTGCGAACCCTCGCCTACCGCCAGCGTGAACGTGCGGTACGGGAAGGCCAGTTCCTGTACAGCAACACGAACTACCTCCTGCTCGCCGAACTCCTCGAAAACGTCCACGGCACCGCGCTGCCCGACCTCGCCCGCCGCCGGATCTTAGAAGCCGTTGTCGTACCGGCGAAGGAGCGCGGCGATCGAACGGGAGTCTCGATCGGGTGATCGCGGACCGGTCGGCGCATGACGGCAGGGCCTCCTGAACAGCTCGTGGGTGCGAATCCAAAGAGCTACGGCAGGAGGCCCTGTTGTCGCAGTTGTACGCGGTGCGGCCCGCGGAGTCCAACTCCCGCGTGTCGTCGTGTGATTGCCTCGCGCACGTGTACGGGAACGCGGCCGATCATGGTGAACGTGCGCGACGGTATCCGTCGGACATGAGCGACGCGGAGTGGGCCCAGGTCCGTGTCGCGCTGCCGGTACCGGGGTGGCTGGAGGGTCGGGGCGGGCAGCCGGAGGGCTATTGCCACCGGCAGATGATCGATGCTGTTCGCTACCTGGTCGCGGGCGGCATCACCTGGCGGGCGATGCCCGCCGATTTCCCCGCGTGGGACCGCGTCTACGCCTTCTTTCGGCGATGGCGCGACAAGGGCCTGGTCAAGGAGTTGCACGACCGGCTTCGCGGGAAGGTTCGCGAATCCGCGGGACGGGACGAGGAGCCGACTGCGGGAATCATCGACTCGCAGTCGGTGCGGGCCGCGGCGTCGGTGCCGGCCGCCACCTCCGGCTACGACGGCGGGAAGAAGGTGCCGGGCCGCAAGCGCCACATCGTGGTCGACACCCTGGGACTGCTGCTGGCCGTGGCGGTCACCGCCGCGAACATCACCGACCGCCAGGCCGGGCAGCACCTGCTGGCCCGCCTGCGCGAGCGGTACTGGCGCATCACACTCGTGTGGGCCGACGGCGGCTACACCGGGCACCTGGTCGACTTCGCGGCGAAGGTGCTGCACGTCGCGCTCACGGTCATCAAACGGACCGACGACACCGCCGGATTCACCGTGCTGCCGAAGAGGTGGCTGGTGGAGCGCACGTTCGCCTGGCTGATGCGCTCGCGCCGCCTGGCCCGTGACTACGAGGCCCGCACGGACACCGCCGAGGCGATGCTGTGGTGGTCGATGACCATGGTCATGAGCCGCCGCCTCGCCCGTCGGCGACCCTGAACATGCCGGGCGCGTCCTCGGCCAGCCAGCCCCGCGCCACCAGACGCTTCGCCTTCGAGCGGACCCCCTCGACCTTCGCGGGAACCACCTCCAACCCCAGTGCTCCGGCGATCTGCCGGCAGTCCATCGGCCCGGCGTCCGACCGCTCCCGGTCGGCCAGGACCTTCATGATCCGCTGGTAGTCCGGCGCCAGAGCCGTCACCTTGACCCCATCACGCCGCACCGGCACCACCGAACCGGGCACCGCCCTGGCCCCGCCCGCCTCCGGCCCCGCCACGGCAGGCGGAGCGGCCGGGGCCGCCTCAACCACGCCGGGTTCCCACGGCCCAGCCAGGACCTCGCCCACCGTCTCACGGGCGATCACGAACCGCTCCCACACGGCCTCCGCCTCGCGCAGCTCGGCCTGAAGGGCCTCCACCCGTTGCCGAGCTGTGCGTTCGCGCTCCTCCAGCAACCCCATCACCGACGGCATCCCGGCACCTCCACCGAGCAGACGACACGACACGTCATCCCTGCCGCCGAAGCGTCGAGCCTACGCCTGACCAGCGGAAACGCACCCATCACTCTCGGAAAGACAACGGCTTCTTAGACCCGCTCGGCATGAGCGCCACCCGATACCAGCCCGACCCCCGCGACGTCGTCCCCCATGCCGCAGCCGCCTACCGGCCCGCAGGTGACCGGTGGCAACACACACAGCCCCCTGTCGCCCTGCCCGGCCCCGGCACCCTGTTCACTACCGCCGACGACCTCGACCGCTGGCTCGGCCACCTCCACGAACAGTGGCAGCAGGCCAAAAGCTCCCTGCCGTACGGGAACGAACTCGCCTACCGGGCCGCAGACCACGAGCCGTACCTCTACGGTCCCGGTCTGTACGCCAACCTCCGCCCCGGACAAACTGCTGCCTTCCACTACGGCCACGAACACGGCTTCTCCGCAGCGACCCACCTCACCCGCGACGGACAGCGGGTCGTCTGCCTGGCCAACACCACCGACCTGGCCGCCGACCACGCCGCAGCCGCTGTGCTCCGCAAACTGGACGAGCGCCCCGGACAGGGCCTGGAAGAACTGCTGCCTCTGGCCGTCGCTGAGTCCGCGCGCCGTCTGACCAAGGCCGCCGAAGAAGGCCACGAAGACAGTGAGGGCCAGCCTCACCGCGAGCTCGGCCGCTTCACCTGTGACCAGGTCCCGGGAATTCTGCGGCTCACCCGCACCGGCGACACGCTCCATCTGTGGCGCCGCGGCAGCCCGGACCACCTCGTCCCGGCCGGTCCCGTCACCTGGGCGGGCAACGGCTACACCCTCACGCTGCCCCGCGACACGGTCGAGGTGGATGGCTTCACCCTGGACCTTGACCGGGCGCCCGGCTTGCCCTACGTCCGCCTGCGGCCAACCTGACGGCCGCAGGCGAATTCGGCCGCCGTGCCCGATAACCCGACCATCCTGCGTGGTCGCCGACTGGAGAACACCCAGTGCTCGACCTAGACGTGCTCGTAGTCCCTGGCATCGCCGCGTTCGCCCAGGGCGACGTCCCCGCGCCCACACGAACAGATGTTGGCGGCCCTTGGGCCGAGGGATTCTGCTGGCTGTACTGCGGCCAGCAGTGGACCCGCGTTCTGTGGATCGGTCCCGCGACCGTCGGGGAAGTGCAAGTTCCCATGTTCGCCTGCGGCCCGTGTATCACCGAGCTTCAAGCGCGAGTCTGGACGTCGGTCCTTCTCGGCGATGAACCCGCGGAGCCCATCACCGATGTTGGTCAGGCCAGTGACGAACTTGAACTCTCCCCGAGAGCTGATCAGCTACCTCGGGGCCGGCACCGTCGCCCTAGGCTTCTTCGCCGGGCATCACGGCTCCTGAACCCGGCGGCCGGGTCTGAAGTGCAGATGGCAGTGGCTGGCTCCCGCCAGAGGAGTTCGCGGAGCAACAGGCCCGGCGGGCAGGACTCGTGTGAGTGCTGCCCGCCGGGCTGACGTGCACCTAGACCGTCGGTGCGCTTGGGGTTTCTGGCCTGATTGGTTCAGCGGGCGCGGCTTCACCGTAGGCCGAGTACGGGCGCTTTGCCGGTCCGGAGGTGGGCGTCGTCTCTGCCCGCGGTTCTGCGGCTCCCTGGGCGGTGACGGTCGTGAGCACCTGTTCGGCGCGGTCCAGGGTCAGCCGGATTGCGCCGAAGCGCCCCACCGAGAACCCCGTCCGGTACCCGTGCAAGTGGAGTTGTTCCACCGCTTGGACCCCGGCATCGACATCCGGGGTGTCGGTGGGCGGGACAAGGGCGTGCAGTTCTTCCTGCCACTTCCATCCGAGATCGCGGAGCACGGCGCGGGCCTCCAACTGCTCCCAGCCGCTTCGCGCGAGTAGCCCGTGCTTCGGGTCGGCGTCGAACACGACGTTGGGGTTCAAGATCACCATGCGGCACCTCCAGTGGTCTCATCGGTCCAGGCGGCGAGCTGGAATCGTGCGGGTCGGTCCTCGTGCCGTCCAAGGCGGCACTCGACGCCGCTCTTGCCGAGGGCCTTGTTCATGCGGCTGAGGAACCGGTCGTACTGCTCGTGCCAGACGACGGTGGAGCCGGCATCGGCGTAGGCGTCGTCCCGGGCGAAGGCCAGGGCGGCGATCTCGTACCCCAGCCCCTCGTGCTTCTTCCAGCAGGGCGGGATCACGTCCTGCGGCTGCCAGGCGTACGCCTCGTTCAGCCACCGGCACACCGCGTCCAGCCACATGGGCATCGGCTCGATCAGCTCGGCCGACAGCGCGCCGAGGTCCCACGGCGGGGGGCCGTCGACCACGGACTCCTCCGTGCTTCGCTCCGCGATGTACTCCAGGATCAGCGCGGGCGGCTCGGGGAAGGGCTTGAACTGCGCGAGTGGATTCGTCACGCGGCGGCTCCCCGTGCGGCCCAGGCGGCGGCGTGAGCCGTGGCCTGCTTCTTCTTCGCCGCGGACCGCCGCCGACGCTCCGTCGAGTTCGCTTCGCGCAGCTGGTGGACGTGAGCTTCGATCTCCGGCCAGGAGTCCCAGGTCCACATTCCGTCGAGGCGCGTGATCACGGGAGGCAGGTTGTCGGCGAGTACGAGCGCGTGGCCTTCCGGCAGGGACCTGATCTCGTCGCTCCGCAGGACCGGCTCCAGCGCCATGTGGGTGGCGGTCGAGTGGCTGCCGCGGTCGCCGCCGCTGCTGGTCTTCGTGGTGCGCTCGCGTTCGACCTGGCCGCACAGGTCGGACAAGTCCTTGAGGAAGCCGGGGTCCTTCGCCCCGCCGAAGACGACGACGTTGTTGGTGAAGCTCGCCAGCTCGTTCGCGGTGTCCTCGCCGAACCGGGCGCGGGCCGATGCCCAGCCCTGGAGGCCGATGATCACGGTGAGCCCGCGACCACGGCCGTCGGCGACGCGCTGCCGCAGGCTGGGGATGGGAGCGATGTTCGGCGCTTCGTCCAGCGCGCCGAGGAGGGGCGGGTCGAGTCGGCCGGCGGGCGAGGCGATGGCGTGAGCTTCGGCGATGTCGAGCAGGTCTTCCGTGATCGCGGTGGTCAGCGGGGCAACGCTGTTCACTTCGCTGTCTTTGCCGAGCAGGTAGACGGTGCCGCCCGCGTCGAGGAGCTCGGTGAAGTCCGTGGGGTCCTCACCGTCCCCCAGCAGGGCCCGGAGGACCGACTCGTGCATGAGGGGTGCGAGGGCCGCGTCCAGGGTCGAGGCGGTGTTGCCGACGGTCCGGCTGTCGCCGGTGGTGGCCGTTCGGAGCATGTCCGCCCAGCCGGGCCCGGCGCCGGGGTGGGCGTCCAGGATGCCGACCGGCGCGGGATCGGTCAGCTTGCGCGCCCACTTCAACACCCACTCCAGGCCCGCCCCGTCCAGGGCGGCGGCGTGGAAGTACGCCGCGAGGATCTTGGCCGCCTGGCCCTTGTAGAAGGCCGCACCCTCGCTGGACTGCGCGGCGGCCCCCGGGGTGCGCGAGCCGGCGACGAACGCCTTGGCCCTCATCATCGCGGTCTCTGTCTCGGCGGCGCCCGTGATCGGCGTCCACCGGAACTTCGGCAAGGAGGGAGCGATGTCCTGCGGGTCGAAGACCAGGACCGGACGGCCGTCGGTGCGCCGGGCGTCGAGGGTCAGTTCGACCAGGTCTGCCTTCGTGGAGGTGGCGAGGACCGGCCCGGGCCACCGGCGGATGGTCGGGGCGAAGAAGCGCAGGGTCTTCCCCGAGCCCATGGGGCCGATGACCCGGCACGCCTTGTCGGCGCGGGACCAGAGATCCACGCCCTTCGGGCGCTGGGAGGTCCCCAGCGAGTAGCCGAAGTCGGAGGGGGTGAGGGGGTGTTGCATGGCGTGCTCCGAACGAGTGGGGGAGGTGGGTCAGCGGGAGGCGGATCGTTTCTTCACCAGGGGCACCGCCGTGCGGCGCTGACGGGCGTCACCGCTGGTGAGGGAGGGCCGGATCTCCGTGGCCTTGAGGACCGCTGCGGCCGACAGCTGCCGCTTGAGCAGGCCCTTGTCCGCGAACCCGGCGTTGCGGGCTCCCCGCTTCATCAACAGCCACACGGTGGCCATGGCCACCGCGCACACGGCGGCGACGGCGTACAGCGCCACGGACATCCCACTGGGCATGACGTCCACTACGCGGCCCTCTGTCCGGCCCGGGCGGCGAGGTAGCGCATACGCCGGCCGCAGAGCTGGGAGACCACCGCATCAGGCCCGGCACACCGCGGAGGAGCCGTGTGGAACGCGCCGTGGAGGTCCTCGGCCGCGCGCCAGAGGTGGGTGACGGCGGCCCGGACGCGACCTCCGGCCGCGGAGTAGTCCCCGTGGTCGAGGACGGTGGCCAGTGCCTTCGTGCGCTGGGCGAGTTCGAGGGCGTCGGCGTGCAGCTGGTCGATCTCCCCGCGCACCGCGTGGTGGTCGCCCGGGAGCGCGGTCCCGGCGGTGGTGATGGTCATGGAGCGCGTCCGTTCCGGATCTGCCTGGACGGGGCCGACCGCGAGGAGGTGACGGGAGCCGTTCACGCCGCCTCCGGGTAACTGGTGGAGACGTCGGTCATCGAGCCGGAGGAGAAGCACAGGTGCTGCTCCGCCACCACCAGCAGGTGCTGAACGGCGGGATAGATCACCTCTCCCACCACCCACAGCGCGATTCCTCGACGCAGACGCACGATGTGGTCCGCCGTCCAGGAGGGAAGCCCCAGTCTGGCCACGGTGGCTTCCGCTTCGGCCTTTTTCATCGAGTAAATGACCACGGTATCGGCCATTTTCAACGCCGCCTGCGTCTCCGGGGAGTCATCAATATCTGACAGGTGGTGGACGATGAAAATGCACGACAATCCCAAGCCGCGTGCAAATTTCAGGAACTTTTCGAGCAGGGCGGCCAGCTGAGGGGTGCCGAGAATGTGCCACGCTTCCTCAGCAATAAGAATGCGCTTGCGCTGGGTGTAGCGGCGGCAGCCCGTCGCCGGGTTCGGACCCACCTCCCAAGCGCCGGAGTCCGAGTCGACCACGACGCGCTCGTGCTGGCTCGGCTCCGCCCCGCACTCGCACAGCGGTCGCAGCCAGACCTCTTCGAGGAACACGCTGATGACGGCGACCAGGATCGTCATGGCGACGCCGCCGGACGGGACCTTGGTGAGGTCGAAGACGACCATGTCGCTGTCGAGGCCCACCCCGAGGCTGGTCGGCCCGTCGAGCATGCCGACGAGGTCCCCTGTCGAGTCCTGCTCGCTTCCGCACAGCCGGTCGAGGACGTAGGACGCTTCGAGTCCGTCGGCGAGGAGTTCGTCCCGGGTCCGCTGCTTGGCGACGGCGTCGGACTCCTCGGGTGCCCGAAGCGCGGCGGCGACGTCCGCCAGCAGCGGCGTGCGCCCGAGGGCCTCCGCCCGCTGGTGGGCCCGGCGGATCGCGATCCGCAAGGCGGAGCCGGCGAACTCGTCCAGGGTCTTGCCCAGGCCGAGTTCAACAATCGTCCTGACCAACTCGGTCTGCCTCTTGCCCGAGATAGCGGGGTCCATCGGGTTGATGCAGGAGGCACCGGGCCCGCCGCCCGGGGCGAACTTCACCGGGGCCTTTCCGGTGAGCGAACGGCCGAGTGCCGCCCATTCGCCCTCTTCCCTTTCCTTCTGCTCCTTAGTATCCAGGACCACGACCTTCCTGCCGAGGCGAATTTGCCGCGCAGCATAGGTCTTGGTGAGGGCACTCTTTCCACGCCCTGTATCGCCCATGACGATCATGTTGCCGCCAGGCAATCCGTCACCGAAGGCCACGAAAGGGCAGTAGATGAATGCCTTTCCGGAATACAATTCGCGGCCGATGATCGCGCCTGCACTGCCCAGGGTCGGCGGGGCCACCGGCAGGTACAGGGCCTGGCTGGTGGTCGTCTCGGTGTAGAGCGGGCGGCGCACGGTCTGGTGCATCGGCGACAGCGGGGCGAGGGTCAGCAGGTCACTCACTTGATGCCTCCGGCGAGGGGCAGGGTGTTCGCGAAGGCACGGGCGTGTTCGAGGTCGAGCCACTCGATCCGCAGGTTCGAGTTACGGGCACGGCTCGCGGTCGTGCGCTTGGTGCGCTCCAGCTCCTCGATGCTGCGGGCGGAGATGGTGATGTAGCCGACGACTGCGGAGCCGGCCGCGCCGGAGGCGGCCAGGGCCATGCCCCGGGAGCCGGTGGCGCTCGCGGCGATCTGGTCGCGGGGGTCGATGTTCCTGCCCCGCTGGCGGTCGCGGTGCATCTCCGCCTGGTTGTTCGTGTCCTCCGCCAACATGCGTTCCACCGCCTTGTCGTTCGGCTCCAGCTGCTGCGTGATGGAGAAGGTGCGGATCACGTCGGGCATCCCGATCAGCAGGGGAGACAGGAAGCCGGGGCCGACGGGCGTGGTGGGCCAGCTGGCGACGTAGGCCGTGGCGTGGAACCAGCTCTCGGTGCTTCCCGCCGCGCGGGTGGCCACGTGGCTGCCCTGGCGGACGTCGACGTTGCGCGGGAAGGCGTGAGCCCGGGGGAGGTCGGTGTCCCAGATGGCGTGGTCAGGGTCGAAGCTGTTGCGGATCAAGGCCGTCATCCGGCCCTCGTCCAGCGGGGCGACCACCGAGAGGTCGGCGTCCTCGGCGCGGGACCACAGCTCGTCCAGGTAGATGGCCATCGCAGCGGCGATCCCGTCGTCACCGGCTCCCCGGGCGGAGCCCTCGGCCGCCAGGTCCCGGGTGAACTTCGCGTGGAGGGTGATGTAGTACCGGTGTTCCTCGGCGCTGGTCGACACCGCGTTGGCCAGCTCGTTGTACGAGTCCTTGAGCCACTGCGGGGCGTTGGCCGTCGCCGCGGATTGGTCGCGCTGCGCGATGAACCGCTGGTGGGCGTACGGGTCGGACTTCATCTGCCGGGCGAGGACCTGAATCCGCTTCACCGGGTGTTCCTCGACGTTGCCGAACGCATCGAGCAGCTCCCCCCAGCGCTCCAGCGCGACGACCTGCTCCCCGACGTCCTTGCCGCCCAGGCCGGGAGAGCTGACCTCCAGCGTGGCGGTGACGCAGCCAGCCTCCGGCTGGAGGACGACGACGGCCTGCTGCCCGCGGACCGTCACCGGCACCCAGGTCATGCCCGCGATACCTTCGGGCTCCGTCAACGCGGCGTCCGGAGGCGTGCCGTCACGGCGCACGCCCGCCTCGACGGCAGGCGACACCCAGACACCGCCGGTACGGCGGAGCGCCTTGCGGTGGTAGCGGTTGATCCGCCACCAGCGGTAGAGGGATCGCCGCTGTGAGGTGCCCTTCGGCCGGTACGGGGCGTAGACGATCACCAGGGCGATCAGGATCGGCACCACGAGGCCCGTCGCCGCGAGGGCGGTAGCGCCGCTGAGCGCGAAGCCGAGCAGGAGGCCGGTCACGGCGCCGCTGCCGAGAACGACCTGCTCGCCGAGGTCGCGGCGGCCTACCAGGCCCGTGGGGCGGTGCTTTCCGAACTGGTACGTACGAGTCGACATGGGTCATCGGTCCTTGCTGGGGTCCGGCCGGCCGGGTGCCTGTCCGCCAGTCGGCCGCGAAGGCGGCGCGGTCGGGACGGAGGGCCCGGGGGCCGGGGTGGTTCCTGGAACGGGGGAAGGAGAGGAGTGCGGTGCTGCCGGGCGGGGCGTCAGTGCCGTCGGGGGCACGGGTGCCGGGGCAGGTGCCGCCGGGGACGGAGCCTGCGGCGGGAGCGGCCGTGCGGTGACCGGAGCAGAGGAGGCTCCGGCGAAGCCGTCCCAGTTGAGCGCCATCCGGGACTGCGGCGCCGAAGGCTGGGCGGGGGCCGGTCCGACGACGGGACCGGAACTCGTGCCCTGCGGGCGGGCGCTGGCCGGAGCTCCGGAGGCCGCGTCGCCGCCGGGCGAGGCAGCGGCCGGTCCGACGACCGGTCCGGAACTCGTGCCCTGCGAGCCGGCGGTGGCCGGTGCCCCGGAGGCTGCGTTGCCACCAGGCGAGGCCGGGGCCGGGCTGGAGGTTGCCCCCGCCGGACGGGCAGCGGCCGGATCGCCGGAAGCTGCATGGTTGCTGGCCGCGGACCAGTCCGGGGTCGAGCCGACGACCGGACCGGACGTCGGGCCCTCCGGGCTGGCGATGGCCGGAGCGTCGGAAGCGGCGTGGCTGCTGGCCGCGGACCAGTCCGGGGCCGAGCCGACGACCGGACCGGAGGAGGTGCCTGCCGGGGCGCTCGGGGCTCCGGTGTGGCCGCTCGTCTCGGAGTGGCCCTGGGCCTGGTCGGAGCCGAGGCCGCCGTTGGCGGCGTCCGCACCCTGCGCGCCAGGGGAACTGGCGGCCTTGTTCTTGGCCATGTCGAGTCCGGCCTTGGCCACGGCCGCCCCGACGGCGACGGGCCCGCCCGCAGCGGCGGTTCCGCCGCCCATCTTGGCCCCGGCCGCCTTGGCACCAGCGGACTTCCCGCCGCCGCCCACCAGGGAGTCCTGCACCCGGGAGTTGATCGCCCGGTTCGCGTGCTGCCCGGGGCCGTCGATCGCGGCGGCCGGGCCGGAGGACTGGGCCGCCTTCCGGTCGTGGTGGAGCTGTGCCATGTGGTCGCCGAACTCCGGCAGCCACTTGTACAGCGTGGCCGACGCGAACACCGCGAGCAGGAGGATCAGCGCGCCGACCAGCGTCTTGGAGACCGCGTCGGCCATGGAACCCGTGGTGTCGCTCAGGACCGCGCCGCCCAGGCCCAGCAGGGCGAAGAGGACCGGCTTGGACAAGCCGACAGCGAAGATCGCACCGAACCACTTCTTGCTCTTGCCCCACAGGTCACGATCGACCAGACCGGCGTTCACGATGGGCCCGAGGGCAACTGCCACGTAGATCGCGGCGCTGCGGATCAGCAGCTCGATCCACATCAGCAGCGCGCCGGCCATCATGATCAGGTTGACCACCAGCAGCTGCCCCACGCCCTCGCTCGGGTTGGCCGCCATCACCGTGAGGATGTTCTCCAGGAACGGTTTGAAGTTCTCCGTCGCGTAGGGCTCGAAGACCGCCGTGACCTCGTCGATGGCCTTGAGCAGCAGCGCGAGGGCCCCCGGCGTCAGCGCGTTGACGGTGAACTGGAGGAGAAGGAAGCCGATCGCCTCGGACACGGCGGTGGTGATGCTGACCCCGCGGACCGCCCGCTTGGCCACGGCGACGAACCACAGCGCCACGGTGAGCAGGCAGCTGGCCGCGAAGATGATCGCGTACTGCTTCAGGAAGCCGGGCGACGTGAGGTCGATCTTGGTGGTGGCCTGGATCAGCTCCAGCATCTTGCGCAGGAACCAGATGTTGGCCTCCGTCAGCTTCTGCAGCAGGAAGCCGAGCGGGTCCTTGACGAAGTCGATCGCGGCCTTGGCCTCGCACACCATCGGGATGTAGCAGAACGGGTTCGCCACCGCGGACGGGATGAAGAGGAACCCGAGGACGACGTTGACCACGGCGATGGTCCGGAGCCTGCGCCCCCAGCGGCTCGGCGCGGTCCGTTCGACGCGCAGCAGGCCGGGGGCGTCATCACGCAGTCGCAGGCGCATTGCCGACACCCCCCACCTCGGAGAAGCTGTCGGCCGAGTCCGCCTGCTGCATCGCGGGCGGCGACGGCACGAGCGGCGCGGACGGAGTGACCGAGGTCGTCTTCCACGTGCCGTCGGCCCAGGTGAGGTCCACGGTCATCCGCAGGAAGGCGACCTGCGGGCGGCGGGTCTCCTCCGCGCCCGCGATCCCGCCCGCCGACGCGGTCCAGAGCTCGATGCTCGCGGCCTGGCCGGAGGAGGAGATGGTGCGGGTCGCCAGGGCGGCCGTCCGGGTGATCAGCTCGCTGCCGTCCGCCGACTTGCCGTTGGTGCCGACCCCGCGGTTCTCCGTGACGAGGCGGGCCGTCGCGTCCGAGTCGGACGTGACCGACTTGAGCACGCTCGGTGCTGCGGTGGCGGCCAGCATCCGGTGCCGCCACTGCTCATCGGTGAAGAACCGCGTGTCGCCGTAGAGCATGACGGCGCTGACCGCAGCGGCACGGGCCCCCTGCTCGTTCTGCTCGTAGGGTGCGGGGAGGCCGTCCGGCCGGGCCGCACCGGTCGCGACCGGATCGTCCGCAGCGGCCGGCACGTAGCCGGAGAAGTCGACGGCGACGTTGGACGCCTGCCGTGCGTCGATCGGCGCGACGAGCCCGGCGGTGCTCGAACTGTCCTTGAGCTTCCAGTCGTTGGCCTCCCAGACCAGGGTGACCGTCACCGACCGGTACCCCGCCACCGGGGTCGCGTGCCCGGCCGCGCTGCCGCGGACCGTGGTGGTCCACAGCCGGATCATGGCCCCCTGGTCGTCGTAGCCCAGGACGCGGGCGGAGAGGACGCCGGTACGGGAGATGGCCTGATCGGCGGAGACCTCCGGGTTGTCGCCCCGGAGGGAGGCGACCGACTCGGCGGCGGCCAGGTCGGCCTTCTTGCCGGTTGCGTCGGCGGCGTCCCGGGCGGACATGGCCGCCACTGCGCGGTGCCGACGCTCGCTGTTGGTGAGGAAGGCGGTGCTGCCGCTGACCACGGTGTAGTTGGCCGCCGCTGCCTTCGCGCCGTCCTGCGTGTGCGGGTAGCCGACGGGGACGCCGTCGACCGCCCGGGCGCGCTCCACGTTCACCTGCGGGGCCGCGTGTGCGGGCGAGGGCGCCGAGGGGGCGGGCGTGGACGGCGAGCCGGTGGCGAAGCTGACGATCACTCCGGCCAGCGTGACGACCGCGACCCCGCCTGCGGCGATGCCGGAGAGCTTGGCGGCAGGCCGGGGTGGTCCGGCCGACCGTGAAGAATCGTTTCTCCTACGGAGTCGAGAGGTCATGGGTCACACGCCCATGCCGTAGGTGATGCCGAAGATCGTGCCGAACGAGGCCACCAGGAAGACCACGGTCAGGCCGCCGACCATCAGCCCCTTGCCGCGGCTGCTCTCCATGGTGCTGTGGCCTTCGCCGAACCACCCCTTCGACTTGCCGACGCCGGCGAGGAACGCGCCTGCGCCGATGACGAGGGTGACGGCGGCGATGACGCCGAGGATGACCTTCGCCGTGCCGCCCAGCTTCCCGAAGGGGCCCCAGTCCGGGGTGACGCCGGAGACGACGTCGGCACCTGCGGCGAGGGTGGTGTGCAGGGAGGGATCGGCAGCGGCAGACAGGAGGTTGTACATGTTCAGGCCCTTTGGTGAGTATGGGATGAAATGAGGGTGTTTGTGACGATTAGCCGACGTGCCGCATGGCGATGATCTGAGGCGTCCAGACACTGAGCGGCTGGATGCGGACCTGAGCGCCCGTGTGCGGGGCGTCGATCACCTCGTTGTTGCCGATGTACATGCCGACGTGCTCGGGGCCGGAGTCCCCGGGGACGCTGAACAGCAAGTCGCCCGGGGCCAGTTGGGAGACGCTGGCGACGGCCGTACCGGCCCTGACCTGGTCGTAGGTCACCCTCGGCAAATTCACTCCTGCCGAGGCCCAGGCCATCTTGGTGAGCGACGAGCAGTCGCAGCCGCTCCCGCCGGTGTACGGCGACTCGCAGGGGCCGCCCCACAGGTACCAAGTCCCCAGCGCCGTCTTCGCGGCGGAGATCGCGCGGGCGGCTCCCTCGCCGGCCGGGAGGTTCGGCTGGACGGCGTCCGCCCACTTGGCCGCCAGGTCGCGGATGCTGCGGACGTAGTTCCGGGTTTCCTCGTACGGCGGGATGCCGCCGTACTTGATCACGGCCCCGCCGCCCGCGTTGTAGGCCGCGAGCATGTTCTCCGTGGAGTCCCCCGGCACGTCCTTGACTTCCTTGGCCAGGGTGCAGTCGTACTTGGCCTGCGCCGCGATGGCATCGGCGGGGTTGCGGATGTCCTTGATCCCGTCGCCGTCGCCGTCCTGGCCGTGCTCGGCCCAGGTGCCGGGCATGAACTGCGCGATCCCGACGGCGCCGACCGGAGACACGGCGTCGGGGTTGAAGTTCGACTCGGTGTAGAGCTGGGCCGCCAGCAGGCTGGCCGTCACCTGCGGGCACAGCCCCGCGTGCTTGTTGATGAGGTCCCGGACCCAGCCGGGGACGGGTGCGTCCGTCGAGATGCCGCCGCCCGGGCCGGCCTCCTTGGCGGAGGCACTGTCGGCCCCGCCGAACGTGGTCAGCAGGGCGATGCCGGTGACCACCATGGCGGAGGCGAGGCCCAGGCCGAACTTCGAGCCCGTGTTCATCGCGGCCCCGTCACGCCCAGGGCAGGGCGGTGACCCGCCAGCCCTGGGAGACGTGCTCAAGGCGCAGGGCGAGCTGTTCACCGCTCCGCCGCGCGGGCCCGGAGGCCGGGGCGGTGGTGAGGGTGTAGTTCACCCGGACCAGGGCGACGGCTCGGGTCGGCGCCGGTGCGCCGTCGGGAACCTTGGTCGAGGTGATCTCGACGGTCTGCCGGGCCTGCTCGGCGCGGAGCGCGGCCCAGGCCGCTTCCTGGCCGGGGCGCTTCTGGCTGAGGATGGCCACCAGGTCGCCGGATGCGATCTGAGAGGCGCGGGCCCCGGCGTCGGCGAACGAGCTGTCCTTGCCGTCGCGGGCGTCGTGCTCGGCGTAGGCGGTGGTGAACGCCCGCGCGGCCTGGTCGACGTCCGCCGGCAAGGCGGCGCTCGACGGTGCCGCAGGGTCTTCTGCGGCCCGGACCGAGGTCGCCACCGCGGAGCCCGCCGAGACGGTGTTCGGCTGCGCGGCCGAGGGGCGGGAAGCGTCGGGCCCGCTGGAGCAGCCGGTCGACAGCGCCACCAGCGTGCCGACGATGCCCATGGCGGCGGATATGCGTATGAAACGGGTGGATCGGGGCATGGGGAATCCGCAATCTCGGTACAAGGGGGGATTTCGAGAGATTGGGTGTTGCGGCCCCAGGGGGAGAGGGCCGCAACACCCCTTCGCAGGGGAGGGGGATTTCCTCTGCGGGCTTTATCGGCGGGTCATCGCCGTAGAATTCACGGGCGAGGGGGCAGTCCTGTGCCGTCCTCTGTCCGCTGAGTGCTAACTGGCCTTGTCGGCAGACCTTCATCCAGGTCAGATGCCGATTCCAGTACCCGTCAACCCGTGGCACAGTTCAGGGGAGGGTGCGCGAAAGCAGTCGCTCATATCAAGGCCATCAGCCCCTCTCGGGAAAAGGGGAGCCCGTTGGCCGGGCTCCGGCGGGCCGATAATCGCCTTGTGGCGTTGGCCGTGCCTAAATCCTCACAGAGGTCTGCGGACAACTCGAATCAGCAAAAAAGCCGGAACCTAATTCCAGGAATTAGGTTCCGGCTTCGTGGTGGAGAGGCTGTTTCAGCCGGCCTGGCGAAGGTGCTCGATCGCCACCCCGAGCCAGGGGGCGGCGGGCCCGCCGATCAGCAGCGGAGCGCACACGCTGTACGAGAGCACGAGCTCCCCGGGTCCTGCCGTGAGGCCGGTGAGGAGGCAGTGGTCGAAGGGCATCCAGGTCGATGAGCCGACCGGCCTGAGCCGCACTCCGGCGGAGGTCAGGACGAGGCGGGCCGGGGTGTGGTCACGCCACTGCTGTTCGGCGGCGGCCTCGGCCTCCTGCTGCCGCCGGGCGTCGAGCGGGTTGGGCACCCACTGCTGGCCGAACGTCGGGTGGTTCTCGTAGTACCCCCCGGTCGACCGCGGATACACGACGTCGGTCCCGTAGAACCGGGCGGCCCAGCACGACACGTCCGCAAGGGCGGTCTCGCCCACGGCCAGCGGTACGCCCGCCGCCTCGACCGGCACCAGCCGGCCGCCGGTCCGGAGATGGGCCGCGAGCGCGGACGCCGCCTGCTCGCCTTCGGCGCGGACGGCCTCCTCGGCGCGGTTCTGCCGACGTCGCCACATGGCCTTTCCTTCCTGGTCAACGGGGGCTGCGCGGTCGCTTCGGCGGAGACCGTAGCGACCGCGCGGCACCAATGAGATGAGATCACCAAAGAGCGCTGGAGGCACCGGCGGGGGCGGCCGTGCGCTGGTCCACCTGGTCCTTCAACCGGGCCAGGAGGACCCCCATCCGATCGTTGCTGATCGGCTGGTGTGCGCGTACGGCCTCCTTGATCGCGTCACGGCTGATCCTGCCGCTCTCCTGGTAGGCGGCCATCGCCACCGGCAGCAGGTCCTCAAGCCACTCGTCGTCGTCGGTCCCCCGGTCCTGCGGGGGTTCGGCGTCGTCCGGGACGGACGGCTCCTCGCCGTCCGCGCGGTCGCGGACCGGCTCCGGAACCGGGGCCTCAGCAGCAGCCGGGGACGGCAGCGACTCCCCGTCCTGCGGGGGTTCGGCGTCGTCCGGGACGGACGGCTCGCCGCCGTCCGCGCGGTCGCGGACCGGCTCCGGGACCGGAGCCTCAGCAGCAGCCGGAGCGGGGGCCAGCACCTCGCCGTCCGCGACACCGGCGGGCCGCTCGTCCGCCAGGACCTCACCCTCGTCCGCCGGGTCCGCCGCTGCGGACGGGCGCACACCCGGGTCGTCCGCAGCCGGTGCGCGGCCGTGGCCGTTTCCGGACTTCCGCAGGTCAACGACCGTGGGGACAGCAGCGGACGGCGCGGACGGGACGGCCGTCACCGGGGCCGTCGGCCCGGTCTCCGCAGGATGGGACTCCGGCGTCTCGGTGACGCTCGCAGGCGGCTGGACGGCTTCGCGGACCGGTCCGGGACCGCCGTCCGCGCCGTCCCGGACGGACAACTCGGCGGTCCGCATCATCAGGATGTACAGGTGGACCGAGCCCGCCAGTGCCAACGGCGCGAGCATCGACAGCACCGCGACGACTTCGTCCGTGAGGTGCAGCGCGGACTGCGCGGACTGCGGACCACGGTTCAGCGTGATGGCGTGCAGCGCGTTCGCTCCCAGGCTCGCCGCCGTGGCCGCGAGGAACAGGAACCAGGTGTAGAGGCGGGACAGGAACGGCTGGTGGCGGAGGAGGATGATCGCCCTGACCCCGTACGCAATGAACCCGTCAACGAACAGCGGGAACAGGTAGCTCAACGCCTCCCGCGCGTGGATCGCCACCGCGATCTGCCGCAGCGCGTCGTAGCTGAACGCGAAGCCGGCCGCGCCGAGCAGGACGATCGCCGTCCGGTCCCAGGCCGTCATGCTCCGCAGCGGGACCGCGGACTGGGAGTTGCTGGTCACCGGGTCTATGTAGGTGTGGGACATCAGAGGTTGCCCCCGTTGCTCGGGTTGATGAGCGGCCAGACGGGGGTCTGGGAGAGCAGCCGTCCGAGCTGTTCGAGGGAGGTCACCTCGTGCACGTGCTGGCTGGGGCAGCTCATGCACGACACCCGCAGCGTGATGGACTCCGTTCCGCCCTGGTCGGAGAAGTACAGCTCCAGGTGCTGGCCGCCGACGGTGTCGAGCGAGGTGACCGCCTGGAGGTGCTCTTCGAAGGACAGGAGACCCAGCGTCTGCCACTCCAGCGTGGCCGCCTCAGTGCCGAGGAGCCGGTGGGCGTACCGGGCCGCAGCCTCGACGGACCGGGGGCCCCAGGTGCGGAAGGCGTCTTCCCGAGCGGCGGTCCGCCGCTTCTCGCCGGCCGTGAGCTGTTTGGCCGCGCAGACCATGATCGGGTGGAGCATCGGAGGGCCTTCCTTGGAGTTGCTGGTGGAGATGGTGTTGCCGCCGCAGGGGGCGTTGGCGAGACGGAGTAGGACGTCCGCGTGGCACGGCACGTCGAGGGGGCAGGTGCACATGAGGTCGAGGTCGCGGAGCTCGCGGGCGAACTCGTCGGCGTAGAAGCGGCCCACCGGGCCCCGGAGGGTGGCGGCGAACAGGTCCACCGCCTCCGCCGCGTCCATCGGCGTCCCGGCCGGTGAAGGGCTGCGGTCCCCGGCCGTGAACGGGTTCGCGTACGGGCTGAGGGGCCCCACGTATGCACAGGCTGTGGACAGGGCTGCGGCGTCCGGGGCCGCTCCGCGCAGGCGAACGGGCATCAGGCCGCCCTCCCGCCGCGCCGACGGTCCGCGCCGATCATCGGGACGAGGCTGGTCACCATCTCGGCCAGTCGGCTCGCCACCCGGGCCCCGACGAAGTCGGTCAGGTCCGGCCCGCTCTCGTCCCGGGCGGGCAGGTTGGACGTGATGACGGTCGGGAGGCAATGGTTGTACCGGTAGTTGATGAGCCGGTACGTCACCTCCTCGGTCCACTCCGACACCTTCGCCGTGCCGAGGTCGTCCAGCAGCAGGTACTGCACTTCGCTGAGCCGTCGCAGCTCACGCTCGGCAGCGCCCATGACCTGGGAGGGCCGGAGCCTGCCGTACATGTCGGCGGAGTTCACGCAGAGCACCTCGAACCGGTCCGGGCCGCCGGCCGCGACCCTCCGCAGTGCCCCGTACGCCTCGTGCGTCTTGCCCGTGCCGGTCTGGCCGGTCAGGAGCAGGGCACCGGCGGCGGCGTTGTCGGCCAGCGCGCGATCGGCCCAGGCAGCGACCGCCGGGAGGGTGGCCTCCGCGTCGCGATACCGGGGCGGTGTCGCGGCGCTCCAGCGGCTCAGCGCGTACTCGGCGCGGGCCCGGTGGTGCCACTGCCGGTCACCCGGGTTCGCCTCTGACGAGTCGTCGTTGATCTCTTCCGGCACGACCGGTAGCCCTCTCGCTGCGAGTATCCGTTCCATGGCCCGCAGGGATGCGGCGCTGCCCGCGCGCTCTGGGTGGGCCATGATCAAAATCCGTTCCGGTAGGCGCTGGGCTGGGCGGTGTCCTGGTACGGAACCCAGCTCCCGGGCTGCCGCCGCAGCGGGACGACGTTGGTCTGTGCGGCCGGTTCCGGGGCCTGGTCCGGCAGATCCGCCCAGATGCGGAGCAGGTAGCGGGCGGACAGCGGCGGGCGGTCGGCGTTCCAGCGCCGGGCGACCATCTCGACCAGGCGTTCGTGCCCCCAGCGGGCCGAGAGAGCTGTTACCCGGTCCCACTCCGCTTCGGTCAGCCGCCAGCCGACGACCATCCCGGCCCCGGTCATCGCCGCCACCAGCTCCTTGGAGCCCTCCGGGACCTCGACCGAGTCCTGTCCGGCTGGAACTTCCCGGAGGTTTGAATCAGGAAAGCTAGCTTGCTTTTTGGTGGTGGTAATACTCCCGTAGGGAGTATTACCACCACGCGCACGCGAGGAAGAAACTTCCGGATCTCCGGGAAGAGACTTCCGGTTTGAGGGAGTCGCAGGGGATTTCCGGGAATCTCCTTCCGGGAACCTGTCTCCTGATTGCGGCACACCGGGGCCCGAAGTGGGAAGTTCCGTCCCTGAGTGCGCCGTAGCGCCGTCGGCCTGGCCGAGGAGGATCGAGTAGCTGCTGGGATTGAACGCTCCGCCGCCGCGCTCCCGGCTGATTTCCCCGAGCGATGCGAGGTCACCGAGGCACGTCGTGATCGAGCGGACTGTGAGCCCGGTCAGCCGCGATATATCCTCCAGGGTCAAGGTTGCCCGGCACTGATCGTCCGCCTCCCGCGCGAGAGCGAGCAGGACGAGCCGCGACCCCCGGCGCGACTCGGACTCCGACCAGACCAGGTCCGTGGCTATCTCGCTCATGCGCCGTTCCCTTCGAATATCGCTATGCGCCGCGCCGGTACGAGGCCGAAGGACTGGTCGTCGTCCGGGATGTACCCGTTCTGGTGCGCTTCCGGGGTGAGATAAAGCTCCCCGGTCGGAAGGTAGAAATCGTGGGCGAGTCGCCAGTCCGCGACGCCGTCGAAAGCCCGGCGGACCAGCCGTTCCACGCCTTGTTCCACCTTGCGGTCGAGGAATATGCGATAGAAATCCGGCTCGAACAGGTATGTAGCGGCCCGTCGCGGCGGGAAGATCCGGACGAGAATCGCAGTGGGCGCAATCTCACCGATTGCATCTCCGAGGCTTGTCCGCGTCGGGGCTGTAAGGTCGTTCTGAGGCATGAGGAGGCTCCAGGGCTGCAAGGAATTCCCTGCGGGAAGAATCGTTTCCTCGCCGCCGTCAGGCAGCGTCAGCGGTTCGAACCGGCGGCGCGGCCAGTTCGGTCCTTTGCTTCTGCCGATGGACCCGGGCCAGCTTCAACAGGTACTCGTGTGTGATCCCGAGCCCCCTCGCCACGGCGGCGGCGTCCATCGTGGAGTCCGCCGCGAACCGGGCGATCACCTCCGCGCGCTCAGCCTTGCTCAACGCTGCGGTAGAGCCCCGCAGGGCCCGCCCCACAGCGCCCTTGTCCATGCGCTGCTGCCAACTGGCACGCAGAGCGGATCGCTCCGAGGCGATCAGGCCCCCGCGAATCCCGAATTCCTCGTCGTCCCTCAAGGACTCGATAAGGCAACGGGCAGCTGTCGTCAGCGGGCAGGCAGCGCACATATTCAGCGGCCTGACCAGAGAAAGGCCCAGTCGTTCCACTGTCTCCACCGGCTCAGCCTGCGGGCCGTCCCCGAGAGGGAAGAACATGCTGGTATCCCGACCGGAACACCGGGCATCCTCGGCCCAGTGCTTCCCCCGCGCCTTCCTGGATTCCTTTATGAGGGGGCCCCAATCGCCCCGCAAAGCCGCCTCGGAGAGGTCGGATATTGTGGTTCGCATTTCGCCTCATGGTGCTAGCGGCACACGGGCGCCGTATCCGGCCCGGTGCGAGAAAGTGAATTGAGAGCTGTTGCAGCCCTCATGAATGGGGAGGCGTGAACTACGCGGCTTCGCTGTCGACCGAGATTTCGGTAACAGGCTTCGCGAAGTTGTAGACGCGCGAATCGCCGGGGACCGAGAACTCGACGTCGAGGATCTTCCCCAGCGTCTCCCACTTCTCCTGGTCCCAGTCCGGCGAGGCGTCGAGCTGCGCGCTCACCCAGGCGTCAATGGAGGCGTCGAGGTCGTCAGCGTCGGCCACGGCCGCCCTCACGCTTCCGGCCGGAGGAACACGGCCGGGTTCGAGGACCCGCACAAGAGAGGGGGCGTGCACGCGCAGGGCGCGGCTTCTCCTCCCCGCTCGGGCCCGGCTGGCCGGCCTGCGGCCTGGCTGCCGTTCGGAGCGGAGAAGAGGCGTACGCCGCTGATGTCAGCGGCGAGCCGCAGCTGGCTGGGGCCAGCTACTGAGGGAGGGGTTCCCTTCGGCATGGCAAGCATGCGATACTCCATGGTTGCTAGGAACGCGCGCAGCGGCCTCTCGCCAAAGAAGTTCCGTTGCCCGCGAAGTAGTGAACCGGCGCCCCTTCGGGTGCGCCAGCCCGGCGTCCAGGAGTTGGTAGCTCCAGGGCGCCGGTCTCATGTCGCCCTGATTTCTGCCGGGCTCGCTCTCTGCGGCACCGAGTTCCTCCAGTGGACTGTTGCGCAGGCAAGCACGGCAGTGCAGCATGCACAGGAGTCCCGGGAGGCTGGCACCATAGAGGGGGCAGGCCCGACCATCAGGTTCGATACCTAAACTTACATTATTTTCCTAGAAGTATCAACCCTGGACTGCGGGTACCCTGCCGCCGCCCCCGACCTGCCCGATCGCAACTCTGGAGTTCATGTGCCCCCACGTCAGTTCGACGGCAAGCGTGTACGCGCTGTCCGGCGGGGCAAAGACCTCAACCAGGGTGAGCTGGCCGCCGCAGTGGGCGTCACCGCCCCCGCCGTGGCGAAATGGGAGAGCGGCCAGGACTTCCCCAAGGGCGAGAAGCTGCCTGCGATTGCAGCAGCACTCGGGGAGCCCTTGGACGATCTCTTCCCCCACGACGGCCCCGCGGATCTACAGCTCCTGCGATGCGACGCCGGCCTCAGCGTGGCGCAGGCCGCTGCGGTCCTTGGGACCAGCCGCGTGCCGGTGGCCAACGCCGAGTCCGGTCGGCGCCGGCTCGGCGACGACTACGTGCCGACGCTCGCGGCGGCGTACGGGGTGACCGTAGAGGCCCTGCTGGAAGCCCAGGACTGCTCGTTCGGGCTTCGCCCCGGGACCTCGGGTGACGAGCGGGCATCAGCACCCCGTACGGTCGGCGAGAAGATCAACTATCTCCTGGAGCACGGGTACGTGGGCCAGGAGGCGCCCTCGGACGAGGAAATCGCGCGGGTCGTGAACGATCACGCGGGCGAGCCAGTCGTTGCAGTCGAGGACATCGCCGCCCTTCGCGCGGGCCTCACAACCGAGGCTTCCGAGGTGGTGCGCGCCGGCCTGGCCGAGGCGCTCCAGGTCGACGTCTCCCTCTTCCAGGACGATGCCGAGGTAGACCCTGCGGCCCGCGAGTTCCTGGAGGCCGTCCGCTTCCTCGGTTCGATTCAACGGGGACAGATTCTCGGGCTGGCTGCCCGCGGCAACGGCGGGGGCCTGTCCGCCGAGATGATGGCCAAGATCAACGATCTTGTCGGAGAGCTGAAGCACAAGCTGCCAGAGGTGCAGGACGGGGACTGACGCCATCAGCACGCGGTCCTCGCCGGCCTCGATCCGCGAGGATCGTGTCTGACGCGGACCGTCGACAGCGCATGGACCATGCCAGCACGAGCCGTGTCACGACCTTGCCGACAACAGCGAAGGG
>NZ_JAIY01000006.1:1372601-1393415 GCF_000710405.2 Kitasatospora sp. MBT66 | reverse complement strand
CCCTTCGCTGTTCCATGACCTCGGTACTCCGAGGCGCCGGCCTACGCTGCGGTGAGGTCCACGCCGAGCAGGTCGGAGAGAGTGGCCACCGTCTGCTTGGGGTCCTGGTTGTGCACCCCTGCGAGGCCGAGCTGCTCTGCCGCCTTGACGTACGCCTCGGTGTCGTCAACGAAAATGCACTCGTCGGCCGGCAGGTCCATGAGCTTGAGGGTGATCTCGAAAAGCTCCGGGTCGGGCTTGCGCAGGAGGTGCTGCTCGGAGATCACCACGACGTCGTACAGCCGCTCCAGGTCGTAGCCGTCGTACAGGTCCCACGGGGCGAGTCCAACACTGTTGGACAGGATGCCCACCTTGATCCCCGCTCGCCTCGCCGCAGCAGCCGCGTTGATCAGCAGCGGCTCGGGGCGAAGGTCGCCGAAGATGCGGCCCATCAGGCCGTCGGGGGACACGCCCAGCATCTTGCCGGCGAACTCGTTCCACTCGGTCTGGGAGACCGCGCCGCGCTCCAGGTCGCTGGTGATCCGGACGCCCGTCTCGTCCTTGTACAGGGCAGTGAGGCAGGCGCCCTGCGGCAGGCCCTCGCGCTGCTCGAAGGCGAGCACGGCGGGCAGCAGCGGTGTGGTCAGCACTCCGCCGAAGTCGAGGATGAGGCCAGTGCGGTTGGACATGCGGGAACTCCAGTGATTGCTGAGATTTCGGACGCTCGTCAAGACAGGACAGCGTCACGGCCCCGGCTACGTATGGTGACGGCATTAGGTGTGCGTCGCAGGCCAGGGTTCACCTGTGGGCGGATCAAGACCTATCTGTCCGCACACCCACGGTACCAAACGAGTTCATGCGGCGGAGGGTGCCAAATATCACTCGCCGACACGCTAATCAAGATCACCATGACCCGGCGCTCCGAGAATGAGGCTGCCCCAGGAATAACCCGGCGGAACTCATCGCGGGCTAAAGATCCGCTTCGATCCCCACTCTTGCCGCGCCCACGAGGAGCCCATCCGCCTGATCGTCGGTGATACCCGAATAGGCCGCGCTGATGCGTGCGAGCCACGCCGCTTCACTGTCGGTGTCAACGAAAGGCTTCTCCCGCAGAGGGGCAGAAGCGTCCGCACCCGCTGGCATGGTGTCAACGGCCCGGAGCGCGGCCTTAATCCAGTACGCCTCTGCGGCCGGCTCGGGATCAGAATGCGAAGCGGTAGCATCCTCTGCGGCGAACATCAGGTCTCGCGGAGCGTAATAGCGCAACTTCTCGCAAGCGTCGGCAATATCCTGGGTCCACCGGTCGAGGCGAACGTCGATGGGAACGCGCATGTGCACAAGTTCCGTGAAGCGCCCCCCAGGCGGATACAGGCTCGTACCTGGAAACGCCTTCACCAGGTCAAACCAGAGCGGGTAGATCCTGGCCAGGGTCCGCCACGTCTTCCACCGGCCTGCCGCCGCGCGGGTGGTGGGAATGCTCGCTCCGGCGGCGACGATCAGGAAAAGCAGGTTCATCCACATAGATTCGGCGTCTACGACAAACTGCACGGTGGAGGGGCTCAGAGGGAAGGCCACCGCGACCCACAGGAGGCCGGGACGGGCCAGTGAATGGACCAGCCCCATCCACATCGAAATCCCCATCAAACGCAGCCCGATACGCATGCTCGTGGTCTCGGCCTGTCGCGCTGCCCGGGTCCACTGATAACCGCACACCGCTGCCGTGACAAGCGGGAAGAAGTAGAAAACGGTCATGTAGACCGCCACTCCCCACTGTCCAGCGTGGTCGATGAGGAAATCTTGGCTCCGCTCCCTGCGGTCCACCACGGTGAAAAACAGAACCGTGAGCAGAGTGACGCCTACAGCCCCCGCCCCATAGGATGCGCGGGCGATCCAGCGCGTGACCGCTACGTGACGGGGTACCACCGCCTCCGTGCTCTTCCCATAGCTGGTGGCCACATAGGTCAGAGCTGCGATGGTCGCCGCAGTGCTGGCGAAGTGCCTCAGCAGGGCATCCAGGTCCACCACGGGGATTCGATCCGCGACACTCATTACTGCCGGCGTGTAGAGCCACAGGGCTACAGCGAATCCCGCGTAGCCGCCCCAGAGCGCCCGGCGGTGAAAGTCGCCGTAGCGAACTGCGGGGAATCGCCATACGACGATTACGGTCATCACTGCCGCAGTCAGGTATTTAAAGTAGTCCGACATGTAACCAGTACTATCTGAGCAGGCTGCACTTATCTCGGTCCCGAAGGTCGGCCGGTCGCAGTCTTAATTGCAATTGGGTGGACTGTGGAGTAGGTTATGAGGCCGGAGAAAGCGCCTCGATGGTCCCCTTTGAATCAGGGCTAGCGTCTGTGCCGCGGCGGAGCAACTGGATGGGCAAGCGACGACTCCAGGAGGCTGACCATGTCATCTCCCGCTATCGACTGGCGGCGCGCCAACCGCTTTATCAGCGAGGCCGAAAGCTCGGCCTGCTTCTCCTCGGGGCTGTCAAAGTCCACGCGTCCTTGGACCAGGGCCGACGGGAAACGGCGGATCACTTCCTGGCGGATGCGTTCAGGGACGTATCGCTCGACCTCGGCGCAGGTCAGGGTGGTCCCGTGGTCCAGCCATTCGTGCGCAAGCTCATGCAGGATGATGTGTTCGGTTTGATTTCTGCTTGAACGGCGGCGATAGAGAATGAGCGTGAACTCCGGCGTTTTAACCCGGAGGCCACATGCCGTTCCCAACCCCCCGTCGGGGTCATCCAGTGGCACTAGCCGAATCTGGCGACCCAGTGCCAGCTCCATATTCCGCACCAGTGCCTCAATGCTGAAAGGAGTGGGGATGGGGAGGCCAACGAGCAGTCTCTCGCATTCCTTTACGAGTGCGCGCTGTGAAGGTTCTCCATGCCAGCGCATAATCGCTCTACGCCAACGCTCTCTACGCCAACGCATAATCGCTCCATTGAAATACTGGTGTTCACCGCCGGCCCCACCCCGATACTCGTAGCGAGGTGCCAGTAGTCAGGAGCCTGTGCTTGAGGTGCGCGGTGGCCGGTCGATCGGCGGCCACGATTTATCGTACAAGGAGGAAAGTTCGATACGTCCGGTTCGGGCATGTTGCGAAGGTCACGCCACTCAGCGTGATGATTCCAAGATCGAATTTGAGCGACGGCGCCTTAATTGATCTTCGGCGCTTCTGGGCTGTCCTCAGCGTGACCATGCACCAGGGGCGGGCGATCGGCTGGAGCCACTGCCCCTGTCCACGAAGGCGACCGGCCGACCATCACGGTGCTTGCGGTGTTCGGCCTCGGCAGACAGGTGGAAGCCCTAGGTTGTGGGTATGGACGTGCAGAGCTTGTGGTGGCAGGCCGGGCGGCTGGCGTATGAGATGCCAGAGGCTGGCTGGCTGGAGCACCGTTGGCATGACTCAGTGCGCCGAGCAGCCGCCGCGCTGGAACCGGTCAACACCCCGGAGGGGTACAGCTCAGGGCCGTGGAGCTTCGCGCTTCCGACCATCGCGCTGACCGTCTACACCGGGCGAGATCAGCCGTCGGCCAAGGACGTGACGGTGGACTGGATCATCGAGCAGGTCGCGGACAGGGACGGGCTGGAGGGAAGGGTCCAATCCGGACTTGAGCGGTACAACAACCTGGCCGACGGCGACCGGATCGGCAAGCTCTTCTCCTGGCTCACCCAGTACCAGGAGCCCACCGGGCAGTACGGCTACGACCTGCCGTCCTTCGAAGACCTGCCCGGCGGGACGCTCCTGAGCACTGGCGTGCGGTGGGCCGAAGACCTCCTCACCCGCCACTACGTCAGCCCCGCCGCTTCCTGACCGTTACGGGCAGGAGAGTGCCGGCGGCGGCTCAGCCTGGCCGGACGGCGGGGCTCGGAGGACTGGGCCTGTTCGGAGGGTTCTGCCGTCTGCCGGGCGCCGGGCAGAACGATGTCGAGACCGGGTCGAAGAAGAAGTTCGAGCCGGGCGGCAGCCTCGGGTCGGGGGCGGGCGTGACAAGGCCACCCGAAGCAGGCGCCGGAGGGGTGCGGGGCCCGCTCGATAACGCTCCTACACCGAGTGCAGGTGGCCATCATCGAGGCCCCCGTGTCGTGCTCCACCGTTCGTCCCGTTCGTGCTCGCGGTCCTGGTCCCCCTCCGACCGTACGGCGCGCGACCTGCGAGCGAGACCGACCGCGAGGTGAGGTCGACCACGTCGGGCCGGGCACTGTGGCGGCCTCCGTCCTGGTTCAAGCAAACCCGGACAAGTGGCGGTGACGACACCCGGGAATTGTCGTCACCGCCGCTTTCCTGCGGAGCCCAGTCCGTTCAGAACCGGGGCTGCTACTTCCACACAGGGATGAGTCTCTTGGGGTTCGGTATCTTGTTCCCCTTCTGGCCAGGTAGAACCTGGACGGCGGCAAACATCTCGAACAACACCTGACGCTTCTGCGAAAGGTCATACTCGCCGGCTACCCACCTCTTGGCCACTACATCGGGCGCCTCATTATGCGTCGCTGCTGCCAACTCGAACTTGGCTCGCTCGCTGCGCAACTTCTTGACTTGCCTCTCCAAAGGAGGTGCCAAACGGTAGAACATCGCGTCGGGAACTTCGTCGTCCTGCCACTGCCGTTCCAACTCGGCGAGCTTGTCCGCCTTCTGCTGGAGCTTCTTCTCGTCAGGCCATGCGACCTTGACCGGAATGAATGTAGCCTCGGCCTTCTTCAGTTTCGCCAGCACCAGTCGCTGGAGCTGCTGGTCGACCATGGGTCCGGAGACCGCGTTGCGCGAGCACGTCGCGCAGGTGTAGACGTACGGGCTCCGCTTGCTCGCGGCCTTCGACCCACCCATGGGCTCGTTGCAGACGCGCGCCGTCACCGCCCCGTCCTTCTCCTCCTCGATGCGGTACTGGCACCGGAGAAGTGTCGAGCCCAGGTACTTGATGGTCTTCGGGATTCCAGTGATTCTCGGCGTTCCCGAGCCACGGGCAAGATAGGTGCTCCCCGCCCCGAAGGTGGCGCACACCGCCTCCCACTTCTCCGGTGTCGTCACGGTTTCCCAGACGCCCACGACCGGCTCACCGTCGTCATCCCGGGCGAGGTCGCCGCGGTTTGCGCGGTATCCGCACACGCGAGGAGCGGTCATCATCTGAGTGAGTGTCTGCGGGACGAGATCATGTCCGCGAGTGCCCGTCAATCCGCGCCGCTTCGATTCGTCGCAGAGGGTCTTTACTGCTTTCCCCTTGAGTCGCTCGTCAATAGCCCATGCCAGAAAGTCTGACTCGACCAGCCGAAGCGTCTCCCGGTCTTCCTCCCAGCCGAACGGTCTCGGGCCGCTGTGGGGCAGGCCGTCGAGTATTCGGTCCTGGTGCCAGTCGCGAATTCGCCGCTTCTTCTTCATGGACTCGGCCTTGTTGACCACCGCCATGATGCCGGTCTTGATGATCTCGCTTTCCTCGGTGAGATCCATTGGCCCCGACGGGGTGTAGAAGCGCCGGCTCGGATCGAGCGTGATCGCCTCGACAAAGTCCTCCCAGTCCCGGTCTGTCCTCTGCACGCGGTCCTGGTCCACGCAGATGACCCCGTGGACCGGGTAGCCCTCCGGGGTGTGTCCTCGCTTGAGGTCGCGGAGCATGGCCTGGAAGTCGGGCCGGACCACGTCGCGCTTCGAGGCCGACAGGTCGTTGTCGGTGTAGCGGTGGACGATCACGGCATCATGGCGAGCCGCGTTCCGGTCGTTGCGGCGGTGCTGATTGGCCACGCCCTTGCCAGCCGACCACGCGGACTTGGCGGCCTTCTGGCTGTTGTTCTTGCGCCAGTCGTCCGAGATGCGGGAGTAGGCGATCAAGAAGGGCGTGTCGGGGTGCAGCAGGGCAAGCTCCTCCGGCGGAGCGAGCCCGGCGGGCCTGCCGCGCAGCTCAAGATCGTCCGGCCCTGTTTCCTCGGGCGAGACGTTGGTCATGGCGTTCTGGTCACGGGTTGTGCTCAAGGTCTTACTCCTGGCCTGGCTGCTCGAAAGCAACGCCGGGCGGTCTGGATCATGCGACGATGACGGTATGAACCGACTCGCGAACGCGACGTCGCCGTACCTGCTCCAGCACGCCTCCAACCCAGTGGATTGGTGGCCATGGGGAGAGGAGGCGATGAATGAAGCGAAGCGACGGGACGTGCCCATCCTCTTGAGTGTGGGCTATGCGTCCTGTCACTTATGCTTCTACTAATTTACTGGTGCCATGTGATGGCCCACGAGTCCTTCGAGGACGACGGCACGGCGGCGTACCTCAACGAGCGGTTCGTCGCCGTCAAGGTCGACCGGGAGGAGCGCCCGGACGTCGACGCCGTCTACATGGAGGCGGTCCAGGCGGCGACCGGGCAGGGCGGCTGGCCGATGACCGTCTTCCTGACGCCCGGGAAGGAGCCGTTCTACTTCGGCACCTACTTCCCGCCCGAGCCCCGGCACGGCATGCCCTCGTTCCGGCAGGTGCTGGAGGGCGTGCACGCGGCCTGGCGGGACCGCCGCGACGAGGTCGGCGAGGTCGCCGGGCGGATCCGGGCCGATCTGGCCGAGCGGGCCTCCGTGTACGCGGTCGGCAGCGGGGTGCACACGCCGCCCGGGGAGGCCGAGCTGCACGAGGCGCTGGTCGGGCTCAGCCGTGATTTCGACGAGCGGCACGGCGGCTTCGGCGGGGCGCCCAAGTTCCCGCCGGCCATGGTGATCGAGTACCTGCTGCGCCACCACGCCAGGACCGGCTCCGAGGCGGCGCTGGAGATGGCCGTCCGCACCGGCGAGGCGATGGCCCGCGGCGGCATCCACGACCAGCTCGGCGGCGGCTTCTCCCGGTACGCGGTGGACGCCCGCTGGGTGGTACCGCACTTCGAGAAGATGCTCTACGACAACGCGCTGCTGCTCCGCGCGTACCTGCACCTGTGGCGGGCGACCGGCTCCCCGATGGCCCGTCGGACGGCGCTCTCCACCGCTGACTTCCTGCTGCGCGAACTGCGCACCCCCGAGGGCGCGTTCGCCTCCGCGCTGGATGCCGACAGCCTCGACGAGGAGACCGGCGCCAGCAGCGAGGGCGCCTACTACGTCTGGGAGCCGGGCCAGTTGGTCGATCTGCTCGGTCCGGCCGACGCGGCCACCGCCGCCCGGCTGTTCTCGGTCACCGCCGAGGGCACCTTCGAGCACGGCACCTCCGTGCTCCAGCTCCTCGCCGACCCCGAGGACCCCGCCGAGTACGAGGCGATCAGGGCGCGCCTGCTGGCGGCCCGCGCGGAGCGCCCGGCGCCCGCCCGGGACGACAAGGTGGTCGCCGCCTGGAACGGCCTCGCGATCGCCGCCCTCGCCGAGACCGGCGCCCTGCTGGACCGCCCCGACCTGGTCGCCGCCGCCGAACGCGCCGCCGACCTGCTGCTCGCCGTCCACCTCACGCCCGACGGCCGGCTGCTGCGCACCTCCCGCGACGGCCGTCCCGGCGCCAACGCGGGGGTGCTGGAGGACTACGCCGACACCGCCGAGGGCTTCCTCGCGCTGTATGCCGTCACCGGCGAGGCGGAGTGGCTCCAGCTGGCCGGCGGGCTGCTCGACACGGTGCTCAAGCACTTCGCCGACGAGGCGACCGGCGCCCTCTACGACACCGCCGACGACGCCGAGGAACTGATCCGGCGCCCGCAGGACCCGACCGACAATGCGACCCCGTCCGGCTGGACCGCCGCCGCGAACGCGCTGCTCGGCTACGCCGCCTACACCGGTTCGGAGCGCCACCGGACCGCCGCCGAGCGGGCGCTCGGCATCGTCGGGGCGCTGGCGCCGCGCGCGCCCCGGTTCGTCGGCTGGGGCCTGGCCGCCGCCGAGGCGCTGGCCGACGGGCCGCGCGAGGTCGCGGTGATCGGTCCGGCCGGCGACCCGGCGACGGCCGCGTTGCGCCGGACCGCGCTGCTGGGCACCGCGCCCGGCGCGGTGGTCGCGTTCGGCGAGCCGGGCGCGGGCAGCGACGACGTCCCGCTGCTGGCCGGCCGGCCGCTGGTCGACGGCGCGCCCGCCGCGTACGTCTGCCGCCACTTCACCTGCGACGCCCCGACCACCGACCCGGCTGTGCTCGCCACCCGGCTGGGCGCGCTCCAGGACGTGCCCGGCCAGTAGAAGAGCGGCAATAGAAGAGCGGCAGCAGAGGAGCAGCAGCAGAGCGGCAGTGGAAATGCGGTGGTGGGAGGCGCGGGAGCCGGGGGAGCATGGGACATGCCCTGGACCATCAGCAGCTCCCTCGACGACTTCCGCGCCCGGGCCGGCGGGTTCCTCGCCGCGCACCCGGCCGAGAACACCGTCCTGCTCACGATCACCGACCGGTTGGCGGCGCGCGGCCCGCACTACTACGGCGACTGCGTGCCGGTGTTCGGCTGGTGGAGCGCCGAGCCGGACGGGCCGGTCGCCGGTGCCTTCCTGCGGACGCCGCCGTTCACCCCGCGGCTGGGGCTGATGCCGGAATCGGCCGCGGCCGAACTGGCCGCCGAACTGGCCACCGAGCCGGCCGCCCGGCCGGCCGGGTCCGCGACGCTCACCGGAGTGGCCGGCGGTGCGCCCGCGACGCTGGCCTTCGGGGCCGCCTGGGCCGAGGCCACCGGCACCACGAGCACCGTCAGGACGAACGAACGGCTCTACCGGCTCGGCGAGTTGGCCGATCCGCCGCGTCCGCCGTCCGGCCGGTCCCGGCTCGCCGGAGCGGCCGACCGCGAGCTGCTGATCCGCTGGTTCGCCGAGTTCGCCGACGAGGTGGACATCCGGATACCCAACCTCGCGACGGTGGTGGACGACCGGACCGCCGCCGGCCAGCTGCACCTGTGGGAGGACGGCGGGCGGCCGGTCGCGGTGGCGGGGGCCAGCGCGGTGATCGCCGGGATGTCGCGGATCGGCCCGGTCTACACCCCGGGCGACGCCCGGGGCCGGGGCTACGCCAGCGGCGTCACGGCGGCCGCCTCGGCTGCCGCCCTCGCCCGGGGTGCGGCGGAGGTGCTGCTCTACACCGACCTCGCCAATCCGACCAGCAACTCGATCTACCAGCAGATCGGTTACCGGCCGGTGGAGGACTGTGTGGAGCTGGCCTTCGGCGACTGAGGCTCGCCTGCCGCCGCCCGACAGCTGCGGGAGCGGGAACCACCGGCGCCGGGCCGGCGTCGGACCGGTGGGGCAGGGCAGGGCAGGCGGGCGGAGGGGGCGCGACGGTGGACGCGGTACTCGCACGGGCGGCCCGGCTGGGGCCGCTGGAGGCGGCGGTCGGAGCACTGGCCGGCAACCTCGCGCTGTTCGTGGTGGCCCTGCTGGCCGGGGGCTGGCTGGTCCGCCGCTTCGGCGACCGGCGGCTGACCCCGGCCCCCGCGCCGCCGGAAGGCCGGGAACGGCTGCTGACGGTGGTCGCGGTGCTGCTCAACTCGGCCCTGGGGCTGGTCGGTTGGCTGCTCTGGCGAGCCGATCTGATCCGGCTCACCGCGGACACCGGGCCGCGGGCGCTGGCCGATCTGCTGCTGTTCTCGCTGGTGATGGACGCGCTGATGTACGGCGGCCACTGGCTGGCCCACCGCCGTCGGCTCTACCGGCTGGCGCACGAGTTGCACCACGCCTACCCGGACCCGCGCCCGGCCACCCTGTTCGTGCTGCACCCGCTGGAGGTGCTGGGTTTCGGCGGGGCCTGGATCGCGGTGCTCTGCCTCTGGCCGGGGATGTCCGCCGCGGCGCTGGCCGGTTACATCGGCGTCAATCTGGTCTTCGGTCTGCTCGGGCACCTCGGGGTGGAGCCGTTCCCGGTCCGGGTCCGGCGGCTGCCGGTGTTCCGCTGGGTGGCGCTGCCGATGTTCCATGTCGGCCACCACCATGACCCCTCGGTCAACCTGGGCTTCTACACCACGGTCTGGGACCGGTTGTTCGGCACCGTCGACCCTCGCTACGACGCCCGCCGACTGGCGTCGGACCCCGGCCGGTACGACCAGTAGCCGCCGGTGCCGGGTCGGGGCCGGCGCCGGGGTCGCTGCGGTCCGGCTACTCCCAGTCCCAGCTGATGCCCAGGAGGCAGGGCCGCAGGGCGGTCGCGACCAGATGGACGCAGTGGTGGCCGTCGAGGGTCAGCTCCTCGGTCTCGTAGGGCCGTTCGGCGGGGGAGCGGCGGGCGAAGCGGTGGCAGCGGACGGGGAGCGCCGCGGGGTGGAAGGTGATCTGGAGGACGTACTGCCCGGCGCCCGAGTTGAAGCCCCGGACGTACTCGCAGCTGGGGGTGGGGGACGGGGCGTCGTCGAAGCCGTAGCCGAGCAGGTGGGTGTCGCCCGCGCGCAGCCGCCGGTCCAGCAGGAGTTCGGCGACCAGCAGGTCGTGGGCCTGGTCGCGGCGGATGCGGCCGGGGCGGCAGTTCTCCTCGGCGCGGACGCCGACCCGGGTGATGTCGCTGCCGGGGTCGCCCTGGTGGATGGCGAGGTAGCGGTCGATCCCGTCCCGGTGGGCGCGCAGGGCGTGCTGGGAGTCGCGGCGCCGCAGCTGGCGGTCGGCACCGATCCGGATCCGCTCGATGTGGGTGATGGTGTGCAGGCCGGTGTCGCGCGGGCTGGACAGCTCGGTGAGCAGGTCGTCGACGGCGGTGGCCGGGCTGATGAGGTCGCGGTAGGGGCGGACGGGCGGGCCGGCCGGCTCGGCGGGTGTGCCGCGCCGGGGGCCCAGCAGTCTGGTGAGGGAGTGCGCGGGGAGGTCCAGGACCCGCTCCAACTCCCGTACCGCGCGCAGCGACTCCGGCCGCTCGGGGCGGCGGTGGCCCTGCTGCCAGTAGCTGAGGCTGGTGACCCCGATGTGGACGCCGCGCAGCGCGAGGTGGTCGCGGACCCGGTGCAGGGCGAGGCCCCGGACGGCGATGGCGGTGCGCAGGGCGAGGTGGAACGGGCCGGTCCGCAGCGCGGTGGCGAGGTCGGGGTGGTCGGTCCGCTGCATGCGGCCTCCTCGGGGGGCGGACGGGGCTGGCCCGGTCGGTCGTGAATATTCACATGTGGAGGGGGGTTTGTCACCGGTCGGGGCGTGACTGGCTGGGGTTCCCGGGCCGGCGTTCACAACGGGGCGGGTGCGTTCACACCCGGCGGAAGGGGCTCCGAGGGGCGTTGACCGGCCATGTCAACAGCGCGATGCTCGGTGGCGCGATCCGGACCGCACCCCCACACCTCTCGACTCCTCTGCCTGTCGCAAGGAGGACAATCCCCCATGTCAGTCGTACGGACACGCCTGCGTCGCACCGTCTCGGTGCTCGCACTCGGCGTCCTCGGCCCGGCGCTCAGCGTCGCGGCCGTCACGCCGGCCCAGGCCACCCCCACGGCCTCGTCCGCCTCCGTCCAGGCCCAGCGGGTACAGCCCGCGGCCGCAGGTGCCACGGCCGATCTGGCCGGCACCTTCAAGAAGCTCAACATCACCATGCAGCAGCAACAGCAGACCAACTGGTGCTGGGCGGCGAGCGGCAACACCATCGCCACCTGGTACGGCTACACCTACAGCCAGAACCAGTTCTGCAACGCCGCGTTCGGCCGTTCGACCAACTCCAGCTGCCCCAACAGCCAGGCCACGCTGGGCGATGTGCAGAACGGCCTGAGCTGGGTCGGCATCAACCCGGGCTCCTACGTCACCGGCTATCTGCGCTACAGCACGGTGCAGACCGAGGTGAACGCCAACCGGCCGATCGAGACCCGGATCCAGTGGAGTTCCGGCGGCGGCCACATGCACGTGGTCTACGGGTTCGACACCTCCAACAACTGGGTCTACTGGGGCGACCCGTGGCCGTCCAACACCCGTTACAACTGGGCGGACTACAACTACTACGTGTCGAACGGCACGTTCTCCTGGACCCACTCCCTGTACCGGATCGGCGCGTGAGGGGCGACATGAGCAGCATGCGTGATGCCGCGGCCGTCCGCGGCGCGTCGGTCGTCCTGCTGGCCGCCGGCCTCGGCCTGGTCCTCGCCCCGGCCGCCTCCGCGGCCGGATCCGGCGGGGTGCCCGAGCCGGTGCCCGCGGCGGAGCTGGCCCAGGCCCGCGGCGCGGTGCAGAGTCCGGCGGTGCTGGACCAGGTGGGCCGGTTCTTCGCCCGCAAGGGTGCCCCGTCGACCGGGCAGTTGACGGTCGGGGCGGCCGAGGAGGCTTCGGGTGCGGCGGCGGCCGCGCCCAGGCTGGCCGGTGACACCGTGCCGGTCTACCTGCTGGACGCGGACTTCGTGTCCGGTGCCCCGGGCGCCCCGGTGGCCCGGGCCGAGTTCACCGCGAGCAAGGTGGTCGCGGCGGACGGCCGGATCGCCTCGGTCTGGACGGTCAAGCAGAACGGCGGCTGGCGGGTCGTCAACATCGCCACCGGCGGCGACGAGAGCGACTACGCGGCGCGGGCGGCGGCCGGCGGTGGCGGCACGGCGTTCCGCGAGCCGCAGATCAACGCCTGGTACGTGCTGCGGGACGGCCGGGTGCTGCCGCTGGACGACGAGGCGCGCCGCTCGGTGGGCGAGGCCGGGGTGAGCCTGGCCTCGTACCAGGGGCTGGTCCGGCAGCGGTACGGCGACAAGCTGCCCGGCTCGGCGTACGACCGGGCGGGCAAGGGCGGCGGCTACGAGCCCGGCGCCCAGCAGGCCGCCGGTGCACCGGTGAACGGCGGCAGCGCGCTGCCGGCCGTGACGGCGGTCGCGGCCCTGGGCGTCACCGCGCTCGCGGGCGCGGGCCTGGCGCTCCGGCGGCGGGCGGCGGTGCGCTCGGCGGATCCGCGCGGCTAGCGGATCGGCCCGGACGGCAGGACCGGCGGCGGGGCGTTCAGCCCGGCCGCCGGTCCTGCCGTGCGTCACGCCTCGCTGAACCCGTCCTCCAGGATCGCGAAGGTGCGGTGGACGAGTTCGACGATGTCCTCGGTGCCGCCGCCCTCGGCCCACTGCAGCACGGTCTCGGTGGTGGCGCCGCCGATCGCGGCGGCGATGATCCGCATCGCGTAGGTGGGCTCCCGCACCCCGGCCCGCCGGGTCAACGCGGTGAGGTAGAGCTGCTGGGACTCATTGCCGCTGTCGATCATCCGGGCGCGCAGCGCGGGCACGTCCTTGGTCAGCCGCATCCGGACGAGCAGTTCCTCGCGCTCGTGCTCCAGCAGCTGCCGCAGCAGCCCGATCAGGGCCTCCCGGCAGGACCGCAGGAACGGTTCGTCGGCGGGGCGGGCGAGCAGGGCGTCGATCATCGCCGGGTCGTACTCGTCGGTGAGGACGAGGTCCTCCTTGGTGGCGAAGTACCGGAAGAAGGTGGACGGGGAGACCTCGGCGGCGGCCGCGATCTGGTCGACCGTGGTGTTCTCGTAGCCCTGCTCGGCGATCAGCCGGTAGGCCTCGCGCCGGATGGTCTGGCGGGTCTTCAGCTTCTTCCGCTCGCGCAGCGACAACGGCGCCTCCAGCATCGCCTGGATCGGGTTGCCCGTTCCGGCCGGAGGTGCCGTTGCCGACTGCGGTGCGCTCATGTCTTCGATTATCCGTGATCGGTCGCGGGCACGACGGCCTGCCCGGGCTCTCCCGGTTCTCCGGCGGGCGCGGCCGCTCCGGCGGCGGCACTCCCGGCCCCGGCACCCCCGGCGGCGGCCGGCTCCTGCTGGGCGGTGGCCCCGGCGGGTTCGGTGGCCGGCATCCGCAGCGCCACGAGCACCGCCGACAGCACCGCGATCACCCCCGAGACCAGCAGCACGACCGTCATCCCGTGCACATAGGCACCGTGCGCCGAGGCGGCCAGGGCGGGGTCGCCGGTCGCGGCGGCGACCGCGTCGGCGGCGACCACCGAGCGTCCGGCCCGTTCGGCCGCGCCCGCCGCGAGCCCGCCGGTGTCCAGCGCCCCCCGGTAGGAGTCGGCCAGCAGGCTGCCGAACACGGCCACCCCGATCGCGCCGCCGACCTGGCGGAAGGTCTGCAGCAGCCCCGAGCCGACGCCGGCCCGGGCGGGCGGCAGGGTGAGCAGGGCGGTGGCCTGCGCGGTGATCAGGGACAGGCCCATGCCGACGCCGAGCAGGGTGAGCCAGACCGCGGCGAGGGCGTAGCCGTCCGAGACCTCGGTGCGGCTGCCGATCAGCAGCGCGCCGGCCAGCAGGGCCAGCCCGAGCACGATCACGGCCCGGGGGCCGGTCCGGGCGACCAGCCGGTCGCTGAGCCGGGCGGCCACCATCAGGCCGAGCATCATCGGCATCAGCCGCAGACCGGTGCCGAAGGCGTCGGCGCCGAGGACGCTCTGGAAGTACAGCGGGAGGACGAAGAAGGCACCGAACAGGACCAGTGACACCAGCGTCGCGGCCACCGTCGACCAGCGGAAGCCGCCGTCGGCGAGCAGGGCCAGATCGAGCATCGGGGCCTGCTGCCGCCGGCTGCGCAGCACCAGCGCGGTTAGCGCGACCAGCGCGCCGCCGACCGTGCCGAGCACCAGCGGGTCGCTCCAGCCGCGCTCGGGGCTCTCGATGATGCCGTAGGTGAGCGCGGCCAGTCCGCCCGCGCCGAGCAGGGTGGCGGGCAGGTCGATCCGGGGTGCGGCCGGGTTGCGGGTCTCCGGCAGCAGCAGGGTGCAGGCGGTGATGCCGATCACGACCAGCGGCAGGTTGATCGCGAAGATCGCGCCCCACCAGAAGTGCTGGAGCAGGAAGCCGCCGATCAGCGGGCCGAGCGGGGTGCCGACGGCCAGCGCGGCGGCCAGGATCGCGGTGGCGCGGCGCTGCTCGGCGGGCGGGAAGAGGCCGGGGATCACGGCCATGGACATCGGCATGACGAGCGCGCCGGCCAGGCCCATCGCGGCCCGGGCGGCGATCAGGGTGCCCGGGCTGTCGGCCAGCATGCCGACGGCCGAGGCGAGGCCGAACAGGCCGAGGCCCAGGGTGAGGGTGAAGCGGCGGCCGAAGCGGTCGCCGATCAGCCCGGCCGGGAGCATCACGGCGGCGAACACCACGGTGTAGGAGTCGACGATCCACTGCTGCTGCCCGGTGGTGGCCTGGAGCTGCGAGGCGAGCGTGGGCAGGGCCACGTTCAGGACCGTCATGTCGAAGCTGATCACGAGGACGCTGAGTGCGACCGCGACGAGGGCGAGCCAGCGCCGCGGGTCCGGCCCGGGTGGGGCCGCCTGGTCGGTGGGCGGGGTGGACACGGGAACCTCCGGGGCCTGCAAAGGGGAGTCTCTGTCAAATGACAGTAACTCCCAGAATATGGGTGCCCGTCAATGCCGAATCATGGTTCCGGATCGACTACCCTCCGTGATGTGTCCTGGAAGTGCGCGTTCCGCACGGGGAATTGACGCAACGTTGATCTGTCGTTCGCCGCCTTTGGGCGGTTACGGGTGACTGTCGGTAGATACCATGTGGCCGTCGGTCAGTGCGGACCGGTGCGTGCCGAGAGCGGAGAAGGGGTGGGGCGGCACGGGCCGACCACGAGCCCGGCGCAGGAAGGGGAAGCCGAAATGGCCGATCGGGAGTCGGGTGCCCAGATCTGGGGCGCCGCAGTGGTGGTTGCCTCGGCGCTGGCCGTGGTCGCGGCCTATCTGATCAACGGTGCCGCACTGGTGCTGCTGGTCGCCGGGGTCGAGGTGCTGCTGTTGATGGTGTACGTGGGCCGGCGCTGGCGGCTGCTCCGCCAGGCGCCCGAGCCGGACCGCCGGGTGGCGCCGAAGGGCCATCGGACGGCGGGCGGCACGGTGGACGCCGCGCACTGCGAGCGCTGCCGCCGGGCCCGGGAGGCGATCGACGCGCGGCAGGCCGGGCGCCAGCCGCGGACCCCGCACGCGTACGACCGTCACGACCACCACGACCGGTCGCGCGAGCGTCGGCGCGAGGGGCCGCGCGAGCACGGGTCGTACGAGCACGCGCCGCACGAGCGGGCGTCGCACGAGCGCCCGGTCCGGGAGTGGACAGCGGAACGGGCGGCCGTCCGGTCGCACGACCGGTCGACCGCCCGTCATGGGGCGCCGGGTTCAGCCGGCCGCGCTGTAGGCCACCAGTGAGACGCCGACGTACTGGGTGATGAAGGCCCCGAGGGTGAAGGCGTGGAACACCTCGTGGAAGCCGAACCAGCGGGGTGACGGGTCGGGCCGCTTGAGCCCGTACACCACGCCGCCGATGCTGTAGAGCACCCCGCCGACGATCATCAGCACTATCACCGCGACCCCGCCCGTGCGCAGGAAGTCCGGCAGGTAGAACACGGCGGCCCAGCCCAGCGCGATGTACACCGGCGTGTACAGCCAGCGCGGCGCGCCGACCCAGAAGACCCGGAACGCGATCCCCGCCAGCGCACCGCCCCAGACCGCCCAGAGCAGCACCTGCCGGGCGGCGCCGTCCAGCAGCAGGATGGTGAACGGCGTGTAGCTGCCGGCGATGATCAGGAAGATGTTCGCGTGGTCCAGCCGGCGCAGGACCGCGTCTCCGCGCGTGCCCCAGGTGAACCGGTGGTAGACCGCGCTGACCCCGAAGAGCAGCCAGGCACTGACCGAGTAGATCGCGCACGCGACTCTCGGGGCCCCGGGTTCGGCCAGGCAGATCAGCACGATCCCGGCGGCCACGGTGGCGGGGAACATTCCGGCGTGCAGCCAACCGCGCCACTTCGGCTTGAGCGGCGCACGCTCCGCGCTCTCCAAGAGCTCAGCAGTCATGAGCCGCATGCTACCCGCTACCTACGGATCCGTAGGTTACCCACCCGTAGGAAGTGGCGCTCATCACGACTTGGACGTTTTGGAGCATTGGCAGAGGGGGTGGAGGGGGGCCGAGGTGCCTCGCAGTGCACTGCTACTGGCTGGTAATCATCCTTACTGTAGTAAAAGATGCGTCAACTTTGCCTTCTTGCCGCGTTCCGGCCCAAGGTGCGGAGCTACGCTGCAAGCACCCTCAACCCCCGCTACGCCGTCTCCCCGCCGGGATGGCGTGAAACGGAGCGATCGTGTCGAACGAGAACTCGGCTGCTCTCAGCGCCGCGCCGACCCGCCACCAGCGCCTGCTGGCGTGGGTGCGCGAGATCGCGGAGATCACCCAGCCGGACCGCGTCGAATGGTGCGACGGTTCCGAGGAGGAGTACCAGCGCCTCGCGGACCTGCTCGTCGCCCAGGGCACTTTCAAGAAGCTCAACGAGGACAAGCGACCCAACTCCTACTACGCCGCCTCCGACCCCACGGACGTGGCGCGGGTCGAGGACCGGACCTTCATCTGCTCCGAGCAGGAGAAGGACGCCGGCCCGACCAACCACTGGAAGGCCCCCGCCGAGATGCGGGAGATCTTCCAGGGCGAGCAGGGCCTGTTCCGCGGCGCCATGAAGGGCCGCACCATGTACGTCGTCCCGTTCTCGATGGGCCCGGTCGGCTCCCCGCTGGCCGCGTACGGCGTCGAGATCACCGACTCCGCCTACGTCGCGGTGTCGATGCGCGTGATGACCCGCATGGGCCGCGCGGTGCTGGACCAGCTCGGCGAGGACGGCGACTTCGTCAAGGCCGTGCACACCGTCGGCGCCCCGCTGGCCGAGGGCCAGGCGGACGTGCCGTGGCCGTGCAACAGCACCAAGTACATCTCGCACTTCCCGGAGAGCCGCGAGATCTGGTCCTTCGGCTCCGGCTACGGCGGCAACGCCCTGCTGGGCAAGAAGTGCTACGCGCTGCGCATCGCCTCGACCATGGCCCGCGACGAGGGCTGGCTGGCCGAGCACATGCTCATCCTGAAGCTCACCCCGCCGTCGGGCGAGGTCAAGTACGTGGCCGCCGCCTTCCCGTCGGCCTGCGGCAAGACCAACCTGGCGATGCTCCAGCCCACCGTCCCGGGCTGGAAGGTCGAGACGATCGGCGACGACATCGCCTGGATGCGCTTCGGCGCCGACGGCCGCCTGTACGCCATCAACCCCGAGGCCGGCTTCTTCGGCGTCGCGCCGGGCACCGGTGTCGACACCAACGCCAACGCGATCGACACCCTCTGGGGCAACACCGTCTTCACCAACGTCGCGCTCACCGACGACGGCGACGTGTGGTGGGAGGGCCTCACCGACGAGAAGCCGGCCCACCTGATCGACTGGCGGGGCGACGACTGGACGCCGGAGTCCGGCACCCCGGCGGCGCACCCGAACGCCCGCTTCGCCGTCCCGGCCGCGCAGTGCCCGACCATCGCCCCCGAGTGGGAGGACCCGGCGGGTGTGCCGATCTCGGCGATCCTGTTCGGCGGCCGCCGGGCCACCGCCGTGCCGCTGGTGACCGAGTCCCGCGACTGGCAGCACGGTGTCTTCCTGGGCGCCAACATCGCCTCCGAGAAGACCGCTGCCGCCGAGGGCACCGTCGGCGAGCTGCGTCGCGACCCGTTCGCGATGCTGCCGTTCTGCGGCTACAACATGGGCGACTACTTCGCCCACTGGCTGAAGATCGGCGCCGCGGCCGACGCCGCCAAGCTGCCGAAGATCTACTACGTGAACTGGTTCCGCAAGAACGCCGACGGCCAGTTCGTCTGGCCGGGCTACGGCGAGAACAGCCGCGTGCTCAAGTGGATCGTCGAGCGCCTGGAGGGCAAGGGCGAGGGCGTCGAGACCCCGATCGGCGTGCTGCCGACCGTCGAGGGCTTCGACCTGAACGGCCTGGAGCTGTCGAAGGAGGACCTCGACCTGCTCTTCACCGTCGACGCCGACATCTGGCGTCAGGAGGCCGCGCTCGTCCCCGCGCACCTGGAGATGTTCGGTGAGCACACGCCCACCGAGCTGTGGGACGAGTACCGAGACCTGGTCGCCCGCCTCGGCTGAGCCTGAGCCTCAGCAGGAGCGGTAGAGAGACCGGTGTGCCGCACGAAACGCGCACCGGTCAGCGACAGGACGGCCGGAGACCCGACGGACGATCTTTCCCCGACCAAGGAGATCGCCCGACCGGGACTCCGGCCGTAGCGTTTTTCCGAGTGCCCCGAGTGCCCCGAGTGCCCCGAGTGCCCCGAGTGCCCCGAGTGCCCCGAGTGCGCCGCGGCCGGGCCCGGTGTTCCGGAACCCCGCTGCGGGGGCGCTACGGCTGGGTGTAGCCGCTCAGGAAGACACCGATCCGGGTGACCGCGTCGGTGATCTCCTCCGCGCGCGGCAGGGTGACCAGCCGGAAGTGGTCCGGCTCGGGCCAGTTGAAGCCGGAGCCCTGGACCAGCAGGATCCGCTCGGCCCGCAGCAGGTCGAGCACCATCCGGGCGTCGTCCTTGATCTTGAACACCTTCGGGTCCAGCCGGGGGAAGGCGTACAGCGCGCCCCTCGGTTTCACACAGCTGACCCCGGGGATCTCGTTGAGCAGCCGGTAGGCGGCGTCCCGGGACTCCAGCAGCCGCCCGCCGGGCAGCACCAGGTCCTTGATCGACTGCCGCCCGCCGAGCGCCGCGGCCACCGCGTGCTGGGCCGGCATGTTGGCGCACAGCCGCATCGAGGCCAGGACGGTCAGGCCCTCGACGTAGCTGCGGGCCCGGGTGCGGTCCCCGGAGAGCACCATCCAGCCCGAGCGGAAGCCCGCGACCCGGTAGGACTTGGACATGCCGTTGAAGGTGACGCAGAACAGGTCGGGTGCCAGCGTGGCCAGCGGGACGTGCTCGGCGTCGTCGTAGAGGATCTTGTCGTAGATCTCGTCCGCGTAGATCACCAGCTGGTGCCGGCGGGCGATCGCGACCAGCCCCTCCAGCACCTCTCGCGGGTAGACCGCGCCGGTGGGGTTGTTGGGGTTGATCACCACCATCGCCCTGGTCCGGTCGGTGACCTTGGCCTCGACGTCGGCGAGGTCCGGGTACCAGTCGGACTGCTCGTCGCAGCGGTAGTGGACGGCGGTGCCGCCGGCCAGCGAGACGGAGGCCGTCCACAGCGGGTAGTCCGGGGCGGGGACGAGCACCTCGTCGCCGTCGTCCAGCAGCGCGGTCATCGCCAGCTGGATCAGCTCGGAGACGCCGTTGCCGAGGAAGACGTCCTCGACCGTCAGGCCGTGCAGCCCGCGCTCCTCGTAGTGCATCACCACGGCGCGGCGGGCGGAGAGCAGGCCCTTGGAATCGCCGTACCCGTGCGCGGAGGAGAGGTTGCGCAGGATGTCCTGGAGGATCTCCGGCGGCGCGTCGAAGCCGAACAGTGCCGGATTGCCGGTGTTGAGCTTCAGGATGCGGTGGCCCTGTTCCTCCAGCCGCATGGCCTCTTCGAGCACCGGACCGCGGATGTCGTAACAGACATTGGCGAGCTTGCTGGACTGGATGACCTGCATGCCTGCCTACTTTAGGGGCACGAACGGGCGGCCCGGCGCGTGTCGTGGGACACCCGTCGGACCGCCCGGACGCTGCTGTTCCGCTACCCCTTCGATCGGGAGGCGGAGGCGTCAGCTGGCCTTCCAGATCAGCGGCTGGGTGTCCAGAACGCTACCGAAGACGAGGAACTGCGGCGGGGTGCCGTCCGGAACGAGATAGACGGCACACTGCTGCTGGGTCTCGCCGTCGGCCAGGGTGCCCGGCTTCTTGCCGGAGTCGCACTGCGGGATCGACCGCAGGACGGTCGGGGCGGACAGGATGCCGGTGCCCTTGGGCTCGGTCTGCACCTTGAACCGCATCATGAAGTACTCGTCCTGCAGCGGGGCGCCGGTGCGGTTGGTGAAGTTGACCGTCACGTAGTACGGCGTCCTGCCCGCGGTGTCGGCCGGCTTCCAGTTGTACGGCGCGATCTCGGCCGCGGTGCCCTTGACCACCGAGACCGGGGTGACGTCGGCCTTGGTCTTGCCGAGGTAGCTCCCGGTGGCGGTGAGCGCGAGCGGGTTGTCGAAGGTGATCTTGCTGTTGCCGCCGCTCGCCCCGCCGATCGGGTTGCCGCTGGTCGCGGCCGAGGGCAGGCCGCCCGCGGTCGGGCTGCCGCCGCC
>NZ_JAIY01000006.1:1372159-1372482 GCF_000710405.2 Kitasatospora sp. MBT66 | reverse complement strand
CCGCCGGGGCGGAGGTCGGGGCGGCGGTGACGGCCGGGTCGTCGTTCTCCGGACCGCAGGCGGTCAGCGCGAGTGCGAGCGCGGCCACCGGAACGGCCGCGCGCAGAGTGTTCCGAAGCTTCGTCAAGGTGTGTCTCCCCCGTGGATGATGTGGTCGGTGCGGCGCCGCGGACCGGTGGATCCGAGGTGCCGTCAGTGTCGGACGCGGACGGTGTCCGGTCGGTTCCGGAGCGGAACCCGCCGGATCGTACCGCCACCGGAGGAGGAGGGGGCAAGCCGTGATCGCGATCGTGCTGGGAGCGGTCCTGGCGGGGCTGCTGGTG
>NZ_JAIY01000006.1:1365342-1371849 GCF_000710405.2 Kitasatospora sp. MBT66 | reverse complement strand
CTCGCGCTGCTGCTGACGGTGCTGGAGCTGGTGGACGGCAGCCCGGGGACGCTGCTGCGCTGTCTGCTGGTGGCGCTCTCGGCCGGGGCGCTGTTCGAAGTCCCGGTCCAGCTGGGGCGGATGGGCCCGGGGGACACCGTGCTGGCGCTCGGCCTCGGGGCGCTGCTCGGCCGGTACGGCTGGACCGCCGCGCTGGCCGGCCTGGCCGCCTTCGTGCTGCTGGCCGGGCTCTGGTCGGTCGGCGTCCTGCTGGTGGCCCTGGTGCGGCGCCGGCCGGTGCGGGGCCGGGAGGTGCCGCTGGGTCCGTTCATGCTGCTCGGCACCCTGGTGGCGGTGCTCGGGCACTCCGGTTGAGCCGGGCGGGGCCCGGGTCCGCCCGGGGCCGCCCGGATCCACCGGGGAAAGCGGACGGGCCCGCCGTACCGGTCGGGTACGGCGGGCCCGGCGCCGGCGCGCCGGCCCCACCCTCAAGGGGAGGCGCGCCGTGGGGGTGAGGTCCTCTGGCTACGGCATCTGGTGGACGAACGGGCCGACCGTGTTGGAGAAGGAGTTCCCGTTGACGGAGTCCCAGTTGGTGGACCAGGTCATCGCGCCGCGGATGGTCGGCCACTTGGCCGGCGGGACGAAGCTGCCGCAGTTCTTGCCGGTGGCCAGGCAGTCCAGCGCGTTGTTGACGACGCTCGGCGCGACGTAGCCGCCGCCGGCCGCCTTGCTGGAGGCCGGGACGCCGATGCCGACCTGGTCGGGCCGCAGGCCGCCCTGGATCTGGGTGCAGACCTGCGAGGTGATGAAGTCGATGGTGCCCTGGGTGTAGACCTTGCCGTCGCAGCCGTTCATGCCGCCCGAGTTGTAGAACTGGGTGTTGACGACGGTCAGGATGTCCTTGGTGTTCAGCGCCAGCTGGAAGTAGGCGCCCGCGGTGGAGTACATCCCGATGGTCTCCGGGGCCATCGTCAGGACGAAGCCGGGGCCGACCTTGGACTGGAGGCTGTGCAGGGCGTTGCCCATCTGGGTCGCGTTGACCCCGTTCTCCAGGTCGATGTCGATGCCGTCGAAGCCGTAGTCCTTGATGACGGCGTAGGCGGTGTCGGTGAAGGCCTGGGCGGCGGCCGCGTCGTTGACCGAGATCGCGCCGTTCTGGCCGCCGATGGAGAGGATGACCTTCTTGCCGGCCGCCTGCTTGGCCTTCACGTCGGCGCGGAACTGGGCGTCGGTGTAGCCGCCGAGACCGGCCGAGAGCTCGGCGTCCAGCTTGAAGGTGATGGCGCCGGGGCGGTTGGCGACCGAGTCGGCGAAGGACACCGCGATGATGTCGTACGCGCTCTGGACGTCGCTCAGCTTCTGGAGGTTGTTGCCCTTGTTGTCGAAGTTGTGCCAGTAGCCGGTGACGACGTGCTTGGGCAGGCCGGTGGTCGGGTTGCCGGTGCTGGTCGCGGTGGGCGTCGGGGTCGCGGTCTGGGTCGGCGTGGCGGTCGCCGTGGGGGTGGCGGTCGCGGTCGGGGTCGTGGTCGCCGTGGGGGTGGCGGTCGCCGTGGGCGTCGGCGTGGGGGTGACCGTGGGGGTGGCGGTCGGGCTCGGGGTGGAGGTGCCGCCGGGGCCGCTCAGCACCACGTCGTCGGCGAGGTAGGCGCTCTGGCCGTACCAGCCGTGCAGGTAGACGGTGACGCTCCGGGCGCTCGCGCCCGTGGTGAAGGTGGAGGAGAGCTGGTTCCAGCTGTTCTGGTTGGACCAGCTGCTCGGGTCGGTGCCGCCGGTGCCGCGGGCGCCGAGGTAGACGTAGGGGCCCTGGACCCAGGCGCTCAGGGTGTAGCTGGTGTTGGGCAGCACGCTGATGGTCTGCGTGCACTCGGCGGTGTCCGCCGCGCCCGGGGTGGCCTGCAGCGCGCCCGAGCCGGAGTGGACCGGCGTGGTGACCGCGCTCGCGGAGCCGGTACAGGTCCAGCCGCCCAGCGAGCCGTCGAAGCCGCCGTTGGCGACGAGGTTCCCGGCGGCCGCGTTGGCACCCCCGGCGAAGAGGGCGAGGCCGGTGCCGGCCAGGGCCAGGGCGGTGGCGCCGGCCGCGAGGGCCGGGACGGGGCCGCGGCGGCGCTTGTGCGACGCGGGCCGGTTCAGCGTACGGGCCATGGAGGTGCGCTCCTGTGGGGGAGGAGCGGCCGCCGCGGTGGGGGGCGCGGCGGCCGCGTGTGGGGGAGGGGAGGTCCGCAGTACTGCCTCGAGAGGGGCGGTTCCGGTACGCCGTTCCGCCCTGGCACAAAAGCTGGACTAGACCATTGGGGGTCGTCAAGCATTGAACCGTCGGCTTACGGATTCCTTAAGGAAGGAGAGACCGTTCCGTATCCGGCCGCCGGGCGTTCCCCCGGCCGCCCCCGGGGCGCCGCGCGGGTACGTTCCGGCCATCCGCGCCCGGCCCGCGGCGACAGAGTCCGCACAGGACCGTGACCCTCCCGCGACCTGCGGCTTTCCCTGCCGCCACAGCGCGGGAGTAGGCTGCGCCGGGGGTTCTGAAGCACCCGCTGAAGTGAGCACGGAGGGGCCGAAAACCATGGGTCTGCGCGATGTCGTCGAACGCACGCCGGGTCTGCGCGTCCTGCTGGACGGGATGTACGGCCTCTACGGTCGCCGGGTCGAGGTGCACCTCGCCCGCACCCCGCACCACATCGGGGTGATCCTCGACGGCAACCGCCGGTGGGCCAAGGCGACCGGCGGCTCCACCGCGTACGGCCACCAGCGCGGCGCCGACAAGATCAGCGAGTTCCTCGGCTGGTGCGACGAGACCCACGTCAAGGTCGTCACCCTGTGGATGCTCTCCACCGACAACCTCTCCCGACCGGCCGACGAACTGGTGCCGCTGCTCGGCATCATCGAGGACGCCGTCACCGGCCTGGCCGCCGCCCGCCGCTGGCGGGTCCACCCGGTCGGCGCGCTGGACCTGCTGCCGCAGCACACCGCCGACGTCCTGAAGCGCGCCGCCGACGAGACCGCGGGCATCGAGGGCATCACGGTCAACGTGGCCGTCGGCTACGGCGGCCGGCACGAGATCGCCGACGCCGTCCGCTCGCTGCTCCAGGAGCACGCCGGCCGGGGCACCTCGATCGAGGAGCTGGCCGAGGTCCTGGACGTCGAGCACATCGCCGAGCACCTGTACACCAAGGGGCAGCCCGACCCGGACCTGGTGATCCGCACCTCGGGCGAGCAGCGGCTGTCCGGCTTCCTGCTCTGGCAGAGCGCGCACAGCGAGTTCTACTTCTGCGAGGCGTACTGGCCGGCCTTCCGCAAGGTGGACTTCCTGCGGGCGCTGCGCGCCTTCGAGCAGCGCAACCGGCGGCTGGGGCTCTGACCGGGGGCGTCGGCCCCGCGACGGGGAGCGGCGTCTTCGCGAGCCGGGGGCGGTGCCCTCGCGACGCGTCCGGGAGCAGTGCCCGCCGGGGCGACGGGGAGCGGTGTCCGCCGGAGTGACGGGAGTGGCGTCCGCCGGGGCGTCGGGATTGACCGCCGTAAGAGCTGGCCTACCCGGTGGCAGGGCGAGGCCAAACGTTCACCCGCAATGATCCGTCAGTTCTCCGGGGGCGCGAATGCACCGCCCCCCGCCTGGGAATACTCCGATCAGACCGGCTCCGAGGCCACCGGGGCAGCGGGGCCGGCTTGCCGCGGATGACGCAGGGTCATCCGCCCTGGAGGCCTAGTGGTCAGTTCCAAGAGCCGCCGGACACCAGACCGGCGGACGTACGTTCTCGACACCAGTGTGCTGCTGGCGGACCCGCTGGCGATGACCCGTTTCGAGGAGCACGAGGTCGTCCTCCCCGTGGTCGTGGTCACCGAGCTGGAGGCCAAGCGGCACCATCCGGAGCTGGGCTACTTCGCCCGCCAGGCGCTGCGGCTGCTCGACGACTTCCGGATCCGCTTCGGGCGTCTGGACGAGCCGATCCCGGTCGGCGAGCTCGGCGGCTCCATCCGGGTCGAGCTCAACCACTCGGACACCTCGATACTGCCGGTCGGCTACCGGGCCGGCGGCGGCGAGGCCGACACCCGGATCCTCGCGGTCGCCCGCAACCTGCAGGCCGAGGGGTACGACGTCACCGTCGTCTCCAAGGACCTCCCGCTGCGCATCAAGGCGTCCTCGGTGGGCCTGCTCGCCGAGGAGTACCGCGCCGAGCTCGCGATCACCTCCGGCTGGACCGGCATGGCCGAGCTGCACGTGGCCGCCGACGACGTGGACGCGCTGTTCGCCGCCGGCCACGACGCCGGCGTCGATGTCACCGGCGCCGACGAACTGCCCGTGCACACCGGACTCGTCCTCACCTCCGAGCGCGGCAAGGCCCTGGGTCGCGTCACCGGCGACGGCCGGGTGCGCCTGGTGCGCGGCGAGCGCGAGGCCTTCGGCCTGCGCGGGCGCAGCGCCGAGCAGCGGGTGGCGCTGGACCTGCTGCTGGACCCGGAGGTCGGGATCGTCTCGCTGGGCGGTCGGGCCGGTACGGGGAAGTCGGCGCTGGCGCTGTGCGCGGGGCTGGAGGCGGTCCTGGAGCGCCAGCAGCACCGCAAGGTGATGGTGTTCCGGCCGCTGTACGCGGTCGGCGGCCAGGAGCTGGGCTACCTGCCGGGTTCCGAGTCGGAGAAGATGAGCCCCTGGGCGCAGGCGGTCTTCGACACCCTGTCCGCCGTCACCACCCCGGACGTGATCGAGGAGGTCATCTCCCGGGGGATGCTGGAGGTCCTGCCGCTGACCCACATCCGGGGGCGTTCCCTGCACGACGCCTTCGTGATCGTGGACGAGGCGCAGTCGCTGGAGCGCAACGTCCTGCTGACGGTGCTCTCCCGGATCGGCCAGGGCTCGCGGGTGGTCCTCACCCACGACGTCGCCCAGCGCGACAACCTCCGGGTCGGCCGCTACGACGGCGTCGTCGCCGTGGTCGAGAAGCTCAAGGGCCACCCGCTGTTCGCCCACATCACCCTGACCCGCTCGGAGCGCTCGCCGATCGCGGCGCTGGTGACGGAGATGCTGGAGGACGTTCAGCCCTGATCCGGACTTTCCGGACTTACCGGAATCCAATGGGCAGTTAGGGACAAAACAGTCAATTCCCGGTATAGGGCCCGCTCCTGAGGGAGCGGGCCCTTGTCCCTTTCATCACATCGAGTGCTTTCTGTCCGGTGAACGCCAGTACGGTGAATGTGACATCCGCCACGCAACAGGGAATTGCGTCGACAGTGCCCGGTGCGGCATGGTGAGGGTTCTGTCAGGCCCCGCGTACGGCATGGCAGGGCTTCCGGGAGACCGGAGGTCCGGCCCGGACGGTCCACCAACTCCGGTCAGTGGACGCACAATTGAAGACCTGAGCCGTACGCCGCCCGATCACAACGCCCGGTCGCCTCACCTCGACCGGACGCCGGGTCAGTACCTCCCGTGACCAGCACCGTACGGAGGGCAGCGCCAAGGGGCATGTTGCGCCTGTACGGTCACGCGTGGGCGATGCTGGAAGGAATCCATGTGACTCGGATCTCGGTCCGGGGAGTCGCTGTCGCCTCCGCCACCGCCGTCACCGCTGTCGGCGCCGTGGTTGGTATGGGCGCGGGCAGCGAGGCAAAGACGACGCAGACGGTCGACGTCGCCGGCGCGACGCTGCTTGCCGAAGTCCCCTCCGGCGCCCAGGCGCAGACCATCAGCGACAACATCGGCTCGCAGGCGACCGCCCAGCAGGCCGCTGCCGACGCCGCCGCCAAGGCTGCCGCGGAGCAGAAGGCCGCCGAGGAGGCAGCGCGCCAGCAGGCCGCCGCCGAGGCGCAGGCCAAGGCCGACGCCGCCGCCAAGGAGGCCGCCGACGCTGCCGCCAAGGTCGAGGCGGACAAGGCCGCGAAGGCCGCCGAGGAGAAGCGGAAGGCCGACGAGGCCGCCGCGAACCGCTCCAAGGCGCGTTCGGCGATGGCCGCCACCGACAGCACCCCGGCTACCCCGCCGGTCTCGGTCAGCCCCGGTTCGGTGCAGGAGCTGGCCCAGCAGATCATCGGCAGCGACTCGCAGTTCCAGTGCTTCAGCCAGATCGTGAAGCGCGAGAGCGGCTGGAACTACACCGCCACCAACAAGAGCTCCGGCGCGTACGGCCTGGTCCAGGCGCTGCCCGGCTCGAAGATGGCCTCGGCCGGCGCCGACTGGCGCACCAACCCGGCCACCCAGATCCAGTGGGGTCTCGGCTACATGAACAGCCGCTACGGCAGCCCCTGTGGCGCCTGGTCGTTCTGGCAGTCGCACCACTGGTACTAGGAACGCCCGCCGCGGCCCCCCGATCACGATCGGGGGGCCGCGGCGTTTCGCTTTTCCGGGCCCGTCGGTCTGCTTGCCTCTTGCTCTGTCGGCCCGTTGGCCCGTTGGCCCGGTCGCCCGTCGGTCCGGGGAGCGGGCCGCGCCGCCCGGGTGGCGCTGACCATTGCGCCACGGGCGGTGCGGTCCTGGCGCGGACGCGGGGACGGGGAGGGGTCCTGGTGACTCCCCGCCCGTCCGGTCCGCCGACAGTTGGC
>NZ_JAIY01000006.1:1357706-1365127 GCF_000710405.2 Kitasatospora sp. MBT66 | reverse complement strand
CCGGCGGGGAGAAGTGGTAGCGAGCATGGCGCGGGGCGGAAAGGCCTTCAAGGCCGTGGCCAAGGGCATGGCCGTGGTGGCGAGCGCGGCCGCCGTCATCGAACGGCGCCGACGGGCCGCGATGGCGGCCGACTTCCACGAGACCCTCCACCCGGTGAGCCAGGCGGATCCGGTGGGCCCGGTGGATCCGGCGGCGGCTCCGGCCGGCCGTCCGCTGCCCGGTCCGCGCGCGGCCGCCGTGCCCGCGGAGGCGGCCGTCGTACCGGCCGGGCCGTCCGGTCCGGCCGCCGCGCCCGTCCCGGTGGCCGCACCGCCCGCCTCCGCCGCCCCCGCGCCGGTCGCCGCTCCCACCGCCGCCCCGCTGCCCCCGCACGGCCATTTCGGCCGGCCCGCCACCCCCGCCGAGGCGGTGCCGTGGAGCCTGCGGGTCGCCGCCGAGTCCACCTGGCGGCTGCTGCTGCTCGGTGCCGCGCTCTACGTCGTCTTCTACATCGTCGACATGCTGCGGCTGGTCGCCTTCGCGGTCCTCGCCTCGCTGCTGATCTCCGCGCTGCTGGAGCCCACCGTCTCCTGGCTGCGCCGGCACGGGGTCCCGCGCTCGCTCGCCGCCGGCGGGGTGTTCATGAGCGGACTGGCCGGCATCGGGCTGGTCGGCTGGTTCGTGGTCTGGCAGGTGACCACCAACCTGGAGACCGTCACCAGCAAGGTCAAGGCCGGTGTCGACCAGCTGCGGGACTGGCTGATCACCGGGCCGCTGCACCTGACCGAGCAGCAGATCACCGACTTCGCCAACCAGATCACCAAGGCGATCAGCACCAACAGCGAGCAGATCACCTCCGCCAGCATCACCGGCGCGCAGATCGCGGTCGAAGTGCTGACCGCGGTCCTGCTGGCGTTCTTCACCACCTTCTTCCTGCTCTACGACGGCGAGCGGATCTGGAACTGGGCCCTGCGCGGCCTGCCCAGGCACTCCCGGTACGCGATGGCCGGCGCGGGCCCCAAGGCGTGGGCCACGCTCACCGCCTATGTCCGCGGCACCGTCTGCGTGGCGTTCATCGACGCGGTCTGCATCGGTGTCGGGATCCAGCTGCTCGGCGTGCCGATGGCGCTGCCGCTCGCCGTGATCATCTTCCTCGGCGCCTTCGTCCCGCTGGTCGGCGCGCTGGTCACGGGCACCGTCGCGGTCCTGATCGCGCTCGTCACCACGACACCGTGGACGGCGCTGATGGTGCTGGTGGTCCTGATCGCGGTCCAGCAGATCGAGGGCCACGTCCTCCAGCCGCTGATCCTCGGCCGCGCCGTCCGGGTCCACCCGCTCGGCGTCGTCCTCGGTGTGGCCGCCGGATCGATCATCGGCGGCATCGGCGGCGCCATCGTCGCCGTCCCCCTGATCGCGGTCACCAACACCGTGGTCACCCACCTCCGCCGCCGCAACGAGGCCGGCCAGGCCGTCTTCACCGCCCTCGAAGCCGCCCGCGAAGCCGCCACCCGCCCCCATCCCCCCACCCCCTGACCAACCACGCAACGGGCCCTTCGCCCCGGACCGGAGTCCGGGGCGAAGGGCCCGTTCGATGTTCGCTCAGCGTGCGGCGAGCACTGCCATCCAGACCAGCGCTCCCATGCAGCCGAGCAGCGCGCCATTGGCGACCAGCGCCGATTTCGCCGCTCCCGCCCACCGGCGGGCCGGTGTGACGATCAGCAGCGCCCAGGCCAGCAACCCCCCTGCCACCGGTCCGACCAGCGGCAGCAGAACGACCCGGGCGGCCCGGTCCACGTGCCAGTCCTCGTCGAGCGCGAACAGCGAGAGCAACGACGCCCCCGCGACCCACCCGACCACCAGGACCCCCACCAGCACCCAGTGGGCGACCGCCAGCCTCCGCCACCCACCCCGGCTCGTCACCGCACCGCCCCGGTCCGGAACCGTGTGTTCCCCCCTGTGTCGGGCATGCCGCTGGTCCTCTCCGGGAAGTGTGTTCGGTCCGGTTCGGACTGTAGTCGGGGAGCGGGGTGGGTGTGGGGGGAACGCGGGTACGCGAACGGGCCCTTCGCCCCGGACCGGAGTCCGGGGCGAAGGGCCCGTTGCGTGGTGGTGCCGGGTCAGGCGGTGATGCTCGCCAGGGCGGCCTCGGAGTCGAGGACGCCGGCGACGGCCTGGAGGACGGCGGCGATCTTCATCGAGGCCTGGACGACCTCGCGGTCGACGCCGGCCTTGCGGAGGACGGCCTCGTGCGAGTCCAGGCACTGGCCGCAGCCGTTGATCGCGGAGACCGCGAAGCACCAGAGCTCGAAGTCGACCTTCTCGACGCCGGGAGTGCCGATGATGTTCATCCGCAGACCGGCCCGCATGCTGCTGTACTCCTTGTCGGAGAGCAGGTGCAGCGTCCGGTAGTAGACGTTGTTCATCCCCATGACCGCGGCCGCGCCCTTGGCGGCGTTGTACGCCTCCGGGGAGAGGTTGGCCTTGGCCTCGGGCTCCAGCTCGCGCAGCACGGCGGGGCTGCGGGTGGCCATCGCGCAGGAGAGCACGGTGCCCCACAGCTGCTGGGCGGGGAGGTCGGAGTTGCCGATGACCGAGCCCAGGTTGAGCTTGAGGTCCTTGGCGTAGTCCGGGAGGGCGGACTTCAGGTCGTCGAGGGCCATGGGTCAGCCGGCCAGCAGGGCCTGGGCGTCGAGGGTGTCCTCGCCCTTGGTCCAGTTGCAGGGGCACAGCTCGTCGGTCTGCAGGGCGTCCAGCACCCGCAGGACCTCCTTCGGGTTACGGCCGACGGAGCCGGCGGTCACCATGACGAACTGGATCTCGTTGTTCGGGTCGACGATGAAGACGGCGCGCTGGGCGGTGCCGTCCGCGGCCTCGACGCCGCAGGCGCGCATCAGGTCGTGCTTGACGTCGGCCAGCATCGGGAACGGCAGGTCGCGGAGGTCCTTGTGGTCCTTGCGCCAGGCGTGGTGCACGAACTCGGAGTCGCCGGAGACGCCGAGGATCTGGGCGTCGCGGTCGGCGAACTCGTCGTTCAGCTTGCCGAACGCGGCGATCTCGGTCGGGCAGACGAAGGTGAAGTCCATCGGCCAGAAGAAGACGATCTTCCACTTGCCCTCGTAGGACTTGTGGTTGATCTCGGCGAAGGCGTTCGCGGCGTCCAGGTCGACGCAGGCGTTGAGTTCGAACTCGGGGAACTTGTCACCGATCGTGAGCACGTTCGCTTCTCCTGAAGTTGAGACGAGGGGAGTTTGTCCGTTTTGCGGAACGGTCTCCACCATTCCACATCGTGGACTGATCAGGGAAATAGCTACACTCGATGTGACTGATCGGAGAGAGTTATCAACAGTCCCACGCCCCCCTCCCGCCCCGTCCGTCGCAGGGCCTCCGCCCGTAAACCCGACGCGGCTGTGGGGAACGCCACCTCGCGCGGCCCCCGGGCGCCGACGGTCGCCCAGCTCAGGGCCTTCGTCGCGGTGGCCGAGCACCGGCACTTCCGGGAGGCCGCGGCGGCCACCGGTACGAGCCAGCCGGCCCTCTCCGGGGCGGTCGCGGCGCTGGAGGAGTCGTTGGGCGCGCAGCTCGTCGAGCGTACGACGCGCCGGGTCATGATCACTCCGCTGGGTGAGCGCGTCCTGGAGCACGCGCGCCGGGTGCTCGCCTCCGTGCAGGCGCTCACCGAGGAGGTGGACGCCGCCCGCCGGCCCTTCACCGGGCCGCTGCACCTGGGCGTCATCCCGACCGTCGCCCCGTACCTGCTGCCGACCGTGCTGCGGCTGGTCCGCGACCGCTACCCGGAGCTGGAGCTGCACGTCCACGAGGAGCGGACGCCCTCGCTGCTGGAGGGGCTGGCCGCCGGGCGGCTGGACGTCCTGCTGCTCGCGCTGCCGGCCGGCGGCTCCACGCCGACCCGGGACATCCCGCTGTTCGACGAGGACTTCGTCCTGGTCACCCCGCCCGAGCACGAGCTCGCCGGGCAGGTGGACGTGGCCCGCGACGTGCTGCTCGACCTGGACGTGCTGCTGCTGGAGGAGGGCCACTGCCTGCGCGACCAGGCCCTCGACATCTGCCGCGAGGTCGGCGCCGACCCCGGCGGCTCGACCACCAGGGCGGCCGGACTGTCCACCCTGGTGCAGCTGGTGGCCGGCGGCCTCGGGGTGACCCTGCTGCCCGCCACCGCGCTGGACGTCGAGGCGGGCCGCGCCGACCGGCTGGCCGCCGTCCGCTTCGCCGCGCCCGCGCCGGGCCGCCGGATCGGGCTCGCCGCCCGGCCGGGGTCGGCCCGCAGCGGCGAGTACGACCGTTTCGCGGCCTCGCTGCGGGAGGTGCTGGCCGAGCTGCCGGTCCGGATCGTCCAGTCCTGACAGGGGCGGGGCTCGCATCGGGAGTGCCCGCCCCCGCGCCGCCGCTCAGGACCGCGCCGCCGCTCAGGTCCGCGCGGGCGCGCCGAGGCAGAGGCCGACGGTGGTGGCGACGAGCAGGTCGAGCGCCCGGCGGGACTCCGGCTCCGGGTCCTCGCCGGCGGCCTTGAGGACCAGGTAGCGGTCGCTCAGGCCGTTGAAGCCGGCCAGGAAGTACACCGCGACCTCCCCGGCCGGCACCGGCAGCGTCAGCCCGTGCGCGGCGGCGAGCCCGGTGAGCAGCGCGGCGGCGGTGCCCTCGATCTCGTGCTGGAGTGCCCGCATGGTCTCCTGCAGGTCCGGGTCGCGCAGCGCCATCGCGGAGAACTCGGTGATCAGCGCGCACTTGCCGTCCTCGCCGACGGCGCTGTCCCAGAGGGCGTGGACCATCGTCCTGACCTGCTCGCCGAACGGGCCCTCGGCGGGGGCCGAGGCCCGGACCTGGCCGATGAACTCGGCGGTCAGCTGCTCGACGACGGCCCGGTAGAGGTCCTTCTTGGTGCCGAAGGTGTAGTGCACCGTCGCCTGTGCCACGCCCAGCTCCGCCGCGATCGCGCGGGTGCTGCCCGCGGCGATCCCCTCGCGGGCCATCAGGTCGATCGCGGCCTGGATCAGTTGGGGGCGCCGCTCGGCGGCCGGGACGTGAGCCATTGGGCCAGGGTATCGCCATGTTCGGACAACCGGATCGAATGATCTCGTCGGACGTTCGCGTCACTCGACTTTGTCATGCGACAAAGTTGCGCGTACGGTGAACGGGACGACCGAGCACCGCGCTCCCGCCTGCCCGAACGACCCGATCGAAGGTGCACGCATGGCCACGTACCTGTACCGCCTGGGCCGCCTCTGCTTCCGCCGGAGGAGAACCGTCCTCGCCGTCTGGCTCGCCCTGCTGATCGCGATCGGCGGCGGCGCCGCGGCCTTCGGCGGCAAGACCACCGAGGAGTTCAAGGTCCCCGGGACCGAGGCCCAGGCCACCCTGGACCGGATCAAGGACACCTTCCCGGCCCAGGGCCACGGCTCGGCCCAGGTGGTCTTCCGCAGCGACGCGGCCGGCGGCATCACGGGCCCCGAGAACGCCCGGGCCGTCGGCGAGGCGGTCGCCCGGATCGCCGCCGTCCCGGGTGTCGCGGGCATCCCCGACCCGTACGCCACCGGCGCGGTCTCCCCGGACGGCACGGTCGCGCTCGGCCTGGTCTCCTTCGACAGCAAGCTCGGCGACATCACCGACCAGCAGCGCGACGCGGTCCGGGCGGCGGCCGACCCGGCCCGCGCGGCCGGTGTCACGGTGGCCTTCGGCGGCGACGCCTACAACAAGATGGCCCAGGTCGACGGCGGCGAGGTGATCGGCCTGATCGTGGCCGGGCTGGTCCTGGTGGTCACCCTGGGGTCGCTGGTCGCGGCCGGGCTCCCGCTGCTCACCGCACTGGTCGGGGTCGGGATCGCGATGGCCGGGGTGTTCACCGTGGCCAGCTCCTTCGAGGTCATCTCGACCGCGCCCGTGCTGGCGCTGATGGTCGGCCTGGCGGTCGGCATCGACTACGCCCTGTTCATCGTCTCCCGGCACCGGCGCCACCTCGCCGAGGGCCTGGAGCCGGAGGAGGCCGCCGCCCGTGCCAACGCGACCGCCGGCAGCGCGGTGGTGTTCGCCGGCCTCACCGTCGTCGCCGCGCTGGCCGGGCTGGCCGTCGCCGGGGTGCCGTTCCTGACCGTGATGGGCCTGGCCGCCTCCGCCGCCGTGGTGGTCGCGGTGCTGGTGGCGATCACCCTGCTGCCCGCCGTGCTCGGCTTCGCCGGCCGGGGCATCGACCGGCTGCCGGTCCGGCGGCGGGCGCTGCGGACCACCGGGCGCACGACGCTCGGCGAGCGCTGGGCGGGCTTCGTGGTGCGCCGTCCGCTCGCCGTGCTGCTGGTGGGCCTCACCGCCCTGGTCGCGCTCGCCGTGCCGGCCGCGAGCCTCACCCTCGGCCTGCCGGGCGGCGGCTCTCAGGCCAAGGGCACCGACGCCCGCACCGCGTACGACCTCGTCGACCACAGCTTCGGCCCCGGCTTCAACGCGCCGCTGGTCGTGGTGGTCGACGCCGCCGGGGCGGCGCAGCCGGAGCAGGCGGTCCAGGGCGTGGCCGGGCGGCTCGGCGCGCTGCCGGGTGTGCAGACGCTGCTCCCGCCGCAGTTGGACGGGCCGAGCCGCACCGCGCTCGTCCCGGTCATCCCGAAGACCGGCCCGGACCACGCCGACACCCGGCAGCTGGTCACCGACATCCGCGACCAGCGCGACGCCCTCGAGGCCGAGACCGGCGCGCGGATCGACGTCACCGGCACCACAGCCGCCAACATCGACGTCTCCGCCAAGCTGAGCGACGCGCTGCCGCCGTTCGTCGCGGTGATCGTGGGCATCGCGCTGGTGCTGCTGGCGCTGGCCTTCCGCTCGATCCTGGTGCCGCTGAAGGCGGTGGCCGGCTTCCTGCTCTCCATCACGGCCTCGCTCGGCGCCGTCGTCGCGGTCTACCAGTGGGGCTGGCTGGACGGCCTGATCGACGTGCCGAAGGTCGGCCCGGTGGTCAGCTTCGTGCCGATCCTGCTGATCGGTGTGCTGTTCGGGCTCGCGATGGACTACGAGCTGTTCCTGGTCTCGGGGATGAAGGAGCACCATGTGCACGGCATGGCGCCGCGCGAGGCGGTGGTGGCCGGGGTGAAGAACGGCGCCCGGGTGGTCACGGCGGCCGCGCTGATCATGGTCGCGGTGTTCGGCTCGTTCGTCTTCGGCCACGACCCGATCGTCCAGCCGATCGGCTTCGCGCTCGCGGTCGGCGTACTGGTGGACGCCTTCGTGGTGCGGATGGCGCTGGTGCCGGCCGCGATGGCGCTGTTCGGGCGGGCGGCCTGGTGGTTCCCGAAGAGCCTGGACAAGGTGGTGCCGCGGGTGGACATGGAGGGCGAGCAGCTGATGGCCCGGCTGGAGCCGGCGGCCGGCGCGGCCGCCGCCGACCCGGGGGCCAAGCAGCCCGAGCGGGTCTGAGCCGGGTCCGACCCGAGCCGAGCGGAGG
>NZ_JAIY01000006.1:1343428-1357673 GCF_000710405.2 Kitasatospora sp. MBT66 | reverse complement strand
CCTCCGCTCGGCCGCGAGTCCTACGGCAGCCGCTGCTCGAACCAGACCACCTTGCCCGTGCCCAGCCGGGTCGCGCCCCAGCGTTCGGCGCACCGGGCCACGATCTGCAGGCCCCGTCCTCGCTCGTCCTCCGGCCCGGTCCGGCGCGGCCGGGGCAGCAGCGGGCTGTCGTCCCCGACCTCGCAGCGCAGCCGGGTGGTGCGGACCAGGCTCAGCGTCACCGGGCGGGTAGCGTGCTGGACGGCGTTGGTGACCAGCTCGCTGACCATCAGCTCGGTCGCCTCGGTCAGTTCCTCCAGCCCCCAGCGGCGCAGGGTGTGCGCGGCCAGCCGGCGCGCCCGCCCCGGCGTCTCGTTGCGCGGCTGGAGGTACCAGTGCGCGACGTCCCCGGCCGGGATGCCGTCGAAGCAGGCGGCCAGCAGGGCGATGTCGTCGCCCCGGTCGCCCGGCGGCAGGATCCGCAGCGCCTCCTGGCAGAGGTGCTCGGGCGCGTGCCGCAGGGTGCCCGAGAGCCGGGCGCGGAGCAGCTCGAGACCGTCGCTGAGCGGGCGGCTGCGGGTCTCCACCAGACCGTCGGTGAACAGCAGCAGGGCCGATCCCGGCGGCGCGGGCAGTTCGACGGAGGAGAAGTCCACGCCGCCGACGCCGATCGGCGCCCCCGCCTCCAGGTCGAGCAGCTCGGCCGTGCCGTCCGGCTGGACGAGCACCGGCGGCACGTGCCCGGCGTTGGCGAGCACCACCCGGTTGGCGATCGGGTCGTAGACGGCGTAGACGCAGGTCGCCAGGTGCTGTTCGCGGCCGAGCCGCTGGGCCTGCTCGTCCAGGTGGTAGAGCACCTCGTGCGGCGGCAGGTCGAGGGCGGCCAGGGTCTGCGCGCTGGTGCGCAGCTGGCCCATGATGGCGGCCGAGGTGAGCGAGTGGCCCATCACGTCGCCGACGATCAGTGCCACCCGGTTGCCGGGCAGCGGCACCGCGTCGTACCAGTCGCCGCCGACCTGGGCGCCGCGCTCGCCGGGCAGGTAGCGCTGGGCGAGCCGGACGCCGTGCGGCTGGGGCAGCCGCAGCGGCAGCATGCTGCGCTGGAGCTCGTTGGCTATCTCCCACTCGCGGGCGTACCGCAGCGCGGTGTCCACGGCCAGCCCGGCCTGGGTGGCGAGGTGGGTGGCGGTCGCGGTGTCGGCGGCGTCGAAGCCGGGCCGGCCGCTCTTCTCCTCCGGGCGCCGGATCAGCACCAGCAGTCCGAGCACGGCCTTGCGGCCGCGCAGCGGCAGGGCGAGCACCGAGGTGCCGGGGCTGAGCCTGGCCAGGCCCCGGGCGCCGTACAGCTCGCGCAGCAGCTCGGTGGTGCGGGCGCTGCCGCTGTCCTCGGCGGAGCCGAGCACGACCGGTTCGGCGGGCCGCCGGCTGAGCAGGGTGTGCGCGAGCGCGCCGCCGCGGGTGACCGGGGTGGCCGGGCCGGTGTCGGCGGTGGAGCGCGCGCCGTACCGGCTGCCGTAGCGGTCCCCGTAACGGTCGCGCCCGTCGTCGCCGGCCGGGCGGCCGCGGCGGCCCAGCCGGGTGCCCTGGCTGTGGTGGATCCGCAGCTGCTCGGGGAAGCCGGGCTCGCGTTCGACGTTGGGCAGCGGGTCGCGCAGGTGGACGACGGCGGCGTCGGCGAGGGCGGGGACCAGCACCCGGCCGACGTTGCGCAGGGTGGCGGCCAGGTCGAGCGCGCTGTTGATCCGCCGGGTCGCGGAGTCGAGGTAGGCGAGGCGTTCGGCGACCCGGTCCGGCGGCCGGTCCTGCCGGTCCTGCTGCTCCGGCTGCTCCGGCTGCGGGGACCCGGCCGGGGCCGGTGGTGGCGGGGGTGACGGCGGTCGGCGCGGGATCGGCAGGGCAGGCGGCTGTCCGGCCTCGGGTTTGAGCTGGTCGCGCACGGGTGCCTGTCCTGGGATCGGTACGGTCTGGGGCCTGTTGCTGCTCTGGGGTGTGCGGTCCTGCTCCGGTCCGCCGGCGCCGCCGGGGTCCGGCGGGTGCCGACCGGCCGTCAGCCGACCCGCCGACAGCGGAGGAAGAGCTGCTCCTCCGGCGGCAGAGTGGTGCTGGCCGGCGCGTACGGACGCCCCTCCTGCTCCTCGATCACGAACCCGGCGTCCAGCAGGACCCGTTCGAGATCCTCCCGCAGGTACCCGCTGATCCGCAGCTCCCGCCCGAGGAAGGGCAGCGGAACGTGGTCCAGGTCCGCCTCGACCATACCCAGCGCCAGCAGTCCGCCGGGCCGCAGCAGGGCGCGCAGCCGGGCCAGCACGGTCGGGATCTCGTCCTGGGGGAGGAGGATCAGGGAGAAGAACGCGGTGACGGCGTCGAAGGTGCCCCGCCCGGCGGGCCCGAGCTCCGGCAGGTTCCAGGCCGAGTCGGCGCGTTCGGTCGCGAGGTCGTACATGTCGATGCGGTGCAGGGCCGGCGGGTGCGGGCCGGGGAGGTCGGCCTCCCGGGCCAGGGTCAGCATGACGTCCGACAGGTCGACGGCGGTGACCCGCGCCCCGGCCGCGACCAGCTGGCGGACGGTCGGCTCGCCGCTGCCGCAGCCGACGTCCAGCACCGCGGCGCCCGGCTCCAGCCGGGACAGCAGCCGGCGCCCGCAGGCCAGCTGGCCGTGTTTGGAGGGGAACGCCTCCGCGTAACCGGTGCCGATCGTGTCGAAGGCGACCGCCTGCAGGGCGCGCGCGGCCCGGCGGCGCAGGACGTCGGGACCGCCGCCCGCGTCCTCGTCGATGGGGAACGGATCCGATATCTGTCCGGTCGTCACGATTGAGAGGCACCTTTCGGCCGGGCCTCCGGTCGGCCGGTCGAGGCGCGAGGCAGGACCGCCGTGTCCTCCCGGCGCCCGCGCTGCCCCGCCGGCCCGCTGCCGGTGGCGGTACGTCACGCTCCCCGCGTCACACTGACTGCATTGCCACGCTGACTGCACTCTGACACTTTGCACAGACTCTTTGCACAGGGACACTCTGCACTGCGGGAGCGCCGCCGCGCTGCCTTTTGCCGGATGCTCCACCGGAGAAGTGCACTTGTGTGTGTACTGGAATCCGAGAATATGCGTGATCACTCCGCCATGGGGTCCGTTTTCGGCCAACTCGTGGCGGTTGGCCGACGGTACCCCCCCTCCCCGGAAGCACGGGGCGCGGGCGGAGGTGGTGCGTCCGGGGCGCGCACGCCGTACGGTGAGCGGATTCGACCCCGCTGACCTGCGGCGATGTCGGTCCGAGGGCTGACAATCCGACGTTTATCGAACGTCAATCGGCGCGGTGCACAGTGGAGTCCAGCGCCGGGGAAGCGTTGAAGGTGCTCCCGCAGCCGGGGGGCTGCGGGAGCACCGAACGCTCACGGGGAGGACCCCAGGGGGGAAGTACGGGGGAACGGGGTCCTACGGCGCGGGGGGAGGGAAGGGCTCGGTGTGCTGCTGGGAGATGAGGTCCGCCACGGGGGAGGCCTCGGGCACACCGAGCCGCGTGAAGACGGCGTGCGCCTCGCGCAGGCACGCCAGTCCGCGTGCCGGCTGGGCGAGGCCGAGCAACGCCTCGCCCAGCGCGGCGTTCGCCAGGCCCTGGCAGTAGGCGGAGTCCATCTCCAGCCCGATCGCGAGCGACTCCTCGGCCGTCTCCGCCGCCTCGGCCTGCTGGCCGGCGGCGAGCAGCGAGGAGGAGAGCCGGGCGAGGGTGTAGCCCTCCCAGAGCGGGTTCTGCTGGGCCTGGTACAGCTTGTGCGCTTCCCGCAGATGGTCGACCGCCTCGCCGGACGCGAGGACGACGCCGAGCTGGTAGAGCGTGTCGGCCAGGCACGGTCCGTTCTTGGAGGCCCGCGCGGCCGCCACCGCCTCGCTGGCGGAACTGACGGCGACCTCGGTCATCCCCAGCCGTTGCTGGACGCGGGCGATGTTGCTGATGAGCCTGGCCTCGCCGATCGGCGCACCGACCACCCGGCTGATCGCGAGTGCCTGTTCGAAGAACGGCAGCGCCTCGGCGGGGCGGTTGCCGATGCTGAGGATGATGCCGAGGGTGTTGGTGGCGGCGGATCGAAGGACCGTCATGTCGCCGCTGGTCTGGAACTCCAGGCTCCGTCGCAGGGACCGCTCGGCGCCCTGGAAGTCATTGGTGACGGACTGCAGGGTGCCGATCGCGAAGTGCACCCGCGCGAGTCCGGCGGTGTCGTCGGTCAGCTGGGCGTTGCGGTCCGCCACTTCCAGGATCGAGCGGACCCGGGGGCCCTGGGTGGGGTCGGCGCCGAGGCTGTACAGCAGGATCAGCAGGTCCACCGCCGGCCGTCGCAGCTCGCTCGGCCCGCAGACCGCGGTCTCCACCGAGCTGAGCAGGACGGCGTTCTCGGACCGGAGCCACTCCCGGGCGGCGTCGCTCGTCGGCAGCGGCAGTCCGGGGCCGTCCGGCGGACTCAGCGGCTCGGGCAGCTGGTCGTCGGGTTCGATCGCCCGGGCGGCGTTGTACATGGTGGGCAGCAGCAGGTTCAGCAGTCGCCGCACCGCCGCGTTCTGCTGCTCCGTGTCGCCGACCCGTTCGTTCTGGCGCTGGGCGTAGAGCCGCAGCAGGTCGTGGTACCGGTAGCGCCCCGGGGTGAAGCACTCCAGCATGTTGGCCTCGACGAGCGCCTCGGCGACGTCCTCGGCCGTCCGCTCGTCGGTGCCCAGCAGCGCGGCGGCCGCAGCCAGCGGGAAGTCGGGCGAGTCGATCAGCGCGAGCAGGCGAAAGGCCCGGGCCTCGGTGGGGGACAGCTGTCCGTACCCGAGCCCGATGGTGGTCTCCACGGCGAGGTTGCCGAGTTGGAGCTCGTCCAGGCGCCGCCGTTGATCGGCTAACCGACGGGCCAGGTCGGAGACGCTCCACCGGGGGCGGCTGGCGAGCCGGGCGGCGGCGATGCGGACCGCGAGCGGCAGGAAGCCGCAGGCGGTCACCACGGCCATGGCGGCTTCGGGCTCGGCGGCGACGCGCTGCTCGCCGACGATCGTGGAGAAGAGCGCCAGCGCCTCTTCCGGGGTCAGCTCCTCGACGTCCACCAGGTGCGCGCCGGGGATGCCGGCCAGCCGGGAGCGGCTGGTGGCGAGCACCGCGCAGCTGGAGACGCCGGGGATCAGCGGGCGGATCTGCTCGGCGTCCTGGGCGTTGTCGAGCAGGATCAGCATCCGTCGACTGGCGAGCAGTGACCGGTAGAGGGCGGCGCGCTGCTCCAGCGAGTCGGGGTTCTCGGTGACGCCGAGCGCGTGCAGGAAGTCGCCGAGCACCATGGCGGGATCGGCCGGTGAGGCGCCCGCGCCGCGGAGGTCGACGTAGAGCTGCCCGTCCGGGAACTCCGTGCGGACCCGGTGGGCGACGTGCACGGCGAGGGTCGTCTTGCCGACGCCGCCGATACCGGCCAGTGAAGTGACCACCACGGCCTGGCCGGTGGCGCTCATCAGGACGGCCGAGAGGTCGGCCACCATCTCCGCCCGGCCGCTGAAGTCGGAGACATCGGCAGGAAGTTGGGCCGGGGCCGGCTGGGGCGCCGGGTTCTCCTCCCGGGCGGCGGGCGTTGGCGCGGGAGCCACCGGGAGCACCAGTGCCGGGTCCGCGGCGAGGATCCGGGAGTGCATCGCGGAGAGGCCGGTGCCCGGTTCGACACCCAGCTCGTCGATCAGCAGCTTCCGGGTGTCGGTGTAGACGCCGAGCGCCTCCGCCTGCCGGCCGCAGCGGTACAGCGCGAGCATCAGGAGTTCGCGCAGCCGCTCGCGCAGTGGGTGTTCGGCGGTGAGCGCGTTCAGTTCGCCGACCACCTCGGCGTGCAGGCCGATGTCCAGCGCGACCGCGCAGCGTTCCTCGGCCACCGACACCTGGCGCTCGGCGAGCCGCTGCCGCTGGGAGTCCGCGTACGGGCCGGGGACGCCGGTGAGCGGCCGGCCGGCGAACAGCGCCAGCGAGCGGACCAGCAGGTGGTGGGCGTTGTCCAGGTCCCCGGCGCCGCGTGCGGTCGCGGCCTCGACGGCGAGGTTCTCGAAGACGATGACGTCGAGGGCCTCGGCCGGGATGTGCAGGGCGTAGCCGTCGGCGACCGAGACCAGGAACTCGGCGGGACGGCGCACCTCGCGGCGGGGTTCGATGACCGTGCGCAGCCGGGAGACATAGGTGCGCAGAGCCGCGACGGCCTGGGTGGGCGGCCGGTCGCCCCAGAGTCCGTCGACGAGGTCCTGGGTGGTGACCGGGCGGCCGGCGTGCAGCAGGAGCATGGTCAGGACGGCCTGCTGCTGCGGGGAACCGAGGGCGAGCTGCCTGCCGTCGAGCCAGGCCTGGACCGGACCGAGTACCTGGAAGCGCAGCGCCGGAGCAGGCGGCGTCTCCCGAAACTCCATGTAGTCCCCCGATGGCCTGGTGTCGATTTCCCGGTAGGGCGCTCGGCGGTTCCGCCGTTGTGGTGGCTTCAGCTTAGGCGGGGGGCCGACTCTGCCGGACGGCACGGTCAGCCGCACGATGTTTATCGGACATTTAATCAACCCTACGATACTGACTCCGTGCCCGCGCCGAGCCGGTGGGGCACACGACATTTGATGACCGAAAGGCGGCCCGCCCATGGCCAACAACGAGAGCGCGACCCCCGTGTCGACCGAGCCGGCCGTCGAGGCCGTCGCCGGCCAGGCCGTCGAGGGCGCGATCGCGGCGACCCCGAACCCGGCCGAGTACACCGAGCCCACCGCCGACCACAAGGCCGACCTGCTGGACGACGAGTTCGGTGACGAGGGCCAGTACATCGTGGAGGCCGAGAAGGCCGACGGTGCCGAGCCCGGCCAGAAGCGCGAGCCGCAGGGCATCATCGCCGCGCACCCGTAAGCGCGTCGATCAGCAGTTCCGGGGGGAACATCCGTGAAGCACTTCCGTCGCCTCGCGATCGTCGCCGTCTCGACGATCGTGGTGACCACCGGCTACCTCGTGACCGCCACCGGCGCCTCTGCCGGAATCATTGCCGGTCACCCGTAGCTCCACACGCCACCCGAGCGCCCCGCATCCCGCCACCGGCGGTGCGGGGCGTTCGTGCGTCGGGCCGCCGGCGGCCCTTCGCTTCACGGGATGGGATTCCCGGTGCCAATTCGGCACTGATATCGGCGGAAACCGCCCATGTGTATACGAGTTGATCTCACCCTTGTCGCGTTCACGAGTTGTACGGCCGCGGTCACCGGAGTCTTTGCCGAGAATGTCAGCAATTGCCTCCGGCACATGTCCCCACAGCCCTCCCCACAGCCCTCCCCACGGCCCGCCCGCCCCGGCCGCGAGCGGCCCGCACGCGTGCCCGGTGGCCGGAACTCGCCGTCGGGCTTGCCCCGCCGGGTGAGGGGTCAGGCCGCGTGGGCGGGGGCGGTCGGGGCCGGGTCGGCGCGGCCGGCGGGTCTGGTGGGGTCGGCCGGGTCGGCGTCGGCGGCGCCGCTGCTCCCGCCGTCGGCCGGGCCGGCCGGGGTGACGTGTTCGGGGCGGGCGGTCCACTCGCAACCGCCCTCGGGCGGGCGGAGGTAGTGCTCCCCGCCGATGGTGTCCATGTAGATGCCGGTGCGTCCGGTCCTGGTGTCGAGGACGGATTCCCCCACGCGCGGCCGGTAGGCCGCGGCGGCGCGCTTTCGGATGCTCACCGCGCTGCTCCTTGCTGCTCCGGTGCGGGCGCGGCGACGGTGGTGGCCGGCCCTGGTCGCTGTCGTGGCTTGGCTTTTTGGTTCGGCTCTGCTCGGCGACTACCCAGCATCTCTAGAGAAGCTAATATCTCTAGAGATGTCAACGGTCCAGCCGGTCCTATCGGCTTACCGGCGGCCGCGGGCGCGCCTACGATTTCCGAGAGGGACGAGGGAGAAGGCGATGGTCGGCAGCAGCAGCGGCGAGAAGCAGCCCAAGTACCAACGGATCGCCGACACCCTGAAGGCGGCCATCGACGCCGGCGAGTACCGGGCGGGCGACCGGTTGCCCGGCGAGAACGACCTCATGGACGTCTACGGCGTCGCCAGGATGACCGCCCGTCAGGCCCTCGGCGTGCTGCAGAGCGAGGGCATCGCCGAGGCCCGCCGCGGGGCCGGCGTCTTCGTCCGGGACTTCCGGCCGCTGCGCCGGCGCGGGATCCAACGGCTCGCCCAGGGCCAGTGGGGCTCGGGCCGGTCGATATGGTCGGCCGACATCGACAACCGCACCCTGGTCGTCGACCAGGTGTCGGTCACCGAGCAGGGCGCGCCCGAGCACGTGGCCCGGGTGCTCGGCGTCGACCCGGGCGAGCCGATGTGCGTGCGGCACCGCCGCTTCGTCCTGGACGGCAAGCCGGTGCTGCTCTCGACCTCCTACCTTCCCGCCGGACTCGTGGCCGGTACCGCCATCACCCGTGAGGACACCGGGCCGGGCGGCACCTACGCGCGGCTGGCCGAGATCGGCGCCAAGCCGGTGCACTTCCGCGAGGAGGTCCGCTCCCGGATGCCGGCCGCCGAGGAGACCGTCCGGCTGGAGCTCTCCGCCGGCACCCCGGTGATCCTCATCTGCCGGACCGCCTTCGCCGACGAGGGCCAGGTCGTCGAGCTGAACGAGATGATCCTGGACGCGGCCTCCTACGTCCTGGAGTACGACTTCGACGCCTGACGCCTGACACCTGACGCCTGCATACCCGGCCCCGGACCCGGCCCCGGCCCCGGACCCGGACGCGCCACCGCCCCGGACGCGGTCGGCGGCCGGGGCGGCGGGTCCAGCGGGAGCGACGGGGAGCGGCGGGCCCTCCCCGCTGCGCGCTACTCCTTGGAGCGGACCCGCAGGCTGGTGATCAGCGGGCCCTCGGTGGTCTCGCGGAAGAAGTCGTTGCCCTTGTCGTCGACCACGATGAACGCCGGGAAGTCCTCGACCTCGATCCGCCAGACGGCCTCCATGCCCAGCTCGGCGTACTCCAGGACCTCGACCTTCTTGATGCAGTCCTGGGCGAGCCGCGCCGCCGGACCGCCGATGGAGCCGAGGTAGAAGCCGCCGTGCGCGGCGCAGGCGTCGGTGACCTGCTTGGAGCGGTTGCCCTTGGCGAGCATGACCATGGAGCCGCCGGCGGCCTGGAACTGGTCGACGTAGGAGTCCATCCGGCCGGCCGTGGTGGGGCCGAAGGAGCCGGAGGCGAAGCCCTCGGGGGTCTTGGCCGGGCCGGCGTAGTAGACCGGGTGGTCCTGGAGGTACTTGGGCATGCCCTCGCCGGCGTCCAGGCGCTCCTTGATCTTGGCGTGCGCGATGTCGCGCGCGACGACCAGGGTGCCGGTGAGCGAGAGCCGGGTCTTCACCGGGTACTTGGAGAGCTCGGCGCGGATCGCGGACATCGGCTGGTCGAGGTCGATCCGCACCACGTCGTCGTCGAGGTGCTCGTCGGTGGTGTCCGGCAGGTACTTCGCCGGGTCGGTCTCCAGCTGCTCCAGGAAGACGCCCTCGGCGGTGATCTTGCCCAGCGCCTGGCGGTCGGCGGAGCAGGAGACGGCCATCGCGACGGGCAGCGAGGCGCCGTGGCGGGGCAGCCGGACCACGCGCACGTCGTGGCAGAAGTACTTGCCGCCGAACTGGGCGCCGATGCCGATCTTCTGGGTCAGCTCGGTGACCTTGGCCTCCAGCTCCAGGTCCCGGAAGCCGTGGCCGGTCTTCGCGTCGCCGGAGGTCGGCAGCTGGTCCAGGTAGTGCGCGGAGGCGTACTTGGCGGTCTTCAGCGCGAACTCGGCGCTGGTGCCGCCGATCACGATGGCCAGGTGGTACGGCGGGCAGGCGGCGGTGCCCAGCGAGCGGATCTTCTGCTCCAGGAACGAGAGCATGCTGGCCTCGTTCAGGATCGCCTTGGTCTCCTGGTACAGGTACGACTTGTTGGCCGAGCCGCCGCCCTTGGCCATGAACAGGAACTTGTAGGCGTCGCCGTCGGTGGCGTACAGCTCGATCTGGGCCGGCAGGTTGTTGCCGGTGTTCTTCTCGTCCCACATGGTCACCGGGGCCATCTGGGAGTACCGCAGGTTGAGCTTGGTGTACGCGTCGAACACCCCGCGCGCGATCGCGGACTCGTCGCCGCCGGCCGTCAGCACGTTCTGGCCGCGCTTGCCCATCACGATCGCGGTGCCGGTGTCCTGGCACATCGGCAGGATGCCGCCGGCCGAGATGTTGACGTTCTTCAGCAGGTCCAGCGCCACGAAGCGGTCGTTGGGGCTGGCCTCGGGGTCGTCCAGGATGCGGCGCAGCTGGGCGAGGTGGGCCGGGCGCAGGTAGTGCGAGATGTCGTGCATCGCCTCGGCGGTGAGCAGCCGCAGGGCCTCGGGCTCGACCTGGAGGAAGGTCCGGCCGCCGGCCTCGAAGGTGGAGACACCCTCGGAGGTGAGCTTGCGGTAGGGGGTCGGGTCAGCGCCCAGGGGGAGAAGGTCGCTGTACTCGAAGTCCGGCGTGGGAGCCATGGGGGCGGTCCTTAGATGTCCAGTGTTGCCAGTGTTCCGGCTGCGTCGGCGAAGCACCCTGGAGGGCGAAAGCACCCTCAAGGGTAGGCCGCGCGCGAATCGCGCATGCGGGAAGGTCAGCCTGCGTGACCGGGGTCACCCACCGGTGGGGAAGGGTCTTGCCCGGTTGACTAGGCTGGGCCCGTGGAGAACTCGCCGTCGAAGGACCCGCAGGACCAGCGGATGGACGATCAGGGCCGGGGGGCCGTACCGATGACCAAGCCTGCGGCGACGCCGCCCGCGCGACCCGAGCACGCCCCGGTGGCGGAGGCCGAGATCCGGGCCTCGGACGCCGACCGCGAACGGGTGGCGGAGCTGCTGCGCGACGCCTACGCCGAGGGGCGGTTGGACGTCGAGGAGCACGCCGAGCGGATCGAGGCGGCGTACGCGGCCAAGACCCTGGGCGACCTCGTGCCGCTGACCCGGGACCTCCCGGTGCACAGCGGGATCTCCTTCGAGAAGCCGCCGTTGGGCGATCCGGCGGCGGCCCCGCGTCCGGACGGCCCGGTGCGGCTGCCGGCCCGCAACGAGGCGCCGACCATGCTGGCGGTCTTCGGCGGCTCGTCCCGCAAGGGCCGGTGGCGGGTGGGCTCCACCCTGCGGGCGGTGGCGATCTTCGGCGGGGTCGAGATCGATCTGACGGACGCCGTGTTCGAGTCGCCCGAGGTGGTGATCGACGTGGTGGCGATCTTCGGCGGGGTGGAGATCAAGGTGCCGGAGAACGTCAGCCTGCACGGCGGCGGCGTCGGCATCTTCGGTGGCTTCGACGTCAAGGAGCAGACCGCGGCGGACCCGTACGCGCCGGTGGTGCGGGTCAAGGGCACCGCGGTGTTCGGTGGTTGCGAGGCCAAGCCGCGCCGGGGCAAGAAGCTCAAGGAGTGGGTGCGCAAGCAGCTCGGCGCCGACTGAGCCCGCGGGCCCGGTGGTCGGACGGAACGGTCCGGCGGGCGCCGCGAGGCATTCGGAACGACGGACTCCGCCGCTCGGCGGCCGGTCCGGTGCCCGGCCGGGGACAACTCCCGGCCGGGCACTCGTCGTTGTGTCGGGTGCACGCTGTAGTCGGTTGCGTGCAGTGTGCATGAATCCCGGCGCCGTGGGGTAGTTCCTCTGGCACATCGCTTCTTGTACGGCTGCGTACCGGAGGCGGCCTGAGGCCGGCCCGGGTGTGAACGGGGACCCCGCAGCCGGGCAGGGGAGCGAGCTTCCCCGTGTCCGAGAGCCTCGTCAGGAGTACGGCCGTGCTGCATCCGATCGAGTCCCGCACCACCTCGTCCGCCGTCCCGTCGCCGGCCGCCCCGTCGCCGGTCGCACGGCCGTCCGCCGCCGCCTCGCCGGTGGCCGCGGCGCAGTTGCTGGAGCGGCCCCCGGCACAGCCGGCGGGCGAGGACAGTCCGTGGCACACCGCGGCGGCCTGCCGGCGGGACGAGGTGGGCCTGTTCTTCGCGCCGTCCAAGGAGCCGACCGCGGCCCGGCTGTCGCGCGAGGAGCAGGCGAAGCAGGTGTGTGCCCGCTGCCCGGTGCTGCTGGCCTGCCGGGAGCACGCGCTGGCGCAGCCGGAGCCGTACGGGGTCTGGGGCGGGCTGACGGCGGCCGAGCGCCGGGTGGTGCTGGCGCGGCGCCGCCGGCGGGACGTCGAGCTGTGCGAGCCGGTCCGGGTGCCGGGGGCGAGGGGCCGGATCGCGGGGTGACTCCCGGTGCCGGGTCACGGGGGCGTCGGCACCCGCCCGGCGGGCCCCGCACACGTACACACGCACGTACGCACACGCACACGTAGACGCACACGCCCGCGGCCTCGGCGAAGGGGGATTTCGCCGAGGCCGCGGGTTCGTCGTGGCGCTGCCGTGGCCCGGGCCGCCGGTGGGCGGCCCGGTCACGGGGTCGTTCAGTTGGCGCGGTCGAAGTCGATCGCGCTGTAGGCCCGCAGCTTGGACAGCCGGTGGGTGGCGTGGACCTCGCGGATGGTGCCGCTCTTGGAGCGCATGACCAGCGAGCTGGTGGTGGCGGTCTCCTGGCGGTAGTGCACACCGCGCAGCAGCTCGCCGTCGGTGATCCCGGTGGCGACGAAGAACACGTTCTCGCCGCTGACCAGGTCATCGGTGCTGAGCACCCGGTCGAGGTCGTGCCCGGCGTCGATGGCCTTCTGCCGCTCGGCGTCGTCCTTGGGCCAGAGCCGGCCCTGGATCACACCGCCCATGCACTTCATCGCACAGGCGGCGATGATGCCCTCGGGGGTGCCGCCGATGCCCATGAGCAGGTCTACGCCGGTGCCCTCGCGGGCGGCCATGATGGCGCCGGCGACGTCGCCGTCGGAGATGTACTTGATCCGGGCGCCGGCCTCGCGGATGTCCCGGATCAGGCCCTCGTGGCGGGGGCGGTCCAGGACGACGACGGTGACGTCCTCGACGGCGATGCCCTTGGCCTTGGCGACCCGGCGGATGTTGACGGCCGGCGGGGCGGTGATGTCGACGAAGTCGGCGGCCTCCGGCCCGGTGACCAGCTTGTCCATGTAGAACACGGCGCTCGGGTCGAACATGGTGCCGCGGTCGGCGACGGCGAGGACGGCGACCGCGTTGTTCATGCCCTTGGCCGTGAGGGTGGTGCCGTCGACGGGGTCCACCGCGACATCGCACTCGGCGCCGGTGCCGTCGCCGACCCGTTCGCCGTTGTAGAGCATCGGAGCTTCGTCCTTCTCCCCCTCGCCGATGACGACGACGCCGTTCATCGAGACGGTGGAGACGAGGGTGCGCATGGCCCGGACGGCGGCGCCGTCGGCGCCGTTCTTGTCGCCACGGCCGACCCAGCGGCCGGCGGCGAGAGCCGCGGCCTCGGTGACCCGGACGAGTTCGAGCGCGAGGTTCCGGTCGGGAGCCTCGGGTGCGACCTCGAGGGAGCTGGGGAGATGGTGCGGGTACTGCGTGGTCATCGTCGTTACCTCTCTGTACGCGACGGCCAGTGAGCGCCCGACTACTGCCTGGTCGAACGCCGTGGTGAGGGTGTTGCGATCGTATCTGCCCGCGACATGACTGTCTGTGGCGCGGGTCCCTCCACGGCCCGAGGGGGGCGGCTTCTGCGCGACTCCCGCCCTCGGCGCCCCGACGCGGCCACCCCGGATGCGGGCGATCGCGTCGGCATGAGTCACCATGTGGGGGTGGCTGGAGAGAGCAAGGGCATGAGGGGCCGGCAGACCGTACGGGACATGGTCCTGTCGATGCTGGCCGTCGGCGTCGTGGTCTGGGTCGGGTACCTGTTCCTGCCCCACGACGCGGACGGCGACGGGGTGCGCCCGATCGACTACAGGGTGGCCGCGGCCACCGCCAAGCGCGCCGCACCGTACCCGCTGCTCGTCCCGGAGGGCCTGTCGCCGAAGTGGCGGGCCACCTCGGTGACGTACAACGCGGCGGCGACCAACAACGGCAAGGGCAACGCCTGGCACCTGGGCTTCGTCACCCCCTCGGGCCAGTACGCGGCCGTGGAGCAGAGCGACATCGCGCGTGCCGACGTGCTCAAGGCGACGGTGGCCGACGGCAAGCCGGACGGCACCGAGGACGTCGCCGGGCAGGCCTGGGAGCGGGTGCAGGGCCCGAAGGCGCGGGCGATCACGGCACAGACCGGCAGTGCCACCACGGTGCTGACCGGCACCGCCTCCTACGAGGAGCTGGCGGAGCTGGCGCGGGCGCTGAAGTAGTCCGGTTCCCGACCCCGGAGCGGAGATCTCCGCTCCGGCGGCGGCCGGCAGGGACGCGAAAGGGCCCCGCACGCGGTGGGCGGGTTCTA
>NZ_JAIY01000006.1:1324646-1343393 GCF_000710405.2 Kitasatospora sp. MBT66 | reverse complement strand
AGCGATCCCCGCAACACCCTGACCCCAGGGAGTTGCGGGGATCGTGGATTTTGAGGACTTGAAGGCGAGGTTCTTCGAAGCGCTGGACCGGGAGGACGGCAGTGTCACGGGGGCGGCCCGGGCGGTCGGGGCGAACCGTCACACGGCGGCCGGGTGGGCACGCAAGGCCGGTGTCCGTGGCCGTGGGAAGCCGGGAAGGAACAGGCACTCGGGCCGGGCGGAGTACGAGCGGCTTCGCGCGGCCGGGGTGCGACGGCAGGACGCCGCCGCGCGGGTCGGGGTCCACAAGCGCACCGCCCAGGACTGGGACCACGGGATCCGCAAGAGCGGCAACGCGCGCCTCCACCCCGATGGACACAAGATCGACTACACAACGGGCATGACCAGCACCGTTCCCCGCACGCCGGCGCCCTCGACAGCGGCGGTCGAGGCCAGGCTGCACCCACGGTTCCTGACGGTGACCGAACGGGAGCTGATAGCCGACATGCGCCGCGAGGGCCGGTCGCTGCGGGCAATCGGGCGGGCCCTGGGCCGGCCGGCCTCCACCGTCAAGCGCGAGATCGACACCCGTGCGGTCGACGGCGTCTACCGGCCGCACCGGGCCCAGCGGGCATGGGCGGCAAGCCGATCACGCCCCAAGGAGTCCAAGCTCGCCCGGCCGGGCGCACTGCGCGAGTTCGTCGCGGACGGGCTGCGGGAGCGGTGGTCGCCCGAGCAGATCTGTCACGCTCTGGTCAGCGAGTTCCCCGACGACGAGAGCATGCGGGTGAGTCCGGAGACGATCTACCAGGCGGTCTACGTCCAGGCCCGCGGCGGGCTGCGACGCGAGGTCGCGCTCGCACTGCGCACCGGGCGCACTCGCCGCAAGCCGCACCGCAGCCCCGAGCAGCGCACCCGCCGGTTCGTCGACGAGATGGTGATGATCTCCGAGCGGCCCGCCGAGGTCGAGGACCGGGCGGTGCCCGGCCATTGGGAGGGGGACTTGATCGTCGGCCCCCGCAGTGAGAGCGCGATCGTGACCCTGGTCGAGCGCTCCACCCGCTACGTCATGCTCGGGCACCTGCCCGGCGGGCACACCGCAGCGGAGGTCCGCGACGTGCTGGTGCCCTTGATCCAGAGCCTGCCCGAGCACCTGCGCGGCTCGCTGACTTGGGACCAGGGCTGCGAGATGGCCGCGCACAAGCAGTTCACCGTCGCCACGGGAGTGCCGGTCTACTTCTGCGATCCGCACTCGCCCTGGCAGCGCGGATCGAACGAGAACACGAACGGTCTGCTGCGGCAGTACTTCCCCAAGAGCACCGACCTGTCCGTGCACAGTCCCGAAGACCTCGAACACGTCGCCCAGCAACTCAACCGCCGGCCACGCAAAACGCTCGGCTGGAAGACCCCAGCCGAGCGCCTGCGTGATCTACTGACAGCCGCATAGGCCATCAGGTGTTGCGAGGACCCCTAGAAACCGCCGTGCGTGCGGGGCCCTTTGCGCCGTCCGGCCCGGGATCTCGGGGGCGGTCCCGGGTCGGACGGTGGTGGCTCAGACGGTGGTGACGACCTCGTCGTAGGCCAGGCGCGGCGAGCGCGGGTACCAGGCGTTCTCGCCCGGCTTGCCGATGTTCACCACGGCCAGCACCGAGTGCTCGCCGTCGGTGAAGAACTCCTTGTTGATGCCCTCGGCGTCGTAGCCGGTCATCGGGCCGGCGGCCAGGCCGGCGGCGCGCACGCCGATGATGAAGTAGCCGGCCTGCAGGGCGCCGTTCATCGCGGCCGAGGCCTCGCGGACCGGGCGCTCGGCGAAGTAGCCCTTGGCGGCCGGGAAGTGCGGGAAGACGGTCGGGAGCTCCTCGTGGAACTCGTTGTCCACGGCGAGGATCGCGGTCAGCGGGGCGGCGGCGGTCTTGGCCTTGTTGCCCTCGCCGAGGTGCTTGACCAGGCGCTCGCGGCCCTCGGCCGAGCGCACCAGGACGACGCGCAGCGGCTGCTGGTTCATCGCCGTCGGGCCGAACTTCACCAGCTCGTAGATGGCCTGGATCTGCTCGTCGGAGACCGGCTCGTCGGTGAAGGTGTTGGCCGTGCGGGCCTCGCGGAACAGGAGGTCCTGGGCGGCGGCGTCGAGAACCAGGGTGTCGGTGGTCATGATCTGCACCTCGGGGGAGGAAGAAACTGGGGGGCGTCTTTGTTGCGGTGACCGGCCGTGGCCGATCAGACGTTCCCAACATGAGTGAACGTTCAACTGTTCCCCGGGCTGCGTGTGACCCGTGTCACCCCCGCGGCGGAGCGTCCTCCTCGGCGGCCAGCGCGGCGTCCAGCCGGGCCCGCGCGCCGTCCAGCCAGCGCTGGCACACCTTCGCCAGCTGCTCGCCGCGCTCCCACAGCGCCAGCGACTCCTCCAGCGAGGTGCCGCCGTTCTCCAGCTGCCGGACCACCTCCAGCAGCGCGTCCCGGGCGTGCTCGTACCCCAGCGCGTCGTCCGCGGTCGGCGCCTCCACGGCCGCGGCCGCCGTGCTCTGCTCCTCGTCTGCCATGGGAGCCAGCGTAGGGGGCCGGACCGACAGTTCGCCCCGCCCCGCCCGCCCGCCGCTACCGACCCGCCGCCGCGCCGCCGTCCGTCGGGCTGCCGTCCGTGCCGTCCGTCCCGTCGACCGCCGCACTGCCGTCCGCACTGCCGTCCGCGCCGCCGTCCGCGGTGACGTCGAAGCCGCCGCCCGCCACCCGCGCGTGCAGCCCCTCGCCCGCCGCGACCTGCGCCGGATCGGTCACCACCGTGCCGTCCCGCCGCTGCAGCACCGCGTACCCGCGCTCCAGGGTGGCCGCCGGGGAGAGCGCGACCACCCGGGCCAGGGTGTGCCCGAGATCGCTCTGCGCGTGCTCCAGCCGGTGGTGCAGGGTGCGCCGGGACCGCTCCAGCAGCCCGGCCACCTCCTGGCCCCGCCCGTCCAGCATCCGCTGCGGCGCGGCCAGCACCGGCCGGCTGCGCACCCCGTCCAGCCCGTGCCGCTCCCGCTCCACCCGGGCCAGGACGTACCGCCGCGCCCGGTCCCGCAGCTGCCGGACCTTGGCCAGCTCCTCCCCGACGTCCGGAACCACCCGTTTGGCGGCATCGGTGGGCGTGGAGGCGCGCAGATCGGCGACGAAGTCCAGCAGCGGCTGGTCCGGCTCGTGGCCGATCGCGCTCACCACCGGCGTCCGCGCGGCCGCGACCAGCCGGACCAGGCCCTCGTCCGAGAACGGCAGCAGGTCCTCGACGCTGCCGCCGCCCCGGGCCACCACGATCACGTCCACCTCGGGGTGCTCGTCCAGCTCCCGGACGGCCTCGCTCACCCGCTCCACCGCGCTGACGCCCTGCACCGGGACGTTGCGGATCTCGAAGCGGACGGCCGGCCAGCGCCGCCGGGCGTTCTCCAGGACGTCCCGCTCCGCCGCCGAGCCGCGCCCGGTGACCAGCCCGACGCACTGCGGCAGGAACGGCAGCGGCTTCTTGCGGTCCGCCGCGAACAGGCCCTCGCCGGCCAGCCGCCGCTTCAGCTGCTCCAGCCGGGCCAGCAGCTCGCCCAGACCGACCAGCCGGATCTCCGAGGCCCGCAGCGAGAGCTGGCCGCGCGCCGCGTACCACTCCGGCTTCGCGTGCACGATCACCCGCGAACCCTCCTGCACCGCGTCCGCGACCTGGTCGAAGACGGAGCGGAAGCACGTCACGGTCAGCGAGACGTCCGCCTGCGGGTCGCGCAGCGTCAGGAACACCACGCCCGCCCCCGGCCGCCGGCTGAGCTGGGTGATCTGCCCCTCCACCCAGATCGCGCCGAGCCGGTCGATCCAGCCGCCGATCAGCGCGGAGACCTTGCCGACCGGGAGCGGCGCTTCGGGGGAGCTGGGGTTGGCCATGCGTACGAGACTAGCGACGCCCGCCGACAGCGGAAGCGCTCCGGACGGCCACCACCAGTAGGCCGACCGCCAGCCAGACCAGCCCCACCACCTGTGCCGAGCCGGCCGCCTCGGCCACCACCGCGCCGATCACCAGCACACCCAGCAACGGCACCACCAGGTGCCGGCCCCAGTCGCGCGAGCCGTGCCGCACCACGTACCAGCCCACCACCGAGGCGTGCAGCAGGGTGAAGGCGGTGAGCGCGCCGATGTCCACCACCGAGGTCAGCCGGTCCAGCCCGTCGTCCCGGTCCGCCGCCCAGACCGCCGCCACCAGGGTGATCGCCGCCGACACCAGCAGCGCCCGGCGCGGCACCGCCGAACCCGGGTCGACCACGCCGAGGGAGCGCGGCAGCCGCCCGTCCCGGCCCATCGCGAAGAGCAGCCGCCCGGCCGCCGCCTGCCCGGCCAGGGCGGCGAAGGCCGCGCCGACCGCCTTGCTCGCCGCGACCAGCACGTGCAGCCAGTGCCCGACCGAGTCCTCCACCGTGTCGTAGAACGCCGACCCCTGCGCCGCCGGGTCCGCCGCCAGCTGCTCCGGGGAGAGCGGCTCCAGCAGCGCCGCCAGCCACGTCTGCGCCACGAACAGCAGACCGGACACCACCAGGCACCACAGCACCGCCCGCGCCACCGCCGCCGAGGCGCCGACCGCCTCCTCGACGAAGGTGGCGATCGCGTCGAAGCCCAGGTAGGACAGCACCGCCACCGAGACCGCCGAGAGCACGGCGGACGCGGAGAAGCCGCCGACCGCCGTGAACGGCGTCGCCCAGCCGCGCTGCGCGCCGTCCCGCACCAGCACCACCGAGGCCGCGACCACGAACACCGCCAGCACCGCGAGCTCCGCCACCAGCACCGCGAAGCCCACCACCGCCGCCGTCCGCACCCCGGCCAGGTTCAGCCCGGTGGTCACCAGCACCGCGAGCGCCGTCCACACCCAGCGCGGCACGTCCGGCACCAGCGAGTGCAGCGCGATCCCGGAGAACAGGTACGCCACCGCCGGGATCAGCAGGTAGTCCAGCAGCGCCATCCACCCGGCCAGGAAACCCGCCGCCTCGCCGAGCCCGGCCCGCGCGTAGGCGTACACCGAACCGGTCCGCGGCACCGCCCGCACCATCTGCGCGTACGAGACCGCGGTGAAGCCCATCGCCACCGTGGCCACCAGGTAGACCGCCGCGACCGCGCCGTGGCTCTTGGCGTCGAGTACCCCGAACACGCCGACCGGCGCCATCGGGGCGATGAACAGCAGTCCGTAGACCACCAGGTCGCGGACGCCGAGGCTGCGCCGCAGTCCGCCCCGGGGCCCGCCGTCGTCGGGCCCGTCCGGCCCGGCTCGCTCGCTCATAGCTTCCACATTTGAGCACCCGGGACCGGTTCCGGCCGGAACGCGACTCCCGTCGGCGCGGCTCCCCTCCGCCCGTACGATGGAGCCATGTCCTCCAACACCGCGCAGCGCCGTGTCCTGCTCGCCGCCCCCCGGGGCTACTGCGCGGGCGTCGACCGCGCCGTGATCGCCGTTGAGAAGGCCCTGGAGCAGTACGGGGCGCCCATCTACGTCCGCAAGCAGATCGTCCACAACAAGTACGTGGTGCAGACCCTGGAGAAGAAGGGCGCGATCTTCGTCGACGAGACGGAGGAGGTGCCCGAGGGCTCGATCGTGGTCTTCTCGGCCCACGGCGTCGCGCCGTCGGTGCACGACGAGGCGCGGGCCGGCAAGCTCGCCACCGTCGACGCCACCTGCCCGCTGGTGACCAAGGTGCACAAGGAAGCCGTGCGCTTCGCCGACGAGGGCTACGACATCCTGCTGGTGGGCCACGAGGGCCACGAGGAGGTCATCGGCACCATGGGCGAGGCGCCGGACCGGATCCACCTGGTCGACGGCGCCGAGGACGTCGCCAAGGTGCAGGTCCGCGACGAGTCCAAGGTCGTCTGGCTCTCCCAGACCACCCTGTCGGTGGACGAGACCATGGCCACCGTCGGCGAGCTCAAGCAGCGCTTCCCGCTGCTGGTCAGCCCGCCCAGCGACGACATCTGCTACGCCACCCAGAACCGCCAGGTGGCCGTCAAGCAGATGGCCCCGGAGACGGACCTGCTGATCGTGGTCGGCTCCAAGAACTCCTCCAACTCCGTCCGCCTGGTCGAGGTCGGCCTGGAGTACGGCGCCAAGGCCGCCCACCTGGTGGACTTCGCCGAGGAGATCCAGGAGGAGTGGCTGACCGGTGTCACCACGGTCGGCCTGACCAGCGGCGCCTCGGTGCCGGAGATCCTGGTCGACGGCGTGCTGGAGTGGCTGGCCGCGCGCGGCTACGACGAGGTCTCCACCGTGAAGACCGCCGAGGAGCACCTGATCTTCTCGCTGCCCAAGGAGCTCCGCCGCGACCTGCGCGCCGAGGCCGCGGGCAAGCTGTAAGGCGCCCGAGCACGGGGGAGGGCCCGGTACCCCGACGGGGTGCCGGGCCCTCCGCTGTGCGGGGCCCGGCGGGCTCTCGTAAGTTGTGGACAGCCAGGCACAGCCATGCACAGCCTGTGGACAACGTTCGGGCGGAGGGCGGTCGAGATGACGGCGGTATTCGGTGTGGACATCGGCGGATCGGGCATCAAGGGTGCCCCCGTCGACCTCGCCAGGGGTGTGCTCGCGCAGGAACGGCACAAGGTCCTCACCCCGCAGCCCTCCGCGCCGGAGGCGGTGGTCGCCGCCGTCCGCGAGGTGGTCCGCCACTTCGACCACCAGGGGCCGGTGGGCCTGACCTTCCCCGGCGTGGTCGTCGACGGGCACACCAGGACCGCCGCCAATGTCGACAAGGGCTGGATCGGCCTGGACGCGGCCGGCCTGTTCCGGGAGGTGCTCGACCTGCCGGCGGTGGTGCTCAACGACGCCGACGCGGCCGGCCTCGCCGAGACCACGCACGGCGCCGGCCGGGGGCAGGAGGGCGTGGTGCTGGTGCTGACCTTCGGCACCGGCATCGGCAGCGCCCTGTTCGTGGACGGCACGCTGGTGCCCAACACCGAGCTGGGCCACCTGGAACTGCGCGGCAAGGACGCCGAGCGGCGGGCCTCCTCGGCCGCCAAGGAGCGGCACGGGCTGAGCTGGGGGCAGTGGGCCGGCCGGGTGGACGAGTACCTGGACCTGGTGGAGATGCTGTTCTCGCCGCAGCTGATCGTGATCGGCGGCGGGGTGAGCCGCAAGCACGAGAAGTTCCTGCCGCTGCTGCGCGAGCGCGGCGCCCGGGTCGTCCCGGCGGAGCTGCGCAACGACGCCGGCATCGTCGGCGCGGCCATGGCGGCCGCCCGGGCCTCGGGCTGAGCCCGTCCGCCGCCCTTCCGTCCGCCGCCCTTCCGCCCGCCGTCCCGCGCCGAAAGGGGAGGCGCCGTTCCCGGCGGCCTCCCCTCAGCGCGCGCGGTGGATCCGGCGCTGGGCCACGAACCGGGCCAGCACGATCGCCGCGGCCAGCCCGGTGCCGGAGAACAGCCAGCCGGCCCGGGTGGCCAGGTTGGTCGCCAGCGCCACCACCTGGGCCGTCACCCCGGAGGAGGTGACCGGGCCGAACAGCAGCAGCGCGGCCGCGAAGGCGATCGGCCCGCTGATCGGCGCGGCCAGCAGGTCGGCGTACCGGACCCGGACCGCCAGCTGGAAGCAGACCAGCAGATAGCCGAGGCCGAACAGCACCCCCAGCCCGCCGAAGACCAGCCGGTCCAGGCCGGCCACCGTGATCGTCGCCGCCAGCGCGGCCACCCCGGCGCCGACAGCGGTCAGCCGGGTCGGCCGGCCGCTGCGCCGCCGCCCGTACAGCCGCCCCGCGACCCGGGCCCGCAGCACCGGCGGGCCGGACACGGGGCGTAGTCGGGAACCGGCGTCGGGGCCCCGCCCCGCCGTCCGTCCGGTGGTCTTGCCGCCCGACTTGCCGGAGCCCTTGCCGGAGCCCTTGGCGGGGGCCTTCCCGGTGGGCCGGACGGCCGGTCCGCCCGTGGTTCCGGGGGCGCGGCCCGGCCCGGGGACGGCGGCCCCGGCCGCGCCGTTCGGCGGTCGGCGTCTGGGCCCTGGCGGCTGGGTACGGATGCTCTGCTCCACCCGCCCAACGTACGGTCCGATCATCGCCACACTGTGTAATGGGCCGTCGGGGCTTGTTCCGTGTCTTCGGACGGAGTATTGGTGTGACCGACGTCCGATCACACCCGGGGGAGTGCATGACCAGCGGATTCACCGCCGAACGATTCACCTTCGAACGGCTCCACCACGTCCAGCTCGACATCCCGGCCGGGGCGGAGGACGAGTGCCGCGCCTTCTGGCACGGCGTGCTCGGCATGACGGAGCTGGCGAAGCCCCCGGTGCTGGCCGCGCGCGGCGGCTGCTGGTTCCGCGGCGGCGGGGTGGAGGTGCACCTCGGGGTGGTGCCGGAGTTCCGGCCGTCCCGCAGGGGGCACCCGGGCTTCCAGGTCGGCGACCTCGACGCCCTCGCCGAGCGGCTGGCCGCGCACGGCCACGAGGTGGTCTGGGACGACAACCTGCCCGGGCACCGCAGGTTCCACTCCAGCGACCGGCTGGGCAACCGCCTTGAGTTCCTGGAGCCCTCGCTGGCGGCGGGCGCCTGACCCGCTGCCCGTAGACTGGGGGATCGGCCCGGCGAGCGGGCCGGCCCAACTCCTCCAAGCCCCCAGGACTGCGCTTCATGTCGCTCACGATCGGAATCGTCGGCCTGCCGAACGTCGGCAAGTCGACCCTGTTCAACGCCCTGACCAAGAACGACGTGCTGGCGGCCAACTACCCGTTCGCCACCATCGAGCCCAATGTCGGCGTCGTCGGCGTCCCGGACGCCCGGCTGAACAAGCTCGCCGAGATCTTCGGCTCGCAGCGCATCCTCCCGGCCACCGTCGACTTCGTCGACATCGCCGGCATCGTGCGCGGCGCCTCGGTCGGTGAGGGCCTGGGCAACAAGTTCCTGGCGAACATCCGTGAGTCGGACGCGATCTGCCAGGTCATCCGGGCCTTCGTCGACCCCGATGTGGTGCACGTCGACGGCAAGGTCTCGCCGAAGGACGACATCGAGACCATCAACACCGAGCTGATCCTCGCCGACCTCCAGTCGATCGAGAAGGTGCTGCCGCGGCTCCAGAAGGAGGCCCGCCTGAAGAAGGAGTCGGCCGCCACGCTGGCCGCCGCCGAGGCCGCCCAGAAGATCCTGGAGACCGGCAAGACCCTCTTCGAGGCGGGCTTCGACGCCTCCTCGGTGCGCGAGCTGCACCTCCTCACCACCAAGCCCTTCCTCTACGTGTTCAACGTCGACGAGGACGAGCTGGTCGACGAGGAGTTCAAGGAGGCCCAGCGCGCCCTGGTCGCCCCCGCCGAGGCGATCTTCCTGAACGCCAAGATCGAGTCCGAGCTGATCGGCATGGACGAGGACGAGGCGCTGGAGCTCCTCCAGTCCATGGGCCAGGAGGAGACCGGCATGGCCACCCTCGGCCGGGTCGGCTACGAGACCCTCGGCCTGCAGAGCTACCTCACCGCGGGCCCCAAGGAGACCAGGGCCTGGACCATCAAGAAGGGCGCGACCGCCCCCGAGGCCGCCGGTGTGATCCACACCGACTTCCAGAAGGGCTTCATCAAGGCGGAGATCATCTCCTTCGACGACCTGGTCGCCTGCGGCTCCATCGCCGAGGCCCGCAGCAAGGGCAAGGCCCGCATCGAGGGCAAGGAATACATCATGCAGGACGGCGACGTCGTGGAGTTCCGCTTCAACGTCTGACCGGCAGGTGTGTGGGCCGAAGAGGGTCGGACTTCCCGGAGTCCGGCCCTCTTCCCGTCTCGTCGACCTGCCCGGCTCCCCCTACGAGTGGTACCGTATCCGGTACCACTCGCCGAAGGGGGTGCGTGCCGTGTCCATCACCGCGAGCGAGGCCCGCAAGGATCTCTTTCCGCTGATCAAGAAGGTCAACGAGGACCACGACGCCATCGAGATCGTGTCCAGGCACGGGAATGCCGTGCTCCTTTCCGCCGAGGACTACGCCGCTCTGCGCGAGGGCTCGTACCTCCTGCGCTCGCCGGTGAACGCGCGTCGGCTGCTCAAGGCGTACGAGAACGCACTGAGTGGCACCGGGCTTTCCGAACGCGCGCTCATCGACCCCGACTCGGCCGATGCCGGGCAGGGTGCTGAGTGAGGCTCCTCTTCGAGGAGGGCGGCTGGGAGGACTGCACGTCCTGGCTCAAGAGCGACCGCAAGATGCTCGCCCGGATCAACAGGCTCATCGAGGACGCCCTGCGCGACCCCTTCGCCGGGATCGGCAAGCCCGAGCCGCTGAAGTACCACCTGCCCGGGGCCTGGTCCCGGCGGATCGACGACGAGCACCGCCTCGTCTACCTGGTCACGGACCGGGAGATCGTCGTTCTGGCCGCCCGTTACCACTACTGATCCGGCCCCGTCTCCGCATGCCGCTCGGCCCGCTGCACCAGCGGGCCGAGCGGTGGTGTCTTCGGTGGGGCTGGTGGGGCTGGGCTTGTCAATGGTGCTGGCGGGGCTTGACGGGTGCATGAGAGCAGCTGGTTGACTGACTGTCACATTGATCGACCAGGTGGGGGACTGATGGAGAACGTGGCGGGCAACAGGCCGAGTCGGCGGGCGGTGCTCGGTGGGGTGGCCGGGGCCGGGGTCGTGGTGATGGCGTCCGGGGCAGGGGCCTCGGCGGAGTCGGCGGGGCGGCGGAACCCGGTCGACCAGGCGGCGGTGGACGCCGTGGCGGCGCGGCTGGACGGCGAGCTGGTCGCGCTGCGGCGGGCGCTGCACGCGAACCCGCAGACCACCGGCCACGAGACCTACGCGGCCGGGGAGGTCGCGCGGCGGCTGCGGGCGGCGGGGCTGGAGGTGAGCACCGGGGTCGGCGGGACCACGCTGCCGGACGGCACGGCGGTGCCCGGGAACGGTGTGGTCGCGGTGCTGCGCGGTGCGCGGCCGGGCCGGACGGTGGCCTACCGGGCGGACATGGACGCGGTGCCGGGCGACGGGATCATGCCGCCGAAGGCGGGGCGGCCGGCGGCGCACGCCTGCGGGCACGACATCCACACCGCGGTCGGGGTGGGTGTGGCGCTGACGCTGGCCCGGCTGCGGCAGCGGTTGAGCGGCACGGTGGTCTTCTTCTTCCAGCCGGGGGAGGAGGGCCTGGTGGGCGCCCGGGCGATGATCGCGGAGGGGTGGCTGGAGCGGACCGGGGTCGAGGAGATCCACGCCCTGCACACCGGCCCCTACCCGGTCGGCGGGTTCGCCGTGACGCCGGGCAGCGGGCTGCCGGGCCAGGACTGGGTGAACATCGCGTTCGGCGGGCCGGACGCGGCCGCGTCGGCGGCCCGGCTGGTGGGCGCGATCACCGCGCTCGGCACGGTGCCGCTGCCGCGGGACCCGGCGGCCCTGGAGGCCATGGTCCGGGACGTGCAGACGCCGGACGGGCCGCTGGCCCGGTTCCTGGTGACCGGCGCGCGGGTGGCGCCGGCCCCGGACGCTGAGGGGCGGCCGGTCGTCGAGGCGAAGTTCCGGTGCTGGCCGCCGGAGCGGGACGCCGAGGTGCGGGAGGAGATCCGCCGGCTGGCGCAGACGTATCCCGGTGCGGTGGTCGGCTACCCGCGGGACCCGTTCCCGGCGCTGCTCTGCCCGGCGGACGCGGCGAACGCGCTGGCCCGGCGGCTGCGGTGCGAGTTCGGCGCCGGCGCGGTCACGGTGAACCGCACCGCGTTCCCGTACAACGGGGAGGACTACGCGCTGTTCCTGGAGCGGGTCCCGGGCACGTACACCTTCCTCGGGGTGCGCACCCCGGGGGCCGGGATCGAGACGAGCTACCCGCACTACGAGACCTTCGAGCCGGACGAGCGGGCGATCGGTGTCGGGGTGCGGGCGATGGCGGGCTGGCTGGCGGACCGCGCCCGCCGCTGAGACGCGGACGGCGACGGGGCGGGGCCGGTGCCGGGTGGCACCGGCCCCGCCGTGCTCGGTCCGCCGTGCTTTCCGCCGTGTGCGGTCAGTACCTGTGTCTGAACCCCCCTTTTGGGTAGCCTGGAGCCCTAACCTGGGCTGGTGTCCGAGGGCAGCGGGCCGGTTGGCGAGCGGAAGTGCGAGGGCTGCGGCGTACGGCTGAGGCCGGGGTCGCGGCCCAGCGCGGTGTACTGCTCGACCACGTGTCGTGCCAGGCAGTGGCGGGTGGACCAGCGACTGCGGAAGCGGGTGGCGGCCGAGATCAGCGGCGCCGGCCGGGTGAACTGCCCGGAGTGCGACACCTGGTGGGTGGCCGGGGTGGATCGGCGTTCGAACGCCGTCTACTGCTCGCGGCGGTGCGTGATGAGGGCCTGGCGGGCCCGACACGAACCGTTCGGCGAACGGTCACAGTGACCGTTGAACGAACGGCATAAGTGTTACTAAACGGTCAATTCCGTTCATCCGCAGGTTTTTGTTGTGATCATCACATCTCGGGCCGGACTCTGCTGCACGGAAGCGGGCCGGTCCCGTCGCGGCCAACGGCCGCGTCCGGTCTGCGAGTTGGTGGTGTGATCCACATGGCTCAGGAGATCGCGGAGAAGGTCGGCTGCGTCAGCGCCAGCCGATACGAGGAGATCGTCGCCGAGCTGCGAAAGCTGGTCGAGACGACCACCCGCGCGCAGTTCACGATCGGCGACTACGCGCTGGAGATCGAGCCGATGCGCCAGCCGGGCGGCTCGGCGCCGGCGGACGAGCTGTTCTCCGTCGAGAAGTCGCTGGTCAGGGTGGCCGACGACATCGGCCTGTCCTACTCGCAGGTCAAGCGCGCGAGGTGGACCGCGTCCAGGTGGCCCCAGGAGCGCCGGCAGCGCGGCGTCTCACACACGGTCCACGAGATCCTGGCCGGGATCGCGGACGAGCAGGAGCGGTTCGAGACGATCCTCAACCCGCCGCAGCCGCGGGGGAAGTGGACGCCGGACGAGGCCAAGCGCCGGGTCGGCCGGCAGGTCGAGCGCCCGGTCACGCCGGAGGAGAAGGTCCGCGCGATCCACACCCTGGCCGCGTCGGAGGAGGTCGCGGCGAAGGTGACCGGCGACCTGCTGCGGCGGCCCGAGGTGATGGCCCAGGTCGAGCCGAAGGACAAGGTGCGGGCGGTCGAGGAGCTGACCCGCGACGACCAGGTCGCCGCCGCGGTTGCGCCGTCGTTCCTGCGGCGGCCGGAGGTGGTCGCCCGGGTCGCCCCGGCCGAGAAGGTGAAGGTGGTCGAGGAGCTGACCCGCGACGACCACGTGGCGGCGGAGGTGACCACCGGGCTGCTGCGGCGACCGGACGTCGCGGCCCGCGCGATGGCCGACGACACCGCCCGCCACCAGGTCAACCATGCGCAGGTCGAGCGCGGCCGCCAGGCCCGCGAGCACTTCGAGCAGACCAACCCCGTCGCGCCGGCGATCCGCCAGATCGATCGGACGGTGGAGTTCCTCGACCTGGTCACCGCCTGCCACGCCTTCGTCGCCGCGGCCGGCCGGGTCGTCCCCGGCCTGCGCGACCGGCAGCTCAGCGACGACGAGAAGGCCGTGATCAGGGAGAACTGCGCGCGGGTGAAGGCCACGCTCGACTGGGTCGAGACCGCGGTCGACACCGGCAAGGTCGACATGGACGGCGAGCTCGCCCGCCTCCTCCAGGGTGAGTAGGCGATGCCACGCGCTTCCAAGCGCAGGTCGCCCTCTGCCGAACGGCACGCCGACACCGTCCGCAAGGTGCTGTTCGAGGCCCGGCCGGCCGGGCTGGCCTTCGACCAGCTGAGCCGGGCCTCGTCGCTGAGCCCGAGCCAGGTTCGGGCGGGGCTGGCCTGCCTGCGCGACATCATCGCCGAGCGGGGCTGGCCGCCGCTGATCTGGAGCCGGGCGGACGGCTACAAGTTCTGCTCGGACCCGACCGAGCTGCAGGCTTACGAGGTCGCGGTGATCCGCGAGAAGCTCACCGAGTTCCGCCGGTTCATCACCGGAGTTGTCGCCCCGCATGCCGTTCTGCAACCGAAGGGGCGGTGGGTCAAGCACCTGGTCACCCAGCTCAACTCGGTGGAATCCACGCTCGAAATGATCGCGGACTACAGCGACGTCTGACCGTCACCGATCCTCCGGGCCCGGCCGCCTTCGGCGGCCGGGCCCGCCAACTGCCTGTCTCTGAAGGGGAGTCCGTGCGCCGCCGCTGCTATCCGTCGGACACCTTCGACGACGAGTGGGCCCTGATCGAACCGCTGCTGCCCACCCCGGCCTGCGAGACGAAGGCCGGCGGGCGCCCGGAGAAGCACCCGCGGCGCGAGATCGTGGACGCGATCCGCTACGTCGTCGACGCCGGCTGCAAGTGGCGCGCGCTCCCGAAGGACTTCCCGCCCTGGCGGACCTGCTACGGGTTCATGGCCCGCTGGGCCGCGGCCGGCGTGATCGGGCGGATCCGCGACCAGCTGCGCGAGCGGGTCCGCCGCGACATGGGCCGGGCCCCCGGAGCGGTCGCCACCATCATCGACTCGCAGTCGGTGAAGGCCGCCGAGACCGTCGGCCGCGACTCGCGCGGCTACGACGCGGCCAAGAAAATCAACGGCAGGAAGCGGCACCTGGTCGTGGACACCAAGGGCCTGCCGCTGTTCGTCATGGTCACCCCGGCCGACATCACCGACCGCGACGCCGCGAAGGAAGTGCTGTTCCGGCTGCGGCTGATGCACCCCGAGATCACCATCGTCTGGGCCGACTCCGCCTATGCCGGACAGCTCGTGACCTGGGCGAAGAAGTACCTGAACCTCACGATCAAGACGGTCAGCCGGCCCAAGGACGCCAAGGGGTTCGTCGTCCTGCCCCGGCGCTGGGTGGTCGAGAGGTCCCACGCCTGGATCATGCACGCCCGCCGACACGCCCGCGACTACGAACGTCTCGTCCAGCACTCCGAATCGCTGATCACCTGGGCCGCGATCACCATCATGACCAGGCGCATCACCCAGCGGCAGTCCCGGCGCAAGGGCCAGCCGGAGCCCCGCGAAGCCCAGCGGGACTGATCGTTCTCGGAGTCGGTCCGCCGACCGACCCCCTGACCACCCGAAGAACCGGCCAGACCCACTCTCCCACGGCCCCCGATGGCCCGTCAGCGGATTCGCCAGCGCCACGGCCGGCACCTGGCTGATGATGTGATCCATCCGGCGCCGAGGGTGAACCGGCCGGCCGGGGGAAGGGACCGCGCATGGAGATGATCAGCGGCACCGGCCTGGGCGGCCATCCCTGGCCCGAGCTGATGCCCGACCGCCGCCCGGTCCTGGTCGTCCCCGCCGCACCCGGCCGCCTCCTGGTCCTCGAAGACGGCTGGGCCGACCGCGACACCGCCACCCCGGAGCTGACCGCCGGCCCCGACCCGGCCTGGTCCGCCGTCCTGGACGACCACCGGCTGACGATCCACCGTCCCGGCGGCCTGACCTGGTTCGACGGCGACATCGCCGCCACCCGCGAGTGGCGCCGCCAGGTCCGCGAGCACCGCACCCTGCTGCTGATCACCGGACCGTTCACCAGCGTCTTCGACTTCCGGACCACCGCCGCGGCCGGCCAGCTCTTCCTCCTCACGACGCCGATCCGGCTCGCCAGCGGTATCTGATCCGAGGGTCCTGTTCGATTCCTGGCCCGGCAGAACGCTTCGCACACCCTCGGAAACAGGTACTCAGGCGACGGTGACGGTGAGGGCGCCGTCCGGGCCCGCGGTGACGGTGACGGACTCCAGGGTGGCGGCGTGCGCCGTGGGGTGGTGGCCGACCGCACGGGGGCCGATGCCGACGACCGGGACGCCGGCGGCGCGGGCGGCGGCGATGCCGGCACCGGAGTCCTCGAAGGCCAGGCAGTCGCCGGGGGCGAAGCCGAGCGCGGCGGCGCCCTTGAGGAAGCCCTCGGGGTCGGGCTTGCTGGCGCCCACGGACTCGGCGGTGATCAGGACCTGCGGCAGCGCGAGGCCGGCGGCGGCCATCCGGACCCGGGCGAGCGGGGCGTCGGCGGAGGTCACCAGGGCGTGCGGCAGGCCGGCCAGGGTGGCGAGGAAGGCGGGGGCGCCGGGGACCGGCACGACGCCCTCGGTGTCGGCCCGCTCGGCGGCGAGCATCCGCTCGTTGTCCGCGAGGTTGAGCTCCGTCGGGCGGTCGGGCAGCAGGACGGCCATGGTGGCGTGGCCCTGGCGGCCGTGGGCCGTGTGCAGCACCTCGACCGGGTCGAGGCCGTGCTCCCGGGCCCAGCGGCTCCAGCAGCGTTCGACCACGGCGTCCGAGTCGACCAGGGTGCCGTCCATGTCCAGCAGCAGGGCGCGGGGGGTGAAGGTCGTGGGCACGGGGCGGCTCCGTCCGGGGGTGCGGGGGCGCGCGAAATGCGAGCCGATTGTTTAATAAGGATACAAAAGATCCTCCCGGATGCCGCCTCCGGGTCTCAGTCCAGCAGGTGCGCGTTGACCGCGCGGGCCTCCTCCGCCAGCTCCGGCAGCTCGACCACCTCGACGCCGGCCGCCTCCAGCAGTCCGGCGCCCCGGGTCTCGGCGACGAAGGTGGACGGCTCGCGCCAGGCCACCACCACCCGGGGGACGCCGGCCGCGAGCAGCAGTTCGGCGCACGGCACCGGGCGGGAGGCCCGCTGTCCGCAGGGCTCCAGCGAGCTGTAGACGGTCGCGCCGCGCAGCCGGGGGTCGCCGGTCGGGAGCTTGGCGAGGGCCGCCTCCTCGGCGTGGTCGTGGCCGTCCACCTCGCGGCTGAAGCCCTCGGCCAGCACCGTGCCGTCGGCGGCGACCACCACCGCGCCGACCGAGAACGCCGTCCGCGAGGGCGGGCAGCGGCGGGACAGCTCCACCGCCCGGCGCAGGAACGCGAGATCGGCCCCGGATGCGGGCTCGGTCACGGGGTGCGGCTCGGACGCGGCGCCGGGCTCGGTCGAGGGGTGCGGCTCGGTCACTGGGCGGGCTCCTTCGGGGCGTACCTGAGCAGGACGACATCGCCCACCGTACGGGCCTCCAGCAGTCGCATCCGCCGGTCCGGGCCGCCGGGGAAGTCCGCCGGGCCGACGAAGCGCGGCGCGCCCGGCTGCCCGACCAGCAGCGGCGCCACCACCAGTTGGAGCTCGTCCGCCAGCCCCTGGGCCAGGAACTGGGTGTGCACCCCGCTGCCACCCTCGACCATAAGCCGCCGCACCCCGCGCGCGCCTATGTCGTCCAGCACCGCGCCCAGGTCCACGGCCGGGCCGAGCGCGACCACCTCGGCCAGTCCGGCCAGCTCGGGGCGCAGCACGGCGGCGCCGGCGTCCGTGGAGTAGGCGAGCCGCTCGCCGCCGGTGTGCCAGAACCGCAGCGAGCGGTCCAGCCGGCCGCTCGCGCTGAGGGTCACCTTCAGCGGGTACGCGGGCCGCCCGGCCGCCGTCCGGGCGGCCCGCCGTCCGGGGTCGTTGACCAGCAGTCGCGGGTTGTCCGCGCGCAGGGTGTTGCCGCCGACCAGGACCGCGTCGGCGGCGGCCCGCTCGGCGTCCACCCGGTCGAAGTCGGCCGGTCCGGAGAGCAGCAGCCGCTCGGGCGAGGCGTCGTCGAGGAAGCCGTCCAGGGACATGGCGGCGCTCAGCAGGACGAAGGGGCGGGGGCCGGGCATGGTGGCGAGCCCTTCACGGTGGGGCGGTCGGGTGTGCCGTCCACGGTACGGGCCGGGGCGTCCCGCAGTCGGTGGATAGACCGCGATGTGAGACGAATCTTCTTGAAATGCGGGACGAGGAGTAGCGTCGGAGGCGTCGAGGAACCGCCGGTCCCGAGGGGGAGATCACCATGACCGCACCGAAGAACGCCGTCTACACCCATGGCCACCAGGAGCCGGTGCTGCGCTCGCACCGCTCCCGGACGGTCGAGAACTCCGCCGCCTATCTGCGCGACCACCTGCGGCCCGGGCAGGCCGTGCTGGACATCGGCTGCGGACCGGGCACCATCACCGCCGACCTGGCCGAACTGGTCGGCCCGACCGGCCGGGTGGTGGCCGCGGACGCCTCGGCCGAGGTACTGGAGGAGGCCGCCCGGTACGTCGCCGGGCGCGGGCTGACCAACGTCGTGTTCGAGGTCGCCGATGTGCACCGGCTGTCGTACGCGGACGGGGAGTTCGACGTGGTGCACGCCCATCAGGTGCTGCAGCACGTGGCCGACCCGGTGGGGGCGCTGCGGGAGCTGCGCCGGGTCACCGCCGAGGGAGGTGCGGTGGCCGTCCGGGACGTCGACTACGCCAGCATGACCTGGTACCCGGAGGTGCCAGAGCTGGACCGCTGGCTGGAGCTGTACGAGCGGGTCGCCCGGCACAACGGCGGCGAGCCGGACGCCGGGCGGCGGCTGCTGTCCTGGGCCAGGGCGGCCGGGTTCACCGAGGTCACCGCCACGTCGAGCACCTGGACGTACGCGACGCCCGAGCAGCGCGAGTGGTGGGGCGGGCTGTGGGCGGAGCGGATCACGGACTCCGGCATCGCCCGGGCGGCGGTGGCCGAAGGGTTCGCGGACGAGGCCGAACTGGCCCGGATCGCGGCCGGGTGGCTGGCTTGGGCGGCGGCCGGGGACGGGTGGTTCGCGATGCTGCACGGGGAGGTGCTGGCCCGGCGCTGACGCCGGGTCCGGGCCGGGCGCGGGCGGTGCGGCGCGGGGGTCGTTCGTGGTGCGGGAAAACGCGGGAGGGTGTTCGGCCGGATCCGGTAGAGTCGCGCGCCTGTTCCCGTACCCGACGGGCCACCGGGCTCCGTCCGCGGGCACCTCGGGTCGTCCTGCCGAGTTGCCGCCCGCCGCCCGCGGGCCGGGGGAGTTAGCACGTGTCCAAGCCCGAGTCCGACGCTGCCGTCGTCCCGGCGCCCACGCCCGA
>NZ_JAIY01000006.1:1322161-1324490 GCF_000710405.2 Kitasatospora sp. MBT66 | reverse complement strand
CGGCCCCCGCCGACGCGCCGCCGCCCGCCGGCGCCCCGGCCGCGCCGCAGCCGACCGGCTGGGCCGCCGTCACCCCCGCCTCCCAGAGCGGCTTCCAGCCTGGCTTCCCCTACCCGGCCGCCCCCACCCGCACCAACGGCTTCGCGATCGCCTCGCTGGTCACCGCCCTGTTCTGCCTGTGGCCGCTGGCGCTCGTCTTCGCGGTGGTCGCGCTGGTCCAGATATCCCGGCGCAACGAGAAGGGCCGCGGCCTGGCGGTCTCCGGCCTGGTCGTCGGCGTCCTGTCGCTGATCGTCTCCCTGATCGCGTTCATCGGGCTGGCCGCGATCGGCTTCGACGAGGAGCGGTACGCCGACTCCCGGCACGGGCCGAAGGGCTCGGTGGCCGTCAACGACCTGCGGGTCGGCGACTGCTTCGACCAGCCGCCGCTCAGCGGGGACCCCGGGTCCACCAGCGTCTACTGGGTCCGGGTGGTGCCCTGCACCGCGCCGCACCACGCCGAGGTCGCCGGCACCGTCGTCCTTCCGTCCGGCCGGGACGACCAGTACCCCAGCGGGGCCGAGATGGGCCGGAACGCCGAGAAGCTCTGCGGCCCGGTGCGCGACGACTACGCCTTCGACTCCTGGCTCGTCCCCGACGGCATGGACGATTACTACTACTACCCCGGAACCAGGGCCTGGATGACCGGTGACCGCCGGGTGACCTGCACCTTCCAGGACAAGCAGCAGGCGCACACCGGCAGCGTCCGCACCGACCGGACCAAGCTCACCCAGGCCCAGCGCACCTACCTGGACGCGGTGCTCGGCTACAACAAGGCGCTGTACGCCGAGCCGGAGGAGGACGTCGTCGACGCGCCCGCCGCCTACCACCAGTGGGCGAAGGCGATGGCCGCGGCCTGCCGCAAGGAGGTCGCCGAGCTGTCGGTCAACGGGATCGACTGGCCGGAGGGCGCCCGGAGCAAGCTGATCGAGCTGGGTGCGGTCACGCTGGACGCCGCCAACGCCTGGGACGCCGCGGCCAGGGCCGCGGACCCCGCCGAGCTGGAGCGCGAGGTGGGCAAGGCGGACGCGTTCTCCGTCAAGAGCGGCAAGCTGGCCGTGGACATCCGGCGCGCGCTGGGGCTGTCGACCGGCGAGCGGGCCGCGGACATCCGGGTCTGAGCCCGGGCCCCGGCCGCGGCCGTCGCGTCGATCCCCGCCTAACCGGTTGTTAACAGCCCCCGTACCGGCCGGTAGTGAACGGCGCGTAGTGTCCCGTGCAGCCCCGCCCCGACCCGACCCCCACGCGGGCCGGGGCGGGGCCGCTCCACATCGGCACGCGCGCGTCCTAGCCTGGGCGCATGGACACCTTTCGGGTGATGCGGCAGGACGACAACGGTCAGCGCTTCCGGGTCGTCGGGGGGATCGGGCGGGAGGCGGCCGAACAGCTCGCCGCCGAGTTCGAGGCGCGCGGCCACAAGCAGCTGTACTGGGTCGAGGCCGAGCCCGCCGGGGACTCCCGGGCGCGGGGGCCGCACAGCTGAACCGCACGCCGTAGGGTCGGGGCCCATGGACAAGGCCATGGACCCCGCGGGGGAGAACCGGATCGTCGTCGGCGGCGCGCTGATCCACCGGGGGCGGGTGCTCGCCGCGCGGCGCAGCACGCCCGCCGAGGTGGCGGGGCGCTGGGAGTTCCCGGGCGGCAAGGCCGAACCCGGTGAGACCGAGACCGAGGCGCTGGAGCGCGAGCTGATGGAGGAGCTGGGCGTCCGGGCCCGGGCGCTCACCCGGCTGCCCGGCGCCTGGCTGGTGCGGCCCGGTCTCGAGCTGCGGCTCTGGGCGGCCGAACTGCTCTCCGGCGACCCGCTCCCGCTCCAGGAGCACGACGAGCTGCGCTGGCTCGGCGCCGCCGAGCTGGCCGAGGTGGACTGGCTGGACCACGACCGCGAGGTGCTGCCCGAGGTCGCCCGCCTCCTCGCCGCCTCCTGAGCCCGGCCCCTCCCGTCCCGCCCCCGAACCCCGTCCCGCACCCCGCCGCGTGGTGCGACGCGCGGCGCGACGCGTGGCGCGGTGCCCCGGCAATCGGAAAGGCCGACGCGGCGGGCGGGATAGCCTTGGTCCTGCTGGGTATGTCACTTTTCGGCACTATTCGTCACCATCGGTGAGCCGCCCCAGCCGGCGCCGCCGATCCCGAGCAGAGCCGGAGGCCGCGTCGGTGTCGAAGAGCGGGAACGGCGGTGGGGGAGCACGCCGGGCGGGCACCGGGGGGAGCGCCGCCGCCCGCGCCCGGCTGCGCCGCGGCGCGAACCGCGCGGCGGCGGCCACCCGGGCCGACACCGGGGGTGCGCTCC
>NZ_JAIY01000006.1:1316508-1322129 GCF_000710405.2 Kitasatospora sp. MBT66 | reverse complement strand
CGCCCGACGCGGCCGCTCCGGCCGGAGCCCGGGGCCGCCCGGGCCGGCCGTTCCCCGGGGGGCCGCGCGCCCTCCCGGAGACCCCGGGCCGGGCCGGACCAGGCTCCGCCCCCGGCCCCGGCAGGACGGCCGGCGGCAGCCTCTTCGACGTGGTCAAGGTGGCCATCGCGATCCTCGACACGGCCGGCCGGGTGGCGCTCTGGAGCCCGGCCGCCGAGGAACTGCTCGGTTGGCCCAACGAGCTGCTGGTCGGCCGCCGGATCGACGAGCTGATCCCGGACGAGGACCAGGTGCTCCGGATCCGGGCCGCGATCCAGGACACGCTGCGCAACGGCCGCTGGTCCGGCCCGGCCGAGCTGCGCGACCGGGACGGCGTCCCGGTGCTGGTGGACGCCCGGATCTCGCTCCTCGTCGACGGCGACGGCAACCCGTTCCTCCAGGTCAACCTCTCCGAGGCGGCGGCCGTCCGGGCGGTTGAGCGCGACCTCGCGGTACGGGACGCGCTCTTCGAGCAGTCCCCGCTCGGCATCGCGATCCTCGACACCGAACTGCGCTACACGGCCGTCAACCGGACCCTCGCCGAGATGAACGGCGCCACCCCGGAGGACCACGTCGGCCGCACCACCGGCGAGACCCTGCCCGAGCGCGCCGCCGACGAGATCACCGCGATCCAGCGCCAGGTGCTGGCCACCGGCGAGCCGGTCATCGACGTCACGCTCGCCTCGCCGGTCACCGCCCGCTCCGGGTACCGCTCGATCTCCTACAGCCGGATGACCGACCGCTCCGGACGGGTCCTCGGCATCTCCGGCACCGTGATGGACGTGACCGAGCGTTATCGGGCGGTGGCCAAGGTCGAGCACGCCCGCCGCCGGCTGTCGCTGCTCAACGAGTTCGGCTCCCGGGTCGGTGACCTGCTGGACGCCTCCCGGATCGCGCAGGAGCTGGCCAGCGCGGTGGTCCCCAGGCTGACCGACCACGCGGCCGTGATCCTGCTCCAGGCCGTCGCGCACGGTGACGACCTGCCCCGGCACGGACACGACCGCCGCACCTCGCTGCTCCAGCTCGGCACGGCCTCCGTGCAGGACGGCCCCGAGGTCGAGGTGATGCTGCGGCGCGGCGCCCGGATCACCTTCGCCGAGGACTCCGCCTGCGGCCGGGTGCTGCGCACCGGCGTCCCCGAGCTGCTCTCGGGCGCCGACCAGCTGAGCGACATCACCTACGCCGGCGACCCGAAGATGCAGGCGGCGTACGACCTGGGCGTGCACTCGATGCTGGTGGTGCCGCTGCGGGCCCGGGGCATCGTGATCGGACTTCTGCTGGTCAGCCGGGCCGGCTACCGCGAGGGCTTCGACCGGGACGACCTGGCGTTCACCGTCGAGCTGGCCGACCGGGCGGGCTCCTCGCTGGACAACGCCCGGCTCTACGCCCGGGAGCGCACCGCCGCCCTCACCCTCCAGCGCACCCTGCTGCCGCAGCAGGTGCCGCAGCCCACCGGCGTCGAGGTCGCCTACCGGTACGTGCCCGGCAGCAGCGGCACCGAGGTCGGCGGCGACTGGTTCGACGTCATCCCGCTGCCCGGGGACCGCACCGCGCTGGTGGTCGGCGACGTGATGGGGCACGGCCTGCGGGCCGCCGCGACCATGGGCCGGCTGCGCACCGCCGTCCGGGTGCTGGCCGCCCTGGACCTGCCGCCGGACGTGCTGCTGCGGCACGTCCACGAGCTGGCCGACGACCTCGCCCAGGGGCCGGACGAGGCCCTGCTCGCGACCTGCGTGTACGCGGTGTTCGACCCGGCCACCGCGACCCTGACCGTCGCCAAGGCCGGCCACATCCCGCCGGTGCTGGTGGTGCCGGGGGAGGAGTCGGACGGGCCGACCCGGACCGGCGGCCCGCTGCTCGGGGGCGTCGGCCGGATCCTGGAGCTGCCCTCGGGCGCCCCGCTCGGCGTGGGCGGGGTCCCGTTCGAGGCGGTCGAGCTGAAGATCCCCGAGGGCAGCCTGCTGGCGCTGTGCACCGACGGCCTGGTGGAGTCCCGGGACAAGGACCTGGACGTGGGCCTCGGCCGGCTGGTCACCGTGCTCCAGGAGCCGTACGCGTCGATCCAGGCGGCCTGCGAGGCGGTGCTGGGCACCATGGAGCAGGGCCGGGAGCCGGACGACGTGGCGCTGCTGCTGGCCCGGCTCGGCCACGGGCAGGCCGGCACCCCGACGGCGGGCTGGACCCTGCCCGCCGAGCCGACCGCCGTCTCCCGGGCCCGCCGGCTGGTCCGCGCGACGCTGGCCGAGTGGGGCGTCGAGCAGCTCACCGACACCGCCGAGCTGCTGGTCAGCGAGCTGGTCACGAACGCCGTCCGGTACGCGAGCGCGCCGATCGGGGTGCGGCTGACGCTCGGCGAGACGCTCCTGGTGGAGATCTCCGACCCGCTGCCGGACCCGCCCCGGGAGCGGCACGCGGCCGAGGCGGACGAGGGCGGGCGCGGGCTGGAGCTCGTCGCCCGGCTGGCCCTGCACTGGGGTGCCAGGGCCGAGGGGATGGGCAAGGTGGTCTGGTTCGAGCAGGCGCTGCCGGGCACTCCGGGCGCCGAGTAGAACTCCCTGCATATGCCACCGGAGGGCCTCGGGGGAGCGCGCGCCCCGGTAGGGGGCGCGAGCGTGGCATTGTGGTTGCGCGGGCGGTAGGACAAAAACCTTCGCCCGATCTGATGTTGTGATGTTGAGGGCGTGTGAACGTACCCCTCGATGATGAATACTCGGTCTTCTCGACATCCGGACGGTCGCGGGTTTGGAGGGGTCGGTCCGTTGAACAGCACCCCGGCGCGCAATGCGCCGAGCAGCAGCGGTCATGCCGCTGTACCCGGGCAGGCCGGCGCCCAACACGTGCCGGCCCCCGCCCACCAGTCGCCCGCCCCCGTCCGTGCCGCCCGGCCGGCCGCCGAGGGGCAGCGCTGGGGCGCCGGGGATCCGGGCTCGATCTACGACTACATCCGGGTCGCCACCTTCGCCATCGGCCCCGACGGCCGGATCAGCCAGTGGAGCGAACGGGCCGCCGAGTTCTTCGGCGTCACCGCCGTCGAGGCGGTCGGCGCCGACCCGGTGACCACCTTCGTGCCGCGCGAGCTCTGGCAGCGCGGCCGGACCAGGCTGGAGCGCACCCTCGCCGGCGAGGAATGGGTCGGCACCGCCCCGTACCGGCACGCCGACGGCGGCGAGGGACTCGCCGAGCTCTACCTGATGCCGGACAGCGCGCTGCCCACCGCCGGCGCCACCTGTCTCGCGGTCGACCTCGGCCGGCTCCGCCGGATCGAGACCGATCTGGCCGCGTCGGAGGCGGTTTTCGGCCAGACTCCGACCGGCTTCGTGCTCTTCGACGACCGGCTCCGCCTCCAGCGGGTCAACGACGCCTTCGCCTCCGGAATGGGCCTGGCGCCCACCGACCTGGAGGGCCTCACCCCGCACGACATCTTCCCCGGTGCCGAGGCCGACCGCCTCACCGCCGCCCTGCGCAAGGTCCTCGCCAGCGGCGAGCCCGTCTTCGACCTGCGCTTCCACGCCGCCGTCCCGACCCGCGAGGGCAACCGGCTCTGGGCCGTCTCGCTCTACCGCCTCAACGGCGCCGCCGGCCAGCCGATGGGTGTCGCCGGCCAGGTCTCCGACGTCACCAGCCGGCACGTCGCCGAGCGCGAGGCCGACGGCGTCCGCCGCAACCTCGCGCTGCTCAACGAGGCCAGCGCCCACATCGGCTCCACCCTCGACCTGGAGACCACCGCCAAGGAGCTGCTGGACGTCGTCGTCCCGCCGTTCTGCGACCTCGCCACCGTCGACCTGTACACCGCGCTGCTCTCCGGCGAGACCGTGCCCAGCGCGGGCCGGCTCGGCGACACCGTGCTCACCGACGGCAGCGGCGAACTCCGCCGGGTCGCCGTCTCCAGCGTGGTCGGCGGCGCCTCCTCGGTGCTGGGCTCGGTCACCGGCCTGCCCATCGCCGAGGCCGGCGGCACCCTCTGCTACCCCCGCCGCTCCCCGCACGCCCGGGCCCTGCGCACCGGCCGCAGCGTCGTCCCCGAGCCCGGCCCCGACCCGCTGCTGCGCTCCACCCTGATCGTCCCGCTGGTCGCCCGCGACCAGGTGCTCGGCCTGGTCCAGCTCTCCCGGGCGATCGGCAGCGAACCCTTCGACGCCCGTGACGTCGCCATCGCCGAGGAGCTCGTCGCCCGCGCCGCCGTCTGCATCGACAACGCCCGGCTCTACCGCCGCGAGCACGAGCGCGCGCTGATCCTCCAGCGCAGCCTGCTGCCCCCGGGCAACCCGGCCGCCAGCGGCCTGGAGATCGCCTGCCGCTACCTGCCCAGCAACAACAACACCGAGGTCGGCGGCGACTGGTTCGACGTCATCCCGCTGCCCGGCAACCGCACCGCCCTGGTCATCGGCGACGTGATGGGCCGCGGCCTGCGCGCCGCCGTCGCCATGGGCCAGCTGCGCACCGCCGTCCGCACCCTCGCCATGCTCGACCTCGACCCGGCCGAGGTGCTCACCGCCCTCGACGAGATCGCCCGCGGCCTCGGCGACGACACCGCGCCGGCCGCCCGTTCCACCCCGTACGGACGGCTCACCTCCACCGCCGACGAGGAGGCCCGCGAGGTCTACCTGGCGACCTGCGTCTACGCGGTCTTCGACGCCGTCACCCGGCGCTGCGTCTTCGCCAACGCCGGCCACCTCCCGCCGGTGCTGCTCAGCCCCGGCGAGAGCGCCCGGATGCTGGACGTGCCGCCGGGCCTGCCGCTCGGCGTCGGCGGCGAGCCCTTCGAGGAGGTCGAGCTGACCCTGCCGGACGGCGCCGTGCTCGGCCTCTACACCGACGGCCTGGTGGAGAGCCGCAAGCACCAGCTGGACGAGGGCCTGAAGGCGTTCCGCACCGCGCTCTCCGCCGAGGGCAAGGGCCTGGAGGACCTCTGCGACCACGTCCTCGGCGAGCTCAACCCGCACCACGGCGAGGACGACATCGCCCTGCTGATGGCCCGGGTGCACGCCTTCCCGGCGGACGCCGTCGGCCAGTGGTTCCTGCCGCCCGAGCCCACCTCGGTGGCCAAGGCCCGCGAGGCCGCCTGCAGCTGGCTGCTCGCCCGCGGTCTGGACGATCTGGTCGACACCACCGAGCTGCTGGTCAGCGAACTGGTCACCAACGCGCTGCGGCACGGCCGGGGCGAGATCCGGCTGCGGCTGCTGCGCGACCGGACCATGGTGTGCGAGGTCTGGGACGACGGCTACGCCCAGCCCCGGCAGCGGCGCGCCCACGAGACCGACGAGGGCGGGCGCGGCCTGCAGCTGGTCAGCCTGCTCGCGGAGCGCTGGGGCAGCCGGCGCACCCCCAAGGGCAAGATCGTCTGGTTCGAGCTGGGGCTGTAGGGACCGGGGCAGGTCCCGGCAGCCCCGGTCGGCCGTACCGCCGATCGGGTGCCGCACCCGGTCGGCCGCCGTGTCGCCGCCGCCGGGGGCCGGGCGGCGGCGTTCCATGGCCGCCATGCGCGCCCGCCTCCCCGTCGCAGCCGCCGCGCTGCTGCTCGCCCTCGGTGCCACCTCCGGCTGCCTCGGCGGCCCCGGTCCGGCCCGCACCGCCCGGACCCC
>NZ_JAIY01000006.1:1290302-1316444 GCF_000710405.2 Kitasatospora sp. MBT66 | reverse complement strand
CGCGACGGCGGCGCCCTGCGCTGGGCCGTCGACGCCGTACCGGCCACCCTGAACGTCTACCAGCCCGCCGCCACCGCCGACTCCGCGCTGCTGGCGCACGCCCTCTACCCGGCGCTGTTCCGGCCGGACGCGCACGGCGAGTGGACCCCCGACGAGGACTACCTGACCGCCGCCGAGGCCACCCCGCCCGGACAACTGCCCCAGGTGGTCACCTACCACCTCGCCCCGCGCGCCGTCTGGAGCGACGGCACCCCGATCTCCGCCGCCGACTTCGTCGCCCAGCGGGCCGCGCTCTCCGGCCTGGACCCCGCCTACCGCGCCGTCCGGCCCGCCGGGTACGAGGCCATCGACTCGATCGTCCAGGGCGCCGACCCGCACGAGGTCAAGGTCACCTTCCGGCAGCCCTACGGCGAGTGGCGCGCCCTGTTCGGCCCGCTCTACCCCGCCGCCGAGACCGCCACCGCCGCCGCCTTCGGCCGCCCGCTGCCCGGCGGCACCGCCCACCCGACGGCCGGCCCCTTCCTGGTGTCCGGCTACGACCCGGCCGCCGGCCGGGCCACCCTGGTCCGCAACCCGTACTGGTGGGGCGAGCCGGCCAAGGCCGACCGGATCGACTTCCTGGCCACCCCCGCCGAACGGCGCGGTGCCGAGCTGGCCGAGGGCCGGCTGGACCTCGCCCCGCTGACCACCGCCGTCGACCACGCCGACGGAGACGCCGCCGAGGCGGTCCGCCGCGCCGCGGCCCTGCCCGGCACCGCCCTGCACCGGGCCGCCGGGACCGGCCTCACCCAGTTGACCCTCAACGCCGCCCGCGAACCGCTCACCGACCCGGCGCTGCGCCGTGCCCTGGCCCGCGCCGTCGACCGGCGGCACGCAGCCGAGGCCGCGCTCACCCCGCTCGGCCTGCCCGCCGCACCCCTCGGCCACCACCTGCTGACCGGTGACCAGGCCGGCTACCGGGACAACGCCGACGCGCTGGGCACCGCCGACCCCGGGCGGATGCTGGACGCGGCGGGCTGGCGGCGGCCCGCCGACGGCGGCACCCGGGCCAGGGACGGCCGTCCGCTGACCCTGAGCCTGCTGGTCCCGGCCGGCTCGGCGACCCTCCGGCGGGCGGCCGACGCGGTGGCGGCCGACCTCGGCACGGCCGGGGCGGCCGTCCGGGTGGCCGAGGCCCCGCCGGACGCCTTCGTCCGCGACCACCTGGCCACCGGGGACTTCGACCTCGCCCTGTTCTCCTGGCCGGCCGGCCCCGGCCCGGCCGGCGAGCAGCGGCCCGTCTACGCCAAGCCCCGGCCCGGCCCGGACGGCACCCCGGTGCCCGGCAGCAACTACGCCAGGGCCGGCACGGAGGAGATCGACCGCCTCTTCGACCGCGCCGCCGCCGAGCCCGACCCGGCCGCCCGCCGGGCCCTGCTCCAGGAGACCGATGTGCGGATCTGGCAGCTCGGCCACTCGGTGCCGCTGTTCCAGCGCCCCGAACTGGTGGCCGTCCGCGAGGGCCTCACCGGCGCCGGAGTCTGGGGCTTCACCCACCCGCAACTGCGGGACATCGGCTGGTCGGCGGGCTAAGGGGCCTCGGCCGGCCGGCGGACCTCGACGGGTCGTTCGAGCGCGTGCTCCAGGGCAGTGATCCGGGTGAGGCCGGGACACTCCCGGCGGGCCCGGTCGAGAGCTCTCCCGGCCTGTTCGGGCCTCCCCGCCGCGATCAGGGCCGCAGCCAGTGAACAGCCTGCCTGGGCCCGCCAGAACGGGGAGAGGGAGGCGTCGACCGCGAGGCGGCGGGCCGCACGGACGGCTGTCTCCGGATCGCCGTTGAAGCGGGCGAGGTCGGCAGCCGGCACCAGGGACCGGAGCTTGGCCCGGTCGTCGTCACCGAAGACGTCCAGGGCCGGTGCCAGCAGTGCCCCAGCCCTGGACCGGGGCAGTTCCCCGCTGTCGCTGCGGCAGACGGTCACCATCGCGCTGACGACGTGCGCCTGGAGGGCGGAGCAGCCGTGTGCCGATGCCTTCGCGACGAGCCGGTCGGCGTCGTCGTGGCGGCCCTCGGCGAGCGCGACCCCGGCAGCGGTGAGGTACTCCTCGCCCGTGGAGAGTCGGCCCAGCGCGGCGCGTGCCTGCGGGACCAGGCCCCGGTAGAGCAGTCGTTCGGCCGTGATGCCACGCGGTGACCAGAGGTGGGGCTCCAGCGCGCGGGGGCGGAACGGAAGCACGAGGACGGCCCACGCGGAGTTGACCGGCGACGCCCCCTGGAGCAGCAGGAGGAGGACGAGGGTGGAGAGCAGGCCGAGCCCGACACCCCGGGCCGCCCCGGTGCCGGAGACCGCCAGCCAGACCCCCAGCCCGCAGTGCCCGGCGAGCCAGGCGACCGAGCAGACCCACAGCCGGATCCGAGGGGCCCGGACGGGCGTCAGGCCCCAGGAGATCCGCAGGCCCGTCGTGGGCCGCAGCCCCAGGCAGACCGGGACCCCGGCGACCGTCCCCTGCCACAGCCTCCGCCCGCGCCCGTAGGAGACGAAGAGCAGCCGCGCTCCACAGAGCCGGTGGATGAGCAGGCACCAGAGGTCGGAGAGCGGCTCCTGGCCCAGCAGGGTGCCGAGCAGGAATCCCAGAGCGGTCCACGGCGGGAGGCCGCGGTCGACCATCGCGATCAGGGTGGTGGTGCCGGCGAGGAGGAAGATCCAGGGGAGGGCGAATCGAAGACGGTTGATCACGGCTGAAGCCTGTCCGAGTCCGAACGCGGGGTGAAGGGGAAGTGATCCAGCTGTGATCTTGCTCCCCCGGACGACTCCCGTTTCGGCCGAGCTGGGCGGTTCCCCGTACGATAGGAGGAAGCCGTGGCATGTCCTGCCCGGCGGGTGGACCGGTAGTAGCAGGCGGAACGGGCGGCGGCGATCAACAGGGATCGCCGGTCGGCGTCACGCAGCCGGGCGCCGTAACCCACGATTCCGGGAGAATCCGCTCAGCATGCCCACGCGCAATGACATCCGCAACGTTGCCATCGTCGCTCACGTCGACCACGGCAAGACCACTCTGGTCGACGCCATGCTGAAGCAGGCCGGCGCCTTCGCCGCCCACCAGCACCTCGATGACCGGATGATGGACTCCAACGATCTGGAGCGCGAGAAGGGCATCACCATTCTCGCGAAGAACACCGCCGTCAAGTACCACCCCAAGGAGGGTGGCGCGCCGATCACGATCAACATCATCGACACCCCCGGCCACGCCGACTTCGGTGGTGAGGTCGAGCGCGGCCTGTCGATGGTCGACGCGGTCGTGCTGCTCGTCGACGCCTCCGAGGGCCCGCTGCCGCAGACCCGCTTCGTGCTCCGCAAGGCGCTGACGGCCAAGCTGCCGGTCATCCTCTGCATCAACAAGACCGACCGCCCGGACTCCCGGATCGACGAGGTCATCAACGAGACCTACGACCTCTTCCTGGACCTCGACGCCACCGAGGACCAGATCGAGTTCCCGATCGTCTACGCCTGTGCGCGTGACGGCGTCGCCTCGATGACCAAGCCGGAGAACGGCACCGTGCCGGCCGACAGCGACTCGCTGGAGCCGTTCTTCTCGACCATCCTGCAGCACGTGCCGGCCCCGATCTACGACGAGGACGCCCCGCTCCAGGCGCACGTCACCAACCTGGACGCCGACAACTTCCTCGGCCGCATCGCGCTCTGCCGCGTCGAGCAGGGCGAGCTGCGCAAGGGCCAGCAGGTCGCGTGGATGAAGCGGGACGGCTCGGTCCAGCAGGTCAAGATCACCGAGCTGCTGATGACCGAGGCGCTCACCCGCAAGCCGGCCGAGGTGGCCGGCCCCGGCGACATCTGTGCCGTCGCGGGCATCCCGGAGATCATGATCGGCGAGACCCTGGCCGACCTGGAGAACCCGGTCGCGCTGCCGCTCATCACGGTGGACGAGCCGGCCATCTCGATGGTCATCGGCACCAACACCTCGCCGCTGGTCGGCAAGGGCGGCAAGGGCCACAAGGTCACCGCCCGCATGGTGAAGGACCGCCTGGACCGCGAGCTGATCGGTAACGTCTCGCTCCGCGTGCTGCCGACCGAGCGTCCGGACGCCTGGGAGGTCCAGGGCCGTGGCGAGCTGGCGCTGGCCATCCTGGTCGAGACCATGCGCCGGGAGCTCTTCGAGCTGACCGTCGGCAAGCCGCAGGTCGTCACCAAGGTCATCAACGGCAAGACCCACGAGCCGGTCGAGCGGATGACCATCGACAGCCCCGAGGAGTACCTCGGCGCCATCACCCAGCTGATGGCGACCCGCAAGGGCCGTATGGAGACCATGACGAACCACGGCTCCGGCTGGGTCCGCATGGAGTTCATCGTCCCGTCGCGCGGCCTGATCGGCTTCCGGACCCAGTTCCTGACCGACACCCGCGGCACCGGCATCGCGCACAGCATCTTCGAGGGCCACGAGCCGTGGTTCGGCGAGCTGCGGATGCGCAACAACGGTTCGCTGGTGGCGGACCGCGCGGGCGTCGTGACGCCGTTCGCGATGATGGGCATCCAGGAGCGCGGCACGCTCTTCGTCGAGCCCACCACCGAGGTGTACGAGGGCATGATCGTCGGCGAGAACTCGCGTCAGGACGACATGGACATCAACATCACCAAGGAGAAGAAGCTCACCAACATGCGTGCCGCTTCCTCCGACACCACCGAGAACCTGGTGCCGCCGCGCAAGCTCTCGCTGGAGCAGTCGCTGGAGTTCTGCCGCGAGGACGAGTGCATCGAGGTGACCCCGGAGACCGTGCGTATCCGTAAGGTCGTCCTGGACCAGAAGGAGCGCGGGCGTACCGCTTCGCGCGCCAAGAAGGCCTGATTCCGGCCTTCTGAGCTTCTCCGGCCGTGCTTCGGCCGGAAACCGTCGCCCCCCTTTCCGATGGAGAGGGGGGCGAACTTTTTCAACAACTCGACGGTGCCGGCGCAGGTATAAACCGAATAGCGCTTACCACGTCAAGGTGTCCGCTGAGCGAACGTGACAGTCCGTCATTCATGACGACTGTCCGTTTGATGCCTGTCTGAGTATGTCTCTTATGTCCGATTTTCGAAACTTACCGACCGTTCATGTGACCTAATTGAGATCGGCAGTGGTCACTTTCGTGTCCATGGGTGACACATAGTGGGTGCAGTCAGGCTCGGGTCAAGGGTTAACGCGCAGGGGTGCGCGCCGAAACCACGAGCGCGGACGGCACGGCGGAGCGGTGACAACCGGCCGCGGTGCTCTCCTCGTTGGAAAGTCGAATTCAGGAGGCATCCCCCCATGCGTGGTGCAACCCAGACCAAGTGGCTCGTGGCAGCGACCGCGATCGCTCTCGCGGCGACCGCCTGCAGCACCAGCTCGAAGAGCACCGACAAGGCTGCCTCCGGCGGCGGCACCATCGCCGTCCAGCTCGGTGAGCCGCAGCACGGTCTGATCCCGCAGAACACCGCGGAGTCCGAGGGTGCCGAGGTGCTCGGCGCACTGTTCGCCGGCCTGATCGAGTACGACACCAAGACCAACGAGCCGAAGCTCCGCGTCGCCGAGTCGATCGAGTCTCCCGACAGCAAGCTGTGGACGATCAAGCTGAAGGACGGCTACACCTTCCACAACGGTGAGAAGGTCACCGCGCAGTCCTTCGTCGACGCGTGGAACTGGGGCGCCAACCAGGACAACGCGGCCGAGGGCCTGCCGTTCTTCGCCAAGATCGAGGGCTCCGAGGAGCTGTCCCCGGGCAAGGACAAGAAGCCGACCACCGACAAGCTCAAGGGCCTGACGGTCGTCGACGACAAGACCTTCACCGTCGCGCTGAGCGCCCCGTTCTCCCAGTTCAAGACCATGCTGGGCTACAACGCGTTCTACCCGCTGCCGAAGGCCTTCTTCCAGGACAAGAAGACCTTCGAAGAGGCCCCCATCGGCAACGGCCCGTTCCAGATGGACGGCAAGTGGGAGCACAACCAGCAGATCAAGGTCAAGCGCTACGACAACTTCCCGGCCTCTGACGGCAAGGCGAAGCTGCAGGGCGTCACCTTCAAGATCTACGACAAGCTGGAGACGGCGTACAACGACCTGCGCGCCGACAACATCCAGGCGACCGACAAGCTCCCGATCTCGGCCATGGGCACGGTCAAGGGCGAGTTCGGCGACCGCTACATCTACAAGCCGGAGTCCGGCGTCGGCTACATCGGCTTCCCGATCGCCACCAACCCGGCGACCTACGGCAAGCCGGAGGTCCGCAAGGCGATCTCGATGGCGATCGACCGCGAGGCGATCACCAAGACGATCTTCTCGGGCACCCGCGTCCCGGCCGACGACTTCGTCAACCCGCTGATCCCGGGCTACCGCAAGGGCGCCATGGGCGACGCGGCGAAGTACGACCCGACCAAGGCCAAGGCGCTCTGGGACTCCGTCGGTGGCGTCCCGAACAACACCATCGAGCTGGGTTACAACGCCGATGGTGGCCACAAGGAGTGGATCGAGGCCGTCGCCAACCAGCTGAAGAAGAACCTGGGCGTCGAGGTCACCACCAAGCCGTTCGAGAAGTTCGGCAAGATCCTGGACGCGCTGGGCGCCAAGCAGTACTCCGGTGCCTTCCGCATGGCGTGGTCGATGGACTACCCGTCGATCGAGAACTACGAGCGTCCGATCTTCTCGAAGGTCGCGATCGAGAACGGCTCGAACTACGGCGGCTACGTCAACGAGAAGTTCGAGGCGCTGCTGGACCAGGCCGACCAGGCGAAGAGCCCGGAGGAGGGCCTGAAGCTGTACCAGCAGGCCGATGACGTCCTCATCGAGGACCTGCCGTACATCCCGGTCTACACCTACATGTCGTCCGCGGCGTACAGCAAGAAGATCAAGAACTTCGACACCGACGCCCAGGGTCGTATGAACCTGGACGAGGTCGAGCTCGCCGGCTGATCCGGTTAATCAGACGAACGGGGGCGGGCGGACCGGACTACAGTCCGGGTCCTCCCGCCTCCCTTCCTTGTCCGAAAGTGTGGAGGTCTGATGGGCCGCTATGTGATCCGCCGACTGATACAGGCGATCCCTGTTCTGATCGGTGCGACGTTCCTGATCTACTGGCTGTGCTTCAGCCTGCCTGGTGACCCGGTACAGGCGTTGGCCGGCGAGAAGAAGGCCGACCCGATCGTGGCGGAGATGATCCGCCAGAAGTACCACCTGAACGACCCGTTCCTGCTCCAGTACTGGAACTACATCACGGGCGTCTTCCAGGGGAACCTGGGTGAGAGCCTGACCGGTCGCCAGGTGAGCGACATGATCAGCGAGGCGTTCCCGTTCACCGTCAACCTCGCCATCGTGGCTTTTGTCATCGAGGCGATCATCGGTGTGCTGGCGGGCGTCATGGCGGCCCTGCGCAAGGGCAAGTTCCTGGACCAGCTGGTCCTCATCAGCACGCTGTTCGTGATCTCGATCCCGGTCTTCGTCACCGGCTTCGTGCTCCAGCTCGTCCTCGGCGTCAAGTTGAAGAACGACTACGGCATCGAGATCTTCTCCGTCTCGTTCAATGAGGAAGACGGGCTGCGGGGCTACCTGCTGCCGGCCTTCGTGCTGGCCTCGACCTCACTCGCGTACGTCGCCCGACTGACCCGCACCAGCCTGATGGAGACCATGCGCGCGGACTACGTCCGCACCGCGGTCGCCAAGGGTCTGAAGAAGCGCCGGGTCATCGGTCGGCACGCCCTGCGCAACGCCCTGATCCCGATCGTCACCTTCCTCGGTGCCGACCTCGGCGGTCTGATGGGCGGCGCGGTCATCACCGAGAAGATCTTCAACATTCACGGCATCGGCGGTCTGCTCGCCCAGGCCGTGTACCAGAAGCAGGGCACCATCATCGTCGGCGTCGTCACGCTGCTGGTGATGATCTACCTGATCACCACCCTGCTCGTGGACATGCTGTACGCCGTGCTCGACCCGAGGATCCGCTATGAGTGACACGATCACCAAGGGTGCCGAGGCCCCCTCCGGGGACAACACCCCCAAGGTCTCGACGGAGAAGAAGCAGAAGCCGGAGCGCGTCGCCAGCCTCTGGTCGGACGCTCTGCGCGACCTGCGCCGCAACCCGATCTTCATCATCGGTGCCGCGCTGGTGTCGTTCCTGATCATCCTGGCCGTCGTGCCGGGCTGGTTCACGGACGGGAGCCCGTTCGACAACAACGCGTGCGACCTGGCCGACTCGCTGAAGCGCCCGAGCGCCGAGCACTGGTTCGGCTTCGACGTCCAGGGCTGCGACATCTACACCCGCACGGTGTGGGGTGCCCGCAACTCGATCATCGTCGGTGTCCTGACGACCTCGATGGTCACCCTGGTCGGTGCCCTCCTCGGCCTGCTGGCCGGCTGGAAGGGCGGGATCGTCGACTCGATCCTGTCCCGCTTCACCGAGATCTTCTTCTCGATCCCGCTGCTGCTCGGCGGCATGCTGATCATGTCGATGCTCGGCAAGGGCAACGCCTGGACCGTCTCGGTCGTCATGACCGTGCTCGGCTGGCCGCAGATCTTCCGCATCATGCGCGCCTCGGTGCTGGCCAACAAGAACAACGACTACGTGATGGCCGCCCGCGCCCTCGGCGCCGGCGCCGGCCGGATCACCTTCCGGCACATCCTGCCGAACGCCATCGCGCCGGTGATCGTCGTGTCCGCGATCTCGCTGGGTGTCTACATCGGCGCCGAGGCCGCCCTGTCCTACCTGGGCATCGGCGTCCAGCCCCCGGAGATCTCCTGGGGCCTGATGATCAGTGACGCGTCGGTCCGCTTCCTCGACGCGCCGCACGTCCTGCTCTTCCCGTCGGCCGTACTGAGCGTCACCGTACTGGCCTTCATCATGCTCGGCGACGCGGTCCGCGACGCCCTCGACCCGAAGCTCCGCTGAGAGAAGAGGTGACGACCCGATGACCACCGTGATCGAGAAGAACCAGAAGAACGGCCGCCTGGAGGTTGGCACCCCGCTGCTGGAGGTCAAGGACCTCCACGTGGAGTTCCACACTCGGGACGGCGTCGCCAAGGCCGTGAACGGAGTCAACTACTCCGTCGCCGCCGGTGAGACGCTGGCCGTGCTCGGCGAGTCGGGCTCCGGCAAGTCGGTGACCGCCCAGACCATCATGGGCATCCTCGACATGCCGCCGGGCAAGATCAGCCAGGGCCAGATCCTCTTCCGCGGGCAGGACATGCTCGCGATGAGCGAGGAGGACCGCCGGCAGATCCGCGGCCAGAAGATCGCGATGATCTTCCAGGACGCGCTCTCCTCGCTGAACCCGGTGATGACCGTCGGCGCCCAGCTCGGCGAGATGTTCCGGGTGCACCGCGGCTCCTCCAAGAAGGAGGCGCGGGAGAAGGCCATCGAGCTGATGGAGCGGGTGCGCATCCCCGCCGCCAGGCAGCGTGTGGGTGACTACCCGCACCAGTTCTCCGGCGGTATGCGCCAGCGCATCATGATCGCCATGGCGCTCTCCATGGAGCCGGACCTGATCATCGCGGACGAGCCCACCACCGCCCTGGACGTCACCGTCCAGGCCCAGGTGATGGACCTCCTCGCGGAGCTGCAGGCCGAGTACAACATGGGTCTGATCCTGATCACCCACGACCTCGGCGTGGTCGCCGACGTCGCGGACAAGATCGCCGTGATGTACGCCGGCCGGATCGTGGAGACCGCCCCGGTGCACGAGCTGTACGCCAACCCGGCGCACCCGTACACCAAGGGCCTGCTCCGCTCGATCCCGCGCCTGGACCAGAAGGGCCAGGAGCTGTACGCGATCAAGGGCCTGCCCCCGAACCTGCTCAAGGTCCCGGCCGGCTGCGCGTTCAACCCCCGCTGTGACGTCGCCACCGACCTGTGCCGCACGGAGATCCCCAAGCTGCACCAGGTGAGCGACAAGGACGGCAAGGAGCTCACGGGCCGCCGCAGCGCGTGCCACCTCTGGAAGGAGACCCTCCATGGCTGAGCCCATCCTGGAGGTCAAGGACCTGGTCAAGCACTACCCGCTGACCCAGGGCATCCTGTTCAAGAAGCAGGTCGGCGCCGTCAAGGCCGTCGACGGCGTCTCCTTCGAGCTGGCGAAGGGCGAGACGCTCGGTATCGTCGGCGAGTCCGGCTGTGGCAAGTCCACGCTGGCCAAGGTGCTGATGAACCTGGAGCGGGCCACCTCCGGCCAGGTCCTGTTCAAGGGCGAGGACATCTCCAAGCTGTCCGGCGCCGGCCTCAAGGCCGTCCGCCGGAACATCCAGATGGTGTTCCAGGACCCGTACACCTCGCTGAACCCGCGCATGACGGTCGGCGACATCATCGGCGAGCCCTTCGAGATCCACCCCGAGGTGGCGCCCAAGGGCGACCGCCGCAAGGCGGTCCAGGACCTGCTCGACGTCGTCGGTCTGAACCCGGAGTACATCAACCGGTACCCGCACCAGTTCTCCGGCGGTCAGCGCCAGCGCATCGGCATCGCCCGCGGCCTGGCCCTCAAGCCCGAGATCATCATCTGCGACGAGCCGGTCTCGGCGCTGGACGTCTCGGTCCAGGCCCAGGTGATCAACCTGCTGGAGCAGCTGCAGAACGACTTCGAGCTCTCCTACATGTTCATCGCCCACGACCTCTCCATCGTCCGGCACATCTCCGACCGCGTCGGCGTGATGTACCTCGGCAAGATGGTCGAGATCGGCACGGACGAGGAGATCTACGAGAACGCCACCCATCCGTACACCCAGGCGCTGCTGTCCGCGGTGCCGGTGCCGGACCCGGCGGCCCGTGAGTCCCGCGACCGGATCATCCTGACCGGTGACATCCCGTCGCCGGCCAACCCGCCGTCCGGCTGCCGCTTCCGCACCCGCTGCTGGAAGGCGGAGGAGCGCTGCTCGACCGAGGTCCCGCTGCTGGCGGTGCCCGAGGTGCTGAGCGGTGCGGCCAAGCACGAGTCGGCGTGCCACTTCGCCGCCGTCCGGGAGCCGGCCGCGGCCTGAGCCCGCGTCCGACCCCGCCCGGAGGGGCCCGTAGCCGTTCGCGGCACGGGCCCCTCCGGCGTTTCCCGGCCCGGGCCGGACGGGGCGTCAACCGGGCGCGGCGGTCGTGCACCCGTCCGGGGGTACCCGACTCGCGCCGCCGCGGTGCCGCGCTTCTCATGGGGTGTGATGCGTCACACACCTTGAGGAGGGACCTCCATGCCCGTGGCCACCCGTGCTCGATGGGTCCTCGCCGCAGCGACGTCCGTGGCCCTGGTGGCCAGCGGCTGCAGCAGCAGTGGCGGGGGCGGCAGCAGCGGTTCGTCGGACAGCGCCAAGACCTTCAGTTACCAGAGCAGCGAGCCGCAGAATCCGCTGCAGCCGGCCAACGCCAACGAGACCGGCGGCGGGCGCATCATCCAGAACCTCTTCAAGGGGCTGGTCGACTACGACCCCTCGAACGCGAAGATCCGGATGCAGGTCGCGGACAAGATCGACACCAGTGACTCGCAGACCTTCAACATCACGCTGAAGGACGGCTGGACGTTCCACGACGGCACCCCGGTGCACGCCAAGAACTTCGTGGACGCCTGGAACTGGGCCGCGACCACCGCCAACAACCAGATCAACAGCTCCTGGTTCTCCGACATCGAGGGCTACCAGGACGTCCACCCGGCGAGCGGCCAGCCGGCCACCAACAAGATGTCCGGGCTCACCGTCGTCGACGACCTGCACTTCACCGTCAAGCTGAGCGGCAAGGTCTCGTACTTCGAGTACAAGCTCGGCTACATCGCCTTCTCCCCGCTGCCGGACGCCTTCTTCAACGACCCGGCCGGGTACGGGCAGAAGCCGGTCGGCAACGGCCCCTACCAGTTCGTCAGCTGGGACCACAACCAGCAGCTGACCACCAAGGCCTACGCGAACTACCAAGGCGTGGACAAGCCGAAGAACGGCGGCGTCGTCTTCAAGATGTACAGCACCGCCGAGGCCGCCTACGCCGACCTCCAGTCGAACAACCTGGACGTGATGGACCAGGTGCCGCCCTCCGCCCTGGCCACCTACAAGACCGACCTGGGCGACCGGGCCATCGACTCGCCCCAGGGTGCCATCCAGAACATCGGCTTCACGCTCTACCAGGCGGACTGGGCCGCCCCGGACAAGGCGAAGGTCCGTCAGGGCCTGTCGATGGCGATCGACCGCGACACCATCACCAAGACGGTGCTCCAGGGCTCGCGCAAGCCGGCCACCGCCTGGGTGGCCGAGGGCGTCGAGGGCTACAAGGACGGCCAGTGCGGCCAGTTCTGCACGTTCAACGCGGCCCAGGCCAAGCAGCTGGTCACCGAGGGCGGCGGCGTCCCCGGCAACCGGCTGACCATCACCTACAACGCCGACGGCGGCCACAAGGAGTGGGTCGACGCGGTCTGCAACTCGATCCGGCAGAGCACCGGCGTGGACTGCGTGGGCGACCCCAGGCCCGACTTCAAGACCGCCCGCGCGGCGATCACCGGGCACCAGATCAACGGCGCCTTCCGCACCGGCTGGGTCCAGGACTACCCGCTGAACGCCAACTTCCTGGCCGACGTCTACCGCACCGGCGCCGCGTCCAACGACTTCGGCTACAGCAACCCGCAGTTCGACCAGCTCTCCACCCAGGCCGACCAGGCCGCCAGCGTGGCCGACTCGGTGACCGGCTACCAGCAGGCCGAGGCCGTGCTGGCCAGTGGCATGCCGGCCATCCCGCTCTGGTACTACCGCACCAACTCGGGCTACTCCACCAAGGTCCAGAACGTGAAGTTCGACTCCTTCGGCAACCCGGCCTGGACCCAGGTCGAGGTCAAGGGCTGACGAGCTCCCCCGCGCAGGCCCCGCCCTTCCCGCACGGAGGGCGGGGCCCCGGGCACTCGATCACATCCCTAGGAAGGAGGCTCGAATGGGCAGTTATGTGCTGCGGCGGGTGCTGCAGATGATCCCGGTGTTCTTCGGCACCACGCTGCTGATCTTCCTGATGGTCTACACGCTGCCGGGCGACCCGGTCTCGGCGCTGTTCGGGGACAAGGCCGCGGACCCCGCCGTGGTGGCCAGCATCAAGCACAAGTACTACCTGGACCAGCCGATCTGGAAGCAGTACCTGCACTACATGGGGAACCTCTTCCAGGGGGACTTCGGCACCAGCTTCACCGGCCGCCCGGTCAGCGACATCATGGCGGACGCCTTCCCGGTCACCATCCGGCTGGCCCTGATGGCCTTCGCCTTCGAGCTGGTCTTCGGTCTGCTGCTCGGCCTGGTCTCCGGCCTCAAGCGCGGCAGCATCCAGGACACCCTGGTGCTGGTGCTCACCCTGCTGGTGATCTCCATCCCGGTCTTCGTGCTGGCCTACATCGCCCAGACGGTCTTCGCCACCAATCTGGGCTGGGTCACCCCGACGGTGCAGAACTCCAAGGACCTCTCGCAGCTGATCCTCCCCGCCGTCGTGCTGGGCTCGCTCTCGCTCGCGTTCGTCGCCCGGCTCACCCGGACCTCGATCGGGGAGAACCTGCGGGCCGACTACATGCGCACGGCGGTCGCCAAGGGCCTGCCCCGGCGCACCATCGTCACCCGTCACCTGCTGCGCAACTCGCTGATCCCGGTGGTCACCTTCCTCGGCACCGACCTCGGCGCACTGATGGGCGGCGCGATCGTGACCGAGGGGATCTTCAACGTGCAGGGCATCGGCAACGTCCTGTACCGGGCGATCAACCAGAAGGAGGGGCCCACCGTGGTCGGCATCGTCACCGTGCTGGTGATCGTCTACCTGGTGGCCTCCCTCGTCGTCGACCTGCTCTACGCGGTCCTGGACCCGAGGATCCGCTATGCCTGACATCCACGACGAGAGTTCCTTCGAGCGGCACCCGAAGCCGGGGGTGGACCACCTGGACTACGCCGGTGAGCAGGGCATGGCGGTCGAGCAGGAGACCCTGGTCGAGCCGGACCCGGAGAAGCGGGAAGAGGCCCGCAGCCTCTGGGGCGACGCCTGGCGGGACCTCCGGCGGCGCCCGATCTTCCTGATCTCGGCGGTGCTGATCCTGCTGCTGATCGTGATGGCGATCTTCCCCGGGGCGTTCACCGACGCCGACCCGCGCAAGGCCGACCTGGTGAACGACTACCTGAAGCGGCCGGACTGGACGGACTTCTTCGGCGCGGGCTGGTTCGGCTACGACGGCCAGGGCCGCTCGATCTACGCCCGGGTCGTCTACGGCGCCCGGGCCTCGATCACCGTCGGCATCTTCGTGACCGCCATCGTCACCCTGCTCGGCGGGCTGTGCGGCATGGTGGCCGGCTACTTCGGCGGCCCGGTGGACGCGCTGCTCTCCCGGATCATCGACATCTTCTTCGGCATCCCGCTGCTGCTCGGCGCGCTGGTCCTGCTGAACGCCTTCTCCACCCGCACGGTGTGGACCGTGGTCGTCGCGCTCGGTGTGCTGGGCTGGACCCAGATCGCCCGGGTCATGCGCGGCGCGGTGCTGACCGTCAAACAGGCCGACTACGTGATGGCCGGGAGGGCGCTCGGCGCCGGCACCGGACGGCTGATGTTCCGGCACATCCTGCCGAACGCGGTCGCCCCGGTGATCGTGGTGGCGACCATCGCGCTCGGCGGCTACATCGCCACCGAGGCGACGCTGAGCTTCCTCGGCATCGGCCTGCAGGACCCGACCATCTCCTGGGGCATCGACATCTCCTCGGCCCAGAAGGTGATCCGGACGGCGCCCTACGTGCTCTTCTTCCCGGCCGCGGCGCTCTCCATCACCGTCCTGGCCTTCATCATGCTGGGCGACGCGGTGCGCGACGCCCTCGACCCGAAGCTTCGCTGAGCGAGGGGACGCATCGTGACCACAGCAGTCGACACCGGCACCTCCCGCCGGGAGGCACCGTACGAGGGCCCGTTGCTCGACGTCCGCGACCTGCATGTCGAGTTCGTCACCCGGGACGGCGTGGCCAAGGCCGTGAACGGGGTGAGCTACTCGGTGGCGGCGGGGGAGACGCTGGCGGTGCTCGGCGAGTCCGGTTCGGGCAAGTCGGTGACCGCGCAGGCGATCATGGGCATCCTGGACATGCCGCCGGCCCGGATCCCCCGCGGCGAGATCCGCTTCCGCGGCGAGGACATGCTGGGGATGGACAAGGAGCGGCGGCGCCGGATCCGCGGGCAGAAGATCGCGATGATCTTCCAGGACGCGCTGTCCTCGCTCAACCCGGTGCTGACCGTGGGCTTCCAGCTCGGCGAGATGTTCCGCGCCCACCACAAGAGCTCGCGCAAGGAGGCCAAGGAGAAGGCCGTCGAGCTGATGGAGCGGGTGCGCATCCCGGCCGCCAAGGACCGGGTCAACGACTATCCGCACCAGTTCTCCGGCGGTATGCGCCAGCGCATCATGATCGCGATGGCGCTGGCGCTGGAGCCGGACCTGATCATCGCGGACGAGCCCACCACCGCCCTGGACGTCACTGTCCAGGCCCAGGTGATGGACCTGCTCGCGGAGCTCCAGGCCGAGTTCCACATGGGGCTGATCCTGATCACCCACGACCTGGGCGTGGTCGCGGACGTCGCCGACAAGATCGCGGTGATGTACGCCGGTCGGATCGTGGAGACGGCGCCCGTGCACGAGCTGTACGCGCGCCCGGCGCATCCGTACACCCGGGGACTGCTGGACTCGATCCCGCGCCTGGACCAGAAGGGCCAGGAGCTGTACGCGATCAAGGGCCTGCCGCCCAACCTGCTGCGGATCCCGCCGGGCTGTGCCTTCAATCCGCGCTGTCCGCGGGCCCAGGCGGTCTGCCGGCAGGAGGTGCCGGAGCTGTTCCCGGTCACCGAGGACGACGGCACCGAGCTGGCCGGGCGGGGCAGCGCCTGCTTCTTCTGGAAGGAGACCCTCCATGACCGTTGACGGGGCCGGCGCACTCGACGACGGGGCCGGCGCACTCGACTCGCCGGCGGAGGCCGCCTTCGCCCAGGAGGTGGCGAGCGGCGAGCCGATCCTCGAGGTCCGCGATCTGATCAAGCACTTCCCGCTCACCAAGGGCATTCTGTTCAAGAAGCAGATCGGCGCGGTGAAGGCGGTCGACGGGGTCTCCTTCGACCTCATGCAGGGCGAGACGCTGGGTATCGTCGGCGAGTCCGGCTGTGGCAAGTCCACGCTGGCCAAGGTGCTGATGAACCTGGAGCCGGCCACCGGCGGCTCGGTGAAGTACAAGGGCGAGGAGATCTCCAAGCTGTCCGGCGCTGGCCTCAAGGCCGTGCGCCGGAACATCCAGATGGTGTTCCAGGACCCGTACACCTCGCTGAACCCGCGCATGACGGTCGGCGACATCATCGGCGAGCCCTTCGAGATCCACCCCGAGGTGGCGCCCAAGGGCGACCGCCGCAAGGCGGTCCAGGACCTGCTCGACGTCGTCGGTCTGAACCCGGAGTACATCAACCGGTACCCGCACCAGTTCTCCGGCGGTCAGCGCCAGCGCATCGGCATCGCCCGCGGCCTGGCCCTCAAGCCCGAGATCATCATCTGCGACGAGCCGGTCTCGGCGCTGGACGTCTCGGTCCAGGCCCAGGTGATCAACCTGCTGGAGCAGCTCCAGGGGGAGTTCAACCTCTCCTACATGTTCATCGCCCACGACCTCTCGATCGTCCGGCACATCTCCGACCGGGTCGGGGTGATGTACCTCGGCAAGATGGTCGAGATCGGCAGTGACCTGGAGATCTACGACCACGCCACCCATCCGTACACCCAGGCGCTGCTGTCCGCGGTGCCGGTGCCGGACCCGGCGGCGCGCGAGGTCCGGGACCGGATCGTGCTGACGGGGGACGTGCCCTCGCCGGCCAACCCGCCGTCCGGCTGCCGCTTCCGCACCCGCTGCTGGCTGGCCCAGGAGCGGTGCGCGACGGAGGTGCCGCTGCTGGCGGTGCCGTCGACGCTGTCCGGGCTCGCCGCGCACGAGTCGGCCTGCCACTTCGCGGCCGAGCGCGGGGGGACGGCCCCGAGCGAGCGGTCGGAAAGCGGTTGACAGCGGCCCCCTGCCCCGTCGACCGAGCGCGTCCTCCTTCTGGAGGGCGCGCTCCCTTTTTGTCCACCCGCCGACCTGCGGGAATTCCGGCGGATGCCGACGGGTGATCATCGAAATTGATCATTACGCTTCGTAAATATTCGAATACCGGTGTTATCGGTTCGCTATTCGGAAAGCGGAACCGACGACTCCGCGCGCGATATGGCGGAATTTGCCGAGTATTGTCATGGCTTGATCCCGGCCTGTAATTGAAAAGAGATGTGACGGCGATTCCACCGAAGGGGTCGGGTGATCGATAGTTGCTCTGCGCGTATCAGTGGTCACCTCGCCGGCTGTGCGGATCGGCCCTGAGATGTCGACCCCCGCCGTGCGCGGCACACCGACTGGCGGGGCGCCGTTCGTTCCCAAGCCCCTAAAACGAGGAGCAGTTGAATGAGGCTCACCAAGACGATGCGCTGGACCGCGCTGGCCGCGTGCACCGCGCTCGCGATCTCCGCGTGCACCACCGGCAGCGGCAAGAAGGCCTCGGACGGGGCGAACGCGTCGGGCAAGAAGGGCGGCTCGATCAGCATCGAGTCGGGTGAGCCGCAGCACGGTCTGATCCCGCAGAACACTGCGGAGTCCGAGGGTGCCCAGGTGCTGGCGCAGGTCTTCGCCGGCCTGGTCGAGTACGACCGCAAGACGAACGAGCCGGGCCTGCGGGTCGCGGAGTCGATCGACACCCCCGACAGCAAGGTCTGGACGATCAAGCTGAAGGACGGCTACACCTTCCACAACGGTGAGAAGGTCACCGCGCAGTCCTTCGTCGACGCGTGGAACTGGGGCGCCAACCAGGACAACGCGGCCGAGGGCCTGCCGTTCTTCTCCAAGATCGAGGGCTCCGAGGAACTGTCCCCGGGCAAGGACAAGAAGCCGACCACCGACAAGCTCAAGGGCCTGAAGGTGATCGACGACAAGACCTTCACCGTCACGCTGAGCGCCCCGTTCTCGCAGTTCAAGGTCATGCTGGGTTACACCGCGTTCTACCCGCTGCCGAAGGCCTTCTTCCAGGACAAGAAGGCTTTCGAGGAGTCCCCGATCGGCAACGGCCCGTTCCAGATGGACGGGAAGTGGGAGCACAACCAGCAGATCAAGGTCAAGCGCTACGAGAACTTCCCGGAGACGGACGGAAAGGCCAAGCTGGATTCCGTCACGTTCAAGATTTACGACAAGCTGGAAACAGCGTACAACGACCTCCGGGCCAACAACATCCAGATCACCAACAAGCTCCCGATCTCGGCGATGGCGACCGTCGCCCAGGAATTCGGTGACCGTTACATCTACAAGCCGGAGTCCGGCGTCGGCTTCATCGGTTTCCCGATCGCGACCAACCCGGTCGCGTACGGCAAGCCGGAGGTCCGCAAGGCGATCTCGATGGCGATCGACCGCGAGGCGATCACCAAGACCATCTTCTCGGGCACCCGCGTCCCGGCCGACGACTTCATCAGCCCGATCATCCCGGGCTACCGCAAGGGCGCCATGGGCGACGCGGCGAAGTACGACCCGGCCAAGGCCAAGGCGCTCTGGGACTCGGTCGGCGGCGTCCCGAACAACACCATCGAGCTGGGTTACAACGCCGACGGCGGCCACAAGGAGTGGATGGAGGCGGTCGGCAACCAGCTGAAGAAGAACCTGGGCGTCGAGGTCACCTTCAAGCCGTTCGAGAAGTTCGGCAAGATCCTGGACGCGCTGGGCGCCAAGCAGTACTCCGGCGCCTTCCGGATGGCCTGGCAGATGGACTACCCGTCCATGGAGAACTACCTGCGGCCGATCTTCTCCAAGGTCGCGATCGAGAACGGCTCCAACTACGGCGGCTACGTCAACGAGCAGTTCGAGGCGCTGCTGGACCAGGCCGACCAGGCGAAGTCGGTGGAGGACGGCCAGAAGCTGTACCAGCAGGCCGACGACATCCTGATCAAGGAACTGCCGTACATCCCGGTCTACACCTACATGACCTCGGCGGCCTACACCAAGACCGTCAAGAACGTGGTCGTGGACGCCCAGAACCGCATCGACCTCGCCAACGTCGAGCTGGCCTGACCTCCGTCCAGTCCGAACGGCACGCCGGCGCGGGCGGCACGGGCAACCCCCGTGCCGCCCGGCACCGGCGTGCCCCGATCATGAGGAGACCGCATGGGCCGCTATGTGGTCCGCCGGATCATCCAGGCCATACCTGTGATCCTCGGCGCGACGTTCCTGATCTACGCACTGGTCTTCCTGCTTCCTGGTGACCCCATCGCGGCACTGGCCGGTGAGAAGAGGCAGGACCCCGCCGTCGTGGCCGTCCTGCGGGACCGGTACCACCTCGACGACCCGTTCTTCGTGCAGTACTGGGACTACCTGACCGGCCTGTTCAAGGGCGACTTCGGCGAGGACTACCGGGGCAACCAGGTGGTCGACGTGATGCAGCGGGCCTTCCCGTACACCATCAACCTGGCGTTCGTCGCCCTGGCCATCGAGATGGCGGTGGGTGTCACCGCCGGTGTGGTCGCCGCCCTGCGGCGCGGCAAGTTCATCGACAACGTGGTGCTGATCTCGACCCTCATGGTCATCTCGATCCCGGTCTTCGTGATCGGCTTCGTGCTCCAGCTGGTCATCGGGGTGAAGCTCAACACCGATTACGGCATCGACTTCTTCCCGGTCTCCTTCAACGAGGAGGCCGGTTTCCGTTCGTACCTGCTGCCCGGCTACGTCCTGGCCTCGACGTCACTGGCGTACGTCGCCCGGCTCACCAGGACCAGCCTGATCGAGGTCATGCGGGCCGACTACGTCCGGACGGCGGTGGCCAAGGGGCTCAGCCCGCTGCGGGTGGTGGTCCGGCACGGTCTGCGCAACGCGCTGATCCCGATCGTCACCTTCCTGGGCATGGACCTCGGCGGCCTGATGGGCGGCGCGGTCATCACCGAGGGCATCTTCAACATCCCCGGCGTCGGACACCAGCTCTTCCAGTCCGTCTACCTGCGGGAACGCACCATCGTCGTGGGCATCGTGAGCGCCCTGGTGATGGTCTACCTGTTCGCCAACCTGGTGGTCGACCTGCTGTACGCCGTCCTGGACCCGAGGATCCGCTATGAGTGAGCCGACGAAGAGCGAGAACACGGGCGCGGCGATCCCGGGGCAGTCCGGCTCCGGTCCGGCCGCGGGCGGTCCGGCCGCCGCGACCGCCAAGGGCTCCGGCGCGCCGGACGCCGGGGGCGAACGGGTCGCAAGTCTCTGGACCGACGCCTGGACGGACCTGCGGCGCAGCCCGCTGTTCCTGATCGGTGGGTTCCTGGTGCTGTTCATGGTCGTCCTCGCGATCGCCCCGCAGCTGTTCACCGACGGGGACCCGCGCGCCGGCGGCTTCTGCAACCTGGCCGACTCGCTGAAGCGGCCCAGTGGTTCGCACTGGTTCGGCTTCGACGTCCAGGGCTGCGACATCTACACCCGCACCATCTGGGGCGCCCGCAACTCCATCATCGTCGGCATGGTGACCACCACGCTGGTGGTCCTGGTCGGCGGCAGCCTCGGCCTGTGGGCCGGCTGGATCGGCGGGATCGGGGACAGCGTGCTCTCCCGGGTCACCGAGATCTTCTTCGCGATCCCGCTGCTGCTCGGCGGCATGCTGATCATGTCCACCTGGGGCGAGGGCAACGCCTGGACCGTCTCCGCGGTGATGGCCGTGCTCGGCTGGCCGCAGATCTACCGGCTGATGCGCTCGGCGGTACTGGCCAACAAGCACAACGACTACGTGGTGGCCGCCCGGGCGCTCGGGGCGGGCACCGGCCGGATCGTCGGCCGGCACATCCTGCCGAACGCCGTCGCCCCGGTGATCGTGGTCTCCACGATCAACCTGGGTGTGTACATCGGCGCCGAGGCCGCGCTGTCCTACCTGGGCATCGGCATCCAGTCCCCGGCGATCTCCTGGGGCCTGATGATCAGTGACGCCCAGGCCCGCTTCCTGAACGCCCCGCACGTGCTGCTGTTCCCGGCCGCGGTGCTGAGCGTCACCGTCCTGGCCTTCATCATGCTCGGCGACGCGGTGCGCGACGCCCTCGACCCGAAGCTGCGCTGAGGAGGGCCGCGGACCATGACTGACATGACGAAACCGGCGAGGGACGGCGCCGGGCCGGGCCCGGACGCGGTGCAGGTGATCGGAGGGGGCCGGGAGAGCCTGGTGCCCGGCACGCCCCTGCTGGAGGTCGACGACCTGCACATCGAGTTCCACACCCGGGACGGCGTGGCCAAGGCCGTCAACGGGGTGAGCTACTCGGTGGCGGCGGGGGAGACGCTGGCGGTGCTCGGCGAGTCCGGTTCGGGCAAGTCGGTGACCGCGCAGGCGATCATGGGCATCCTCGACATGCCGCCGGGAAAGATCACCAAGGGCTCGATCCGGTTCCGGGGCGAGGACCTGCTCACCATGAGCCCCAAGGCGCGGCGGGCGGTGCGGGGGCGGAAGATCGCGATGATCTTCCAGGACGCGCTGTCCTCGCTCAACCCGGTGCTCAGCGTCGGCTACCAGCTCGGCGAGATGTTCCGGGTGCACCAGGGCGCCGGTCGCAAGGAGGCCAAGGAGAAGGCCGTCGAGCTGATGGAGCGGGTGCGCATCCCCGCCGCCAGGCAGCGCGTCGGCGACTATCCGCACCAGTTCTCCGGCGGTATGCGCCAGCGCATCATGATCGCGATGGCGCTGGCTCTGGAGCCGGACCTGATCATCGCGGACGAGCCCACCACCGCCCTGGACGTCACCGTCCAGGCCCAGGTGATGGACCTGCTGGCCGAGCTCCAGGCCGAGTTCAACATGGGTCTGATCCTGATCACCCACGACCTCGGCGTGGTCGCCGACGTCGCGGACAAGATCGCGGTGATGTACGCCGGCCGGATCGTGGAGACCGCCCCGGTGCACGAGCTGTACGCCCGCCCGGCGCACCCGTACACCAAGGGCCTGCTCAACTCGATCCCCCGGCTGGACCAGAAGGGCCAGAACCTCTACGCGATCCAGGGCCTGCCGCCGAGCCTGCTGCGGATCCCGTCGGGGTGCGCGTTCAACCCGCGCTGCGACCGGGTCCAGGACGTCTGCCACACCGAACTCCCGCGCCTGGTCCCGGTGCTGGACGCCGAGGGGGCCGATCTGCCGGGCCGCCGCAGCGCCTGCCACTTCTGGAAGGAGACCCTCCATGGCTGAGCCCATCCTGGAGGTCAAGGACCTGGTCAAGCACTACCCGCTGACCCAGGGCATCGTCCTCAAGAAGCAGGTCGGCGCGGTGCGGGCGGTGGACGGCGTCTCCTTCTCGCTGACCAAGGGCGAGACGCTGGGCATCGTCGGCGAGTCCGGCTGCGGCAAGTCCACGCTGGCCAAGGTCCTGATGAACCTGGAGAAGGCGACCTCGGGCCAGGTGCTGTTCAAGGGCGAGGACATCACCCGGCTCTCCGGGTCCGGGCTGAAGGCGGTGCGCCGGAACATCCAGATGGTGTTCCAGGACCCGTACACCTCGCTGAACCCGCGGATGACCGTCGGCGACATCATCGGGGAGCCCTTCGAGATCCACCCGGAGGTGGCGCCCAAGGGCGACCGCCGCCGGGCGGTCCAGGACCTGCTGGACGTGGTGGGTCTGAACCCGGAGTACATCAACCGGTACCCGCACCAGTTCTCCGGCGGTCAGCGCCAGCGCATCGGCATCGCCCGCGGCCTGGCGCTCAAGCCGGAGCTGATCATCTGCGACGAGCCGGTCTCGGCGCTGGACGTCTCGGTCCAGGCCCAGGTGATCAACCTGCTGGAGCAGCTGCAGAACGAGTTCCGGCTGTCGTACATGTTCATCGCGCACGACCTCTCGATCGTCCGGCACATCTCCGACCGGGTCGGGGTGATGTACCTCGGCAAGATGGTCGAGATCGGCACGGAGGAGCAGATCTACTCCCACCCGACCCATCCGTACACCCAGGCGCTGCTGTCCGCGGTGCCGGTGCCCGACCCGACCGGGCGCGAGCACCGCGAGCGGATCCTGCTCAGCGGTGACATCCCCTCGCCGGCCAACCCGCCGTCCGGCTGCCGCTTCCGCACCCGCTGCTGGAAGGCGGAGGAGCGCTGCTCGACCGAGGTCCCGCTGCTGGCCGTGCCGTCGACGCTGCGCGGGCCGGCCGCGCACGAGTCGGCGTGCCACTTCGCGGAGGTTCGGGACGTGATCGGTTCGGGCTGACCGCGTCCGGCACCGCACCCGGGGCCCCGGAGTCCGTCGCGACTCCGGGGCCCTTCCGGCTGCCGGGCCCAGGAATTGCCGGACGGCCCCTGGGTCACTTCTGGAAGCCGACGTTCTCCCAGACGATGTCGGACAGGCCCTGGGCGCCGATGTTGGCGAGGTCGGCGCGGCTCCCGTACAGCTGCGGGCGCTGGTAGAGCGGCAGCACCCCGGCCACCTTCCACAGCTCGGCGTCGGCCTGGTTGATGGCCTCGAAGGCGCCGGCCGCGTCGCCCGCGGCGGAGGCCCGGTCGAGTGCGGCGTCGACGGCGGGACTGCCGGACTGGGAGTGGTTGGTGCCCCCGTTCTGGACGAAGTTGGCCCGGTTGCCGCTGGCCGGGAACGGCGTGCCGAGCAGCGAGTAGGCGGCGATGTCGAAGTCCCGCCGGTTGACGTACTTGTCGAAGTACTCGTTGGGGTTGGCGGTGACCGTGGTGACCTTCACCCCGACGTCCTTGAGCATGCCGGTGGCGACGGCGGCCTCGTTCTGGGCCTGGGTGACCCCGGCCGGGATGACCAGCCGCAGATTGAGCTCCTTGCCGTCCTTGCGGCGGACGTCGCCGTCGAGCTTCCAGCCGGCCGCGTCCAGCTTGCGGACCGCCTCGGCCGGGTCGTAGCGGCTGAGGCCGAGGGAGTTGTCCCGGTAGGCGTTCTGGTTGGCCACCAGCAGGTGGTTGTTGAGGGTGACGGTGGGCCAGTCGAGCCCGGCCAGGTCGGAGCGGGCGATGACGTCCCGGTTGATCGCCTGGAACAGGGCCTGGCGGACGGACGGGTCGGTGAGCGCGGGGCTGCGCCCGTTCAGGGTGAACTGGCGGAAGTCGGGCCCGCCGGCCCGGCGGACGGCGGCACCGGGGGTGCTGCGGATCAGCTGGTAGCCGGCCACGTCCGGGCCGTTGTTGAACAGGTCGATCTCGCCCTTGTTGAAGGCGGCGGCCATCGTGTTGGGCAGCATCGCGCGGAAGACGATCCGGTCCAGCAGCGGCTTGTCGCCCCACCAGGCCGGGTCGGCGACCAGGGTGACGGTCTGCGCCGCCCGGTCCATCCGCTCCACCTTGAACGGGCCCGCGGTGACCGGGATGGCGTCCAGGTAGGAGGTGTTGAAGAGCTCGGGGGTGGAGATCCGGCTCGCGGGCAGCAGCGGGGCGTTGGCGGCCCCGTTGAACATCGACTGCCACTCGGAGAACGGCCGCTCGAAGGTCATCACGGCCTGGAAGTCGTCCTTGCCGCGCTCGACCGCCGAGACCAGCTCGAAGCCGGTGCTGCTGGCCGACCGGTAGGCCGGGTCCTTGCCGTTCAGCGCCCGCCAGTTGGCCTCGATGTCGCGCCAGGTGATCGGGGCGCCGTCGGACCAGCGGGCCTTCGGGTTGAGCGTCCAGACCACCACCTGCCGACCGTCCCGCTGCTCGCTGCGGGCGTCCTGGAGGTAGGCCGGGTTGGGGGTCTGGGTGCCGGCCGCGTCGGAGCGGAAGAAGGTCGGCAGCAGCGGCTTGGTGACGGCGATGGTGGAGGACTCGCCGCCGTCGGTCTGGACCGGCGACCACTGGGTGGAGTACTGGGCCACCGCGACCCGCAGGGTGCCGCCCTGGCGCAGCTCGGCGCGCTCGTGCGGATTGATGTCGACGGCGGTGAGCTTGGGCGTCTCGACCGAGCTCGGGAGGGCCCGGGCGTCGGAACCGGGGCCGTTGCCGGGGCCGCAGGAACAGAGCGTCAGCGACAGCGAGACGGCGGTGAGACCGGCGAGCAGGGCCGTGCGGTGGTACAGGGGGCGGCCCATGGTGGTTCTCCCGGGACGGATGCGGCGGACGAGGACGTCACATCTTGCTGACCGGGGAGCGGAGTTGTCGAGGGGCGGGCCCGGATCCGGACCCGCCCCCCGGTAACGGTTCGATCAGACCGGGAACTTGAAGGTCCGGTCCCTGTCGCCGCTCTTGTCGAACAGCGCGGTCACCTGGTCCGCGACGTCCTGCGGGGTGATCGGGACGAGTTGGCCGTTCTTCTTCGTCTTCACCTTGTCGAAGGCACCGGCGAGCTGGCGGTTCAGCGCGTCGAGGTCCCACTTCGGCACGAGCTTGCCGTTGGCGTCCGGGACGAGGGTGAGCGCCGCGGCCGCGGTCTTCGGGCCGAAGTCGAACCTCTTGGTGCCGGCCATGATGTGGATCTGGCCGTTCGTCACCGACTTGCCGAGGGTGTCCGCCGCGCCCTGGAGGGCCTGCGGGGAGGTCTTCGGCTGGGCGGCCGTGACGGCCAGGGCGACGGGCTGCTCCGACTTGCCCGCGGCGCGGTCGCGGTAGGCCGTGTCGACCAGGTCGACGGCGGCGGCGGAGTCCACGGCCTGGCCGGCCTTGCCCGGGACGACGACGGCGTCGCCGTTCTCGGCGAACTTGACGTAGCCCTCCTGGAGCCCCTGGCCGGAGCCGCCGGCCAGCGCCTCCAACGCGGACTTGAGCTTCGCCCGGTCGACCTTGACCTCCGGCGGGACGGCCTTCTCGTTGCCCTTGAGCGACTTGAGGACGTCCACCGGGTTGTAGGAGTGCTGGGTGAGCCGGTCCACGGTGGCCGTGGTGTCGAAGGCCAGTCCGGCGGCGGTCGGGTCGAGGTCCACGGTCTGCTCGCCGACCTTCAGCTTGACCGGCTGCTGGCCGGCCTTGCCGACGCTCTCGTCGAGCTGGTGGATGGCCTGGTCGCGGTTGCTGCCGCCGATGTCGGTGCCGAGCACCACGGTGCCCTTGGGGATGTCGGACTGGTTCAGCATCAGCCCGGTGCCGTAGGCGGCGGCGCCGAGGAAGGCCACGCCGACGACCGCGTAGGTGGTCAGCTTGACCAGCTTCTTGGCGGCGCTCGGCCGGGGCTTGGCGGCCGCGGCGGGCTTGGCGGCCGGCGCGGGCTTCGGGGCGGACGGGCCGTCCGCCGCCGGTGCGGC
>NZ_JAIY01000006.1:1279121-1289567 GCF_000710405.2 Kitasatospora sp. MBT66 | reverse complement strand
GGCCGCCGTCGCGGCGGCGGGAGCGGGAGCGCCGGCCGGCACCGCGGCCGGGGCGGAGCCCTCGCCGGGAGCGGCCTTCTTCTGCCGGGGGCGGAACCAGGCGCCGGTGGACTCGGCCTCGGAGGTGGCCGGCGGGATCTGCCACTCCGGCGGCAGGTCCGGCGGGGTGGAGCGGCCGCCGCCGTCCATCACGCCGAGCACCGGGGAGGCGGGTGCGGCGGACCGGTGGCGGGGCCCGGCCGGCTCGGCGGCGGGCGCGGGGGCCTCCTCGCCGGGGCCGTCCTCGTTCTTGACCGTGCTGCGCACCACCACCGGCGGGATCGGACGCGAGCCGGGGATGTTGATCCGGACGCGGGTGGTGAGGGTGGTCTCGGTCTTCGGGCTGTCGTCCTCGCCCTCCGGAGCCGAGCCCTTGGCGGCGGCGCCGGCACCCGCGCGGTCGCCGCCGGGGAAACCCGGTGTGCCGTAGGGCGGGGTGCCCGACGGGTAGGCGTCCGGTCCCGTGCGCCGAGGCGTCGGGTGGGCGTTGTCAGATTCGCGGCTGCTCAATGCTGCTCTGCTCCGGGTTCGCGGGCCGGGCCGTGCGGCGCGACCGCGGTTGTCGGCGCCGGACCAGGCGGGCGGCGTCGGGTACGGCGTTCTGCGGCACCACCATACTGGGAAGAACCGGCCGGTGAACCGGTTCGGACAGATCCCGATACGTCCGGTTCCTCCGGTATGAGAGTACGACCGGACGGTCTTGACTGCCCGTCGTACCGGCCACCGTACGCGGGTCCCCCTCAGGGGCGGCGCGGCGGCCCCGGAACGCCGGGGAACCAGCTGGTCCGGGTCGGCAGGGTGGCACAGATCACGCCCAGGATCGAGCCGACGAACAGCCAGCAGAGCGACGTGGCATTGGTCCAGAGCACGTTGTCCCCCTCCGGGCGGGGAACCATCACCAGCAGCAGGGCCAGGAACCAGCCGGCCGCCGGGATCCCCGCGCCGAGCCGGGTGCCGGTCACCCGCAGGCCGCCGTAGAAGGTCGCGGCGGTGGCGGCGAGCGCCAGCAGGACTCCCACGGGCGGCCACAAGGCCTGCACAAATGCTCCGCAGATCGACACCGCGATGCCCAGCAGGAAGAACAGGACATAAGCCGCGATCCGTGCCGTGCGCGGGGGCTGGGACTCCTTCAGCCGCTCCTCCCGGCTGCCGAGCAGCGCCGCCGGGATCGAACGGCGCGCGGGCCGGGCGTCGGTCGCGGTCATCGGACGGGCTCCTCGGAGGTGGCGGTGGGGGCCTCGGCGCCGGCGGGGTCCTCGGTGCCGGCGAAGAGGTCGTCCTCCGGCAGCCGCGACCCGGCCCGGCCGCGTGCCAGCTGGTAGTACTCGGTGGCGAGCAGCGGCTGGCCGAGGTCGTTGGAGAGCGCGAAGAACGCGCCGTCCACGGTGATCTGGGTGGCGTGCGCGGCCATCGCGGCGGCCTTGCGGCCGGTGTACGCGGTGCCGTCCAGCACGGTGGTGACCAGTTCGTCGGCCACCACCCCGGGGACGTCGGCGGCCTGTGCCACGCCCGGGAACGGCGCCTTCTCGGCGGTCTCGGCGAGGCCCCGCTCGATCACCGACCGGGGCACCCGGTTCCAGTAGACCTTGGCGATCCGCCAGGCCGGGCCGAGGTCGGGCCGGTGGGCCGGGTCGGCGGCCAGCTCGTACGCGCGCATCGCGACCCGGTGCGCCTGGATGTGGTCGGGGTGCCCGTAGCCGCCGTCCTCGTCGTAGGTGACCAGCACCTGCGGGCGCACCTCCCGGACCACCGCGGCCAGCCGGTCGGCGGCCTCGTCCACGTCGGCCCGCCAGAAGCAGCCGGGCACGTCGTTGTCGGGCACGCCCATCATCCCGGAGTCGCGGTAGCGCCCCGGGCCGCCGAGGAAGCGGAAGTCGGTGACCCCGAGCTCGGCCATCGCCCGCGTCAGCTCGCCGATCCGGTGGGCGCCGAGGGCGTCCTCCCGATCGGCCGTCAGGTGGGCCAGCTCGGGCGGGATCACCTCGCCGCCCTCGCCGAGGGTGCAGGTCACCAGGGTGACGTGGGCGCCCTCGGCGGCGTACCGGGCCATCGTGGCGCCGTTGTTGATCGACTCGTCGTCGGGGTGCGCGTGCACCAGGAGCAGGCGGCGTCCGGTAGTCGCGGTCATAGGAGGAAGCCTAGCCACCGCACGGTGGGGGTCAGAGCTTGAGGCCGTTGATCATTCCGGCGAGGTTGCTGGTGACCTGGCTGATCGAGGGGGCGATGGAGCTGGACGCCAGGTAGAAGCCGAGCAGCGCGCAGACGATCGCGTGCGCGAGCTTCAGGCCGGAGCGGCGGATCAGCACCACCACGATGACCAGCATCAGCATGGCGGCGGAGATGGACAGGGCCATGGCGGCTCACACCCCTTCCGGGTGCGCCGCTCCTCCCGGGGAGGGGCGGCGGTCGTACCGTGCGGGACTTGCGGTCGGGCGACCGGCGGCCCGGGACGGGGCCCGACGATCACTCGTGGACCAGTCATACCCGATGAGTGAGGCGGACATTACGTTGAGTGAGGCCGCACACCCCGGGGCACAGTCGCACTCATGGGGCGCATGGGCCGGTCGGAGGGGGTGCGACCCCCTTCCGGGCGTACTTGCGCACGATGCTCCGAACGAGTGATCACCACCGGCGCGGCGGCGTCATAGGGTCTGGTGCCATGACCACCCACACCCCAGCGGACACCTTCCCGAGGCAGTACGCGCGCACCCTGCGCTACACCGTCGGCGCTCCCCGGTCGTTCTCCGTCGCACCCGACGGATCCCGGGTCGTCTTCCTGCGCTCGCCCTCCGGGGGCGACCGCGCCAACCTGCTCTGGACCCTCGACACCGCCACCGGCGAGGAGCGGATCGCCGCCGACCCGGCCGTCCTGCTCGGCGGTGGCGAGGAGGACCTCTCCCCGGCGGAGAAGGCCCGCCGCGAGCGCAGCCGCGAGGGTTCGGCCGGCATCGTCGGCTACGCCCTGGACGGCGCGGGCCGGCTCGCGGCCTTCGCCCTCTCCGGCCGGCTGTTCGTCGCCGACCTGGTCGCCGGCACCGCCACCGAGCTGCCCGCCGAGGGCCCGCTGGTCGACCCGCGGCTCTCCCCGGACGGCGTCCACGTCGCCTACGCCAACACCGCCGGCGAGCTGCGGCTCACCCGTACCGACGGCAGCGGCGACCGGGCCCTCGTCTCGCCCGAGGGCCCGAACGTGACCTGGGGCCAGGCCGAGTTCATCGCCCAGGAGGAGATGGACCGCGACCGGGGCCACTGGTGGTCCCCCGACAGCGACCGGCTGCTGGTCGAGCGGGCCGACGACACCCCGGTGCACCGCTGGTGGATCGCCGACCCGGCCAACCCGGACCGCGAGCCCGCCGAGGTCGCCTACCCGGCCGCCGGCACCCCGGACGCCGAGGTCGGCCTCTGGCTGTTCGGCCTGGACGGCAGCCGCACCGAGGTGGTCTGGGACCGCGAGTCCTTCCCCTACCTGGCCCGGGTGCACTGGTCCCAGGGCGGTGTGCCGCTGCTGCTGGTCCAGTCCCGCGACCAGCGGGCGCAGCGGATCCTCGGCCTCGACACCGCCACCGGCGCCACCGAACTGCTGCACGAGGAGCGGGACGACGCCTGGCTGGAGCTGTTCACGGGCGTCCCGGCCTGGACCCCGGACGGCAAGCTGGTCCGGATCTCCGACGAGTCCGGCGCCCGCGCCCTGGTGATCGGCGAGCAGACCGTCACCGGCCCCGACCTGCACCTGCGCTCGGTGCTCGCGGTCACCGCCGAGGAGGTCCTGTTCACCGCCTCCGGCGGCGCCGCCGAGACCGACCCCGAGCCCGGCTGGGTCGCCGTCGGCCGGATCGGCCACGACGGCAAGCGGCTTTCCTGGGAGGCCGCCAACGGCCGCCCGTTCACCTCCGTCACCACCGCCGTGCACGCGGCCGGCATCACCGTGCGGGCCACCGCCGAGCCGGACCTGCCCGGCACCCTGGTGCGGGTCTCCCGGGACCTGCCCGAGGGCGTCGCGGTGGACGACATCGCCACCGTCGCCTCCTACGCCGAGACCCCGGTGATCACGGCCCGGCCGGTGTTCCGCTTCGCGGGCGAGCGCCGGATCCCGGCCGCGGTCTTCCTGCCCACCGGCTACGACCGGGAGCGGGACGGCCTGCTGCCCGTCCTGATGGACCCGTACGGCGGCCCGCACGGCCAGCGCGTCGTCCAGGCGCACAACCCGCACCTGAACTCCCAGTGGTTCGCCGACCAGGGCTTCGCGGTCGTCGTCGCCGACGGCCGGGGCACCCCCGGACGCGGCCCGGCCTGGGAGAAGTCGATCGCCTTCGACTTCGCCGGGGCCACCCTGGACGACCAGGTGGACGCGCTGCGGGCGCTCGCCGAGGAGTTCCCGCTGGACCTCGACCGGGTCGCGATCCGCGGCTGGTCGTACGGCGGCTACCTGGCCGCGCTCGCCGTGCTGCGCCGCCCGGACGTCTTCCACGCGGCGGTCGCGGGCGCGCCCGTCACCGACTGGCGGCTCTACGACACCCACTACACCGAGCGCTACCTGGGCCACCCGGACGAGCGGCCCGAGGTGTACGAGGCCAACTCGCTGACCGGCTACGCGGCCGGTCTGGAGCGGCCGCTGATGATCATCCACGGTCTCGCCGACGACAACGTGGTGGCCGCGCACACCCTGCGGCTCTCCTCGGCGCTGCTCGCCGCCGGGCGCCCGCACACCGTGCTGCCGCTCTCCGGCGTCACCCACATGACGCCGCAGGAGGAGGTCGCGGAGAACCTGCTGCTGCTCCAGGTCGACTTCGTGAAGAAGTCGCTCGGCGGCTGACAGCGGCTGCCCGCCGGAGGAGCGGGCCGGCGGGAGGGAGGGGGAGCGGAGCCGGAGCAGGGAACCCGGGCCCGCGGACGAGCGGTGCCGGGGCATACCCATCCCGCTCCCCCTCGGCCGCGTGTACCCGCACGGGGTCGATCTGTCCGGCCTCGATGTGGCCACACCGTAGCCCCGGCCACCGACAGGCCCTCCCGGGACGCCGCCCGGTGCGTGCGTTCGGCATGACATCCGTCATGCCGAACGCACGACGGCGGTTACTGCCGCCGGACCCCGGCCGCGCGGGACTCTGAGGTGGTGCGAAGGACACCACCGGCAGGGGAGAGGACCGCGACGATGGACACGGGAGAGGTCGCCGCCTTCAGGGGCGTCGGCAAGAGCTACGGACGGGTACGGGCCGTGGACGGCCTGGACCTGGTGCTGCGGCCGGGCGAGACCGTCGCCCTGCTCGGCCCGAACGGGGCCGGCAAGTCCAGCAGCCTCGACCTGCTGCTCGGCCTGCGCGAGCCCGACCGGGGCAGCGTCACACTGTTCGGCGGCCGCCCGCGTGCCGCGATCGAGGCCGGCCGGGTCGGCGCCATGCTGCAGAGCGGCGGCCTGATGACCGACGTCAAGGTCCGCGAACTGGTGCGGCTCGCCTGCGAGGTCCACCCGCGCGGCCGGTCCGTCGCCGAGGTGCTCGAGGACGCGGGTGTCACCGAGCTCGCCGAACGCCGCGTCGACAAGCTCTCCGGCGGCCAGGAGCAGCGGGTCCGCTTCGCCCTCGCCATCGCCGGGGCCAACGACCTGATCGTGCTGGACGAGCCCACCACCGGTATGGACGTCTCGGTCCGGCAGTCCTTCTGGGCGAGCATGCGGGCCCAGGCCGACGCCGGCCGCACGGTGCTGTTCGCCACCCACTACCTGGAGGAGGCCGACTCGATCGCCGACCGCGTCCTCGTCCTGCACCGGGGCCGGCTGATCGCCGACGGCAGCTCGGCCGAGATCAAGGCCCGGGCGGGTGCCCGCCGGATCACCTTCGAGCTGCACGAGGCGGACGGCCCGTTCGACGAGGCACCGCTGCGCCGGCTGCCCGGTGTGCAGGGCCTGGAGGTCGCGGCCCGCGTCCCGGGCGTGCGGACGGTGCGGATCCGCACCGCCGACGCGGACGCCGCCGTCGCGGCCGTCTACCGGGCGGGCCTGTACCCGCGCGGTCTGGAGGTCACCGGACTGGGCCTGGAGCAGGCCTTCCTGACCATCACCGGCGAGCAGGACGCCGCCGAGTCCACCGAGTCCACCGAGTCCACCGAGAACGTGCTGGAGCGTGCGCGATGACCACCCTGATCCGGCTGGAGATCCTGCGGACCTTCCGCAACCGCCGCTACGTGCTCTTCACGATCGCCTACCCGGCGCTGATGTACTTCTTCTTCATCCACGCCTACAGCGCGGACAAGCTGGCCGGCGGCCTCCCGGTGAAGACCTACTTCATGGTCTCGATGGCCACCTTCGGCGCGGTCGGCGCGGTGCTGACCGGCAGCGCGCAGCGGATCTCGCTGGAGCGCAAGAGCGGCTGGGTGCGTCAGCTGCGGCTGACCGCGCTGCCCGGCCGGGCGTACACCGTCGGCAAGATCGCCGCCGCCGCCGTGACCACCCTGCCCGCGATCCTGGTGGTGTTCGCGGTCGGCGCGAGCCAGGGCGTCTCGCTGACGGCCGGGCAGTGGGTCGGCCTGGTCGCCGCCCTGTGGCTGGGCAGCTTCGTCTTCGCGGCACTCGGGGTGGCGCTCGGCTACGCGGCGGCGCCGGACTCGGTGCAGAGCATCGTGATGATCGCCTACATGGCGATGGCCCTGTTCGGCGGGACGTGGTTCCCGGTGAGCGGCTCGCTGGAGTCCTTCGCCCGCTTCAACCCGGTCTACCTGTACAACCGGCTGGCCACCTTCACCCAGCCCGGGCACTCCCTGGACACCGTCGCCGTCGCCGGGCTGGCGGCCTTCCTCGCGGTGTTCGTCGCCGCCGCGGCGGCCCTGTACCGACGCGACACCCGGCAGGCATGATGATCGACATGAGCGAGCCGTACCGGACCCACCGCACCGACGAACAGCCGGAGGCGGGGCCGGCGCGCTCGTCGTTCATGAACATCCCGGGCGCCTCGGTGGAGAGCGGGCGGCAGCTGCTGGTGAAGGTCGCCTGGATGCTGCTGTGGATGATCTACCTGGCCTACCCGGTGGGCGACCTGCTGAACGGCGGTCACAGCGCGGGTGCCCGGGTACTCGGCTGGATCTGCCTGGCGGCCTTCGTCGCCGGCTACGTCCTGCTGGTGGTCTTCCGCTCGATGCCCGGGATGCGGCCGCGGACCTGCCGGGCGATCGTCGCCACGATGGTGGCGCTCGCCGTGGCGTCCACCTTCGTGCTCGGCACCGCCTTCCTGTCCCTGTTCATCTACGCCGCGGTGTGCGTCGCGATCATCAGCCCGGCCCGCTACGCCCTGCGCGCGCTGCTCGCCATGGCGGTGCTCACCGCCGGGGTCGGCCTGCTGGCCCACGCGGACATGGACAACGTGTGGACCTTCACGCTCAGCGCCTTCCTCGCGGGCGCCGCGATGAGCGGCCTGCAGCGCCTGGTCGGCACCATGAAGGAGCTGCGCGAGGCCAGGGCCGCCGTCGCGCACCTGGCCGCCTCCGAGGAGCGGCTGCGGCTCGCCCGGGACCTGCACGACCTGCTCGGGCACTCGCTGTCGCTGATCACCCTGAAGAGCGAGCTGGCTGGCCGGTTCATGGACGCCGGCAAGGACGAGGCGGCGCGGGCGCAGGTCGCCGACATCGAGAACGTCGCCCGGCAGTCGCTGATCGACGTCCGGGAGGCGGTCACCGGCTTCCGCCGCCCCACCCTGCCGGTCGAGCTGGCCGCCGCCCGCACCGCGCTGGCCGCCGCCCAGGTCACCCTGGAGACCGCGCCGGAGCTGCTCGACGCCTGGCCGGGGCTGGCCGCCGAGGAGGCCGGCGCGCTCGCCTGGGCGCTGCGCGAGGCGGTCACCAACATCGTCCGGCACGGCGAGGGCGCCACCGTCTGCACCGTGCGGTCCGACGAGACCTGGGAGGGGAACGGCGAGCGCTACGCCGTCCTGGAGGTCACCGACGACGGGCGCGGCCCGGGCAAGTCCCAGCCCGGCAACGGCCTCTCCGGGCTGGAGGAGCGGCTCGCCCTGGTCGGCGGCCGGCTGGAGACCGGGCCGGGCGAGCGGGGCCGGGGCTTCCGCCTGCGGGCCCTGGTGCCGCTGCGGACGGCCTCCGTCCCCGCCCCGTAGCCGACCGGTCGGCGCGGCGGCGTCGCCGTGACCCCGCCGCCCCCCGTAACCCCGGCGCCCCGCCGCGCGGGCGCCGGGCGGCGCGGGCGGGCAGCATGGCAGACATGCCGAAGTCCGTGCTGGCGGTCCTCACCGTGCTCTTCCTCTCCCTGCTGCTCTGCGCCGCGTTCACCGAGGCGGGCACGTCGGCCCGGGGGGCGGCCCCCGCCGGCGCCCTGGAGCACCCCCGCTGACCTCCGTCCCCCGTCGGGACGGGGACGCCGTAGGGTCGGGCGGCATGAGTGACAATCAGGGCGACCGGCCCTCGGTGCGGGTGCTGTTGGCGGAGGACCAGGGGATGGTCCGGGAGGCGCTCGCCGCGCTGCTCGGGCTGGAGGGGGACATCGACGTCGTCGCCCAGGTCGGGCGGGGGGACGAGGTGCTGGACGCCGCGGTCGCGCACGACGTGCAGGTGGCGGTGCTGGACATCGAGATGCCGGGGATGACCGGGATCGAGGCCGCTGCGCTGCTGCGGCAGCGGCGGCCGCAGACCAAGGTGGTGATCGCGACGACCTTCGGCCGCCCCGGCTACCTGCGGCGGGCGATGGAGTCCGGCGCGGACGCCTTCCTGGTGAAGGACGCGCCCGCCGCCGAGCTGGCCGAGGCCATCCGCCGGGTCCTGCGCGGCGAGCGGGTGATCGACCCGGTCCTGGCCGCGGCGGCGCTCGCCGAGGGGGCCAACCCGCTGACCGCCCGGGAGCGGGACGTGCTGGCGGCCGCCGCGGACGGCGCGGTGAACGCGGACATCGCCCGGCGGCTGCACCTGTCCGAGGGCACGGTGCGCAACTACCTCTCGATGGCGATCCAGAAGACCGAGGCCCGCAACCGCACCGAGGCGGTCCGGATCGCCCGCGAGAAGGGCTGGCTGTAGACCCGGTCCTGCCGATCGTTCCCGGGCCCCGGCTCAGTTGAGCCGGTGGCGGGCGGCGCGGGCCTCCTGGCGGACCTTGGCGGCGGAATCGGGGTCGAAGGCGTCCAGGATCGCGGCGTACTCGTCCATCTCCCCGGCCCCGCCCAGGAAGTCGCCGGTGCGCACCAGCAGTTCGGCGCGTTCGAGCCGGAGTTGGGCGGGGTGGCGGGGGAGCAGCAGGGCGAGTTCGGTGGCCCAGAGCTGGGTGCGGGCGTGCTCGGGCCGGTCGGCGGCCCAGCCGCGGATGTTGCCGAGCACCCGCAGCACGACGTCCAGCGGCTGCGCGGGGGTGAGCAGTTCGGGCGTGAACTCGTGTCCGGCGGCGTGCACCAGGTCGGCCACCCCGTCGAGGTCGAGCAGCCGGCCGCCGTGGAAGGGGTCGGCCAGCACGTAGTCCTCGCCGCCGGCGGGCCCGCCGACCGCGACGACGAAGTGGCCGGGCAGGGCGACCCCGTGCACGGTGAGCCCGGCCCTGCGGGCGACCGCCCACCAGACCAGCGACAGCATGATCGGCAGTCCGCGGCGCCGCCGCAGCACCTCCGGCAGCAGCGAGGACTCCAGCCGCCGGTAGTCGGACTTCCGCCCGTGGAACCGCTCGCGCCCGCCGAGGACGGCGGCCAGCAGCGCCGCGGTCTCCTCCGGTCCGGCCGGGGCGCGTTCGGCGACGGCGCGCCGTACGGCGGCCGCGTGCCGTTCCAGCGCCGCCTCGCAGGCGGCGAGCAGGGCGTCGGGCGCGGGCGGGCCGTCGAGGCCGTCCGGGTCCGAGGGGTCGGGGGCGGGGGTGTGTTCGGCGGCCGCGAGCACGCAGAGCAGCACCGGATCGGGGTGCTCGGCCCTGGCCTCGGTCCGGAAGCGTGCTCTGCTCTGCTCGGTCACGGCGGTGGCGGCGGCTTTCGTACGGACGGGCGGACGGGGAGGGACGCGCGGGGGAGCGGCCGGGACTCCTACCCCTGCGGCAGGAGTGCGTACTGGTAAGTGTGACTGGTCGTGAAGCCCAGGCCGTCATAGAGCGCGATCGCCCCGGAGTTCTCCGCCTCGACCTGCAAGTACCCGCCGCCGGCGCCCTCCTCGGCGGCCCGGGCCGCGAGCACCGCCATGACCGCGGTGGCCAGTCCGGACCGGCGGGCGTCCGCGGCGACCTCGACCGCGCCGAAACCGGCCCACGGCCCGTCGACGACGCAGCGTCCGACGGCCAGCGGCGCCCGGTCGGGACCGGCGCCCGGCACAGTGGCGAACCAGACCGACGGCCCGCCGCCGACCACCCGCAGGGCGGCCTCCTCCACCGCCGGGCCGCCGCCCGCCCGCCGGTACAGCGACAGCCAGGCCGCGTCGGCGGTCCGGGAGAGCCGCACCCGGTCGAGG
>NZ_JAIY01000006.1:1267305-1279100 GCF_000710405.2 Kitasatospora sp. MBT66 | reverse complement strand
GCCGCGGGCGAGCCCGGCCAGCGGCGCGACCCGGACCAGGGTCCGCGCGCAGGTGGCGCCCAGGCGGTCCAGCTCCTCCTGCAGGCCCTCCGGCGAGCCCGGAGCGCCGACCTCGAACAGGGCCGGCAGCCCGCCCGCCGCGTACCAGGCGCGGACGGCCGCCACCGCCCGGTCGAGCGGCAGGCCGGGATCGCCGAGCGCCAGGGCGGAGTTGGCCCGCCGGGTGAAGCCGGCCGAGGCCCGCAGGGTCCATTCGCCCAGCGGTTCCTGCTCGACGGCCGGCCAGCCGCGGGCGGCGGTCCGCATGAGTCCGACCGGGTCGGCCGGCGGCAGCGGCGCGCGCCGGGCGGGGAAGAGCGGCACCGTCTTCCCCGCGACCAGCAGCCGCTCGTCGAAGGAGACCGGTCCGCCGGTCCGCGGCACCACCGTCAGGCCCGCGTCGTCCCAGGAGACGAGTACGCCGATCACGTCGCGGAAGACTGGCCGGTTGTCGTCGGCGAAGCCGGCGAGCCGTCGTACGGAGACCCTCCGGCCCACGTCGGAGCGATCCATCCGGACCTCCGGACGGTCCTGAACCGGCCCTTCGACGGCCATCTGGGCACCTCCTGTGCATTTGCGGTCTCCGACCCGCGATACTAGGGGCGGGCATCGACGACACCGCGCTCACCCGCGCACGCGAGAAAACAGAATGGGCCGCCGAGCCCTTCCGAGGAGGAACGACAGCGTGACCTACGTCATCGCGCAGCCTTGTGTCGACGTCAAGGACAAGGCCTGCATCGAAGAGTGCCCGGTTGACTGCATCTACGAGGGCGAGCGATCGCTCTACATCCACCCGGATGAGTGTGTCGACTGTGGCGCATGCGAGCCGGTCTGCCCGGTCGAGGCGATCTTCTACGAGGACGACACTCCGGAGGAGTGGAAGGACTACTACAAGGCGAACGTCGAGTTCTTCGACGACCTCGGTTCGCCCGGCGGTGCCTCGAAGCTCGGCCTGATCGAGCGCGACCACCCGTTCATCGCCGCTCTGCCGCCGCAGAACGCCGACCACTGACCGGATCGGTGGCAATTCAGCTGTGACTACCAAGAACAGCACGCTCGCGCCGTTCCCGGGCCACCCGGGGGCGGCGCGCCGCGTTTCCGACCTCCTGCCGGTGTTCCCCTGGGACAAGCTGGAGCCCTACAAGGCCACGGCGCTCGCCCATCCGGGCGGGATCTGCGACTTCTCCGTGGGCACCCCGGTGGACCCGGTCCCCGAGGTGATCCAGAAGGCGCTCGCCGCCGCCACGGACACTCCCGGCTATCCGACCGTCTGGGGCCCGGAGGAGCTGCGCGAGGCCGTCGCCGGCTGGCTGCGGCGCCGGCTCGGCGCGGAGATCGGCCCGCGGGCCGTCCTGCCGACCGTCGGCTCCAAGGAGCTGGTGGCCTGGCTGCCGACCCAGCTCGGCCTCGGCCCCGGCGACCAGGTCGCCTACCCGCGGCTGGCCTACCCGACGTACGAGGTGGGCGCCCGGCTGTGCGGCGCCGAGCCGGTCGAGTACGACTCGGTGGACGAGCTGGACGGCTCCCGGGTGCGCCTGCTGTGGGTCAACTCGCCGTCCAACCCGACCGGGCGGGTGCTCGGCGCCGACGAGCTGCGCCGCACGGTGGCGTGGGCGCGCGAGCACCGGGTGCTGCTGGTCAGCGACGAGTGCTACTTCGAACTGGGCTGGGAGGCCGAGCCGGTCTCGGTGCTGCGCCCGGACATCTGCGGGGACGGCCACGAGGGCCTGCTCGCGGTGCACTCGCTGTCCAAGCGCTCCAACCTGGCCGGCTACCGCGCCTCCTTCGTGGCGGGCGACCCGGTGGTGGTCAAGGAGCTGCTGGAGGTGCGCAAGCACGGCGGCATGATCGTGCCGGCCCCGGTGCAGGCCGCGACGGCGGCCGCGCTCGGGGACGACGCGCACGTGGCCGAGCAGCGGGAGCGCTACGCGGCCCGGCGGGCGGCGCTGCGCGCGGCGCTGGAGGCGTACGGCTTCCGGATCGAGCACTCGGAGGCGAGCCTCTACCTGTGGGCGACCCAGGACCGGCCGTGCTGGGAGACCGTCGCCGAACTCGCCGGACTGGGCATCCTGGTGGCGCCCGGCGACTTCTACGGTCCGGCCGGCGACCGGTTCGTCCGGGTGGCGTTCACCGCGACCGACGAGCGGGTCGCGGCGGCGGTGGAGCGGCTGAACGCGGCGCGCTGACCGCGGTGGAAGGCCGAAGGGGCCGGTGTTCCGAGGAGGAACACCGGCCCCTTCGCCGTTGTCGTACCGGGGTGCCGCCGACCCCGGACAGGGGAGCGCGGCCGGACTAGAGGCCGAGGCCGCCGCCGTTGACGCCGCCCAGCAGGCCGCCGATCGGGCCGAGCGCGCCGGTGAGGCCGCTGAGGCCGTTCAGCGGGCTGTTCGGGCCGAGGTCGGCGCCGCCCAGGCGGTTGGCCGAACCGTGCTCGGCCAGGCCGAGCACGTCGGCGCCGGGCAGGCCGGAGGTCAGGCCGCCGGGGACGGCGCGGCCGACGGCGCCGAGCGGCAGCGCGTCGGTGACGGCGTTGGTGCTGGGGACGGCCTGGGTCAGCCCGCCCGCGCCCGGAACGGCGTTGGCGACCGCACCGGCCTGGGAGAGCCCGCCGACCGGGTTCGCCCCGCTCTGCGCGCTGCGCTGCGGGGTGGCGGCGCGGCCGGTGACGGCCTCGCCGAGCTTCCCGGCCAGGGTCTTGGCGACCTTCGGGGTGACGCCCGACAGCTGGCCGGTGGTGGCGGCGGTCTGGTCCACCGGGGCGGTCAGCGAGCTGGCCTTCTCGTTCGCCTCGGGGAGCTGCTGGGCGACGATGTTGCCGGTGGCGTCGGCGGTGGCGGGCACCCCCGCGGCCACGGTCGCGGCGCCGGTCGTCCCGGCCGCCTGGCCCAGCTCGTGGGTGGTGTGCTGCAGGGTGGAACCCGTGTCGGTGTTGGTCAGCTGGCCCAGTGGGGCGGCCAGGTCGCTCTTCGGCAGCAGGGCGTCCGCGGCGGACGCGGAGCCGGCCGCGACCAGCGGGGTCGCGCCGGCCGCCACGAGCAGAGCGGCCTGGGCGATCCGGCGCGTGAGGGGGTGAGACATGGGGCTCCTCGAAAGGGGTCTGGGTCCGTTCCGTCCGCCGGGCGGACGACGGTGTTACCGCTTGAGAAGCCAGAAGGTTTCGGCCCGTGCAAGGAAAACGTCGTACCGACCATCCGACGGTATGACCGCAGCGGGAGCCGCTCCCGGGGCCGGTCCGGAGGCGCGGGCGCACGGCGGGCCAAGGGGAGTGACGGTTCTGCGACCCACCCGGCCCGGCCGACCCCACGTCCACCTGCGTTGACGCGAATCACTCGTGCGGCGGCAACCCGGACACCAGTGCGTCAGCCGCCGGGACCCCCCGGTCTCAGCCCTTCGCGGGAGCCGTCAGCGAGACCAGCACCAGCTTGGTCGAGGTCCCGGTCGACTGCGGCTTCCAGCCGTCCTCGGACTTCGCCTTCCGCCAGATCCGGCCGTCGTAGGCGACGGTCTCGATGCCGAGCCGCTGCGCCTGGGCCACCGCCCAGTGCGCCACCGCCCAGCCGTTCTGCCGTTCGGCCTCCGGCCCGGAGTCGGTGGACGCGGTCGGGTCCGGGGTCAGCGAGACGGCGTTCTCGGCGCCCTTCACCGTGGACGTGTAGCCGGCCGCCGGGGTCACCGTCCGGCCGAACTCGCGGCGGACCCGGTCGCTCAGCACCTGCGTCCGGTCCGGGCGTGCCGCCGCCGTCGCGCCGTCGGTCGGCGCGGCCCCGGCCGGGGCCGGCGAGGAGTCCTCCGCGTCGGTCTCCGGCACCGCGAAGTCGTGCACCACGCAGTTCAGCGCGGCCGCCTCCCGGCCGGTCAGGGCCGAGGCCAGCAGGGTGGCCTTGGTCTCGTGCTTGGCGTAGGCCTGCGGGTAGCCGCTCTTCTGCACCTGCTGGGCCGCGTCGGTCAGCGGCAGCCGGGTGTAGCCGGGCACCTTCACCAGGCCGTCCAGGAACTTGTTGGTCGCGTAGACCGGGTCCAGGATCTGCTGCACGGTGCCCCAGCCCTGCGAGGGCCGCTGCTGGAACAGGCCCACCGAGTCCCGGTCGCCGCCGGCCAGGTTGCGGATCTTGGACTCCTGCATCGCGGTGGCCAGCGAGATGGTCACCGCCCGGTCCGGCAGGCCGCGGGCGTGCGCGACGGCGGCGATGGTGGCGGCGTTGGCGGCCTGCGGGAGCTCCAGGGTCCCTTCGCCGGCCGGGGTCTTCACCGAGCAGCCCTCGGGGGTCAGCAGCTTCTGGTCGCGCAGCCAGTAGAGCCCCACGGCGACCACGGTCAGCACCAGCAGGACGATCAGCACCGCGCGCACCGGCCTGCGGCGCCGCGGGGGCGCCGCGTCACCGTCCCCGCCGCCGCTCTTCCGCCTGGCCACCGCCGCCCCTCTCCACCGAGCACTCCGAACCGACACCGTACCCACTCGGACGGGTGTGCGGCGGCGGACGGTTGCCCCCGGACCGCACCGAAGCCGTCACAGGCCGGCCACGGCCCGGTTCCGTCGGGGGAGCCGTACGGGGTTCGGACGGGACTAGGCTGGACGACCATGAGCAGCTCGAAGACGCCCCTTGACCTCACCCTCGACGGCGGCGCGCTGACCGCCCAGCTGGTCGACTTCCCCTCCGTCAGCGGCGACGAGCAGGCGCTCGCCGACGCGGTCGAGGAGGCCCTGCGGGCCCTCCCGCACCTGACCGTCGACCGCTACGGCAACAACGTCGTCGCCCGCACGAACCTCGGCCGCGCCGAACGGGTCCTGCTCGCCGGCCACATCGACACCGTGCCGATCGCCGACAACCTGCCCTCCTGGGTCGAGGGCGACCTGCTCTTCGGCTGCGGCACCTCGGACATGAAGTCCGGCGTCGCCGTCCAGCTCCGGCTCGCGGCCACCCTGCCCGAGCCCAACCGGGACCTCACCTTCGTCTTCTACGACTGCGAGGAGGTGGAGGCCCACCGCAACGGCCTCGGCCACCTCGCCCAGGCCCACCCGGACTGGCTGGCCGCCGACTTCGCGGTGCTGATGGAGCCCAGCGGGGCGGTCGTCGAGGGCGGATGCCAGGGGACCCTGCGCGCCCAGGTCCGGCTCACCGGCGTCCGGGCCCACTCGGCCCGCAGCTGGCTCGGCGACAACGCCATCCACCACGCCGGCGAGGTGCTGCGCCGGCTCTCCGAGTACCGGGCGCGCAAGGTCGACATCGACGGCCTGGAGTACCACGAGGGCCTCAACGCGGTGCGGATCGACGGCGGCGTGGCCGGCAACGTGATCCCCGACGAGTGCGTGGTGACGGTCAACTTCCGCTTCGCGCCGGACCGCGACGAGGCCGAGGCGGAGAAGCACGTGCGCGAGGTCCTCGACGGCTTCGAGGTCACCGTCACCGACTTCGCCCCGGGCGCGCTGCCCGGTCTCAACCAGCCGGCCGCCAAGGCCTTCCTCGCCGCCACCGGCGGCACCGCCCGCGCCAAGTTCGGCTGGACCGACGTGGCCCGCTTCAGCGCGCTCGGCGTCCCGGCGGTCAACTACGGCCCGGGCGACCCGAACATGGCGCACAAGCGCGACGAGCACTGCTCGCTGAGCGCGATCGCCGAGACCGAGGAGCGGCTGCGCGCCTGGCTGACGGCCTGAACCCGGCGGACGGCCGGACCGGTCCCGCGGCCGGTCCGACCGTCCGACCATCGGCCGAACGCCATCTTCCGGTTGCCCAACCGACCTTCCACCGTTGCCTGAAAAAGGGGAGGCAGGGGCGTAGGGTTTCGTCATGACAGGCACTGGAGACGAAAAGCACTACGGCCACGGTCCTGAGCAGGTGGGCGAGCCGCGCCCGAAGAAGGCGTGGCCCGAGAAGCAGAAGGGCCCGGTCCTGGTGCGCCGGGACCAGGTCGGCGAGAGCACCACGGACCAGCGGCTGCTGGACACCACCGGCCCGACCGACTGGCTGCACACCGACCCCTGGCGGGTCCTGCGGATCACCTCGGAATTCGTCGAGGGCTTCGGCGCGCTCGCCGAACTCCCGCCCGCGATCAGTGTCTTCGGCTCCGCGCGGACCCCGGTCGACTCGCCCGAGTACGCCGCGGGCGTGGCGATCGGCCGGGCCCTGGTGGAGGCCGGCTTCGCGGTGATCACCGGTGGCGGCCCGGGCGCGATGGAGGCGGCCAACCGCGGCGCCTCGGACGCCGGCGGCCTCAGCGTCGGGCTCGGCATCGAGCTGCCCTTCGAGCAGGGGCTCAACGAGTTCGTCGACCTCGGGCTGAACTTCCGTTACTTCTTCGTCCGCAAGACGATGTTCGTGAAGTACTCGCAGGGCTTCGTCGTCCTGCCCGGCGGCCTCGGCACCCTGGACGAGCTGTTCGAGGCGCTCACCCTGGTGCAGACGAAGAAGGTCACCCGCTTCCCGGTGATCCTCTTCGGCAGCGCGTACTGGGGCGGGCTGGTCGACTGGCTGCGGAACACCCTGGTCGCCCAGGGCAAGGCCGCCCCGCACGACCTGGAGCTCTTCCACGTGACCGACGACATCGACGAGGTCATGAAGATCCTCGCCGACGCCCGCCGGCCCGTGAACGAGATCTAGGCGCCTCCCAGGACCCGGGAGGGGCCCCCGGTGGCCCCTACGCCAGCCCCCGGCGGGCCACGGCCGGCGGGCGGGTGCCGCGGATCGAGGCGACCATGTCGAGCACCTGCCGGGTCTCCGCCACCTGGTGCACCCGGTACACCTGGGCGCCCAGCCAGGCGGAGACCGCCGTGGTCGCCAGGGTGCCGAGCAGCCGCTCGTCCACCGGCCGGTCCAGCGTCTCGCCGACGAAGTCCTTGTTCGACAGAGACACCAGCACCGGGAAGCCGGTCGCGGTCATCTCCGGCAGCCGCCGGGTCGCCTCCAGCGAGTGCCGGGTGTTCTTCCCGAAGTCGTGCCCCGGGTCGATCAGCACCGCGTCCCGCCGCACACCCAGCTCCACCGCCCGCTCGGCCAGCCCGACGGTCACCCGCAGGATGTCCGCCATCACGTCCTGGTAGCCGGCCCGGTGCGGCCGGGTGCGCGGCTCCGCGCCGCCGGCGTGCGTGCAGACCAGCCCGACGTCGTGCCGGGCGGCCACCTCGGCCAGCTGCGGGTCCACCCCGCCCCAGGCGTCGTTCAGCAGGTCGGCGCCGACCTCGCAGACCGCCTCGCCGACCTCGTGCCGCCAGGTGTCCACACTGATCACGGCCTCGGGGTGGCGCTTGCGCAGCTCCGCCACGAACGGCACCGTGCGCCGCAGCTCCTCCTCGACCGTCACCTCGTCACCCGGCCCGGCCTTCACCCCGCCGATGTCGAGGATCGCCGCGCCCTGCGCCATCGCGCGGTCGGCGGCCTCGAACGCGGCCTCGTCGGCGAAGGTCGAGCCCTTGTCGAAGAACGAGTCCGGTGTGCGGTTGACGATCGCCATGATCACAAGCTCGTCGTCGCCGAATTCCCGTGGTCCCAGGCGCAGTGCCACCGATCTCTCCTTAACAGCTGCCGCGGGTGCGATGATGGCCCCCCCGGCCCATCGGGACCATGATCCCACTCCTGTCGGGGCCGGCCGGAGAATCGGGAGGACCGCTCGTGTTCTGGGTGATCGTGGTGGCCATGGCCGTAGTGGTCGGCGGTGCCGCGCTGGTGGCGCTGGGCGGCGGCGGTTCGCTGCCCGAGGCCGTGCAGGACCGGATCTCCGCCCGGCTGCCGCAGGACCGCCCGCTGGGCCGGGCCGACGTGGACGCGCTGCGCCTGCCGATGGCCCTGCGCGGCTACCGGATGGACGAGGTGGACGACGTCCTCGACCGGCTGGGCGCCGAACTCGCGCACCGGGACGCCCGGATCGCCGAGCTGGAGGCGCTGGCCGCCGTGCGCGGCGCCGTCGAGGCGGCCGACGGCCCCGAGCCCGGCGCCGAACCGCTGCCCGGGCTGGAGGAGTTCGCCCTGGTGGTCGAGCCCGCCGTCGCCCTCACCAAGTCCGCCGCGGCCCCCGCGGCCCGCGGTCCCGAGGACGCCGTGCCGGACGGGGAGCGGTGAGCGCCGGCACCGGCGCCGTCCTGGGGGCGGACGGCCTGCGCCGCTGCGCCTGGGGCGATTCGGCGGACGACTACCGGGTCTACCACGACACCGAGTGGGGCCGCCCGGTGCGCGGCGACGACGCCCTGTTCGAGCGGGTCTGCCTGGAGGCCTTCCAGTCCGGTCTGTCCTGGATCACCATCCTGCGCCGCCGCGAGGGCTTCCGGGCCGCCTTCGCCGGCTTCTCGATCGCCGAGGTCGCCGAGTTCGGCCCCGCCGACGTCGAGCGGCTGCTCGCGGACACCGGGATCATCCGCAACCGGGCCAAGATCGAGGCCTCGATCGCCAACGCCCGGGTCGCCCGCGAGCTCGACGGCGGACTGGACGCGCTGATCTGGGGGTTCGCCGGGGACCCGGACCGGCCGGCGCCCCGCACCCTGGACGAGGTGCCGGCCGTCACGCCCGAGTCGACGGCGCTCGCCAAGACCCTGAAGAAGGCCGGCTTCCGGTTCGTCGGCCCGACCACCGCGTACGCGCTGATGCAGGCCTGCGGACTGGTGGACGACCACCTCGCCGACTGCCACGTCCGCACGGCGTCCGCGGGCCCGGGCCGGGCCTGAATCCGGGCCTGAACCCGGGCACGCGGGGCCGACGCTCCAGGGCCCCTAGCGGCCCAGGTAGGCCGGCTTCTCCTTGGCGATGAAGGCGCGGACCGCGATCCGGTGGTCCTCGCTCGCGCCGGCCAGGGTCTGCAGCTCGTCCTCCTTGTCGAGCAGCTCGCTCAGCGAGTGCGAGGCGCCGTACGCCAGCGACTCCTTGATCGCGCCGTACGCCACCGTCGGGCCCTCGGCCAGCTCCTTGGCGAACACCCTGGCGGTGGCGGCCAGTTCGGCGGCCGGCACGACCTTGGTGGCCAGGCCCAGCTCCATCGCCTCGGCCGCCTTCACGGTGCGCGGCAGCATCAGCAGCTCGGTCGCCCGGGCGTGGCCGACCAGCCGCGGCAGGGTCCAGGAGGCCCCGGAGTCGGCGGTCAGCGCGATCCCGGCGAACGCGGTGTTGAAGCCCGCGGTGTCCGCCACGATCCGGAAGTCGCAGGCGAAGGCCAGCGAGGCGCCCGCCCCGGCCGCCACCCCGCCGACCGCGGCCACCGTCGGCTTGCGCATCCCGGCCAGCGCCCGCAGCAGCGGGTTGTAGTGCTCGGCCACGGTCCGCAGCGCGCCCTCGCCGGTCTCCTCGGCCCGCTTCAGCAGGCCCAGGTGCTCCTTGAGGTCCTGTCCGACGCAGAACGCCCGGTCGCCCGCGCCGGTCAGCAGCACCGCGCGCACGGCGGGGTCCTCGGCGGCGGCGGTCACGGTGTCACGCAGCGCCACCTTGGTCGGGACGTCCAGCGCGTTCATCGCCCCGGGGCGGTTGATCGTGATGACGGCCAGGCCGCCGTCCAGCTCGTACAGCACCGAATCGGACATGGACGAGAGCTCCCTTGCTCGTGGTCGTGGGCTGCCAGGATGCCGGAGCCCCGGCCCGCCTGGGGAGTGTGAGGTATCGCACCTTCCGGTGGCGTACGGAGCGGCGCCGCGCCGGGGCTTATGCCGGTTATTGGGAGGGATTGCGGCGGTCCGGACGAGGTTGCACCGAGAGTGATGTTGGTCATCAGGCCGTGGCATGCGGGATAATGGCTTCCGATCAATGCGTTCGATACCGGCGGTGGACGGACTGCCGGTGCGTAGCTGAGCGGTTGCAGGAAGGGGAACGAGCATGGCGGCCATGAAGCCGCGGACGGGTGACGGCCCGCTCGAAGTCACCAAAGAGGGGCGGGGCATCATCATGCGCGTTCCGCTCGAAGGCGGCGGACGCCTCGTGGTGGAGCTCACGCCCGACGAGGCCCACGCCCTCGGCGAGGCCCTGAAGAAGGCCTGCGGCTGACCGCAGCAGGTGCTCGCCATCTCCTGGAGATGTGCCGCCGGGCCCGGGTACGACCATCGCGTCGTCCCGGGCCCGGTACGTTCCGCCCCCGGGCCCGGTCCGGCCGCGTTCCGGCGGCCGCGCGCCGCCGCTAGCGCTTCACGGCGCAGAGCAGCCCGTCCGACACCGGCAGCAGCGCGGGCAGCAGGGCGTCGCTCTCCCGGACGTCCCGGACGAGGTCGCGCATCGATCTGGTCCGCGGGTCCTGGAGCTCCGGTTCGGCCAGACGGCCCTCCTGGAACACGCCCTCGAAGCAGACCAGCCCGCCCGGCCGCAGCAGCCGCAGCGACTCCTCCAGGTAGGAGCCGGACTCCGCCGGGTCCCCGTCGCAGAACACCAGGTCGTACTGGCCGTCGGCGAGCCTGGGCAGCACCTCCAGGGCCCGGCCCGGTATGAACCGCGACCGGTTGGCCGCGAACCCGGCGGCCTGGTAGGCCTCCTTCGCCAGCTGCTGGCGCACCGGCTCCGAGTCGACGGTGGTGAGCACGCCGTCCGACCGCATCCCGCGCAGCAGGTACACCCCGGAGACGCCCGTCCCGGTGCCGATCTCGGCCACCGCCTTGGCACCCGACACGGCGGCCAGCAGTCGCAGACAGGCACCGCCGCTCGGGCCGATCGCCCTGATCCCGGTGCGCGCGGACTGCGCCCGGGCGTAGGTCAGCACCGCGTCCTCGCCGACGAAGGTGTCGGCGAGCGCCGCGCGCGCGGGCCCGAACTCGCTGATGGCTGCCTCTTTCGGAGCCCCGGGTGGCGGCCCGGTGCCGAGCGGATGTCGATATTTCCTGCCACAGATTACTGGCCGGGCGGGAACCGCGTACGGCGGCGGGCCGTTGAGGGAGCAGGGACCGGGCGAACAGCGCGTCCCGGACACCCTCCGGGAGCCGCTTCGGCGGGCCGGACGGTGCCGCGGATACCGGAGGCGGTCCCGGACACTTCTTATCCGGGCTTGACGGGCGAGGTGGATATGGTGGTGGCCCTGCTGGGCAGAAGAGCCGACCGAGGAGGTGTGGCCGAGGGCGACGTCCCCGTGCGGCGGCACCCCCGCGGCACCGCGTCGGCCCGTACGCCGAAGCCCGTGATGAACCAGCCTGCGCACTCCACCCTGGACCAGCCGGCCGCCGCGCCCGAGGCGCCCGCCGGCCCCGCCGAGGCCCCCGCCCTCGCGACCTTCGCCGAGGGCCCCGACGCGCAGACCTGGACTCCGCCCAGCTGGGAGGAGATCGTCGAGGCCCACAGTGCGCGCGTCTACCGTCTCGCCTACCGGCTGACCGGTAACCAGCACGACGCCGAGGACCTCACCCAGGAGGTCTTCGTCCGGGTCTTCCGTTCGCTGTCCACGTACACCCCCGGCACGTTCGAGGGCTGGCTGCACCGGATCACCACCAACCTCTTCCTGGACATGGTCCGCCGCCGCCAGCGCATCCGCTTCGACGCGCTCGGCGACGACGCGGCGGAGCGGCTCGCCTCCCGCGAGCCCAGCCCGGCCCAGCACTTCAGCGACACCCACTTCGACGCCGACGTCCAGCACGCCCTGGACACCCTGGCGCCCGAGTTCCGTGCCGCCGTGGTGCTCTGCGACATCGAGGGCCTCTCCTACGAGGAGATCGCCGCCACGCTCGGCGTCAAGCTCGGCACTGTCCGCAGCCGCATCCACCGCGGCCGCTCGCACCTGCGCGCCGCGCTCAAGCACCGCGCCCCCGGCTCGGCCCCCGGCCGTGAGCGCCGGGGCGGCGGCGCCGAGGAGCAGCCGGTCCCGGTCGGCGC
>NZ_JAIY01000006.1:1266876-1267156 GCF_000710405.2 Kitasatospora sp. MBT66 | reverse complement strand
GGGCCGGGAGCGGCCGACGGTCCCGCGCTGCCGGCCGAGCCGGCCCTGCGCGCCGTCGCCGTCCGGTCGGTCGACCCGGCGGAGGAGCACCACCTCGGGGAGCGGCTGTCCGCCTTCGTCGACGGCGAACTCGGCCACGACTCGCGCGAGCGCGTCCAGGCCCATCTGGCGACCTGTCCGCAGTGCCTCGCCGAGGCCGACGAGGGCCGCGCGGTCAAGCACCTGCTGACCCGGACCGGCACCCCCGGTCCGTCCTCCGGGCTGATGGCCCGGCTGATGG
>NZ_JAIY01000006.1:1254255-1266567 GCF_000710405.2 Kitasatospora sp. MBT66 | reverse complement strand
CCGCGATCACCCCGGTGGTCCGGCCGGTCCCGCCGCGCGGTCGGCGCTTCGTCTTCGCCGCCGCCGGGGCGTTCTCGGTGGCCGCGGTGACGCTCGGCGGGGTCGGCGGCATCGCGGGCCCGGGCGAGGACCAGCACGGCACCGTGGTCAGCCCGGCCGGCAGTGGCGGCCGGGGCGGCATGGTCCCGATGAACGCCCAGGTGCCGGCGGCGGACCTGCCGGTCCGCCCGGTGGCGGTCACCCGGGGCGCGATGCCGCCGCACGACCTCCCCGAGCGCACGCCGAGCTCCGGCGTGGCCGGACTGCACCACGAGAACAGATAGACCTCACCGGGCCCTTCGGGTCCGCGGTCATCGGCGGGTCTTCACCACGGCTTCATCACACCGGGGGTCATGGACCCGCCGATGGCCATTACGCTGTGGGGAGCGTTTGTCCGATCCGCCCGCGACCGTAGGGAGCTTTGGTGTTCAGTGACGTGGGCACACTGGAGGTCCTGACCCTGGCCATCATGGCCATCGTGATCTTCGGTCCGGACAAGCTGCCGAAGCTGATCCAGGACACCATGGGGTTCATCCGGAAGATCCGGTCCTTCGCGGACACCGCGAAGGAGGACATCCGCAGCGAGCTGGGTCCCGAGTTCAAGGACTTCGAGTTCGAGGACCTCAACCCGAAGACCTTCGTCCGCAAGCAGCTGATGGGCGGCGAGGAGGACCCGCTGGGCCTCAAGGACATGCGGGAGTCCCTGGACATCCGCTCGGTGCTGGACGACAAGCCGGCCGCCCCGGTGAACGGGCACGGCCGCAACGGCAGCGTCTCCTTCGACAAGCCCGCCGCCGCCCCGGCCGCCGCGGCCGCCGGCGCCCCCCTCACCCCGGGCGAGCGCCCCCCGTTCGACCCCGACGCGACGTAACACGGCTCCGTCGGAGCTCCTTCGCGCCCCGCCGAACCGCACGGCTGAGCGGGCCCCGGCGTGCGCGCCGCTATTGTGCTGATTGTTCCCGCTGTGCCGTCCGTCACTTCCGGCCCCGTCCGGGCCCAAGTCGGTCGGCGGGGGCGCCGAGGTGCGCCACGATGGGAGCGCACCACGGCAGGCAACGTCGTTGAGGAGGCCCCGGGGATGGACGCGACGAGTCAGGCGGTGGGAACGGCCACGGCCGGCGGACCCATGGTCGGCGGACAGGCCGGCCCGGCGGACCCGCTGGTGCCCTACCTGTCCGCGGACTTCCCCTGGTACGGCCTGGACGCCGGCTGGTCCGGCCGCCGCTTCCTGCTGCCGAGCGGCTTCGGCGGCCCGCGCTCCGGCGCGCACGGCACCGTCGACTACGGCAGCCTGGGCCACGGCGAGGAGCCGGCCCGCCAGTACGAGCCGCGCGACATGCGCAAGTTCGCGGTGGCCGTCACCGTCGCCCGCCGGGACAGCCGGCGCAGCGCCGACAACACCGGCACCCTGGAAGCCACCTCCGCCGCCTCCGCGGCCTGGCTGGCCGGCTCCGGCCTGCTGGCCGCGACCTGGCCGGGCCAACTGGACCGCGCGCTGCGCCAGGACTGGCTGGACCAGCAGTCGGCCCTCGCCTGGGACCTCGCCGACGACCTGGACGGCCCCGGCTGGTCCACCCTCAGCCTCCCGGTGAACGGCCTGCCGCAGCCCTTCCGCTACCGCGAGTCCGAGTACGGCTGGGTCCTGGCCGGCGAGGCCCCCGGCGTCCTGCTGGGTGCCTACGGCCGCGGCATCAGCGCCTACGGCGCCGGCTTCGCCACCGTCCCCGACCTCACCGCCTACACCCGCCCGTAGGTCGGCGCCCCGCGCACACGACAGGGCCCGCCGGTTCGAACCGGCGGGCCCCTGTCGTGTGCGCGTCGTCGCGCGTCGTTGTCGTCCCGTCAGAACTTGTTCTTCGGGGTGAGGCCGAGGGAGAGGCCGGAGAGGCCGCGCTGGCGGCCGCCGAGCTTGCCGGCGACGGCGCGCAGGGCGGTGGCGGCGGGGGAGTCGGGCGCGGCCAGGACGACCGGGCGGCCGTCGTCGCCGCCCTCGCGCAGGCGGACGTCGATCGGGATCGAGCCGAGCACCGGGACGGTGGCGCCGACGGTGCGGGTGAGCGCGTCGGCGACGGTCTGGCCGCCGCCGGTGCCGAAGACGTCGATCATCTCGTCGCAGTGCGGGCAGGGCATGCCGGACATGTTCTCGATCACGCCGACGATCTTCTGGTGGGTCTGCACCGCGATGGTGCCGGCCCGCTCGGCGACCTCGGCGGCGGCCATCTGCGGGGTGGTGACGATCAGGATCTCCGCGTTGGGGACCAGCTGGGCCACCGAGATGGCGATGTCACCGGTGCCGGGCGGCAGGTCCAGCAGCAGGACGTCGAGGTCGCCCCAGTAGACGTCGGCCAGGAACTGCTGCAGCGCGCGGTGCAGCATCGGGCCGCGCCAGACCACCGGGGCGTTGCCCGGGGTGAACATGCCGATCGAGATGACCTTCACGCCGTTCGCCTGCGGCGGCATGATCATGTCCTGGACCTGGGTGGGCCGGCCCTCGACGCCCAGCATCCGGGGCACGCTGTGGCCGTAGATGTCGGCGTCCACCACGGCGACCTTCAGGCCGTCGGCGGCCATCGCGGCCGCGAGGTTGACGGTCACCGAGGACTTGCCGACGCCGCCCTTGCCGGAGGCGACGGCGTAGACGCGGGTCAGGGTGCCGGGCTTGGCGAACGGGATCTCGCGCTCGGGGGCGCCGCCGCGCAGCAGCTGGGAGAGCTCCTTGCGCTGCTCGTCGCTCATCACGTCGAGCTCGACCTCGACCTCGGTCACGCCGGGGACGCGGCCGACGGCCTCGCGGACCCGGGTGACGATGGTGTCGCGCATCGGACAGCCGGAGACGGTCAGCCAGACCTCGACCCGTACGGCGCCGCCCTCGCCGATCCCGACCGATTTCACCATGCCGATCTCGGTGATCGGGCGGTTGATCTCCGGGTCGTTGACGGTCGACAGCGCCTGGCGTACGGACTCTTCCGTGACGCCGGCCGCGACCTCTGTCTCGTTGGCCATGACTTGATGGTACGGCGCCGCGCGGGGGCCTCGTCCGGTCGGTGGCGTGCCGCGGGTCACAGCGTCCCGGAGGCCTCCCGGCGCTCGTCGATCTCTCTGAGCAGCGACTGGATCTCGGAGCGCACGCTGCCCAGCTCGGAGGCGATGAAGGCCCTGGTGGCGACCTCGCCGAGGCCCTGGCGCAGGGCGGCGACCTCGCGGGTGAGGTACTCGGTGTCGGCGATGTTGCGGTCGCTGCGGGCCCGGTCCTGCTCCATGTTGACGCGGTCCCGGTTGTCCTGGCGGTTCTGCGCGAGCAGGATCAGCGGCGCCGCGTAGGAGGCCTGGAGGGAGAGCATCAGGGTCAGGAAGATGAAGGGGTAGTCGTCGAACCGGACCACGTCGGGCAGCAGGGTGTTCCAGGCGACCCAGAGGATGATCACCACGGTCATCCAGACGATGAACCGTCCGGTGCCGAGGAAGCGGGCGATCCGCTCGGAGAGCTTGCCGAAGGCCTCCGGGTCGTAGGCCGGCAGGTTGATCAGGCCGGTGCGGGCGGTGCGCGGCTGGTCCAGCCGGCTGCGGGTGGACGAGCCCGCGGGGGCGGGCTCGGCCCGGCGGTCCCTGGCGCCCTCGCGGGCGCGCAGCTCGCGCAGCTGGCGCAGTTCCCGCAGCTCGCCCTGGAGCCGCTGGCGCGGGGTCTCCTCGCGCCGGCCCTTGCGGTCAGCGTCCACCGGTCACCTCCCTCTCGTCCCGTCCGTCGGCGTGCTCCTCGCCCGGACCGCCGTGCAGCGCGGCCTCCCGCCAGTCCTCCGGCAGCAGGTGGTCGAGCACGTCGTCCACGGTGACGGCGCCGACCAGGTGGTCCGCCTCGTCGACGACCGGCGCGGCGACCATGTTGTAGGTGGCCAGGTAGCTGGTGATCAGCGACAGCGGGGTGTCCGGCGGCAGCGGGTCGAGGTCGTCGTCGACCAGCGAGCCGACCAGGGTGTACGGAGGCTCGCGCAGCAGCCGCTGGAAGTGCACGGTGCCCAGGTACTTGCCGGTCGGGGTCTCGTTCGGCGGGCGGCAGACGAAGACCTGCGCGGCCAGCGCCGGCTTGTGGTCGGAGATCCGCACCCGGGCCAGCGCCTCGGCGACGGTGGCGTCCGGCTCCAGCACGATCGGCTCGGTGGTCATCAGGCCGCCGGCGGTGTTCTCCTCGTAGCTCAGCAGCCGGCGGACCGGCTCGGCCTCGTCCGGCTCCATCAGTTGGAGCAGGCGCTCGGCCTCGTCGCCGGGCAGTTCGGAGAGCAGGTCGGCGGCGTCGTCCGGGTCCATCGCCTCCAGGACGTCGGCGGCCCGTTCGTCCTTCAGCTTGCCGATGATCTCGACCTGGTCGTCCTCGGGCAGCTCCTCCAGGACGTCGGCGAGCCGTTCGTCGTCGAGTGCGGCGGCGACCTCGGCGCGGCGCTTGGCGGAGAGGTGGTGCATCACGCTGGCGAGGTCGGCGGCGCGCAGCTGGTCGAAGGTGGCGAGCAGGTTGGCGGCGCCCTGGTCCTCCTCGGGCAGGGTGAAGCCGGTGACGTCCTGCCAGTCCAGGGTGACGGTCTCGCCGCGGGCCTTGCGCAGCCGGCCGACCCGGCCCACCTGGACGAAGACCTTCCCGATCTCCCATTCGCGCAGCCGGGTCTGGCTCATCGCGACATCCAGGACGGTGACCTCCTGGCCGGTCTTGGTCCAGGTGACGGTGCGGTCGAGCAGCTCGGCGAGGACGAGGGTCTCGGCGGGGCGCTGCTCGAAGCGGCGCATGTTGATCACGCCGGTGGTGATGACCTGGCCGGACTCCAGACTGGTCACCCGGGTCATCGGCAGGAAGATCCGGCGCCGGGCGACCACCTCGACCAGCAGGCCGAGCACCCGGGGCAGCCGGCCGCCGATCCGCAGGGCGACCACGACGTCCCGGACCCGGCCGACCTGGTCGCCGTTCGGGTCGAAGACGGCGATGCCGGACAGGTGCGAGATGAAGACGCGGCTGCCTGGTCCTGCCATGGACTCCGGTCTCCCTCGCCTCGCTCGACGCGCCTCGCGGACGCCCGGCCGGGCGCGGCCACGCCCCGCGGCCAAGGCTACTCGGGCATCTCCGCCCGGGCTCGGTGAAAACGGGCGAATCGGGCGACCGGGGGAGGCGGCCCGACCGGGAGGGGGCCGGGTGTGGCGGCGCGTCAGCCCTTGCGGCGCTTCAGCAGCAGCTTCGGCAGCCCGGCGGGGATCGGCCGACGGGTGGTGGCCGGGGTGGGCATCGGCGCCGCCACGTGCGAGTCCTCCGGCATCGACCCGGGCCGTTCGGTGAGCTCGGCGCCCGACGTCCCGGCCGGCTCCAGCCGCAGCACCCGGCACTCGCGGGCCCAGCGGTCGGCGATGGCGTCGGTGTCCGGCGCGTTCAGCCGCTTGCCCTTCAGCTCCTCGACGGCGCCCTGCCAGGCCTCGCTCCGCGGGGCCAGCTCGACCACCCGGGCCGGCCAGCCGGTCAGCCGGCCGCCCTTGTCCTTGCTGCGGACGGTGACGGTCGCGCCCGCCCCGCCGGTGAGCCCGTGCAGCGGCTGCTCGGCGCCGTCGCCGACCACCACCACCGCGCCGTCGTGCCAGGCGTGCCAGAGCGCCCGCCCGTGCTCCTGGCCGTCCGCCCTGACCCAGAGCAGGCCGGACTTCTTCGCGGCCTCCTCCAGCAGGGCCCGGTCGAGGAAGTCGTCGGCGGTCGCGGCTGCGGCAGGCGTACGGTCCATGGCGCACAGCGTACGGCCTGCGCCGGGGGCGGTGTCTCGCGGTTCGGGCGACAGTTCCATGGGCGCCGCACGGGCCTTACGGTAGGAGCCGCCCGTACCGCCGACCGGATCCAGAGGAGCGCCGTGCCCGCCGCCCGGCCCGAGAGCGACGCCGCCGCCCTCCCCATCGCCACCACCCCCGTCACCGCCCCCGCCGCCACCGCGGGCCCGCTCCCCAGGACCGACCTGCTGCTGCTGGCCGTCTCCGTCGGCGCCATCTCGCTCTCCGCCCCGCTGATCAGCGCCACCGCCGCACCCGCCCTGGCCATCGCCTTCTGGCGCAACCTCATGTCGGTCGGCGTGCTCGGCCCCTACGCGCTGCTGCGCCACCGGGCCGAACTGCGGGCCGTCCCCCGGCGCGCGCTGCTGCTGGCGATGGCGGCCGGGGTGCTGCTCGCCGTCCACTTCGGACTGTGGATGCCCAGCCTGCGGATGACCTCGGTGGCCTCCGCGACCGCGCTGGTCACCACCACCCCGCTGTGGACGATCGTGCTGATGCGGCTGCTCGGGGTGCGGGCGCCCCGGATGGTGTGGCTCGGCACGGTGACCGCCTTCGCCGGCGTCCTGGTGCTCACCGGCGTCGACCTCTCGCTCTCGCCGCGGGCCCTGGCCGGTGACGCGCTCGCGCTCGGCGCGGGTCTCGCCGCGGCCGGCTACATGCTGCTCGGGGCCGAGGTCCGGCGGACCGTCAGCACCACCGCGTACACCCTGGTCTGCTACGCCACCACGGCGGTCGTCCTGCTCGCGGTCTGCCTGGTCGCCGGGACGCCGCTGTCCGGCTGGCCCGCCGGCGCGTGGTGGCAGATCGTGCTGCTGATGGTCACCGCCCAGCTGCTCGGCCACTCGCTCAGCAACCGGGTGCTGCGCACCCTCGGCCCCTCGGTGACCTCCACCGCGATCCTGCTGGAGACCCCGGGGGCCGCGCTGATCGCCGCGCTCTGGCTGGGCCAGTGGCCGCCGGCCGCCGCCTACCCGGCGGTGGTGCTGATCCTGCTCGGCCTGGTCGTGGTCGCCCGAGCCGACCGGAAGCGGTCCGCCGACCGGCCGGAGCTGTAGCCGCGGGCCCCGGCTACAGCCAGCCGTTGCGGCGGAAGCCCCGGTACATGCCGATGCAGATCAGCACCACGCTGCCGAGCACCATCGGGTAGCCGTAGCGGTGGTGCAGCTCGGGCATGTAGTCGAAGTTCATCCCGTACACGCCGGTGATCATGGTGGGCACCGCGAAGATCGCCGCCCAGGCGGTGATCTTGCGCATGTCCTCGTTCTGCGCCACCGACACCTGCGCCAGATTGGCCTGGAGCAGCGAGTTCAGCAGTTCGTCGAAGCCGTGCACCTGCTCGGTGACCCGGGCCAGGTGGTCCGCGACGTCCCGGAAGTACTTCTGGATCTCCGGGTCGACCAGCCGCTGCAGCGGCTCCGACAGCTGCTGCATCGGCCGCAGCAGCGGCGCCACGGCCCGCTTGAACTCCAGCACCTCGCGCTTGAGCTGGTAGACCCGCCCGACGTCCGCGCCCCGGCCGCCCCGGTTGGAGAACACCTCGAACTCGATCTCGTCCACGTCGGTCTGCAGCTGGTCCGCGACCAGCATGTAGTTGTCCACCACGTGGTCGGCGATCGCGTGCAGCACCGCCGACGGGCCCTTGGCCAGCAGCCCGGTGCCGTCCGCGTCGGCCTCCAGCCGGTGCCGCAGCTCCTTGAGCGAGCTGTGCCCGCCGTGCCGCACGGTGATGACGAAGTCCCGGCCGGCGAACACCATCAGCTCGCCGGTCTCGACCACCTCGCTGGTCGGGGTCAGCTGGTCGTGGTCGACGTACCGGATCGTCTTGAAGACGGCGAACAGCACGTCGTCGTACCGCTCGACCTTCGGCCGCTGGTGCGCGTGCACCGCGTCCTCGACCGCCAGCGGGTGCAGCCCGAAGCGCTGGGCGATGCCCTCGAACTCCGCCTCGGTCGGCTCGTGCAGGCCGATCCAGCTGAACGAGCCCTCGCCCTCGGGCAGTTGCTTCGAGGCCTTGACCAGCCGGGCGGCGTCGCGCGGGCTGCAGGTCTCGCCGTGCCGCCGGCCGTGCTGGTAGACCGCGCAGTCCACCACGGCCGACGGGGTCTCACCCGGGTGGATGGAGTCGAACAGGCCCGCCGCGGTGCGGCGGCGGTTGGTACGGACGGCTGCGCGCAGGCTGTTGATCATCGACATGGCAGGCTCCCTGGGGCAGGAACCGCCGCACGACGGCGTGGTGACGAACGGCCGCGGGGCGACGGCGGAGGAACACCGATGGAATCCGGCGCCTGCGGTCGCTCCCGGGCCTTGCTAGGGGCACACGGAACGGAACGACCGGACGTCGGTGGGGTGCTCTCCCGGCCGGACCGGAGGACCGCCGTGCCGTCCGCGCGGAGGGACGGAACCAGGGTGCCGGTGGGGAAGCCGGTCGGCTGTCGCCGAGACTCCCAGGGCCCGCTGTTTCAGTCCGCGTGGCGAGGGGTACGGGGAAGGCGTCCGGGCCGGGTAGAGCTGCCGGTACTGCATGGTCGGCTGGTATCCACCGCAACCACCTCCTTCGCGCCGCTGCCCCGGAGGAGGGAAAACTCCCCGGTGGCCAGTCGCTCACACTAACATCCGATCGGCCCTCGTCGCGCCCGCGTTCACGTAAAGGCCGTGCCAACGGCCCGGGGGCCGCGGGTTACGCTCACCGGCATGGCCCACGACTTCCCGCTCTTCGGCGACCCTTCCGGCGGCAGCGCGCACGGCCCCTCCCGGACGGCGGTCCTGGCCGCCGTCGAGGCCCGGCTGCTCACCACCTTCGGCGAGCCGGGCGGCCGCGCCGCCGTGACCTTCCTCGGTGCCGACCGGATCGAGGTGCTGCGCTTCGGCCCCGATGCCGAGGGCCTGGTCCGCTACGCCACGCTCGGCATGTCCGCCGCGCCGATGGCCGACCCGAGCGCCGCGGTCGCCGACCAGGTCCGCGGCCCGCGCGCGGAGCTCGTGCTGACGATCCGAGGCGGGCGCGACGGCGTGCTCCGTCCGCTGGCCACCTTCGCGGCCACGCCGCAGGTGGAGGGCCTGGTGGTGGCCCCCGGCGGTTCGCTGGACCTCGGTGCCCCGCTCTGGGACGGCGCGCCGTTCACCTCCGTCCTGGCGGCCGAGCCCGGCGGGCTGGTCGAGGACCTGGAACTGGAGGAGCCGGCCGACCCGGTGCACTTCCTGCCGCTGCTGCCGATGACCCCCAACGAGGCGGGCTGGAAGCGGGTGCACGGCGCGGCGGCGCTCCAGGAGCGCTGGCTCCAGCACGGGACCGATCTGCGCGACCCGGAGCGGCGGGGCGTCGCCCTGGACTGACGGCCGGGCCCGGGGCGACCGGGCGCGCGGCAGCCGGACCGGGAGCGCCCCCCGGGCTCAGCCGCCGATCGGCTTTGCGCCGGTCGCCTGCTCCACGAGCGCCTCGTACACCTGGGGGTCGGTGGTGTGCTCGCCCAGCCGGACCGTCTTGCGGCTGCCGTGGTAGTCGCTGGAGCCGGTGGTGAGCAGCCCCAACTCGGCGGCGAGGCCGCGCAGATGGGCCCGGGTCGGCTCGTCGTGGTCGATGTGGTCGACCTCCAGCGCGGCCAGACCGGCCGCCGCGAGGTCGGCGATCACCTGGTCGGAGACGGTCCGTCCGCGCTTCACCGCGCCCGGGTGGGCGAAGACCGGCACCCCGCCGGCCGCCCGGACCAGCCGGACCGCCGTGACCGGGTCGGTCTCGTGCTTGCGGACGTCCGCTCGCCCGCCGTTGGCCAGCCAGTCCGCGGTGAACGCGTCCGACACCGAGGCCACCACGCCCGCCTCGACCAGCGCGCTGGCGATGTGCGGACGGCCCACCGAGCCTTCCCCGGCGATCCGCCGCACCTGGTCCCAGCTGATGTCCGCGCCCAGTTCGCGGCAGCGCTCGACGATCGCCCGCCCCCGGCGGAACCGGTCGGTGCGCACCAGCTCGCGCTCCGCCGCGAAGGCGGGCTCGGCCGGGTCGAAGAGGTAGGCCAGCAGGTGCATCGAGATGTCGCCGGCCACGCAGGAGAGTTCCGCGCCCGGGACGAGCGTCAGCCGGGTGCCGGCGGGCAGCGCGTGCACCGCGTCGGCCGCCTCGGTGTGGCCGGCCACCGTGTCGTGGTCGGTCAGCGCCACCACGTCCAGCCCGGCCCCGACGGCCGCCGCGACCAGTTCGGCCGGGGTGTCGGTGCCGTCGGAGGCATTGCTGTGGGCGTGGAGGTCGATGCGCACGGGCGTGCTCCTCGGAGTCGGCGCGGCGCGGGCCGGCGCTGGGGGCCGGCGCGGCGGGCCGGCGGGGTGCCGCCCAGGATAGTGCGGCGGCGGCCGGCCTCCCGGCGACGGACGGGGCGTCAGCCGAGCAGGTGCGGCGACAGGGCGCCGCAGGGCAGCAGGTCCAGCTCCGCGCCGGCCTCCCGCAGGTCCGTCAGGACCAGTTCGTCGTACATCACCAGCGCCGACTGCTCGGGCCAGGCGACGGCCCAGAGCCAGAGCCCGCGGGCCTCGCCGACGAACACCGCGCGGTCCGCCGGGGCGTCCGGCACATGGAACATCGGGGTCGGTCGGCCGGCCGCCATCAGCTTGGCGTCGGCGGGCTTGTAGAGGGCCACCGACTCGCCCGGGTCGGGGCCGGACAGTCCGGCGTACCGGGCACCGAGGCCCACGCCGAGTTCCTCGGCCACCAGCACGAGTTCGCCGAAGCCGCCGAGCGGGGCCGGTCCCGAGCAGGCGACGGCGGTGGCCCGGGCGCCCGAGATGTCGTCGCCGACGTGCGCGATGCCGGTGTAGAGCCAGCCGACCGGGAGCGGCCAGGGCAGCCAGACGGGGACCTGGGAACGGGCGACGGCGACGCCGAGTGCCTCGATGCTCGGGGGCAGTACCGGCTGCATCGGGTGCACGGCGCCGTGCCGGTCGCACTGCCAGGTGTCTGAGAACAGACCGGGAGCGCGGACCCGACCGGCGCACCTCGGGCAGCTTGGCTCGCCCCTCATAGCCGACAACGCTCCTCCCTCCGGGCCGCCGCGTCAAGGACGATCACCCGTACGGAGGGCGGCTCGGCGGCACCTGTCGGTGGCGGGTGCCCGTCCGGCGCGGGGTGGGCGCGGTGCGGGCGGCTCCCGTTGGGAAATGTCCAGCGGGGGGCGGCGGCAAACGTCGGGGGTGTGCGCCGGGGTGCGCCCCGACGGAGTTCGAGCCGTGTTCGACCGGTGTTCGCGTCAGGGGCCGGAGCGGGAGGGTCCGAAAGCGCTGACGCCCCGTGCTCGCTGCGGCGATGACGGGGCGTCAGTCGGGTATGGGAACGTCCGGATCGGACGCGTCGGGCCCGGCGGCGGCGGAGTCCGGGGACTCCGCGGCGGCCGGCCCGGTCAGACGGCCGGGCACGGACGGATGAGCAGGCGTTCGCCGGTGCGGGCGGCGGCCTGGACGAGCTCGCGGACGGTCTCGGCGTCGGCGATCACGCGGTCGGTGGCGGTGCCGTGGGCGTCGTCCAGTCGGAGGATCTCGAAGCGCATGGGCGTTTCCTTTCCTGGCCCCGCGGCGCGGGGCGGTCGTGGCTGAGTGGGTATCAGCCCTTTCGGGGTCTGTCGGGTCGAGTCGTCGACCGGCTGCTGTCGCGGCAAAGAGGGCTCCCCCCTGATTGCCAAGGGCGCCGATGGCCCTCGTGAACCACACTGCGGTGGCGCTGCTACCGGGCCATTGCCCGTCCGTAACGTCCTGGTTTCGGATGGATCGCGTCGACCATGTGCCGACGTCACTGTCGACGATGTTTCCAGGACTGAATCAAATATTACCGCAACTAACGAATTTTGTCGCCCCCTTGTACCAGGGGGCCGCGGCGGCCGGTTGATCGGGGTCCCGCTCCGGGGCGGTGAGGGGTGCTCCGGAGCCGGTGGGAGCCGGGCGGGCGGCGGTACGGGGCGGTGGGCGGCGGTAGCCGCGGCGGCCGGGGCCGGGCGGGGTCAGACCCAGTGCGCCAGCAGCGCCTCGGCGGTGGCCGCCGGCTGCTCGGCGTTGGGGGAGTGCCCGGCGTCCGCGACGACCACCCGGCGGGCCCCCAGCCGCTCCGCCATCGCGGTCTGCTCCGGGACGGGCCAGGCGTAGTCGTGGACGCCGGAGACCACCAGGGCGGGCAGCCCGGCGGCGACCGCGGCGGCCAGCTCGGCCACCCGGTCCGGCGCGGCGACCAGGTGGCCGCCGGTGGTGATCAGCGCCTGCGGCACGTTCGCCAGCCAGCGGCGGTGCAGGAACGCGGCCACCTCGGGGGACGGCAGGCGGCGCGCCCGCTCCCCGTCGGCCTTCTCCATCTGCTGCATCACCTGCCAGATCTCCTCCAGGCCCATCGTGGGCAGGACCTCGACCAGCAGCCCGGTCCGCTCCGCCTCGGCCGGGTCGATCGCGCCGGGGCCGGTGGACATCAGCGTCAGCGAGGCCCACGGCAGCGGCGCGCCGCCGGGAGCCGCCGCCCCG
>NZ_JAIY01000006.1:1253555-1254042 GCF_000710405.2 Kitasatospora sp. MBT66 | reverse complement strand
GCCGCGGCCAGCGGCTCCAGCAGCGCGATGAAGTCCTCCTTGCTGCCGGTGAAGCCGGGCACCAGCAGGGCCGAGCCCCGCACCGCCCCGGCGGGCTCGGCCCGCAGCGCCGCGAACTGCCCGCGCGCCGTCACCACCCGCAGCGCACGGGCCGAGGGCGGGAGGGTGAGGAACGGCGGCGTGCTCATGGACGGACCTCCGGCGACCGGTGCGAACTCGTGGGTAACCCGAGCATAGGGGCGTCCGGCCGGTCGCTCCCGGGCCCGTCGTGCCGCCGCCGTGCGGTTCCCGGGTCGCTCGCGGAACGCCGAAGGGGCGGTCCGGAGGTCCGGACCGCCCCTTCGGGGAACGCGGATCAGCTCTCCGGGGTCGCCTCGGCGGCGGCCGGACGGCGGGCCCGGGTACGGCGGCGCGGGGCCGGGGCCTCGCCGTCGGTGGCACCCTCGGCGGGAGCCGCGACGGTGACCGCCTCGGTGGCGGCCTCGGC
>NZ_JAIY01000006.1:1245712-1252883 GCF_000710405.2 Kitasatospora sp. MBT66 | reverse complement strand
GTGCGGCCGATCCGGTGCAGGTAGGTCTTCTCGTCCTCCGGGCACTGGTAGTTGATCACGTGCGTGACGCCCTCGACGTCGATGCCGCGGGCCGCGACGTCGGTGCAGACCAGCACGTCGACCTTGCCGTTGCGGAACGCCCGCAGGGCCTGCTCGCGGGCGCCCTGCCCGAGGTCGCCGTGCACGGCGCCGGCCGCGAAGCCGCGCTGGGTGAGCTGGTCGGCGACATCGGCGGCGGTCCGCTTGGTCCGGCAGAAGATCATCGCCAGCCCGCGGCCGTCGGCCTGCAGGATGCGCGAGACCATCTCCACCTTGTCCAGCGAGTGCGCACGGAAGATGTGCTGCTCGGTGTTGGCGACGGTGGTGCCGGTGTCGTCCGGCGCGGCGGCCCGGATGTGGGTCGGCTGGCTCATGTAGCGGCGGGCGAGGCTGATGACCTGGCCCGGCATGGTCGCCGAGAACAGCAGGGTCTGCCGCTTCGCCGGCAGCATGGTGATGATCTTCTCGACGTCCGGCAGGAAGCCGAGGTCGAGCATCTCGTCGGCCTCGTCCAGGACCAGCGAGCGGACCCTGGAGAGGTCCAGCTTCTTCTGGCCGGCCAGGTCGAGCAGACGGCCCGGGGTGCCGACGACGATGTCGACGCCCTTGCGCAGCGCCTCGACCTGCGGCTCGTAGGCACGGCCGCCGTAGACGGCGAGCACGCGGACGTCGCGGACCTTGCCGGCGGTCTGCAGGTCGTTGGTGACCTGGGTGCACAGCTCGCGGGTCGGCACCACGATCAGTGCCTGCGGGGACTCGGTGAGCTGCTCCTCGGTGGCGCGGCCGGCGTCGACGTCGGCGCGCACGACGACCCGCTCGATCAGCGGCAGGCCGAAACCGAGCGTCTTGCCGGTGCCGGTCTTGGCCTGGCCGATGACGTCGTGGCCGGTCAGCGCGACCGGGAGGGTCATCTCCTGGATGGGGAAGGGGTGGACGATGCCGACGGACTCGAGAGCCTCGGCGGTCTCCGGGAGGATCCCCAGGTCCCGGAAGGTCGTCTTCATGGGTTCAGCGGTGGTGGACAGGGTGCTGCCTCTTCCGTGTGGAGGGGCCGAGAGCGAGCGGCGGGCGGGCAGCCCGCGCGGCTGTGTACAGGCCTGGACGGCCTCGAATACAGCTGCGCGGACGCACAACCGCGCCGGTCCCTGCGGCCGGCCGGTGCGCGCGGCCCGGTGAAGGGGCGCGTCGCCGGCGGCGTCGGGGAGGATTCCCGTGAGGGACCTGCGCGGGACCTGCGCCGACTGGCGCGGTCTCGGCGGCCCTCGCTCGGCCACTGATGCGGTGCCAAGGCTTGAAGTCCAAGCCCTGGTCGGAGCCGATCGGCTCTCCGACCGGGCATCCGCGTACGTTGAGTTCCCGGCTTCCGTACGACCCGTCCAGGGGGACGGCGGCGTTTCGGAGCGGGCTCGCTCGGCACACCGAGACGGCGGTGACACCGTGCGAGCACGACGGGCCTCCGTACCACCATACAGTCACCCGACGACTCGAACACGTGACGCGGGCGACATCGCAGGTCGGAGAGGTGGGTGAGGTGCCCGGGGACGGACCGGGACTAAGGTGCGGGTCATGGAGAACCGTGGTGAGACGCAGGACGACGTGGCGGCCGGCTCGATCGGCGACTGGGCGACCTGCTCGGCCGAACCCGCCTACCGGGCCGCCGTACTGGACCTGCTCGGCGCCCTCGCGTACGGCGAGCTGAGCGCCTTCGAGCGGCTCGCCGAGGACGCCAAGCTCGCGCCCGGCCTCGCGGACAAGGCGGAGCTGGCCCGGATGGCCTCCGCCGAGTTCCAGCACTACCAGCGGCTGCACGACCGGCTCGCCGAGATCGGTGCCGAGCCGGAGGAGGCGATGCGCCCCTTCGTCGAGCCGCTGGAGCTGTTCCACCGGATGACCGCGCCCTCGGACTGGCTGGAGGGCCTGGTCAAGGCCTACGTCGGCGATGCCATCGCGACCGACTTCTACCGCGAGGTGGCCGTCCGGCTGGACGACGACACCCGTGATCTCGTCCTCGGCGTGATGTCCGACACCGGCCACGCGCAGTTCGCCGTCGACAAGGTCCGGCAGGCCATCGAGGCCGACCCGCGGTCCGGCGGCCGGCTCGCCCTGTGGGGCCGGCGGCTGATGGGCGAGGCGCTCAGCCAGGCCCAGCGGGTGGTCGCGGAGCGGGACGCGCTGTCCAACCTGCTGGTCGGCGGCGTCCAGGTGCAGGGCTTCGACCTGGTCGAGGTCGGCAAGATGTTCAACCGGATCACCGAGGCGCACACCCGGCGGATGGCCGCCCTGGGCCTGGCCTCCTGACCGCGGCTCCCGGCCCCGGCCCGCCCCGGGCGCTCAGGCGGGCCGGTGGCGCCGGTGCGCGCCCGCGCGGGGCCCGCCCGACCGGTGCCCGCCGGTCCGGTGCTGGCGGTGCCGGTGTGCCGGGGCCCGCCCGGCGGCGAGGTCCGGCCGGGCCAGGACCGAGGTGAGCAGGGCCGAGGCCACCGCCGAGATCGCGATGCTCGCCGCCGGGTACCGGCCGTCCATGGTGAAGTGCGCGATCACCCCGGTCAGCAGCGCCGACCCGAGGGCGGTGCCCATGGTCAGGGCCCGGCCGGCCGGGAAGTACGCGGGCAGCGACAGCAGTGCGGCCGCGCCGACGATCAGGCCGACGAGGGCGAAGGCGACGGTCTCGACCAGCAAGGATGCCTCCCCGGGGTACCGGTGCGCGGCGCGCGGTCGGCCGCACTGTCGCCGTACCCCGGGCTTCCGGTCCGTACACCCCGTGCGCACCGCCCGCCCCGGGAGCGAAGCCCGGGAGTCCGCCCGGGGAACAGGCCCCGGGAACGACGGTGCCCCGCCCCCTCGACCGAGGGAGCGGGGCACCGGGCGAGGCCCGTCGGGCTCAGAGCGTGCCGAAGCCGACCTTGCGCACGGCCGGCTCGCCGATCTCCACGTACGCCAGGCGGTCCGCCGGGACGATGACGCGACGCCCGTGCTCGTCGGCCAGGGTGAAGAGCTTCTCGGTGCCCTCCAGCGCCTTGGCGATCGCGTTCTGGATCTCCTCGGCAGTCTGCGAGCTCTCGATCACGATCTCGCGCGGCGCGTTCTGCACGCCGATCTTGACCTCCACGGCTTCCGTCCCTCCGGGGTTGCAGCCATCCACGCGCGGCACCGGACCGCCTGGGACAAGCGTTCACGTCTACCGCGCCGTACGGCTTCACCATAGAGCACCGGATCGGTGCCCAGACGAAGGTCAGTGGATCACCGGTCGGCGGAGGACCCGTCCGCGGACTCCGCGTGCGGGTGCATCGGGAAGCCCTTGAGCCCGCGCCAGGCCAGGCTGGCGACCAGTCGGACCGCTTCGTCGCGGGGGATCTCCAGCCCCTGCGACAGCCAGTACCGGGCGGTGATCTGGGCCAGACCGCAGACGCCCGCGGCGAGCAGCTTGGACTCCGCCTCCGGGAGGTCGGTGTCCTCCTGGATCACCGTGCTGACCAGCGTCGCACTGGCCTCGGCGGCCCGCTCGACGCGCTCGCGCACGGCCGGCTCGTTGGTCAGGTCCGACTCGAAGACCAGCCGGAACGCGCCGGACTCGCTGGAGACGTAGTTGAAGTACGCCTCCATCGTCGCCGCCACCCGGAGCTTGTTGTCGGTGGTGGTCTCCAGCGCCTCGCGGGTCGAGTCGACCAGGGCGTCGCAGTGCTTGTCCAGCAGCGCCAGGTAGAGCTCCAGCTTCCCGGGGAAGTGCTGGTAGAGGACCGGCTTGCTCACCCCGGCACGATCGGCGATGTCGTCCATGGCGGCCGCGTGGTAACCCTGCGCGACGAACACCTCCTGGGCGGCACCGAGCAGTTGTTCACGGCGGGCGCTTCGCGGCAGGCGGGCACCGCGCGGGCGCTCCTGCGCCTCCTGGATGGCCGTCACGGCGCTCCTCACTTCACGGGTCGTACGGGGTCGGCAAGATGGCCGATTCTACTTTCGGGTAACCGCGTTCGCGCTTGCCAGGCGCGAGAAAAGCGGCCGTCCCCCTTGTCAGGAGCCCACAATACGGCGCGCACCACGGCCGTCGGCAGTGCTGTGGACCGGTGAATGGGGAGACCTTCCGGCCCCGCGCCTTCGGGGGGCCGCGACGGCACCGGCTCACTACCATCGTCCACCATGAGCGGTGCTGAGCAGCAGATACTCCCGGAACCGGTCTCCCCGGAGCCCTTCCGGACCGTCGAGGTGCCCGGAGCGGTGCTCGCCGTGCACCGGCCGGTGACCGGCCCCGGCGCCGTTCCGACCGCTCCCGGACCGGGCGGCGGACGGGCCCCGGCGCTGTTCGTGCACGGGCTCGGGGGCTCCGCCGCCAACTGGAACGCGCTGATGGCCCGGCTCGGCGGAGAGCTGGACGGCGAGGCCGTGGACCTCCCCGGCTTCGGCGAATCCGCCCCGCCCGCCGACGGCGACCTCGGCCTCTCCGGCCACGTCCGGGCCGTCGTCGGCTATCTGGAGGCCGCCGGCCGGGGACCGGTCCACCTCTTCGGCAACTCGCTCGGCGGAGCGGTCTCCGTCCGGCTCGCGGCGCTCCGCCCCGACCTGGTCCGCAGCCTGACCCTGGTCTCGCCCGCCCTGCCCGAACTGCCCCCGCAGCGCTCCGCCTGGCCGACCGCGATGCTCGCCGTCCCCGGCGTCCCCGCGCTGCTGCGCCGGCTGCCGACCGGTGCGCGCGAGCCCGAGCGGGCCGCCGACGGGCTGCTCCGGCTCGTCTACGGAGACCCGGACAGCCTGAGCCCGGCCGAGCGGGCCGAGGCGGTGGCCCAGTACCGGCGGCGGACCGAGCTGCCCTGGGCGGCGGGGGCGCTGGTGGGCTCGGCGCGCGGGATCGTCTCCGCCTACACCGAGCGCGGCGAGCAGGCGCTGTGGCGGCAGGCGGCCCGGGTGACCGTGCCGGTGCTGCTGGTGTACGGGCTGCGGGACAAGCTCGTCTCCTACCGCTCCGCCCGCCGGGCCTGCGCGGCCTTCGCGGACTCCCGGCTGCTGGTGCTGCCGGACTCCGGGCACGTCGCGATGATGGAGCACCCCGACGCCGTCGCCAGGGCGGTGAAGGAGCTGCTGGGCCGGGCCTGACGCCCGCCCCCGTCGTGGTGGGGCGGGGGATACCCCGTGAGGGGCCGCCGTTAACGCCATGATCGGGAAGAGGTCACTCCGGTTCACTCGTTCAGGTGGCAACCAGGCATGTGACCGATGGATTGCCCCGGGCCGGTCCTACCTTTCTGCTGTCGGACCGAACAGGTGTGGGGGAGCCGCGGCCGCCGGAGAACCCGGAGGGCGGCCGCGCGAGGGACGCCGACGGCCGGTGGCGGCCGACGGCGGCCACCGGTCCGGGCCGCCGTGTCTGCGGCGGAACGCCTCCTCCGCCCCGGGCCGCCCCCACGTCGTACGCGCCGCACGCGTCGCCGTGGGGCGGCCGGGCGCCGACCGGCCCGCGCGGCCGGCACCGCCCGCTCGGCCCGGCCATCCGTCGATCCCGTTCTGTCCTGGAGGTCTCCCGTGCGCGTAGCACTGCTCACCGAGGGTGTGCGCCCGCGCTCCCCGCGTGGCGCCGGCGGCTGGTGCGACCGGCTGGTGGACGGCCTGCGCGAGCACGACTTCGCGTGGTACGTCCTCGCCGGGACGGCCGGGACGGCCGGAACCGGAGGGACCTCGCCGACGGACGCCGGAGCGGACGCGGAGGACGCGGCCCGGCCCGCGGTCCACGAACTCGCCCTCTGGGGGCGCCGCCCGGCCGGCCGCGCGCCCGGCGCCCTGCGCGGCCGCCAGTACGCCGCCGCCTACGACCGGCTGGTCCGGGCCCTGCTGCGCCCCGGCGAGCGGTCCGGCTTCGGCCCCGGCCTCTACCGGCTCGCCGAACTCGCCCGCGCCGACGGCGCGCTGCCCGCCTTCCTGGTCTCCGACCGGGCCCGCCGCATCCTGGAGCGGGTCTGGCGCTCGCCCGGCGCCGACACCTCCGCCGGGCAGCCGCTGGTCTGCGACGTCCTGGTCGCCGCCGACCTGCTCGAACAGTGCCTGCGGCCGCTCTCCGCGCCCTGGTACGGCACCGCGCCCGGCGGCCTCGGCGCCGCCGACCTCTGCCATGTCGTCGGCGGCGGCCCGGCCGCGCTGCCCGCGCTGGTCGCCAAGCAACTGCACGGCGTGCCGTTCGTGGTCACCGAGCACGGACTGCACCTGCGCGAGCAGTACCTCGGCTACCGCGAGGCCCCCTACCGCTGGCCGGTCCGGGCCCTGCTGCTCGCCTTCTTCCGGGCGCTCACCGAGGAGACCTACCGGCAGGCCGCGATACTGACCCCGGGCAGCGCCCACGACCAGCAGTGGCAGCGCCGCTGCGGGGCCGATCCGGCGCGCACCCGGGTCGTGTACGAGGGCACCCCGGCCGTGGAGCGGCCCGCGGCCGGTCCCGAACCGGACGCCCCCACCCTGGTCTGGGCCGGCGCCCTGGAGCCGGGCCGCGACCCCGAACTCGCGCTGCACGCCTTCGCCCGGGTCCGGGCCGAACTGCCCGCCGCGCGGCTGGTCCTGCACGGGGAGGAGGCCGTCCCCGGCTACCGGGCGCACTGCGCGGCCGTCGCCGAACGGCTCGGGGTGGCCGACGCGGTCGAGTTCGCCGGGCGGCCCCGTTCGGCCGCCGACGCCTGGGCGGACGGCACCGTCGTGGTCTTCTCCGCCCTCTCCCAGCGCCGCCCCCGCCTGCTGGCCGACGCGATGCTGAGCGGCCGCGCGGTGGTCAGCACCGATGTCGGGGTGGCCCGCGAGGTGGTCGGCCCGACCGGGCTGCTGGTGCCGCCGCGCGACCCGCAGGCGCTGGCCGGAGCCTGCCTCGCCCTGCTGCGCGACGACGAGCGCCGGGCCCGGCTCGGGCTGGCCGGCCGCCTGCGGGCGCAGGAACGCTTCGCCGTGGAGCCGGTGACCGGCGCCTTCCGGGAGATCTACCTGGAGCTGGTCTCGCAGTGGCCGGCCTTCCCGGCGGCCGCGCCCGACGCCGGTGCCGGCCCGCGGCCCCGGCCGTTCGCCCGGCCCGCCGAGTACTGGATCACCGACCGCCGGCACACCGAGCCGCCGGAGGCCGCTGCCGCCCCCGTACCGGGAGACCCGGTCCCGAGCGACCCGGTCCCGA
>NZ_JAIY01000006.1:1245280-1245561 GCF_000710405.2 Kitasatospora sp. MBT66 | reverse complement strand
GCCGGGTCCTTCGCGGAGGCGGTCTGATGGCGGCCGGCGGGGGAGCGGCGGCCGTCGGGCTCGCGAACGGGTCCGGTGACCCGGTCCGGGAGGTGATGGCCGAGCACCGGGTGCTCTGCGAACGAGCCGTGGACCCGCTGGAGATCGCCGCCGGGCTGGCGGAGGCCGGGCTGGGACCGGCCGCCGCCGCCCGGTGCCGGCACGCCGACCTGTTCTCGCTCGCCGAGGAGCTGTACGCCCGGGTGCCGCGCCGGCCGCCCTCGGCGGAGCCGGCCGGGCCC
>NZ_JAIY01000006.1:1236727-1244517 GCF_000710405.2 Kitasatospora sp. MBT66 | reverse complement strand
CGGCGGGCACGGCGGCGCCGCCCGCGCCGTCCGCCGGGCTGCTCGGCGGCGGCGCGGTGGCACTTGCCCTGCTGCTGTACGCGTGGCCGGTGCTGGGCCGTCCCGATGCGCACCGCTGACCGCCGGCCGGCCCGGACGGCGCCCAGGGGTGGTCGGACCACCCCTCGAACTCCCGCTTTCCCGTTGTTCACTCGGACCCGCCAGACCGTGCCCGGTCTGGCTTCGTGGAAGGACGCCCCCCGATGAGGGTGCTGCTGCTGGGCGCCGACGGCTTCATCGGCCGTCGGGTCACCGATCGCCTGCTCGTGGATCCGGAACTGCAGGTGACGGTACTCGGCCGGCGTGACTCCGCCGACATCCGTTTCGACCTGACCACCGGCAGTCCGGGGGCGCTGGCCCGGTTCCTGGACGCGGTCGCGCCGCAGGTGGTGATCAACTGCGCGGGTGCCACCTACGGCAGCTCGCGCACGCTGATCCGGGCCAACACGCTCGCCGTGGCGACCGTCTGCGAGGGGATCCGGCGCAGCCGGGAGCCGGCCAGGCTGGTGCACGTGGGTTCGGCGGCCGAGTACGGGCCGGTCCCGGGCGGGGTGCCGGTGTCGGAGAGCGCCGAGCCCCGGCCGGTGGGCCCGTACGGGGTGTCGAAGCTGGCCGGGACGGAGCTGGTGCTGGCCTCCGGGCTGGACGCCGCGGTGCTGCGGGTGTTCGACGTGGTCGGCCCGGGGGCGCCGACGGCCTCGCTGTTCGGGCGGCTGGCGGAGGGGCTGCGGCGGGCGCTGGAGCGCGAGGAGTCCCAGGTGCGGATGCCGGACCTGTCCGGATACCGGGATTTCGTGGATGTCAGGGATGTCGCGCGGGCGATCCAGGCGGCCGCGGTCTCGGCCGCGACCGGGGTGATCAACATCGGCAGCGGGCATGCCGTCCGGGCCCGGGAGGCGGCCCAGCTGCTGGTCCGGGCGTCCGGCTTCGAGGGCTCGGTGGTGGAGGAGAACCGGCAGGTCGTCCTGCCCGCGCAGGCGGGCGGTCCGGTCGAGCACGTGCCGGGGCACGTGCCCGCGCACCACCTGCCCGGCCACCGGCCGGCGGAGCCCCGTCCGGGCGAGGGGCGGGCGCCCGCGGGGGAGCCGGTGCCGTGGCGGCAGGCCGATGTGCGGACCGCCAGGGACCGTCTCGGCTGGCGGACACAGGTGCCGCTGGAGGAGTCGCTGGGGGACGTCTGGCTGGAGACGGCCTGCCGGGTCTGAGCCGGCGCCTCCGTCGCGGCCCGGACCGGCCTGGACCGGTCCGGGCCGCGACAGCACCGGAAACCCGCTGCTTCCGGGCCCCGGGACGGTCCGCGGCGACCGTTCCGGGGCCCGCCGCGTGGTCCCACCATCCGGTGCGGCCCGTCTCGTCCTTCGGACGGGCTGTCTCGGAATACCGGGGCGGCGTGACACTGTTGGCCTAGCAGAGCCACCGCGGTGGCGTCGCAACAAGCCCCAAGAGGTTGGCCCCGGCCACCCGAACCGACGAGCAACGGAGAACCCGTGTCGCTGCCACCCCTGGTCGAGCCGGCCGACGAGCTCACCGTCGACGAGGTCCGCAGGTACTCCCGCCACCTGATCATCCCCGACGTGGGCATGGCCGGGCAGAAGCGGCTGAAGAACGCCAAGGTGCTGTGTGTCGGCGCCGGCGGTCTGGGCTCGCCCGCGCTGATGTACCTGGCCGCGGCCGGCGTCGGAACGCTGGGGATCGTCGAGTTCGACGTCGTCGACGAGTCGAACCTGCAGCGGCAGATCATCCACGGCCAGTCGGACATCGGCCGCTCGAAGGGCGAGTCGGCGCGGGACTCGGTCAAGGAGATCAACCCGTACGTCGAGGTGATCCTGCACGACGAGCGCCTCGACAACTCCAATGTCATGGAGATCTTCTCCGGCTACGACCTGATCGTGGACGGCACCGACAACTTCGCCACCCGCTACCTGGTGAACGACGCCGCGGTGCTGCTCGGCAAGCCGTACGTGTGGGGCTCGATCTACCGCTTCGACGGCCAGGCGAGCGTGTTCTGGGCCGAGCACGGCCCCTGCTACCGCTGCCTCTACCCGGAGGCGCCGCCGCCGGGCATGGTCCCCTCCTGCGCCGAGGGCGGCGTGCTGGGCGTGCTGTGCGCGTCGATCGGCTCGATCCAGGTCACCGAGGCGATCAAGCTGCTGGCCGGGGTCGGCGACCCGCTGGTCGGCCGACTGATGATCTACGACGCCCTGGAGATGAACTACCGCCAGGTGAAGGTCCGCAAGGACCCGAACTGCGCGCTCTGCGGCGAGAACCCGACCGTCACCGAGCTCATCGACTACGAGGCCTTCTGCGGCGTCGTGTCGGAGGAGGCGCAGGCCGCGGCCGCCGGTTCGACGATCACCTCGAAGCAGCTCAAGCAGTGGCAGGACGACAAGGAGGACATCTTCCTGATCGACGTCCGCGAGCCCGGCGAGTACGAGATCGTCAGCATCCCCGGCGCGGTGCTGATCCCGAAGAACGAGTTCCTGATGGGCAACGCGCTGGAGCAGCTGCCGCAGGACAGGAAGATCGTGCTGCACTGCAAGTCGGGCGTCCGCTCGGCCGAGGTGCTGGCCGTGGTGAAGTCGGCGGGCTTCTCCAACGCCGTCCACCTGGGCGGCGGCGTGCTCGGCTGGGTGAACCAGATCGAGCCGCACAAGCCGGTCTACTGATCGCACCGCGTCGCACCGACCACCGTGAAGGGCCCGCTCCGGCGGGCCCTTTCCGCGTTCCGGGGCCCTTTCCGGGTTCCGGACCTTTCCGTTCCCGGACCCTTTCCGCGTTCCCGGGCCCCTTCCCCGAGGAGCCCGGAACGGGTCGCTAGAGCGCGCCCTTGCGCTGGAGCACGTTGTAGGAGATCCAGCCGGGCACCACCGGCAGCCAGAAGGTGAGCGCCCGGTAGAGGAAGACCGCCGGGGTGGCGACGGCGGCCGGCACGTCGGCGACGGTGAGCGCGCCGATCAGGGCGACCTCGACCGGGCCGATGCCGCCGGGGGTGGGGATGGCGGAGCCGGCCGCGTTGGCGGTCAGGAAGACCACGGCGACCGCCGAGAAGGAGATCGAGCCGCCGAAGGCCTGCACCGAGGCGTCCAGGCAGGCGGTGAACGACAGGGTCAGCAGCAGGATGCCGCCGAAGCCGGTGACCAGCTTGCTGGGCGTCTGCATGAGGTCGAGCATCCGCGGCACCACGCCGAAGAACAGCGAGCGCAGCCGGTTCAGCACGAACCGCCGCAGCGGGGCGACCGCCGCCACCACCAGCGCCAGCACGGCCGCGCTCAGCACGCCGATGATCACCGCGCGGGAGGCGGAGAGGTCGCCGTTGGTCTGGCTTCCGGTGATCAGACCGAAGCTGAACAGCAGCAGCAGGTGCCCGGTCAGGCCGGCCAGTTGGGAGGCGCCGACCGAGGCGACCGCCTGGCCGGAGCGGATGCCCGCCTTCTGCAGGTAGCGGGTGTTCAGCGCGATGCCGCCGATCGCGGCCGGGGCGACCAGCTTCACGAAGGAGCCGGCGATCTGGGCGGCCACGGTCCGGCGGAACGGCAGCTTCTCCGGGACGAAGCCGGTCAGGCTCATCGCCGCGGCCACGTAGGAGAAGCCCGCCGCGGCGAGCGCCACCGCGGCCCAGGCCCAGTCCATCTGGGAGAGCTTGAGCTGGGCCGGCTTGACGGTGGTCAGCGTCAGATAGGCGGCGAACGCGAACGCGATCACCATGATCAGGGTCTTCGGCTTGAGCCGCTCCAGCCTGGCCGGCTCCATCGGCGCCTCGGGCGCGATCTGCAGGATCTGGCCGCGGATCCGGCTGAGCAGGTCCTCGCCGGCGACCGCGATGTCCTCCTCGGCCTGCTCCTGGGTGCGCTCGCCGGCGGCGACCTGCTCCAGTGCCTTGGCCTGGGCGGCGGCCTTGCGCTCCTTGCCGAGCTTCTTCAGGTCGACCCTGGTCGAGCGGCTCATCCCGACCGGCTGGAGCAGCGGCAGCGCCTGGGCGACCCGCTCGGCGCCGAGCACCGCGTTGGCGGTGGCGACCGTGCGCTCCGGGCCGATCCGCAGCGCGAAGGTGGTGAGCAGCTGGGCGACGTCGATGCGCAGGGTGAGGTCGGTGGCCGCGATGTCGCCGCCGGAGAGGTTGACCAGGCAGGCCGTCTTCCCGTCGACGACGAGCAGCGACTCGCCGGTCAGCCGGCGGTGGGCGATCCGGCGCTCGTGCAGGGCGGCCACCGACTCCCACAGCGAGGCCATCACCCGGTCGGTCACCTCCTCGTCGGCGAGGTCGTCCAGGGTGCGGCCCTCGACGTTCTCGTAGACCAGGATCGCGGCGTCCGGGCCCAGCTCGGAGGTGGCGACCAGCTGTGGGGCGCGGGCCCCGGAGGCGGCGGCCGCGTACGCGATCAGCGCCTCCTGCTCCAGCGCCTGGCGCAGCGACTGCGGGCTGCGCCGCACGGCCACCGAGCGCAGCCGCAGCCGGCGCCAGGCCCGGTAGAAGAAGCCGGAGGCCTGCTGCTCGCGGTCGACGATGTGGACGTCCAGCGGCGGGCCGCTCTGCTGGGCGACCAGGTAGCGGCGGGTGCCGCCGGGGGCGTCGGGGGCGCGGTGGGCGCTGGCCGGGGTGAAGCCGACCTTGCGCAGGCCGATCATCAGGTGCTGCCCGGTGGGCCGGATGTTCGGCGAGCCGATCGCGTAGAGGGTCCCGTAGGCGACGGACCAGCCGATCAGCACGGTGAGCAGCAGGGACAGCGGGGTGGTGTAGCCGCCGAGCAGCTCGGTGATGCCGCTGAAGACGACCACCACCCACAGGGCGACCCGCCAGCGCGGTCTGCTCGACATGCCGACCGCGGTCATATAGGCGATCACCGGGGCGAGGTAGCCGTGCACCGGATCGGTGAGGGTGCCGACGGAGTCCAGCGGGAAGCGGGTCAGCGCGTCCCGGATGTGGTCGGAGGCGCCCTCGGCCACCCACCAGTCGATGCCCAGCGAGACGCCGTAGGCCAGGACCGAGGCGAGCACGCCGTCGGCGACCCGCAGCCCGTCGCGTTTGATCAGCCGCTCGACCGCGAAGGCGAGCGGCACGGCCAGCACCGCGACGTTGGAGACCAGGCCGGTGATGGTGGACAGCACCGGGGAGAAGCGGGGCGCGTTCTCGGCGATGTCGATCTCGATGCCGGTGGTGGTCGAGGTCGCCACACCGGCGAGCACGAACACCGCGACGATGCCGAAGACGCCGGCCAGGAAGCGGATGAGGTCCGAGGGGCGGTGCGCGCGGGCGGCGAGCAGCGGTTCGTCGACATCCAGGTGCGGGGTGTCGTCCAGCGGATCGTGCCCGGGCTGCGGGGCTTCCGTGCCGTCGGTCACAGCCCCCGGTCCGGGGTCGGCCGCGGGCGGTTGGCTGGGTACGGCGGCGGGCGCCCCGGTCGCGGGGCCGGCCGACTGGGGGCTCTTGATCGTCCGTTCCTTGATCAGGGAGACTTCCGGTGACGGCGCGGCGGCAGGCTGTCCGCCGCGACCTGCGGGCATGCTGGCGGAGGACTCGTCGGAGCCCTCGTCCACACCCACGTCAGCCGTCCCGGTCATCTGGTCTTGTCCTCGTATCACCACTCACCGCCCCGAAGATGGTGGCATGCCTCGGCGCCCCGCGCTGGACAGGGGCCGGATCGGGCGCGGCGGATCGTTCGCACGGCCCCCGCCGTCCGGCCGGATGCGGAAGAATGCCGCAGGTGACGGACGCCCCCGACGAGGCCGGCCACGGCGAGCTGCCTCCCTTCGCCGAACTCGTGCTCGACCTGACCGAGCGGATTCCACCCGGCCGGGTGATGACCTACGGAGACATCGCCGAGTACCTCGGCCAGGGCGGGCCCCGGCAGGTCGGCCGGGTGATGGCCCTGTACGGCGGCGCCGTCCCCTGGTGGCGGGTGGTCCGCGCCGACGGCCGCCTGCTGCCCGGCCACGAGCACCGCGCCCTGGGCCACTACGGCGACGAGGGCACCCCGCTGCGCGAGCTCGCCGACCCGCCCCGGGTCGACCTGCGGCGCGCCCGCTGGGACGGCGGCGCCCAGGGACTGGGCGACAGGTAGCGCCTACGGTCCGGATCGGCCGGAATCATGTGCGCGGACGGGAATGACGGGGCAGGATCGTAGGCTCGATGTACGACGGGCCCCTCGCGGGGCCCGCCCGCAGTTGCCGAGCACGACCCCCAGGACGTCCGTGAGCTCCCCCTACCGTCTGGTGCGCAGCCCCCTCGTACCGCCCGTACCGCCCGAACTCGACGCCTACCAGCGCGCCGTGGTCGAGCACGCGGGCGGTCCGCTGCTGGTGCTCGCCGGCCCGGGCACGGGCAAGACCACGACGCTGGTCGAGGCCGTCGCCCGGCGGATCGAGAACGGCACCGATCCCGAGCGGATCCTCGTCCTCACCTTCAGCCGCAAGGCCGCCGTGGAGCTGCGCGACCGGATGGCCGGACGGCTCTCCGCCACCGCCGCCGGTGCCCGCGCCGCCGCCCCGCAGGCCACCACCTTCCACTCCTTCTGCTACGCCCTGCTCCGCGCCCACCAGGACCCGGCCGACTACGCCGAGCCGCTGCGGCTGCTCTCCGGCCCCGAGCAGGACGTCATGGTCCGCGAGCTGCTCGCCGGCGGCGCCGAGGACGCCCGGCGCGGCCGCTCCCGGATCGCCTGGCCGCTCGACCTGCGGGCCTGCCTGACCACCCGCGGTTTCGCCGACGAGGTCCGCGCCGTCCTCGCCCGCAGCCGTGAGCTCGGGCTGGGCGAGGACGAGCTGGCCCGCTTCGCCGAGGGCGTGCGGCGCCCCGACTGGGCCGCCGCCGCGCACTTCCTCGCCGACTACCTCGACGTCCTCGACCTGCGCGGCGTCCTCGACTACGCCGAGCTGGTGCACCGCGCCGTGCTGCTCGCCGAGCGCCCCGAGGTCGAGCGGAGCCTGCGCGAGCGCTACGACGCGGTCTTCGTCGACGAGTACCAGGACACCGACCCGGCCCAGGTCCGGCTGCTGCGGCGGCTGGCCGGCGGCGGGCGGGAGCTGGTCGCCGTCGGCGACCCGGACCAGTCCATCTACGCGTTCCGCGGCGCCGACATCAACGGCATCCTGGAGTTCCCGCAGACCTTCCGGCACGCCGACGGCCGCCCCGCCGAGGTCAAGGTGCTGCGGGTGTCCCGCCGCTCGGGCGCCGTGCTGCTCGCCGCCGCCCGCGAACTCACCCGCCGGATGCCGATGGGCCGGCTGCCCAGCGACAAGCTCGCCCAGCACCGCGCCCCGCTGCCCGCCCGGGAGGGCGGCCGGGTCGAGGTCCGCACCTACCCGACCCCCGGCGCCGAACTGGACTCGGTCGCCGACCTGCTGCGCCGGGCCCATCTGGAGGACGGCGTGCCGTGGGGCGAGATGGCGGTGCTGGTCCGGGCCGGCGCCCGGTCCATCCCCGGGGTGCGGCGGGCGCTCGGCGCGGCCGGGGTGCCGCTGGAGATCGACGGCGACGACCTGCCGCTGCGCGAGGAGCCGGCCGTCGCCCAGCTGCTGCTGGCGCTGCGGGTCTGCGCCGAGCAGGCCGTCCGCGACCGCCGGGACGACGCCGAGGACGACCGGGACACCGAGGACGGCGGGGCCGGCCCCGGCACGCCCGACCCGCTCACCACCGAACTCGCGCACGCCCTGCTCACCGGTCCGCTCGGCGGCCTGGACGGCGCCGACCTGCGCCGCCTCGGCCGCACCCTGCGCGAGGAGGAGCGGGCCGCCCTGCGCGCCGAGGCCGCCGA
>NZ_JAIY01000006.1:1200492-1236626 GCF_000710405.2 Kitasatospora sp. MBT66 | reverse complement strand
CCGCCGTCCCCCGCCCGGCCGGCGAGCTGCTCCGCGAGGCCCTCGCCGAACCCGAGCGACTCGCCGTGCTGGACACCCCCTACGCCCGCCGCGCCCACGCCCTCGGCAGTCTGCTGCGCAAGGTCCGCGAGGCCCTCGCCGGCGGCTGCACCGCCGAGGACGCCCTCTGGCAGCTCTGGGAGGGCTCCCGCCGCTGGCGCGAACGCCTGGAACGCGCCGCCCTGCGCGGTGGCGCCGTCGGCCGCAACGCCGACCGGGACCTCGACGCCGTCTGCGCCCTGTTCGAGACCGCCGCCCGCGCCGAGGAGCAGGTCACCGGCCACCGCGGCGCCCTCGACCTGCTCGCCGAGCTGGAGGCCCAGGACATCGCGGCCGACACCCTCACCGTGCGGGCCGTGCGCCCCGAGGCGGTCCGGCTGATGACCGCCCACCGGGCCAAGGGCCTGGAGTGGCGGCTCGTCGTGGTGGCCGGCGTCCAGGACGGCCTCTGGCCCGACCTGCGCCGCCGCGGCTCCCTGCTGGAGGCCGACCGGATCGGCCGCGACGGCCTCGCCGAGCCCCTCACCCCCGCCGCCCTGCTCGCAGAGGAACGCCGCCTCTTCTACGTCGCCGCCACCCGGGCCAAGGACCGGCTGGTCGTCACCGCCGTCAAGGCCCCCGCCGACGACGGCGACCAGCCGTCCCGCTTCCTGCGCGAGCTCTACCGCGAGGACGTCGACCCCAGGACCGGCCGGGTGCTGCGCCGCACCCCGGCCGTCACCGTCGAGGACGTCACCCACCGCCCGCGCCGCCCGCTCGCCGTGCCCGCGCTGGTCGCCGAGCTGCGCGCGGTCACCGTCGACCCCACCCGCTCGCCCGAGCTGCGCCGCGCCGCCGCCGAACGGCTCGCCACCCTCGCCCTCGCCACCGACGAGGAGGGCCGCCCGCTCGTCCCGGCCGCCCGCCCCGAGGCCTGGTGGGGCCTGGACGACGCCACCGCCGCCCCCGCCCCGCTGCGCGACGCCGCGCTGCCGGTGCGGCTGTCCGGCAGCGGCCTGGAACAGCTGGAGAGCTGCTCGCTCCAGTGGTTCCTCGACAAGGAGGTCAAGGCCCGCGGCACCTCCTCCGCCGCGCAGGGCTTCGGGAACGTGGTGCACGCCCTCGCCGACGAGGTCGGCTCCGGCCGCACCCCCGCCGACCTCGCCGTCCTGATGGAACGCCTGGACACCGTGTGGGACGCGCTCGCCTTCGACGCGCCGTGGAAGTCCCAGCAGGAGAAGTCCGAGGCCCGCGACGCCCTGGAGCGCTTCCTCACCTGGCACGTGATGGCCCGCGGCCGCGACGTGGTCGCCACCGAGCACGGCTTCGACGTCACCCTCGACGCCGGCGGCGTCCAGGTGCGGATCCGCGGCTCGATGGACCGGGTCGAGCAGGACGAGGCCGGCCGCGCCTACGTGGTCGACTTCAAGACCGGCAAGCAGACGCCCACCGACAAGTCCCTGCCCGACCACAAGCAGCTCGCCGTCTACCAGCTCGCCGTCCGCTCCGGCGCGCTCAACGGGCTGCCCGGCTTCGACGCGGCCGGCGCCGCCGAGTCCGGCGGCGCCGAACTCGTCCAGCTCCGCAAGCCCGACAAGACCGTCCCCGAGGCGCCCAAGGTGCAGCGGCAGGACCCGCCCGACGGCGAGCCGTGGATCGAGAACCTGCTCGCCGACGCCGCCGGGCGGATCCTCGCCGAACGCTTCGTCCCGCAGACCGGCGGAGGCTGCGACCGCTGCACCTTCCGGCGCAGCTGCTCCGCCCAGCGCGAGGGCGTCCAGGTGGTCGAGTAGGCCCGTCCTTCCGCCCCCGCGACCCGCGCGGCGGCCGCGCGGCGTGGCCCTCGCAACACGTGGCCGTCGCCACAGCGGGGCCCGGGCTGTCGGCGGCCCCCGTTACCGTTGCGTGGTGACCGCCGTGCTCAGCCATCCCGAACAGCTCAAGGAGCTGCTGGGCATCCCCTTCAACCGGGAGCAGATCGCGGCGATCGGCGCCCCGCTGCGGCCCGCCGTCATCGTGGCCGGCGCCGGCTCAGGCAAGACCACCGTGATGGCCGCCCGGGTCGTCTGGCTGGTCGGCTCCGGTGCCGTCCGCCCCGAGCAGGTCCTCGGCCTCACCTTCACCAACAAGGCCGCCGGCGAGCTCGCCGAGCGCGTCCGCTCCGCCCTGCGCCAGGCCGGGGTCGGGCAGCCCCCGGCGGACGACGGCCACTTCGCCGGCCCCGCCGACGAGGACCTCGGCGAACCCGAGATCTCCACCTACCACGCCTTCGCCGGCCGCCTCCTCAAGGAGCACGGCCTGCGCATCGGCATCGAGCCCGACGTCCGGCTGCTCGCCGACGCCACCCGCTTCCAGCTCGCCGCCAAGGTGCTGCGCACCGCCCGGGGCCCGTTCCCCGCCCTCACCGGCACCTTCACCGGCCTGGTCGCCGACCTCACCGCGCTGGACGGAGAACTCGCCGAGCACCTCGTCACGCCGGAGCGGCTGCGCGCCCACGACGAGGACCTGCTCGACGCCCTGGTCGGCGTCCGGCTCGGCAACGAGGACCTGCGGGCGGTGCCCGCCACCGCCCGGGCCCGGCTGGAACTGCTGCGCCTGGTCGAGGACTACCGGCGCCGCAAGAGCGCCGCCGGGCTGATGGACTTCGGCGACCAGATCGCCGCCGCCGCCCGGCTCGCCCAGCAGCGCCCGGAGGTCGGCGCCCTGCTGCGGGACCAGTACCGGGTGGTGCTGCTCGACGAGTACCAGGACACCTCCGTCGCCCAGCGGCTGATGCTGGCCGGCCTGTTCGGCGCCGGCCCGGACGGCACCGCCCCAGGCCACCCCGTCACCGCGGTCGGGGACCCCTGCCAGGCCATCTACGGCTGGCGCGGCGCCTCCGTCGCCAACCTCGACGACTTCCCGCGCCACTTCCCCGCCGCCGACGGCACCCCCGCCGACCGGTACGCGCTCAGCGAGAACCGCCGCAGCGGCGGCCGGCTGCTCGCCCTCGCCAACGGGCTGGCCGCGCCGCTGCGCGCCATGCACGAGGGCGTCGAGGCGCTGCGCCCCGCCCCCGGGGCCGAACTCGACGGCCGGGTGCGGGCCGCGCTGCTGCCCACCCACGCCGAGGAGATCGACTGGCTCGCCGACGAGATCGCCCACCTGGTGCGCACCGGTACCGCCCCCGGCCGGATCGCTGTGCTGTGCCGGGGCGGCGCGGCCTTCCCCGACGTGCACGCCGCGCTGGTCGCCCGCGAGGTGCCGGTCGAGGTGGTCGGCCTCGGCGGGCTGCTCCACCTGCCCGAGGTGGCCGACCTGGTCGCGGTGTGCGAGGTGCTCCAGGACCCGACCGCCAATGCCGCGCTGGTCCGGCTGCTGATCGGCCCGCGCTGGCGGATCGGCCCGCGCGACCTCGCGCTGCTCGGCCGGCGCGCCGCCGAACTCGTCCGCACCGCCCGGCCCGAGGGGGTGGAGCCGCTCGCCGCCGCCGTCGCCGAGACCGACCCCACCGAGGTGGTCTCGCTCGCCGACGCCCTGGAGAGCTTCCTCGACGGCGAGGAGCCCGAGGACCCGGACGCCCCGGCGTTCTCCGCCGAGGCCCGGATCCGCTTCGCCCGGCTCGCCCGCGAGCTGCGGGAGCTGCGCCGCTCGCTCGCCGAACCGCTGATGGACGTGCTGCACCGGGTGCTCGCCGTCACGGGCCTGGAGGTGGAACTCGCCGCCTCCCCGCACGCGCTCGCCGCCCGCCGCCGGGAGACCCTGCACGCCTTCCTCGACGTCGCCGCCTCCTTCTCCGACCTCGACGGCGACCCGGGCCTGGCCGCCTTCCTCGGCTTCCTGCGCGCCGCCCAGGAGCACGACCGGGGCCTGGACGCCGGCCTGCCCGGCGGCGAGGACACCGTCAAGGTCCTCACCGCGCACAAGTCCAAGGGCCTGGAGTGGGACGTCGTCGCGGTGCCCGGCCTGGTCAAGGGCGCCTTCCCGTCCTCGTCCCCGCGCGAGCGCTGGACCAGCGCCAAGCGGGTGCTGCCGCACGCCCTGCGCGGCGACGCCGCCACCCTGCCCGATGTGCGGGGCGGCTGGAACGCCAAGGCCATGAAGGAGTTCAGGGCGGCGCTGGCCGAGCACTCCGCCACCGAGGAACTGCGCCTCGGCTATGTCGCCTTCACCCGCCCCCGGGCCCTGCTGCTCGCCTCCGGCCACTGGTGGGGGCCCAGCCAGAAGACCCCGCGCGGCCCCTCCGCCTTCCTGGAGCAGCTGCGCGAGCACGCCGGACTCCCCGGCAACGGCGAGATCGACCGCTGGGCCGAGCCGCCCGCGGAGGGCGCCGAGAACCCGGCGCTCGCCGCGCCCGTCGAACGCCCCTGGCCGCTGCCGCTGGACCCGGCCGCCCAGCACGCCCGCCGCCGGGTCGCCGAGGTCGTGCACCAGCGCCTGGCCGGGCGGCCCGCCCCCGACCCCGGGCCGATGGCGCCCGAGGACCGCCGGCTGGTCGAGTCCTGGGACCGCGACCTCACCGCGCTGATAGGCGAGTTGGAGCGCTCCCGCGGCCGGGTGCGGGAGGTGCCGCTGCCGGCCTCGCTCTCCGCCACCCAGCTGCTGCGGCTGGCCGCCGACCCGGACGGCTTCGCGCACGACCTCGCCCGGCCGATGCCCCGCCCGCCGCAGCCCGCCGCCCGGCGCGGCACCCGCTTCCACGCCTGGGTGCAGTCGCGGATCGAACCGCTGATGCTGATCGGCCCGGGCGCGCTGCCCGGCGCCGACGACGACGGCATCGAGGACGAGCAGGACCTGGAGCGGCTGAAGGAGGCGTTCCTGCGCACCCCGTACGCCGACCGGGCGCCGCTGCGGGTCGAGGCGCCGTTCCAACTGGTGCTGGCGGGCCGGGTGGTGCGCGGCCGGATCGACGCGGTCTACCGTGACGGTGACGACGGGTCAGAAATCGGCGGCGCGTCACGCTACGAAGTGGTGGACTGGAAGACGCACCGCGAGGAGACCGCCGACCCGCTCCAACTCGCCGTGTACCGACTGGCGTGGGCCGAACAGGCCGGCGTTCCACTGGAGCAGGTCACGGCCTCGTTCCTGTACGTCCGGAGCGGTCGGATCGAACAACCCGCAGGACTTCCCGACCGAAAAGAGTTGGAACGGCTCCTGATCGGGAACAGTGAAGAATGAGTCACAGAGAGCATTCAAGTCATCACGGCATCGGGCGAAACCTGTGCGTAGTGCACGTTTCGCGCCTATTGTGGGGTCGGTAACCGGTCAACCCCCGTGCTCCGGCCGCCAGCGAGGCCCGTATTCCCTAACCCTCAGTCATCACCGCAGGTGCCCCCGGGCATCCGCGTCTTCTGCTGGAGAACCGAAGTTGAGCGCGACCGGATGGATCAGAGAACGGTTCGCCGGGCCGACCCCGGGAACCGCACCCGGCGCGACCGGCACCTGGCCGAGGACGGCGCTGTCGCTGCCGTTCATCGGTATGGCGCTGGTCGTCGTCCTCGACTACTTCACCGACGCCGCGGTGACCGTCGAACCGGCGCTCACCGCCGTCCCCGCGCTGGCCGCCGTGGTCAGCCGACGCACCTGGTACCCCCTCGCCATCGGCGCCTGCACCGAGGTCGCCGCCTTCGTCATGGCCGTGCGCAACGACGTGCTCGCCGAGTCCGTGCACAGCGCCACCGTCTTCGCCATCGTCCTCGTCGCCGTGATCAGCTGGGTCAGCGCCACCCTGAGGCTGCGCCAGGAGCGCCTCCTCGCCGACGCCCAGCTGGTCGCCTCCATCGCCCGGCGCGTCCTGCTGCGCCCGGTCCCCGACCGGGTCGGCACCGTCCGCGCCGCCGTCCACTACGCGGCCGCCGCCGCCCACGCCCGCATCGGCGGCGACCTCTACGAAGTCGTCAACACCCGGCACGGCGTGCGCGCCGTCGTCGGCGACGTGCGCGGCAAGGGCCTCGGCGCCGTCGAGACCGCCGCCGCCGTGCTCGGCGCCTTCCGTGAGGCCGCCCACCAGGAGGCCGCCCTCGACAAGGTCGCCGGCTGGCTCGCCGACAGCCTCGACCGCGCCCTGCACGAGAACGACCACCCCGGCGTCGAGGAGGAGTTCGTCACCCTCGTCCTGATCGGCGTCGGCCCCGACGGCACCGCCGAGATCGTCAACTGCGGCCACCCCGCCCCGCTGCTGCTGCGCGGCGGCGAGGCCGTCCGTCCGCTCGAACTCGCCGAGACGGTGCCCCCGCTCGGCGTGCTCGACCCCGCCGATGTCCGGCCCCCGGTGCACCGGGTCCCGCTCCGCCCCGGCGACCGGGTCCTGCTCTTCACCGACGGCGTCATCGAGGCCCGCGACCGGGCCGGCGTCTTCTACCCGCTCGCCGAACGCTTCCCCCGGCACGCCGACGGCGGACCCGTCGAGGTGCTGCACCGCCTGCACGAGGACGTCGTGCGCCACGTCGGACGCCAGCTCGGCGACGACGCGGCCATGCTGCTCCTCCAGTACGACCCGCCGCCGGTCACCGACCGGCCCGCCGTCGCCATCGCCGCCGCGGCCGCCCCGGCCCCGGCCGACTCCGGCGGGCAGCCCGCCCCGCCGGCCCCGCGCGCGCCGTCCGTCCCGCACGTCCCGCAGCAGAACGCCCATCTCTCCCGGCAGTGAGGCTGGCCAGGGCCTCTCCTTCGGATCCCGGCGGCGACAGCCTGGCGTGATCCGAAGGAGAGGGCCTACAACGAGACCCGGACCACCAGCGGGCGGTGGTCCGACACCGCCGTGCGGGGCGCCGTCGCCGGGCCCACCGCCGTCCGCGGCACCCCCACCGCCAGCACGTGGTCGAACTGCACCGCCGGCCGGTGCGAGGGGTAGGTGGGGGTGCGCGCCAGGTCGTACCAGCCCGAGAGCCGCGGCCGGGGCTCCCGCACCCGCCGCCGGCGCGGCTCCACCAGCGCCGGCCGGGCCCGCCGGGCCGCCCGCAGCTCCCGCACCCGCGCCCGGGGCACCGACCGCTCCAGCGCGCTCGCCCCGCCCAGCACCGTGCGCGGCACCGCGCCCACCAGGTTGAAGTCCCCCAGCACCAGGTACGGCTGCGGCAGGTCGGCGATCCACCGGCGGATCGCCGCCAGCTGCGCCATGTTCCAGCCGGGGACGAACGACAGGTGCGCCGCGACCACGGTGAACGGCCCCCGCTCGCCCTCCAGCACCGCCGCCAGCGCGGCGCGCGGCTCGTCCGGAACGGGCGTCAGTCCGCGCCGTCCGGCCACCCGCAGCGGGAGTCCGAACGGCGCCGGAGCGAACCGGCGGGCCCGCCAGTGCAGCACCGGCAGCCGGGTCAGCAGCGCGGTGCCGTAGGCGGGCGGTGCCTGCGCGCCGAGGTCGGCCGGCCCGTACACCTGGATCCCGGCGGGCGCGGAGGGCTCCGGCAGCCAGCCGGCCACCGGCGCGGGGCGGCCGTGCAGGGCCGCGGCGAAGCGCCAGTCGGCGGCGCCCATCGCGGCGGCGGCGACGGCGGCCTGGTCGGTGCCGCCGGAGCGGGCCTGGTGCCGGTCCACCTCCTGGAGCGCCAGCACGTCGGCGTCCAGTGCGGCCACCGCCTCCGCGAGCGGTGCCCCGGGGTCGGGCGGGAAGGGGCGCGGGGCGCCGTCGGGGGCCAGCGGTCGGCCGTGCAGCAGGTTGAAGGTGGCGATGCGCAACTGGCTCACGCGGTACGACGTTACCGGTCGCCGTCGGCCCGCCCGCGTCGGCTCCCGTCCGGGGTCCTTCGCGGGGGCTCCTGGCAGGGCTTCCGTCCGGGGCTTCCGTCCGGTGCTCCTGGCAGGGCTCCTGGCAGGGCTCCTGGCAGGGCTTCCGCGCAGGGCTTTGTCGCCGGGCGCCCCTCGGGGTCCCGGCTTGACCCGTCGAGCATACCGGGTATACATACTCGGTATGTCCATCCGCCACGGCCTGCTCGCCCTGCTCGACCAGGGGCCGCGCTACGGCTACCAGCTGAGAACCGAGTTCGAGGCGCGCACCGGCGCCACCTGGCCGCTGAACGTCGGCCAGGTCTACACCACCCTGGCCCGACTGGAACGCGACGGCCTGGTCGTCCCCGCCGGGGAGGACGAGGAGGGCCACCAGTTCTACGAGGCCACCGAAGCCGGCCGCGCCGAACTGCGGACCTGGTTCGACACCCCGGTGCCGCGCACCAACCCGCCCCGGGACGAACTCGCCATCAAGCTCGCGATGGCCGTCACCGTCCCCGGCGTCGACGTGCCCGCGGTCGTCCAGGGCCAGCGCCGGCACAGCATCAAGGCGCTCCAGGACTACACCCGGCTCAAGGCCCGCGCCCTGGCCGGCGAGAGCCGGCCAGGCGGGCCCGAGCAGCCCGGGGCCGACCTGGCCTGGCTGCTCGTCCTCGAACAGCTGATCTTCCAGACCGAGGCCGAGGTCCGCTGGCTCGACCACTGCGAGACCCGGCTCGCCCAGCACGCGGAGGCGGAGCAGGCCCGCGCGGCCGAGAAGCGCGCCGCCGGGGCGGGTGACGGCGCGGCGGCCGCGCCCGCCCGTTTCGGCCGCCGCCGCAGCAAGGCCTGACACCTGCCCGTACCACTGGGCCCGCACCGAACCGGCTTGAACCCGAACCACCGGCCCGACCGCCGCCACCGCGCGACGGGCCCCACCACAGCAGGGGGAACCGTGTCCCACACCGATCCGACCAGGAGCGGCGACGCCGTCCTGCACCTGGACAACGTCACCCGCGTCCACGGCCAGGGCGCCGGCGAGGTCCAGGCGCTGCGCGGCGTCGACCTCAAGGTCCGCCCCGGCGAGTTCGTCGCCGTCATGGGCCCGTCCGGCTCCGGCAAGTCCACCCTGCTGACCCTCGCCGGCGGCCTCGACACCCCCAGCACCGGCCAGGTGCTGGTCGAGGGCGTCGCCCTCGGCGGCCTCGACCGCAAGCGGCTCGCCGAGGTCCGCCGCCGCTCCGTCGGCTACGTCTTCCAGGACTACAACCTGATACCGGCCCTCACCGCCGCCGAGAACATCTCCCTGCCGCGCGAGCTCGACGGCCTGTCCGCCCGCGCCGCCCGCCGCGAGGCCCTCGTCGCCCTGGAGGAGCTCGGCATCCCCGAGCTCGCCGACCGCTTCCCCGACGACATGTCCGGCGGCCAGCAGCAGCGCGTCGCCATCGCCCGCGCCCTGATCGGCGACCGCCGCCTCGTCCTCGCCGACGAGCCCACCGGCGCCCTCGACTCCACCACCGGCGAGTCCGTGCTCGCCGTCCTGCGCGCCCGCTGCGACGCCGGCGCCGCCGCCATGATGGTCACCCACGAACCCCGGCACGCCGCCTGGGCCGACCGGGTCGTCTTCCTGCGCGACGGCCGGATGGTCGACGAGAGCGCCAGCCAGGACGCCGGCAGCCTCCTCCTCGCCGCCGCCACCAACGCGAAGGGCCCGGTGGCGGAGTGAAGCTCAGTTCCTGGCGGGTCGCCCTGCGCATCGCCCGCCGCGACGCCCTGCGCGCCAAGGGCCGCAGCGCCCTCGTCGTCGCCATGGTCGCGCTGCCCGTGCTCGGCGTCGCCGGCGCCGACGTGGTCTTCCGCAGCGCCGACCTCGACCCGGCCGAGAAGGTCGTCCGCGCCATGGGCCAGTCCGCGGCCGAGCTGCGGATCCTCGACCGCGGCGCCGTCGTGCTCCAGGCCCCGAACCCGGAGGAGGACTTCCACGTCACCGACGCCTCGGAGACCAAGAAGGAGAACGGGCAGCCCGCCTACACCCCCGAGCAGCGGCTCAGCCTCGACACCGACCCCGCCGAGCTCGCTCGCCGGCTCCTGCCCGGCGCCACCCTGGTGCCGTTCCGCGAGGGCCCCTACACCGCCACCACCACCGCCGAGGGCCTCACCAACGTCCGGATCACCGAGGCGGACCTCGCCGACCCGGTCTGGCGCGGCCGCTACGACATCGTCAAGGGCCGTGCTCCCAGCGCCGACCACGAGGTGGCCGCCAGCCAGGAGTTCCTGAACACCTCCGGGCTGCGGATCGGCGACCGCACCGCGCCCCGCGGTCTGGAATCCACCCCCTTCACCATCACCGGTGTCGCCGAGTACCCCGGCGACCTGCGCACCGCCGTCCTGTACGCCCGCCCGGGCGCCGTGCTCGACAAGCTGCCGAGCAACGGTCCCCGCGCCGGCGCGAGCTCGGTGAGCGAGGGTGTCAGCCGCTGGCTGGTCAAGCTCCCCGCCGGGGCCGGCGTCGACTGGCCCAAGGTGGTGGAGCTCAACAAGTACGGCTTCGTCGCCTCCTCGCGCGCCGTGCTGCTCGACCCGCCGGCCCGCTCCGAGGTGCCGTTCTACGCCTACCAGGACAGCCAGGGCGGCAGCAGCGGCCGCACCCCCTTCTTCGACCGCACCGCCGTCGTCGTCCTCGGCACCGTGGTCGGCATGGCCCTGCTGGAGATCGTCCTGCTGGCCGGCCCCGCCTTCGCGGTCGGTGCCCGCCGCTCCCGCCGCCAGCTCGGCCTGCTCGCCGCCGGCGGCGGCGACCGCGCCCAGGTGCGGGCCGTCGTCCTCGGCGGCGGTGTCGTGCTCGGCCTGACCGGCGCCGTCGTCGGCCTGGCCGGCGGCATCGGCCTGGTCGCCCTGCTCCGCACCCGCGCCGAGGAGTCCGCCGGCCAGCGCTTCGGCCACTTCGACCTGCAGCCGCTCGACCTGCTGGGCATCCTGCTCATCGGCCTCGTGACCGGTCTGCTCGCCGCCGTCGTGCCCGCCGTCCAGGCCTCCCGGCAGGACGTCGTCGCCGCCCTCACCGGGCGCGACAACCTCAAGCCGCCGAGCCGCAAGCTCGCCCTGCTCGGTCTGCTGATGCTCGGCGGCGGCTCCGCCCTCGCCCTGCTCGGCGCCACCGGCGGCTTCGGCAGCCGCTCGCTCGCCGTCCTCGGCGGCTCCGCGATCGCCGAGCTCGGCATGGTCGCCCTCACCCCCTACCTGGTCGGCCTCTTCGGCCGGATCGGCCGCTGGCTGCCGCTCGGCCCCCGCCTCGCCCTGCGCGACTCCGTCCGCCACCGCGGCCGCACCGCCCCCGCCGTCGCCGCCGTCATGGCCGCCGTGGCCGGCAGTGTCGCCGTCGGCGTCTACGTCGCCAGCAGCGACGAGGAGCACCGCCGCGAGTACGTGGCCGCCGGTCCCGCCAACGCCGTCATCCTGTCCAGCGGCTGGGGCGCCGCCTCCGACGGCTCGATGCTGGCCCAGCAGCGCGGCGCCGTGCAGAACTCCGTCCCCGGCCTCGGCGTCCGCGCCGACGTCCAGCGGGTCAACTACCTGGGCGACTGCCGGGCCAACGGCCAGAGCTGCGGCCGCGTCGCGGTGGCCCTGCCCGAGGAGCGGCAGTGCCCGATCTGGGGCAAGGGCCGCCGCAGCCTCAGCGAGGAGGAGATCGCCCGGCTCGGCCGTGAGGACCAGCGCTGCAAGGAGCGCACGATCACCCGGGGCAACAGCTTCGGCTCCGTCCAGTCCGGCGACGCCGCCCTGCTGCGCAACCTCTACAACGTCACCGACCCGGCCGCCGGGCAGGCGATCGCCGAGGGCAAGGCCGTCGTCTTCGACGAGCGCTACCTCAAGGACGGCAAGGTCGCCCTCGAGCTCACCGAGCCCTACCCGGACGGCCCGATGGACGCGGACTTCGAGCCCGCCTCGCGCACCGTCACCCTCGACGCCGTGCTCGTCGGCGGCCAGGCCAACGTCGGCGGAACCGCCGTGGTCAGTGCCGAGACCGTGCACCGGCTCGGCCTCACCAGCAGTGACGCGGGCTCCGTCTGGCTGCCCGACACCGCGCCCGCCGACGCCGCCGAGCAGCGGGCCCGCGCGGCCCTCGCCAAGCTGTCCGACGGCATCGAGTTCGACATCGAGCGCGGCTACCGCTCCCCGGGTGACCTGATCAGCCTCGGGCTCACCGCGTTCGCCGGTCTCGTCGCCCTCGGCGCCGCCGGCATCGCCACCGGCCTCGCCGCCGCCGACTCCCAGCGCGACCTCACCACCCTGGCCGCCGTCGGCGCCGCGCCCCGGATCCGGCGCACCCTCTCCGGGTTCCAGTGCGGGGTCATCGCCGCCATGGGCGCCCTGCTCGGAGCCGTCGCGGGCATCGTGCCCGCCGTCGCCCTGCGCAAGGTCGAGGCCGCCGCGTCGGTCTACCCCGGGATGAGCCTCCAGGAGGAAGCGGCGAAGGGCATCGTGGTGTTCCCCTGGCTCAACATCGGGGTGACGGTGGTCGTGCTGCCGCTGCTCGCGGTGGCGCTGGCCGCGCTGCTCACCCGCTCGCGGATCTCGCTGCTGCGCCGCTCCGGCTGATCCCGCGCCGTCCTTCCCGCTGTTCCCGCTGTTCCCGCTGTTCCGTCGACCGTTCTGTCGACCCGTCGCCCCCGGCGCCGCTCCCCGCGCGCGTCCGGGGGTGACGGACGTTACAGGCCCCTGGGTGCCCACCCAGCGGGACCGGGGCCGCTGCGGGGTGCCCGGGCGAACTAAAGTCGTCGGTATGACGAGAACCCCGGACAGCGTCGTCCGCTCCTTCATCGACCAGCACCAGGCCGCCTTCCTCGCGGACCTCGCCGACTGGCTGCGCATCCCCTCGGTGTCCGCCGACCCCGGCCGGGCCGCGGACGTGCGGCGCTCCGCCGAGTGGCTGGCCGCCAAGCTGCGCGACACCGGCTTCCCGGTGGCCGAGGTGTGGGAGACGGACGGCCTGCCGGCGGTCTTCGCCGAGTGGCCCTCCGGGGACCCGTCCGCGCCGACCGTGCTCGTCTACGGGCACCACGACGTGCAGCCCGCCGCCCGCGAGGACGGCTGGGCGACCGACCCGTTCGAGCCGACCGTGGTCGGCAACCGGCTGTACGCCCGGGGCGCCGCCGACGACAAGGGCCAGGTCTTCTTCCACACCCTCGGGGTGCGGGCCCACCTGGCCGCCACCGGCCGCACCGCGCCGGCCGTCAACCTCAAGCTGCTCGTCGAGGGCGAGGAGGAGTCCGGCTCGCCGCACTTCGCCGAGCTGGTCCGCCGCGAGGCCGACCGGCTGGCCGCCGACGTCGTCATCATCTCGGACACCGGCATGTGGTCCGAGACCACGCCGACCGTCTGCACCGGCATGCGCGGCCTCGCGGACGCCCAGATCGACCTGTACGGGCCGGACACCGACATCCACTCCGGCTCCTTCGGCGGCGCCGTGCCCAACCCGGCCGCCGTCGCCGCCGAGCTGGCCGCCGGCCTGCACGACGCCGACCACCGGGTCGCCGTCCCCGGCTTCTACGACGGCGTGGTCGAGCTGACCGACCGCGAGCGCGAGCTGTTCGCCGAGCTGCCCTTCGACGAGGCCGCCTGGCTGAAGGTCGCCAAGTCCTACGGCACCCGCGGCGAGGCCGGCTACTCCACCCTGGAGCGGATCTGGGCCCGCCCGACCGCCGAGGTCAACGGCATCTGGGGCGGCTACACCGGCCCCGGCGGCAAGACCATCGTGCCCGCCTCGGCCCATCTGAAGCTGTCCTTCCGGCTGGTCGCCGGGCAGGAGGTGGAGAAGGTCCGCGAGGCCGTCCGCACCTGGGTGGCCGACCGGGTGCCCGAGGGCATCAGGTACGAGCTGGTCTTCCCGGGCGCGACCAGGCCCTGCCTGACCCCGCTCGACCACCCGGCCCTGCAGTCCACCGTCCGGGCGATGGGCCGGGCCTTCGAGCAGCGGATCCTGTTCACCCGTGAGGGCGGTTCCGGCCCCGCCGCGGACCTGCAGGACGTGCTCGGCGCGCCGGTGCTGTTCCTCGGCATCTCGGTGCCCTCGGACGGCTGGCACTCGGTGGACGAGAAGGTGGAGCTGGACCTGCTGGCCAAGGGCGTCGAGACCGCCGCCTACCTGTGGGCCGACCTCGCCGAGAACTGGCGGCCCGGCGGCGGGCAGGAGTGAATCGGCAGCGCGCGGCCGGGGCGGCGGCAGACGCCCGCCGTCCCGCCCGCGCCGCGCACCCGACCCGTCCGGAAGACTCATCACGTGGGGATGGAACAGTTGAGCACCGTGCCTGAGACCGAACACCCGTTGCACCTGGCGCTGGCCCGGGCCGGGGTGGACCGGGCGGCCCAGCACCGGGTCGACGAGCCCTGGCTGGCGGCCGCGTGGAGCCACCCGTCCACCAAGGTGCTGCCGATCGCCGGCGGCGAGGCGTTCGTGGTGGACAGCGGGCAGGGGACCGAGCTGGTCCTGCTGCCCTCCTTCGAGGCGCCGCAGACCGGCGACCGGTACTTCCTCGGCACCGACGAGGAGGGCGTCTCCTACTTCGCGCTGGCGGGCGAGAGCCTGCCGGGCCGGCTGGACGGCGACGCCCGTCCGGCCGGGCTGCGCGAGGTCGGCGCGCTGCTCTCCGACCGGGACGCCGGGCTGCTGGTGCACGCCGTCGCCCTGGAGCACTGGCACCGGCTGCACAGCTTCTGCTCGCGCTGCGGCCACCCGACCGAGAAGGCCGGCGCCGGGCACGTGCGGCGCTGCACCTCCTGCGCGGCCGAGCACTACCCGCGCACCGACCCGGCCGTGATCATGATGATCACCGACGAGCAGGACCGCTGCCTGCTCGGCCGGCAGGCGCTCTGGCCCGAGGGCCGCTGGTCGACGCTGGCCGGCTTCGTCGAGCCGGGGGAGTCGATCGAGCAGGCGGTCGTGCGCGAGGTGTTCGAGGAGGCCGGGGTGAAGGTCGCCGAGGTCTCCTACGTGGCCAGCCAGCCGTGGCCGTTCCCGTCCAGCCTGATGCTGGGCTTCCTGGGCAAGGCGCACCCGGACGGCACCGCGATCACCGTGGACGGGGAGGAGCTGGCGGAGGCGCGCTGGTTCTCCCGGGAGGAGCTGCGGGCCGGCATGGAGGCGGGGGAGATCCTGCCGCCGTCCGGGATCTCGATCGCCCGGCACCTGGTCGAGCTCTGGTACGGCGAGCCGCTGCCGACGGCGGCCCGCTGGTAGTTCCGGCGGCGGCCCCGCGGGGCCGGGGGTCCGGCGCCGGAGGCCGGAACTCGGGCCGGGTCTCGGGCCGGGTCTCGGGCCGGGTCTCGGGTAGGAACTCGGGTCGGAACTCGGGTCGGAACTCGGGGGTCGGAGCGTTCCACGGATTGGGGGCGCGCGGAGTTGATTCGCGCGCCCCCAATTTCCATTCCGAACCCGTCTCCCCAGGATGTTCGTAACCGGAGCGGCCCTGCCCGGAAGGGCCCCGGGGCACCGGTCGGACACTGTCACCGATCCCGGGCGACTTTGCCGCAAACGCCTGAAAGCCGCTCACCCGTCTCGCTACATTCACTCGGGTGACAATCCCCCGGGGCACCGCCCAATCCCCCAAATACCAGCGCCTCGCCGCGGACCTGCGCCGCCGCATCGCCGAGGGCGAGTTCACCACTGCGGCCGCGCTCCCGGTCGAGAGCGAGCTGGAGCGCCAGTACGGCGTCGCCCGCAACACCGTCCGCCTCGCCGTCGACGTCCTCGTCAACGAGGGCCGGCTCGTCCGGCTCCAGGGCAAGGGCACCTATCTGCGCGAGCACCCCGTGCTCGACCACCGCGCCTACGGGCCCGCCCCCCGGCTCGAACCGCAGGGCCCCGCCCCGCTGGACTGCCTGGCCACCCCCAGCGCCGTCTACCGGGGCGAGGCCGACGACAGCGGACGCGAACTCACCGTCGACTTCGAGATGATGATCGTCCGGGCCCGCGTCGACATCGCCGAGCGCCTCGGACTGCGCCCCGGCGAGGCCATCGTGGTCCGCCGCCAGCTGCGCCTGCTCGACCGCGAGCCGTACTCCATCGAGGAGAGCCACTACCGGGCCGGCCTCGCCGCCGGCACCCCGCTGATGGAACCCGACCAGATCGACGGCGGCGACGAGGCCGTGCTCGCCGCCCTCGGCCGCACCGAGGTGGGCGCCGTCGACCACCTGGTCGCCCGGATGCCGGGGCCCGAGGAGGCCCAGTGGTTCCAGGGCGGCCCCGGGGTGCCGCTGGTGGTCCAGACCCGGGTCACCTACGACCGGCGCGGGCCGGTCCGGGTCATCGAGACCCGCTACTCGGCCGACCGCAGCCGGCTGGTGTACGGGGTCGGCGACCTCGCCGCCCGGACTACGCTGCCCGCGCCCGCCGCCCCCGTCGACCCGGCCCGGGCCGACGCGCAGTGACCCGCGGGGCGGGCGCGCGCCGGCCGGGACGGCCGGGCACAGGGGCGCCGGGGGTCGGACCGACGGGCGTCGGACCGCCGGGCGTCAGGACGCCAGGGCCTTCTTCACCTGGAGCAGGCTCGGGTTGGTCATCACGACCCGCTCGCCGCCGGCGGTCGGCGTCACCAGCACGGTCGGCACGGTCTGGTTGCCGTTGTTCACCGACTCGACGAAGGACGCCGACGCCGGGTCCTCCTCGATGTTGATCTCGGTGTAGCCGATGCCCTCGCGCTCCAGCTGGCTCTTGAGTCGGTTGCAGTAGCCGCACCAGGTCGTGCTGTACATCGTCACGCTGCCGGACATCGAGGGGACTCCTTCGGATGGCGAATCGGGTGGAGAGGGGCGTGCGGACGCGAATGCGCGCGCGTACCGGTACCGCGTGCGTTCACGGCTCCGGGGGGACAACGTCCACCGCCCGACGGTCATTCCACCGCGTCGGTCCACGGCGGTCCCGGCGTACCGGCGCGCATCCCGAGGCACGCGCCCCGGGTGTGCCACCACCCGCCGTCCGCGCCGCGATCATCCGGCGATCGCACCGGGCTTGTGGACAACCCTGCCCGGGATGTCCGCCCGGGCTGAGAGGATGGAACGCATGCAGGAAGACCTCTTGAGCGGCAGCCCGTTCGACGGACACCAGGACGCGCACCGGACCGGCCACTCCGCCGCCGGCGGCCCCGACGCCGTCCTCGCCGGACTCGACCCCGAGCAGCGGGCCGTCGCCACCGCCCTGCACGGCCCCGTCTGCGTCCTCGCCGGCGCCGGGACCGGCAAGACCCGGGCCATCACCCACCGCATCGCCTACGGCGTGCGCAGCGGTGTCTACCAGCCGCAGCAGGTCCTCGCCGTCACCTTCACCGCCCGCGCCGCCGGCGAGATGCGCGGCCGCCTGCGCCAGCTCGGCGCCGAGGGCGTCCAGGCCCGCACCTTCCACGCCGCGGCGCTGCGCCAGCTCCACTACTTCTGGCCCCGCGCCATCGGCGGCCCCGTCCCGCAGTTGCTCGAGCGCAAGGTCCAGCTCGTCGCCGAGGCCGCCGGCCGCTGCGGCCTGCGCGTCCAGCGCACCGAGCTGCGCGACCTCACCGCCGAGATCGAGTGGGCCAAGGTCACCCAGACCGGCCCCGACGACTACCCCGCGGCCGTCGCCAAGTCCGGCCGCGAGGCCCCCCGCGACCCGGCCGAGACCGCCCAGGTCTACCGCGTCTACGAGGAGACCAAGAGCCGCCGCGGGAACATCGACTTCGAGGACGTCCTGCTGCTCACCGCGGCCATCCTGGAGGACCGCCCGGACATCGCCGACCAGGTCCGCGCCCAGTACCGGCACTTCACCGTCGACGAGTACCAGGACGTCTCCCCGCTCCAGCAGCGCCTCCTCGACCAGTGGACCGGCCCCGGCGGCGGCGCCAGCCTCTGCGTCGTCGGCGACGCCAGCCAGACCATCTACTCCTTCACCGGCGCCACCCCGGACTACCTGCTCGGCTTCCGGACCCGCCACCCCGAGGCCACCGTGGTCAAGCTGGTCCGCGACTACCGCTCCACCCCCCAGGTGGTCCACCTCGCCAACGGGCTGCTCGCGCAGGCCCGGGGCGAGGCCGCCCGCCACCGCCTCGAACTCGTCTCCCAGCGCGAGGCCGGCCCCGAGCCCCTCTACACCGAGTACGAGGACGAGCCCACCGAGGCCGAGACCACCGCCCGGCGGATCAAGGACCTCATCGCCGCCGGTGTGCGCGCCAGCGAGATCGCCGTCCTCTTCCGCACCAACGGCCAGTCCGAGGTCTACGAGCAGGCCCTCTCCGACCTCGCCGTCCCCTACCAGCTCAAGGGCGCCGAGCGGTTCTTCGAGCGCCCCGAGGTCCGGGACGCCGGGGTGCTGCTCCGCGGCGCGGCCCGGGCCGGCTCCGACCCCGTCACCGACGGCGCTCCCGACCTCGCGGGACAGGTCCGCGCCGTCCTCGCCGCCCGCGGTTTCACCCCCGAGCCCCCCGCCGGCTCCGGCGCGGTCCGGGACCGCTGGGAGTCCCTCGCCGCCCTGGTCCGGCTGGCCGAGGAGTTCGAGCGCGGCCGCGCCGCCGAGGGGCTGACCACCGACCTCGCCGCCTACGTCGCCGAACTCGACGCCCGCGCCGCCGCCCAGCACGCCCCCGCCGTCGAGGGCGTCACCCTGGCCTCCCTGCACGCCGCCAAGGGCCTCGAGTGGGACGCCGTGTTCCTCGTCGGCCTGACCGAGGGCACCCTGCCGATCATCTACGCCAAGACGGACGAGCAGGTCGAGGAGGAGCGCCGTCTCCTCTATGTGGGCGTCACCCGTGCCCGCAAGCACCTCACCCTCTCCTGGGCGCTCTCCCGCTCCCCGGGCGGCCGGGCCTCCCGCAAGCCCACCCGCTTCCTGGACGGGCTGCGGCCCGGCTCCAGCGCCCCCGGCAGCCGCCCCGCCGGGCGCGGCGGACGCGGCGGGGTCGAGGGCGGCGAGCGCTCCGCCGGGCGCCGGGTCCGCGGCCCGGTCACCTGCCGGGTCTGCGAGCGCGTCCTCACCGAGGCCGTCGAGCGCAAGCTCCGTCGCTGCGAGACCTGCCCCTCCACCATGGACGAGGCGCTCTACGAGCGGCTGCGGGAATGGCGCGCGGCCCAGGCCCGGGAGCAGGGCGCGCCCGCCTACGTGGTCTTCACCGACGCCACCCTGATGGCCATCGCCGAGGACGTCCCCGCCAACCGCCAGGAGCTGGCCGCGATCTCCGGGGTCGGGGCCATGAAGCTGGACAAATACGGGGCGGCCGTGCTCTCGTTGTGTGCGGGGGAGGAGCCCGAGGGGGATCCGGCGGACGTCATGGACGGTCAGTCGGACGAACCGGCCTGAGCCGGTCCGGGGCGATCACAGCCGGCGCCGGAGAGCGCCGAGGAGACCGTCGGGAAACTCGCCGGAAAAATAGTTTGCGCGCCGTACCGGGAGCGCAATAGCCTGCCGGAGCGGTCAAGGGGACGCGAGCGCACGGGGTGAAACCTGTCGCTGTGCCCCCCTGCCCCACCAGCTTCACCGAGACAGACATCCGAACAGTTCGGAGCCCGGGAAACCAGGCTCCGCGAGACGCCGAGAGGAGGCGAAGACAGTGGGAACCATGATCACGAAAATGACTGGCCAGACCGTCGACGCTGCCTCCGTGCGTGCCGCCGCCAGCCTGCGGACCACCGCCGAGCTGTGCGGAACCGGTCTGGGTTTCGACACCACCGGTGTCTCGGTTGCTCCCGCGTTCGCCGCCTCCGTTGTCAGTGGTCTTGGACACACTGGCTTCGGCAGCAATGGCGATGAGGGCGGCAACTTTGGTGCCACCCGTGTCGAGATTGGTCTGTCCGGCGACTGGGCGTCGGTCGACGAGTCCCGCTCCCCGCGTGACGAGCGACCGACCCAGGCACCGAAGACGGCCGTAGCCGTCGCCATGCATGGCGGCTATGCGCAGCTCATCGGTGCCGGAAACGCCCAGAAGCAGAACCAGCAGCAGATCGACCTGGCCATGGTCGTCCTCGCGGACGCCACGGCCGTCCGGATGCGGGCCTTCCGCGGGCCTGAACCCTGGAGAGAACGAACCTGAGCAACCTCAGGTCGGCGCCTCCAGGGCCGCGGAACCCCGTCACACCGGGATCCGCGGCCCTTCTGTTTTGTCCGGTACGCAAGACCACCCAGGCCCTCCGGGGCCTCCGGCCCAGCCCCACCAGTCAGCTGAGCCGGACCCACTGAGAAGACGAGGAAGACGCACACAGTGTCCACGGTCATCACACCGCCCACCCCGTCCGTACCGCCGACAAGCCAGATCAAGGCCGACCAGGCCGACCCCCCGGAGGTTCTCCCCATGCAGTTCACCTCGATCGACCAGGCCGAGCAGCTCGGTCTCCCCATCCCGTGCCGCGCCTTCGACCCCGAGGTCTTCTTCGCCGAGACGCCCGCCGACGTCGAGTACGCGAAGTCCCTCTGCGGCACCTGCCCGGTCAAGGACGCCTGTCTCACCGGTGCGGTCGAGCGCCGCGAGCCGTGGGGCGTCTGGGGTGGCGAGCTCTTCGTCCAGGGTGTCGTCGTGGCCCGCAAGCGGCCGCGCGGCCGCCCGCGCAAGACCGAGGTCGCGGCGTGAACCCCGCGTCCGGGGCCGAGGCCGTCCGCCGGGGAGAGCAGCCCCTGCCGGACGACTCCCTCCGCCGCTCCGTACGCCTCGCGGCCGCCAAGGCCGACGCCGCCCGCATCCACCCCTTTCCGACGACGCACTCCGAGCAGGACCACCACATGACCGCCGCCGCCATCGATCCGACCGTCCGCGCTGAGCAGACCACCGAACTTCAGATCCAGAACAGGACCCTCGAAATGCAACTCCTCCACGAATCCCTGGCCCGGGCCCATATGCAAGAGCGCCTCCAGGAGGCCGAGCACCAACGGCTCGTCGGCCGGGTCGCCCGGGCCCACCGGCTCAAGCAGAAGGCCGAGCGCGCCTCGCTGCGGGCCCGCAAGGCCATCGCCGTCGCCCTGATGTGATGTCGCCCCGAGGTCGGACCACCGAGAGGTGGCGCCGACCCGAGGCGACATCGCCATGCCCGGGCAGTGCCGCCGGGTGACCGGGACGCCGGCACCCGCCCGGCCCCGCCGGACCCCCGTCGCGCCGCAGGCCGCCCCCCGACTCCGGGGGGCGGCCTGCGGCCGTTGCCCGCCGCGGCGGGCGGCGGGCAACGGTGGACGGTGGGGCGGTCAGTCCCCGGTCGACGGGCCCCGGCGCCGCGCGGGCGCCGACCGCTTCGTGGCCGCGCCCTTCTGGGTCGTGGCCTTCGGAGCCGCGGCCTTCTGCGACGCGGTCTTCCGGGCGGCGGCCTTCCCGGTCGTGCCCTGTTCCGTCGTGTCCTGCTCCGTCGTGTCCTGCTCGGTCGTGCCCTCGGGAGCCGCCGTCCGCGCCGTCGGGCGGCTGCCCGCCGAGCCCGGCCCCGCGAACTCCGGCAGCCACTCCAGCATCTCGACCCGGAACGGCGCCTTCGCACCCAACTGGCACAGCACCCCGATGGTGCTCAGCGTCACCCGGTGGATCAGCAGGTACGACGGCGGCAGGTTCAACTGCTTGCCGAGGTTGTACGCGGGGGAGCGCGGATCCGCGATCCGCGCCGCCTGGGCCCGCATCCACGCCCGGGTGAAGTGGAACGACTCCACCGCCGCCGGCTCGATGATCGGCACCAGGTAGTCCAGCACCGCGTCCGGGTCCAGCTCGATCGAGGGCTTCACGAAGCCCTCCTCGCGCAGCATCGCCAGCACGCCCGCCGCGTCCCCGGCCAGCGCCATCCGCAGGGACGCCCCGATCGGCGCCGGCAGCCCGCCCGGCAGCCGGTCCACCGTCCCGAAGTCCAGCACCCCCAGCCGCCAGCCCTCCACCGGGCCGTCGTCCTTCAGCAGCCGGAAGTTGCCCGGGTGCGGATCCGCGTGCAGCAGCCCCGTCCGCGACGGACCGGCGAACAGGAACCGCGCCAGCAGCTTCCCCGCCCGGTCCCGCTCCTCCTGCGTCCCCGAGGCGATCACCTCGGCCAGGGGTGTGCCGTCCATCCACTCCGACACCAGGACCTGGTCCGCCTGGGCGACCACCCCGGGCACCGCGATCTCCGGATCGTCCGCGAACTCCTCGGCATGACGGCGCTGGGCCTGGGCCTCCAGCTCGTAGTCGAGCTCCTCGGCGACCCGCTCCCGCAGCTCCGTGATCAAGGGCTTGATGTCCAGGCCCGGAATCAGCGGACCCAGCAGCCACGCCACCCGGCTCAGCTGCGTCAGGTCCGCCAGCAGCGCGTCACCGGCTCCCGGGTACTGGACCTTGACCGCGACGGTGCGGCCGTCGTGCCACACCGCCCGGTGCACCTGGCCGATCGACGCGGCCGCCGACGGCCGGTCCTCGAACTCCAGGAACAGGCTCCGCCAGTCCGCGCCCAGCCGCTCCGCCAGAGCCGCGTGCACCTTCGCGGCCGGCATCGGCGGCGCGGCGTCCTGCAGCTTGGTCAACGCCGCCCGGTACGGTCCGGCCACCTCCTCGGGCAGCGCGGCCTCGAAGACGGACAGCACCTGTCCGAACTTCATCGCCCCGCCCTTGAGCTCGCCCAGGACCTTGAACAGCTGGTCGGCGGTCGCCTGTTGCAGCTCGGCGGTCACCACCTCGGCCGACCGGCCGCCGATCCGCTTCCCCAACCCCAGGGTGGCCCGGCCGGCTATCCCCAGCGGCAGGGCGGCGAGTCTTGCCGTGCGGGTCATTGCCTTGCGCGGAAGATCGCTCACCCGGGCCTCCAAGTCGACATGCCCCAGGCCCCCGCGGCGGGGGCCGACCGTCATACGCCATTGTGCCCGCTCGACGGTGCGGCCCCGGCCGGAATCGGCCGCCCCGCCGGGGTGGTGCCGGTCGCCGTCGGGCCCGGAGCTCCGGGTTCGGACCTCCGGGCCCGACGGTCGGGCCCGGAGGCCGGGCCGGGTCAGCCCCCGACGGCCTGGGCGAAGGAGAACAGCCGGTGCGGGTCGTACCGGCGCTTCACCGCGACCAGCCGGGGATAGTTCTCCCCGTAGTAGGCGCCCCGCCAGTCCGGCAGTCCGGGATCGACGAAGTTCTGGTACGTCTCGCCGGAGGAGTGCGGGTCGAGTACCGCGAAACCGGCGTCCGCCCAGCTCCGGGCCGCCGCGATCGCCGTCGGGTCCACCGGCCCGGAGGCGATCACCGCGCCGAGGCTCGCGTTGAACAGCGCGTTCCGGTGGACGTAGGCGGTGGCCGTGCGCGCCGGATCGTTGGCGGCGCCGCCGAGCGCGCTCAACTGCACCATCCGCTGCTGCCCGGCCAGCCGGTCCCGGTCCAGCAGGCCGACCGCGGCCTCCCAGACCGCGCGCGGCGGCGGGGCGTCGAACAGGCGGCCCCGGTCCACCGCCGCGGTCGGCCGGGGCAGCAGGGCCGCCGGCCCGGTACCCGTCCGGTGGCACTGGTCCTGGGTGTAGGCGCCGCAGCCGTAGAAGCCCATCATGACGGACAGGTACGGGGCGGTGTAGCCGCTCCGGGACGCCGGCACCGCGCCCACCAGGTCGACCAACCGGCCTATCTGGGTGTTGAGTTCGGCCTCGGTGCCGACCGAACCGATCAGTACCGAGACGAACGGGGTGGCGCCGGGCGCGGCGTCCCGCAGACCGACCACCGCGCCGCCGCCCAGGGTCCGCGGGGCGTCGGGGAGCCAGTGCGCCCAGGCGTCCAGCACATCCACCGCGCGGTCGAAGGACCAGGTGAGGCTGGCCATGCTCAGGGTCGTCACCGGCACCGGGGTCACCGTGTAGGAGGTGACGACACCGAAGTTGCCGCCACCGCCGCCGCGCAGCGCCCAGTACAGGTCGTCGTGCTCCTCGGCCGAGGCGGTGACGGTCCGGCCGTTCGCCAGCACCACCCGGGCCGAGGTCACCTTGTCGCTGGAGATGCCGACATGGCGGGTCAGCAGGCCGATGCCGCCGCCCTGGAGGAAGCCGCCGAGGGACACGGTGGGGCAGAAGCCGCCGGAGACGGCCAGGCCGTGCGGGGCGACGGCGTTGGTCACGTCGACGAGCTGGGTGCCGCCGCCGAAGGTGGCGGACCCGGGTGTCACCGCGGCGCTGTTCAGCCGGGAGACGTCGACCACCAGACCGGTGCCGGTGGACCAGCCGCCGCCGCTGTGGCCGCCGGCGCGGACGGCGATCGGCAGGTCGTGGTCCTGGGCGTAGCGGAGGCAGAGCGAGACGTCCGCCTCGTCGACGCAGTAGGCGACGGCGGCCGGTTCGACCGAGTCGAAGCGGGCCTGGCCGATCTGCTTGGCGACGTCGTAGGTCGGGTCGCCGGGGAGGACGAGCGTGCCGTGCAGACGGTCGGAGAGCCGGGACCATCGTCGTCGCCCGGCCTCGGGCGCGGTGGCGACGGCGGGCAGGGCCGGGACGGCGGCCAGCGGGACGGCCAGGGCCCCGGCGCCGATGAGCGATCTGCGAGTGATCATGTCGATACCTCTCGGTGAGGTCGTGCACGAGCGTTGCGATCGTTGCGCGTGCCACCCTCGGCATCGGCCGGGCGGCCGACGCCACAGTAGTAGCTCCAGGGCCCTGCGGTGCCCCCTTTTCCCGCGCGACTGACGAATGATCAAGACTCTTCCCCTCCAGTCCGGTTGGTGATCCGGAAGAGAGTGCCCCGGGTCTCAGTGCGGTGCGGTCGGCTGCCAGAGGCAGCCGCACTCCGGGTGGCCCTTGAGGCGCAGCCGGCGGGACGTCCCGTCGACGGCCGAGAGTTCGCACCAGCCGTCCAGGCTGGGCGGGCGGCCCCCGTCCAGGAACACCTGGACGTGCAGTGCGGCCAGCCCGGCGACCGCGGTGGCGAGGGCGGTGTCGCAGGCCGGTGTCGGGGCCTGCCCCGGGCCGCCGTCGGCGAGTTGGGCCAGGATCCTCGGCCAGGCGGCGTCCTGGTCCTCCCGGGCCAGGACCAGGCAGTGGCCGCAGGCCGAGACCCCCGGCGCGACCAGGGGGCCGACCACCCCGTACTCCTCGACCACGCCGACGTACAGGTGCGGGACGCCGGCCCGCAGCAGCTCCCGGGCCAGGGGTGTGCCGCCGGCGAAGGCCGCGCTGCCGTCGCGGGGCGCGAGCACCACCAGGTCGGGCGGCCCGGGTCTGGGGCGCCGGTTGCGCCGGGCCGGGCTCCGGGCCGCGGCCCGGTCGACGGCCTCGCGGGCGGCGGTGGCACGGATCCGGCCGACGTCGGTCGGCGGGAGCCCGGCGGGGGAGCAGTCGCCCGGCGCGACCCGGCCGGAGTCGACCACGGTGACCCTGCCGATGCCGCCCGCCGAGAGGACGGCGCCCACGGCCGCCCCGATCCGGCCGGCGCCGCGGACCTCGACGGCGTGCCCGGGCCGCCGGGCCAGGACGTCGGGCGCGGCGCCGGGGCCCGGGTGGATCAGCGACAGCGAGGCGAGGTCCGGGCCGAGCAGCTCGCGGTGCGGCTGCGGGAAGAGCGCGAGGGCGCCGGCCGCGGCCTCGGCGTCGTCGAGCACCCCGGCCTCCTCCAGGAGGTCGAGGAGGGAGTCGGCCGGGTCGCGCCCGAAGCCGATCCGCTCGCTCTCGGCCAGCAGGGCGGGCCGGTCGCGAGTCCCGTCGACCAGGTCGAGGAACTCGCGCAGCACCTTGCCGGAGGCGTGGGCGAGCACGCCCGCGTGCTGGGGGACGGTGCCGAACTGCAGGGTGTCCGAGTCCCGCCAGCTGCGGGAGAGGGCGGGCTTGAGGGCGAGGCGCACGGTGGTCTTCCTCCCGATCGTTTCCGGACGGTCGACGGCAGCATGCCCGATCGGGGTGACGGGGCGCGTCGGGTTGTCCACAGGCACGGATCGATGATCGGATGATCCGTTCGCATACCCTGTGGATAACTTGTCATGCGGACTGATGTCGGATTCCGGACACCTTCCGTCGGCCTTTCGTTCCCGATCGCTCCACGAAAGATTTCGGCCACGGCAGCGGACTTCTGTCAGGGGTAACGGGTAACGTCGTGTGCCATGGCAGCCGAACGGGACTCCCATCCCCCGGCGTCGCCTCGGCGTGCCCGTGCAGCGTCCGGGTCGCAAGTGGCGGCGCCGAGTACGCGTGGGCGTCCGGAGCAGCAGTGTCCGGAGCAGCAGCCGGCGCCCGCGCGGGAGCCCTTCGACCGCTCCCGGGTGGAGGTGCGGCGCAGTGCCCGCCGCAGTCGGACGGTGTCCGCGTACCGCGAGGGCGATCGCACCATCGTGCTGATCCCGGCCCGGATGTCGCACGCGGAGGAGCAGCGCTGGGTCGCGCAGATGCTGGAGAAGCTGGCGGCGCAGGAGAGCCGCCGGGTGCTCGGCGACGATGCGCTGGTGGCCCGGGCGCGGGAGCTCTCGGCGGCGTATCTCGGCGGTCGGGCCCAGCCCGCCCAGGTCCGCTGGGTGACCAATCAGAACTCGCGCTGGGGTTCGTGCACCCCCAGTGAGCGGACGATCCGGCTCTCGCACCGCCTGCAGGGGATGCCGGAGTACGTGGTCGACTACGTGCTGCTGCACGAGCTGGCGCACCTGCTGGTGCCGGACCACGGTCCGGACTTCTGGGCGCTGCTGGAGGCGTATCCGCGGACGGAGCGGGCGCGGGGCTATCTGGAGGGCGTGGTGTCGGCGGCCCGGCTGCCGCACATCCCGGGAGCTCGGCACGAGGATCCGGCGGAGCCCGGTCCGGCCGAGTCCTGCGGCTGAGTCCTGCGGCCGGTACCTGTGGCTCGGTCCTTCCGCCGGTCCCGGTGGATCGACGGAGGAAGACGGCGGAGGGGCGCGGGCCAATGCGGCCCGCGCCCCTCCCGTCGTACTCGCGCCCCCGAACGCCTCAGCCGGTGAGTTCGCGCGCGCGGGCGACGAGGTCGCGCACCGAGTGGTCGGTGAGCTCCGGCAGGCGGTCGTAGTCGAACCAGCGCAGGTCGAGCGACTCCTCGCTGATCAGCGCCTGGGCGCCGGGCGGTGCCACCGCGATGTACTGGACGTCGAGGTGGGTGTTCTCCGGCCGGTCCTTGCCGGTGCAGCGGACCTGGTGGCGGTCGAGCTTGACCGGGACGGGCGCGCCGTCGCGGGTGAGCAGCGCGAGGTCGGGGATGCCGGACTCCTCGGTGGCCTCGCGCAGGGCGGCCGCGGCGAGGTCGCCGTCGCCGGGCTCGCAGTGGCCGCCCATCTGCAGCCAGCGGCCCACCTTGGGGTGCAGGGTGAGCAGGACGCGCCCGGCGGCGGGGTCGACGACGGCGGCGCTGGCGGTGATGTGGGCGGGCAGGCAGGAGCGGTACATGCCCCCGGGCTGCTCGGCGAGGTGGCGCAGGTAGTCGAGGCGGAGCCGGTCCTGTTCGGGCTCGGCGGGCCGCCAGTCGGTCAGGGCGCGGACCGCGTCGGCGTGCAGGGCGCTACCCCTGGGGGCGTCGTCCTGCCGGGCGTCGGCGAGGTCCGTCTCGGTGGCCGTCATGCGGTGGGCCCGCCCTTTCCCTGGTCGCCGTCGCTGCCGTTGCTGCCGTCGCCGCCGTCGGCGTCGTCGTTCTTCGTCAGGTCGGGCTTGGCGGACCCGGCGGCCCCGCCCGCGGCGGCCTCGCCGAGCAGCTTGTCGAGGGCGTCGAAGTCGATGCCGCCCTCCAGGTCGTCGGCGCTGCCGCGGTGCACGAAGGCGTCCGGGTCGTCGAGGTCGGCGGCGGTGGGGAGCATGTCGGGGTGCTGCCAGAGGTCGTCCCGGCCCTCGGTGCCGCGGGCGTCGGCGAGCAGCGCCCAGAGGCGGGCGGCGTCGCGCAGCCGGCGGGGGCGCAGTTCGAGGCCGACCAGGGTGGCGAAGGTCTGCTCGGCGGGCCCGCCGGCGGCGCGGCGGCGGCGGACGGTCTCGCGCAGGGCGCCGGCCTGCGGCAGGTGGGGCTCGGCGGCGGCGTGCACGACCGCGTCGACCCAGCCCTCGACGAGCGCGAGGGCGGTCTCCAGACGGGCCAGGGCGGCCTTCTGCTCGGGGGTGTCCTCGGGCTGGAGCAGACCACCGGCGAGGGCCTCCTGGAGGGCCTCGGGGTTGCCCGGGTCGAGCTGGCCGACGAGCTCCTCCATCCGGGAGGTGTCGACCTTGATGCCCCGGGCGTACGCCTCGACGGCGCCGAGCAGGTGGGCGCGCAGCCACGGCACGTGGGCGAACAGTCGCTGGTGGGCGGCTTCGCGCAGGGCGAGGTAGAGGCGGACCTCCTCGGCCGGCACATTGAGGCCCTCGCCGAACTCGGCGACGTTCTGGGGCAGCAGCGCGGCCTTGCCGGCGGGGGCGAGCGGCAGGCCGACGTCGGTGGAGCCGACCACCTCGCCGGCGAGGGCGCCGAGGGCCTGGCCGATCTGGGTGCCGAACATGGCGCCGCCCATGGACCGCATCATGCCCATCAGCGGGCCGGCCATGGCCTGCATCTCCTCGGGGAGGACACCGCCCATGGCGTTGCCGACCCGCTCGGCGACGGGGTCGACGAGGTCCTTCCAGACCGGGAGGGTGGCCTCGATCCACTCGGCGCGGCTCCAGGCCACGGCGGCCGCGGCGCCGGAGGGGAAGGTGGTGACGCCGTCGAGCCACAGGTCGGCGAGGCGGACGGCCTCGACCACGGCGGAGCGCTCGGCGTCGCCGACGGAGCGGTCCTTGCTCTTGCCCTCGGCGGGTTCGGCGACCACGGTCTGCCGGGCGATGTCCTTGGCGAGGTCCCAGTTCACCGGGCCGCCCTCGAAGGAGAGCATCTGGCCGAGCTGCTGGAAGGCGGCGCCGAGGTCGTTGGGGTTGAGGCCGCCGAACATCGCGGCGAAGGGGTTGTCGCCCGCGCCGGGCGCGCCGGGGCCACCCGCGCCGGGTCCGCCGGGCATGCCGGGCAGGCCCATGCCGAACAGGGCGCCCAGCGGGTTGTTCCCGCTGAAGCCGAAGGACTGCGGACCGGTGGGCTCGTCGCCCTGGTCCTTCTTCTTCGGGTCGTTGTCGGGCTTGGCCTTGCCGTCCTCGGGCTCCTCGGGCGGAACGCCGAATCCGAAGGGAAGGTCGCTCACGGGGTCCTCGATCCGGTCGGCCGTCATACGGGTGGTGGCGGTGTTTCCTGCTGCCCGGGGCGGTCGGCGGAGCTGGGGGACTCCCCGCCGGCGGGCGGCTCCCGGACGGCTGTACCGCGCCGGGTGCACCGCCGGGCCTCAGCCTCGGGCAGGATGGACGTACGTGACACACGTACGTACGCACATAAGCTAACCGTGGAGGATGGCCGGTGAGTTCCCCGCCTTCGGACGTTCGCTCTGGGCTGACCGGAGGAGAGGACGCCCCGGACACCACGGCGTCGCCGCCTCCAGCCTATGCCGGAAGACCCCTGACCGTGGCCGTCACAGGTGCCGCCGGAGTGCTCGGCGAACGGGTCGCGGCCCGGCTGGTGGCCTCGCCGGGGGTCCGGAAGGTGCTGGCCGTCGACGACCGGCGCGGTGAGGTGCCCGGGGTGCAGTGGCGGGTCCTCGACGTCCGGGACCCGGCCGTGGCCGAGCGCCTGGCCGGGGTGGACGTGGTGGTGCACCTCGCGATGGACCTGGGCATGGAGTCCGACCCGAGGGCGCGCAGCGCCTACAACGTGCGGGGCGCGCAGACGGTGCTGACGGCGGCCGCGGCGGCCGGGGTGCACCGGGTGGTGCTGTGCACGTCGGCGATGGTCTACGGCGCGCTGGCGGACAACGAGGTGCCGCTGGCGGAGGACTCGGAGCTGCGGGCGACCGAGGAGGCCTCGCTGGTCGGGGACCTGCTGGAGATCGAGCGGCTGGCACGCCGCGCGCCGAGGGCGCACCCGGGGCTGCAGGTGACGGTGCTGCGGCCGGCCGTGGTGGTGGGTCCCGGGGTGGACACGGTGCTGACCCGGCACTTCGAGGCGCCGAGGCTGCTGGTGGTGGCCGGGTCCCGGCCGTGCTGGCAGTTCTGCCACGTGGACGACCTGGCGGCGGCGCTGGAGTACGCGGCGCTCGGCCTGGTCGAGGGCGAGGTGACGGTCGGCTGCGACGGCTGGCTGGAGCAGGAGGACGTGGAGCGGCTGTCGGGGATCCGGCGGATGGAGCTGCCGGCCTCGCTCGCGCTGGGCACGGCGGCGCGGCTGCACCGGCTGGGGCTGACCCCGGCGCCGGCCGGGGACCTGGCCTACACGATGTACCCGTGGGTGGTGTCGGGGAGCCGGCTGCACGAGGCGGGCTGGCGTCCGACGCACACCAACGAGGAGGTGCTGGCGGAGCTGCTGGCGCAGGTGGCGGGCAAGCACGCGGTGGCGGGCCGGCGACTGGGCGGCAAGGAGGCGGCGACGAGTCTGGGCGCTGCGGGCGCGACGGTGGCGCTGGTGGGTACGGCGGCGCTGGTGCGGCGGGCGCGCAAGCGGCGCCGGTTCTGAGCGCCTCCGGTCCCGGGCCCCGAAGCCCGGGGCCGGGAGACCGGCCGCACCGGGACCCGCGTCCTTGAGCATGCCGTTCTCGCGATGCGAAATTTCGCAATCGTGATGCGGAAGGTACTTGCCCCCGCCCGCCCGGCATGGGCAATCATGGGGGCATGTCCGAGAACCACGACCCGATCCGCCTGCTCGCCATCCGCGACACCCCGCTCTCCCTCGACGAGGTGTACGAAGCGGTCGGTGACGACGCGGCCGGCGGGACGACCGTCTTCGTCGGGACGGTCCGCGACCACGACGGCGGCAAGCACGTCTCCGCGCTGGAGTACAGCTGCCACCCGACGGCGGAGCGCGAGCTGCGCCGGGTGGCCGAGAAGGTCGTCGCCGACTTCCCGGTCCGCGCGCTGGCCGCGGTGCACCGGGTGGGCCGGCTGGGGATCACCGACAAGGCCGTGATCGTCGCCGTCTCCTGCGCCCACCGGGGCGAGGCGTTCGCCGCCGCCCGGCGGCTGATCGACGACCTCAAGCACGAGGTGCCGATCTGGAAGCACCAGGTCTTCGCCGACGGCGAGGAGGAGTGGGTGGGCGCCGGGAGCTGCTGAGCAGCCGTCCGCGCAGCCGCTCGTACGTTCCTCGTACAGTCGTTCGTACGGCTGCCCGGGCACCCACTCGGACACCCGTCCTGCCCCCGCGACACGCAGGCGCGCCGGTCGCTCACTCGAACGGGTGTGGGCCGCTGCGCCGGATACTCCCTGGCAGTGAGCCGATCGGCCGTGCCGTAACCCGGACGGCGCCCGCAGCGTTGTCCGTCGGGATGGTTAATCTGCTCATAGACACGACGAGCTGGGAGTACTGAGATGGCTGTGCTCGCCTGGTTGATCATTCCCTGCGTCGCCGCGGTGCTGGCCGCCGTGTGGGCGGGTTGGGCCCAGCGGGCCCCGAGAGCGACGGGGGACCCGGCCTCGCTGGCCGAGCACCAGCGGTTCATGGCCGCGATGCAACGCACCACCGCCGGCGGCGGCCCCGAGGAGCGCACCGGCCGCTGACGCCGCCCGGCGTCCCGACGACCCGCCGGGCGCACGGTCACCCGCGTCCCGTACTGTCGAGGCATGCCACGCCGCTCTGCGACGATGCTCGCCGCCACCCTGCTGCTCATAGCGCTGCTCTGTGCCTCGGTGCTGATGAAGGTGCCGTACACCGAGATGAGCCCGGGCCCGACGTACAACACGCTCGGGGTGCAGGAGAAGACGGGCACGCCGGTGATCACCATCACCGGCCACGAGTCGTACCCGGCGAGCGGCCACCTCAACATGACCACGGTCCAGGTCACCGGCGCCAAGTACGAGCCGAGCCTGGTCAACGCGGTGGTCGGCTGGCTGCGCGACGACGTGCTGGTGGTGCCGCACGACAACGTCTACCCGAAGGGCCAGTCCGACGCCGACGCCAAGCGGCAGAACGCCGAGGAGTTCGCGCTCTCCGAGGACCACGCCCGCACCGCCGCGCTGAGCCAGCTCGGCATCCCGATGGGCAGCGAGCTGATCGTCCAGGCCGTCACCGCCGGCGCCCCGGCGGAGGGCCGGCTGCACGCGGGGGACCAGATCGTCGCGGTCGACGGCACCCCGGTGGCCGACGCGGACGCGGTCGCCAAGGCGGTCACCAAGCACCAGCCCGGCGAGCCGGCGGTCTTCACCGTGGTGCCCCGGGTCAAGGAGGGCTCGGTCGAGCCCGGCACCCGCACCGACATCAGCGTGCCGACCGTGAAGTCCCCGGACACCGGCGCGGCGATGGTCGGCATCCGCCCGGGCCTCAGGCACACCTACCCGTTCCGGATCGACATCGGGCTCCAGGACGTCGGCGGGCCCAGCGCCGGCCTGATGTTCTCGCTCGGCATCATCGACAAGCTGACCCCCGACGACCTGACCGCCGGACGGTTCGTGGCCGGCACGGGCACCATCGACGACGGGGGCCAGGTCGGGCCGATCGGCGGCATCTCGATGAAGCTGATCGCCGCCCGCGAGGCCGGCGCCGAGTTCTTCCTCACCCCGTCGGCGAACTGCGCCGAGGCGGCCAAGAACACCCCGTCGGGGCTGCGCCTGGTCAAGGTGGAGACGCTGGACGGCGCGCTGAAGGCGCTGGAGCAGGTCCGGTCCGGGCAGACCTCCGCGCTGCCGTCCTGCTCCTCCTAGAAGCAGAACCCGGCGCGGCCCGGGCCCCGGGGCTCCCGGACGGAGCCCCGGCCGGGGAGTCCGTCAGGAGAAGGTCGCCAGCAGCGCCTCGGTGAGGCCCGGCACCAGGTCGGGGCCGGTGAGCACCTCGCGCGCGACGTCCTTGGAGCGGAGCCGCAGCGCGACCTCCCGCTTGCCGCCGCGCAGCACCGCCGCGGTGATCCGCACCTCCTCGCGCTTGGGGTGGTTGGCCACCCACTCGGCGAGCTGGGCGTCGTTGGCGTTGCGCGGGCGGGACTGCTCGGCACCCGGCGGCAGCATCAGCCGCTCGACGACCAGCGCGCAGCCGACCACCGCGGCGGGCCAGGCGATGGTGCCGAGGAACTTGTCCAGCTCCATGCCGGCGGGCAGCTCGTCCTGCTCGACCGGGGTGAGACCGGGCTGGTCGCTGTCGGCGAGGCCGAGCTGCTCGGCGATACGGGGGTCGGCCTTGCGCAGCGCGGCGCTGTCGACCAGGGCGAAGAGGCGGGCCGGGAGGTCCCAGCCGAGGGTGGCGGCGTACTCGTCGATCTCCAGCGCGGCCCGGGTCAGCGGGCTGCCGGCCGGGAGGGTGGAGACGTCGTCGGGGAGGTTGGATCCATCGGACATGCCTCAATCCTCACACGCCGGGCGGTGCGCCGTGGCGCGCCGCCGGGCCGGGGCGGGGCCCCGGGGGAGGGCCCGCGTCGGGCGGGGTTGTCGTAACCGTCTGCTAACGGTGGGAACTCGACCAAAGACTGGTTAAGTTGCACTGAAGACCGACCGACTCAAGACGACACAACTGAGGTGCCACCGTGGTATTCCAGATGCCGGAACGCTCAGGGCCGGGGTTCCGGCGCAGGGTAGGCCCGCCCTCCCGGCGGGCGCGGGTGGCCCTGTTGACCCTGGGCGTACTCGCGGTGCTCTTCCTGCTGTTCGTCATGTTCGCGGGGTTCTGGACGGACTGGCTCTGGTTCAGGTCGGTCCACTACTCCTCGGTGTTCACCACCCAGCTGTGGACGAAGGTCGGCCTGTTCGCGGTGTTCGGCCTGCTGATGGCGGTGATCGTCGGCTTCAACGTGTGGCTGGCGCACCGGCTGCGGCCGCCGCTGTCGGCGATGTCGGTCGAGCAGCAGAGTCTGGACCGGTACCGCTCGGGGCTGGCGCCGTTCAAGCGCTGGGCACTGCTCGGGGTGTCGCTGGTGATCGGGCTGGTGGCGGGTGCCGCGGCCTCGGGCCAGTGGCGGACCTGGCTGCTGTGGACGAACGGGACCTCCTTCGGCGAGAAGGACGCGCAGTTCGGCAAGGACGTCTCGTTCTACGCCTTCGACCTTCCGTTCTACGAGTTCCTGCTGGGCTTCGCGTTCAGCGCGGTGATCGTCTCGCTGCTGACCTCGGCGCTGGTGCACTACCTCTACGGGGGGCTGCGGCTGCAGGGCCCCGGCCGGCGGGCGAGCACCGGCGCGCAGGGGCACCTCGCGGTGCTGCTGGGCGTCTTCGTGCTGCTGAAGGCGGTGGCGTACTGGCTGGACCGGTACGCGCTGGCGGTGAAGACCGGCGCCTACCGCGAGGTCTCCGGCTGGACCGGCCTGCGGTACGTGGACGCCAACGCGTTCCTGCCGGCGAAGACGATCCTGTTCTTCGTCGCGGTGATCTGCGCGGTGCTGTTCTTCCTGACCCCGGTGCGGCGCACCTGGGCGCCGGCCCTGATCGGGCTGGGCCTGATGGTGCTGTCGGCGGTGCTGATCGGCGGGGTGTACCCGGCGATCGTGCAGCAGTTCCAGGTCAAGCCGAACGAGCAGGCCAAGGAGACGCCCTACATCCAGAAGAACATCGACGCCACGCGCCGGGCGTACGGGATCGCGGACAGCCAGACGACCCCGTACACCCCGAAGGGCACGACCGACGCCGAGGCGCTGAAGCCGGACGCGCAGACCATCGCGGACATCCGGCTGATCGACCCGAACGTCGTCTCGCCGACCTTCCAGTCGATCGAGCAGCAGCGTTCGTACTACGCGTTCCCGCAGACCCTGGACGTGGACCGGTACGGCAAGGGCGAGGGCGCCCAGGACACCGTGATCGGCCTGCGCGAGCTGGACCTCAACGGTGTGCAGCGGAACTGGATCAACGACCACTTCAAGTACACCCACGGCTACGGTGCGGTCGTGGCCAAGGGCAACCAGGTCAACGACAAGGGCCAGCCGGTCTTCACCGAGTCCGGCCTGCCGGCGACGGGTTCGCTGGGCGACTACCAGCAGCGGATCTACTACGGCGAGAAGACCTCCACGTACTCGATCGTGGGCGGCTCCAACCAGGAGATCGACTACACCACCGACTCCGGTGAGAACAAGCAGTACAAGTACACCGGCGGCAGCGGCGTCTCGCTGGACAACCCGCTGACCCGGGCCGCGTACGCGGTCAAGTTCGCCGAGCCGCAGATCCTGTACGCGGGGGCGATCACCGACGGCGCCAAGGTGATCTACGACCGGACGCCCAAGGAGCGGGTGGAGAAGGTCGCGCCGTGGCTGTCGATCGACGCCGACCCGTACCCGGTGGTGCAGAACGGCCGGGTGGTCTGGGTACTGGACGGCTACACCACCTCGGACGGCTACCCCTTCTCGTCGAAGACGACGCTGGGCACGGCCACCAAGGACTCGCTGACCAACCAGCGCGGTGAGCTGCTGACCGTCGCCAACCAGGTCAACTACATCCGCAACTCGGTCAAGGCCACCGTGGACGCGTACACCGGCGAGGTGACGCTGTACCAGTGGGACGAGAACGACCCGGTGCTGAAGACCTGGATGAAGGCGTTCCCGGACACCGTGAAGGCCAAGGCGGAGATCCCGGGCACGTTGCTGCCGCACCTGCGGTACCCGCAGGACATGTTCAAGGTGCAGCGCGACCTGCTGGGCCAGTACCACGTGACCGACGCCGACTCGTTCTTCAACGGCAGCGACATCTGGCAGGTCCCGGTGGACCCGACCAGTGACACCAAGCAGTTCCAGCCGCCGTACTACCTGACGGTGCGGATGCCGGACCCGGCGGTCACCTCGGCGAGCTTCTCGCTGACCACCACCTTCGTGCCGCGCGGCCGGGACAACCTGGCGGCGTTCATGGCCGTCAGCGCCGACCCGGGGCCGGACTACGGCAAGATCCGGATCCTCAAGGTGCCGGGGGACTCCAAGACGCTCGGCCCCAACCTGGTGCAGTCGCAGTTCAACTCGCGGCAGGAGGTCGCGCAGCAGATCACCCTGCTGAAGAGCGGCGGCGACTCCGAACTCGAGTACGGCAACCTGCTGACGCTGCCCGTCGGCGGCGGACTCCTGAACGTGGAGCCCGTGTACGTCCGCGGGCGCGGTGCCAAGTACCCGACGCTGCAGAAGGTGCTGGCGGTCTACGGCAACGACAACGTGGCGTTCGAGAACACGCTGGAGGAGGCGCTGCGGAAGGTGTTCGCGGGCGCGGCGCCGGCGACCACGCCGACCGTCCCCACCACGCCGGGCAACCCGACGACGCCCACCAACCCGACCACGCCCACGCCGCAGGGATCGATCACCCCCGAGTTGCAGAAGGCGCTCGCGGACGCGGTGAAGGCCAACAACGACAGCCAGACCGCGTTCAAGAGCGGTGACTGGGTGGCGTGGGGCCAGGCCCAGAAGGCGCTCGGCGACGCGTTCAAGGCGATCGAGGCGGCCGAGCAGAAGGCCGGGATCACCCCTGCCCCGACGGCGCCCGCCACACCGCCCGCCACGCCGCCCGCGACCGGGGCGCCGACGCCGGCGCCGAGCGGGAGCCCCTGAGCTGTGCCGATCCCGCGCTGAGCGATTTCGGCCCCACCCCGCGCCCGTGCTATGGTTCAACTACCGACGCGGGG
>NZ_JAIY01000006.1:1199748-1200208 GCF_000710405.2 Kitasatospora sp. MBT66 | reverse complement strand
GCCGGGGCAGGTGTACGCGGGTTGCGGGTGATGCGACGATGGGACACATGGGGGACGTTGCACGGCCGCTGAGCGGCCGTCGGGTCGATGCGGCCCCCGTAAAGTGCCCCCGGCCCAGCGCCGGAGGACGACGCCGCGACACTCTGGGGGAGCGGGAGTCGGCATGAGGCTGATCGGCAGGAACGGGACGGGAGCAGGGCCGGCGGCGACCACCGAGGCGGACACCGAGACCTGGGCGGAGAGCCCCGAACGGCGGCCCGGCGCCCTGCCCGCACAGCGCACCAGCGGTCTGGCCGAGCGCCGGCCCGCGGGCGGCTACGGCCCGGACTCCCTGGTGCACGTGCCGGCCGGCGGCCTCGCCGCCGCGCTCGGCGCCCACGGCGGGTCCGACGGCCAGGCCGGCCCGGACGTGGAGGGCGACCCCGGCTTCGACTCGGCGAGCTTCGAGACCGCGCTCGCC
>NZ_JAIY01000006.1:1186390-1199602 GCF_000710405.2 Kitasatospora sp. MBT66 | reverse complement strand
GCGGCGGGCCTGCGCGCGGCCGCCAACAACCTCGGCGTGCTGCTGCACCAGCGCGGCCACCGGGCCGAGGCCGCCCAGTGGTGGCGCCAGGCGGCGGTGGCCGGCAGCGCGCCGGCCGCGCACGCGCTCGGCCTGCAGTTGCGCGACCAGGGCGAGGAGGAGGCGGCCGAGTACTGGCTGCACTTCGCCGCCGACCACGGCCACCCGCTGGGCGCCTACGCGCTGGGCGACCTCATGGAGCACCGCCGGGACGTCCGCGCCGAGCGCTGGTTCAAGGTGTCCGCGGACGCCGGGCACCGGGAGGGCGCCTACCGGCTGGCCCGGATGCGCGAGGCGGCGGGGGACAAGGAGACCGCCGAGGCCTGGTACCGGATCGCCGCCGCCCGCAGCCACGCCCGGGCCGCGCTGCGGCTGGGCGTGCTGCTGGAGGACCGGTCCGGCGGGGAGGCGCCGCTGCTGGACGAGGCCGCCCGCTGGTACCGGCAGTCGGCGCAGAACGGCGAGCCGAGGGCCGCGTGCGCGCTGGGGTACCTGCTGCGCGACTCGGGGGACCTCGGCGCGGCCGCCGAGTGGTGGCAGGAGGCCGCCGAGGCGGGCGACGGCAACGCCGCCAACGCGCTGGGCGCGCTGCACGCCTCGCGCGGCGCGGCCGCCGAGGCGGAGCACTGGTACCGCAGCGCGCTGGAGGCCGGCGACCACAACGGCGCGTTCAACCTGGGGCTGCTGTGCGCCGGGGCGGGCCGCGACCAGCAGGCCGAGCAGTGGTACCGCCGGGCCGCGTACGCCGGGCACCGGGAGGCCTGCAACGCGCTGGCCGTGGTGCTGCTGCAGCGCGGCGACGAGTCGGGCGCGGAGCCGTGGTTCTCCAGGGCGGCCGAGGCCGGCAGCGTGGACGGCGCGTTCAACCTGGGTGTGCTGCACGCCGGGCGCGGCGAGCAGCGGCAGGCACAGGAGTGGTACGCGCGGGCCGCCGCGGAGGGGCACGGCGAGGCGGCGCTGCAGCTGGCGGTCGTGCAGGAGCAGCGGGGCAACGCGGCGGGCGCGCTGGAGCGCTACCGGCAGGCGGCGGCGGGCGGTTCGGCGGAGGGCGCGTTCCGGCTGGCCTCGGTGCTGGACCGGCGCGGGGACGCGGACGCGGAGGCCGAGCACTGGTACGCCACGGCGGCGGACGCCGGGCACCGGCGGGCGCAGGTCCGGATGGGCGTGCGGGCGGCCGAGCGGGGGGCGCTGGAGATCGCGGAGAGCTGGTACCGGCGGGCGGCGGAGGCGGGCAGCCGCAGCGCGGCGTTCAACCTGGGGCTGCTGCTGGCGCGGCAGGACAGCGAGGCCGAGGCGATGCTCTGGTACACCCGGGCGGCGGACGCCGGGCACGGGCGGGCGGCGCTGCGGCTGGCCCTGCTGGCGCTGCGCCGGGGGGAGCCGGTGCAGGCGGAGGGCTGGTGCCGGCGGGCCGCGGACTACGGTCCGGCGGAGGTCGCCGAGCGGGCGGGCCGGCTGCTGGGCGCGCTGCACGCGGAGCTCAGCGCGTAGCGGTGCCGGGCCGGGCGGGGCGCTCGAGGTCTGTTCGCGCCGGGGTCTGTTCGCGTCAGGGTCTGTTCGAGCACTGCGGACAGAGGCCGCGGTAGGTGATCTCGGCGCCGGAGACGGTGAAGCCGAAGCGTTCGGCCTCGGGCAGCGCCGCCAGCGGGTCCCCCAGCGGGTGGACGTCGCGGATGGCGCCGCAGCCCGAGCAGATCAGGTGCTGGTGCGCGTGGTGCGCGTTGGGGTCGTAGCGCTTGGCGCGGCCGTCGGTGGCGACCTCCAGCACCTCGCCGATGCAGACGAGTTCGCCGAGCGTGTTGTAGACGGTGGCGCGGCTGATCTCGGGCAGCCGTTCCACCGCGCGGGCGTGCACCTCGTCGGCGGTCAGGTGCACATGCTCGCCGTCGAGGACCTCGGCCACGACCCGGCGCTGCGCGGTCAGCCGCCATCCACGTCCACGAAGTCGTTCCAGCAGGTCACTCATGGACCAAGGGTAAGTGAGGATCCGAGTTTGGTTCCAGTGTTGACTTGGACAAAGTCCAAGTTAGGATCGGTTCGTCACGACCGGATCACGCGGAGGCCCCTCACATGACTACCCAGGACGAGCTGCGCCCCACCCTCACGACGGAGGCGGGTGCCCCCGTCGCCGACAACCAGAACACCGAGACCGCCGGTGTCGGCGGTCCGGCGCTGATCCAGGACCAGCAGCTGTTCGAGAAGCTCGCGCACTTCAACCGCGAGCGCATTCCGGAGCGCGTGGTGCACGCCCGCGGCGCCGCCGCCTACGGCACGTTCACGGTGACGGCCGACGTCTCGCGCTGGACCCGGGCGGCCTTCCTCTCCGAGGTCGGCAAGCAGACCGAGACCTTCCTGCGGTTCTCCACCGTGGCGGGCAACCTCGGCTCGGCGGACGCGGTGCGCGACCCGCGCGGATTCGCGCTGAAGTTCTACACCGAGGAGGGCAACTACGACCTCGTCGGCAACAACACCCCGGTGTTCTTCATCAAGGACGCCAGCAAGTTCCCCGACTTCATCCACACCCAGAAGCGGGACCCGTACACCGGCTCGCAGGAGGCCGACAACGTCTGGGACTTCTGGGGGCTGTCGCCCGAGTCCACCCACCAGGTGACCTGGCTGTTCGGCGACCGCGGCATCCCGGCGTCCTACCGCCACCTGGACGGCTTCGGCTCGCACACCTACCAGTGGCAGAACGAGGCCGGCGAGTACTTCTGGGTGAAGTACCACTTCAAGACGGACCAGGGCATCAGGAACCTGACCCAGGCCGAGGCCAACAAGCTGGCCGGCGAAGACCCGGACAGCCACCAGCGCGACCTGCGCGAGGCCATCGAGCGCGGCGAGTTCCCGAGCTGGACGGTCAGCGTGCAGATCATGCCGGCCGAGGACGCGGCGAGCTACCGCTTCAACCCCTTCGACCTGACCAAGGTCTGGCCGCACGCCGACTACCCGCTGGTCGAGGTCGGCAAGCTGGAGCTGAACCGCAACCCCGACAACGTCTTCGCCGAGGTCGAGCAGTCGATCTTCTCCCCGGGTCACTTCGTGCCCGGCATCGGCCCGTCCCCGGACAAGATGCTGCAGGGCCGTCTGTTCGCCTACGCGGACGCCCACCGCTACCGCGTCGGCATCAACGCCGACCACCTGCCGGTGAACCGCCCGCACGCCACCGAGGCGCTCAACAACCACCGGGACGGCCACCTGTACGACGGTCGCCACGGCCGCCGCAAGAACTACGAGCCGAACAGCTTCGGCGGCCCGGTGGAGACCGGCCGCCCGCTCTGGGCCGCGACCCCGGTCGACGGTGCCACCGGCACCCACGAGGCGCCCGTGCACGCCGAGGACGACGACTTCGTGCAGGCGGGCAACCTCTACCGGCTGTTCTCCGAGGAGGAGAAGCAGCGGCTGGTCGCCAACCTGGCCGGCTTCATCGCCAAGGTCTCGGCCGACCGCGACGACATCGTCGAGCGGGCGGTCGAGAACTTCCGCAAGGCCGACGCCGACTACGGCCGGCGTCTCGAGACGGCGGTGCGGGAACTGCGCAAGCAGGGCTGACGCACCGCGCGGCGGGGCCCGGTGAGGGGCGCCGCCGAGCAGCGGGCCCCGGGTGCCGAGGAGAACCGGCACCCGGGGCCCGCGCGGTTGCTCACCCGCTCGCCTCCGGGGCGCGGCGTCGAGGTCAGACGCTCAGGCGGTCCAGGGCCTCCTGGTGGAGCAGGCCGTTGGAGGCGACGGCGTCGGCGCCGCCCGGGCCCGGGACGCCGTCCAGGCCGGTGAAGCGGCCGCCGGCCTCCTCGACGATGACACTGTTCGCCGCCATGTCCCACAGCGACAGCTCCGGCTCGGCGGCGATGTCCACCGCGCCCTCGGCGACCATCATGTAGGACCAGAAGTCGCCGTAGGCGCGGGTGCGCCAGCAGGCCCGGGTGAGGTCCAGGAACGGCTCCAGCCGGCCGCGCTCCTCCCAGCCGGACAGCGAGGAGTAGGAGAACGAGGCGTCCTCGATCCGGGAGACGCCGGACACGTGGATCCGGGAGGCCTTGGCGAGGCTGCGGCCCGCGTACGCGCCCAGGCCCTTGGCGGCCCACCAGCGGCGGTTCAGCGCGGGGGCGGAGACGATGCCGACGACGGGGCGCTCCACGCCGTCCGGACCGTCCTCCAGCAGCGCGATCAGGGTGGCCCAGACCGGGACGCCGCGGATGTAGTTCTTGGTGCCGTCGATCGGGTCGATCACCCACCGGCGCGGGCCCGTGCCCTGCAGGCCGAACTCCTCGCCGAGCACCGCGTCGCGCGGGCGGGCCCGCTGCAGGATGCTGCGCACCAGCTCCTCGGCGGCCTTGTCGGCGTCGCTGACGGGCGTCAGGTCGGGCTTGGTCTCGATCCGCAGGTCGAGTGCCTTGAAACGCTCCAGGGTGACCGAGTCGGCCGAGTCGGCGAGGACATGGGCGAGTCGGAGATCGTCGTGGTAGTCGGCCATGCCGGAAACCCTAGCGCGGACCCGCCCCCGGACCGCGGCTCAGGCCCCGGCGGGCGACCGTCGGTGTCCGTCGGTGTCCGTCAGTGGGCGGAGCCGCTGAGCTGGAGGCCGATCACCCCGGCGATGACCAGGGAGATCGAGACCAGCTTGAGCACCGAGGTGGTCTCGTCCAGGAAGAGCATGCCGTAGATCGCGGTGCCCGCGGCCCCGATCCCGGTCCACACCGCGTAGGCGGGGCCCACCGGGAGCGTCTTCAGCGAGATGGTCAGCAGGCCGAAGCTGCCCAGGGCGAAGACGCAGAAGCTGACGGTGGGCCAGAGCTTGGTGAAGCCGTCGCTGAGCTTGAGGTTGATCGCGAAGCCGGTCTCCAGCAGTCCGGCCAGGATCACCAGGGCCCATGCCATCGCGTGCTCTCCCTGCGGGTCGGAGGATCGGTCGGGGACCGGTCGGGACCGGTCGGCGGACCGGGTGCCGGGCGGACCGTGATCCGGCCCGACTTTCCTATGATCACCACGAGCGGGCACTCCGACACCTCGAACGCCGGAACCGGTTCGCCGCACCGGCCGTCAGTCGTCCTCCCGGGCCTCCTTGCTGGCGAGCAGCCGGCGCAGCGAGTAGAGCCGGGCCTGGTCGGCGTGGCCGTCGGCGACCCAGGCGTCCAGCGCGCAGTCCGGCTCGTCGTGGCTGCACGCGCGCGGGCATTCGGCGGTGCCGGGCTCCAGGTCGGGGAAGGCCAGGATGACCCGGGACGGGTCGATGTGGGAGAGCCCGAAGGAGCGGAAGCCGGGGGTGTCGATCACCCAGCCGGTGTCCAGCGCCTTCTTCGAACCGGGCTTGGCCCCGGGCGGCGGCGGCAGCCGCAGCGCGAGCGCCGACACGGTGGTGTGCCGGCCCCGGCCGGTGACGGCGTTGACGTGGCCGGTGACCCGCTGCCGCTCCGGGACGAGCGCGTTGACCAGGGTGGTCTTGCCGACGCCGGAGTGGCCGATGAACACCGTGCTCAGCCCGCGCAGGTGCGCCCGGACGGCCTCGGCGCCGGCGCCCTCCAGTTCGTCCCTGCGGGTGACCACGTACTCGATGCCGAGCGGGGCGTAGGACTCCAGCAGCGGTTCGGCCGGGGCCAGGTCGGCCTTGGTCAGGACGAGCAGCGGCTCCATGCCGGCGTCGTAGGCGGCGACCAGGCAGCGGTCGATCAGCCGGGGCCGGGGCTCCGGGTCGGCCAGCGCGGTGACGATGGCGAGCTGGTCGGCGTTGGCGACGACGATCCGCTCGTACGGGTCGTCGTCGTCCGCGGTGCGTCGCAGCACCGAGGTGCGCTCCTCGACCCGGACGATCCGGGCCAGGGTGTCGGGCTCCCCGGAGAGGTCGCCGACCAGGGAGACGATGTCCCCGACGACCACGCCCTTGCGGCCCAGCTCACGGGCCTTCATGGCGAGTACCTGGCGCTCCTGCTTGGTGCCCGGGTCGACCAGGCAGGTGATCCGGCCCCGGTCGACGGTGAGCACCATCGCCTCGTCGGCGTCCTCGTGCTTGGGCCGGATCCTGGTCCGCGGCCGGGAGCCCCGGCGGGCGGGGCGGTTGCGGATGTCGTCCTCGTCGGCGTCCTTGCCGTAGCGGCGCATGTGCCCAGTCCCCGCTCAGCCGCCCGCCACCGGTCCGGTGAGCAGCTCGTCCCACATGGCGGTGAAGTCCGGCAGGGTCTTGGCGGTGGTGGCCACGTTCTCGACCTGGACGCCGGGCACGGCGAGGCCGACCACGGCGGCGGCGGTCGCCAGCCGGTGGTCCTCGTAGGTGTGGAAGACGCCGCCGGTCAGCTTGCGCGGGCGGATCCGCAGGCCGTCCTCGGTCTCGCTGACGTCGCCGCCGAGGCCGTTGATCTCCTTGGCGAGCGCCGCGAGCCGGTCGGTCTCGTGCAGCCGCAGGTGGGCGATGCCGTAGAGGTGGGACTCGGAGTCGGCGAGGGCGGCGACGGCGGCGATCACCGGGGTGAGCTCGCCGACGTCGTGCAGGTCGGCCTCGATGCCGTGGATCCGGTCGCCGCCGGTGAAGCGCAGGCCCTCGTCGGTGAACTCGCAGCTGCCGCCCATCCGGGTGTACAGCTCGCGCAGCTGGTCGCCGGGCTGGGTGGTGTGCCGGGGCCAGTCGCGGACGGTGACCCGGCCGCCGGTGACCAGGGCGGCGGCGAAGAACGGCGCGGCGTTGGAGAGGTCGGGCTCGACCACCAGGTCGCGGCCGAGCAGGGCGCCGGGGGTGACCCGCCAGACGTCCTTCTCGCCGCCGTCCTCGGGGGCGTCGACCTGGACGCCGGCCAGGCGCAGCATGTCGACGGTCATCCGGATGTGCGGCAGCGAGGGGACGGGGCCGCCGACGTGCCGGACCTCGACGCCGTTGTTGTAGCGGGCGCCGGAGAGCAGCAGGGCGGAGACGAACTGGGAGGAGGCGGAGGCGTCGAGCTGGACGGTGCCGCCGTCGAGGGCGCCGGTGCCGTGCACGGTGAGCGGGAAGCTGCCGCGGCCGCCGTCCTCGATCCGGGCGCCGAGCGCGCGCAGGGCGTCGATCACGCCGTGCTGGGGGCGCTCGTGGCTGCGCGGGTCGCCGTCGAAGTGGACCGGGCCGTCGGCGAGGACGGCCAGCGGGGGCAGGAAGCGCATGACCGTGCCGGCGTTGCCCACGTCGACCGAGGCGGGGCCGCGCAGCACGGGGGCGGGGATGACCCGCCAGGCCTCGCCGCCGCCGGTGCCGCCGGTGTCGTTGTTGACCTGCTCCTCGATGGTGACGCCGAGGGCGCGCAGGCCGTCGGCCATCAGCTGGGAGTCGCGGCTGCGCAGCGGGCGGCGCACCCAGCCCGGTCCGTCGGCGAGCGCGGCCAGCACCAGGGCCCGGTTGGTGACCGACTTGGAGCCGGGGATGGTGACGGTGGCGTCCACGGGGGTGGTCGCGACGGGGGCGGGCCACAGGGTCTCGGTCATGCCGCCAGTCTAGGGGCCGTGGTGGGGCTCGCCCGTTCGCCTCCGATGCGCGGACCGGGGCGGACGGGGCGGACCCGGGGCGGACCGGGGCGGTCGGCGCGCGGCGGCCGGGCCGGGGGCTCAGAGCGGGCGCAGCAGCCAGTCGGCGCCGAGCGCGAGGCAGGCGAGGGCGGTGACGAGGAAGAGCGTGACCCAGGCGAGGCCGGGGACGCCGGTGAGCCGGGCCAGCTGGTCGGCGTCGGAGTCGTCGGCCCGGCCCTGCCGGCGCTGGCGCTGGAGTTCGAGGACCGGGCGGACGGCGCCGAACAGCAGGAACCAGGTGCCCAGGTAGGCGAAGCCGGCCTGGACCTCGGTCGAGCCGAACCAGCTGACCAGGAAGAACGCGCCGCCGGTGAGCAGCACGCTGAGGAAGCCGAAGGCGTTGCGGATCCGCACCAGCAGGGCCAGCAGCAGGGCGACGGCCAGCCACAGCAGCAGGGTGATCCGGTCGGCGGCGAGCAGCGCGGCGCAGCCGAGGCCGAGCAGGGCGGGGGTGAGGTAGCCGGCCGCGGCGGTGAGGACCATGCCGGGACCGGTGGGGCGGCCCCAGGACAGGGTGAGGCCGGAGGTGTCGGAGTGCAGCCGGATGCCCGCCAGTTTGCGTCTGGTGGCGAGGGCGGCGAGGCCGTGGCCGCCCTCGTGGGCGATGGTGACGGCGTTGCGGGCGATCCGCCACAGCGGGCGGAAGAGCACGGTGAGCAGCGCGGCGGCGCCGGCGGCGAGGACGAGCCAGCCGGGCGGGTCGGGCTGGGTGCCGGTGACGGCGGTCCACAGCTCGTCGAGGGTCCTGGCGTCCATGGGTCTCCTCCGCCTCGGTTCGGCCGCTCCTTCGGTACGGCAGCCTGTCATGGAGGGGACGGCGGTCCCGGGGCGGGTGGTTCTGGCGGGCGGCCGGGGCCGTGGCAAGCTGACGGCATGTGTGGTCGCTTCGCCGCGAGTAACAGGCCCGAGGACATCGTCGAGCTGTTCGGCGTGCAGCAGTGGGATCCGGCCGAGACGCTGGATCCGAGCTGGAACGTCGCCCCCACCCAGAGCGCCCTGGTGGTGCTGGAACGGCTCCCGAAGGGGGCGGCGCGGCCGGTGCGGCAGCTGCGGGCGCTGCGCTGGGGGCTGGTGCCGCAGTGGGCGAAGTCGCCGGAGTCGGCGGTGAAGATGATCAACGCCCGTTCGGACACGGTGCACGAGAAGCCCTCCTACCGGCAGGCGTTCGCGTCCCGCCGGTGCATCCTGCCGGTGGACGGTTATTACGAGTGGCAGACGGTGCCCGCGGAGCGGGGCCGGCCGAAGAAGAAGCCGTTCTTCGTGTCCCGGGCCGACGGCGCGCCGCTGGCGCTGGCGGGGCTGTACGAGTTCTGGCGCAATCGCACAGTGCCCTCGGACCACCCGGAGGGCTGGCTGGTGACGTTCACCGTGGTGACGACGGAGGCGGAGGAGCTGCTGGCGCCGATCCACGAGCGGATGCCGCTGTTCCTGGACCCGGGGTCGTTCGACGCCTGGCTGGACCCGGGGCTGGACGACGGGGAGGCACCGGAGCTGCGGCGGCTGCTGATACCCCCGCCGCCGGGCGCGCTGCTGGCGACGCCGGTGTCGCCGGACGTCGGCAGCATCCGCAACAACCACGCCGGGCTCACCGAGCCCTATACCGAGGTCGAGTACGAGACCACCCTGTTCTGATCCCGCGCGCACCCCCCTTTTCGTGCGCGCCGCCGCCGAGCCGAGAGGACCGCAGTCGCCGTGACCGCCGACACCGCCCCCGTCACCCGGGAGCTCGTGCCCACGCCCGCCGGGGACGCCCGGATCACCCTGCACCCGGCGGCCGCGCCGCGGGCGGTGCTGGCGCTGGGCCACGGCGCCGGCGGCGGCATCGAGGCGCGGGACCTGGCGGCGCTGGCCGCCGCACTGCCGGCCCGGGGGGTCTCGGTGGCCCTGGTGGAGCAGCCGTGGCGGGTGGCGGGGAAGAAGGTGGCGCCCGCGCCGCGCACCCTGGACACCGGGTGGACGCCGGTGGCCGAGCGGCTGGCGGCGGCCGGCCCGCCGCTGGTGGTGGGCGGCCGCAGCGCGGGCGCCCGGGTGGCCTGCCGGACCGGGGCGGAGACCGGGGCGGCGGGGGTGGTGGCGCTGGCGTTCCCGCTGCACCCGCCGGGCAAGCCGGAGCGCAGCCGGGCGGAGGAGCTGCTCGGCACGGGGCTGCCGACGCTGGTGGTGCAGGGTGCGGCGGACCCGTTCGGCGGTCCGGCCGAATTCCCGGAGCTGCCGGCCTCGCACGAGCTGGTGGCGCTGGAGTACGGCAACCACGGCTTCGAGGTGCCGAAGCGGGCGCCGGTGGGGCAGGAGGAGCTGCTGGAGCTGATCGTCGCCGCGGTGGGGGACTGGGTGCTGCGGCTGGGGTGAGACGGACCCTGCGGGTCGGGCCGGGCCGGTGCGGGCCGGTGCGGACGGGCGGTGCGCGCGGCGTGCGGCGGGCCGCGCGGAGGTGGCGCGGATCCGCCCGTGGGGGCCGGGAATGCGGGCGGGGCCGGCGTGGTTGACGCCCTTGTCAGCATGAGTCCCGGTGGAAGGCAGGGCAGATGGGTTCGATCGCGTGCCCCGAGCGGCTTGAGCAGCACGAGGCCGAGTCGGCGTTCGTGCCCTCCTGGTCGGACTGGATCGCCGCGGGCGAGAAGCCCGTCGGCCCGATATCCTCGCTTTCGGGGCGGCCCGCCGTGGGCCGTGTCCGTCATGCCGAGGAGGTGGGTCCGGTCGTCGGGACCGAGCACGAGGCCGAGCCGGGCCGGGGCCCGGACGAGAGCCTGCCCGCGGGCGAGGCGCTCACCGGTGAGGAGCTGGCCGAGGCGATCGGTGAGGACACCTTCCGGGTGTCGGCCGAGGAGACCGAGGAGGCCCGGCGGGAGCGCTTCGAGCGCGACGCCCTGGGCTACCTGGACCCGATGTACTCGGCGGCGCTGCGGATGACCCGCAACCCGGCCGATGCGGAGGACCTCCTCCAGGAGGCGTTCGCGAAGGCCTACGCGTCCTTCCACCAGTTCCGCGAGGGCACCAACCTCAAGGCCTGGCTGTACCGCATCCTCACCAACACGTTCATCAACTCGTACCGCAAGAAGCAGCGGGAGCCCCAGCGCACCGCCGCCGAGGAGATCGAGGACTGGCAGCTGGCCCGGGCCGAGTCGCACATGTCGACCGGTCTGCGCTCGGCGGAGACCCAGGCCCTGGACCACCTTCCGGACAGTGATGTGAAGGACGCCCTCCAGGCCATTCCGGAGGAGTTCCGCATCGCCGTCTATCTCGCGGACGTCGAGGGCTTTGCGTACAAGGAGATCGCGGACATCATGGGTACTCCCATCGGTACGGTGATGTCCCGACTGCACCGCGGCCGCCGTCAGTTGCGCGGCATGCTGGAGGATTACGCCCGTGAGCGCGGGCTGGTCCCGGCCGGTAGCGGGGCAGGGCAGGAAGCGAAGGGCTCGGGTTCATGAGCTGCGGCGATCCGCACGACACCGAGTGTGGCGAGGTCCTCGACCACCTCTACGAATTCCTCGACAACGAGATGGCCGAGGGCGACTGCGACAAGCTGCGCGTGCACTTCGAGGAGTGCTCGCCCTGCCTGAAGCAGTACGGGCTGGAGCAGGCGATCAAGGCGCTGATCAAGCGTTCCTGCGGCTGCGACGACACCCCGGCCGATCTGCGCGGCAAGGTGCTGGCCAGGATCGATTCGATCCGGGCCGGGCAGCGGACGGGAGAGGCGCTGGTGGTCTCGGTCGAGACGACGATCGAGGTGCACGCCGAAGCGGCGGCCCAACCGGTCGCGCAGCCGGTCGCCGAACCGGACCGCGCCGCACAGGCGGCGGCCGGCGGCTAGCGCGCGGCACGGCGTACCTCTCGTACGGCGTACATCTCGCACGGCGAACGGCGTACATCGGGACGGCCCCGGGAGCATCCGCTCCCGGGGCCGCTCCGTGTCCGCGCCCCTTCCACTCGGATGCGCCGTCACTCGTTCGAGTGAGTTGGTGGTGTGCCAGCAGCGGCATTGCGCGATCATGCGTCCCCGTGCCGGAGCGGCGGCCTATCCTCCTGACGGACGCTCACCGTCGCCCGTCCGCCGCCCCCGGCGTGCGACCGGCCGACGGGCCAGAACGGCGCGGGCCAGGACGCGGGGAGGTCGGGATCGCCAGCGACAGCGTGGACACGGACCTGCCGCGGGGCGCCGCGGGCTACCTCGTGGCGGTCCCGGTGGCGGCGCTCTGCTGCCTGCTGCCGCTGCTGCCGCTCCCCGCCCCACTGGCCGGGCCGCACTGGCTGGGCGACCCGGTGGACTGGCCGAAGGTCGGACTGCTGGCCTTCCTGCACGGCTGCTGGGAGTCGCTCGCCCAGGGGCTGCCCAGCCCCTGCCTGCGACTGGTCCGGCTGCTGCTGCGCCGCCCGCGGCCGCACGGCCGCCCGCCGGCCCGGCCCGATGTCAACTCCTTCTTCCCGGTGCTGTTCGCCGGGGTGCTGATGCTGCCGCCGGCCGCCGCCGCGCTGGTCGCGGCCCCGGCCGCGCTGCTCGGCGCCGCCGAACCGACCTGCCGCCGCCGCCAGGTGTGGAACGGCTCCCAGCTCGCGCTGTCGGCCTTCGCGGCCTCGGTGGTGTTCCACCGGCTGGCCGGCCCGCAGCTGCTGCTCGGTTCCCGGTTCCCCGCCGCGCTGCTGCCCGGGTGCGCCGCGCTCGCCGCGTTCTGCCTGGTCAACGGGGTGCTGGTGGGCGCCATGCGGCTGCTGGCCGACGGCCCCCGGCGCCCCTCGGCGCACCGTCCGCCGACGCACCGCCGCGCGGCCGCCGTGCCCGGCCTGCCGGTGCTGGTGCACGCGGCCGGCGGGCTGATGGTGGCCGTGCTGTGGCAGGGGCCGTACGGCGCGTTCGCGGCGCTGCTGGCCCTGCTGCCGCTGTCCATCTCGGCGTGGGTGTTCGCCCAGGGGCACCGGGAGCGCGACGCCCACCAGGCCACCGTCCAGGCGCTGGTCCAGGCGGTGGAGATCAAGGACGCCTACACCCGGGGCCACAGCGAACGGGTCGGCCGGGCCTCGGTGCTGATCGCCGGTCAGCTCGGCATGGAGGCCGAGCGGCTGCGCACCCTGCGGTACGCGGGCGTCCTGCACGACGTCGGCAAGCTCGGCGTCGCCACCGAGCTGCTGCGCAGAAACGGTCCCCTCACCGAGGCCGAGCGGCGGGCGGTCGAGGTGCACCCGGTGCACGGCTACGAGCTGGTGCGCGGGATCGCCTTTCTCGGCGAGGCGCACGCGGGGATCCTGCACCACCACGAGCGGATGGACGGGCGCGGCTACCCGAGCGGGCTGGCGGGGGAGCAGATCCCCGAGTTCGCCCGGATCATCTCGGTCGCCGACGCCTTCGACTCGATGACCTCCACCCGCTCCTACCGGCGCGGCCGGCCGGTCACCGAGGCCGTCGCCGAGCTGGAGCGCTGCTCCGGCAGCCAGTTCGACCCGGTGATGGTGCGGGCGCTGGTCGACGCGCTGGCCGTGCACGACTGGCAGCCGGTGCTGCCGCCGCCCGAGACGATCAGGGCGGTGCCGGACATCCCGCTGGGCGTGCCCGAGCCGGTCCGGGCCGCGCCGCGCGGAGTGCCCGCCCAGGGCGGCGGCTCCGTGCCGACGGCCGGGCCGTCGTGAGCGCGCGGCGGGGCGCGGGTCCGACGGCGG
>NZ_JAIY01000006.1:1184986-1186090 GCF_000710405.2 Kitasatospora sp. MBT66 | reverse complement strand
ACCGGCGCGGGCCTGCTGCTGGCGCTGCTGCCCGGGGCGCTGGCGCCGGCGCTGGGGCCCTGGCACGGGGTCCGCCGGCGGGTGCGGGCGCCCTGGCGGGAGCGGGCCCGCCGGGACGGCGCGGCGCGGCGGCTGCTCGGGGCGGCGTTCGCGGCCGCCGTGTTCCAGCCGCTCTACAACAGCGGGGTGGTGGACCGGTTCTCCGCCGACGGCCCGGCGTACGGGGCGTTCCTGACCGCGGTGGCCGCGCTGGCCGCGCTGTGCGACGCGGTGCTGGCGGCGGTGCTGCGGCGGGCCCGCAGCGGGCTGCGGTTCCCGGCCGGGCTGGAGGACGAGCTGCGCTCGCTGTTCGGGATCGGCTCGGCGATCGCGGCCACCGGGATGCTGGTCAGTCTGGCCGCCGGGGAGGTGGGCCTGTGGGCGCTGCCGCTGTTCTGCGCGCCGCTGCTGCTGGCGCAGGTGTCGTTCCGGCGGGCGGCGGCGGTACGGGCCACCACCGGGCAGACCATCGCCAGTCTGGCCAAGGCCACCGAGGTGGCGGGCTACACACCGCCGGGGCACGCCCGCCGGGTGGCCGACACGGCCTGCGCGGTCGGCCGGGAGCTGGGCCTGGGCACCCGGGAGCTGGCCCTGCTGGAGTACGCGGCGCTGATGCACGACGTCGGGCAGCTGTCGCTGGTGGAGCCGGTGCCGGGCGGGGCGACGGCGCTGCTGCCGGACGAGGAGCAGCAGCGGATCGCCCGGCTGGGCAGTGAGGTGATCCGGCGCACCGGGGTGCCCCGGCAGGTGGCCGAACAGGTCGCCCGGCTGGCCGATCCGCACCCCGGGCCGGAGGGCGGCGGGCGGGCGGTGCCCCTGGCGGCGCGGATCATCCGGGTGGCGAACGCGCACGACGACCTGCTGACGGCGGCCCGGGGGCGCGGGCTGGGGGAGGCGGTCGGCCGGCTGGAGGTGCTGGAGGCGCTGCGGCTGGGGCGGGGGCGGCTGTACGACCCCCGGGTGGTGGACGCGCTGGTCCGGGTCCGCGGCTGAGGGCCGGGGCGGTCGGCGGCACGGGGCGGCGGGCCAGTCCCGCGTCCTGTCGCGAGGGGCGCCGCGAGGGGC
>NZ_JAIY01000006.1:1184588-1184929 GCF_000710405.2 Kitasatospora sp. MBT66 | reverse complement strand
CGGTGGCGCGGCGCGCGCGGGGCGGACCCGGGGCGGGCGGGGGCCGGCCCCGGACCGGTCCGGCCCGGGGTTGAGGAGCCGGGGCGGGGCGGGCAGGCTGGGGTGGGGGCCGGTTACGGGCAACCTCGGCGGTGGGGAGCGCGGGCGGCGGCCGTCGTGGTTGGATGCGGTCGTAGCGTGGAACACCGACCCGGGGCGCCGGGCCCGTGCCGCGGGAGCGGGCACGGGAGCGGACAAGGGACTTGAGCGGACGACGACGGCAGGGACGAACGTGAGGATCTTCCACCGGGCACGGCACCGGCCGTCCGCCACCTGGCGGCAGACGACCGATCGGGCATTCA
>NZ_JAIY01000006.1:1154662-1184540 GCF_000710405.2 Kitasatospora sp. MBT66 | reverse complement strand
GATGGCGGCCGACCTGGAACCGTGGCTGTCGGACTCGTGGTTCAACCTGGCGCTGCTGCACAAGTTCCGCCGCGACTGGGAGCAGTCCCGGGCAGCCGGGCTGCGGGCGGTGGCGCTGCTGGACCGCGAGCAGGGGGCACCGGACTGGTGGAACCTCGGCATCACCGCGACCGCGCTTCAGGACTGGCCGCTGGCCCGCCGCGCCTGGCAGGCGTACGGGCTGCGGCTGCCGGGCGGCCCGAACGCGCACGGCGACGGCCCGGTCAGCCTGGACCTGGGCACCACCCCGGTGCGGCTCTCCCCGGAGGGCGAGTCCGAGGTGGTGTGGGGCCGGCGGCTGGACCCGGCCCGGATCGAGGTGCTGTCGATCCCGCTGCCGTCCTCCGGCAGACGCTGGGGCGAGGTGGTGCTGCACGACGGCGCCCCGCACGGCGAGCGGGTCACCGACGGGGTGGCGTACCCGGTGTTCGACGAGATCGAGCTGTGGGCGCCGTCGCCGGTGCCGACCTACGTGGTGCTGCTCCAGGCGGCGACCGAGGCGGACCGGGACGCGCTGGAGCGGCTGGTCGCGGACGCCGGCTACGCGGCGGAGGACTGGACGTCCTCGGTGCGGCTGCTCTGCCGGGCCTGTTCGGAGAGCCGGATGGCCACGGACGACGGGCACACCGCCCACCACGACCCGCACGACGACGGGGACGCCGCGCACCCGGGCCACCTCAGCCATCTGAGCCCGGGCGCGGGCGGGATGTCCTGGCTGGCCGAACGCGAGTGCGGGATCGCCGCGCCCGCGCACCTGGTGCGGACCCTGCTGGACCGCTGGGCGGCGGCCGCCCCCGGGACCCGGGCGTACCGGGATCTCGAAGAAGTCTGCTGAGTACCCTGGTGAGGTACGCGTAGACCTATGGAAGCGGAAGACATGGCCGAGCAGCACGACCACGAGCACGAGCACGACGTGGAGGGGGCGGCGCCCGAGGCGCCCGTGAAGGTGGTCGGAACGGAGCCGGACCTGACCAAGGGCACCGCGCGTCCGATCACGGTCTTCGGCAACCCCGTGCTGCACCGCGAGGTGAAGGACGTGACCGTCTTCGACGGCGAGCTGTCCGCACTGATCGACGACATGTTCCAGTCGATGTACGCGGCGGAGGGCGTGGGCCTGGCCGCCAACCAGATCGGCGTCGACCTGAAGGTCTTCGTCTACGACTGCCCGGACGACGAGGGCGTGCGCCACATCGGTCACATGATCAACCCGGTGCTGGAGGAGTTCCCGAAGGACCGCCAGCGGATCCTGGACGACGGCAACGAGGGCTGCCTGTCGGTGCCGACCGCCTACGCCGAGCTGCCGCGCCCCGAGTACGCCGCGGTGACCGGTCAGGACAAGGACGGCAACCCGATCCGGGTCGAGGGCACCGGCTTCTTCGCCCGCTGCCTCCAGCACGAGACCGACCACCTGTACGGCTTCCTCTACATCGACAAGCTGTCGAAGCGCGACCGCAAGGACGCGCTGAAGCAGATGGGCGAGGGCACCCCGCGCTACGCGACCGTCCCGAACGTGTAGTCGGAGCGCGGAAGTCGGCGAAGGCCGGTGCGGGCAACTGCCCGCACCGGCCTTCGTATTGTTCTCAAGCGATGCGGCCGAGGTGGATGACCACGATCGTCACCGTCTGTTCGGTGATCTCGTACATCACCCGGTAGAAGCCGATGTGGATGCGACGAAGATCAGGTGAGCCGTAGGGAGTCGAGCCTGCCGGCCGGGGATTCGAGGCCAACAGATCAACGGTGTCCATGACCTGGCGGAGGCCGTCAGCGTCGTCTTTGAGAAACCGGGCGGCCGCGTTGATCGCAGATTCGTCCCAGATGATCTGGTAGGTCACTCACGCTCCAGGCCCAGGATGGAGCGGACATCCTCGTGCGGCACGCCGACTGCAGCTCCGGAAGCCTGGCGGGCCCGGTAGCGGGCGAGCGCGAGCTCGTCCTCGAGATCGGCCAATTCCTGTGGATTGATGAGGACGGCGGCGGGCTGGCCGTGGTCGGTGATGGTGATGCGTTCGCGGCTGTGAGAGGCGCGGCGGACCAGAGTGCCGAATCTCGCTCGCGCCTCGGTGATGGGCAGAGTCTCACTCATGACAGAAGTGTACACTTCATGCACCTGGATCGCCCAGCCGATCACCCTCGCCACCCACTGTCCGTGAACTCCGACCCGCCCGGCAGCTGTCGAAGCGCGACCATCCCGAACGCGTAGAGCACGGAAGTCGGCGAAGGCCGGTGCGGGCAGACGCCCGCACCGGCCTTCGTGTTCGCGGTCGCTACGCGGGGACGAACAGCCACTCCGGGCCGTAGGTGAAGTGGGGGCTGGCGGGGAGCTTGATGGCGTTGATCTTCTGGGCGGTGCGGCGCAGATCACCCATCAGGCCGATGGCCGGGAAGATGTCCGCCGCGCTGGGGCTCCACGCGTCCTCCAGGGCCCGCAGCATGTCGCTGTACTGCTGGTTGAAGGTCTGCAGGAGGTCCGCGGTGGTGGCATCGGGCTCGTTGCCGGGGGAGTTGGCCCAGCCGCCCTGCGGGACCCGGGCGACCGGGGAGGTGTCCGGCAGCGGCACGTCGGGGCCGACGAAGTCGAACTTCCCGTCCTGTCCGGTGGGGACGAACTTCTTGCCGACGGCGATCTCCTTGAATGCGTAGTGGTGGGCGAGTTCGCCCGGGGCGCCGGGGAAGGGGTTCTCCGGGGAGGCGGTGGTGCCCTCGCCCTGGGCCTGGATGATGTGGATGGCCTTCAGTACGTCGTCGATGGTGTTCATCGCGACGATGTTGTTGCCGGCGCCGTGGCTCGACCCGAGCGGGAAGGTCACCTGCCGCTGACCGGTGAGCAGGTGGGCGAACTTGGGGAAGACGTCGGCGATCCGCTGGTAGAACGCTCCGATGGTGTTGCCGTCCGCCGCGAAGCCGAGCGGGTGCTCGGACTTCTCGATGTCGGCGAAGAGCGCGGCGGAGTCCCGGGTCAGCCCGCTGAGGAACACCTCCAGCCCGGGGTTCACGCCGCCGGGCAGCTCGTCGGGGTACTTGGGGACGGTGGCGGGGTCGGTGAGGAGGACGGTGCCGCCGATACTGGTGAGCATGTTGCAGACCAGGCCGAAGTGCGACATCTCGTCGAAGACGATCTCGCGGATGGTGTGCCGGACGGGCTTGCTGTTGTCGGGGTCGGTGATCGACCAGAGGGCGGTGGCGTAGGGCGGGACGGTGGAGAGTTCGAGCATGATGGCGCGCTGGAGGGCGTCCTTGAGCTCCTGCTCGGTCCAGTCCTCCTCGGCGATGTTCATGAGCTGGACGATCGCGTCGCTCTCGTAGTCCAGGATTCCGCTCGTCACGGGTGTGCCCCTTTCGTTCGGCCGTGGGGCGGACCGTAGCCGGGGGCGGGTCGTGCACGGACGGATTGCGCCGGTGCGGTCGGGGAGTTCATTCGGACGGGTGGCGTGCGGCGTTTCTGGCCGCCCCGCCCGGTGTTCGCGCCGGACGGGGCGGGGGTTCAGTGCCGGTTGGTGGTGATGGTGATCGGGTGGGCGGTCCAGGCGGCCATGTCGCCGACGTAGAGGGTCGTGCTCCAGAGGCCGTCCCGGGCGAGGCAGCGGGCGATGCCGTCGCCGCTACCGGGGCCGATGCAGATGCGGATGAAGTCCCGGTGGGCCTCACGGAGGGGGAGTGCGCGGACGCGCTCCCACAGGACCGGCAGTGCGTGGTCGAGGCTCGGGAAGTCGGCGGGCAGCATGACGCCCGAGATTCCGGCCCGGACGACGCTCACGCGGCGGCCGGGTCGGCGGAGATGTGGCACCAGACGAACTTCCCGATGCCGCCGGCGCGGGGGGAGCAGCCCCACTGGGTGGCCAACTCGTGGACGAGGAGCAGTCCTCGGCCGTCCTCGTCGGAGTCGGGGTCGGAGCTGGAACGGAGGGCGGGCTTCTCGCTGTCGGCGTCGTGGACCTCGATCCGGAGGAGGCTGTCGGCGAGCCCGAAGCGGATCTGGATGAGACGGCCTCTGGCGGTACGGGCGTGCTGGACGGAGTTGGTGACCAGCTCGGAGAGCAGCAACTCATCGGTGGGGAGCAGGTTTTCGCTGTCGGGGTGGTCGGCGAGGAAGGAACGGAGCTCCCGGCGGGCCGCGCCGGGGGACTTCCGGTGCCGGGGGAGCCAGCAGGCGTGTTCGGCGGGGGAGGGGGGAGTGGCGGAGACGGTTTCAGGCATGGCGGGGCCACCTCGGGTCGGTCTGGGTGACAGCAGCTGAAGAAGGCATGGGGATGCCCGGTGAATGGCCCGCTGTGATCACAACGTGTCTATCGGCGAGCTACGTTGAGTAGCATGCTCCTGGGAACTTCCAAAGTGCAAGTCCCCATTTTGGAAGTGATCAAAGATTGTTGTCGGGAGGTGAGGGAGGGCAGACTGGCAGATCACAGAAGTGGGGAGGTCGTGACGATGCCCGTGAACCGGAATCCGACAGTTCGGCAGCGGCGGCTGGCCCGAACGCTCAAAGAGATGCGAACAGCAGCGGATCTGACGATCGCCCAGTCTGCGCGGCATCTCGCTTGCGCCGAGAGCAAGATCAGTCGAATCGAGGCTGCACAATCAGGCATTCGACTGGTGGATCTTCGGCTGCTGCTCGATCTCTACGGGGTGGCGGAGCCGGCCACGCGAAGTCGGCTGGAGGCTCTGTCGCGCGAGGGGCGTCTACGCGGATGGTGGGATCGGTACTCGGACACCCTGTCACCGCTCTATGCCGACTTCATCGCACTGGAATCCGATGCGTCGGACATGTACAGCATCCAGACTCTGCTGGTCCCAGGGATCCTGCAGACCGAGGACTACACCAAGGCCGTTGTGAGGGCGCAGATAGAGGACGCGACGCCCGATCAGATCGAGATCCTGACGAAGGTCCGCCAGGAGCGCCGGTCGGTTTTGGCGCGTGAGGTCCCGATGAGGGTCTGGGCTGTGCTCTCGGAATCGGCGCTGAGGCATCAGGTCGGTGGTCGATCGGTGATGCGCGAGCAGCTTCGATCTCTCGCGGAGTCGGCCGAGAGTCCCAACATCAACGTCCAGATTCTGCCGGAGGCATCGGAGATCCACGCCGCGCTCTTCGGGCCGGTCACCATCCTGAGCTTTCCGGAGGTGGTGGAGACGGATGTGGTGTACGTCGACAGCCTTCTCAGCACGCTGTACATCGAGGAGCCGGGCGAGGTCTTCAAATACGCGAACCTGTTCCGCCGTGCTCTGGCGGAGTCACTTCCCCGCAAGGAATCGATTGCGCTCATCGAGCGCATCGCGAGTGAGAAGGTCTAGATTGTGAGCGAGTTCTCTCCAAATGAGTGGCGCAAGTCTTCGTACTCAGGTGCGCAGAGTGAGTGTGTCGAGGTGGCCGAGGTGGTTCCTTTCGAGGTCACCGGAGCTGAGTGGCACAAGAGCAGTTACAGCGCACAGGCCAACGAGTGCCTGGAGACCAGGCAGCCAGTGCTGGGCGGAATGGCAGTCCGTGACTCGAAGGACCCGGGCGGGCCGGCGCTGCTGTTCGAGGCTGATGCGTGGTCCTCGTTCGTGGCCGGGGTCAAGGGCGGGGAGTTTCCGGGCGGCTGAAACGACGAAGGTGCCCCGCGTGGCCATGGCCACGCGGGGCACCTCCTTTTGTCCTACTCCTAGAAGTCGTCGTCGAAGGCGACCGAGCCCTCTACCGCGACCTGGTACGCCGACACCCGGCGCTCGAAGAAGTTGGTCAGCTCCTGCACGTTCTGGAGCTCCATGAAGCCGAACGGGTTCGTGGACCCGTACCGGATCGGCATCCCGAGCCGCGCGAGGCGCTGGTCGGCCACCGCCTGCAGGTACTCGCGCATCGACGCGGTGTTCATGCCGGGCAGACCCTCACCGCACAGGTCCTGGGCGAACTGGAGCTCGGCCTCGACGGCCTCCTCCAGCATCTCCGTGACCTGCTGGGCCATCTTCTCGTCGAAGAGGTCGGGCTCCTCCTCGCGCACGGTGTCGACCACCGACATCGCGAAGTCCATGTGCATGGACTCGTCGCGGAACACCCAGTTGGTCCCCGTCGCCAGGCCGTGCAGCAGGCCCCGGCTCCGGAACCAGTACACGTACGCGAAGGCGCCGTAGAAGAACAGCCCCTCGACGCAGGCCGCGAAGCAGATCAGGTTCAGCAGGAACGCCCGCCGGTCGTCCTTGGTCTGCAGCGAGTCGATGTGGTCGACCGCGTTCATGTACTTGAAGCAGAACTGGGCCTTCTGGTGGATGGAGGGGATGTTCTCCACCGCGGCGAAGGCCGCGTTGCGGTCCTCCGGGTCCGGAAGGTAGGTGTCCAGCAGCGTCAGGTAGAACTGGACGTGCACGGCCTCCTCGAACAGCTGACGGCTCAGGTACAGCCGCGCCTCCGGGGAGTTGATGTGCTTGTACAGGCTCAGCACCACGTTGTTGGAGACGATCGAGTCACCGGTCGCGAAGAACGCGACCAGCCGGCCGATCATGTGCCGCTCGCCCTCACTCAGCTTCGCCAGGTCGGCGACGTCCGAGTGCAGGTCCACCTCCTCCACCGTCCAGGTGTTCTTGATGGCGTCGCGGTACCGGTCGTAGAACGACGGGTAGCGCATCGGGCGCAGCGTCAGCTCGAAACCGGGGTCGAGCAGCATCTTCTCGCGGTCGGGGGTGCTCACTGGCAGGCCTCGCAGGACTCGGGGTTCTCCAGGGAGCAGGCCAGCGCGGCCTCCTCCTCCGGGGTGAGGGTCGGGGCGCCCACGGTGACGGTCTGGGTCGGCACCGGCGCGGCGGTACGGGCGGCGCCCGAGGCGGCCTGGGCGATCCGGGTGGCCGGGCGCGAACGCAGGTAGTAGGTGGTCTTCAGACCGACCTTCCACGCGTAGGCGTACATCGAGCTGAGCTTGCCGATGGTCGGCGCGGCCATGAACAGGTTCAGCGACTGGCTCTGGTCGATGTACGGCATCCGGGCGGCGGCCAGGTCGATCAGCGCGCGCTGCGGCAGCTCCCAGGCGGTGCGGTACAGCGAGCGGACCTGCTCGGGCAGCCAGCCGAGCTCCTGCACGGAGCCGTTGGCGTCGCGCAGCGCGTCCCGGGTCTGCTGGTCCCAGACGCCGAGCTCCTTGAGCTCGCGCACCAGGTACGGGTTGACCTGGAGGAACTCGCCGGAGAGGGTCTCGCGCTTGAACAGGTTGGACACCTGCGGCTCGATGCACTCGTAGACGCCGGCGATCGAGGCGATCGTCGCGGTCGGCGCGATGGCCAGCAGCAGCGAGTTGCGCAGGCCGGTCGAGGCGATCCGGGTGCGCAGCGCCTCCCAGCGGTCGGCCCACTCGGGCGCGGCGGTCGGGAAGTGGTCGATGTGCAGCTCGCCGCGGGCGGCGCGGGTCTCCTCGTACGCCTCGTGCCGGCCCAGCTGCTCGGCCAGGTCGGCGGAGCGCTCGTAGGCGGTGAGCATGATGCGCTCGGCGATCAGCGTGGAGAGCGCCTTGGCCTCGGCGGAGTCGAAGTCGATCCGCAGCTGGAAGAAGACGTCCTGCAGGCCCATCACGCCGAGGCCGACCGGGCGCCAGCGGGAGTTGGAGGCGCCGGCCTCGGGGGTCGGGTAGAAGTTGATGTCCACCACGCGGTCGAGGAAGGTGACGGCGGTGCGCACGGTGGCGTCCAGCCGGTCCCAGTCCATCGCGTTCAGCAGGTCGGCGGCGGTGGCGCCGGCGGCGACGTGGGCACCGAGGTTGACCGAGCCGAGGTTGCAGACCGCGGTCTCGGAGTCGTCGGTGACCTCCAGGATCTCGGTGCAGAGGTTGGAGCTGTGCACCGTGCGGCCGGGCAGCGCGGTCTGGTTGGCGGCGCGGTTGGAGGCGTCCTTGAAGGTCATCCAGCCGTTGCCGGTCTGCGCCAGGGTGCGCATCATCCGGGCGTAGAGGGTCTGCGCGGGGATGGTGCGGACGGCCTTGCCGGCCAGCTCGGCCTTCAGGTACGCCTCGTCGAACTCGGCGCCCCACAGGTCGACCAGCTCGGGGACGTCGGCGGGGGAGAACAGCGACCAGTCGGCGTTGGCGTTGACCCGGCGCATGAACTCGTCCGGGATCCAGTGCGCCAGGTTCAGGTTGTGGGTGCGGCGCGCCTCCTCACCGGTGTTGTCGCGCAGCTCGAGGAACTCCTCGATGTCCGCGTGCCAGGTCTCCAGGTAGACGCAGGCCGCGCCCTTGCGGCGGCCGCCCTGGTTGACGGCGGCGACCGAGGAGTCGAGGGTGCGCAGGAACGGCACGATGCCGTTGGACTTGCCGTTGGTGCCGCGGATCAGCGAGCCGCGGGAGCGGATCCGGGAGTAGGACAGGCCGATGCCGCCGGCGTGCTTGGACAGCCGGGCGATCTGCGCGTAGCGGGAGTAGATCGAGTCCAGGTTGTCCAGCGGCGAGTCCAGCAGGTAGCAGCTGGACATCTGCGGGTGCCGGGTGCCGGAGTTGAAGAGGGTCGGCGAGGAGGTCAGGTACTCCAGCCGGCTCATCAGGCGGTACAGCTCGGCCACCTCGCGCACCGACTGCTCGGTGTCGCCGACCGCCAGGCCACAGGCGACACGGAGCAGGAAGTGCTGCGGGGTCTCGACGACCTTGCGGGTGATCGGGTGGCGCAGCAGGTAGCGGCTCTGGACGGTGCGCAGGCCGAAGTACTCGAAGCGGTCGTCGCCCTTGGGGTCGATCAGCGCGTCCAGGGTGGCGGTGTGCTTGGCGACGAAGGCGGCGGTGGTGTCACCGATCAGGCCCTCGGCGTGGCCGACGGCGATCGAGGTGGAGAACGAGACCACGCCCTGGGTCGCCGCCTCGTCGACGATCTCCAGCGCGAGCAGGCGCGCCGCGAGCTTCGAGTACTGCGGGTCCTCGGCGATCATCGACGCGGAGGCGTCGACGGCCAGGCCGCGCAGCTCGGCGAAGTCCGAGCCGGCGTGGCGGCCGCGGAGCGCGGCGGCGGCGACATGACCGGGGTCCACCTGGGGAAGGTCGGCGCTGCGGTCGGTGAGAAGGCGCAGGAGCGCACCGCCCGGGTCGGCGACCGTCGGGTCGACGGGGACGGAGCTGGAACCCTGGGCGGGCAGGACGACTGAGGCAGCGGTGGTCAAGGCGCTTCTCTCCTGGCGGCGGTCGACGGCGGTGGATCGGGGGCCGGGCCGTTCGGGGCAGGGGAGTACGCCGCGCGAGCCCGTGGGCGTCGCGCGCGATTCGTCCCCGGCCCGCCCGCGAGGCCCGGAAATGGTGCTGGTGCGCATGGCCTCTGCGGGGAGGCGCCGGCACGCTGTCGGCAGGTACTCGGACTCGCGGGCCCCCTCGGGAGTAGGCCGCACACCGCTGCGGGGCAGTCCCGGATTCACACCGGGTTCCCCTGCTTCGACAGCAGGAGTGAGCATACATCTAGTGGCGCTCGTCCGACGAAGCACCACATGTAGTGTCGCGGCGCTGCGTGTCGCGGGTCGGGTGCGATAGGCTGCGGGGGCTTTCGGCGCCCCTCAGACCGGCCTGTGCCACTCCTGGGCGGGCTTGGCGGCGCACAGCCGCATCCGTACCTGGGAGCCGTTCCCGGTGCCCGTGGGGCCGGTCGCGGGGTTCTCCAGACACTTCCCGGAGTCCTCGTTGAGCAGCTGCCCGCCGTCGGTGGCGCGCCACCGCTGGTCGGGCCGGCGGGTGCAGCCGGTGAGGACCGGGAACCCGATGTCGGGGTCCTCCAGACAGCGTCCGGCCTGGCCGACCGAGCCGTCCTCGCCCATGGTCCAGCTCTGCGCCGGGGAGCCGTCGCAGGTGGCGGCGCCGACCGCGGCCGGGTCGCCGGCCACCCGGCTGTCCAGGCAGTAGCCGGGTACCGCGGAGGTGATCGCGCCGCTGGGACGGCCCGCGGCGACCTCGAACGAGAACGTGTCGGTGCCGAGGCCCGCGCCGCCCTCCCAGATCTCGAAGCCGGCCTGGACGGCGCACAGGTACGAGCCGGCCGGGACGTAGCCGCGCTGGACCGCGTCGCGGGTGAAGGCGCGCAGGTCGAGGTCGGTGACGACGTTGGTGGCGGAGGCCGCCTCGTAGGTGATCAGGGTGTGGCTGCTCTTCTTCGGCGCCTCGTACACCCGGTAGGCCTGGCCGCCGCTGCGCAGCTCGCCGGACTGCTTGCCGAACGGCGAGGTGCCGTTGCCGCGCAGCCAGATCATCACCTCGGCGCTCTCGGTGAACGAGCAGCTGCCCCGGGTGGTGCTGTACCAGAGGTCGTAGGAGGCGTTCCAGACGCCGCCGTCCACCTGGGTGGTGCGCCAGGTGCTGGTGGCGTACCGCAGGTTGTCGACGGCGATGGGCAGCGGGCTGACGCCGTCGCCGCCGAGCGGGGTGCTGATGTGGGGGTAGGCGCCGGGGCCGCGGGCCGGGTCGGTGAGGTTGCCGCGGGCGACCGCGCTGCGGGTGACGCTGAAGGCGGCGCTGTCGTTGCCGCCGTGCACGCACAGGCCGCCGGTGGCGTTCCACTCGTTGGGGTTGATGACGTAGCGCCCGGAGTCCACCGGCTGCGAGGGGTAGCGGTTCTGCGCGGTGGAGCACAGCTCGCCCGGCTCGGCCGAGGACAGCGGCGGCGGGGGAGGCGGCGGGGCGACGGCGGCGGTCGAGGGGGCGCTCTCGCGCGGGATCAGCACGGCGCACAGGCAGAGCACCAGCAGGGCGGTGGGCGCGAGCCACCACCAGGCGCGCGGCCGGGGACGCCCGGGGCCGGGCAGGAACGGGCGGAGCATGCTCTTCGCCTCCCAACGGGGTACTGGTGTTCGGTGTGCGGGTCGGCCGGTGTCCCGGCGGCCTCCTGCGGGCGGACGGGCCCGCGGCCGGTCGGGGCTATCCGGCGTCGGCCGACGGGGAGCTCCGGGGCTTGGTGGTGGCCGGCTTCCGGGTCGGGACGCCCGTCCCGGACGGCTTGGTGCCGCTGCCGCCGGTCGGCCTGGCGCTCGGCGGGGGAGTCGCCGGGGTCGACGGCGGGGGCGTGGTGGCGGGCGGCACGGTGGGCGGCGCCGGCGGCGGCACGGTGAGCAGCGGCTGCGAGCGGACGGTCCACTGCCCGGCGTAGCGGGGCGCGGAGACCCCGGCGGCGTAGGCCGCGGCGGACGCGGCGGACGCGGTGACCCGCCAGTCGACCTCCTTGACGGCCTCGTACCAGATCAGGCCGATGATGTCCGGGTGCCGGGGCAGCTGCTCGAACATCTCGGTGATCCAGCGGGCCTTCTGGCCGGAGCTGTCGGTGGCGGCGGTCTCGGTGATCACCACGGGCTTCTGGCTGAAGGTCCGCAGCTTCTTCAGCGTCGGCTCGAAGATCTGCTCGAAGGAGGCGTACTTCTCCAGGCCGACGGTGCCGTAGTAGCCGGACAGTCCGATCCAGTCGACGTAGTCGTCACCGGGGTAGAGCGAGTCCAGCGGGGTGGCGTTCTCGTAGTCGATGTTCGGGCTCCACACCCAGACCACCTTGTCGGCGCCGGCCTGCCGGAAGAGGTCGTGGACGTGCTTCCAGGCCTGCACGTACTGGCCGCGGCGGTTGCCGTTGGCCTGCTCGGCCCACGGGTACCAGTAGCCGTTCATCTCGTGGGCGAAGCGCAGGGCGATCGGGTAGCCGAGGTTCTTGACGCCCTCCGCCCACTGCTTGATGTAGGGGTCGAACTCGCCGCCGACGATGCGGCTCAGCGCGTAGTCGGGCTGTTCGCCGCGGAGCTTGTCGACCTTGGACTCCTTGTGGAAGTCCCAGGGCTCCCAGGCGACCATCGGCATGATGCCGCGCTCGGCCACGGTGTCGAAGACCCGGCGGTCGAACCGCTTGTCCCACCAGCCGACCGAGAACTCCAGCACGTTCGGGTTGTGCTTCACGGCGGTGGCGAACTCCTCGACCGGGTCGAGGTCGTAGGGGCCGGCCTTGGTCATGAGGCCCATGAAGGCGCCGCCGGGGGCCGGGAAGGGGGCCGCGGCCGGGGCCGGTTCGGCAGGGGCCGGGGCGGGGCTGCCCGCGTCCTCGCCGCCGGTCGGGGCGGGGGTGGGGGCGGGCGTGGCGACGGGGGTGTCGGTGGGCGTCGCGGCGCCGGTGGTGGCGGCGGCGGTCGGGGCCGGCGCGGCCAGTGCGGCGACCAGCCAGTCCGGCATCGCGGTCGGCGCCTTGCCGGAGAAGGCGTACGGCTCGGGCGCGTGGCGGGCGTTGTACTTCGGCGCCAGCACGAAGGCGTAGCTGGCCAGCAGCGCGAGCGCGAGCAGGCCGACGATCCGGGGCACGGTGATCCGCAGCATCAGCGACCGCCCTTCCGGCCGCCGCCGGCCGGGGCCGGCTCCAGCAGCTCCGCGAGTTCCCGCTCGGGGCCCGTCCCGGAGCCTCCCGCGGCTGTTCCGTCCTCGTCGGGTCCGACCGGTTCGGCCTCGTCCTCCGCCTCGTCGACGGCACGGTCGTCGGCCTCGACGGCGTCGACGGCCTCGGCGGCACGGCGCGGGGCGGGCAGTCCGGCGGCGGCCCGGCGCTCGGCCCGGGCGATCCGGCGCGCGCTGACGAAGGAGATGACCGGCGGCGCGATGCCGGTGAACATGCTGAGGCCGGCCCAGAACCGCAGCAGCCAGATGCCGTGGTGCAGGGTGAAGCTCGCGGCGAGCAGCCCGGCCGCGACGGCGGCCCACACCAGGTGCAGCCGGAAGGTCGACAGCCGCTCGGCGCTGCGCAGGTCGCCCTTGGCGGTCACCGCGTAGGCCAGCGGGCGGCGCAGCAGCGCGGCGATCGCGGCCGCGAGGTACACCGGTCCGGCGAACAGGGCCAGGCCCATGCCGGCCATGCCGATCTCGCGCCGCTCGTGGGCGGCCAGGTTGAAGCGCCGCAGCCAGAGCCAGAGCAGGAACCAACTGCCCATGCTGGCGCCCCAGAGCGAGCTCCAGAGCACGGTGTCGAGCTGGATCGAGGTGATCCCGCAGGCCAGGTAGACGGCGGTGGCGAGGCTGCCCAGGACGGTGGTCACGGCCACGCTGGGGTAGTAGAACTGGACCAGCCCGTACAGCACCCGCTGGCGCGTCCGCAGCCGGATGCCCTTGCGCAGCCGGGTCTTGAGCAGGATCTCCCAGATGCCGAACGCCCAGCGCTTCTGCTGGTTGAAGTAGTCGGTCCAGGAGGTCGGGCCCTCGCCCACGGCCAGCACGTCGGGGGTGTAGACGCCCTTCCAGCGGCGTCCGGTGGCCGGGTTCTCGGTGGCCTGCACCCGCATGCTGGTCAGGTGGTCCTCGATGATCGAGTCCTGGTAGCCGCCGATCTGCTGCCAGGCGGCGGGCCGGTAGAGGTGGTTGGTGCCGATCAGCAGCGGGGCGTCCATGCCGTTGCCGCCGCGCTCTACCAGGCCGGAGAAGAGGTACTGCTGCACGGAGGCGCCGTGCGCGACCCAGTTGTCGTACATGTTGCCGTACACCTGGGGGGCGACCACGAAGGCGGTGTCGGGGTCGCGGAAGTAGCCGAGGGTGCGTTCCAGGAAGCACGGCAGGGGGACGTGGTCCGGGTCCATCTGGGCCACCACGTCGTACTTGTGCTCGTGCTCGGCCCGCCAGGAGTTGTGGTTGCCGGACTTGGTCCTCGCCCGGAACTCGCCCTCCGCCCGGTTGTACTCGGGGCGGCCCTTGCGGCTGAAGTGGTGCACGCCGAGGCGGGCGGCCATCGCCTTCACCCGGTCGTCGTCGCCCTCGTCGAGGATCCAGACGTCGACCTCGCCGTCGTACTCGATCTCCAGCATGGCCGCGAGGGTCTGCTCGACGATCTCGATCGGCTCCTTGGACGGCACGATGGTGGTGAGCACCGCGACCTTGAGGCCGGACGGGGCGGTCACGGGTATCGGGTCCTTGGCGCGGAAGGCGAACACCCAGACCGCGAGGTTCTGGACGAGCCGCACCAGTTCGACGGTGACCACGGCGCAGAAGCAGATCCGGGCGACATTGATCCGCCAGTCCGGGGACCAGCCGACGCCCGGCCCGGGTATGTGCGAGGGCAGCAGCAGCCAGCCGACGAACACCAGGCCGGCCACCGCGTTCAGGGCGACCAGCAGGGTCAGTACGACCTTGACGCCGAGTGAGGAGACGGCGCGGTAGCGGACGGTGTCGACGCCCTCGCCGTCCTGCAGCGGGCCGGTGGCCTCCGCGCAGGCCAGGTAGTTGCGCCGCGCCGAGGCGTTGCGGGACTGGCTGCGGGTCGCGCGCCGCTCGTGCGGGGCCTCGGGGAGGAGCCTGCTGTGGCGTCCTCGTCCGCGCCGGCCGCCGGTGTGCGTCGTCCGTTCGTCGGTGGAGTCCACCAGTCCAATCCCCCGTTGTGGGCCGTCCCGTGAGCGGGCGGCTGCGGTCGTACTCGTCCTGGCCGGTGCGTGCGTGGTGCCCGCCGTGTGGGCGGCGGGTCCGGTGGTCCCGCCGTATGGGCGACGGGTCCGGTGGCCGCTAGTGAGCATAAGGGCACCCCCCGGTGACGGGTCACCGGGGGGCGGGGAGATCCTGCGGACTCGATTCGTCCGGATGTATTCGAATCAGGGAGTGATCTTCACAGAGTTGGCTATCTGGTCCATCAGCGTCAGGGCCGGTGCCTCGGGGGCCTGGTCGAGGCAGATCTGCAGCACCGGCACGGTGGTGGCGCCGGCCGTCGGGGTCACCTCGAGGACGCCGCAGTAGGCGTCGGGGGTCGAGGAGCCGCTGGACATCGGGACGTGCCAGAGCGCCAGGTAGCCGTCCATGCCCTGGATCTTGACGGCGGACTGCTTCAGCGGCTCGGGCGGCGTGGGCGCGTCGGAGCCGAAGCGGGTGTTGTAGAGCAGCTGGCCCATGCCGAGGACCATGGACTTCGGGTCGGCCCAGCCGCCGTTGAAGACCCGGAGGTTCTGGACCACCAGACCGCGGGTGCAGGCGCCGCTGCCGTGGCCGACGCAGGCGTACGGGGAGACCGCGTAGCGCACGTCGGTGGGGTTCTTGGCGTCGCTCTGGACCTGCCAGTCGGCCGGCAGCAGGAAGTTCATCTTCGACTCCTGGCCGGTCACCTGCTTCCCGCCGGGGAACTGCTGACCGCCGGTCAGGGTGGCGCCCATGAAGCCGTTGGGGCTCTTGGGGTCGGCGGTGGAGGTCGGGCTCGCGCTGCCGCCGGCCTGCGGGGTGGTGGGCTTGTCGGCGGTCCGGTGGCCGACGACGTAGCCGGCGCCGGCCATGACCACGGAGAGCAGCACGGCGCCGACGCCGAGCAGCAGCTTGCGGCGGCCGGTGTTGGGCTCGACGGTCTCGAACACGACGGAGGTCGGCGTGAACGGCTGCGGCGCGGCCGGGGTGGCCGCGGGCGTGACCACCGTGGGCGTCGCGGAGACCGAGGGGGCGGGGCCGAACGCGCCCGGGGCGCCCTGCCCGGCGGCGCCGCCGGTCCCCGAGCTCACCGTCGCGGCGTCGGCCGCGGACTTCGGCCGGGTACGGCCGCTCCACGCGGAACCGTCCCACCAGCGTTCCGTATTGGGCTGGCCGGAAGGATCGTCGTACCAGCCAGCCGGCGTGTTCCCCGTCGTCATGCGGCGGATCCTAGCAGCGCCCAAATCCGATCGTCATACCCATCGGTGGATCGCAACCCTGGCCTCGCAAGTCGTCCGGCCGGCGTCGGACGACGGCTCGCACCGGCGTTCAGAACAGCATGCTGTAGACCATCAGATCGATGCCCGGCACCGGCGACCAGTCCCGCTCGGGGGCGCGGCCGAAACCGACCCGCTCGTAGATCCGGTGGGCGGTGGTCATCGCCGGCTGGGTGGAGAACGCCATCCCGGTCAGGCCGAGTTCGCGGCTGCGGGCGAGCGCGGCGCGGACCAGGGCCTCGCCGACGCCGCGCCCGCGGGCGGCCGCCGCGGTGGCCAGCATCCGGATCTCGCCCTCCTCGGTGGTGGCGATGTCCGCCCAGGTGGTGCCGCCGACCGCGAAGGTGACGCAGCCGAGGACGGTGCCGGCGGCCGAGTCGACCGCGACCAGGAGTTCGGCCTCCGCGGCCCGGCGGGCCGCGTCGCGCAGCCGGTGGACGTAGTCGCCGTCGGGTGCGGTGTGGCCGTCGCCGACGAAGGCCTCGACGGTTATGCGGCCGGCTTCCTCGAACTCCTCGGGCCGGGCCGGGCGGATGACGATGTCCATTCGGCCAGTCTGCCCGAGCCGCCGGGGAGGACGGTGAGCGGGGGTCCGGCATCGGCGCCGGTCGGGGCGGTGGCGGCGGTGCGGCCAGGGTCGGTGGCGGTGGCGGTGGCGGTGGCGGTGGCGGTGGCGGTGGCGGGGTCGGCGGACGGGCGGAGCGAGGCGGCGGGCATGGTGCCGTAGAGCCGGTCGGGCAGGGCGGGGTCGACGGGGTAGCCCCCCTGACGGTGCCAGTTGTCGCGTCCGGTGGCCTTCTGCGCGGCCACCTCGCGTCCGATCAGGGCACCGAGCAGGCCGAATCCGCCGACCGTCCCGAGCAGGGCCAGTGCGCTGGCGAGCGTGTCGGAATCCATGTCTCCACTCTCCCGTCGGCACCGGCGCCGGACGAGTGGCAGGAATGCCCGAATGCATCGAAAAACTGCCAACGCCGGGGCTACCCTGTCGGCATGCTCAAGAACGTGGTCGCGGTCGTGATGGAAGAGGTCCACCCCTTCGAGCTCGGGGTGGCCTGCGAGGTGTTCGGCCTCGACCGGACCGAGGACGGACTGCCCGGCTACGACTTCGCGATCGCCGGTCCCCGCCCCGGTCCGCACCGCACCCACGCCGGCTTCACCATCGACGTCCCGCACGGCCCCGAGCGGATCGCCGCCGCCGACCTGGTGGTGGTCACGGCCACCACCATCAGCCGGGAGTACCCGGAGCCGCTGCTGGACGCGCTGCGGGCGGCCCACGCCCGCGGCGCCCGGGTGCTGTCCATCTGCAGCGGCGCGTTCGTGCTCGGCGCCGCCGGACTGCTGGACGGCCGGCGCTCCACCACGCACTGGCGGTACAGCGCCGAACTCGCCGCCCGGTACCCGCGGACCACGGTCGAGCCGGACGTCCTGTACGTGGACGACGACCCGGTGATCACCTCCGCCGGTACGGCGGCCGGCATCGACGCCTGTCTGCACCTGGTCCGCCGGGTGCAGGGCGCCGAGGTGGCCCGGGGCATCGCCCGCCGGATGGTGGTGGCCCCGCACCGCGAGGGCGGGCAGGCGCAGTTCGTCTACCGGCCGCTGCCGGAGGGGGACGGCGACTCGCTGGCCCCGCTGCTCGACTGGATGCGCCACCACCTGGACGAGGAGTCGACCGTCGAGCAGCTGGCCGCCCGGGTCCACATGTCGCCGCGCACCTTCGCCCGGCGCTTCCACCAGGAGACCGGCACCACCCCGCACCGCTGGCTGATCGGGCAGCGGCTGCTGCTCGCCCAGCGGCTGCTGGAGTCGACCAGCGAGCCGGTGGACACCATCGCCGCCCGCTGCGGCTTCGGCAACGCGGCCACCCTGCGGCACCACTTCGGCCGCCGGCTGGGCACCACGCCGCTGGCCTACCGGCGCTGCTTCGCCGAGCCCGCCGCCAGGGTCGCCGTCCGGGCCTGACGGCTCCGCCCGGACCCCGGACCCCTGACGCTGGACCCCGGGCCGCCGCCCGCCGCCCGCCGTTCAGTCCGTGCGCTCCAGGTGCCCGGTGTCGTTCCAGTGCTCCGGCCGCAGCCGGCCGGCCTCGGCGCGCCAGAGGCTGGTGGAGCAGTTGCGCACCGGCTCCAGCCCGGTCAGCTGCTCCTCGGAGAGCCGGTCCAGCGCGTAGCGGAGCATGAGCACCGTGCAGTCGTGCGCGATCAGCAGGACCGGCCGCCCGGCGTCCTCGGCGCAGACGTCGCGCAGCACGCTGCGCACCCGCAGCGCCACGTCGGCCCAGGACTCGCCGCCGGGCGGGCGGTAGTACAGCTCGCCCATCTTCCGCCGCCGGGCCGCCTCCTCGGGGTGCTCGGCCTCGATGGCGGCCCGGGTCAGCATCTCCAGCACGCCGAGCTCGCGGTCGCGCAGCCGCTCGTCGTAGCGGACGGCCAGCGAGACCGGGACGGCGCCGAGGCCGGCGGCCTGGGCGAGCGCGATCCGGGCGGTCTCGGCGGTGCGCACGTACGGCGAGCACCAGACGCTGCGCGGCCGGTCGGCGCTGGGCAGCCCGGCCCACCAGCGGCCGAGGGCCTGCGCCTGCTGCTGGCCGTGCATCGAGAGCGGGATGTCCGCGTCCCGGCAGCTGATCGGGACGCTGAGCGCGCCGGCCGCCTCGGCGTGCTGGAACTCGACGTTCGCGGTGGACTCGCCGTGGCGGGTGGCGATCAGGACGGAGGGGACGGAGGACAGGCCGGGGGCCGCGGTGGCACCGGCGGGCCGGTGCGGGGCAGCCGTCCGGTGCCGTCCGTCGGTGTGGTGGTGCTGGCCGTTGAGGGTGGTGCCGAGTTCTGCCATTGCCGCCGCTCCCCGTGGGTCGATCAGTTGCCGGCCGGCTGTCGGTCCGGTCTGGTTGGTGCCCTGGTGTGGTGCCCAAATCACGCGGCCGTTCATACATATGATCGCGCCGTCCCCTCCAGTGTTGACGGAGGGGACGGCGCGAACACAGGGCGCGCACAGCACGTATCAGTGCGCTGCCACGGGCTCCGGCGCGTTCTTCGGCTCCACGTCGCCGCTCTCGGCGCTGTAGTCGCCCGGCCGGGTCTCGTCCGGCCCGTCGGGCGCCTTGACGGCGCGCAGGACCAGCGTCAGCACCACCGCGACCAGCAGGTTGAGGACGAAGGCGGTGAGCCCGATGTAGCCGATCTCGCCGATGCCGGGGATCTCGGCCGCGTTCCCGCCGAAGTGCTTGGTCTTGGGGCTGGCGATCCCGTAGGCCTTCCAGGTGCCGTAGACCATGCCGGCCGCCCAGCCGGCCAGCAGCGCCCAGTGGTGGAACCAGCGGGTGAACAGGCCGCCGACGATGGAGACGAAGGTCTGCAGGATCCACAGGCCGCCGAGCAGCTGGAGGTTGATCGCCGCCTGCTTGTCCATGCCGAGCACGAAGACCAGTGCGCCGACCTTGACCAGCAGCGAGACCAGCTTGGCGACCCGGGTCTCGTCGGCCGGGGTGGCGGCGGGCCGCAGGAACTCCTTGTAGACGTTGCGGGTGAACAGGTTCGCCGCCGCGATCGACATGATCGCGGCCGGCACCAGCGCGCCGATCCCGATCGCGGCGAAGGCGACGCCGGTGAACCAGTCGGGGAACATGTTCTCGAACAGCTGCGGCACCGAGAGCTGGGTGTTGAAGCCCTTGTCGCCCTTGCCGACGCCGGCCGCGATCGCCATGAAGCCGAGCAGCGCCAGCAGGCCGAGCATCAGCGAGTAGGCGGGCATGATCGCCATGTTCCGGCGCACCGTGTTGCGGGACTTGCTGGCCAGCACACCGGTGACCGAGTGCGGGTACATGAACAGGGCCATCGCCGAGCCGAGCGCCAGCGTCGCGTACGTCCACTGCTTGTTCTCGGGCACGGTGAGCGAGCCGCCGGACTTGGGCGCGGCGAACTTCTCGCCGACCGTGTCGAAGATGTGGCCGTAGCCGCCGAGCCGGATCGGGATGTAGATCACCGCGACGATGATCACCACGTAGATGAGGGCGTCCTTGACGAAGGCGATCAGCGCCGGTGCGCGCAGCCCGGAGGAGTAGGTGTAGGCGGCGAGCACCCCGAAGGCGATGAACAGCGGCAGGTCGTTGACGAACCAGTTCGCGTTCTCGCCGCCGCCGACGCCCAGCACGTCCAGCACCGCCTGGATGCCGACCAGCTGCAGCGCGATGTACGGCATGGTGGCGAGGATGCCGGTCAGCGCGACCATCAGCGACAGCGGCCGGGAGCCGTACCGCCCGCGCACGAAGTCGGCGGGGGTGACGTAGCCGTGCACCCGGGAGACCGACCAGAGCCGGGGGAGGAAGAGGAAGACCAGCGGGTAGGCGACGATCGTGTAGGGGACGGCGAAGAAGCCCGCCGCGCCGGTCGCGTAGACCGCGGCGGGCACGGCCACGAAGGTGTAGGCGGTGTAGAGGTCGCCGCCGAGCAGGAACCAGGTGACCCAGGTCCCGAAGCTGCGCCCGCCCAGGCCCCATTCGTCGAGGTGGTGGGCGTTGTCGGCCCGCCGCCACCGGGAGGCCAGGAAGCCCATCACGGTGACCAGCAGGAAGAAGAGGACGAAGACCGTCAGCGCGGGCACGTTGACCCCGTTCACCGGACCTCACCCGCCTTCCCGGCGCGGGCGGCCCGGCGGGCCTTCTCGTCGCGGTTGATCAGCAGGTAGGCCGCGACCGTGAAGACGGCCGAGGCGGGCACCCAGAGCAACTGGTACCAGTAGAAGAAGGGGACACCGCCCGCCTCGGGGTCGAGCTTGTCGTACGAGCCCACCCAGAGCATCGCGACGATCGGCACCAGCAGGGCGAGCACGGCCAGCACCCGCTCGGGGGTCACCGCCGGCAGGGCGTGGCCCGGTGGCTCTTCTGGCTCGGGCATGACAGGTCGGTCGGTGTCGAGATCTGACGACATGGTTCGGCTCCGCTCCGGAGGGTCTCACCTCGCCGGCGCCGCAGCCCCGGGGAACCGCACAGCCCCCCGTGGCCCGCCGAGCAGCACCACTGGTGATCGGCAGTCAGTATGGATGCGGAATCTAGAGCATCGAGTGATCCATGTCACCGGATCGGCGCAGATTCCCGCCATCCGGACCTGCCGCGCGCCCCGGACGCACCACGGGCCCCGGCGCGTACGCCGGGGCCCGGAAGCGGTGGGGGTGGTGCGGGAGGCCGTTCGCTACGCCGGCTCGGGCCGCTGGAGGCGGGTGATGAACTTGTAGCGGTCGCCCCGGTAGATCGAGCGGACCCACTCGACCGGGTCGCCCTCGGCGTCGAAGGAGTGCCGGGACAGCTGGAGCATCGGCAGGCCGAGGTCGGAGCCGAGCAGTCCGGCCTCGCGCGGGTCGGCCAGGGTGGTCTCGATGGTCTCCTCGGCCTCGGCCACGGTCACCCCGTAGACCTCGCGCAGGGCCGTGTAGAGGGAGTTGTGCTTGGCCAGGTTGCGGCGCAGGGCCGGGAAGCGCTTGGCGGACAGATGGGCCACCTCGATGGCCATCGGGTCGCCGTTGGCCAGTCGCAGGCGCTCGATCCGCAGCACCCGGCCGCCGGGCTTGATGTCCAGCAGCGGGGCCAGCCGGTCGTCGGCGGTGATGTAGCCGATCTCGATCAGCCGGGAGGTGGGCTCCAGCCCCTGGGCGCGCATGTCCTCGGTGTAGGAGGTCAGCTGGAGGGCCTGGGCCACCTTGGGCTTGGCGACGAAGGTGCCCTTGCCCTGGATGCGCTCCAGCCGCCCCTCGACGACGAGCTCCTGCAGGGCCTGCCGGACGGTGGTGCGCGAGGTGTCGAACTGCGCCGCCAGTGCCCGTTCGGGCGGTACCGGGGTGCCGGCGGGCTGGGTCTCGGTGAGCTGCAGCAGGTGGCGCTTGAGGCCGTAGTACTTCGGCACCCTGGCGGTCGGGTCCGTACCGCCCTGGGCCGCGGGGCTCTTCACCTGGGGGTCGTTGACCTGGGCCGTGCTGCCCCCGTCGCTGCTCATCGGACGTGTCTCCCGCTTCTCGCGGGGCCCCAGTGGGGCCTCGCCACTTCATTAACGGCTCACATCGTTGCATGTATGGCTACGGAACGAATACCTCATCACGCGATGAACGATGTGCGGTGTCGGCTTGATAACGGGTGGTCCTGATCGGTCGAACAGCCGTTGACAGGCCCATTGGTCTAGGCCAAGCTCCAGGCATCTGGTCTACACCACTAGGCCGGTCACTATGAATCCCCCCCACCGTTCGATGGAGTCCGCGGCACCATTCCTCCCACCTCGTGTGGGTATGCCGCTGCCACCCGACGGGGGTAACCAGGCATCCCTCAGGAGGATGGCGTGAAGCGTCAGCTCATCGCGGCGGTCGGCGTCGCGGCCATGGTTGTTGGTCTCGCGGCCTGTGGCTCGGACGCCAAGAAGACCGACAGCGGCAACTCCGCGTCGGGCTCGTCCGGCTCGTCCGCCACGGCCGACGGCAAGAAGGACTACAACGGCAAGACGCTCAAGGTGTGGCTGATGACCGGCTCGGCCCCCAAGGGCTGGACGGACTCGGTCAAGAGCGACTTCGAGACCGCCTACCCGGGCTCCAAGGTCGACTTCCAGATCCAGGAGTGGACCGGCATCGGCCCCAAGGTCACCGCCGCGCTCTCCGAGGGTTCCGTCGACGTCCTCGAGGTCGGCAACACCCAGACGGCGGGCTACGCCGCCACCGGTGGTCTGCTGGACATCACCAAGGACAAGGCCGCCATCGGCGGTGCCGACTGGGCCGCCAACCAGAGCGAGTCGGCGATCCTGGACGGCAAGCAGTACGCCGCCCCGTGGTACGTCACCAACCGCGTCGTCTCCTACAACAAGGACCTCTGGACCAAGGCCGGTCTGAGCATCCCGAAGACGCTGGACGAGTTCTACACCGCGCTGGAGAAGCTCAAGACCACCGAGGGCGTCGCCGACCCGATCTACATGCCGGGCCAGGAGTGGTACGTCTACTTCGGTCTCCTCACCAGCGAGGGCGGCAAGCTGGCGAAGAAGGACGGCGACAAGTGGACCGGCGGTCTGTCGACCCCCGAGGCGCAGAAGGCCTTCGACGTCTACAAGAAGCTCCAGGGCTACTCGACCACGGGTGCCAAGGACAAGGACGAGGCCAAGCCGCAGCAGAAGGACGTCTTCGGCAAGGGTGACGTCGGCGCGATGATCGGCCTCGGCTGGGAGCTCCCGGACGAGAAGGCCATGGCCAAGGACAAGATCGGCTTCTTCCCGCTCCCGGGCAAGACCGCCGACAAGCCCTCCGGCGCGTTCCTCGGTGGCTCGAACCTGGCCGTCGCCTCGGCCAGCAAGAACACCGACATGGCCAAGGACTTCCTGAAGATCGCGCTCAACGACAAGAACGAGGGCGCGGTCGCGGCCTCGGGTCTCATCCCGAACAAGACCTCGCTGAACGACAAGGTCGTCGGTGACTTCGCCTCCGCGGCGAAGCTGGCCGCGGTGGTCGGTGGCATCACCCCGACCACCCCGAACTGGGCGAGCGTCGAGAACGACCCGAACCCGATCAAGGAGTTCCTGACCGCTGCCCTGACCGGCGACTACGCCGCCGCCGCCAAGAAGGCGGACGACGAGATCGCCAAGCGTCTGAACGCCAAGCAGTAGCAGTCGAGCGGCGTCGCTCACCGGCCCCCGGCGGGGGGCCGGTGGGCGGCGCCTGTCCGTCGTGGTCGGGTTGTCAGGAAGAGAGAACGATGGCTGTGCATTCGGAGCGGGTGCAGACACAGTCCCCGGAGTCAGGGAAGGCTGCTGTGGCCACTATTGAGACGAGCGCCGCCCGTGGCGACGGCGCCGGCACCGCGAAGAAGAAGAGCGCCAGACCGGCGGACGGGCGGAGCATCGGCTCCCGACTCGCGCCGTACCTGCTGCTCCTGCCTGCCACCGTGGCCACTCTTGGCCTACTGGGCTGGCCCCTGCTGAAGACCGTCCTGGTCTCGTTCCAGAACCTGAACGCGCGCCAGCTCGTCCAGCACCTGACCGAGTGGAACGGCTTCGAGAACTACACCGAGCAGCTCAAGGACGAGCAGTTCTGGGCCGTCACCGGCCGGTCGGTCGCCTTCACGGTGCTGAACGTCTTCCTGATCATGGTCGGCGGCGCGCTGGTCGGGCTGCTGCTCAACCGGCTCGGCAAGAAGATGCGGCTGCTGCTGTCGATCGGCCTGCTGTTCGCCTGGGCGATGCCGGTGGTCGCCTCGACCACCGTCTACACCTGGCTCTTCGAGACCAGGTTCGGCGTCGTCAACTGGCTCCTGGACAGCCTGGGCTGGCACTCGATGGCCGCCTACAACTGGACCGGCAGCCAGTACTCGACCTTCTTCGTGATCCTCCTGCTGCTGGTCTGGGGCTCGATCCCGTTCGTGGCGTTCAACATGTACGCCGCGCTGACCACCATCCCCAAGGAGCTCTACGAGGCGGCCCGGATGGACGGCGCCGGATCGGTGAAGATCTTCACCGCGGTGATGTTCCCCAACCTCAAGCCGTTCTTCCTGGCCACGACGTTCCTCGAGGTCATCTGGATCTTCAAGGCCTTCACCCAGATCTACGCGATCAAGGCCGGCGGTCCCGACGGGCTCACCCGGACCCTGCCGATCCACGCCTTCCTGGAGGGCTCCGGCCGCCAGCACTACGGCACCGGTGCCGCGATCGCGGTGCTCACCATCCTGATCCTGGGCGTCCTGATGGCGTACTACTTCCGGATCATTCTCAAGCAGGAGGACGAGCTGTGAGGCGCTCGCTCATCGGACGTACCTGGCCCAACGTCGTCGCGGTCGTCCTCTTCGTCTTCTTCGCGTTCCCCGTCTACTGGATGATCAGTACGGCCTTCAAGCCGTCGAAGGACATCATCAGCAAGACGCCGGTGTTCGTGCCGTTCGACGCGACCCTGGAGCACTTCAAGACCGCGGTCAACGTGCCGAAGTTCTGGACGTACACCGCCAACAGCTTCATCGTCACCGTCCTCGCGGTGGTGATCTCGCTGGTGATCGCCACGCTGGCGTCCTTCGCGATCGCGCGGATGCGCTTCCGCGGCCGCAAGGTCTTCGTGCTGGTCATCATGGCCGCGCAGATGGCGCCCTGGGAGGTCATGACCATCGCGGTCTACCTGATCTCCCGCGACAACGAGATGCTGAACAGCCTCGTCCCGCTCACCGCCTTCTACATGATGATGGTGCTGCCCTTCACCATCTGGACCCTGCGCGGCTTCATCGCGGCGGTCCCGAAGGAGCTGGAGGAGTCGGCCATGGTGGACGGCTGCACCCGCACCCAGGCCTTCGTGAAGGTGATCTTCCCGCTGCTGGCGCCGGGCCTGATGTCCACCTCGCTGTTCGGCTTCATCACGGCCTGGAACGAGTTCCCGCTCGTCCTCATCATCAACAAGACCGACGGCCAGACCCTGCCGCTGTGGCTGTCCTCGTTCCAGACCGCCTTCGGCAACGACTGGGGCGCCACCATGGCGGCGTCGACGCTGTTCGCCCTCCCGGTGCTGATCCTGTTCGTCTTCCTGCAGCGCAAGGCGGTCGGTGGGCTCACCGACGGCGCCGTGAAGGGCTGATCCCATCGTGAGCATCCTCGTTCCCACCCTCCCGGCCTCCGACCAGCTGCACCGCGACGCGCTGACCGTCCTCCAGCCCGGCTTCGTCGGCACCGAGCCGCCGGAGTGGCTGCGCCGGCACCTCGCGGCCGGCCTCGGCTCGGTCGCGCTGTTCGACCGCAACGTGGCCGACCTCGGCCAGCTGGCCGCCCTCACCGCCGCGCTGCGGGCCGAGAACCCCGACCTGCTGATCGCCATCGACGAGGAGTCCGGCGACGTCACCCGGCTGGAGGCGGGCTCCGGCTCGTCCTGGCCGGGCAACCTCGCCCTCGGCGCGATCGACGACCCGGCGCTGACCCGCGACGTCGCCCGTGAGCTGGGCCGGGCCCTGGCCGCCGCCGGCGTGAACTACAACTGGGCGCCCACCGCCGACGTCAACTCCAACCCGCGCAACCCGGTGATCGGCGTCCGCTCCTTCGGCGCCGACCCGGAGCTGTGCGCCCGCCACACCGCCGCCTGGGTCGAGGGCCTGCAGTCGGCCGGCGTCGCGGCCTGCTCGAAGCACTTCCCGGGCCACGGCGACACCGCCGTCGACTCGCACCACGGGCTGCCGGTCATCGACGTCGACCTGGACGTGCTGCGCGCCCGCGACCTGGTGCCGTTCCAGGCCGCCATCGCCGCCGGGACCAAGGCCGTGATGACGGCCCACATCATGATCCCGGCGCTCGACCCGAAGCTGCCCGCCACGCTCAGCCCCACCGTGCTGCGCGACCTGCTGCGCGCGGCCCCGCAGGACGGCGGCCTGGGCTACCAGGGCCTGATCGTCAGCGACGCGATCGAGATGGGCGCCATCGCCGACACCTTCGGCATGGGCGAGGGCACCGTGCTGGCCCTGGCGGCCGGCGCGGACGCGATCTGCGTGGGCGGCGGGCTGGCCGACGAGGCCACCGTGCTGATGCTGCGGGACGCCATCGTGGCGGGCGTGCAGTCGGGCCGGCTCCCGGAGGAGCGGCTCGCCGACGCGGCCGACCGGGTGCGGGCGCTGGGCAGCTGGGGCCGGATCGCGGCCCAGGGCGAGCGGCCGGAGGCGGACCTCGCGGTCGGCCTGCGGGCGGCCCGCCGGGCGCTGCGGGTGGTCCGGGCGCCGGGCCGGGAGGTCCTGCCGGTGACCGAGCGCCCCTTCGTGGCCTCGTTCTCGGCCGAGCCCAACATCGCCGTCGGCGACGTCACCCCGTGGGGCGTGGCCGCCATGCTGGCCGACCGCTTCCCGGGCACCCGGACCCGTGAGGTCGGCCCGGAGGCCGCCGCGCCGCAGGTGCTGGACGCGGTGGTGGCCGAGGTGCTGGCCGAGGCCGCGGACCGCCGCCTGGTGCTGGTGGTGCGGGACGCCCACCGGCACGAGTGGATGTCGGCCGCGCTGGCCCGCCTGGTGGCGGCCCGGCCGGACGCCGCGGTGGTCGAGATGGGCCTGCCGCAGTCCGAGCCGGTCGGCGCGCTGCACATCGCCACCCACGGTGCGGCCCGGGTCTGCGGCCTGGCCGCCGTCGAGGTGCTCACCGGGCAGCCGGGGGCGATCGGCTGACTCCCGGTCGGACCGTGACCCGGGGGACCGCGAGTCCCCCTCCGACGGGCCCGTCGTGCGCATGGCGCACGGCGGGCCCGTCGGCGTCCCCGGGGCGCGGCGGGCCGTGTGACCTGCCGATTCGAACAACCTGACGATGTTCCCTCAAATCCGTCTTAAGGCACCCTTAAGTTCTACTTAGGGTGACCGTGGCGCGACTGATCGCCCACGGGAGACAACAGGTCTGCAACGGCCCTTCCTGCCAGGCCATTTGGCGTTGACACCAGCAGTGGTCTAGGCCAGGCTCCAGTCCATCCGGTTCGAATTTCAATTTCCCCGGATGTGGTATTGGCCCACCCCGAAGCTCTTCGCCGCCCTCCCCGGACACCGTCCCGTCGGGCGCCAGCACGCAGCCGGCGGGCACAGCTCAAACACCTCGGAGGATGGCGTGGGAAAGCGTCGGTTCATGGCGTCGGTCGGCATCATGGCGCTGGCCGCGGGTCTGACGGCCTGTTCGTCGGGCGGTCCGGCCTCCGGTGGCAAGTCGGCCTCGGCGGACCCGCAGTCCGCCACCGGCACCGTCACGGTCTGGCTGATGGACGATGCCCAGAAGAGCTGGCCCGACCTCGTCCAGCGGGTCAACGACGAGTTCGCGGCCAAGTACCCGAAGGTCACCCTGCGGCTGGCCTACCAGGGTTGGGCCGACAAGGTCGCCAAGCTCGACAAGGCGCTCGGCGACGGCACCGCCCCGGACGTGGTCGAGCTCGGCAACACCGAGACCATGAAGTACGTGCTCTCCGGCGCGCTGGCGCCGGTCGAGCGGAACACCTTCGACAACGCGGACAGCTGGATCAAGGCGCTCGCCAACACCTGCACCTACCAGGACAAGCTCTGGTGCGTGCCCTACTACGCGGGCGCCCGGGTCGCGATCTACAACTCGGCGGCCCTCCAGCAGGCGACGGGCAGCGCCGACTTCCCGAAGACCGAGGAAGAGCTGCGCACGGCCCTGGACCGGATCGCCGACAAGAACAAGGCGGACCGCACCTACTCCCCGCTCTACCTGCCCGGCCCGTACTGGTACGCCGCGATGAGCTACGTCTCCGCGTACGGCGGCGCCATCGCCCGCTTCGACAGCGGCGGCACCTGGCACGGCACCCTGAGCGACCCCAAGTCGCAGCAGGGCATCAACCACTTCGTCGACCTGGTGCGCAAGTACAACAAGGGCGATCTGACGCTCAACGAGCAGAACCAGTACGAGGCGATGGCCCGCGGCCACGCGGCGGCCTTCTACGGCAACGGCTACGAGGCCGCCAGCGTCGCAGCCCCGGTCACCGGCGACCCGAGCCTCAAGGACGCCGTCAAGGTGGCCACGATGCCCGGCCCGGGCGGCAAGCCGCTGCCGACCTTCATCGGCGGCTCGGCGCTCGCCGTCACCGCGAAGTCGCCGGCCGCGGCCCTGGCCACCGACTGGGTCCGGATGTTCACCAGCACCAAGTCCGAGCAGGCGCTGGCGGACAAGGACATCCTGCCGAACAACCTCACCCAGCTGAACCCGCTGAAGAGCAAGCCCGCCACCGCCGCCGCGGCCAACGCGGTGCCGGACGCCTGGTTCACCCCGCTGGCGCCCGGCTGGGGCCTGGTGGAGAAGCAGAAGATCCTGCCGGACATGCTGACCGCCATCCTCAAGGGCAAGCCGGTGGACCAGGCCACCAAGGAGGCGGACGCCGCCATCGACCAGCTGATCAACAAGGCCGGCTGAGCGGTCGCCGCCCCGGATCCGGAGCCCCTCCCCGCACCGCCGGGAGGGGCTCCGCCCTCCCGGGGGCACCCCCGGCGGCCGCCCGACCGGGCGCGACCACGTCCTCGGATGTGCCGCACCCGGGCGGCCCCCGTAGGATTGCCGCAGCAAACACCGGAGCGAGTGTGCGGACTCGCCGCCGTAGAGGTCCCCGCCGGGCATTCCCGCCCGGGCGGGGTGGAACCATCTCATCGGAGGCACCCCACGATGTCCGACACGCAGACCGTCCCTGGCCGGATCATGGCGGCGGAGATGGCCGAGCAGCCGGCCGTCCTGCAGCGCATCCTCGACGAGGGCGCCCCCAAGATCTTCGAGATCGCCGGGCAGATCGCCGCCCGCAAGCCGCGCTTCGTCCTGCTGACCGGGCGCGGCACCTCGGACAATGCGGCGCTGTACGCCAAGTACCTGATCGAGATCCTGCTCGGCAAGCCGGCCGGTCTCACCTCGATGTCCACCACCACCGCGTACGGGGCCCAGCCGGACCTCACCGACGTGCTGGTGATCACCGTCAGCCAGTCGGGCGGCTCGCCCGACCTGGTCGCCTCCACCAAGGCGGCCCGCGAGGCCGGGGCCATCACCCTGGCCGTCACCAACAACGCGGGTTCGCCGCTGGCCGAGGTCTCCGAGTTCCACATCGACGTGCTGGCGGGCCCGGAGAAGGCGCTGCCGGCCACCAAGACCTACACCGCCGAGCTGCTCGCCCTCTACCTGCTGATCGAGGGCCTGCGCGGCGGCGACGGCGCGGCCGCCAAGGACCTGCCGGAGCTGGCCGCCGGGATCCTGGCCCGCCAGGACGAGGTCAAGGCCCTGGCCGAGCGCTACCGCTTCGCCCAGCGGCTGGTCATCACCTCGCGCGGCTACGGCTACCCGACCGCCCGCGAGGCGGCGCTGAAGCTCATGGAGACCACCTACATCCCGGCCTCCCCGTTCTCCGGCGCCGACCTGCTGCACGGCCCGCTGGCCATGGTCGATAACGTCTCCCCGGTCATCGCGATCGTCCCGGACGGCAAGGGCGGCGAGGCCCTGCAGCCGGTGCTGGACCGCCTGCGCGGCCGTGGCGCGGACCTGGTCGTGGTGGGCCAGCAGGCGCAGGTCGAGTCCGCCTCGGCGGGCTTCGCGCTGCCGGCCGGCGTGCCGGAGGAGGTGCAGCCGATCCTGGAGATCCTGCCGCTGCAGCTGTTGGCCTACGAGGTCACCATCGCCCGCGGCCAGGACCCGGACGCCCCCCGCGCCCTCGCCAAGGTCACCGAGACCCACTGACGCGGAAAACGCCGAGACCCCCGTCCACAGCCTGTGGACGGGGGTCTCGGCGTTCCACGCCTCGGGGCGAGGGAAGTCCGGAAAGCACTAC
>NZ_JAIY01000006.1:1085010-1154598 GCF_000710405.2 Kitasatospora sp. MBT66 | reverse complement strand
ACGGGCCACGGCGCCGACACGGGACCCTCAACCCTCCCTCCTTGCCCGCCAACGGGCAGGAGGGGCCCATGGCACCGCAGCCCGGGTCTGGAAAGCACTACGGGCCACGGCGCCGACACGGGACCCTCAACCCATGCGGCACCGCAGCCCGGAGCTGTCGTCGGGCGCCGTGTATGACCGAGAACTGTGCGGGGTCCTCGCTCGGCGGCGTCCGACCGAGAAGGGGCCTCGCGCGGTCAGGGCAGTTGCGCGGTGGGCCTCTCCTTGGTGCCCTTTCATTGTGGACTAGACCAATCTGGCTTGTCCAGGCCGACCCGAAAATTGGTCTGGACAACTTGGGGGAGCGGTCCCGGCGCCCGCCGGTCGGGGGTGGGCCCGGGCCGTCCGCGCGCCCCTGGAGCTACGCTCAGCCTGTGCCCTCGCTGAACGAACTCGTCCGCCGCCACACCACCCTGACCGGTGCCGATGTGGAGTGGCTGCACATGCTGGTCTCGGAGTGGCAGCTGCTCTCCGACCTGTCCTTCGCCGACCTGGTCCTGTGGATCCCCACCTGGGACGGCATCCGGTACGTCTCGGTCGCCCAGATGCGGCCCAACACCGGCCCGACCTCCTACCAGGACGACATGGTCGGCCACCTCGTCCCGCGCGGCCGCCGCCCCCTGCTGGACGCCGCCTACGACGAGGGTCGGATCGTGCGCGAGGGCGATCCGGAGTGGCGCGAGGAGGTGCCGGTCCGGGTCGAGTCGATCCCGGTGCGGCGCGAGGGCAAGGTGCTCGGGGTGATCGCCCGCAACACCAACCTGCTGACCGTCCGCACCCCCAGCCGGCTGGAGCTCACCTATCTGCAGAGCGCCTCCGACCTGGCCCAGATGATCGCCGCCGGCACCTTCCCCTACCCCGGGGTGGAGCAGACCGACATGGACGCCGCGCCCCGGGTCGGCGACGGCCTGATCCGGCTCGACGCGGACGGCGTGGTCACCTACGCCAGCCCCAACGCGCTCTCCGCCTACCACCGGCTCGGCCTCACCACCGACCTGGTCGGCAGCCACCTGGGCCGGGCGACCGCCGAACTGGTGCCGCCCTCCCGGGCGGCCGTGCACGAGGCGCTGGTCAAGCTGGCGAGCGGCTGGGCACCCCGGCAGACCGAGGTGGAGGTCCAGGGCGGGGTGGTGACCCTGCGGGCCATCCCGCTCAAGCCCAAGGGCACCCTGACGGGCTCGCTGGTGCTCTGCCGGGACGTCACCGAACTGCGCCGCCGCGACCGCGAACTGATGACCAAGGACGCCACCATCCGGGAGATCCACCACCGGGTGAAGAACAACCTGCAGACGGTCGCCGCGCTGCTGCGGCTGCAGTCCCGCCGGATGGACTCGGACGCCGGCCGGGCCGCCCTGGACGAGGCGGTCCGCCGGGTCGGCTCGATCGCGATCGTGCACGAGACGCTGTCCCAGGCGCTGGACGAGAAGGTGGCCTTCGACGAGATCGCCGACCGGGTGCTGGCCATGGTGGTGGAGCTGTCCCAGGATGGCCGGGTGGCGACCCGGCGCAGCGGCAGTTTCGGCATCCTCTCGGCCGAGGTGGCCACCCCGCTGGCGATGGTGCTCACCGAGCTGCTGCAGAACGCGCTGGAGCACGCCTTCGGGCCGAGCGCCTCCGGCAACCTGGAGGTCAGCGCGCTGCGCGGCCGGGCGCCGGCCACCGGGATGGGCTGGTCGGACAGTTGGAACGGCGGGGCGCGGCCGGAGGAGTACCTGCTGATCACCGTGCAGGACGACGGCAAGGGCATGCCGGAGGGCTTCGACCCGCAGCAGGCGGGCAACCTCGGGCTGCAGATCGTCCGGACGCTGGCCACCGGGGAGCTGGGCGGCACCTTCGACATGGTGGCGGGGCCGAACGGCGGTACCAAGGTGGTGCTGGAGATCCCGGTGCGCTGAGCTGCGCCGAGGCGTAGAGGGGTGCGGGGGGAGCGTGCGACTCGGCGTGGGCGCCGGTGGCCCGCTCCTTCACCACCGTCCACTGCGCCACCGCCCGCGGTGCGGGGACGGCGAAGACAAAAACGAGGCCCTGTCGACCGGGGGGGGTGGGTCGACAGGGCCTCTCAACCCGTTCCGGCCGTCGGGGGGAGTCGGCCGGAACGGGGGCTCTAGTGGTGCGCCACTCGCCGGTGCGTTGCACACGGTGAGCGCCACAGCTCCACAATATTGCTCTAAGTGAACAGTATCAAGTGGCTGGGCGGGCAAGTGTCGCGGGACCTTTTCGGGCAAGGCCCTTTGTACGGAAGGCTTCACCAGGAAGTGCAGGCGAAGCCTTTGATCATGTGTTGATCGGTGCGGTGGTTACTGCTGGTACTACGGCGTGTGATCAGGCGGTGCGGGTCAGGCCGTACGGGCGCGGTTGCGGGCGGCGCGACGCTTCATCGCACGACGCTCGTCCTCGCTCATGCCGCCCCAGACGCCGGCGTCCTGGCCGGTCTCGAGGGCCCACTGGAGGCACTGCTCCATGACCGGACAGCGGCGGCACACGGCCTTGGCTTCCTCGATCTGCAGCAGAGCAGGACCGGTGTTCCCGATCGGGAAGAACAGCTCCGGGTCCTCTTCGCGGCAGACAGCGCGGTGGCGCCAGTCCATGGTCGTCCAACTCCTCCTGCCGACGGGGGTCACCCGCACGGCACATCGATGGTCTTTGTGAATGTGAACGCTTTCACGAATCCCGCAACAACAAAAGAGACCAAAGGCCCATCGGGCCCGGGAGGTCTGTGCTGGGGAGGGATTCGGCGATTCGAGGGACACCCCGCGGTCGGCACCCAACAGGTTCTGAGGTTGCCGTCGCTGCGATGCGTCCCGATCGCCATGTAGAGGTTCGCAAACCTCGGGCCCGGATACAACCCCCTTCAGGGAGGAATTTTTGATTCTTCGGTGTCGCCTAGCTCACAGCCAGTACTTCTATGGAGTGAAGGGGGCTTGTGCGTTCGAGAAGAAGGGTGAAGGGCCCTTCTAGTCACACAATCACACGCAGTGCCCGCCGTACGCCTGTGAAACTGACGCGACTCCTGGACCCAAGGTGGTCCCCGTCGACCTGGAACGGGGCCGGTTCCTCCGAAACCAAGGTGAAGTGACGGACGTCGTGATAGGAGACGACGTGCTTGCCGGAGGGGCCCGGTGATGCGGCGCCGTCGCTCGAAGGCCCGTGCGACCGCAGGATCTGACGGACCGTTCGAGCAGTGCCGAACGCCGTCATCCGGGTGATGCCGAAGACATCGAGGTCCGCGTCGAAGGAGGCCAGCGGCGAGGGGTAGACCGGGCGGTTGCCCAGGAACGTCCAGGGCGAGGTGTTGCTGACTATCGCCAGCGCCAGGCCGGGCACCGGCCCGTGGCCCGCCAGTTCCAGGGAAACCGGGCCTGATCTGCGCTGCTCACGCTGGGTGACGAAGTGGCGGAGCGCCTGGGTGACATAGAGCGCGTGGGTGGACTTGCGCCCCGCCCGGCGCTGCTCCTCGACCCGGCCGACCACTCCGGCGTCGAAGCCGAGCCCGGCGGTGAAGGTGAACCAGCGGTCCGGCAGCCCCTCGGTCATCGCCTTGCCCAGACCGATCGGGCGCTCCCGCCGGCCCTCCAGGGCGTTCAGCAGCGCGCCGGTCGCCTCCACCGGGTCGTTCGGCAGGCCCAGCGCGCGGGCGAACACGTTGGTCGAACCGCCCGGGACCACGGCCAGCCGGGGGACCTTCTCGCCCGGGCCGTGCGAGAGCAGGCCGTTGACCGCCTCGTTGACGGTGCCGTCGCCGCCCAGGGCCACCACCAGGTCGACCGTGCCGTCCTCGACCGCCTCGCGGGCCAGGTCGCGCGCGTGGCCGCGGTACTGGGTCTGCGCCACCTCCAGCTTGAGGTCGCTGCGCAGGGCGTGGATCAGGACGTCCCTGGTGCGGCCGCTGGTGGTGGTCGCTTTCGGGTTGACGACCAGGAGAGCGCGCATGTGCTCAGCCTACGGGTCGGTACGGACCTCCTGGCGGCTACCCTGCTGGAGTGACCGCAGAATCCTCCGCACCCGTACCCGCGCCCGGTGCCGGCCGTCCGACCGCCCTCACCGTGGGCGCCGCCATCACGGCCGTCGCGGGCGCCGCGCTGGCCGTCGTGGGCGTCTGGGACATGGTCGCCGCCCTGTCCGGCCAGTCCAAGCAGCTCGCCCTGAACGAGTTCGGCGGCCTGGTGATCGTGCTGCTCGGCGTGCTGCCGCTGCTCGCCGCCCGGGCGCTGCTCCAGGGCCGCCGCTGGGGCCGCAGCCCGGCCGTGCTGACCAACTCGATCTGCCTGCCGGTGGCCTACTACATGTGGCAGAGCGGCGGCACGATGGCCGCCGTCGGGGTGGGCGTCGGCCTGCTCGGCCTGGCCGGCATCTGCGCGCTGCTCAGCCCGAAGTCGACGGCGGCCCTCTACGCTCCGCACGAGGGCTGAGCGCGGAGGGCCGCCGCCTTTCCGGTACCGCATCCGACCGACGGCCGCCGCCCGGCGGCCGTCGGTCCTGCTTTCCCGGTCCTACTCCTCCACCAGCAGCTTCTCCCGCAGCTGCGCGAGCGTCCGGGCGAGCAGCCGGGAGACGTGCATCTGGGAGATGCCCACCTCGGCGGCGATCTGGGACTGCGTCATGTTCCGGAAGAACCGCAGCACCAGGATCTTCTGCTCCCGGGGCGGCAGTTGGGCGAGCAGCGGCTTGAGCGACTCCCGGTACTCGACGCCCTCCAGGGCCTCGTCGGTGGCGCCCAGGGTGTCCGCGACGGCCGGCGACTCGTCGTCGTTGTCCGGCACGTCCAGCGACAGCGTGGAGTACGCGTTGGCGGACTCCAGCCCCTCCAGCACGTCCTCCTCGGAGATCCCCAGGTGCTCGGCCAGCTCGTGCACCGTGGGGGAGCGGCCGTGCCGCTGGGAGAGCTCGCTGGTCGCCGTGGTGAGCGACAGCCGCAGCTCCTGGAGCCGGCGCGGCACCCGGACCGCCCAGCCCTTGTCGCGGAAGTGCCGCTTGATCTCGCCGACGATGGTCGGCGTGGCGTAGGTGGAGAACTCGACCCCGCGCTCGTGGTCGAAGCGGTCCACCGACTTGATCAGTCCGATGGTGGCGACCTGGGTGAGGTCGTCCAGCGGCTCGCCCCGGTTGCGGAACCGCCGGGCCAGGTGCTCGACCAGCGGGATGTGCATCCGCACCAGCTGGTTGCGCAGCTCGACGCGCTCCGGGGAGCCCTCGGGCAGCGCGGACAGCCGGACGAACAGTGCCCGGGCCGCCTCGCGGTCCGGGGCACCGCTGCGCTGCGGACCCTGGGCGGGCACCGCGGCGCGCAGTGCCCGGGCCGCCTCGTCGGCGGCCCCGTCCTCCGGGCCGTCGCTGTCCGGACCCCCGTCCGGGCGGTCGGCCGGCGGGAGGTCCGCGGCCGACGGCACGGGCGGGGGCGACTGATCGGGCGACGACTCGGGCGTCGGCTCGGTCGGCTGGCTCATCCGGTGGGCGTCCTTCGGGTGCGCTTCGTCGTTGGCGGCGAGGCCGGGGACGCTCGCCTGGGTCGGTACGGCAGGGCCCGCCGTCGCGAGGCCGGTACGGTCCAGATCACTCACGGCCATTCCCCCGTTCCGTTCCGGGAGCACCGGGACCGCCGGTCCCGGTTCGTCTCGATGGTCGTACCGCCGGGTGGGGGCGGTACCGGGAGCCGTCCGTCCGGCCCGGTGGTGCCGGGCGGACGGCCCTTGTTCGGTGCTGCTGCCGCGCTGCCGCGGCGGACCTAGTGGGCGGCGGAGCCGCCGCGCTTCTTGTGCAGGCTGATCGACACGGTCTTGTCCTCGGCGACCGAGGACTCGACCTCGCCGGCCAGCGCGGAGAGCACCGTCCAGGCGAAGGTGTCGCGTTCGGGCGCCCGGCCGTCGGTGGTGGGCGCCGAGACGATCACCTTCAGGGAGTCGCCGACCAGGCGGAACTCGCAGCAGAGGACCGAACCGGGCACGGCCTGCTGGAGCAGGATGGCGCAGGCCTCGTCGACCGCGATCCGCAGGTCCTCGATCTCGTCCAGGGTGAAGTCCAGCCGGGCCGCGAGGCCCGCCGTGGCTGTACGCAGGACCGAGAGATAGGCCCCGGCCGCGGGCAGCCGGACCTCCACGAAGTCCTGGACTCCGGGCTCGCCGTCGATCTGGGACACCCTCACCTCCTGGGTGACGCGCTGTGCTTCCGGGCCGGTGGCCGCGGCACTGTCTGTTGCTTGGCTCAACTGCTTCGCCCCAACTGTCCAGAGGGGTGGTGCGGTACGTACCGGTCATACCCCTCGTGGGTCTCCCGGACGCCGCCGTCCGCCCGAGACGTTACCGCGTTCGTGCCCCGGAGCGGGAGTCACTCATGGTAAGGCATCGCGACTCAGGGTGGCAGGGGTCCGACGAGGACCTTGCGCGCCCTCCGCGTACGCCCTCCGCGCGCCCGGTCCGGCGCCCGGATCAGCGCCCCCGGATCAGCGCCTCCGGATCAACGCCCCCGGATCAACGGGAGCCGGCGGCGGTGAGCGCCTCGCCGGTGAGGCGGTAGACCGTCCACCCGTCCATCGGGACCGCGCCGAGCGCCTTGTAGAAGTCGATCGAGGGCCGGTTCCAGTCCAGCACCGACCACTCGACCCGGGCGTAGCCGCGCTCGACGGCGATCCGGGCGAGCCCAGGAGCAGCGCCTTGCCGTGGCCGCCGCCGCGGGCGGTCGGGTCGACGTAGAGGTCCTCCAGGTAGATCCCGTGGGTGCCGCGCCAGGTCGAGAAATTGAGGAACCAGAGCGCGAAGCCGACCGGCTCGCCGGTGGTGTCGTCCTCGGCGATCAGGCCGAACACGGCCGGCTGCTCACCGAACAGGGCGTCCCGCAGCTGCTCCTCGGTGGCGATCGCCTCGTGCGCGGCCTTCTCGTACTCGGCGAGTTCGTGGATCATGCGGTGGATCACGGGGACGTCGGCGGGGGCTGCGGTGCGGATCATGCCTCCGAGCCTACTTGGGCCGTCCCGCTCCCGTCCCGGGCCGAGGCCGCGGGCCGGGACGGGAGCGGGACGGCCGGGGCCTCAGCGGGCCGGGACGGTCCGCAGGTAGGCCGCCAGGGCGGTGACCGCGGCCGGGTTGCGGGGGCTCTCGACCAGGTCCACGTAGTCCAGGACGAAGATCCGGTCGTTGCGGACGGCCGAGACTCCGGCCAGCGGCGGGAAGGACTTCAGGAACTTCCGCTTCGCCTCGGCGTCGGGGGTGCCGTAGTTGTTGATCACGATCACCTCGGGGTCGCGCTCGACCACGGTCTCCCAGCCCACGGTGGTCCAGGAGTCGGCGAGGTCGCCGGTCACGTTCCGCCCGCCGGCCTTGGTGATGATCTCCTCCGGGGCGGCGAACCGGCCGGAGGTGAAGGGCTTGTCCTCGCCGCTGTCGTACAGGAAGACGCCCGGGCGGTACGCGGGCTCGGGGACGGCCGCGATCTCCGCCTTGAACCCGGCGATCAGCCGGTCCGCCCGGTCCCGGACGTCGAAGATGTCGCCCAGGTTGGCGAGGTCCGTGTAGAGCGCGTGCAGCGGGGACATCACCCCGCGCTCGGTGCCCTTGCCGCTGCGGCAGGACTCGGTCAGCACGTAGGAGCCGATGCCGACACCGGCCAGGGCCTGCGGGGTGACGCCCCGGCTCTCGTCGAAGCCGTAGTTCCAGCCGGCGAACACCAGGTCGGCCCTGGCCTCCAGCGCGATCTCCTTGGTGATCTGCTGCTTGGAGAGCCACGGGGCGCGCTGGTAGGCGTCCTTCCAGGCGACCTTGTCGACCTGGCCCTTGTCGTCCGGCATCACGTAGCCGGCCATCCGGTCCTCCAGCCCGAGCGCGAACATCAGCTCGGTGATGCCGACGTCGTTGGTCACCACCCGGGCGGGCTTCTGCTGGAAGGTGACCGGGGCGCCGCAGTTCTCGACGGTCACCGGGTAGTGGGCGGAGGCGGCGGCGCCGTCGCCGCGCGGGGCGATCTCGGCGCCGCAGCCGGTGAGGGCGAGGGCGAGCAGGGCGGCGGCGGCAACGGCCTTGGTGCGCATGGTGGGTCCTCGGGGCGGTGGGCGGGTCGGTCGTGCGGAGAACGGTCGGTCGTACCTGGAGACGGTCCGGGCCGGCGGTTCGGACGGGTCGGTCAGGGCAGGCGGTCGAACAGCAGCTGGACGGCGCCGGTGACCGGGTGCCGGACCGGCGTCGCCCGGACCTTGAACACCTCCGCCAGCAGGCCCGGTTCGAGCACCTCGGCGGGCGGTCCGGAGGCGACGATCCGCCCCTCCGCGAGCACGTACAGCAGATCGCAGTGCCCGGCGGCCAGATTGAGGTCGTGCAGCGCGGTGAGCACCGTCGTCCCGGCCTCCCGGACCAGCGCCAGTACCTCCAGCTGGTGGGTGATGTCCAGGTGGTTGGTGGGTTCGTCGAGCACCAGCACCCGGGGCTCCTGGACCAGCGCGCGGGCGATCAGCACCCGCTGCTTCTCGCCCCCGGAGAGGCTCAGGAAGCCCCGGCCGGCCAGGTGCCCGGCGCCGACCCGGTCCAGGGCGGCGGCGCAGTGCTGCTCGTCGGCCGCGGACGGGCCGGCCAGGGCGCCGCGCCGGTGCGGCAGCCGGCCCATGCCGACCACCTCGGCGACGGTGAAGTCGAACTCCGCGGTGTGCTCCTGCGGCAGCGCCGCCACCCGCCGGGCGGCCTCGCGCGGCGCGAGCCGGTGGACCTCCTCGCCGCCCAGCAGGACGGCTCCGGCGGCGGGCCGCAGCGCCCGGTAGACGCAGCGCAGCAGGGTGGACTTGCCGCTGCCGTTCGGGCCGACCAGGCCGACCACCTGGCCGGCGGCGGCGGTCAGGGTGACCTCGTGGACCAGCCGGACGCCGGCCAGGTCGACCGAGACCCGGTCGACGGCGAGGTCCAGGGCCCCGGTGCCGGCGGTGCTCACCGGCCACCCCCGAAGGCGTAGGCGCGACGGCGCATCAGCAGCAGGAAGCAGGGCACCCCGACGGCCGCGGTGACCACGCCGACGGGCAGTTCGGCGGGGGCCAGCAGGGTGCGCGAGACGATGTCCACCCAGACCAGCAGCAGGGCCCCGGCGAGCGGCGCGACCAGCAGCAACCGGCGGTGGCCGGCGCCGACCAGCATCCGGGCCAGGTGCGGGACCATCAGTCCGACGAAGCCGATCGCCCCGCTGACCGCGACCACGGTGCCGGTGACGGCGGCGGTCACCACGAACAGCGCGCGCCGCAGCCGGTCCGGGTCCACGCCGAGCGAGGCGGCCGTCTCGTCGCCCATCGCCAGCGCGTCCAGCTGTCCGGCGGCGCGGGCCAGGTACGCCAGGCCGGCGAGCACGGTGACGGCGGCGATCGGCACCGAGCCCCAGGTGGCCCCGCCGAGGCTGCCGAGCAGCCACATCATGGCCGAGCGGGCGGCCTCGCCGCGGGCGGCGGCGAAGACCATCAGCGCGGTCACGGCGGAGAAGCCGTAGGACATCGCGGTGCCGGTGAGCACCAGTCGCAGCGGGGTGAGCCCGTGGGCGGTACGGGCCGTCAGATAGACCAGCACCATGGCCAGCAGGGCCGAGACGAAGGCGGAGGCGGAGAGCGCCCAGACACCGAGCGAGGCGAAGGCGCCGAACATCAGTACGGCGTTGGCGCCGACCGAGGCCCCGGAGGAGATGCCGAGCACGAAGGGGTCGGCGAGCGCGTTGCGCACCATCGCCTGGACCGCGACCCCGGTGGCGGCGAGTCCGGCGCCGACCACGGCGGCCAGGACGGCGCGCGGCAGCCGGATCTCCCAGACGATGGCGTACGCGGCGGCCTCGTCGGCCTCCAGCCGACCGCCCGTCAGGCCGGCGCCCAGGAGCCGCAGGACCTGGCCCCAGCCGAGGCCGGCCGAGCCCACCGCGACGGCGCAGACCAGCGAGCCGAGCAGGGCCGCGCTGAGGACGGCGGCCAGCGGGAGGGCGGGAATCCGCCGGGGGCCCGGTGGGGCCGCGGCGGTGGCCGGTGCGGCCGCGGTGGTGCTGCTCACTGGTGGCACGCCTTGCCTCGGGCCGGGTACGGCGAGGGGCGGCGCGTCCGGGTGCGGGTGTGCCGGGGCGCCATCCCCTCGCAGTCCGCGGCGAGTTGTCGGGAGGTCGGCGCCCCCGGGCGATCGGGCTCGCGGCCGCGGGGGCCGCTTACCGTTGCGGGTCAGCGCCGGATTCGCACCGGCTTCCCCCGTGGGACGCCCTGGCAGCATAACAAGCGCTCATGGCCTACGACCCTTACTGTTCGAACGGCCGTGCCCGTCCGGCCCCGAACGCACGACCGCCCCCGTCCGGATCCGGACGGGGGCGGCCGAAAGGCGACCGGGCGGGGATTAGGCCTGCTTGGTCTCCCAGAAGATCTTGTCGAACCCTGCGCGATGCTGGGGGCCACCCCTGAAGGCCACCCTTCAGGCACTCGCCGATCGGAGAGCGTTCCGGCTGGTGAACCAGCCTTTTCCCCCGCCGCGCGGGCGGCCTCGCCGCGGGTCACGCCGCAGCCGCCAGAGCCGCCTTGACAGCCTCTGGGAGATTAATGGGTGATCCACTTCCCCAGAGGGTCTGAGCGACCCCCTGAGACGCCTCCCAGCGCGCCTGAAGGCTCACCGCGATGCGGCACTCCATCAGCTTCGTGACATGAGAGTACGTACCCTCCACACCCGGGAGCTTATGCCCCATCCGCGCCTCGACTGCGACGGCTGGGTGCCCGTCCTCGTCCAGCCACACCTTCATGCTGTGGCGGCCGCCGTGCGGCACCATCTCCTCTACGCCCTCCACCGCCGGCAGGCCCGGCTTCCCGCGCGTGCCCTTGCGACGGGGCTCGGCCGGGCGCCCGGCCACGATGGGCGTCCAGAAGCGGCCGTAGAACTCGTCGTCGGCGCGGAGCGGCTTGCCCGTGATGGAGGGGAAGACCCAGCGGTTGTCGTGGCTCGCGAGCTGCTCCCGGAGCAGGCCAGCGAGGAACGGAGGCAAGATCAACGTCCGGTAGCTGGCGTACTTCGGGGGAAGCTGGGTGAAGCCCTTGCCGCCGCCCAGCCACTGGCCCTGGTGCTCAACGCGTATGTACGAGCCGTACGGGTCGTCCGAGAGCCAGACGTACTTCCGCTCCAGGCCGGCGATCTCCCCGATCCGCAGCCCGGCGTAGGCGATGGTCAGGACCATGGTGTAGCCGGTCAGCCCGCGGATCACCGAGGCGTTCGAGGCGACGTTGAGCAGCTGCAACGGAGAGCCGTGGACGTACTCGTCCTCGACCTGCGGCGGAGGGACGTACCGGCCGCGCCGCAGCCGGCGCCCGGTCGGCACCGGGTTCTCGGTGATCAGCTTCTCCGTGACCGCGTCCTCGAGCATGGTTCGGAACAGGCTGACGATGTTGTCGACATAGTTCTTCTCGTGCGCCCGACCGAGGCGCTTCTTCCAGGCCCGGAAGCCGAGGGCGCTAATGTCGGCCAGGTTGACGTTGCCCCACTCGGGGACGAGCTGGGAGGCGATGAGGGACCGGTACGTCCGGTCGGTGGTCTCGGCGACGTCGATCGCCTCGAGCCACTCCACGGAGTACTCGGCGAAGGACAGCTGGCCCCCGCGCGGGTTGTGGAACTTGCCGCGGCGGACGTCGGCCTCCAGCGCCAGGCCGTACTGCTCGGCCAGGCGCTCGGTCGGGAACTTGTTGCCGAAGTCGTCGCAGCTCGCCGAGGCGTACCTACCGTTCGGTAGCTTGTAGCGGACGCGCCAGAACTTCCCGCGCTTCTCAGCGTGGGCCATGATCACCACCCGAGAGATCGGACTGAAGGAGGGCAGGGAGGAGCCCAGCGCCAGAACGGCTTGCTGGATCCCCCTGAGGCTCAGCGCGCATCGGGGCCGGCCGCCATCCCCCTCAGGGCGGCGTCGACATCGCGCTGCATATCAGCTGCCAGGGCGCGTGCCTCGTCCGCGCTCACCTGGGACTCCAGTACCCACACCGTGATGGGGCCGGCCTGAAGGTCCTCGCACTCCAAAAAGACGCGACCACCGTGGGGAAGGGTCGCAATCCTCTGTACCTGAACCCGCGGCATTGCCTGGGTCCCCCCTCACCTGCCGAGCTGAGCGGTGCCACCCTCCTCGCGCCACAGGCAAGAACAGATCGTAGTTGACCCTTCGACATTCCGTACAGGGATTAGGACGGCCTCTCGCCCGGGTCCATCTGATCTTGGACAACGCCGCGCAGGCCGCGCTGAACCCGGCTCCACTCGCGCAGGTCGTCGCGCACCTGCGCGGCCGGCGGGAGGTCTTCGCTGCGTTCGAGAACCAGCGTCATCAGCGCGACGGACCCGTCGGGTCGGAGGTCAAGGACGTCGGTGTCGATCACGTGGCCGTCGGCAAGTTCCTGCAGGACGCGTTGGGGGAGTCGCGCGACCAGCGCGTCGGCGATGGCTCTGGCGGCGTCGACCGCGGCTGGCCCGCGTCCCGGGTCCTGCTGTGAGCTCGGCGGCTCTGGTTCGTCTCCGGGCTCGCGAAGCACTGGCTCGCCACCGGCAAGCACCCGCTCGACAGACCCTTCGGCCCAGCCGACCTCGCGGGCGTAGCTGCGGATGGTCGAGGTGACCCGCCGGGCCTCGCCCTTCTCGATGGTCGCCAAGGCGTTGCGAGTGACCCCGATGAGGGCGCCGAGTTCGTCCTGCGTGCTGCCCCCCGCCTGGCGGCCGGCCCGGAGCAAGCTGCCCAGCCGGGCCCAGTCTCTTTCCATGAGCACCATCATGCCGCACGTTCATGCAACGTGACAGAACGGTTCCAGCCTCTTGAGCTGCACTTAAGGCGCGGTTTCTGGGCGTCCGTGTTGCATCAAACCGGACTCATCGGGCATGACGGACCGGATATCGAACTGATGTCCGACAAGCTCAATGCACTGTAACTGTGCATAAGTGTTGTGCCATGCATCGCCCTGCGCTAGGTTTCATGGCGTGACACCGAACGGCACGGCAATACGGGCCTTCCGAAAGGCCAAGAAACTGAGCATCCGCGGCTTGGCGCTTCTCATCTCGCGTGATCCGTCCCACATCTCCCGCATCGAACGGGGGCTGGCCGGCGCCAGCGAGACAGCGCTCCGCCAGATCGCAGGAGCACTGGACGTGCCGGTCGCAGCCATCAACAGGGAGGAAGCGTCGTGACGACCACGGCCACCAGGCCTCGGAGCCGCTCTGCGCCGGCCTCCGCCGGAGCCGCACCGACGGGTGCCTTGACCGCCAGGGCCGCCCGGCCCCGGCGCAGTGCCGACTCGGACGTGCCGATGGCGGAGCTGCGGCACTACTCGATCCAGGAGACCGCGGACCTGCTCGGCGTCTCCAAGCGCTGGCTCGCGGGGAAGGTCGCCGCCCGCGAGGTGGCGTGCACCTTCATCGCGGGTCAGGCGAAGTTCACCGCCGTCCACATCCGCCTGCTGTCGGCCGCGGGCGAGATCAACCCGGACGCCATCGGGCGCAAGCGCACCGCCTGACCGACCCCCCAGACATGGATCGGGCCGCCCCGGCTTGGACTCCAGGGACGGCCCCGGCCCACACCGATCAAGCACTCACAGAAGGAGGTAGGGCCGCGTGACGCAGCCTACTACCACCCCCCTGACCAACCTCGGCCACTACGAGCCGCACAACGCGAGCGCCCTGGAGCTGCAGGCCCAGACCGCCGCGCTGTACGTCGCGCTGCACCTGACGAACCGCGCGCTGGCCGCCGGCCTGACGGCGCCCTGGTGGACCATCGACCCCACCGGCAGCCTCACGGCCGAGTTCACCGGTCCGCACGCCCTGCGGGACCTCGACCGCTGGCGCCGCCAGCTCCCCGACGCCGCGACCGCCTCGGCCCGGAAGCTCCACGAGGTCCGGTGGACCGTCACCGCCCTCGTGCAGGCCGTCTCCGTGCAGCTGGTTGCTGTCGTGCCCGCCTCGGTCCGGACGGCGGTGCCCGCGTGAACGTCCACGACCTGATGAGCGAAGAGCGCCTCGACAAGATCGACGCGCTCGACCTGGCCACCATGCTCCCCGAGAGCTCCGCCTGGCCGGAGGCTGAGCGCACCCGCGCCGGCGCCTGGTTGGCGAAGTTCGCCCCGGTCATCCACGCGCTGGTCGACGAGATCGACACGCTCGAGGACGCGCTCGACGACTGGGAGGACTGGGCTGACACCGTGCGGTCGTCGAACCCGACCGCGCCTGAGCCCCCCGGCCAGATCCGTGGTGTGTCCGTGCGCAAGTGCGCGCCGAGGAAGTGGCAGGTCCGCTGGGTCGAGAACGGGCGCCGCCGGTCGAAGACCTGGGGAACCCCCACCGACGCCCGAGGCTTCGCCGAATCGCTGGTCCGCCAGCAGATGCGCGGGAGTGCCCGATGAGCGCGCCCGAGGAGCTGGAGGAGATCGGGTGGCTGGCCACCGCCCGGGCCAGCGCGCAAGGTGCGGACCCCGGCCTGGACTGGCAGGGCGCCGCGCTCACCAGCTCGCGGATCGCACACAGCGCTCAGCAGCGCGCGGCCCGCCTCCTCGCGGAGAACGCCCGGTTGCACGGCGAGGTGGTCCGGCTCACCGACGAACGGGCGGTGCTCGCCAAGACCGTCGACGGCCTGGAGACCGTACTCGACCTGGCCGCCGGCGAGAACCTGACCCTCTGGCGGGCTGAGCACACCGAGGGCCTCCTCGTCCTCGACACCTACCTGACCCGCACGGCGGCGGAGGAGCACTGCATCAGCGTCGCCCGCCGTGACCCTGGCCTGACCAACGCCGAGCTGCGCTGGATCCAGGACGGCCCGGACCCGAGCGACGAGGACCCGGCATACCTCTACGTCCTCCGCGACGACGGGGAGCGTGACATCGGATACGCCGTCACCCCGATCACCGCGAAGGCCGCGTTCGACCCGGACGGCGACGAGTGATCGCCCCGTCCGAGGCCGGCCCCGCCCTGGTCCTGGTCCTCGCCGTCCCGGTAACCGCGCTCGCGCTGCGGCACTGGGACCCGGACCGGATCCGCCGCCGCGTCCACCGCCGCCGCATCCACGCGGCCCGCCGCTCCAACACCCCGAAGGGCAGCACCCGATGAGCACGACAACCACCTGGTGGACGAAGAGCGCATACGCCGATACGCACGACGCGCGCGGCACCCTTCACATCCACCCCGGCGGGCTCGGTGGCGACCAGCTCACCATCTACCAGGACTCCAAGATGCCCGCGGGCGAGATGTTGGCGATCGCGGACCGTTTCCTCGCCGAGGTGCAGCGCTGGCGCGACGGCGTCGCGAAGACCGCGGCGGCGGCCCGCAGCACGGCTGACGACCTCGCGGCCGCGCAGGCCCGCATCGCCGAGCTGGAGAGCGCGGCCGAGAGGAGCAGGTCCTGATGACCGCCCTGCTGAGGATCGTCCGGATCACCGACCCGATCCACGCGTTGGAGCTGGTCCGGCGCGACGGGCGCGGGTGGCTGCTCTGCCCGCTGCCCCGCACCCGCCTGCGCTACACCGGCTGGCCCGAGCCCCATGTCCGCCTGTGCGACACCCCCCGGCCCAACTGCCCGGACTGCGAGGGTGCCGGCGGTTGGGACGAGGACTACGGCGACTACTACACCGGCGAGTACGCCGGCACCAGGGCCGTGCTGTGCGGTTGCTGGGACTCCGAGTTGCTGATCGCCGCGTGGCGCATCCCCCACTGGATCGCCCGCCGCTTCTTCGGCTGGACCCAACCCGGCACCGCCGCCGGCTACTCGACCGAACCGCCGTTCTGACCTGAGAACCAGAGGACCATCTGATGCCCGCTCGCCAGAGCAACACCGCCCCGGTCCCCGCCGACGCCCTGCGCCGGACGGTGGTCGAGCACATCGCGGACGGCTTGTCGAGCGGGCAGCCGTCGGTCATCAACGCGGCCCTGAAGCTCCTCACCGACCTGGACCTCGCCGGGGTCCGGGTCGGCGAGGAGGTCGACCAGCGGCTGGTGGCCCTGCCGCCCGCCTGGCGCCGCTGAACCTGCCGGCCCGCCGCGCCGGACCTTCCCTTCCCCCTACCCCAGCTCCGACGAAGAGAGCTCCGTTGACCAGCACCACCGTTGCCCAGACCCTGCGTGACGCCGCTCGTGAGTACCACGACGTCGGCCTGTGCGTCCTGCCTATCAAGGCGGACGGCAGCAAGGCAGCGGACGTTCGCAGCTGGACACCGTACAAGGTCACCCGCTCCACCCCCGAGGAGCACGACAAGTGGTTCGCCCCGGGCCGGACCGCCGGCATGGCGGTCGTCTACGGTTCCGTGTCCGGCGGCGTCGAGTTGATCGAGTTCGAGGGCCACGCCGTCGAGGACGGGATCCTCGAGGCGGTCACCGACATCATGGAGGCCTCGGGCCTCGGCCCGGAGTGGGACGCCATCACGACCGGTTGGGCCACGGAGTCGCCCAGCGGCGGCCTGCACCTGCGGGTGCGGGTTACCGGCGGCCCGGTGCCCGGCAACACCAAGCTCGCCTCCCGGCTGGCCCGCGAGGACGAGTACACCCCGGAGGAACGCCAGCGCCTCGCCGAGAAGCCGAACAGCCGCATCATCCGGGTGCAGATCGAGACCCGCGGCGAGGGCGGCTACGGCCTGGTCGAGCCCAGCGCCGGCACCGTGCACGCCTCCGGCCTTCCGTACCAGCGGGTGGCCGGTGGCCCCGAGACGATCCCGGTCCTGGCCGCTGACGTCATGGGGGCTGTCCGCGAGATCTGCCGGATGGTCGACTCCCTGCCGAAGGCGGAGACACCGAAGTCGGCGCCCCGTGACCCGCGGCCGCTGCCCGGCGGCCAGGTCCGCCCGGGCGAGGACTTCGAGGCTCGCGTCGACTGGGCGGACATCCTCCAGCCGGAGGGCTGGACGTTCGTCACCCAGCGCGGCGGCACCCGCTACTGGCGCCGGCCGGGTAAGGACCGCGGCCTGTCCGCCACCACCGGCCACGCCGCCGACCGCGACCGCCTGTTCGTCTTCACCAGCTCCACCGACTTCCAGCAGGAAGTGCCGTACACCAAGTTCGGCGCGTACGCCCTGCTTCACCACGCCGGCGACCACAAGGCCGCCGCCCGGTCCCTGCGTGGCAAGGGCTACGGCGATGCCACACCGCACCGCTCCCTCGCCCCCGTCTCCCACCTGCCCGTCCACCGGCCCGCCCCGCCGGTCGACGGCGCCCTGGCCCTTCACTACGACCCCGAGCAGGAGCCGGACCTCCCCGAGGACCCGGGGCCCCAGGCTCGCCCCGAGGTCGACATCACCAACGAGGCCGACGGCATCGACGGCGTCCTCGCCGTTATGGCCTCCGGCGTCCTGCCCGGCCTCTACAAGCGCTCCGGCGGCCCGTGCTGGGTCGACGAGGACGACCAGGGCAACCCGCAGCTCGTCCAGCTCAGCTCCGACAACCTGCGCGCTTACCTCGCCGACCACCTCCAGACCTACACCGTCGCCAAGGACGAGGAGAGCGGCGGCACCAAGGCAGTGCGCACCCTGCTCAACCCCCGGACCTGCTCCACCATCCTCGGTCGAAAGGACTGGCCGTTGAACAAGATCAAGGGCGTCGTCACCTCACCCGTCCTGCGCCCGGACGCCACGCTGATCACCCAGCCCGGGTACGACTCGGCAACCGGCCTCTACCTCCACCCCCGCGTCCCGCTTCGGCGCCTGGCTCCGGAGGTCACCTTGGAGAGCGTCGCGAAGGCCAAGCACATCGTCCTCGGCCAGATGCTCGCCGACTTCCCCTGGCAGGCCCCGTCCGACCGCGCACACTTCCTCGGTGCCCTGCTCACCCCGATCGTGCGCCCGTACTTCCACGGCACCACCCCGATGTTCGTCATCACCGCGACGGCGGCCGGCTCCGGCAAGAGCCTGCTCAAGGACGCGTTCCAGTACTTCTACGGCATCGCGTCGACGCCCTGGCCGGAGAACGACGCCGAGCTCCGCAAGGCCGTCACCACCCAGCTCTACACCACCGGCCAGCCGGTCGTCGCCCTCGACAACCTGCCCAACGGCCACATCATCAAGTCCCCGATCCTCTCCGCCCTGCTCACAGAGGAGGTCTGGCGGGACCGCATCCTGGGCAGCACCGCCTCCGTCGCAATGCCCAACGACCGCCTCTGGATAGCCACCGGCAACAGCCTGCGCACCGGCGGCGACAACGGCCGGCGCGTCATGTGGGTCCGCCTGGACCCCGACTGCCCCGACCCCGACCAGCGCGACGGCTACACCGTCGGCGACCTGCGGCCCTGGCTGCGTACGAACGCCTCGACCGTCGTCGCCGCGCTGGTCACCATGGTCCGCGGCTGGGTCGCCGCCGGCGCCAGGACCGTCCGCGTCCGAAAGGGTGACTACTCGGAGTGGGCCAGCCTCATCGCCGGGATCCTGGACTACCTCGGGGTCCTCGGCTGGATGGCAGACCGCGACGAGGCCACCGCCATGGACGACGAACTGCAGGAGTGGCAGCTCTTCCTGGAGATGTGGCGTGAGAAGTTCGGCGAGCGCGGGGTGACCACCGGCGAGGCCCTCGGCGCGCTCAAGGAGTACGTCCCCACCCAGCGGGACGAGCTCCCCTCCGCGAAGCAGCTCGGCCACTGGCTGAAGGCCCGCCAGGGCCGGTACTTCGGCACCCACAAGCTCGTCCAGTTCCCCGACTCACACCGGAAGCAGAACGTCTGGCGCGTCGACGTTCACGACTCCAACCGGCTCCCCACGAGCAGGACGTGAACGCCACCAGTCGCGTGCTGCGGGCATCTGCGGGGATCACATACCCGCAGCGCGCGGGTATCCCTCGAGGCCACCGCGGCTCGCTGACCAGCAGCGTTGCGGGGTTGCGGGTATCTGCGGGGATCTCTGCGAACCCTGCCCGTACGAACACCACATCCCCGCTTCACCACTCGCAGCATGCAACGTGTGCCGCATCCCATCTGCCACTCAGCTCACACCTCAACCTGAAGAACATTCCGCAGATACCCGCAAACCCCGCAGCGCCGCAGGTCAACGGCCCAGTTCGGCGCACCGCACATCCCCGCAAGGAACCCCGCACCATCCCGCACATCCCCGCGGCCCAGGAGAGGCTCATGACCGACTTCACCGACCACAAGGGCCGTACGGTGGCCAGCCGAATCTCTGCCGTGCAGCGCTACGGTGACCCGATCACCGACCAGCAACGCGACGACGCTCGCCGCCTGCTCAACGCGATCCTCCAGACGGCGGCCCCCTTCGGCGTCACCCTGGACGACTTCGACTGGACGATCGACCTGCCCGGCGGATGCGTCGACGTGGTCACCGCGAAGGCCCGCCGCACCATCGCCAGTACCCACACTGCTCTCGGACAGGGCAGCGGTCAGCTCCGGAGGGACAAGGAGGCCGCCCGGGGTCGGCAGCACCTCGGGCAGGCGGACCGGTGAACGCGTGGCTCGTCCTCATCCCCTGCAGCCTGATCGCCATCGCCGGGGTCTTTCTCCTCACCCGCCGGGCCAGTGGACCCCGCAACGCTCGGCCTGAGCCCGATACCCAGGCCGCCGCCCGTGACAGCGGTCTCATCGCACCCGTGGGGGACTGACCCATGACCAGCCGGAGGCCGACCACGGCCCCGCTCACCGACACCGAGCAGGTCCACCTCGACGACCTGATTCGCCGCGGCGCCCGTCACCTGACCCCCGCCGAGGCCGGCCGGCTCCTTCGCCTGTGGGAGCAGTACCAGGCCGACCGCGCACAGGAGCGCCGAAGCGCAGGCGGAGCCGCTCTCGACGGGCCAACCGAGACCCCGGCCACGCCGCCGGCCGCCACTTAGGGAGAGACCCATGGGAATGTCCGCCAGGGCCAAGCTGGCCTACGGCTACAACCTCGGCGGCGACGACAGCGGCTGGGCCGTCAAGCAGGTCGATGAGGACGGCAGCCTCGCCGTCACCTGGCCAACGCTGAACGACGACGGCGTCACCGAGGCCGTCGAGGCCGTGCTGCTGGCGGCCGCCGGATTCACGGAGATGGACTGGCGGGCCGACGGCTACTTCGACCGTAGGTGCCAGGCCAAGGCCCGCGTCGGCGTCAAGATCGTCACACACTGCGTGCCCGACTGCGCCAGCCACGTCCTCGCCGCGATGGAGATCACTGCCGAGCTGGGCGAGACCCGGCCCGTTGACTTCGCCAGGTTGGCCGAGCAGGCCCAGGTCGAGGACTGGGACGGGCGTCTCCAGCGCGCTCTCGACACCCTCGGGCTGACGCCAACTCAGGTGCGGCCGCAGTGGCTGCTCTGCCCGTACTACGGCTGACCCCGGACACGACGACGGGGCGCCCCCTGTGCCGGCCACAGCCCCGGGGACGCCCCACTCGGTGCGATCACCATACGCCCCACCTGGCAGGAGACCCACAGTGACCAGCACCGAGCGCACCGCCCTCACCGACCTCACCACCATCGCCGACCTCTGGGACGACCTGCGCGAGCAACTCGACACGCCCACCATCACCAGCTGGCCGCCCGCGGGCATCACTGCCTACCTCGCCGCCCTCGACGAGCACGCCCGCGAGGAGTACCTCGCCGACCAGGCTGCCGAGCGTGCCGAGCGCACCGCCCTCGCCCCGGGCGAGCGCCCCGTCCCCCTGCGGCTCGCCGTCCTGGACACCATCCGCGCCCTGGACGCCACACTGCTGCACATCGCCGACCAGATCGCCAGCTCCGTCCAGCGGCCCGCCCGCACCGCGAAGGCCGCCGGTCCCGGCGACGACATCGGCCTGCGACTGTCCCTGGCCGCCACCGCCGACCAGGCCGACCCCCGGCGCTGGAGCTGGACCGGTGGCGGACGCGACGCCCGCACCGCCGCCCTCTGGCTCGCCAAGCGCCTGGACGGCGAAGCCGGGCCGTTCCGCCGGCTCCGGCCGGCCGAGGTCGACCGCATCGCCATCGTCGCCGCCGGCGCCCGCCAGCGCATCGAGAAGACCCTCGGCCTGGCCCGCCGAGAGGACCCGATCCCGCGGCCCTGCCACTGCGGCGGCGAGCTGGTGATGCGCCAGGGCGGCGGCCAGGACCCCGAGGTCCAGTGCCGTACCTGCTCGGCCACCTGGTCCGGCCCCGCCCTCGTCCAACTGTTGCCCAGCGCGGCCTGACGCCACCCCGAAGCCAGCCATCCGCCCGCCCCGGAACGAACCGCCGGGGCGGGCACCAGCCCTGGAAGGACCCGCAGATGACCGACCGGCACAACCCTCGACACCCCGCCCGGCAGGCTTCGGAGGTGAAGCTGTGACGGACGACCGGGACGACGACGGTCTCGACGAGTTGCTTGCCGCCATGCAGGCAGCGGCTGACCCCACGGTGCCCGAGCTCCTCGCCCAGATAGACCGCGCCCGCCAGGCCCCGCCGCCCGAAGTCACGACCATCCCCGACCCGGAGATGGTGTTCGGTGCCGAAACGCTCGCCCGCTTCCGCTGCCCGCTCCAGTGCGGGTGGACGCACGAGGAGCCGGTCGGCGACGGACCCCTGCGGGTCATCCTGCCCGCGGACTGGTCCCTGGAGGACCTGAACTCCGCGCTCTGCCTCGACGCCGAGGTGCGTGCGCTGGCCTTCCGCACCAACGTCGAGCAGGCCATCGACGAGCACTTCCGCCAGCGCCACCCGGAAATCTGAGCCACGCCCCTGTCGGGCGGCCGCCGCGAGCAGGAAGGGATGACACCTCCTGCCTGAAGGGACAGCGCCATGTACGCCACCTGCACCCGCTGCGGCCGCACCACCTACACCGCGCCCCGCCGCCCCTGCGACAAGCCGACCGACGCAATCCACCTGGAGGGCCCCGGGAAGGGCACCCGCAACTGCACCTGACCGGCAGGCCCGGCCCCGGGGGTACCCGCGATCGGCCTCCACTCGGGCCGGACCCGGCGGCTGGTGAGCGCACTCACCAGCTCGTCGGAGAGCGCGCTCACAACACCTCACGGAGAACCCATGATCGACCTGAGAGTCGGCGACACCGTTCACGCCACCCTGCACGGCCTCGCCGACCCCTGGGCCATACACGGTGCCGCCACCATCTGGAGCGTCACTGTCTACGACGCCCGGGCAAGCGTGATCCTGCAGATCACCGACCATCCCGACCCGCTCAGCCGCACGCACAGCGCCTACGCCAACGGCCTGGTGACCACCGACGATGAGGGCGTTCACCACCTGTTTAACCCGGTCGTCGCCGACCCGGGCCCGACCGCGATCACCCTCGGCCGGACTGTCATCGAGCGCCAGGACCCGGCCCTGGAGGAGCACCACACGACTCAGTCGTACCACCAGCTCGCAGGCTGGTACCCGCCCTTCGGCAACACCGGTCCGCTGGGTGAGAGCGCGCTCAACCTCCTCGACCGCGCCGTCCAGCGCAGGGCCGCCGGGCGCGACCAGGCGGTCGAGGCCGAACGCGACCGCGACTCCCTGATCCGCCGCTTCCTGGCGGGCAAGGTCGACCCTGGTGTCCTGGCCGAGCGCACAGGGCTGCACCGCTCGCGGATCTCCCAGATCAAGAGGAAGCCGGACACCGAGCAGGAGGACCTGCCCGCGGTGCCCGCCGAGGATGCCGCCGTAGTGGCTTGACGAACCGCCAGGCCCTGCCGCATAGTGGCTGGCAGATCCGGCATGCCCGGAAACAATGAGCCCGCCCGAGAGCCCCCGCAGAACAGCAGCGGGGGCTCTCGGCGTTAACGGCCGCCCAACTGCGGACCCGGCAGGCCGATCGGCACCGCCCGGAACAGCAACAGCAACTTCGGCCGGCCCTGAGCCCCCGGCGCCAGCGACTGCGTCTGGTCCAGCCGCCAGCCCGCCTTCTCCACCTGCTCGATGACGTCGGAGAGGTCGTTCACCGTGCCGACGTACACCGGCGGCGGGCCCTCCCACAGAACCGTGTGGACCTGGTGCCCCCCCTTGTATCGCTCTGCCGCGGCGCCGACGAAGTCGACCGGTTGCGCCTTGCCGAAGACCTTCACCATGCGCCGCAGCGTATCCGTACGAGCCAGCAGGGGGACGGGAAATGGCCTGGGCCAACAGCGACCGCCGGGCCCGCCTGCCGCCGGATTGGCCGCGGATCCGGCGCCGCATCCTGCACCGCGACAAGCACGCCTGCACCAACCGGTTCTCCGACGGCGGGACCTGCGGCCGCCCGGCCACCGAGGTCGACCACATCGTCGCGGGGGACGACCACACGGACGCCAACCTCCGCGCCCTGTGCTCCCCGTGCCACCGGAGCAAGAGCAGCAGCGAGGGCGGCACCGCCTCCGCCGCGCACCTGGTCAGCGAGAAGCGCACACCCCGACCGCACCCCGCCCTGGAGGACTGATGCCGCTCGACACCATGGCCGCCGGCGTACCCATGTACGTCCACCCCGGGATCGACGCTCGCAGCTGGGCCGCGCTGACCACCTCCGACCAGCCGGTCCGCTGGATCGTCCTCAACCAGGCCGACGGCCCAGGCGCGGTCGAGGACCCGGTCCTCTACGACGCCGCCAGGGCGGTTAAGGCCGGAGGCGTCACCAAGGTCTGCGGGTACATCGACTACGCCTTCGGCGCCCGCGACGGCGGCGACTACACGATCAACCAGGACGCCGCCAAGTGGATCAGTCGGGGCATCGACTCCGTCTTCCTCGACCGCGCCCCCTCGGCCGCCGCACAGGTCCAGAGCACAGCCGTGTCGGTCCTCGGACTTCGCAAGGCCGGAATGAAGTTCGCCGTGCTCAACTACGGGGTCCTGCCCGCACCCGGGCACCTGGACATCGGCGATGTCGCCGTGGTCTTCGAGGGCGACATGCCGACCTACCGCACACTCTCCGTGCCGGCCTGGGTCTTCGAGCACGAGCCCGAGCGCATCGCCCATCTGGTCTACGAGGCCAGCCAGGCCGACGCGCGCGAGGCCGTCGGCCTCGCGCGCGGCCGCGGCTGCCACAACCTCTTCGCGACTGCGGCGACCTTCGCCAGCGGCAACCCCTGGGCGGGACTGCCGACGTACTGGAGCGACGAGGCCAAGGCCCTGAAGAGCTTCCCCGCCCGCCCGGCGCCCGGGTGGCAGGTGTGAGCGACGGCGCGCACGTGGAGATCGTGGAGCCCGGACATGACAGCGGCCTCCCGCTGATGCCGACCACGGTCCGGGTCAACGGCACCGACGTCGGGACGCTCGCGGAGGCTCCGAAGGTCGACACGGGGGACAGTGACCACCCGGTCACCGTCACCCTCGTCCTCGTGCCGCGACGCATCGACCTCAAGGGCGAGCCCAAGGGCGCCCGGCCGTCCAAGGCCCGGCTGCCCATCGGCTTCCGCCCCGACTCGCCCTCCCCTGACCCGAGCGGCCGGTAAGGCTCGCCTTACCCTGAGCGGGCGGGTGAGCTGTCCGGCTCGGCCCGGACGGGGCAGGTAAGGTCAGCCTTACTTGATCATGACCCCAGGGGGGTAACCCCCTCCGGGTCGACCGGAGGATCGTAAGGGTGCTGGATCTCGCGGTCTGTACGGGTCTGGAGGGTTGGCTCGAGGCGCCTCCGGGTGGCCTCGCCCCCCGCTGATCTACGCCAGTCCGGGCTGTTTCGACCCCCCGAACGGCAGGCGACCGCACGGCGCCACGGCCCCTCGATGAGACCGCTGAATCCAGCATCTATGCAGGTCAGGGCCTTGAAAGCGTGACACCTGACCTAATATCATGGAGCCATGACCCGCACCTGTGAGCACTGCCGCAAGCCGCTCGCCATCATGGCGCGCGCCCACGCGCATACCTGCTCGCCCCGGTGCCGCAAGGCCCTTTCGCGCATGAAGGCCCGCCAGACGCCCGCCATCCCCGCCGAGCTGACCACCCGCGACAGGTGGGTGCGCTACAGCGCGAGGAAGGTGCCCCTGACGACCGCCGGCACCCCGGCCTCCAGTACCGACCCCGGCACCTGGACGAGTTACTCAACCGCGGCCCGGTCCACGGCCGGCGCCGGACTCGGCTTCGTCCTGGCTGGCGACGGCATCGTGTGCATCGACCTCGACCACTGCCTCGCCGCGGACGGCACACTCGAGACCTGGGCCGCCGACATCGTGGCCCAGTCCGGTGCCACCTACACCGAAGTCTCGCCCTCCGGCGCAGGCCTGCACATCTGGGGCCGCGCGGACGTCCGCCACGGACGCCGCATCCGGCGCCCCGGAGGCCTGGCCGTCGAGGTCTACGGCACCGGCCGCTACATCACCATGACGGGCCGCCGACACGGCGCCTGCCCGTCCACCCTCGCGGACCTCTCCGCGCTGGTCACCGCGCTGACGCAGTAAGCCCTCCCGTCATGGGGCGGCCGCTGCCGCCCCGACACGGGAGGCCCCATGGCCCGCATCCAGGTCCTGCCGCTTCCGGCGCGCCCCGACGATCCGGCTCCATTCGCCTTCGTGATCGACGAGACGCACACCCTGCGGGCCGAAGACGTAGAGGCGCTCACCCGGACGCTGCCCAAGCTCAAGGAAGCCGCCGGCGCGCACTTCGTGCTGGTCACCGACATCCACCTGGACGTGACCTGATGGCAGGCCGCGGACCTGCTCCCAAGGATCCGGCCCACCGGCGCCGCCGCAACACCGCCCCGATGCCCGCCGTCACGGTGGAGTCGGACAACCAACTGCGCGGCCCCGAGCTGCCGTTCGGTGTGCTCGGCGACGAGGACTGGCACCCGGTCACCGTCGAGTGGTGGGACACCTGGCGCCGCAGCCCGCAGGCCCAGGTGTTCACCGAGACCGACTGGGCGATGCTGCTGGACACCGCGCTGATGCACCACACGATGTGGACCCGGCAGAAGCTGGACCTGGCCGGCGAGATCCGCCTGCGGGCGGCCAAGTTCGGCGCGACCACGGAGGACCGGCTCAGGCTCAAGCTCCAGGTCAGCACCCCCAGCCAGATACCTGCGCCCGAACCCGCGCCGGTCGCGATGCCGGGCAAGGCCGACGTCACCGACCTGGCTTCCCGGCGGGCACGCCTGAGCGGGTAGGAGGTGCCGGGTGCCGCGCTCCCTCGTGCGAGCCCCCGGCCACGACCGCGACCGCTCGCTGGGCTGGCTCGCCGTCGCCTGGATGGAATGGTTCGTCGTCCATGGGCCCGGCGACGTCCAGGGCATGGCCGTCCAGCACGGCGACGAGTACACCGGGTTTCTGGTCGACTGCTACGCCCTCGAAGAGGGTGGCGGCCGGCTGCTCTACGACTCGGCATTCCTGAGTAGGCCGAAGGGCTGCGACAAGTCCGGCCTCGGCGCCCGTCTGAGCCTGTTCGAGGCGCTGGGCCCGTGCCGGTTCGCCGGGTGGGCCGAGGGCGGCGAGACCTACACCGACCCATGGGGCCTGGGCTTCACCTACACCTACGCGCCGGGCGAGCCGATGGGCCGTCCGGTCACCGTGCCCTACATCCGGATCATGGCCACCGAGGAGGGCCAGACCGGAAACACCTACGACACGGTGCACTTCAACCTGGTCGACGAGTCGTCCCGGCTCAGCCAGGTGACGGGCGTCGACGCCGGGCTGACACGGATCATCCTGCCCGGCGGCGGAGAGATCACCCCGTCGACTGCCTCCAGCGCCTCCAAGGACGGTGGCAAGGAAACCTTCCTCGTCCTGGACGAGACACACCTGTACATCACGCCCGAGCTGCGGCGGATGTACAAGACCGTCACCCGCAACCTGCGCAAGCGCAAGAAGGGCGCCGGCACGTGGTTCCTGGAGACCACGACCATGTTCGCGCCCGGCCAGGACTCGATGGCCGAGAAGACCTTCGAGGAAGCGGAGGCCCTGCGGGAGGGTCGCAAGAAGCGCGGCCGCCACCGCCTTCTCTACGACCACCGCTGGGGCGAGGTCGCGGACCTGAAGAACGAGGCCCAGCTCCGGGCCGCACTCCGGGACGCCTACGGCGACGCGATGGCGTGGATCGACGAGGACACCCTCGTCGACGACTTCTACGACACCCGCAACGACGCCGCCGACTCGCGCCGCTACTTCCTCAACAGCCGGACCACGGTCTCGGACGCCTGGCTGGAGCCGGACGCCTGGGCCGCCTGCCGCACCCCGGAGGAGATCGCCCCGGGCGAGCTGGTCACGCTCGGATTCGACGGCAGTGTCCGGGACGACTCGACCGCCCTGGTCGCCTGCCGGATCTGGGACGGGCACCTGCAGCTGCTCGGCGTCTGGGAGAAGCCGGAGGGCCCCGGCGGCGAGGACTGGCAGGTACCGCGCACCGAGGTCGACGCCGCCGTCGCCCGCGCCTTCGCCACCTACGAGGTCGCCGGCTTCTACTGCGACCCCGCCTACTGGCAGGACTACGTCGACGCCTGGACCCGCGACTTCGGCGCCGACCTGCCGGTGCGCGCCACTCAGAAGGCGCCGCTGGAGTGGTGGACCAGCCGGGCCACCGTCATGGAGACCGCCCTGGACCGCTTCCGGGAGGCGGTCGAGGACCGGCGCCTGAGCCACGCCTCGGCTGTGGCCACCGACGACACCACCCTGACGCCGGGCCTGCGGCTCGGTACGACGCTCACCAGGCACATCCTGAACGCCCGCCGGCGCCGGATGGGCCGCAACCACCTCGGCATCGGCAAGGAACACGCCAAGAGCCCCCGCAAGATCGACGCCGCGATGGCCGCCGTCCTCGCCTACGAAGCCCGCGCCGACGCAGTCGCGCAGGGAGTGACCAAGAAGAAGAAACGTTCCAGCAAGTTCCGCGCGTTCTGAGCGGTTTGGCGAGGGGAGGCCCCATGGCGATCGACGCCACTGTGGTCGGCTCCCCTGGGTGGTGGCTGGCCCGTCTGGGGCACCGCATCCTCGCCGAGCGCAAGGAGCTCGACCGGTTGTGGAAGTACGCGATCGGCGAGCCCGACCTGCCGTCCGTGCCCGGTGTCGCGCCGGGCGCGGTCGGCGACTGGATGAACGTCGCACGCACCAACTGGTCCGGCCTCGTGTTGGACGCCCCGGCCGAGCGGTTGGGCGTCACCGGCTTCCGTTTCGGCGACAAGAGTGCCGACAGCGAGGCCAACAAGATCTGGCAGGCGAACTTCATGGACGCCGACGCCGACCTCGTCCACTACGGCGCACTGTCCCAGCGCCGCGCCTACGTGCTGGTGGAGCGGGACGAGGACGGGCAGCCGGCCCTCAGCCACGAGACACCCCGCCAGATGGCCGTCGAACACCAGCCCGGCCGGCCGCGCAAGCTCGCCGCCGGCCTCAAGCTCTGGCGCGACGACTGGACCGGCCAAACCCGCGCGACCCTCTGGCTGCCCGACGGCATCCACCACTTCCAGACCAAGGACGAACAGCCCGTCTTCCTGGGCCTGGTCGGCAGGCACATCCTCGGCCGCTGGGACGCCTTCTCCCTGCCGGGCGACCGCGGCAACAGCGAGGCCAACCTCCTCGGGCAGGTCCCGATCGTGCCGTTCGTCAACCGCCGCAACCGGTCCCTGTCCGGCTTCGCCGAGCACGAGGACATCACCTCCGTGCAGGACCGGATCAACCTTTCCGTCCTCAACTTGATCGCGGCCATGCGCTACGGCAGCTTCAGGCAGAGGTGGGCGGCCGGCCTGGAGGTCGACGAGGACCCGGTGACCGGAAAACCGGTCGAGCCGTTCAAGCTCGATATCACCAAGCTGTGGACAACCGAGAGCCCGGACACCCGATTCGGCGAGTTCCAAGCCACTGACCTGGGCCCGTACGTCCAGGCTGTCTCGGCCGGAGTCCAGGACCTCGCCGCCCTCAGCCACACCCCGCCGCACTACCTGATGGGCGTCGTAGCAAACGTGAGCGGCGACGCCCTGAAGTCAGCCGAAACCGGCCTCGTGGCGAAGGTGAAGGACCGGCAGAGGGCCTTCGGCGAGTCCTGGGAGCAAGTCCTGAGGCTCGCGTTCCGCGTGCTCGGTGACACCGAGCGCGCCCGGGTAACCGGTGCCGAGACCGTCTGGCGCGACCCCGAGTCCCGTACCGTCGCGGAGCTCGCCGACGCCGCCGTCAAGAAGGCCGCGGCCGGTGTCCCGTGGCGCCAGCGCATGGAGGACCTCGGCTACACCCCGCAGGAGATCTCGCGGATGGAGGTCGACCGTGCCCAGGACGCGATGCTCGCGCCCCTGGCCACCGAGACCAGCCGGCCGCCAGCACCTGCGCCGGCGCCCGCGGCCGCCCCTGGAGACCCTGGGGTGGTGGGCCGTGCCGCAGCCTGACCCGTCGGTCCGGTACGACGCCCGTGTCGCCGCCACCTGGCGGACCGTCCTGCGGCAGCTCACCGGACAGTGGCAGTCCCTCGGTTCCTGGCGCTCAGGCGACGTCCCGAGGTTCCAGCGCCAGGCGCTCCCCGCCGTTCAGGCCGGTCAGCGCACCATCGCCGCGCTGACTGCGTCCTACCTCGAGCAGCTGTACCGAGACGTGGCCAGCGAGCCGTCGCCGCGGGTGACGCTGGACATGGACCGCGTCACCGGAGCTGCAGTCCGCAACGGCACGGCGCCGGAAGAGGTCTACCTCCGCCCGTTCAAGGTCACATGGAGGGCCCTGTCCGACGGCGAGCCGCTGGACGTGGCGACGGAGCGAGGTGCCAACAGGCTCCAGGTCCTCGCGAAGACGGACCTACAGCTCGCACGCACACATGCCGCGCATGACGTCCTCGAACAGCAGCCGAAGATCACCTACTACCTGCGGACCCTGAACGGCGAGTACGACTGCGCGCTCTGCCTGGTGGCGAGCACACAGAGGTACCGCAAAGAGACCTTGCTGCCGATCCATCCGGGCTGCGACTGCGGCATCACGACGGTTCACGCCGATGAGGATCCGGGGCAGGTCGTCGACCCGGTGAAGTTGGACGCGATCCACAGGGCCGTCGAAGGGGCCCTAGGCACCCACGACCGCTCCGCCCGAGCCGTGGACTACCGCCAGATCATCATCGCGAACGAGCACGGCGAGATCGGACCGGTCCTGTCCTTCAGGGGCCACAAGTTCACGGGGCCAGACGACCTGAACCCGAAGGACGAGACGCCGACCCCGCCGGAGCCCAAGATCCCCGAGCCGTCGGCGCGCATCTCCGAGGCGACGCGCCAGCAGCTTGACGACGTCCGCGCGTCACTGCCGCAGACCCGAGAGGACTGGCTCAACGACCGCCGCATCACGCATCCGGCAGCACGCCCTCTGGAGAAGCGAATCCTCGAGGTCCAGCAGGAACTCGAGGACCTCCAGACGAAGCGGGACCGGATCGTTGCGGATGCCGAAGCCGAGTTCAAGAAGCGTCGCACGCCGCGCTACAAGCGGGATGGCCTTCTCGCAGAGAAGACACAGGACGTTGACCATGACATCTACCTTGCTAACAGCTATCTCTCGGAATTTCGCGAGCTGGCAGGAAAGTCGCTGGCCGACGCGTCGAACTCGAGTGAGCGATACTTCCTCCAGGAACGCCCGGAATGGCATGAGTTCACCTACCGCAGGGATGTCTACGGCCGACTTCTCCCGCCCGAGACGTATGAGCGCCACCTCGACCGGGTGCTGGAGGTCGGCCACGCGCTGCGGGACGAGCTCTTCGACGCGATGCAGGGCGACGCAGAGCTCCAGCGGCTGCGCGACGAGCTGAGGTCAGCAGGTTCGCAACACGTCGAGGTCGACGTACTGCGGGAGGCCCGTCGAGCGGTCGCGCAACGCGAAGCCGGCATCATCCACGTGCTGCTCCGAGACATCCGAGAGATGGATGGCGGCACCCCGGCGCAACTGGGCGATCCGTCCGCGGTTCCGTTCGACAGCGGGAGCGCGCCGGACGACTGGGAAGATCAACTACGCGAAGCGTTCCGACACTTCCCTGCGTCGTGGCACGCGACCACGCAAGGCTCGCCGCTGCACATCGTCGGAAACCAGCGCGCGTGGTACCTGCCAGGAGGAGGCAGCAGGCCTGACTTCCTGTCCCTCTCGCTGCGTGATGTCCCCACCTACGATGGCGCGTTCACGACTTCGGCAGCGGAGATTGCGGCGCACGAGCTCGGACACCGCATGGAGCAGTACGTCCCGGGACTTCGCGAGCTGGAGTACACCTACGTGCGACGACGCGCGACAGCCAACGGTGTACTCGAATCGCCGAAGAACATGGCCGACATCTACTCCTGGTACAACAAGGCCGACATGGAGTTGACCTACGAGGACTCCTGGGCCGACGCCTACACCGGCAAGACCTACGAGTCCGGCTACCCCGACGACCCAGCACGGGCACCCTCCGAGGTCTTCCAGGTAGGCCTTCAGGACCTGTTTGGCCGAAGCAGCAAGCAGTACGGTGGAATCGAGCTGCAAGCCTTCATGCTGGCCCTTCTGGCCCTGCTGTGAGGAGGTGAAGCGATGCCCTGGCGCGTGCAGTCCCGTACCGACAGCGGACGATGGGTCGAACGAGAAGCAGGCGGATGGGACGCCGACCCCGACAGCAGCGCCCTCGTACGCCTACTGGTCACCGGCCCGCTTGCCCTGACTCCCGTCGGCCCCTACTACGACCCGACCGGGCCGCAGGACGACGTCGCAGTGTTCCTCGCCGCGATGAGCGCCGTGCCGGCACCGGCCGTCTCCGGGACGCCACCACAGGTTCCGACGATGCCGCTCGCTGAACGCGACGGCGCTGTGCACTAACCGAAGAGACCGACCCACCCGAAGGGGCCAGCCGACACGGCGGGCCCCTTCGTTGTGCCCAAGGAGTTCCGCATGCCACGACGCACCCTCAACCGCACCGCCGTCCAGTCCCTGATCGCCTCGCGGCCCTGGATGCTGCACGAGGAAGACCCCGGGGCCGGCGGCGGAGGCGGGACCGGCACGGGCACCGGCGGCACCGGGTCAGGCGGGGCCGGCGGCGGGCCGCAGGTCGGCGCGCACGGCTTCCCCGAAGCTACTCCGGTCGCCGAGATGATCCCCGAGCACCAGGCCGCGTACTGGAAGCACCAGTCGCGCAAGCACGAACAGCGCGCCGCCGCCGCACCGGACGCCACCGAGCTGGAGCGCCTGCGTGCCGCCGAGGCCGAGCTCGCCACCCGCAAGAACGCCGAGCTGACCGAGACCCAGCGCGTCCAGGCCGAGAAGGACACCGCGCTGGCCGCAGCGGCCGCCGCCCAGGCCGCGGCCGACACCGCCGCCCGGCGAGCGCTGCTGCTGGAGGTCGCGATGGCCAAGGGCCTGAGCGTCGACCAGGCCGAGCGGCTGCGCGGCACCACGAAGGAGGAGCTGGAGACGGACGCGGACACGCTCAAGTCCCTGTTCCCCGGCCAGGCCCCGGCCGGCCAGGTGCGCGTCGGCGGCCCGCAGGGCGGCGACGTCAAGCCCGCCACCACCGTCCAGGCGGGCGCGGAGCTCTACCGCGCCCAGCACCCGACGCGATCCTAGGAGGACGCGACCATGGAACTCGGCCTGCGCACCGAGACCTTCCAGCAGGAGGACCACTCCTGGCTGGGCAGCGCCCACGGCACCGACGCCACGCGCTCCATCACCCTCGACACCACCAAGTTCACGGCCGGCACCCACTACCCGAACGGCTACTTCCCCTCCGGGCTGCCGCTCGGCCAGATCACTGCTGGCGGCAAGTTCGGCCCGTACGACGACACCGCCGTTGACGGCCGCCAGACCTGCGTCGGCTTCCTCATGACCAGCGTCCGCGCCCCGCGCACCGCCGGAGCCCCCGTTGTCGGCGCCCTGCTCGACCACGGCAAGGTCGTCACCGCCCGCCTGCCGCTCGCCGTCGACGCCAACGGCCGCGCGGACGTCGCCGGCCGCATCCAGTTCCTCTGAGTGGAAAGGGCCGCTGAATGCTGCTCAACACCGACTACATCCAGCCGGCGGTCCTCACCGGCTACATCCGGGCCGCCGCCGCCGACCGCGAACAGAACCAGTTCACCCTGAGCCGGTTCCTGCCCAACGTCTACGTCGACGACCTCGAGTACCGCTTCGCCCGGGGCGGCGAGGGTCTGACCGAGGCCGCCACCTTCCGCGCCTACGACGCCGAGGCCCCGATCGGCGGCCGGCCCGGCGTCACCCGGGTCACCGGCGAGCTTCCGCCGCTGTCCCGCAAGATCCGCCAGGGCGAGTACGACCGCATCCGCCAGCGCGCCGCCGACCGCCAGGCAGGCGAGATGACCAACGCTCTGCAGCGCGACGCCGTCCGGATGGCCCGCGCGCTGGCCGCCCGCATCGAGCTGGCCCGCGGCGACGCCCTGACCAATGGCAAGGTCACCATCGCCGAGAACGGTGTGACAGCGACCGTTGACTTCGGCCGCAGCGCCCTCCACACGGTCACGGCCGCCAAGGTGTGGAGCGACCCGACCGCCACCATCCTCACCGACATGCTCGGCTGGCGGGACACCTACCTGGACACCAACGACGGCGACAAGCCCGGTGCCGCCGTCACGTCCCAGAAGGTCGTCAACAACATGCTCCGTAACCCGGAGTTCCGCGCCCTGGTGGCCACCGTGGTCGGCTCGCCGAGCATCGTGAGCATGGAGGACCTGCAGCGGGTCCTCACCGCGAACGGCCTGCCCCCGATCTACGTCTACGACGCCAAGGTCAAGGTCGCCGGCACCGCGACCCGGGTGATCCCCGACGACCGGTTCCTCTTCCTGCCCGCCCCCGCCGGCGGACCCGACGAGACCGACCTCGGCGCCACCTTCTGGGGCACCACCGTCGAGGCCACCGACCCCCGCTACGGCATGGCCGGCACGGACGACGCCCCCGGCGTCGTGGCCGGCGTCTACGGCACCGAGGACCCGCCGGCCCTGTGGACGAAGGCTGCCGCCATTGCCCTGCCGGTCCTGGCCAACCCGGACCTGAGCTTCACCGCGGACGTGCTGTGACCGGGCGCAGGCTGGCCTCCCGCGTCCACGTCACCGACGACCAGCACGGCACCCACACCTTCGAGGCCGGCGCCGAGGTCCCGGCCTGGGCCGCGGAACGGATCACCAACCCGAAGGCCTGGGAGTCCGACGAGGACAGCGAGCCCGGCACCCCGCCGCCCGTGCCCGCAGCCGAGCCCGAACCCGTGCCCGTCAGCGAGCCCGTGGCCGAGCCGCTGCCAGACGCCGAGCCCGAGCCCGAGCCCGACGAGGCGGCCGAGGCCCCGGCGCTCGCCACCCGGCGCGCGGGCGGACGGCGGAAGGCAGGTGCCGATGCCCCTGTTCTCGGCGACTGAGTTCTCCACCTACCTGCGTCCTCGCACCGTGTCCGCCGCCGAGTATGAGCTGGCGCACGAGTTGACCGAGGACGCGATCCGGGGCGAGGTCGGCGAGCGCCTCACCGACCCGCCGCAGCGCGGCATCAAGTCGGTCGCCCTCGCGGTCGCCGGCCGCTGCCTGACCAACCCCGGCGGCCTGCGCTCGGCCACCGCGGGCGCCGTCTCCGAGTCCTACACCGACGCCTTGACCGGCGCGGTCCTCACCGACCAGGAGCTGCGACGGGTCCGGCGGGCCGTCGGCCTGGCCGAGACCACCGGCCGCCGGGCCCGGATGCTCGACATCGCTGGAGGCCCGCAGTGAACAACCCCTACATGACCGAGGAGGTCGAGCGCCTGCGCCCCGGGCCGCCGACGCTCGACCCCTACGGCAACGAGGTGCCTGGCCCGGACGAGACAGCCCTGCTCACCGGATGCGCGGTCCTGCCGCCCGACGGCCAGGCCGCAGCGAGCACCGAGCAGACCGAGGGCCGCGACCAGGTCGTCGTCGTGCGTGTGCTCTTTGCCCCGCCGGGCAGCGACCTGCGCGCGAGCGACCGGATCCGGCACGCAGGCTCCACCTACCAGGTGCACGGCCTCCCGTCCCCCTTCCCGGGGCCGCTGGCCCACGTCGCAGTCAACCTTCGGGAGGTGACCGGCTGATGGCTGCCCACCGCAGCACCTACACCGGCCGGTACACCGGCATCGGGCGCCTGCTCCAGTCGCCCGGCATGCAGCGCGCCACCGCCAAGGCGGCCCGCCGCATCCAGCAGGCCGCGGAGGAGCTCGCCCCCGTTGGCGACCCGGCCGTCGACCCCCACCCCGGCCAGTACCGCAATGCCTTCAAGATCGTGCCGCTCGTCAAGAACGTGCCCTTCCAGGGCAAGCCGCGCCTGAGGTCCGGATCCCGGCTGATCAACACCGCGCCGCACGCCCTGCACGTCGAGTTCGGCACCGACAAGGTCCCCAAGTACGCGGTCCTGCGCCGGGCCCTGGACGCCGCGAAGATCAACAGTGGCGGCTGACCCGGTCGACGTCGAGAAGGTCCTCACCCGGTGGCTGCGTGACAGGTGCGGCGTGCGGACCTGCACCGAGCTGCCGGCCGCCTTCGAGAAGGCCCTGCCGCTCGTTCAGGTAGGCGCCGTCGGCGGCCCGGCCGCCCGCTTCACCTCCGCGCCCCGCGTCGACGTCGACGTCTACGCCGCCACCTACGAGGCCGCCCGCACCCTCACCCTGGCGATCACCCGCGAGCTCGCCCTGCTGCGTGGCCCGGCCGAGCCCGGCGCCCTCGTCTCCGAGGTGCGTGTCGACTCCGGGCCCGCTGCCCGTCCGTACGGTAACCCGGCGGTGCGCCGGTGTGGGGTGAGCGTCACCGTGCGACTTCACCCCGCCTCCTACGGGGCCTGACCAACAAATCCACCACGCCGGGCAGTTGCGCGCTGCCTCGCCTCTCGCGCCCCGGGAGGGCCGATGACCGATACCCGAAATGCCGATTTGAGCTTCGGCGCGACCGACTACCTGGTCTTCGTCGCGCCGCTCAACACCGCAGCCCCGACCGGCTTCACCGCCCCGCCGGCCGCCTGGCTGTGCCTGGGCTGGGTGACCACCGACGGCGGGACGCTCAAGATCGCCGAGGAGAAGAAGGAGATCCAGGCGGCCGGTTCAATGGAGCCGATCCGGACCCTTCGGCCCAAGTCCACCAAGACCGTCCAGGTCACCTGCCAGGAGGCCCTCAACCCCGTGGTGAGGTCCTTGTATGACAACGTGCCGATCGCCACGCTCAAGCCCGCGGTCGGCGGCACGGTCACCTACCCCCTGCCGGACAAGCCGGACGACCTCCGCTACGCGATGATCTTCGACACCATCGACGGCGCGAAGAAGATCCGCCTCTACGCGCCCAACGCCGAGGTCACCGAGCGCGGGGACGAGAAGCCGCAGGCCGACGACGTCATGGGCGTCGACATGACCTTCACCTTCTACAAGGGCGCCACCTCCAAGGCGCTGAGCCGCAGCATCGACTACGGCGGAATCGACGTCGCCAACTTCTTCCCGACCGGCGGCGGCTCCTGAGACCGGCGGGGCCCGCATCCGCGCGGGTCCGGGCTCCGCTCCCGTCCATCCCGCCCGCGCACCCCACCACTTCCCTCGAGCACCGGAGACCCGCGCCCATGACCGAGACGACTCCCGCCCAGGCCCAGGAGATCGAGGCCACCGACACCGACGACTCCTACGTCGCCGAGGAGCTCGACGGCGTCGAGCTGCGCGTGCGCCCCGGCTCCCAGTGGCGCCCCTCCTTCTTCCGGGCCCTGCGCGTCCTGGACTTCGATACCTGGGCCCACCTCGCCCTCCACCCGGACGACGTCCAGGAGTTCATCGACCTCGATGCCACGATGGGCGAAATCACCGCCTTCACCGAGCGCGCCATGACCAGCACCACCGGGCAGAGCCTGGGAAAGTCGCGGGCACGCTCCAGGTCCTCGAAGACCACGCGGAAGCGCTAGAGGCCGACCTGGCCCTGCGCGGCATCGACCTCCTCGACGTCTACCGCGGCCGGATGTCGCTGCGGCGCCTGCGGGTCCTGATCGACCACTTGCCGCCGGAGAGCTTCACCAAGACCGCCCTGCGCAACGCCGCGCCGGCCGATCTGCTGGCGAAGGCCCAGGCCCAGGCCCGCCCGGACCTGACCCCGTGGTCCGGGGTCGAGTTGCTGCTCGCCTCCGTCCTGGACGCCGTCCGGGTGCAGACCGCGGTTGCCGTCGCCGCGAGCGGCGGCAAGTTCCATGAGCCGGAGCCGACTCCGCGCCCGGGCATCCGGCCCAGGACCACCTCCCGCCGTCGCCTGACGGACGAACAGCGCGCCGCGCTCGACCCGCGAATGCGAGATCCCCGGGAGGCGTAATGGCGGTGGACATCGTCGGCCAGGCCGGCGTCGACGTTGTCCCGATCACGCCGCGGTTCCACGAGCGCCTCAAGGATCAGATCCTGCCGATCGCCGACCGGGTCGGCCTGGAGGCCGGCCGTGTCCTAGGCGACCGCCTCGGCGAGAGCCTGCGCGCCTCCCTGACCGGGGCCGGCTCCGGGGTCGGCCAGTCGCTCGGCCGGCAGATCGCGGACGCGATGCAGCAGAGCATCGCCGCCGCGCTGCCCGACGCCGTCCAGGCCGGCGGCCGCCGCGCCGCCGCCGCGGCCGCCCGCGAGGGCGACCAGAGCGGCGGCGCCTTCGCCCGCAGCCTCAAGGCCAAGCTGGAGGTTGCTTTCCGGGCTCTGCCCAAGCTGAACGTCCAGGTCGACGAGACCGGCGCGGACGCGGACCTTGCCCGCCTGCGCGCCAAGATCCAGCAGCTCTCGGGCAAGCGCATCGGCATCGACATCACCGCGGACGATGCCGCTGCCAAGGTCGCCGACCTCGACGCCCAGCTGCGCCAGCTCGGCGCCACCCACGCCGACCCGGTGGTGAGGATCGACACCGCCACCGCCCGTGCCGCGCTCGCCGAGGTGAGCGCGGAGATCGAGGCGATCACCCGGATCCCGCACGAAGTCGAGATCCGCCCGGGGCAGTTCCGCGAGAGCCTCATCGCCCAGGTGCGGGCCGTCGCGGCCTCGCTACCCGCGATCGACGTCGAGGTCGCCACCGACGCCAGCGAGATCCGCCTGGCCCGGCTGCGGGCTCAGCTCGCCGCCATCCCCGAGCGCCTGGCCGTCGACGCCACCTTCGACGTCGCCCAGGCCCTGGCCGCGATACGCGTCCTGCAGGCCGAGCTCGCCGCACTGAACCGCCGCGGCGTGCGTATCGACGTGCGCGCGGACGCCGCCGCCGCGCAGGCCGAGCTCGCTGCGGTGGCTGCAAGCGTCGAGGCGCTGGACGCCAAGCACCCCAAGATCAAGGTCGACACCGCCGGCGCGTCGGCGGCGGTGATGACGCTGGGCATCCAGCTCGCCGCGCTCGCCAGCATCGGCGGCCTGCCCGTCATCGCGGGCGGCCTCGGCGCCATCGCGGCCGGCGCCTTCGCCGCCGCCGGCGGTGTCGGTGTGCTCGCCCTGGCCGCAGCCCCCGCGGTGCGCGGCGTCGCCCAGGCCCTCCAGGCCCAGAAGGCCGCCCAGGACGAGGCCACCAGCGCGACCACGGCCGGCGCGAACGCGGACCTCAGCGCCCAGCAGCGGGCCCTGTCCCTGGCCGGCGCCCAGCAGTCCCTCGCCGCCGCCCGGCGCAACGCCGCCCAGCAGGCCCAGGCCGCCGCCCGGCAGATCGAGCAGGCAGAGCAGGGCCTGGCGGACGCGACCGCGCAGTCGGCCGAGTCCCGCGAGCGGGCCCAGCGCCAGGTCGCCGACGCCGTCGCCCAGGCCGCCGACGCGCAGGTGCGCGCCGCCCGGCAGGTCGCCGACGCCGAGCAGGCCCTGGCGGACGCCCAGCGCGGCGAGACCCGCGCGCAGGCCGACCTGACCGCGGCCCGCCGTACCGCCGCCGACCAGCTCGCCGACCTCAACGACCGGCTCGCCGACGGCGCGCTGGCCGAGCGCGACGCCGTCCTGCGCGTCCAGCAGGCCGCCCAGGACCTGCAGGCCGCCAGGACCGACCCCCGCGCGTCCGCGCTCCAGCGCGCCCAGGCCCAGCTCGCCTTCGACCAGGCCGAGCAGCACGCGAAGGAGCAGAGCAAGCAGTACGCCCGGCTTCAGAGCGACACCCAGGCCGCGCGCGACGCTGGGGTGGACGGGGCGGACGCCGTCGTCTCCGCTCAGGACCGCCTTGTCCAGGCCCAGCAGCGCACCGCCGACCAGGCCCGGGCGCTCGCCGACGCCCAGGCCGGCGCGGCCCGCACCGCCGCCCAGTCGGCCCAGGCGATCACCGACGCGCAGGCCGCAGCCTCCAAGGCCGCGGCCACCTCCGCCCGCCAGATCGCCGACGCCCAGACGCGCATCGCCGACGCCCAGCGCCAGGCCGCCCAGACCCAGGCCACCGCGGCAGAGTCTGTCGCGAACGCCCAACGGGGCGTCCAGCAGGCGCTGCTGTCCACCGAGCGGAGTGCCGGCGGCGCGGCCAGCGCGTCCGACAAGTACGCGCTTGCCCTCGGCAGGCTCTCCCCGCAGGCCCGCCAGCTGTTCGACGTCATCGCCGGACCGGCTGGCATACGCGAGGCGTTCAAGCAGTGGTCCGCCACGGTCACGCCGGACGCCACCACCCTGCTGGTGCGCGGCGTGGACGCGGCGAAGGCCAGCCTTCCCGGGCTCACCCCGATGGCCGAGGCCGCCACCCGAGCAGTCGGCGGCCTGTTCGACCGCGCCGGGACCGAGCTGAAGAGCCCGTTCTGGCGGTCCTTCAAGACGGACCTCGACAGCAGCGTCCAGCCCGCGCTGACCTCGTTCGGGGTCGCGTTCGGCAACACGATCAAGGGCGCCGTCGGCGTGATCGACGCGTTCCTGCCGCACATCGACTCGATCGCCGCGCGGCTGGAGTCGGGCACCGGCCGGTTCGCGACCTGGGGCAGCAAGCTCAAGGGGAGCCCGGAGTTCGAGCGCTTCCTCGACTACGCCTCCCGGATGGGCCCGATTCTCGCCGACACGCTCGGCAAGATCGCGGGCGCGGTCCTGTCCGTCGGCGAGGCGCTCGCCCCGCTGTCCGGCCCCGCGCTGGCGGGGATCGGCTGGCTCGCCGAGAAGGTGGCCGACCTGGCCACCGCTTTCCCCGGACTGGTCCAGGCGCTGTGGCTCGGCATCGCGGCCTTCAAGATCGCCCGCATCGTGGGCGCCGGGGCGGCCGCCGGCATCGCGCTCTACAACGTGGCGATGGGGGTCGCCACAGCGGAGACCCTGACCTTCGACGCAGCCCTCCAGGCGACGATCATCGTGCCGCTGATCGAGGCGATCGTGATCGCCGTGATCGCGCTGGTCGCCGGGGTGATCTACGCCTACAACCACTTCACCTGGTTCCACAACGCGGTGACGGCCGTCTGGGACGGCATCCGGATCGGCGCCCTGTTCCTGTGGGCCGTCGTCCTCCAGCCCGTCTTCGCCGCGATCTGGGCCGGTCTCCAGATGGTCGGCGCGGCCGCGATGTGGCTCTGGGAGAACGCGCTCGGACCCGCCTTCGCCTTCATCTGGGAGGCGGCCAAGGTCCTGTTCGCGATCCTGGTCGTCGTCGTCATCGGGCCGATCGTGGTCGCGTTCAACCTGCTGTCCGCGGCCGCACTGTGGCTGTGGCAGGCCGGGATCAAGCCCACGTTCGAGGGCATCGCCGCGGTCGCCCTGTGGCTGTGGAAGTGGATCATCCAGCCGACCTTCGACGCCTGGATGGCGACCTTCCGAGCGCTCGCCGACCTGGCGCTGTGGCTGTGGCGGACCATCCTTCAGCCCGCGTTCGAAGGCATCGGCGCGGCCGCGAGCTGGGCCTGGCGGACCCTGATCAAGCCCGCGTTCGACGGGATCGCCACCGGAGCGAGCTGGCTCTGGGAGCACGCGCTGCAGCCAGCGTTCGAAGCCATCAAGGGCGCGCTCACCCCGGTGGGCGAGGCGTTCGGCAAGGCCAAGGACATGATCGGCAAGGCCTGGGGCGAGCTCCAGGACATCACCAAGAAACCGGTCAACTTCCTGATCGAGGCCGTGTACACCAACGGCATCAAGGCGGTCTGGGACAAGGTCGCCGATTTCGTCCACCTGCCGCACCTGCCCGACGGCCCCAAGCTCCTGGCCGCCGGCGGCACGGTCGGCCCCGGTTGGGGCCAGGCCGTGCCGATGGTGGTCAACCGGCCGACCGCGATCGTCGGCGAGGGCAACCCGCGCTTCCCCGAGTACGTCATCCCCACCGACCCGCAGTACCGCGCCAGGGCGCTCGCCCTGCACGCGGCCGCCGGCACCCAGCTGATGGCCGACGGCGGGATCCTGGGGAAGGTCTGGGGAACCGTCACCGATGTCGTCGGTGACGGCGTCGACCTGCTCAAGGACGGCGCCGACCTGCTCACCAACCCGAGCAAGATCTGGGACAAGGTGACCGGTCCGGTCCGGGCGCTGTTCGCCCGGATCGGCGAGTCGCCCATGGCGAAGGCCGTGATCGGCATCCCGACCCAGATGCTGACCGGGCTCAAGGACAAGGTCGTCTCGTTCGTCGGCGGCGGGAAGTCCTCGGCACCGGCCGCCGGTTCGGGTGTGCAGCGCTGGGCGCCGGTCGTTCAGCAGGCCCTCACCATGCTCGGCCAGCCCCAGTCCTGGCTCGACACCGTCCTGCGACGGATGAACCAGGAGAGCGGCGGCGACCCGGGCGTCGTCAACCGCTGGGACTCCAACTGGCAGGCGGGCACGCCCAGTGTTGGCCTCATGCAGGTCATCGGGCCGACCTACCGGGCGTACGCGGACGCCTTCCGCGACACCGGCCCGTTCCAGTACGGCACGAGCACGGACCCGCTGGCCAACACGTACGCGGGCCTCAACTACGCCATCCACCGGTACGGGAGCCTGAGCGCGCTCAACCGGCCGGGCGGCTACGACTCCGGCGGCTACCTGCCGACCGGCACGTCGCTGGTCTACAACCACACCGGTCGGCCCGAGCCTGTCCTGACGACCGGCCAGTGGGACACCCTCGGCCGCGCCGCCGCCACCGGCGCCGGACAGGGAGACCTCGAGGTTCACGTCTGGGTCGGCGACCGGGAGATCACGGACATCGTCCGCACCGAGGTCCGGGCCGCCGACACGGCCACGGCCCGGGCCCTGACCACGGGACGGAGGATCTGATGGCGGTCGCCACCAACCTGCTGGCACCGTCCGTCTCCGACATCGAGACGGACACCACCGGCTGGGCCACCGGCGCGAACACCACGCTCGCGCTCGGCGGCCGCGGCTACACCGGCTCCGCCTCCCTCCAGCTGACCGCCACCGCCGCCGGGACCGCGTCCGCGACCACGATCACGCGCGTCCCGGTGACGGCTGGCCAGGTCTACACCGCCTACGCCTACGCCGCGCTCGTCGCGGCGGCCGCCGGGCGGGCCGTCAACGTCTTCATCGGCTGGTACGCGAACGCCTCCGGCGGCACGGCGCTTTCGTACTCGACCTCGCCGAGCTCCACCCTGGCCAACTCCACCGCGTTCAACACCCCGCCACCCGTCCTCATCGCCACCGCCCCGGCCGGCGCCGCCTACGCGGTCCTGGGCGTCAACGTCACCGGCCTGGCCGCCGGCGGCCAGGCCCTCGTCGACGCCGCCGCACTCGGCCCTCCGGCACTCGCCGCCGGGAACCTCCTGGACTACACCTCGCAGTCCGTCGAGCAGGACGCCACCGGCTGGGCCGCCTGGTACGCGGTGACCCTCGCCCGCAGCTCGGCCGCGAGCGTCGAGGGGTGGTGGAGCCTGCAGCTGACCTCCACCCTCGCGGGCAACTGCCAGGCCGCCCTCAACACGGCCGTCAGCGTCACCGCGGGCAAGGAGTACCTGGCCTCCGCCTCCGCCCGGCCCGGCACCGCCGCGCTGTCCGTCCTGATCGACATCCGCTGGCAGGACGCCGCCGACAACCCGATCAGCACCACGACCACCACCTGGACCGCCCTGCCGTCCGCGACCTGGACCCGGGTCTGCGTCGCCGGCACCGCCCCGCCCGGCGCGGCCAAGGCCAGGATCGTCCTGCGCCCGCAGGCCACGGCCACCGCGCAGGTCTGGCTCTTCGACCAGATCGGTCTCCAGCTCGCGGCCAACGAACCCGGGAACCTGCTGGACTACCCCAGGTACTCCACCGAGGTCAGCGCCGCCGGCTGGACCGCGGCCGGAGGGACGGCCGCCCGCTCCCTCGCCCAGGCCGCCGAAGGCCTCGCCTCCCTCGCGCTCACCTGCGCCGGCACGGGCGAAGCCGTCCTCACCCTCGCCGCGCCGGTGCCCGTCATCCCCGGCCAGGCCTACCAGTTCCGCCCCATGGTCCGCCCGCCCGCTGCGGGCGCCGCCTACACCGTCCGCCTGGCCTGGCTGGACGCGGCCGGGCAGATCCTCCGCCAGACCTCCGCCGCCTACAGCGCAGGCGCCGCCACCGCGTGGACCCCGTCCACCACCGTCGACCTCGCCCCGCCCCGGGCCGTCACCCTGCGCCCGTCCCTCGTGCGCTCCGGCGCGGTCCCGGGCGAGGTCTGGTACCTCGACAAGGTGCTCATCGCCCCCGGCGGCCTTGCCGCCCGGGTCGAGCCCACCGGGGCCGGCTACGGCGCGCGGATCTACCTCCAGGGCCTGACCACCGGCGGCCGCACCCGCTGGGGCCTGTGGCGTACGAGCCCCGACGGCACCCAGACCCCCGTACGCGGCTACAACGGCGACTTGACCGGCGAGACCGCCACCGGCGACGTCGCCGTCGCCGAGGACTACGAGGCGCCGCTCGGGACCGCCGTCTCCTACTACGCGAAGGCCTGGACCGGAGCGGCCGGAACGGACTGGACGACCTACACCAGCGACCAGATCACCCTCGCCCACCCGGACGAGCTCGGCGTCGTCCTCAAGGACCCGTCGCTGCCGGCCCGCAGCCTGGTCGCCATGGTGGCCACCGTGCCGAACTGGCAGCGGTCAGCGCGCCAAGGGGTGCACGCCGTACGGGGCCGGGCCCGCCCCGTGGTCCTCACCGACGTCCGGGCGGCGCGCACCGGCACGCTCACCGTGACCACCGCCACCGATGCCCAGCGCCAAGCCCTGTGGTGGCTCCTGGAGTCCGGGCACACCCTGCTCGCCCAGTGGCCCGCCAGCTGGGGCATCGGCGACCTCTACCTGCAGGTCGGCGACGCCGAGGAGAACCGGCTCAGCGACTACGCACCGCAGCCCGACCGCGAGTTCGTCCTTGCGGTCACCGAGGTCGACCGACCCGTCGGCGCGCTCGTCGGATCCGCCGGCCGGACCTGGCAGAGCGTCCTGGACACCAACACCACCTGGGCCGACGTCCTGGCCCGCTCCAGGACCTGGCTCGACGTGCTCACCGGAGTGCAAGGGAGCTGACGTGTACGCGGTCTCACCCCGCTTCCTCGCCGCGCTGTCCAACCCGCACCAGGTCGTCACCAGGATCGACGCCTACCTGGGCGGCACCCTCACCGCCGCCGACCTGCCCCACGAAGGTGGAAGCGTCACCGTGGACCGGGGCAGCAAGGTCCGCCGCCAGCTCGCCCTCACCATCCCCGACCCCGGCTACCTGCCCTGGAACCCGGGTGACCCGCTCGGCGTGTACGGCCAGCAGCTGGTCGTCCAGCGAGGGATCCGCTACCCGGACGGCACCACCGAGTTGGTGCCGCTCGGAACCTTCCGCATCGACGAGCCGGCCGGAGACCCGGCGCTCGGCCCCGTGACCGTCACCGGGCAGAGCGCCGAGGCCTCCGTCCAGGACGACCGCTTCACCGCCCCGGTCTCCACCTCCTCCTACGCCTCCACCGTCACCGCGATCACCGCCCTGATCCGCGAGACCCTCCCCGACGCGCCGGTGGTCAACCTCACCGCCGGCGCACGCGACCAGTCGGTCGCCCCGATCACCTGGGACGCCCAGGCCGACCGGTGGGACGCCGTCACCCAACTCGCCACCAGCATGCGCGCCGAGTGCTACGCCGACGCCACCGGACGCTTCGTCATCACCGACCTGCCCGACCTGTCCACCGCCACCCCGGTCTGGGACGTCACCGAAGGCCCGACCGGCAACCTGATCAAGGTCAGCCGCAAGCTCGCCCGGGCCGGCGTCTACAACGCCGTCATCGCCCGCGGGGAGACGAGCGCCGGAGCGGGCGGCCCCGCGGTCAGCGGCGCCGCCTACGACACCGATCCCACCTCGCCCACCCGCTGGGGAGGCCCGTACGGCCGGGTACCGAGGTTCTACTCCTCCGGCCTGCTCACCACCACGGCGGCCTGCGAGGCGGTCGCGGCCGCCTTGCTGCGCGACGCGACCGCGCCCAACGTCCAGACCTCCCTCTCCTCCCTGCCCAACCCTGCCCTCGAGGGAGCTGACTGCCTGCGCCTGACCTACGGCGGCCGCCACGAGCTCGTCCTCGTCCAGTCCTTCACCGTGCCCCTCGACGTTGACGGCGACTTCGCTATCACCCTGCGGGCCAGCAAGGAGGTGACGACCGGATGAGCGACCTGGCCGACGCGATCCAGTACGCCGTCGAACGCGCCCTGCTCCAACAGGGCGCGGACTGGACCCTCGCCACCGTCACCGCCACCGCCGGGCCGGCCGTCGACATCACCACCGCGGCCGGCCCCGTCGCCGGGGTCCGCCGGCTGCAGAGCTACAGCGCGCCCGCCGTCGGCGACACCGTCCTCGTCACCCGCAACGGCGCCGGGACCTGGATCGTCCTCGGTGCGCTCGCCTGATCCCCGCCACCCGACCTGGGCCGCCACCGAGCGGCCGGAGACCACATGACCGGAACCGACGACTTCCAGCAGAACGTCCCCTACCCCCGCCTCCTGGACGCACCGAACGCCGAGCAGGGCTTCTCCTCCCTCGTCAACGGCATCGTCCCCCGGGCCAACATGCGCTTCGCCAACGCCGCCGCCCGGACCGCAGCCCTGCCCAACCCGGCCACCGGCATGGAGACCTACCTCATCGCCGAGGGCCGCAAGGAGATCTACGACGGCACCGCCTGGCGCGTCTACGTGCCCCAGGGCTCCTGGGTCGACTGGACCCCCGAGTGGATCCTGGGGAACGGGGAGATGGGAACCAGCACCTCGGCCGGCCGCTACCGCCGCACCGGAACGACGATCGAGATGGAGGCCAAGCTCACCTGCGGCGCCGGATCAAGCCTCGGCGACAACTACGTCGGCATCAGGCTCCCCGTCCCCGCCAGTGACCCCACCGACCTCTCCCACCACCGCCAGGGCCAGGGGCGCCACATCGACGGCACGGGCTCCGCCTGGCACAGCCTGATCACGGTGGTGGACATCGGCGGCCTCACCGCAGCCGTCTTCGGCTACCGGCTCTGGGACATGGGCTGGGTCTACCCCGGCGGGCAGGGACTCGGCCAGGGCGGAAACGGCCCCCTCGCCTGGGCCCCTGGCGGATCCCTCCGCCTCCAGCTCGCCTACGAAGCAGCCACCTGACCTACCCTCACTCCCCGTCTCGCCCCCGCGCCGTCCGGCCCGGGGGCTTCTTCATGCCCAGGAGGCATCCCGTGCAGCTCGTCACCCGCGCAGATCTCGGCTGGCCCGAGTCCGCCGCCCCGCCTCAGGCCACCACCCAGGGCGCCAAGGTCCACTACGAGGGCACCCACGTGGCCACCGACCTGCTCGCCAACCACGGCCTGTGCATCCAGGAGTGGCAGGACATCCGCGCCAGCCACCTCGGCAACAAGGTCGAGAACTACAGCGACATCGCCTACTCGTTCGGCGCCTGCCCGCACGGCTACCTGCTGGAGGGCCGCGGCATCGGCCGCCGCACCGGCGCCAACGGCAGCCAGCCGCTGAACAAGGGTCACTACGCGATCGTCGGCCTGGTCGGCGACTCCGGCCTGACCGACCCGACCCCGGAGATGCTGAACGCGATCCGCGACGGCATCGAGCTCCTGCAGGCGCACGGAGCCGGGCCGGAGATCAAGGGGCACCGCGACGGCTACGCCACCAGCTGCCCCGGCGGCCCGCTGTACGCCTGGGTGCAGGCCGGCGCGCCGCGCCCGGACGCCCCCGCCCAGCCCGGACCCGCACCGCAGCTGCCCGCCGAGACCACCCCCGCCCGCTACCAGAACACCATCGCCGGCGTGGCGTACGGCTACGGCGCCCACGGCCCCCAGGTTCGTGAGATCGGCGAGGCCCTGGTCGCCCGCGGCTTCGGCGCGCACTACCAGGTCGGCCCCGACGAGGACTGGCGGGACGCCGACACCCTCAACTACCAGGCCTACCAGCGCAGCCTCGGCTACTCGGGCACGGACGCGGACGGCGTCCCCGGCGAGTCGTCCCTGCGGGAGCTGCTCGGGCACCTGCCCGGCGAGACCGTCGTCTCCCTGGCCCGCGTCGTCGCCGCGGCCCGCACCGACCCGGACGCCGAGCAGGGCCACCAGACCTACGGCGCCGAGGCCCGCACCGTCGAGCAGGCCCTGGCCGACGAAGGCTTCCTCGAGGGCCGCTGGGTCGACGGCTCCTTCGGGACCAGGACCGTCGCCGCGTACCGCTCCTACCAGCGCAGCCTCGGCTACGGCGGTTCGGACGCCGACGGAATCCCCGGCCTCGTCAGCCTCACCGAGCTCGGCCGCCGCCGAGGCTTCACCGTCACCAACTGACCGGAGACCACCACCATGACCGACTCCGCCCGCCGCACCGCACGGACCGCCTTCGCCACGGTGCTCGGCATCGCCGCCGCCCTCCCGCTCCTCGTCCAGACGGCCGGCCTTCCGTCCGCCCTGCCCGGCCTCGGCACCCTGCTGACCGTGGCCGCCGCGATCACCCGCCTGATGGCCCTGCCCGTGGTCAACTCCTGGCTTCCCGGCTGGCTCCAGATGACCGCGCCGAAGGCCGCCCTGCCGGGCCCGCGCGACGCTGACCCGTCCTCCCGGGGTGGCCTGTGACCGTACCCTCCGACCCGGCAACCGCGCTGGAACTCGAACGCCTGCGCGGCGTCGTCGGCGAGGGATTCGCCGAGGTCAAGGGCGGTATCGCCCTGCTCGTCCAGCGCTCCGACCAGGTCGAACGAGCCATCGGTGAGCACCGCGGCGAGCTGAGCGACCTGAACAAGCGCCTGGCCGAACTCGAACACGCCCGTGAGGCAGACGTTGCCCTCGGCCAGGAGGACAGACTCCGCCGGCTCGAAGCCGGCCGGTGGCCCCTCCCAACCATCGGCGCCCTCACCGGCCTCGCCGCGCTCGCAGGCACTCTGATCCCCCTGCTCGTCCGCTGAACCACTGCGCCCCCTGTCCGGCTACGGCCGGGCAGGGGGCGCAGTTTCGCGTTCCGGGGCGGCAAACTTTCATGCCCTCAACGGCCCTCCCTCCAGGTAACGTTCGGGCATGACGAACCGTGACTTCATCGTGGTGACGACCACCCACTCCAGCGAGGAGAAGGCCCGCGAGCTGGCCACTGCCGTAGTGCGCGAGCGCCTGGCAGCCTGTGCCCAGGTCTACCCGATCCAGTCGGTGTACTGGTGGGACGGCGACGTGCAGGCCGAAGCCGAGTTCCGTGTTGACTTCAAGACCCGGGCCGACCTCTCCGGCAAACTGGCCGCGTTCATCGGCTCGAAGCACGAGTACGACACGCCCGAGATCATCGGCGTCCCGGTGGTCACCGGCTCGAACGCCTACCTCGACTGGGTGAACACCGAGACCACCGCCAGCTGAACGGCTACGCGAACGCGGCCCGGATCTCCTCGCGGAGGCACCGGGCCGTGGCGGTCTCCGGAAGTTGCCCGGCGAGCGCGGACAGCCTGACCGTGCCCATGGTCGTCTCGCTCTCCAGTGTCGCCGCCAGCGCGCGGTAACCGACGTCAACAGCCTGGTCGACGGCGCCAGCGGTCAGGTAACCGGCCGCGACGTCGCCGAGGACCGCGACTCGGACCTTTCGGTCGTCCTCGCCGAGGTCGGCGAGAGTCTGATCGGCGGCGGCGCCGAGGCCCTCGTGGCGCAGCCGGGCGTAGGCGGCGACCTGCATCGAGCCGAGTCGGGCCCGTCCGAAGAACGACATCCAGGCCGGCGCCGTAGCCGGGTCGGCGTAGTCGAAGGCGGTCTCGGCCCGATCCAGTGCGCGCACCGCGCCCTCGCGGTCGCCGCCCGCCGCACACTCCTCTGCCTCGCGGGCTGCGAGCCAGGAGCGGGCTGCGGCGTGGTCCCGGCAGCGGACGTACTCCTGCGCGGTGGCCAGCATTTGACGGGCCTGGGCGCTCGCAGCGCCGTACGAGGCGTAGCCAAGGACGAGTGCGTGCAGCGGTCCGTGCCCGGTGATGTTGGCGGCCTGCCGGGCGGTGCGGTAGTACCGCTGGGCCCGCTTGTAGTCGCCGAGGTCCCAGTAGGTCCAGCCGGCCAGTGCGGCGGTCTCGCCAGCCGCGATGGTGAGCGCCTGCTGATGGCCCCCAGAAGCAGGCAGCATCGCGGTGATGGCGTCCAGATGCTCGCCGAGCTGCGAGGCGAGAAGCCGGGCAGGGGTGTGTTCCTCCGCGCTGAACATCGCGGCGGTGGTGCCCAGCAGGGCTTCGGTGCTCACCGAATCCGGTCGGCTTCCACCGAGAACGGCCGTCAGGCGCTCCCACGGCTCGCTCGCCGCCGAGGCGACTATCGCCGCGGTGCCGATCGCAAAGGTGCGCCTGTCCACGTCGTCCTCCGGTGCGTCCACGTCGCTGAGCAGCAGTGCAGTTGGAGTCGGAGCGGTTGAATCCGCCACCACTTCCAGTGTGAGGATTTCTGCCAGCTCCGCCAGAGTGACCCGCAAGATCCTTGCGAGGCGCGGTCGTTGATATGGCTGTGGAGTGGCCCGGCCAGCCTCCCAGCGCACGACCGTCGACACTGCGACACCGGCCGCTTCGGCGAGCTGCTCCTGACTGTAGCCCAGCGCCACGCGGCGCTCCGCCAGCCGTGCACGTTTGGACGTCATGCTGCCCCCGGTCGGTGAATGGCGTTTCCCCAGGTCACGTGCGGGAGTGCGCAGGAAACGCCTGGGGGACGCCTCAACTCTGCTCTGGGAGACCGTAGCTGACGGTGCCTTACTGGTCACGCCGTCCGCAGGGAATGACCCCGAATGGGGCCTGGGGCCCTGCGGGCGGCACGCACCAGCTGCCCTGTGCGTGGGGACCCCGTTCTCCCGCCGGTGTCCATGGAAGCGCGCCGGGCGGCCACGACCCCCGCCCCCGAGGAGGACACCGTGCAGCTCGCTCCCACCGACCGGCGCAGACGCTGGGAGATCGTGCAGGGGCACAACTGGCACTCCTGGGGCATGTGGGTCACCGACGGTGCCGGCCGCGAGCTGTTCATCGAGAACGAGGAGCGAGCCGGACGCCGCAGGTCGGTTCTGACCCAGCTCGCCGCTGGACGGTTCCGCCGTCGGGCTCGGGGGCTGCGGTGAGCACCACCCTCGTCGCTACCCGTCCGGCGCCCTCCACCGCCGCGCTGCCCTACGAGGCAGCCTCCGTCCCGGCCGCGCGCCGCATGGTCCGAATGAAGTTGCTGGAGTGGGAGCTGGAGGCGCTGGTGGACGACGCGATGCTGATCGTCAGCGAGCTGGCCACCAACGCAGTCGAGACCGGCTGCCGCACCCGCATGGTCGTCGCCCTGCGGCGCCCCACTGAGCGGCTCGTCCGCATCATCGTCGCGGATGGATCGCGGTCCATGCCGGTGATGATCAAGGCCGGTGGCGAACAGACATCCGGCCGCGGCCTTGCCATGGTCCACCGCCTCACCGGTGGCCGCTGGGGCACGACCCTCCACGGCCTCGGCAAGGTCGTCTACGCCGACCTGTGCACCTGCGGCTGACGCCGCCCCAGACTCCGCCCGCCACTGGTCCAGGCACGCCGGCCGGGCGGACCCAGCGCCGCCGCCCTCGTCCCACGCGGGGCGGCGGCGCACCCGCCTCCCGGGCCGTCAGACCCCCTCGGGCCCGGGAGGCCTGCACCACCAGCTCCGAACAGTCCGGTCCCCTTCTCGGCTAGAGAAAGGCCCTGTTGTGCGGATTCTCGTTGACGGACTCGACATGTCCGGCAAGACCACCCTCGTCACCAACCTGGTCGGCGCCTTCGAGTCGCTCGGCCATCCCGCCGCCCGCCACCGCGGGTTTCTCGCCGGGCACCACCCCGTCAAGAAGGCCCTCAAGCGGCTGCGGCTCGTCCGCCAGCCCGACAGCGCGCTCATCACCACCGCCTACCTGCTCGGCGGATACGCCGTGGACGCCGCCCTGGTTCGCCTCGACCCGCCGCAGCCCACCGGCGCGATCCTGGTCCAGGACGGCTACGTGGACCGCACGGTGGCGTTCGGCATGTCGGGCGGCCCGTACCTCTCCGCCGCCCTCGCGCTGCGGTGCGCGCACCTCTTCGCGCCGTTCGACCTCGCGGTATACCTGCACGCACCCGTGGAGACCCGGGCGGAGCGGATGGCCGGCCGCGAGAAGGTCGACGCCGTCGACCGGCGCAGCGTCGAAGACCCCGCGTTCGCCCACCGGTTCAACGCCTTCCTGCTGCACGGGATGGGGCGCCGGCACCGGAACCTGCTGGTGTTCGACACCTCCGAGCACAGCCCGGAGCACATGGCCGAGATCGTGGTCGCCGCCGCACTGGGTGCCGAATCCGTGCGGGCCTCCGAGTTCGGGAGGATCGCGTGAGCGCCCCGTCGGTGAAGGACGACGCGGCGGTGGGCGAGGCCGCCTCGGCCGAGGGCGTGGCGCTGCTCGCGGGGCGGGCGCTGGTGAGCATCGAGCGGTTCGCGAGCTCCGGGCGCACCTCCTACTCGGGGCCGGCCGCGCTGCCCGCCCTGCGGCCCGATCTCGCGATCGGCGCGTACCGCGCGTGGGAGCCCGCGAGTGCCCGCCGCACCCTCGCGGCCGAGGACACGGCCCCGGTGCGCGGCGTCGGGCAGCGGCGGTCCTGGACCGACGAGATCGCCCAGGCCGCCCGGGCCGCGGTCGCCGGGCTCGGTCGCCGACCGGTGATCACCGCCTGGTACTCCACTGGGCAGCTCCGATCCTGGGCCGGTCCCGACGGCCTGGTCTCCGCCATCGACGCCGACCTGCGCCAGCGCCTGGAGGACAAGGCGGCGTTCGGGGAGATCCTCCGCCTCGCCGGAGTTCCCGAAGCGATCCGCCTCGCGGGCGTGCGCATCGACGGGCCCCTGCCCTCGCTCGCGGACCTGCGTCGGGCGGTGTCCTCGGACCGGGTCGTCGTGCAGTCCGGGGCCGACTCCGGGGGCAGGGGAACCGTGTTCGTCGACGTCGACGCCGACCTCGCCCAGGCCGCCGCGATGCCGGGCCCGTACCGGGTCACGCCGTTCGTCACCGGATGGTCCTCCAACATCACGATCCTGTCCGCGCCCCGGCCGGACGGCACCCTGCGTGTGTACGTCGACCGGCCCTCGCACAAGGCCGTCGGGGTGCCCGAGGCGGGCATCGCCCCGGCCAAGAGCGCGGGCAACACCTGGTCCATCCCGTGGCCGCGCCCGGCCGCCGAGGCCGTGGTCGACGCCGCCGTGCGGATCGCCGAGTGGGCGTGGGCCGAGCACCGAATGGCCGGCCTGTTCGGCGTGGACGCGCTGCTCACCGAGGACGGCCGTGTCGTCCTCAACGAGATCAACTGCCGCAACCAGGGCACGACCGAAGTGTCCGGCGTCAACCAGCAGCTCCGCGGACTGCCGCCGTTCGCCGTCGCCCACCTGGTCGTGCTGCTCGGCGGCCGGGCCGAGTGGCTGTCCGACCCCGAGGCGTTCAACGAGGCCACGATCGACGCCGCCACCAGTAGCGCCCCGGGCCCGTACTACCTCAAGCTCCGCCACCGCGGTCCCCGCCCCGTGACCCTGACCGGACTTCACGGTCCCGGTATCTACCGGCCCGCAGGCGGCTCGCTCCACTGGGTCGGGCCCGGCTCCCACCCGGCCGAGGCGGGCCCGGGCCAGGTGCTCCTCGCGAACCTGCCCGCGCCGGACGTGCTGTGCCTGCCCGGCGCGGAACTCGGCACCGCCGAGGCCATCAGCGCCGGCGCCGATGGCCCGTTCGCCGACCCGCACACCCTCAGCGCGACCGGCCGCCAGTTGCTCGCCGCCCTCGACCACCACCTGACCCCCGCCACCCGACCGGAAGGGACCGCCCCGTGACCACGGAGACGCTCAGCCCCCTGCGTGAACAGCTCGCCACCGTGCCGGACGACGCCCTCACCCGACTCCAGTACCTCGCCCCCGAGGTCGGATGCGTCAACCGCTGCGCGATGTGCTCCCAGTTCGCCGGCAGCGACCTGTGGCGGTTCACCCGCCGCGGCCTCACCGACCTTGCGCACGCGCTCGCCGACGAGGCCGCCGCCCGGGGGCTTCGCATCGGCGAGGGCCGCATCCACCGCCCCGGCGTCGTGTTCCCCTACCTGGACAACGACATCGGCTCGTACCCGCACCTGGACCTCTACGCGGCTCTCGCCCGTGACGTCCTCGGCGTCAAGATGCGCATGTCCACCGTCGGGTTCTCCTCCCGCTCCGCCGAGTTGACGGCCATGCACGAGCGCCTGGTCGCCGACTACGGCGACGTGTTCGACGGCATCCGCTTCTCCCTCACCCCCTACGCGGCCGGCTTCATCGGCAAGGCCCCGGGCACCTCCCGCGACCAGTACACCGACGACCTCGCGCACGCCCTCGCCACCTACCGGCCGCTCCTCGACCGGATCGGCCACGGCGCCGCCACCGCCGCGGTCGAGATGCGGTTCGCCCCGCTGGTCGGCATCGCAGAGCTGACCGACACCCACCTCGAGGGCCACCACGTCCTCGCCTGCGGGCCGCACCTGCTGATCGCCCAGCAGCCCGGCACTTCCCCGCTGCCGTACACCGCGATCGAGCACCTGGACGAGCGACGCCAGCCCGTCCTCGACCAGCCCGGCACGCGCTACCTGCACGTGGTCAGCGACCGGGCCACGCCCAGCCCGAGCACCGTCCGGGACGCGCTGCACGGCGTCCTCGCCGTACCGCACACGGCCACCGCCGTCCGCCTCCACCGCTTCCGCAACGCCGATGGCGACTACTTCAGCGCCGACCCGGACTTCCACCCCGACGGCCGGTTCACCGCGCTCAACCTGTACCCGGCCAGCGACCAGCGCAAGGTGTCCGGCTACACCGACACCACCCGGCACTTCCTCGGAGCGCTCCTCGCCCACAAGGCCGACCGCGGCCTCGGCCGGCGTGACCCCTTCCCGGACGCCACCGCCGCCGACATCGACGCCGTCCTCGCCGCCCTCCGGGCCCGCGCGCACCACCTCGACGACGTCGACAAGGCCGCCGCCGCCCACCTGCGCGGCCAGATCCTCCCCATGGCCAGCGTCCACGCCCGCGCCCTGCTCAAGGCCGGATACCCGCCCGCCACGTTCTTCTCCCGGGACTTCACCGTTGACACCGGCCAGATCGTCAACCAGGGCCGGGCACAGCAGCTCTTCCGTGGCCTCGCGGCCACCAACGGCGAGCCGATGACCCTGCGCGAAGAGCGGGGGTTCGGGCAGGCCAGCCTCTCCACCATCCGGGGCCCGATCTGGCGCATCACGCCCCTGCCGCACACCACCGTGCCCCTGCCGCGCGGAGCAACTGGCCGGAAGAACCCCGCCACCGGCCGGCCCACCGTCCTCATCGAGGAGATGGACCCCTGCCACCTCGCCCCGGTCATGCGCGCCACCGGGTGCGGCCTGCGTCGCTTCACCCTCACCGGCGTCGAGATCGAACACGTCCCCCAGGCCCAGGCCCGCACCGATCTCGGCTTTCCCGGGGCACGCTAGAAACGCCAACTCGCCGACTCCTCCCGGCCGTCCGGCCGGGAGGCCACGCTGGGAACGCCCCAGCCGACACCACCCGCCGAGGAGAACCAACCCGATGAGCACCACCGAAGCGACGACCACCACGCCGTTCGGCAAGATCAAGATCCGCACCAGCGGCCTGGTCTTCTGCGGCACCGAGGTCGCGCTGCTGCGCCGCGAGCGCCCGAACTCCGTGCACTACACCACCGTCGGCGGCAACGTGCTGCCCGGCGAGGCGCTCCCGGACGCTCTCACCCGCGAGCTGAAGGAGGAACTCAACCTCGACCCCGAACACGTGGCCGGTGCCGAGTTGCTGTGGCTGATGGATGCCAGGCTGGAGCGGCCCGGCCCGACCCCGTCCCCGCGCAAGCTGCACCTGATCTACCGGCTGCACATCACCCCGGAGATCCGCGCACAGCTCGCCACAGAGGAGTACGACGAACTGCCCGACGGCGGGCATGAAGTCGGGCACGTCGAGTGGGTCGACTTCCGCAAGACGGCCGACCTGCCGCTGTTCCCGCCGATCGGCGCGGCCCTCTCACAGCTCCCGTCCCCGGACGCCCCGGTGACCGCCTTCGAGCTGGCCGCGATCACGAACGACAACTACACCTGGATCTGATCTTCAGGCCAGGCGTTCTCGGCGGCCCCGAGCGTCGACTCGGGGCCGTCACACCTCAGCCGGATCGGTGCGGCCGCCCTGCCAGAGGCGGACATCGTGGCTGGTCAGGCGATCGAAAGGACAGTCAGTAGAACCTTAGTTCGATAGAGTGCTGACTCTGCACCGGGGGGACAAGAACCGGAGCGCACTGTGACTGAAGAATCAAGGCCCCCAGGATGGAGCCTCGCGAAGGGCTTCGACCTGGAAGAAGCCGTGGACGACATCCAAGGGGCGACGGCCCTTGTGGTGCGCCTGTCTCGAGCCGACGACGGGTCAGCCGAACAGTCCGAGACTATAAGGGAGACGAAGCGCACGATTCGGCTGATTTCTGCACGAATCGCTCGTGAGCTATCCGGCTGAGTAAGAGTCCTCGCGGCCGGCCTGGCGGCCCAGCTCGAACATGAGCTGGGCTGTCGAGCAGTACCCGAGAGCAAGGCGCATCTCGGCCAGTTGCGCCGACACAGTGCGAGGGCTTATGCCCAGCTCCTTTGCTGCACCGACCTGGTCAGCGCCGGTCGCGAGGCGTTGGACGATCGACCGCTGGAGCTCGGTCAGGCCGGCCGATTCTGGCGCCTCTTCGCCGCGCCAGATCGCCGCGCGGCTCCAGTCCCTATCGAACATGCGTGCGACATAGTGAACGAGGCCCTCGTCGTGCACGATCAGGGCGCGCAGCGGCTCGGCGCCGGGGCCAGTCCACGGGGTGTGGTCCGTGAGGACCGCGGTCTGCCGGTCGACGACCACCATCCGCATGAAGTCCTCGGCCAGCGTCCTCACGTTGCCGCCGGCGGCGGTGATGTCCGCCACCCACTGGGCGGTGGGCTGGTCCGACCTGGCCGACATCTTGTAGAGCGTGCGCATGGCCACCCCGCGCTGAAGCGCGCCGACATCCCGGTGCAGTGCAAGCTTCAGGACGTCAGCCGGGCGAGGGCCGCCAGGCTGGGCCGTGAGCAATTCGTGCGTCGCTGCCGAGATGATCTCTGACAGTCGACTGTTGATCCGGTCCATGCCCTCGACCTTCTCGACGGCGCCCTCGACGAGGTTCGGATCCGAGTACTGGTAGACGATGGCGAGGTCGCGCACCGTCTCGGGAAGGGCTGCTGCCTCGGACATGGCTTGGCTGATCTGCCGGTAGAGGCGGTCCCGCTTCTGAGTCCCGACCTCCATCGGGTTGAGGGCGATGTACCTGCCGGCCTCCCCGCGCCCGACCGGGTATGGAGCGACCAGGCCGAAGTCGAGGAGCTCCCTCAGAACCGGGCTCTCGGGGTCATCCACTACGACGCCGTGCCGAATCGCGATGTAGAGGCCGCGGGCCTCTTCGCTCAGGGACGTCGGCTCGAAGCGGCCGGCCACCGTGTTGGGCATCGCTCTGACCACCTCTCAGGCGGGAAAACTCGCAATGCGAATTCTCGCACGGCCTGAGCCTTGATCATGTCATCCTGCCACTGGAGAATCGTTCGTGCAGCCCAGTAACACCCGTGTCCTGGGCGGCAGTCCACCTTGTCCACGAAGCGGCCATAAGGCCCAGAACGGGACGAACGATCATGAATCGAGTGCGCATCATCGCGGCCGCTGCAGCACTGGCCCTGGCCGGAGTGCTGGCGGGCGTGGCCGGCTCGGCTCCGGCCGAGAGCTGGGCCTCCGACTCGGGTTGGAATGCGCCAGCGCCGACTGCCGAGTCGCCGACGCCGGGAGCGGAGCCGGCGGGGCCGAGCGTTGAGCCCTCGGCGACGGAGCCCGTGTTCACCATGGCCGACTCGGGCTGGAACTGACCGGTCGCCGACTAGCGGCGGCCGGCCACCCCAGGCGTGCCGGGAGGCAGTCCAGGTGCCACCCTCCTCGCGTCCCGGCACTTGAAGCACCCCCCACCCGGTCCGGGTGGGGGGTGCTTCACGTTCATGATCGTTTGGGTGACGGATGGGTGATGATCTTGAGTTTCACCCTGCATCGCGGTGCATCGCTGTGCACTCAAACAGCACAGACCACCAGGCCTGTCAGCTGCGATGATGCCGAAAATCCGCCCCAATACTTAGGCCTGCTTGGTCTCCCAGAAGATCTTGTCGAACCCGGCGATGAGGTCCAGCAGCGCCTGGCCGGTGGCCGGGTCGGTGGACGCCTTGGCGGCCGAGGCGGCCTTCAGGGTGTCGTTGATGAGCTGGTGCAGCTGCGGGTACTTCTCGAAGTGCGGGGCCTTGAAGTAGTCGCTCCACAGCACCGAGATGTGGTGCTTCACGGCCTCGGCGCGCTGCTCCTTGATGATGACCGCGCGGGCGCGGAAGTGCGCGTCCTCGTTGGCCTGGTACTTCTCCTGGGTGGCCTTGACCGACTCGGCCTCGATCCGGGCCTGGGCCGGGTCGTAGACACCGCAGGGCAGGTCGCAGTGGGCGTGGGCGGTGGCGCGAGGTGCAAACAGACGAGAGAACATGGGAGTCCTTCCTTAGATCGTCTTCCCGCGCCCGAGATTACCTGCCGGACCGTCCGGTTTCCCGGCCGGGCGGCCTGCCTGGGGCAAAAGACGGAGCCGGAACCGGATCAATCCGGACATCGGCGGCCGGCGGCCGGTGCGGCAGACTGGTGCGCGACAGCGCGACAGCAGGACGCAGGACGCGGGACAGCAGCAGGACACGGGACACGGCGGGACGCGAGCCGGGAGGAGGAGCCGTGGCACGGAGCGCGGAACCGGAGGACGGTCCGCCGGGCGGCGGCGCGCCGTTCGGGCTGATCGACGTGGCGGGGGACTCGATGGTGCCGACGCTGCGCGACGGGGACCAGCTGCTGGTCCGCTACGGCGCGCGGATCCGACCCGGCGCGGTGGTGGTGTTCCGGCACCCGTTCCAGCAGAACCTGCTGGTGGTCAAGCGGGCCGACGGCCGTCGCCCCAAGGGGTGGTGGCTGCTCTCCGACAACCGGCCGGTGGACAGCGACAGCCGCAGCTACGGGGCGGTGCCGGACGAACTGGTGCTCGGCCGGGTGCTGCTGCGGCTGCGCCCGCGCCCGGCCTGGCTGGCCCCCGGGCGGCGGCTGGAGCGGCTGCTGCTGGCCGCCCCGCTGGCACGGGTGCCCGGCCTCGCCCGCCGCCTCGGCGTCTGGATCCGGCCGGAGGAACTCCCGGTCCGCCAGGCCTGACGGGACGCCCGGTCCGCCGGGGCGGCTCCGCTAGTGCCCGGCCGCCGCGGCCTCCTGGGCCTCCAGGCGCTTGCGGGCCCGGTAGGCGGCGACATTGGCGCGGGTGGCGCAGCGGTCCGAGCAGTACCGGCGGGACCGGTTGGTCGAGGTGTCCAGATAGGCGTTGCGGCAGGGCGCGGCCTGGCAGATGCCGAGCCGGTCGGCGCCCAGCTCGGTCAGGTGGACGGCCAGGCCCATGCAGGCGACGGCGCTGAAGTGCGCGGTGGCGGTCGGCGAGTTGTCGGCGAGGTGCAGGTGCCAGCGCGGCCGGCCGGCCGCGTCGAGGTAGTCGTGCCCGGAGACCAGCGGGCTGACCGGGAACTCCATCAGCAGGCTGTTCAGCAGGTCGACGCTGCGTACCTCCTCGCCCTCGGCGGCGGCCTCGAAGACCCCGCGCAGCCGGGTGCGGACGGCCCGCAGCCGGGGCACGTCCGCTTCGTCGGCGATGTTGCGGGCGCGCGAGGAGTCCGAGAACAGGGCGCGCACTCCGTCCACCGAGGTCAGCGAGTCGGTGCCGCGCTCGGGCTCCTCGGTGTTCACCAGCCGGACGGCCAGATCGGCGTACGAGGCGAGCTCCACGGTGGTCCTTCCAGAGATCGGTAACAGGCTGATTGCCTCCAGCCTATTACCCGCAGGGGGAAAGCGGAAAAGCGCGGCGCCCGGCAGGTTCTGCCTGCCGGGCGCCGTCGACGGTGCGCTCGGCGCACCTCGGATCAGAGCACCTTGGAGAGGAAGGCGCGGGTCCGCTCGTGCTGCGGGTTGCTGAGGACCTCGCGGGGGGTGCCCGACTCGACCACCACACCGCCGTCCATGAACACCAGCGCGTCGCCGACCTCGCGGGCGAAGCCCATCTCGTGGGTGACCACGATCATGGTCATGCCCTCCTCGGCGAGCCCGCGCATGACGTCGAGCACCTCGCCGACCAGCTCGGGGTCGAGCGCCGAGGTCGGCTCGTCGAAGAGCATCAGCTTGGGCTTCATCGCCAGCGCCCGGGCGATCGCCACCCGCTGCTGCTGGCCGCCGGAGAGCTGGGAGGGGTAGTTCCCGCTCTTGTCGGACAGGCCGACCCGCTCCAGCAGGGCCATCGAACGCTCCCTGGCCTCGGCCCTGGACTCGCGCTTGACCTGGACCGGCGCCTCCATCACGTTCTCCACCGCGGTCATGTGCGGGAAGAGGTTGAAGCGCTGGAACACCATGCCGATGTCCCGCCGCTTGAGCGCGACCTCGCGGTCCTTGAGCTCGTAGAGCTTGTCGCCGCGCTGCCGGTAGCCGACCATCTCGCCGTCCACCCAGAGGCGGCCGCCGTTGATCTTCTCCAGGTGGTTGATGCAGCGCAGGAAGGTGGACTTGCCGGAGCCGGACGGGCCGACCAGGCAGAACACCTCGCTCTGCTTGACCTCCAGGTCGATGCCCTTGAGCACCTCGACCAGGCCGTAGGACTTGCGGACGCCCTCGGACTTCACCATCGGGCCGCTGCCCGGGGCGTCGGCGGGGGTCTTGCTGAGGTCGGTCATGCGTGGCCACCTCCCTCGAGTCCGGGGACCACGTCGTTCTTGGCCTTCGGGGTGGGCCTGCCGCCGAACAGCAGCCGAACCCGCTGGATCGGTGTGGGCGGCAGGGTCCGGTTCGCACCTCGAGCGTAGTGCCGCTCGATGTAGTACTGCCCGACCGTGAGGATCGAGGTCATGAGCAGGTAGTAGATGCTGACCGCGACCAGGACCGGGATGGTCTGGAAGGTCCGCGAGTAGATGTCGTGGCCGGCCGTGAACAGCTCCGCCAGCGAGATGACCTGGACCAGCGAGGTGGTCTTGAGCATCGAGATGGTCTCGTTGCCGGTCGGCGGGATGATCACCCGCATCGCCTGCGGGAGCACGATCCGGCGCAGCGTGGCGGCGCGGCTCATGCCGAGCGCGTGGGCGGCCTCGGTCTGGCCCTCGTCGACGGACTGGATGCCGCCGCGGACGATCTCCGCCATGTACGCCGCCTCGTTGAGGCCGAGGCCCAGCAGGGCGGCGGTGAAGGTCGGGATCAGGGTGTTGGTCGACTCGGACCAGAACTCGGGCCCGAACGGGATGCCGATCGACAGGTTCGGCCACAGGGCGCCCAGGAAGTTCCAGAACACCAGCTGCACCAGCACGGGGGTGCCGCGGAAGATCCAGATGTAGAACCAGGCCGTCCCCGACAGCAGGGGGTTCGGCGAGAGCCGCATGATCGCGAGGAGCACGCCGCCGACCACGCCCATCAACATGGACAGGGCGGTCAGTTCGAGCGTCACCCAGATTCCGTGGATGATCTGCTCGTTGGTGAGCGTGTCTCTGACGACGTCCCACTGGAACGCGGGGTTGAAGATCAGGGCGTGGAGCAGCATCGCCGCGAGGACGACGATCACTACTGCTCCGGCCCAGCGTCCGGGGTGGCGCACCGGGACGGCCTTGATGGTCTCAGGCCGTCCCGATTTCACCGCCCCCTGCTCGGAAGATTTCACCTTGGGGCCTCAGGGGGTGTGGTGGTGCGGAGGATCAGCTCTTGGCGGCGTTGATCTCGGACTTGTCGATCGCGCCGGCCTCGACGCCCCACTTCGCCAGGATCTGCTTGTAGGTGCCGTCGGCGATCAGCGACTGGACGGCGCCCTGGACGGCGGGGGAGAGCGGGGAGCCCTTGTCGACGACGACGCCGTAGGGCGCGCTGTCGTAGGTCCCGCCGAGCTTCTCCAGCTGGCCGTTGGTCTGCTTGATCGCGTAGTCGACGACCGGGGAGTCGGCCATCATCACCTGGTCGCGGCCGGAGACCAGCGCGGTGGTGACGTCGGTCTGGAGGGTGAACTTGTCACCGTCGTTGGGGATGGTCGGCTTGCCGGCCTTGGTGCACTCCGGGTTGCGGACGTCGGTGATCTCCTGGGCCTGGGTGGTACCGGTCTGGACGGCGACCTTCTTGCCGCAGAGGTCCTTGGGGTCGATCTTGTCCGGGTTGCCCTTCTTGACCGCGATGGCGCTGCCCGCGGTGAAGTAGGTGACCATGTCGACGGTCTGCTCGCGCTCCTTGGTGTCGGTGAAGGAGCTCATGCCGAGCTGGTACTTCTTCGCCGTGATGCCCGGGATGATCGAGGTGAAGTCGGCGTTCTGCACGTCGGCGGTCAGGCCGAGCTTCTTGGCGATCGCGTCGGCCAGGTCGACGTCGAGGCCGACGATGTTGCCCTTGTCGTCCTTGAACTCGTTGGGCGCGTAGGAGGCGTCGGCGGCGACGATCAGCTTGCCGGAGGACTTGATGTCGGCGGGGACGAGCCCGGCGAGCGCGGGGTCGGCGGACACGGCGGCGACGCTGACGCTGGGGTTGGCCGCACTGCTGCCGCCGCTGGAGGAGGACTTGCTGCTGCCGCAGGCGGTCAGCACGAGCGACGCGGACGCGAGCACCGCCGCTGAGGCGAGGAGGCGGGTGCGCTGGGTACGGGCGATCATGGGGGATCTCCTCCTGAGGGAGAGGTCGGACGGGCGTGCCACGGGGGAGCGGCGCGCCGGAGCAGCAGAGCCGTACGGCGCTGTACGGCCGGGCAGGGAGAACACGCAGGGTGGTACCGGGTACTGCTCTCCGCCACCGTCCGCCGAGGTGGGCGTTGACCGAACCGCCTCGACCAGTGGTCGGCTCGATCCGAGATGGGGGGAATCCTGCCATCTGATGACGCTCGGGTGGCCCTCATTCAGATCAAAATCGGATAACGGGGGGCCGCGCTGTCCGCTATTCGGACGAATACCGTGTCCCTGTCACCCTGCGTATAAGTATGCAGATCTCCCTGCGGTCCGCCCGGAGGCCCGGCCGCGCACTCGCCCGATCGTGCGCCCGCTCCGCGGCGGCCCGGACCCCCGCCCGGACCGCCACCCGTGCCCCCGCCCCGGAGGGCCGATCGGACCCGGCTCAGATGCCTCCGTTGACCACCGCGTTCTGGGCCGCACCGGCGGCGACGTTCCACTTGGAGAGGATCTTGTCGTACTCGCCGCTGCGGATCAGCTGGTCGATCGCCTTGGCCAGGACGTCGCGCAGTTCGGTGTCCTCCTTGCGCAGCGCGATCCCGTACGGGTTGGACCGGGACTGCGCGCCGGTCACCTCGAAGCGGTTGCCGCCGTCGGTGTTCTTCGCCGCGTAGGCGGCCACCGGGAAGTCGTTCAGGCCCGCCTGCGACGTGCCGGCGGCGACCTCGGCCAGCGCCTTGGCGTCGCTGTCGAACTTGTGGACGGTGAGCGGCTTGTTGGCGCGGGTGCAGGCGGTCACCTGGCGGGCCACGATCTCGTCCTGGGTGGTGCCGCTCTGCACCGCGACGGTCCGGCCGCAGAGGTCGTCCAGACCGCGGATGCCCTTGGGGTTGCCCTTCGGCACCACGATCGAGGTGCCGGCGATGAAGTAGTCCACGAAGTCCACCGCCAGGCCGGTCGACTTGCCGGCCTCGTCCACGCCGTCCCGGCGCTGGCGGATGTCGCTGAGCGCGGACATCGCGACGTCGTACTGCTTGTGGTGGAGGTTCGGTATGAGCTTGTCGAAGGGGGTGTCGACGTACTCGATCCGCAGGTCGAGGATCCGGCCGAGCGCCGCGGCGATGTCCGGGTCCAGGCCGTCGGGCTTGCCGTCGGTGCCCCGGAACTCCACCGGCGGGTAGTTGACGTCCATCCCGATCCGCAGCACCTTGCCCGACTGCTGGGCGCTCGGGACCTTCGCCCGGAGCTGCTGGAGCGGGTCCTCGGCGACGGTCTTGTCGCCGCCGCAGGCGGTCAGCAGCAGGGTTCCGGCGGTGGCGAGGGCGAGCGCGGCGGGGGCCCGGCGGGGGGACAGGGCACGGTGGTGCATCGGTTGCTCCTGAGGGAGGGAGGGGGAGGCGCCGCGGCATCGCGGAGGTGGACGCGAGATGGCGGAACAACGGATCCTCCCATCCCGACCTGCCGCGTCCGTGGGCGGGTGTGTCAGAATTCGGTACCGGGTGACCCCCGACGCTCGAACCGGACCGCCGGGCCGCAAACAGGCCCGGGGTGCACAGGAACGGAAGTCCAGAACGTCGACTCCGTATCCGGCGGCACCGGCCTCCACACCGTGTCCGTGTTCACCCCCGCGGGTGTGCGTACGTGTGCGCCACTGCCGCTGCCGGGGTCCGGTTCTCATGGTTCCTGGTGCCCACAGGTGGCCGTGAGGCGTACGACAACCATGTGACTTGGACGAAAAGGCATGGGTGCGATGCCCTCGTCCGACCTACGCTCGGCCCGGAAGCACAGCGCGGACCACTCGCGGACAACTCCATAAACCCTCATTTCGAGGCGCTCGTCCGACGGCGGCGCCCCGACCCAGCCTTCCCCCGGGGGCGCTTCGGCGTTCCCGGGTTCCGCTGACCGGCCGCCGGTCACCGGATGCCGGGACCGGCCGGGTCGTCCGCCCCGTCGGCCGGGTGTCCTCGCTCGATCAATGACGAAGAGGTCATCGTGGCAGCGGAGATCATCCACAGCAGTACCCAGGACACCGACGATCCGGTCGACGCCGTGTTCGCGCTCCACCGCGGCGGCAAGATGGAGGTCCGGGCGACCGTCCCGGTGCGCGACGCGGACGACCTGTCCCTCGCCTACACCCCCGGTGTCGCCCGCGTCTGCACGGCCATCGCCGAGCAGCCCGAGCTCGTGAACGACTACACCTGGAAGGCCAACACGGTGGCCGTGGTCACCGACGGCACCGCCGTGCTGGGCCTCGGCGACATCGGCCCCGAGGCCTCGCTGCCCGTCATGGAGGGCAAGGCGATCCTGTTCAAGCAGTTCGGCGGCGTCGACGCGGTGCCGATCGCGCTCGCCTGCACCGACGTGGACGAGATCGTCGAGACCGTGGTCCGGCTGGCCCCGTCCTTCGGCGGCGTCAACCTGGAGGACATCTCGGCCCCGCGCTGCTTCGAGATCGAGCGCCGGCTCCAGGAGGCCCTGGACATCCCGATCTTCCACGACGACCAGCACGGCACCGCGATCGTCACCACCGCCGCGCTCTGGAACGCGGCCAAGGTGACCGGCCGCGAGATCGGCTCGCTGCGCGCCGTCATCTCCGGCGCCGGCGCGGCCGGCATCGCCATCGCCAAGATGCTGCTGGCGGCCGGCATCGGCGACGTGGCCGTGTGCGACCGCAAGGGCGTCGTGTACGAGGGCCGCGGGGACCTGACCGACGTCAAGGCGGAGATCGCCGGCCTGTCCAACCGGACCGGCCTCAAGGGCACCCTGGCCGACGCGATGGCCGGCGCCGACGTCTTCATCGGCGTCTCCGGCGGCACCGTGCCGGAGGAGGTCGTCGCGACCATGGCCGAGGGCGCGTTCGTCTTCGCCATGGCCAACCCGAACCCGGAGATCCACCCCGAGGTCGCGCACAAGTACGCCGCCGTGGTGGCCACCGGCCGCAGCGACTTCCCGAACCAGATCAACAACGTGCTGGCGTTCCCGGGCATCTTCGCCGGCGCGCTGCAGGTCCGGGCCACCCGGATCACCGAGGGCATGAAGCTGGCCGCCGCCAAGGCGCTGGCCGGCGTGGTGGCCGACGAGCTGACCCCGCAGAAGGTCATCCCCTCGCCGTTCGACGAGCGGGTCGCCCCGGCCGTCACCAAGGCCGTCGCCGAGGCCGCCCGGGCCGAGGGCGTCGCCCGCCGCTAGCCGGTACCCGTACCGGAACCCCGCCCGGGCCCGGGACACGCGTCACACTCACGCGTTGTTCCGGGCCCGGGGGCGTTCTGGCTATCGTCCGGTGCATGTTTGCTGCCTATGCCGCACGAATCGACGCCGACGACCCGCTGAGCGGGCTGGAGTTGGGCGAACGCCCCGAACCCGTGGCCCGGCCGGGCTGGAGCGTGGTCACGGTCCGGGCCGCCAGCCTGAACCACCACGACCTCTGGTCGCTGCGCGGGGTCGGGCTGCCCGCCGAGAAGCTGCCGATGATCCTCGGCTGCGACGCCGCCGGCATCGACGAGCACGGCAACGAGGTGGTCCTGCACTCCGTGATCGGCCAGAGCGGGCACGGGGTCGGCCCGGACGAGCCGCGCTCGATCCTGACCGAGCGCTACCAGGGCACCTTCGCCCAGCAGGTGGCCGTCCCCACCTGGAACCTGCTGCCCAAGCCCGCCGGGCTCTCCTTCGAGGAGGCCGCCTGCCTGCCCACGGCCTGGCTGACGGCCTATCGGATGCTGTTCACCAACGCCGGGGTGAAGCCCGGCGACACCGTGCTGGTGCAGGGCGCCGGCGGCGGGGTGTCGACCGCGCTGGTGGTGCTCGGCAAGGCGGCCGGCCTGCGGGTCTGGGTCACCGGCCGGGACGAGGCCAAGCGGGACCGGGCCCTGGAGCTCGGCGCCGACGCGGCGTTCCCGAGCGGGGCCAGGCTGCCCGAGCGGGTGGACGCGGTGATGGAGACGGTCGGCGCCGCGACCTGGTCGCACTCGGTGAAGTCGCTGCGCCCGGGCGGCACGATCGTCATCTCCGGGGCCACCTCGGGCCCCAGCCCGGCGGCCGCCGAACTGAACCGGATCTTCTTCCTGGAGCTGCGGGTGGTCGGCTCGACCATGGGGACCAAGGAGGAGCTGGCCGGGCTGCTGTCGTTCTGCGCCACCACCGGGGTCCGGCCGGTGATCGACTCGGTGCTGCCGCTGGACGGGGCGCCGGAGGCGCTCGCCCGGCTGGCCAAGGGCGAGGTGTTCGGCAAGCTCGTCCTGACGCCGTGAGCCCGTGACGCGCCGGCGCCCGGCTCCCTGTGCGGGGAGCCGGGCGCCGGTTGCCGGACCGGTCGGTCAGGACAGGTCGAGAGCAGTCGAGAGCACTCAGGAGCACTCAGGAGCGGTCGAGCAGCCGCTTCAGCCGCTCGCCGGCGGTACCGAGGACGGCACGCGCCTCGGCCAGCCGGGCCGGGGTCACCCCGCCGTCCCTGGCCGCGTCGCGGACCTGGTCGCGGAAGCGGTCGAGCAGCCGCTCCAGCTCCCGGGCCGGGTCGCCGGCCGGGTCGACGGCGGTCCACCCGGGCAGCTCGGCCGGGACGGCGTCGGCCGGCCCGTCCAGGTCGGTCTTGTCCAGGTCGATCCGGGTGACGGTGACCCGCTCGGCGCCGAGGTCCTCCTTCGACTCCCCGGGCTGTCCCCAGCGGGCCGCGTCGGCCAGCCCGGCCAGGCCCTTGGTCAGCTCGGAGAGCCCCTCGGCCAGTCCGGTCGGCCAGTCGCCGCGCGCCGCGTGCTCGCGGACCTGCTGCTCCACCCGGCGCTTGATCCGCAGCGCCTCCTGCTGGGCCGCCGTCCGGGCCGCCCGGGACTGCTCGCGCAGCCGGCGGGCCTCCTCCTCGGCGGCCTTCGCCTTGGCCTTGGCGGCCTTCTCCTGCTCCTTGGCGCGCTTCGCCTGCTCCTTGGCCTGCCGCTTGAAGGCGGCGAACTCCTCCTTGGCGCGCTGCCAGGCGGCCTGGTCGCCCCACGGCCCGGCCCACGGGTTCCCGCCGTTCTCCTGGCCCTGCTCCCCGGGGTCCGGGGCGCCGCGCCTGGCCTGCTCGGCCGCCGCGCCCCAGAGCTGCTCGCGCAGGTCCTTGGCGCTGTCCCGGACGTCCTCGCGGATCGCCCCGGCGAGCTGGGTCACCGAGTCGTGGATCTCCAGCTCCAGCTCGTCCAGCTCGCCCTGCCGGGTGGCGAGTTCGGCGCGCCCGGCGTCGGTGAGCCGGTAGACCTTGCGACCGCCCTCGGTGCTGTGGGCGACCAGCCCCTCCTGCTCCAGCTTGGCGAGCCGCGGGTAGACGGTGCCGGCCGAGGGCGCGTACAGGCCCTGGAAGCGCTCCTCCAGCAGGCGGATGACCTCGTAGCCGTGGCGCGGGGCCTCGTCGAGCAGCTTGAGCAGGTAGAGCCGGAGCCGGCCGTGGCCGAAGACGGGGGTCATGTCAGGCCTCCTTGGTGAGGTCGGGGCCGGTGCCGGGGGTGTCGGACTTGGTGAGGTCGGGGGCGGGCAGCTCCCGGGCGGCCCGGGTGTCGTCCTCGGCCTCCGGACGCTGGAGCACGGTGACCGCGCCGGAGACGGTGGTGACCGAGAGGCTGCCGCTGCCGTCGCCGAGCTGGCCGGAGAGGCGCTTGGTGCCCCAGCTGCCGGCGACGGTGAGTTCCTCGAAGCCGGAGGAGAGGTCGCCGCTGGTGGTGCCGGCCTCGACCTTGGTGCCGGTCAGCGCGGGCAGTCGGACGCCGACCGCGCCGCTGACCGTGTTGACCTTGATCTGGGCGGGGGTGGCGGCCGCGAGGTCCAGGGTGACCGCGCCGGTGACGGCGTTGGCGCTCACCTTCTCGGCGGTGCCGGCCAGCACGGTGAGCCGGCCGGAGACGGTGTTCAGCCGCAGCTGCCCGGCCACCGACTGGGCGTCCACGTCGCCGGTGACGGTGTTGGCGTCGGTCCGCCCGGTCAGGCCGACCAGGGTGATGTCGGCGTTGGCGGTCTGGGTCGAGACGTGCTCGCTGAAGCCGGAGACCGTCGTCGCGGCGGAGACGGTGCCGACCTTGACCTCGGTGCCGGCCGGGACGGTCACGGTGACGGCGGCGGTCCGCTTGCGCTTGAAGGAGGAGAAGAAGCCCTTCACCGAGTCGACCGACTTGAGCACGTCGCCGAACTCGTTCCAGCTGCTGAGGTCCTTGTAGGTGACGGTGAGGACGCCGTCGACCAGGGTGACGTGCAGCGGCTCGCCCTTGAGCTCGGTGACCTCCAGCCGGGCGGGGCCCTCGGCGGCGACCACGTTGACCGTGCCGTCGATGGTCCGCACCTGGAGCGTCCGGACCGTCTCCTCGATGGTGATCCTGTCGGGTCCTTCGACCGTCCACTGGCTCATCTCTGCCGCCTCCCGTTGCTGTGACTCGCGATGTATCGCGTCCTCTTCCAAAGACGATATATCGCGTGACGGCGAAGTCAAGGGAGTCCGACCCCGAGGCCGACCCGGAGTGCACCCCGAGACCCGCCCCTACGGGGAGCATGCGAGAGGGCCCGGAGGCGGTTGCCTCCGGGCCCTCAGGACCACCGTTTCACCAGGTCACTCGTCGTCCTCGTCGTCGAGCCTGGCCAGCCAGGTGGCCAGCCGCTCGACCGGGACCTCGAAGTCCGGGTTGAGGTCGACGAACTCGCGCAGGCGCTCGGCCAGCCACTCGAAGGTGACCTCCTCGTCGCCGCGGCGGCTCGCCAGTTCCTCGATGCCTCGGTCGGTGAAATACACGGTTCGCTCCGGTCCGGTGGGGATTCGACCTGGTCAGGATAGACCGGGTCAGCTGGCGCGCCAGGTGCTCACGGTGAGCTTCACCGCGCCGGTGGTGACGTCCGCGACCTCGACCACCGCGACGGCGATGTTGCGGGTGACCCGGTCCCGGATGCAGAGCAGGCGGCCCGGCGAGACCCGGTTGAAGGACAGGTCGGTGTCCGGCCGGGAGTCGATCGCGACGGCGCACTGGTCGGGCGTCACGGTGGACTCGGTGATCACCGCGAAGTCCGACTTGTTGTCGCCCGCGGTGACGAAGGAGTTGGCCTTGCTGCTGCTGCCGGTGGCGTTCAGGCCCAGGCCCCACTTGAGGTCGGTGCCGCGCGGCACCACCGTCCCGGCGTCCAGGTCGATCCGGTAGGAGTCGTAGTAGGCGTCGGTGCCGGGGATGGACAGCGGCTTCTGGGTCAGCAGCGGGGAGTAGCCGGTCGGCCGGGCCGGCGCGGTCACACCGGTGCCCGACGAGGCCGAGGGGGCCGAGGTCACCGCCCCGGAGGAGGAGCCGGAGGACTTGGCCGAGGACGGGCTGGGGTCGGTCGAGGGGGTGGTCGTGGGGGTGGTCGCGGCCGCGGCGGCGCCGCCCGCCGGCGGCGCGGCCGGCTGGGAGCTCCCCGAGGTCGAGCCGGACTGGTGGGCGGAGTTGTTCTTGTCGTCGTCCTTGTTGAACTTGGCCATCAGCGCGACCCCGCCGGCCGTGCCGCCGACCGCCATCACCAGGGCGACGGTCAGCAGCACCTTCCAGGAGACCCCGCCCCTGCTGCGGGCCCGCTCCGGCGCGGGTGCCGGGCTGTCGGTGACCACCGGTCCGGGCGGCGGGGTGTCGTAGGACGGCGGCTCCTGCCGCAGCTGGACGGTGGGCGGGGCGCCGAGCAGCGGGCCGGTGGGCGCCTCGGTGGGCGGCTGCGCCGCGCCGTACGCGCCGAGCGGCGGCGGAACGAAGCCGGGCGGCGGGGTGTCCGGCCGGACGGGGCCGAACCCGGGCGGCGGCGGGCCGAAGGACGGCGTGGTGGCCGCGTGGGTGACGGGCGCCCCGGCCGGCTGCGG
>NZ_JAIY01000006.1:1080238-1084688 GCF_000710405.2 Kitasatospora sp. MBT66 | reverse complement strand
ACCCGGTAGAGCACGGCGGTGTCCGGGCCGTCGCCGAACGGCGCGCTGCCGCCGGCCACGTACGCGGCCAGCGCGCCGAGCGCGAACACGTCGGTCGCCGGGGTGACCGGGCGGCCCTGGGCCTGCTCCGGGGACATGAAGGCGGGCGAGCCGATCCGGTAGCCGGTACCGGTCAGGGCGGTGGCGTCGGCGGCCCGGGCGATACCGAAGTCGATCACCCGCGGGCCGTCGCCGGCCACCAGCACATTGGCCGGCTTGAGGTCGCGGTGGACCACCTCGACGCTGTGGATGGCCTGCAGCGCCTCGGCGATGCCGCCCATCAGCAGCAGCACGGTGCGCACCGGGAGCGCGCCGTTCTCGCGCACCACCTGCTGCAGCGACGGCCCGGGGACGTAGGCGGTGACCAGCCACGGTGCGTCCGAGTCCAGACCGCCGGAGTCGATCACCTGGGCGGTGTAGAGGCCGTGGATGCGCTGGGCGTTGGAGACCTCCTGGGCGAACCGGCGGCGGAACTCGCCGTCCTCGGCGAACTCCGGGCGGACCACCTTGAGCGCCACCGGCCGACCGCCGGGCGTGTAGGAGAGGTAGACGCGGCCCATGCCGCCGGCCCCGAGCCGGGCGAACAGCCGGTAGCCGCCCACCTCCCTGGGGTCGTCGGGGAGCAGCGGCTGGAAGACCGGCGGGAGGGGTGAGGCTGCGGCGTCCCGTGGCGTGTCGGCGGTCATGCGGTTTTGATCCCCCTGGGAGAGCGGTGAGGTCCACCGGGCTCCGACGGTGGGTGCGACGACGGGCACCCGGCCGACGGTCCGGCGAGCCTTAACCTATCGATCCGTCAGCAGGCCGCGCAGGTCGGTGCCGCTTTGGTTGCAGAGCTGGGACCTTCGCACACGGCGCGGCCGCGGTCCGCCGGGGCCCGCTGTCGCACCGGGGAACGACGGCGGCCCCCCGCGTCCCTGGGATCCAGGGACGCGGGGGGCCGTTGCCGTGCGCGCGGCCGACCGGTGGCGACCGGTGCGGGCGGCGTCAGATCGTGAAGATCTCCTCCAGCAGCGCCTGCTGCTCGGCGCCGTGGCGCTTGGCCGAGCCGACCGCGGGGGCCGAGGAGGCCGTGCGGGCGACGCGGCGCAGCCGCGGGCCGTCGGCGCTGCGGCCGATGACGACCTGCAGGTGGTCGACCAGGTTCATCGCGATGAACGGCCAGGCACCCTGGTTGGCCGGCTCCTCCTGCGCCCAGACGAACTGGACGTCGTCGCCGTACTTGGCCAGCTCCTCCTGGAGCTCGGCCACCGGCAGCGGGTAGAGGCGCTCGACCCGGACGATCGCGGTGTCGGTGATGCCGCGCTCGGTGCGGGCCGCCTCCACGTCGTAGTAGAACTTGCCGGCCGTGATGACGACCTTGCGGACGTTCGCCGGGTCGACGGTGGTGTCGCCGATGACCGGGCGGAACGAGCCGGACAGGAACTCCTCCGTCGCACTCGCCGCGGCCTTCAGACGCAGCATCGACTTCGGGGTGAAGACGATCAGCGGCTTGTGGTGCGGGTTGTGCGCCTGCCAGCGCAGCAGGTGGAAGTAGTTCGACGGCAGGGTGGGCATGGCGACCGTCATGTTGTCCTGCGCGCACATCTGCAGGAAGCGCTCCGGGCGGGCGGACGAGTGGTCCGGGCCCTGGCCCTCGTAGCCGTGCGGCAGCAGCAGGGTGACGCCCGAGTGCTGGCCCCACTTCTGCTCGGCGGAGGCGATGTACTCGTCCACCATGGTCTGCGCGCCGTTGACGAAGTCGCCGAACTGCGCCTCCCACATGACCAGCGCGTTCGGGCGGGTCAGCGAGTAGCCGTACTCGAAGCCCATCGCCGCGTACTCGGACAGCAGGCTGTCGTACACGGTGTAGCGGGCCTGGTCCTCGGTGAGGTACTGCAGCGGGGTGTAGTCCTCGCCGGTGGCCCGGTCGATCAGGACGGCGTGCCGCTGGCCGAAGGTGCCGCGGCGGCTGTCCTGGCCGGCCAGGCGGACCGGGTGGCCCTCCATGAGCAGCGAGCCGATGGCGAGGGTCTCGCCCATCGCCCAGTCGATGGTGTTGTCCTCGACCGAGCCGGCGCGGCGCTGCAGCTGCGGCAGCAGTCGCGGGTGCACGGTCAGCCAGTCCGGCAGGTTGACCTGCGAGGCGGCGATCCGCTTGACCATCTCCTCGGAGATGCCGGTCCGGATGGTGACCGGGAAGTCGGCGACCGGCTTGCCGCTGGTGGCGGCGGCGGGGGTCTGGGCGGCGTCGCGGACCTCGGCGAACACCTTCTCCAGCTGGCCCTGGAAGTCCTGGAGCGCCTGCTCCGCCTCTTCCATGGTGATGTCGCCGCGACCGATCAGGCCCTCGGTGTACAGCTTGCGCACCGAGCGCTTCTTGTCGATCAGGTCGTACATCAGCGGCTGGGTGAACGACGGGTTGTCGGCCTCGTTGTGACCGCGGCGGCGGTAGCAGATGAGGTCGATCACGACGTCCTTGTGGAACTCCTGGCGGAACTCGAAGGCGAGCCGCGCGACGCGGACCACGGCCTCCGGGTCGTCGCCGTTCACATGGAAGATCGGGGCCTCGATCATGCGGGCCACGTCGGTGCAGTACATCGAGGAGCGGCTGGAGGCCGGGGCGGCGGTGAAGCCGACCTGGTTGTTCACCACGACGTGCACGGTGCCGCCGGTGCGGTAGCCGCGCAGCTGCGACATGTTCAGGGTCTCCGCGACGACGCCCTGGCCGGCGAAGGCCGCGTCGCCGTGGATCTGGATCGGCAGCACCGGGAAGGTCGTGCCGCCCTGGTCCAGGATGTCCTGCTTGGCGCGGGCGATGCCCTCGACGACCGGGTCCACGGCCTCCAGGTGGGAGGGGTTCGCGGCCAGCGAGACCTTGATGGTCTCGCCGTCCAGGCCGGTGAAGGTGCCCTCGGAACCGAGGTGGTACTTCACGTCGCCGGAGCCGTGCATCGACTTCGGGTCGAGGTTGCCCTCGAACTCGCCGAAGATCTTGCCGTACGGCTTGCCGACGATGTTGGCCAGCACGTTGAGGCGGCCGCGGTGGGCCATGCCGATGACGGCCTCGTCCAGGCGGTGCTCGGCCGCCGAGTCGATGGTGGCGTCCAGCAGCGGGATGAGCGACTCGCCGCCCTCCAGCGAGAAACGCTTCTGCCCGACGTACTTGGTCTGCAGGAAGGTCTCGAAGGCCTCGGCCGAGTTCAGCCGGCGCAGGATGCGCAGCTGCTCCTCGCGCTCCGGCTTGGTGTACGGCTTCTCCAGGCGCTCCTGCAGCCACTTGCGCTGCTTCGGGTCCTGGATGTGCATGTACTCGATGCCGACCGTGCGGCAGTACGTGTTGCGCAGCAGGCCGAGGATGTCGCGGAGCTTCATCATCCGCTGGCCGCCGAAGCCGCCGACCGCGAACTCGCGCTCCAGGTCCCACAGGGTGAGGCCGTGGGTGGTGACGTCCAGGTCGGGGTGCTTGCGCTGCTTGTACTCCAGCGGGTCGGTGTCGGCCATGAGGTGGCCGCGGACCCGGTAGGAGTGGATCAGCTCGATGACGCGGGCGGTCTTGTTGACCTCGTCGTCGTGCGTGGTGGCGACGTCGGTGGCCCAGCGGACCGGCTCGTACGGGATCCGGAGCGACTCGAAGATCTCGTCGTAGAAACCGTTCTGCCCCAGCAGCAGCTGGTGGATCGTGCGCAGGAACTCGCCCGACGCCGCGCCCTGGATGACGCGGTGGTCGTAGGTCGAGGTCAGCGTCATGATCTTGGAGACGCCGAGGCGGGCCAGGGTCTCCGGGGCGGAGCCCTGGAACTCGGCCGGGTACTCCATGGCGCCGACGCCGACGATGGTGCCCTGGTTCTGCATCAGGCGCGGCACGGAGTGCACGGTGCCGATGCCGCCGGGGTTGGTCAGCGAGACCGTGACGCCGGTGAAGTCGTCCATGGTCAGCTTGTTGGCGCGGGCCCGGCGGACGATGTCCTCGTAGGCCTGCCAGAAGCCGAAGAAGTCGAGGGTCTCGGCCTTCTTGATGGCCGCGACGACGAGCTGGCGGTCGCCGTTCGGCTTGACCAGGTCGATGGCCAGGCCGAGGTTCACGTGCTCGGGCTTGACCAGGTAGGACTTGCCGTCCTCCACCTTGTAGCTGTGGTTCATGCCCGGGGAGGCCTTGACGGCCTGGACCAGGGCGTAACCGATCAGGTGGGTGAAGGAGACCTTGCCACCGCGGGCGCGCTGCAGGTGGTTGTTGATGACAATGCGGTTGTCGATCAGCAGCTTGGCCGGGACGGCGCGGACCGAGGTGGCGGTCGGCACCTCCAGCGAGGCGTCCATGTTGGTGGCGACGGCCTTGGCCGGGCCGCGGAGCTGAACCAGCTCGGGGCCCGCGCTCGCGGCGGCCGGCGCGGGCGCCGGGGCGGCGGCCTTGGGCGCCGGGGGCGCGGCCGGG
>NZ_JAIY01000006.1:1068100-1080208 GCF_000710405.2 Kitasatospora sp. MBT66 | reverse complement strand
GCGGGAGCCGTCGGGGCCTGCTGCACCGGCGCGGGGGCGGCCGGGGCGGCGGGGGCCTGGACGGCCGGAGCGGACGCGGGGGCGGCGGCGGGGGTCGGCGTCACGCCGACCTGGGTCGCGGCCTGGGTCACTGGGGTCACCTCGGTACCGGGCTTGTAGTCGGCGAAAAAGTCCCACCAGGCTCGGTCGACCGAGTTCGGGTCCTGGAGGTACTGCTGGTAGATCTCGTCGACGAGCCACTCATTGGGGCCGAAGCCAGTGGAGCTAGCCGAGCTGTTGGGGTGTTCAGGGGACTGTGGCGACACGGCGGCAACCGCCCTCTTCCGCTTCCTTTTGGGATGTTTGGACAGCGGGGATTAAGGCTACGCCTCCGACCAGTGATCGCGCAGTCCCCGGGGGGCAGGCGTCGCCCAGATCACAGTCCTGACCTGCGGATTGGCTGGAAATGTGCGTTAGAAAGCCACATCGGCGGGGAACCGACCGCTTCCGATCGCCGCCCAAAGGGTGACAAAAACGGACAAAGGTGGGCGTCGATCCTCTTTGTGCACTGTGTCGGATCTGTGACATCCGTCCCGGTGCACGCAGCAGTCGTCCCGGTGCCGCCGGTCCGTCCGCGTCGTGGGTCCGGGCCCGGCGCCACGACGCGGACGGCGGTCAGCGCGGGCCGGGCAGCCGGACCTCGATCCGGCAGCCGCGCGCCGCCTCGGCCACCTCGATCCGCCCGCCGTGCAGGTCCACCGCCCAGCGGGCGATGGCCAGGCCCAGGCCGGTCCCGCCGTCGGAGCCGGGACCGGAGGCGGTCGCGGTGCCGCTGCGGCCGAACCGCTCGAAGACCCTGGCCCGGTCCGCCGCCGGGATGCCGGGACCCTCGTCCTCGACCTCCAGCAGCAGGGCCCCGGGCCCCTCGTCGGGCCTGGCCCGCACCGTCACGGTGCCGCCGGGCGGGGAGTGCTTGCAGGCGTTGTCGACCAGGTTGGCCACCACCTGGTGGAGCCGTTCGGTGTCGGCGACGCCGGTCAGCCCGGCCGGGCTCACCTCCAGGGCGAGCCGGACGTCGCCGCGCCGGGAGAACGCCCCGCCGGCCGTGGCGCCGTCCACGGTGACCCCGCGCAGCACGCCGTCCAGGAACTCGCGCACCTCGAACGGGCGCGCGTCCAGGTCGACCACACCGTCGTCGATCTTGGAGAGGTCGAGCAGGTGGGTGACCAGCCGGCCGAGCCGCTCGGTCTGCTCCAGCGCGGCACCCAGGGTCGCCGGGTTGGGCTGGACGACGCCGTCGACCACGTTCTCCAGCACGGCCCGCAGCGCGGCGATCGGCGTGCGCAGCTCGTGCGAGACATTGGCGACCAGCTCGCGCCGGTGCCGGTCGGCGGCCTCCAGGTCGGACGCCATCTGGTTGAAGGTCGCGGCGAGCTCGCCGATCTCGTCGCGCGAGTTCACCTCGACCCGGCGGCTGTAGTCGCCGGAGGCCATCGCGCGGGCGGCGGCGGTCATGTCGCGCAGCGGGGCGGTCAGCCCGTGCGCGAGGAACTGCATGAAGAGCAGCGAGGCGATCATCGAGAAGATCATGATGATCCGGATCTGGGTCTCGGACCGGATCGCCACGACCACCATGCCGGTGGCCAGGAAGACCGAGACGATCACCAGGAGGGCGAGTTTGCCCTTGATGGAGCGGACCGGGTCGAGCGGCCGGATGTCGGCCCAGACCCGTTTCGCGGCGCGGGCGGCCAGGGTGGGCGGCCGACTGCCGTCGATGTCCCCGTTGCGTTGCTGTGGAAAGGTCATTGGTCCCCTGTGGTCCCCCGCGTGGGTCCGCCGCACGGCGGTTCGGGACAGCGGGCCCCCCGGCGGCCCGTTGTCCGAGGGTGGTGCCGCTACGAGAGCGGGGCCTCCAGCGCGTACCCGACACCGTGCACGGTGCGGATCCAGCTGGCGCCGATCTTGCGGCGCAGTGCCTTGACGTGGCTGTCGACGGTGCGGGTGCCGGACGCGTCCGTCCAGTCCCAGACCTCGGCCAGCAGTTGTTCACGGGTGAGCACGGCGCGCGGCTGGGCGGCCAGGCAGGCGAGCAGGTCGAACTCGGTCGGCGTCAGGTGGACGTCGCCCGAGGCCAGCCGGACCCGGCGCTGCACATGGTCGATCTCCAGCTCGCCGAAGCGCAGGCTGCCCAGCGCGGGCGTCCGGGCGGCCTGCTGGGCACGCTCGACGCGGCGCAGCAGCACATTGACCCGGGCGGCCAGTTCGCGCATGGAGAAGGGCTTGGTCATGTAGTCGTCGGCACCGACGCCGAGGCCGACCAGCAGGTCCGTCTCGTCGTCCCGCGCGGTGAGCATCAGGACCGGCACCGGGCGCTGGGCCTGGATCCGGCGGCACACCTCCAGTCCGTCGAAGCCGGGCAGCATGATGTCGAGGACGACGAGGTCCGGCTGCCAGGTGTGGAAGCCGTCGACGGCGCCGGGGCCGTCGTGGGCCACCGCCACCTTGAAGCCCTCCGCGCCCAACCGGGCCGCGATCGACTCGGCGATCGTGGGTTCGTCCTCCACCACCAGCACTCTGCGCTGGCTGCTCACCGTGCCGCCGGTGTTCTGGTTGTCCTGCTGAATTTCTGTCACGGTCACGCCACCGCCCCCAGGGCTGCGGGCCGGCCACCTGTGGGGATGGCGAAGGCTCCGCTTCGTAGTCTTGTTCCGTCGTGGACTGTGCCGGGTCCGCCGTCCCGTCGCGTGCGGGGGTGACGGCGAGGGCGTGGGCCGCTCTCCGTCTCCCGTACACCTCGCAGCGTACGGACCGCAGGTGATTCCCGGCAGGTGGACCGGACATTTCCGGCCCGCGGACCGGTCGGTCGGACCGGCTTTCGGGCCCACCGGGAAGTGGGCACGGGCCGATACCTTACCCGGCGTTTTTTCACTCTGTAACGGTACGTATGCACATGAGTTGACACCAAGCCGCCGGTCAGGGCGGAAAGCGGCCCCGAAAGGGGTAGAAGGTCTGGACCAATGCGGGCCGGTGCGGACCCCGGATCCTCACGGCGTTCTCCCAGCGGACTCCCAGCTGTCGGACGTACCGTGACCACGACAAATTCGTGGGGGTGGGATTTCCGGTACGCGCCGGTACGTTGGACACGCGCGGGTGACGGCTGCGGGCGTTGGAGCGGAGGCGGCATGACGGAGCGACAGGCGCCCGCCGGGCACGGCGGGCCGCCGTACGGGATGCTCCGGGCCGGCCTGCGGACCGGCGCGGTCGACTGGATCCTGGCCCGGGTGCCCACCCTGCGCCGCAATCCCTTCGCCCTCGGCTACCTCGCCGTGGTCGGCGCCACCACCACCTTCGCCGGGCTGGCCGCCCCGGAGCTCGTGCTCCGGCTCCAGGAGGCCTCCAGCTCGGACGGGCACAACCTGTTGCAGCACCCGCTGCGCGCGCTGCTGTTCAGCGGCTTCTGGGTGGCCGGGCCGGTCTGGATGCCCTACCTCTGGGCCTTCGCCTTCACCGTCGCGCCGCTGGAGCGCCGGGTCGGCCCCGGTCGGGCGGCCGTGGTCTTCGCGGCCGGGCACGTCGCCGCCACCCTGCTCTCCCAGGGGGTGGTCGTGGTCGCGGTGGAGACCGGCCGGCTGGAGCCGGCCGCCATGGACTACCTCGACATCGGCGTCAGCTACGGCGTGCTCGCCAGCCTCGGCGCGCTGGCCGGGCTGCTCCGGCCGGCCGGGCGCGCGGCCGTGCTCGCGCTGGCGGTGGCGCTGATCGCCGAGCAGATCGCCGCCGACCGGGACCTCGTCACCGGGATCGGCCATCCGGTGGCGCTGCTGGCGGGGGTGGCGCTGTGGCGCTGGCTGCGGCGCTGGGACGGCCACCGGCCGCGCCGCGCCCGGCTCGGGGTGCCCGCCGAACTGTCCCGGCCCGCGTCCGCGGCCCGCGGGGCCGTGGTGTCGGGCCGCTCCTGAGTCCGTGCGTCGGGGGTGCTCCCGGGCCCGCGGGACGGGGGTGCGTGCCGGGGTCCGTCCGGTGGGACCGCTTCCCGGTTCGCGTACCGGGCCTTTTTGACGGCCCCGCGACGGCCCTCGATGAGCCCGTTGCGTTCGCTGACGGCGAACGCGCGACGGGGAACATCCGGCGGCCGCCAAGCCTTAGTCAGGTCGACTCAAGTTCACTGACCGGGGAGAGATCATGGCATCGACGTCCACACCGCTCACCCTGCCCGTGCTGCCGCTCGACGACGAGGTCGTCCTGCCGGGCATGGTCGTCCCGCTGGACCTGAAGGACGCCGAGGTCCGCGCCGCCGTCGAGGCCGCGCGCGCCGCGGCCACCGGCGGTGCCGGGAAGCCCCAGGTGCTGCTGGTCCCGAGGGTGGACGGCTCCTACGCGGCGGCCGGCACCCTCGCCACCGTCGAGCAGGTCGGCCGGCTGGCGGACGGCGACCCGGCCGCGCTGGTCCGCGCGGTGCGCCGGGTGCGGATCGGCGTCGGCACCACCGGACCCGGCGCCGCGCTCTGGGTGGAGACCACGCCGTTCCGCGAGTCCTCGGTCGGCACCCCGGTGGCCGGTCGGGCCGCCGAGCTGGTCAAGGAGTACAAGTCGCTCTCCACCCAGTGGCTGCGGCGGCGCGGCGCCTGGCAGATCGTCGACCGGGTGGCCGCGATCGAGGGCGTCGGCGAGCTCGCCGACAACATCGGCTACGCGCCCTTCGCCACCGCCGAGCAGAAGCTCAAGGTGCTGCTGGAGGCCGACCAGGTCGCGCGACTGGAGTACGCGCTCGGCCTGCTCCGGGACCACCTCGCCGAGGAGGAGGTCAACGACACCATCCGCAAGGACGTCGAGGAGGGCGTCGCCAAGCAGCAGAAGGAGTTCCTGCTCCGCCGCCAGCTGGAGGCCGTCCGCAAGGAGCTGGCCGAGCTGAACGGCGACCCGGCCGACGAGGAGGACGACTACCGCACCCGGGTCGAGGCCGCCGACCTCCCGGAGAAGGTCCGCGAGGCCGCCCTCAAGGAGGTCGACAAGCTGGAGCGGGCCAGCGACCAGTCGCCCGAGGGCTCCTGGATCCGCACCTGGCTGGACACCGTGCTGGAGCTGCCCTGGAACGAGCGCACCGAGGACAGCTACGACATCGCCGGCGCCCGCGCGGTACTGGACGCCGACCACGCCGGCCTGGCCGACGTCAAGGACCGCATCGTCGAGTACCTGGCCGTCCGCAAGCGCCGGGCCGAGCAGGCGGCCGCGGGGCAGGCGCTCCCGGGGCAGCCGGACGCCTCGGACGAGGCCGTCGCCCCGAAGGGCGGCGGACGGCGGGCGGGCGGCGCGGTGCTCGCGCTGGTCGGCCCGCCCGGTGTCGGCAAGACCTCGCTCGGCGAGTCGGTGGCCCGCGCCATGGGCCGCACCTTCGTCCGGGTCTCGCTCGGCGGCGTCCGGGACGAGGCCGAGATCCGCGGCCACCGGCGCACCTACGTCGGCGCGCTGCCCGGCCGGCTGGTCCGGGCGCTCAAGGAGGCCGGCTCGATGAACCCGGTCGTCCTGCTCGACGAGATCGACAAGGTCGGCTCCGACTACCGGGGCGACCCGGCCGCCGCCCTGCTGGAGGTGCTCGACCCGGCGCAGAACCACACCTTCCGGGACCACTACCTGGAGGTCGAGCTCGACCTCTCCGACGTGGTCTTCCTCGCCACCGCCAACGTGCTGGAGTCCATCCCCGAGCCGCTGCTCGACCGGATGGAGCTGGTCCGCCTGGACGGCTACACCGAGGACGAGAAGGTCGTCATCGCCCGCGACCACCTGCTCCCGCGCCAGCTGGAGCGGGCCGGGCTCAAGGACGAGGAGGTCGCGGTCGACGAGCCGGCGCTGCGCAGGCTCGCGGGCGAGTACACCCGCGAGGCCGGCGTCCGGAACCTCGAACGGGCGATCGCCCGGGTGCTGCGCAAGGTTGCCGCACAGACCGAGCTGGGGGAGCGCGAGCTGCCCGCCGCGATCGGCGCGGAGCAGCTGCGCGGCCTGATCGGCCGGCCGCACCACGTGCCGGAGGCGGCCCAGGAGCCCGCCGAGCGCCGCACCGCGGTGCCCGGGGTGGCGACCGGCCTGGCGGTCACCGGGGCCGGCGGCGACGTCCTCTTCATCGAGGCCTCGCTCGCCGACGCCGAGACCGGCGGCACCGGGCTGACCCTGACCGGCCAGCTGGGCGACGTCATGAAGGAGTCCGCGCACATCGCGCTCTCCTACCTGCGCTCGCGCGGGGCCGAGCTGGAGCTGCCGGTCACCTCGCTGCGGGACCGGGGAGTGCACCTGCACATCCCGGCGGGCGCCGTCCCCAAGGACGGTCCGAGTGCCGGCATCACCATGACCACCGCGCTGGCCTCGCTGCTCTCCGGGCGCAAGGTGCGCGCCGATGTGGCGATGACCGGTGAGGTGTCGCTGACCGGGCGGGTGCTGCCGATCGGCGGGGTGAAGCAGAAGCTGCTCGCCGCCGACCGGGCCGGGGTCACCACGGTGATCATCCCCCGGCGCAACGAGGCCGACCTGGACGACGTCCCGGCCGAGGTGCTGGAGCGGCTCACCGTGCACCCGGTCGCCGACGTCCGGGAGGTGCTGCGGCTGGCCCTGGAGCCGGCCGAGGTGCTGGCCGCCGTCGCCTGATCCCCGGCCGGGCCCCGGTCCGGCGGCCCCGCACGGAGCCCGTCCCGCCCCGGTCCGCCGGACGGGACGGGCTCCGTCCGCCGTGCCAGACTGCGAGGATGCCGTCCCTCACCCAGCGCGTCCTGGCCCGGGTACCGGGCCGGGTGCGTCCGGCCCTGGTCCGGCACCGGCGGCTGGTGAAGTTCCTGCTGGTCGGCAGCGGCTGCTTCGCCCTGACCGTGCTGATCAACTACGCGCTGCGGTTCACCGTCATGCCGAGCAAGCCGGTGCTGGCGCTCACCGTGGCGACCGTGGTCGGCACCGTCCTCTCCTATCTGCTCAACCGGCGGTGGTCCTTCCGCTCCTCCTGGCGCCGGCGCGAACCGCTGCTGTTCGTCCTGGTGAGCGCCGTCGCCGTGGCGGTCAACGACCTGCCGCTGATCGCCTCGCGCTACCTGCTGAACCTGCGCGAGCCCTGGGTCAGCCCGTTCACCCAGGAGCTGGCCGACTTCCTGAGCGGGATGGTGCTGGGCACCTTCGTGGCGATGCTGTTCCGCTTCTGGGCCATGCAGCGCTGGGTCTTCACCCGGGTGGAGGAGGCCGCGGCGGGAAGCCCCGCGGGCGTCGGGGTCCTAGGCTCGGAAGGGCAGTGAGCCGCGGCGGGAGCGGGAGCGGGAGCGGGTGAGGGTGATGCGTGAGACGGACGGCGCCCCGACCGGGCCCGCGAGCCAGCAGGGGATGCGCCGGGCCAATCTGGCGCTGGTGCTCGGTGTGATCGCGCGCGCCCCGCGCTCGCGCGCCGAGGTGGCCGCCGGGACCGGGCTGACCAGGGCCGCGGTCTCCTCGCTCGCCGAGGAGCTGATCGGGGCCGGACTGGTGGTCGAGGAGGGCCCGGCCGCGCCCAGCGGCAAGGTCGGCCGCCCCGGCACCGCGCTCGGTCTCAACCCGGACGGCCCGGGCGGCCTCGGCGCCGAGATCGGGGTGGAGCACCTGGGCGCCTGCGTGGTCGACCTGCGCGGCGAGGTCCGCGCCTGGCGCCGCCAGGAGATCCGCAACCGGGGCCGGCGCCCGGCCGCCGTGATGGCCGACCTCGCCGAACTCGTCCGCCGGGCCGCCGCCGAGGCCGGACTGCGCCCGGCCGGGCTGGCCCTGGCCGTGCCCGGACTGGTCGGGATCGACGGCGCACTGCTCCAGCGGGCCGCCAACCTGGGCTGGGAGGAGGTGCCGCTCGCCGCCGAGCTGCGGCTCGCGCTGCGCGCCGCCGGCGCGGGGGAGCTGGCCGAGCTGCCGATGCGGGCCGACAACGAGGCCAACCTCGGCGGGCTCGCCGAGCTCTGGCTCGGCGGCGGGCCGGAGCACTTCCTGCACGTCTCCGCCGAGGCCGGGATCGGTTCGGCGATCGTGGTGGAGGGCCGGCTGCTGCGCGGCGCGCGCGGCTTCGCGGGCGAGCTGGGGCACGTCCCGGTGCGTCCGGACGGTCCGCGCTGCGCCTGCGGGGCGCACGGCTGCCTGGAGCAGTACGCGGGGGAGGCGGCGGTGCTGCGCGAAGCCGGTCTGGAGGGCATCCGGGGCGACTGGGTGGCGCTGCTCGCCGAACGGGCCGAGGCCGGGGACGAGGAGGTGCGGCAGGCGCTCGCCGGGGCCGGCACCGCGCTGGGGATCGCCTCGGCGGGCGCGGTCAACCTGCTGGACCCGGCGGAGGTGGTGCTGGGCGGAGGCTACGCGCAGTTGGCGCCCTGGCTGCTGCCCGCGATGCGGGCCGAGCTGGCCGCCCGGGTGACCGTCCGCCCCTGGGCTGACGAGCGGCTGACGGTCTCCCGACTGGGCCGCCGCGGCCCCCTGCTGGGAGCCGCGGCGGGAGTGGTCCGGTCGGTGCTCGCCGATCCGGGCCGGCTGGAGGCCTGAGGGCCGGGAGCGGTGGTCAGCCCTCGATCAGCTCGCGGCTGCGGTGCGAGGGCCGGCGCAGCACGGCGGCGAAGGTCACCGCGACCCCGGCCAGGGCCCAGGCCAGCAGCACCAGCAGCGGCCGGGTCAGCGCGGTGCCGTCGAAGTAGGCGATGGAGCGGGTCGCGTCGGTGCCCGCGCCGTTCGGGAACCAGGCCCCGATCGCCCGCCAGAACGGCGGCATCAGCGGCGGCGGGAAGACGCCGCCCGCGCTGGGGTTGCCGAGCACCACGAAGAGCAGCACCGCGACGCCGATGCCGATGATGTCGAACAGGCACTGCAGCGCCATGGTGAACGCGCCCACCGCGAAGACCACCAGCGCGCCGACGGCGGACATCGACCAGAACGGCCCGGGCAGCGCGTCCAGCACCGACTTCACGATGATCGCGCCGCCGATGCCGGCCGCGACCGAGTAGAGCGCCAGCGTGCCGAGGCGGATCAGCGCCCGGTTGGTGTTGGCGGGCTTGGCCCCGGCGCTGACGCCGAGGATGGACGCGACCAGGTAGCCGCCGACGCACCAGCCGATCACCAGGTAGAAGGAGGAGAGGCCGTTGGCGTCGCCCTTGGCGAGCGGCACCACGTCCTCGACCTTCACGGTGCGGCCCTGGGTCTTCTCCAGGCCGGTGACGATGCTCTCGGCGGCCCGGGCGGCGGACGGGCCGCGCGCGTTGGCGACCAGCAGCACGTCCTCGGTGGACGCCGGGTCCACCACCAGCGCGGCGTAGACCTTCTGGTCCTTGATCTGCTGGGTGGCGGTCTCCGCGTCCGGCGCGGTGACGGCCTTCACGGCCTGGTCCGGGACGGACTCCAGGCCCTGGACGAACTTGGGGGAGACCTGCGGCGGGGCGACCACCGCGATCGACAGTTCGTGCGGGGCGGGGTGGTGCAGGGCGCCGACGTACGAGGTGACGAAGCCGAGCTGGAGCAGCAGCACGCCGATGACCAGCATCGCCGCGCGCGGGGTGACCGCGCCCTTCAGCTCGGCGGCGAAGCCCTTCCTCGGTTCCGGGGCCGATGCCCGCGCCGGTTCCTGTACGGGTTCCTGCCCTGCCTGTTGCCCGGGGGCGGAGGTCATGCACATCTCCTTGTGTATCGGGGGAAACCGGATACTTAATAGCATGAACTAGTTTCCTCTGTGTTTCTCCCGCGCCGCAGCGGCCCGGACGGGCTGCGGGATACTGGCGCGGTGAAGGAGCCGAACGAGGAGCGCGACGAGCAGCCCCTGCTGGCCGTGGAGCGCGAGGTCGGGGTGCTGTTCCGGCGCGGCCGGGCCCGGGTGGCGGAGCTGTCCCGGCGGGTCCATCCGCAGCTGGAGGGCATGGCGTACAGCCTGCTGGGCCATGTCGAGCAGGCCGGGCCGGTGCGGGTGACCGACGTCGGCGTGCACTTCGCGGTCGGCAAGGCGACCATCAGCCGGCAGATCCGGGCGCTGGAGGAGCTGGGCCTGCTGGCCCGGGAGGCGGACCCGCTGGACCGCCGGTCGGCGCTGGTCTCGCTCACCGAGGACGGCCGGCGGCGGTTCCTGGCCGCCCGGGACGCGCGGATGGGCCGGGTGCGGGAGCTGATGGCCGACTGGTCGGAGGAGGACGTGGTCCGCTTCGCCGAGCTGCTGCACCGCTTCAACGATGTGGTGGGCGAGGCGGCCGTGCCGAGCGCCTGAGCGCCGGAGTGGTCCTTCGGTGGCCCGGGCCGTGGGTCGGTCCGGGCTTTACTTGTTCTTGAAGAAGGTTGCCCCAGTCAACCATCTCGGCCTATGGTTGCGTCAGGCAACTATCCCGAAGGACCTTGATGACCGCCACCGCCACCCCGACTGCCTCGACCGGAGCCGCCGCCGCCACCGACCAACCGATGACGCACAGGCAGGTGATGGAGGCGCTCTCCGGCCTGCTGCTCGGCCTCTTCGTCGCCGTGCTCTCGTCGACCGTCGTCTCCAACGCACTGCCCCGGATCCTCACCGATCTGCACGGCGGCCAGTCCGCCTACACCTGGGTGATCACCGCGACCCTGCTCACCCTCACCGCCTCCACCCCGATCTGGGGCAAGCTCTCCGACCTCGCCAGCAAGAAGCTGCTGCTGCAGATCGCGCTGGTCATCTACATCGCCTCCTCCGCGCTGGCCGGCTTCTCCCAGAACACCGGCCAGCTGATCGCCTGCCGCGCCCTCCAGGGCATCGGCGCCGGCGGCGTCACCGCGCTCGCCCAGATCTGCCTGGCCGCGATGGTCCCGCCGCGCGAGCGCGGCCGGTACAGCGGCTACTTCGGCGCCGTCTTCGCCCTCGCCACCATCGGCGGCCCGCTGATCGGCGGCGTCATCGTGGACACCTCCTGGCTCGGCTGGCGCTGGTGCTTCTACGTCGGCATCCCCTTCGCGCTGGCCGCCATCCTGGTGCTGCAGCGGACCCTGAAGCTGCCGGTGGTCCGGCGCAAGGTGCGGATCGACTACCTGGGCGCACTGGTGATCACCGGCGCGGTCAGCCTGCTGATGATCTGGATCACCCTGGCCGGCAAGAACTACGCCTGGCTCTCCTGGCAGACCGCGGCCATGGTCGGCGGCGGACTGCTGCTCGGCGGCCTGGCCGTCGTGGTCGAGCGCCGCGCCGCCGAGCCGATCATCCCGCCGCACCTGTTCCGGCACCGGACGGTCACCCTGTCCGCGCTGGCCAGCGTCCTGGTCGGGATCGGGATGTACGGCGCCACCACGTTCCTCAGCCAGTACTTCCAGCTCGCCCGGGACAAGTCCCCGACGGTGGCCGGGCTGATGACCCTGCCGATGATCCTCGGCCTGGCCGTCTCGTCCACCGTGGCCGGCCGGCTGATCACCAAGTACGGCAAGTGGAAGGCCTACCTGGTCGCCGGCACCCTGCTGCTCGCCGTCGGCTTCGCCCTGCTCGGCACCGCCCGGGCCGACACGGCCTACGGCCTGCTCTCGGTCTACATGGCGATCACCGGCATCGGCCTCGGCCTCACCATGCAGAACCTCGTCCTCGCCGTGCAGAACACCGTGCCGCGCGCCGAGCTCGGCGCGGCCAGCTCGGTGGTCACCTTCTTCCGCACCATGGGCGGCGCGATGGGCGTCTCCGCGCTCGGCGCGCTGATGAACAACCGGGTCGGCCACTACCTCGCCGAGAACCTGGCCGCCGCGCACGTCCCGGCCGGCGGCGCGCTCGGCGGCGGCATCCCGGACCTGCACAAGCTGCCCGCGCCGCTGGTGCCGCTGGTCACCGACGCCTTCGGGCACGGGGTCGGGGTGGTGTTCCTGGTCGCGGCGCCGTTCGCGCTGCTGGCCTTCGTCACGGTGCTGTTCATCCGCGAGACGGTGCTGCGCACCGCTCAGGACTGATCCGCCCAGGACCCCGTCCGACCGGACGCCCGCCCGATCACTGGGCGGGCGTCCGGCGTTGGGTGCCCTGTGCGGGTCGTCCGAGGCCCGGGTCGTGCGGTGTCCGGGTCGTGCGTGTCTCGGCACGCGGGCGGGCGTCCGGGCCGGGAACGGGAACGGGAAGGGGAACGGAGGGCCGGGGGCGGGTCGGCGGCTGTCGGCCCGGGGGACGGGTACGGAAACGGCCGGAGG
>NZ_JAIY01000006.1:1063259-1068065 GCF_000710405.2 Kitasatospora sp. MBT66 | reverse complement strand
CCTCCGGCCGTTCGGTGCTGCGTGGCTGCTGCGCCGTCGGGCTACTTGCCCGCGATCAGCGACAGCCCGTAGAGGACGGCCGCGCCGCAGACGGCGAAGCAGGTGTAGGCGCCGGCCAGGGCCAGCCGGCCGCCGTTCGCCGGGGCGCCCGGTCCGGCCGCCTCGCGCTGCGCGGTGAGCGAGGCCTCGCGGCGGGACAGGGCCAGGATGCCGAGGGCGAAGACGGCGACGACGGCGACGGTGATGCCGAAGCTGACGCCTGCGGTCTGGGCCAGGGCGTTCCACTTGATGTGCATGGTGTTTCGAGCTCCTCAGCCGGCGGCGGTCAGGCCGCGACCGTGGTCGAGGCGGGGGTCGGGGTGGCGGACGCGGCCGGGCCGACCTCGACCGGGGTGACGTCGGCGACGTCGTCGGCGGTGACGTTGTCCGCACCGACCGGCTGGCGGCGGGAGATGACCCACATCGCGCCCGAGCCGGCCACCAGGGCGACGCCGACCAGCGCCACGCCCCAGTTGCCCTGCTCGGCCAGGAAGGCCGCGAGTCCGCCCACGGTGGCGGCGGCGGGCAGGGTCAGGCCCCAGGTGTAGACCATGCGGCGGACCAGGCCCCAGCGCAGCTCGGCCTTCGGGCCGCCGAGACCGGCGCCCATGATGCCGCCGGAGCAGACCTGGGTGGTGGAGAGGCCGAAGCCCATGTGCGAGGAGGTCAGGATGACCGTCGCGGCGGCCGACTCGGAGGCGAAGCCCTGGCGCGGGGTGATGTCCGCGAGGCCCTTGCCCATCGAGCGGATGATCCGCCAGCCGCCCATGTAGGTGCCGACCGCGATCGCGGCGCCGGCCGAGACGATGACCCAGGTGGGGGGCAGCGCGCCCTTCGGCAGGGCGCCGACCGAGACCAGGGTCAGGGTGATGATGCCCATCGTCTTCTGGGCGTCGTTGGTGCCGTGCGCCAGCGAGATCAGCGAGGAGGAGAAGATCTGGCCGGTGCGGAAGCCCTTGCCGACGGTCTCGCCCTTGGCCTTGCGGGTGATCGCGAAGGCGAGCTTGGTGGCGCCCCAGGCGGCCAGACCGGCCACGAGCGGGGAGGCGACGGCCGGGATGAGGATCTTGCTGACGACGGTGTCGAAGTTGACACCGTTGACGCCGACGCCGACCACGGTGGCGCCGATCAGGCCGCCGTAGAGCGCGTGCGAGGAGCTCGACGGCAGACCGCGCAGCCAGGTCAGCAGGTTCCAGAGGATCGCGCCTGCCAGTGCGGCGAAGATGATCTCCGGATGGATGCCGGCCTTCTCGTTGACGATGCCGCCCGAGATGGTGGTGGCGACCTTCACGGAGAGGAACGCACCCGCGAAGTTGAGAACGGCCGCGATGGTGACCGCGACCTTCGGCCTGAGGGCTCCCGTGGCGATGGAGGTGGCCATCGCGTTGGCGGTGTCGTGGAACCCGTTGGTGAAGTCGAAGGCGAGCGCCGTGATGATCACAACGGCCACCAGGAACGAGATGTGTTCCATACCCAAACAATCGTCGTAGTTGTCGCACAGACGTTGGCGTTGTTCGCGACGGTAGGGATCCCGGATGAACGGAAGGTGAACAGGCATCGGAATCGTGGTTCCGATGGTGACTTGGGGGTGGCCAGGACCTTTCCAGGGGGTGTTGCCCACCGCGCTGAGCTGGACATTAGTGGAGATCTGCCCTGGTTCGCCCGTTTTGCTGAGAGCTGTCTCACACCGGGGGCGAAAAATTCATCGAGCCGTACGGGTGCGGTCTGTTTCCGGTGAGTAACACATGGCAGGATCTGCGGAGGTCCGGGGACCCCGGAGCGTGGGCTTAGGGGAGGACGGGACCTATGGGCGGCGGGGTACGAGGAGCGGAACCGACGGACGGACGGCGGGCGGGCAACCGCGGCGGCGGACGGCCGGCCTGGGTGCGGGCCGCACTGCGCTGCGGGGCCGTTCTCGCGGCCGCCGCGCTGGCGCTGCCGCTGGCCGCCGGCGCGGCCTGGGCCGACCCGGCCCAGCCCACCCCCGGGGCCACCGCGCCCGGCGCGCCCGTGAACGACCCCAACGGTGACCCGCTCGCCGCCGCCAAGGCCACCCTCGGCCCGCTGCTGGAGCAGTTGCAGGCGCTGTACCAGGGTGCCGAGGCCGCCACCGAGCAGTACAACGCGGCCGTCGCCAAGGTCGCCGAGCAGCAGGCCTCGCTCGCCGAGCTCAAGTCCAAGGTGGACCGCCAGGAGAAGCAGGTCGACGCCGGTACGGACATCGCGGCCCAGCTCGCCGCCGCCCAGTACCGCAACGGCGCCGCCTCCGCCTACGCCGAGCTGCTGCTCTCCAAGGACCCGTACGAGGCCGTCACCATCGCGGAGCTGCTCGCCACCGCGAGCCGCTCGCAGAACGAGTTCCTCGCCAAGCTGACCTCCGACCGCGACGCGTTGGGCGTGCTGCAGAAGCAGAACGAGGAGGCGCTGAGCACCTCGCAGACCCTGGTCACCCAGCAGGACGCCGCCAAGGCCAAGGTCGCCGCCGACCTCGCCGCCGTCGAGCAGCTGGTCTCCTCGCTCACCGGGGCGCAGCGCGCCGAACTGGAGCAGGTCGAGAAGGCCAAGGCCGACGAGGCGCAGCTCGCCCTGCTCGCCTCCGGGGTGCTCGGCCAGGGCGAGCGCACGCCGTCGCTGGCCGGGCGGGCCGCCGTCGCCTTCGCGCTCGCCCAGCTCGGCAAGCCGTACGTGTGGGGCGGGGCCGGTCCGGACGTCTTCGACTGCTCCGGGCTCACCTCGCAGGCCTGGCTGCACGCCGGCAAGCCGATCCCGCGCACCAGCCAGGAGCAGTGGGCGCAGCTCCAGCACATCCCGCTGAACCAGATGCGGCCCGGCGACCTCGTCATCTACTTCGAGGGCGCCACGCACGTCGCGATGTACATCGGCGGCGGGCTGGTCGTGCACGCGCCGCGGCCGGGCTCGTACGTCAAGGTCGGCCCGATCGGGGCCAACCCGATCCTCGGCGCCGTCCGCCCGGACCCGAGCGGTGCCGCCGACGAGGCGGGCGGCTCGTGGAAGGTGCCGGACCTGCCGGCCGGCTGGGACGCGGTCACCCCGATCGCGTCCAGCCCGCTGAACCAGCCGCCGGTCCCCGAGGGCACCGTGGTCCCGCCGGTCGTGCCCGCCCTCCCGGGCACCCCGCCCGCGCCGGGCACCACCGCCCCTGTCACCCCGGGCACGCCCGACCCGACCAACCCGGGCACGCCGACCACTCCGGGCGTGACGCCGACCGGGACGCCGACCGACCCGGGCACCGGCACCCCGACGGGGACGCCGACCGGGACGCCGACGTCGATCCCGACGGGCATCCCGACCGGGACGCCCACCGGCACGCCCACGGGCACGCCCACCGGTACCCCGACGGGCACGCCCACCGGGACGCCCACCGGTACGCCGACCGGCACGCCCACCGGGACGCCGACGGGCACCCCCACCGGCACCCCGGCCGGCACCGGCTCGCCCACCGCCTCCGGCTCCGCCGCGGCCACCGCGTCCGGCACGGCGACGGCCTCCGGGACGGCGTCGGGCACCCTGCCGCCGAACCAGCACTGACGCGGACCTTCGGGGCCGGGCCTCGGGGGCGTTCCCCGCGGCCCGGCCCCGCCGCTGTTCCCGCTGCGGCGGGACGGGAGGCTCGCGCCATGACGACGACGGAGACGTTCGAGGAGCATCTGCTGCGGGCGAGTGCGGGCATCCTGGAGCGTCTGCCCGACGCGGTCAGGTCGGAGGTGTACGTCCTCGCCCTCAACGTCTGGCGGGTGGACGCCGACGACCGGCGCCCGTACGTCGACATCGGCCACAACACCGAGAGCCGCTACCGGGCGGCGGCCGACGCCGACCCCGACGAGGCGCGCTGGAACTACGCGTACTGGATCCTGGAGGGCTTCGACCGGCTCGGCAACGTCCCCGAGGACCCGGGCGGCGGCGCGCTGTGGGAGGAGGAGGCCGGGCGGCTCGGCCTCTGGTACGACGGCCCGTTCGACCTCGATCGCCGCTTGGGAGATCCTGCGGTGGCTGCCCGGGCGGACGGGCTGCGGCTCCATTTCCAGGAGACCGTGATCGGCCTTGCCCGGGGGCTCCACGAGAGCGGCGAGGTGGTGCGGATCTTCGGCCGCCCGCTGCCCGTCGTCGTGTTCGACATGGACTCCCCGGGCTGGGAGGAGGAGGCCACCGAGGCTGCCAATCCGCCTGAGGTCATCGGGGAGTTCCTGGCCTACTACGGCTGACCACTCCGCAGCCCCCGGCTTCGGCCGGCTGCCCCCAAGTATCAGGTGCGGAGCAGGAAGTCGGGCCCCTCGACTTCCTGCTCCGTCCCGGCTCGGACCGGCGCGCACTGGCGTGAGCGTGCTGCCGGAACGTTGCCGTATGTGCGGGCCTCCGCGCTCTCGCGGGGGTGGCCCCGTGCAGGAAGTCGATGCCGCCGACTTCCTGCTCCGGAGCTCTTCGAAGGTGGCTTCCTTGCGGCGTGCAAGGAAGCCACCTGGCCCGGACTCCACCTCGCTTGACTTGTAGCGCGAGGGTCGGGCGCTTGGGTGGAGTGCGAGGGTGCGGTGAGAGTTGTTTCCGGTGGCCCCTTGCTGCGCGCAAGGGGCCACCGGAACGTCGCCTCCCTATTCGGGGCGGTCGTTCGTCGATGCCGTTCCTCCCGATGGTGTCGATGTCGCCGACTTCCTACGCCTCGGTTCTCCTTCGGTGGCTCCCTAACGGCTCGCAAGGGAGCCGGCGAACCGAGCCGCTCCACTTCATCCGGTCTCGGCTGGCTGCCCCTCG
>NZ_JAIY01000006.1:1023569-1063191 GCF_000710405.2 Kitasatospora sp. MBT66 | reverse complement strand
TTGCTCAAGCCGGGGGCAGGGCGGAGCAGGAAGTCGAGCGGGCCGACTTCCTGCTCCGCTCCGGTGGCCCCCTGCACGGCAAGGGGGCCACCGGGACGCCGTTGTCTGTGGGCATCCGTTCGCCGCCACCCGTTCTTTCTGGGACGTCGGAGGTCAGCGGGAGTGGGAGGTCGATGCCGCTGACTTCCTGTTCCTGGGTGCTCGTTCGGTGGCTCCCTTGCTGTGTGCAGGGGAGCCACCGAACCGAGCCGCGGCCGTCGGTGGAGCGGGAAGTAGGTCGGGCGTTTTCCCGCTCCATTTCACCCAGCCTCGGCCGGCTGCCCCCTCGCTCGGCCCGAGCGAGGGGGCAGCTGCTCAAGTCGAAGGTGAGGGGAGCAGAAAGTCGACACCGCCGACTTCCCACTTCACCTCGCTCGATCTCGGCCGACTGCCCCTCGCTCGGTTTGCGCGAGGGGCATCGGCGCAGGTCGAAGGTGAGGGGGCGGTGAGAGTCATTTCCGGTGGCCCCTTGCACGCAGCAAGGGGCCACCGGAACACCGCTGTCCCTTTCCGGGGGCGGCCGTTCGCCGATGCCGTTCCTCCTGGTGGGTCGAGGATCAGGCGGAGCAGGAAGTCGATGTCGCCGCCTTCCTGCGTCTCGGGGCTCCTTTCGGTGGCTCCGTTGCCGCTCGCAAGGGAGCCACCGAACCGAACGCTCCACTTCATCCGGTCTCGGCTGGCTGCCCCTCGCCCGGCTGGGGCGAGGGGCAGTTGCTCAAGCCGAAGGCCAGGCAGAGTAGGAAGTCGGCGAGGCTGACTGCCTACTCCGGGCCTTTTCCGGTGGCTCCTTGCGCCGGGCAAGAAGCCACCGGAGCACGCCAAGGCCGCTCGTTGGACTCGGGCACGGGCCCTGGAGCAGCCCCCAAGCCTGGGGCGGAGTGGGAAGTCGACAGGTCCGACTTCCCACTCCGACTCCGATGCTGTTCGGCTCGCGGTCCGGCGCGGGTTGCTGCTCTCTCCTTTTCGGCGGCCCCCTTGCGCGCGCAAGGGGGCCGCCGAAGGGCCGCTGTCCGTGGGCAACGGTTCGCCAACGCCATTCCTGCTGGCGCGGCCGAAGGCCACCAGGAGTGGAAAGTCGATGCCGCCGACTTCCCACTCCTGGCTCGTTCTCTCCGGTGGCCCCTTGCTGCGCGCAAGGGGCCACCGGAACATCGCCGTGCCTATCCGGGGGCAGCCGTTCGCGATGCCGTTCCTTCGGTCGAGGATCAGACGGAGCCGGAAGCCAATGCCGCCGACTTCCTGCTCCTGAGCTCTTCTACGGTGGCTCCCTCGCGTGCTGCAAGGGAGCCACCGGAACTGACCCGCTCCACTTCACCCGACCTTGGCCGGCTGCCCCTCGCCCGGCTGGGGCGAGAGGCAGTTGCTCAAGCCGGAGGCCGGGTGGAGTAGGAAGTCGAACGGGTCGACTTCCTACTCCGCTCCGGTGGCCCCTTGCGCGGCAAGGGGCCACCGGGAAGCCGTTGTTTGTGGGCAGTTGTTCGCCGACGTCGATCCTTCTGGGGAGGCCGGAGGTCAGGAGGAGTGGGAAGTCGGTGTCGCCGACTTCCTGCTCCTGGGTGCTCGTTCGGTGGCTCCCTTGCTGTGTGCAGGGGAGCCGCCGGGGCCGAGCGGCGGTCGCCCGTGGAGTGGGAGGTCGGTGGGTTCGACTTCCCACTCCGGGTGGTTACTGGGGTATGCGGGTTGGGGGTTGGTGGGGGGTCCAGGTGTGTTCGGTGGTGCCGTCGGGGAGGGTGTGGGTTTCCCAGTGGCCGTGGCGGGTGATCGGCGGCGGGGGCGGGCCGATCTTCAGGGCGGTGACGACACCGGTGATCACGGTGGCGATGGCGAGGGCGAGGAGGACGGCGAAGGCGGCGCCGACGAGGAAGCCGCTCACCCCGGGGTCGCCTGGCGGAGCAGGGTGAGGAGGTTGAGGAGGGTGGAGAGGGGGGCGTCGCCGAAGTCGACGAGGAGGCGGCCGTCGATGGTGGGCTCCGCCACGGCGGCGGAGCCCCAGCGCAGGCCGTGGGGTCTGCCGCGTTCGTGGAGTTCGAGGAGGAGGGCGGTGACCTCGGGTTCGGTGTAGGTGCGCAGGTAGGGGTCGTGGGGGTCGACGGGGGCGTTCACGCGGCGAAGTCCAGCTCGAACCAGACGACCTTGCCCGTCTTGGTGGGGTCGACGCCGAGGCGGTGGGTGAGGGCGCGCACGAGGTGGAGTCCGCGCCCGGAGACGGCGTAGGGGTCGGCGGAGATGCGGGGTTCGGGCAGGTCGGGGCAGTCGTCGCAGACGGCGACGCGGAGGATGGTCGGCCGCAGGGAGACCAGGACGGCCGGGGCGGGGCAGCGCCCGTGCCGCCAGGCATTGACGAACAGTTCCTGGAAGGCGAGTTCGGCGTCGGCGATGGTGTCCGGCCGCCAGCCGGCGGTGTGGAGGAGGGAGCGGAGTTCGGCCCGGACGGCGGAGCAGTCGGGCGGGTTGCAGGCACGCATGGCGAACCTCCAAGGGGAGGGGCAGGGAGGGAGGAAACGTCGACGGATGCGTCACCGTGAGCCAGGCCAGGCCAGGCCGAAGCCGGTTGCTCTGCGGCGCATGAGGGCAGCAGGCGCCTACTGCCCCGTGAACAGGCATTACTGACGATCCATCGGATCGGATCGGAGGCCGACGCTACAGCAAGAGTTCCCTATGAGATACCAACTAGCTCAAACATCACCCTCAAGCGGGAAGGCGGGTAGGGAGTGGTGGACCGATCCGGCTGCCAGGCGGCAGACTTGGCGCCATTCACGTAAGGAACGAACGCATGCCGCCACGCCGCCACCCGTCCTTCAGGCAACGCCGGCTCGGTGCCGAGCTGCGAAAGATTCGCGAGGCTACGACGCTCAGCGGTCCGCAGCTTGCCAGGATCCTCGACATCGACGTGAGTCAGATCAGCCAGATGGAGTCCGGCAGGATCGGAGTCAGCCGTCAGCGTCTGCGCGCCATCACCAACGCCTGCCAGTGCCTCAACGAACCTCTGATCGACGCACTGGGCAACATGACGCAGGATCGGACGAAGGGATGGTGGGAGGAGTATCGCGGCCTGATCCCCAGCACCTTCCTCGAATCTGCGGAGCATGAGGATTTCGCCGCAGGGACGATCAAGATCTGGACGTCCGCATTCCTTCCGGGGCTCCTGCAAACCGGAGACTACTCGAAGGGGATGTTCAGTCGGGTCATCCCCCAGCTCACCGTTCATGAGACTGATCTGCGGATTGCCTTCCGAACGCAGCGCAGAAACCTCTTCCTCCGAGACCCTCGGAAGAAGCTGGAGATCTACCTTCACGAATCATGCCTGATCACACGTTATGGCGGCACCGATGTACTGCGGCAGCAGCTTGGCTGTCTGGTCGACGACTCGCTCAGGGAGAGCATAAGCATCCGCGTGATCCCCTTCAGCGTAGATACCCAGCCAGGCCCGATCGAGAGCATCATCTACAGCTTCGGCGAGGTGCCGGAGCTGGATACCACTGAGATGGAGTCCTCGCGGGGACCCTTCTTCTTCGACGCCCCGGGTGAACTCGCTGCCTACCGTGCAACCTTCGGGCGCATCGAGAAGTACGCGCTCACAGAGGACGAATCGCGCGACCTGATCAGCCGGACAGTCCGAACTTTGTAGGGATCGAGATGTATCAGAGCAACTGGCAGAAGTCTTCCTTCAGCAGCTCAAGCGAAAACTGCGTGGAAGTCCGAACCGTAAGCGGGCTGGTCGAACTCCGGGAGTCCGATGACGGTGAACTCATACTCCACACTGCCGCAGCCACCTTCGCCGACCTCCTCGATGCGATCAAGGCCGGCGAACTCGACCACCACGCGTGATCTCGCTGGCCCCTCGCTCGGCCCGAGCGAGGGGCAGCAGGATCCGGGTCGCTGTCCGCCCAACCGAGGCAAAGCTGGAGCAGGGCGCGATCAGGATGTGGTTGGGGAGTCCGGGGTTGTCGGCTGTGGCCAGAGGTATTGGTAGTACCACGGACGGAAAGGGGAGTGCGTGAACAGCTCCAGCTGGCAGAAGTCCAGTTACAGCGCTTCGAACAACGAGTGCGTGGAGGTCCGTGCCCGTGGTGAGGTGGTGGAACTGCGAGAGTCCGACGAGCCCGGAACGATCCTCGGCGCGGATCCTGCGACCTTCCTCAACCTGCTCGAATCGATCAAGGCCAGTGGATTCGACCAGCACGCATGATCCCGCCAGCCCCTCGCTCGGTTCGAGCGAGGGGCCAGCTACCCATAAGTCGCCCCTCGCAGCCGAGGCGGGGTGTGCCGGGAGTGGGAAGTCGGATTCGCCGACTTCCCACTCCGGAGTGCCTCCCGGCCGAGTTCGGTCGCGCCCGCTCTCGACTCAGCAGTACGTCTCGATGAAAAGCAGGACGCGGCCGTCCTCCCCGACAAACTCGTACGCCTCATGAATCGGCAGCTCATCAGCGTCGAAGCGGGCCCGTGCCTCCACCCAGGCCGCCGGGCGTTCGGCCTCCTTGACGAAACGCGGAAGCCACCGTTCGACCCGCTCCTCGTAGTAGGTGCCCATCGTCATCACGTCCGCATCAACCGCGAGCCGCTTGGCCCGGCGGGGATCGATCGGGCCGCGGGTGAGCCGCCAGTAGCAGCCGTCGGCATCGGTGAAGCCGCGGGCAGCCACGGGCATTTGGACGTAGGAGCCATGGGAATCCTCCGCCGGTGACGGCATGGCCGCCACCAACTCGGCGAAGGTCGTGACGTGCTTCTGCTTCTTCGACACCTGGGCAGACTGCCAGAACTACTCCGGTGCCACCGCCTCCAGCTCCTCCACCGTCCCGGACATGATCGTCCGCACATGGGCGGTGATGTGCTCAGCAGGCCAGTCCCACCAGGCCACAGCCACGAGACGGGCGACGTCCGCCTCCTCGTACCGGCGGCGGATCACCCGGGCCGGGTTGCCGCCGACGACGGCGTAGTCCGGGACGTCGGCCGTGACCACCGAGCCCGTCGCCACGATCGCGCCGTGGCCGATGCGGACGCCGGGCATCACCGTCACGCCGTTGCCGAACCACACATCACTGCCCACCACCGTGTCGCCACGGTTCGGGAGATCGGTGAGCAGGTCGAAATGCGCCGCCCAGGAGCCGCCCATGATCGGGAACGGGAAGGTCGACGGGCCGTCCGTCCGGTGGTTGGCGCCGTTCATGATGAAGCGGACGCCGGTGCCCAGGGCGCAGTACCTGCCGATGACCAGCCGCTCTGGGCCGTAGTGGTACAGCACGTTCCGGGTCTCGAACGCCATCGGGTCGTCCGGGTCGTCGTAGTAGGTGAACTCCCCGACCTCGATCAGCGGCGACGTCACCAGCGGCCGGAGCAGCACCACGCGGGGCTGCTCCGGCATCGGGTGGAGCACCGAGGGATCAGGCATCGGCGCCGCTGTCGGCCTCGAAGCGGATCACGACCGCCTTCGACGTCGGGGTGTTGCTGACGTCCGCCGTGGAGTCCAGCGGCACCAGCACGTTCGTCTCCGGGTAGTACGCGGCCGCCCCGCCCCGCGCCACCGGGTAGTGGACGACGCGGAAGTGCGGGGCGCGGCGCTCCACGCCGTCCTTCCACTCGCTGACCAGGTCCACGTACTGCCCGTCGGACAGACCGAACTCGTCCGCGTCCGCCGGGTTGACGAGCACCACGCGCCGGCCGCCCGTGATGCCGCGGTAGCGGTCGTCGAGGCCGTAGATGGTGGTGTTGTACTGGTCGTGCGAGCGCAGCGTCTGCAGCAGCAGCCGGCCCTCCGGCACCTCGGGGGCGGTGAGCGGGTTGACCGTGAAGTTGGCCTTGCCGGTCGCGGTCGGGAAGGTGCGGGTGTCGCGCGGGCCGTGCGGGAGGGTGAAGCCGCCCGGGCGGCGGACCTTGTCGTTGAAGTCCTGGAAGCCGGGGACGACCCTGGCGATCCGGTCGCGCAGGGTGTCGTAGTCGTCCGCGAAGTCCTCCCACGGCACGGTGTCCTGCGGACCGAGGGCGGCGCGGGCGAGGCGGCAGACGATGGCGACCTCGGAGAGCAGGCCCGGGGCCGGCGGGCGCAGGCCGCCGCGCGAGGAGTGGACCTGGCCCATGGAGTCCTCGACGCTGACGAACTGGGCGCCGCGTGCGGTGACGTCCCGGTCGGTGCGGCCGAGGGTGGGCAGGATCAGCGCGCGGGCGCCGGTGATCACGTGCGAGCGGTTGAGCTTGGTGGAGACGTGCACGGTCAGCCGGCAGCGGCGCATCGCCGCCTCGGTGACCTTGGTGTCCGGGGTGGCGGCGACGAAGTTGCCGCCCATGGCGAAGAAGACGCCGATCCGGCCGTCCCGCATGGCCCGGATGGTGTCGACCGAGTCGAAGCCGTGCTCGCGCGGCGGTTCGAAGGAGAACTCGCGGCCGAGGGCGTCCAGGAAAGCGGCGGAGGGCCGTTCGAAGATGCCCATCGTCCGGTCGCCCTGGACGTTGCTGTGGCCGCGCACCGGGCAGACGCCGGCGCCGGGGCGGCCCACGTTGCCGCGCAGCAGCAGGAAGTTGACCACCTCGCGGATGGTCGGCACGGAGTGCTTGTGCTGGGTGAGGCCCATCGCCCAGCAGACGATGACCTTCTCGGAGGCGAGGACCATCCGGCCGAGTTCCTCGATCTGCTCCCAGGGCAGGCCGGTGGCGGCGAGCACCTCCTCGCGGGAGGTGGTCCGGGCCTCGGCGGCGAACTCCTCGAAGCCGTGGCCGTGCTCGGCGACGAAGGCGTGGTCGACGGCGTCCTTCTCCAGGATCAGCTGGTTCAGGGCGCGGAACAGGGCGAGGTCGCCGCCGAGCCGGATCTGCAGGAAGAGGTCGGTCAGCTTGGTGCCGTGGCCGACCAGGCCGCGGGCCTGCTGCGGGTTCTTGAACCGCTCCAGCCCGGCCTCGGGCAGCGGGTTGACGCTGACGATGGTGGCGCCGGCGCGCTTGGCCCGCTCCAGGGCGGAGAGCATCCGGGGGTGGTTGGTGCCCGGGTTCTGGCCCGCGACGATGATCAGATCGGCCTGGTAGAGGTCCTTGAGGCTGACGCTGCCCTTGCCGACGCCGAGGGTCTCGGTGAGCGCCGAGCCGGAGGACTCGTGGCACATGTTGGAGCAGTCCGGCAGGTTGTTGGTGCCGAGCCGGCGGGCGAACAGCTGGTAGGCGAACGCGGCCTCGTTGCTGGTCCGGCCCGAGGTGTAGAACGCGGCGCCGTCCGGGGTGTCCAGGGCCCGAAGCTCCTCGGCGATGAGCGCGAAGGCGTCGTCCCAGGAGATCGGGGTGTAGTGGGTGGCACCCTCGTCGAGGAGCATCGGCGCGGTGAGCCGGCCCTGCTGGCCGAGCCAGTAGCCGGAGCGCTCGGCGAGTTCGGCGACCGGGTGCGCGGCGAAGAACTCGGCGCGGATCCGGCGCTCGGTGGCCTCCTCGGCGACGGCCTTGGCGCCGTTCTCGCAGAACTCGGCGGTGTGCGTCTTGCCCGGCTCGGGCCAGGCGCAGCCGGGGCAGTCGAAGCCGTCGGGCTGGTTGACCTTGAGCAGGGTGCTGAGGGTGCGGCGGACACCCATCTGCTCGGCGGCCATCCGCAGGCTGTGGCCGACCGCGGGCAGCCCGGCGGCCGCGTGCTGGGGCGCGGACACCCGGGGGGCGTCCTGCGCCGGATCGCTCTGCGGGGCCTGCTTGGCCATGACTGCGCTCCTTGTTGTGCGTGCGGCCAACGCGTCGTCGCGGGGCCCGTTGCCATCCTCCCACCAGGGCACACGCCGGCGGCAGGGGAGATGTGGCCGAAGGCGGGAAGTGGAGGCGGGAGAAAGAGCGGGCGAAGGGACGGCCGGAGCGGGCGGTCCCGTGGATAGAGTGCGGAGGCGGCACGAGTGCGGGGGTGGGCGGGTGATGATCGGCGACGTGCTCGACGGTCGGTACGAGCTGGTGGAGCGGCTGGGCCAGGGCGGCTTCGGTGTGGTGTGGCGGGCCTTCGACTCCCGGATGCGGCGCCCGGTGGCGGTCAAGGTCATCAACCACCACGGCGAGGACCAGCAGAAGGCCGCGCTCCGGTTCGTCCGCGAGGCCTGCGCGGCGGGCAACCTCTCGCATCCGCACATCGTCACCGTGCACGATCTGGGCGAGGGTGAGTTGGGCGGCCGCACGGTGACGTACCTGGTGATGGAGCTGATCACCGGCCGCACCCTGACCTCGGTGCTCCGGGACGGCCCGCCCGGTCCGGAGCGGAGCGTGCGGTGGGGGCGGCAGATCTGCTCGGCGCTGGCCGCCGCCCACGACGCGGGCATGGTGCACCGCGACATCAAGCCCGAGAACATCATGGTCACCGAGGCCGGCACGGTGAAGGTACTGGACTTCGGCATCGCCCAACTCGACATCGGGGCTGGCGGGTTGACCACCACCGGGACGGTCGTCGGCAGTCCCGCGTACATGGCGCCGGAACGCTGGACCGGCGGCCGGGTGGACGGCCGGGCGGACCTCTACGCCCTCGGCTGCGTCCTGGTGGAACTCTGCACCGGAGTGCGGCCGTTCAGCGGCGACTCGACGCCGGTGCTGATGTACCAGCACCTGAACGCGCCGCCGCCGGCGCTGGACCCGGCGGAGTTCGGGCTGCCGGCGGACCTGGCCGGACTGGTCACGGAGCTGCTGGCGAAGGACCCCGAGCACCGGCCGGCGGACGCGCGGACGGTGGAGCGGCGGCTCGCGGAGCTGGCGGGGGAGGGCCCGGGGGAGGCCCCGGCGGACAAGCCCGCGGAGCGGCCGGTGGAGGTGCCCGCGGAGCAGCCGGGGTTCGGGCCCGTGGTGGTGCTCGTCCCGCCGGTGCCGGTGTTCCCGCCGCCCGTGGTGTTCGGCCCGGTGCCGGTGCTCCCGCCGCCGGTCGTGTTCGGACCGGGTGTGCTGCCCCCGCTCACCACGCCCCCGCAGGGCGCCGCGCCCCCGTCCCCGCACGAGGTCGCCCGCCACGCCCTCGCCGAGCGCCGGAGCGCCGCGCACCGGGCCGCGACGCCCGAAGAGGCCGCCGCCCTGCTGCACGGAATCGCCCAGGAGGCGGTGGCCGCGCTCGGCCCCGCGGACCGCGAGACCCTTGCCGCCTGGCGCGACTTCGGCTGGTTCCTGAGCCGGACCGGGGACCTGGACGGCGCGATCCGGCTGCTGTCCACCGTCGCCGAGGACCTGCGCGTCGCCCTCGGCCCGTCCGACCCGGACACCCTCACCGCCCGCTACCACCTGCTCCGCTGCATCGGCGAGAGCGGCGAGACGGTCAGCGCGATGCGCCGGCTCGCCGAGCTGCTGCCGGAACTGCACACCGTCTGGGGCCCGCACGACCCGCGGGTGTTCCAGGCGCGGCACGACCTGGCGGCGTACACCGCGGAGCGGGGCGACCCGGAGGGCGCCGTGCTCCAGCTGCGCACCCTGCTGCCGGAGCTGGTCGCCGTCCTCGGCGAGCAGCACCCCCTGACCGTCCACGCCTGGCAGGACCTCGCCGCCCGCCAGCAGCGGCTGGCGGCGGCCCCGGCCGGGCGCCCGAAGCCCGGCAAGCGGCCGCGGATGCACCCGGCCGAGGCGCTGGCGCTGATCCGTCGCGTGCTGGCCTGGGAGTTCGCCTCGGAGAAGGAGGCGGACGCCTGTCTGGACGCGCTGGAGCGGGGCACCGGGATCAAGCAGATCGGCGAGTGGATCCTCGCCGCGCCGGACCACGTCACGGCCGAGGACCTGGTGGAGGAGATCTACGGTCCGTGACGCGGCCCGCGCGCGCCCGAGCTCTCACACCGGCACCACCTCGGCCCCCACCCCGGCGAGCGCGCCCAGCAGCGCCCGCGCCGCCGCGTCGTTCTGCCGGAAGCCGGGCGAGTCCGTGCGCGGCCGGGCGAACGCGGCAGCCGCCCGCACGCTGGTGTGCGGGCCGAGCGCGGTGCGGCGCGGGTGCGGTTCCCCGCCGAGGGTCGGGTCGAGGACGAGGCCGTCCCGGGGCCGGATGGTGAGCAGCCCCGAGTGGTGGGTGTGCTCCGGGTCGCTGACCACCTCCTCGACGATCCGCCCGTCCCGGTGCAGTTCGCGCAGCAGCGGGTCCCGGGTGCGGGCCAGTACGTGCTTGGGCAGGTACGCCTCGACCAGCGCGGTGGCGGTGACGGTGCGGCCAGGCACGGTGGCGCCGGAGGCCAGCCAGCTGCCGGTGCGCTCGTCCCGTTCGACCCGGACGCCCGCGCCGAGGAAGCGGACCACGCCGGCCTCGGAGAGCGCGAGCAGTTGGCGCAGCCGGAAGCCGGGTGGGCCGGATGCCAGGTAGCTGAAGTAGCCGAAGAACCACTCGTCGACCTCCTCGCCCACCGACCGGGCGGTGAGTCGGCCGGAGGCGAGGATCCGGGGCAGCTGGCCGAACAGCGAGAGCAGGGCGAGGAAGGCGCCGAGGTCGGCGCTGTGCGCGGGGTCGGCGCGCCGGTCGGCGTCCTCGGCGATGTAGCGGCGCAGGTACCGCTGGAGTTCCTCGGCAGAGCCGAGTTCCAGGCCGGCCAGCGGGTGGTCCAGGCGTTCGAGGTCGAGCCGGTCGGCCGGGTCGGGGACGGCGCGTTCGACCAGCGCGTCCAGTCCGGGGGACGCCCAGGGGTGCGCGTCGAGGCCGTCGAGGAACTCCGCCCAGGGCAGGGCGGTGCGCCCGGGGTGGGCGTGGAACAGTTCGTGGTAGTGGCCGAAGGCGATCTCCTTGGCCATCAACGGCCAGGCGTCGCGCCGCAGTTCGAGCGCTCCGGGCCGGTCGAGCAGGGCGTCGACGGCGGTGGCGTCGAAGTACCGGGGGAACGGCGGCGGCGGTCCGACCAGGCGGTAGCCGGTCTTGGAGTGGTACGGGACGCCGCGCCGCGAGCCGACGTGCACGACCGGTTCGCGGCCCGAGGGCCGGTAGACCAGGCCGCCGTCGGCCGCCTCATCGAACCGGCCGCCGCGGCCCTCGGTGAGCAGCGAGACCAGGTCGACGAAGGCGAGCCCGAAGCCGCGCAGCACGGTGTGCTCGCCGGGGGCGATGCGCTCCAGTTCGGCGGCGACGTCGGCGGAGTGGGCGGGCGGCAGGTGGAAGCGGCCGTGCCGGGCGGCGAAGGCGGCGTCGGCGTCGTAGCGGGGGTCGGGGTGGGACTCGAGGTGGCCGAGGGTGAGGACGACGTGGTCGGCGGTCAGTACCCGGTCGGAGAGGTGGACCAGCTGCGGACCGTCCGCCGGGCCCTCGATCCGTTGCGCGGTGTCCCGGTGGACGGTGACCGTGATGTGCGGCGGCAGGTCGGCGACGGCGCGCCGGAACACCCAGTCCAGATAGGCGCTCTGGGCCCGCCGGGTGGGGAAGTCGGTGGGCGCGAGGGTGTCCAGCTCGGCCCGCAGTTCGGGGTCGGCGATCTCCCGGTAGGGGGCGAACTCCTCGGGACGGGCGGCCCATTCGGCGAGCGAGGGGCCGGGGCGGACCGGCCCGTCGAGGGTCGAGCGCTCGTCGGTGAACATGGTGACGTCCTCCGCCATCGAGTTCATCCGCAGCAGCGGGGACTGCTCGTGGCGCCAGATCCGGCCGCCGCCGGGCGGGTGCGGGTCGACCAGGTGGATGTGCAACGGCCGGTCGGCGGGCAGCAGTTCGGGGGCGTTGGCGGCTATCCGCTCCAGCACCCCGGTGCCGCGCGGCCCGGCGCCGACGACGACCAGGACGGCGCTCATCGGGCGTCCTTCCCGGTGGCGGTCCCGCCCGTGCCGGCCCCGCTCGTGCCGGTCTCCCCGGGGGCGGCCTCGTCCGCGACGGCGCGCAGCCGCCGGTACGCGGCGCGGGCCCGGTGCAGCGGCGTGGGCGGCAGGCCCTCGCGGGTGGCGCCCTTCGCGAAGTGGCGCTCGACGTAGAACTGCCCGACCGAGAGCACGGTGGTGATCACCACGTACCAGAGGGTGGCGACCATCAGCATCGGGATGACCTGGTACGACTGCAGATAGACCAGCTGGACGGAGTAGAGCAGGTCGGAGACGGCCAGCACGCTGATGATGCTGGTCCCCTTGAGGGCGCTGATCAGCATGTTCCCGGCGGTCGGCACGATCGAGCGCATCGCCTGCGGGACGACGATCCGGCGCAGCACCCGCCACCGGCCGAGGCCGAGCGCGGCGGCGGCCTCCAGCTGGCCCCGGTCGACGGAGAGGATGCCGCCGCGCACCACCTCGGCGGCGTACGCGGCCTCCAGCAGGGTGAGCCCCACCACGGCGGTGAAGGTCGGGCCGAACAGGTTGACCGTGCGGACGGTGACGAACTCCGGGCCGAACGGGATGCCCAGGCCGAGGGTCGGGTACAGCGCGCCGATGTTGAAGAACAGCAGCAGCTGCACCAGGGCGGGGGTGGAGCGGAAGATCCAGATGTAGATCCAGCTGAGCGTGCGCAGCACCGGGTTGGCGGACAGTCGCATGGTGGCGAGGACGGTGCCGAGCACGAAGCCCAGGCCGAGGGTGACGGCGGTCAGCCAGAGGGTCAGGGTGAGGCCGTTCATCACCGAGGTGGCGGTGAACCACTCGGCGACCACGTCCCACTGGAACGCCTTGTTGCGGACCAGGGAGTTGACCGCCATCGCGAACAGCAGCAGGGCGACCGCGGCGGAGATCCACTGGCCGGTGCGGCGGCGCGGGACGATCCGGGCGGTGGCGGCCCAGAGGTCGGGCGCGGTGGCGGTGGTGGTGGCAGCGCCTCGGCGGATCGGTACCGGAGCGGGCGGGGAGGAGGGGGCGGGCAGGACGTCCGGCGGGGTGGCCATGCGGAGGCTCCAGGCGGGAGGGCGGAGATGCGGGATGCGCGCGGGCGCACGGGGCGGGGGTACGGCGTGGTCACGTACGGCCGTTGCGGCCGGCCCGCGTCCCTCAACGCGTCCGGCGGGGCACTGCACTCCGCTTTCGATCGTACGCGTGCGCGATCGGCGGGTGTCAAGGGTCGGCGGTGACGGGACGCCGGGGGCGCGGGAGGTGTCGCGTGGCGACAGGAGATCGCAACAGAGCGGTAATGGAGGACGGTTGACGGGTGCGTGGTTCGCTGCTCAACTTGAGGCCATGTACGCCGAGCAGCCCCTGGTCACCCGCGACCACATCGACTTCGGTCGGGTGTGGTCCGCGGCGTGTCGCGGCTGACCCGGCAGCGGGCCGCTCGTCCGGCCCCGTCCTCCTCCGGAGCGACCTCCCTCGGTGCCCCGTCCCGGGCCGGGACAGCCGTCACGTCCTGACGGCTCGTCGACCGCGCGCTGCCGCCCGCCCTCTTCCTCCCCGCTCCGCTGCGCTCCGGCAGTCCTCCGTACCGCCCCGGGCCGTCACGTGCCCGTGGCCACCTCCTGTCGTCCCGCCCCGTACGGCTACCGCCCTCCGCTCCGTACCGCCCTCCGGCCGCCGGCCGGCGGTGCCCCACGCCTTCCCCCACCCTCCCGCGCCACCGGCTGCCCGCGTCCGGCCGGACCGCGGACGATCCGAAAGGTTCCGCCACCATGCCCGTCGAATTCCTCGGCATCGCCGCCACCGCCGACGGTACGGAGACCACCGCGAGCACCACGGCCGCGTTCGACCGCGACTACACCCTGAAGCTGGCCCGCGCCCACGAGGACCACGACTGGGACCGGGTGCTGTTCGCCTACGGCTCCGGCTCGCCCGACCCGGCGCCCGCCGCCGCGTTCATCGCCTCCCGTCTCGACCGCCTGCAGATCCTGCTCGCCCACCGGCCGAACGTCTCGTACCCGACCTTCGCCGCCAAGACCTTCGCCACCCTGGACCGGATCAGCGACGGCCGGCTCACCGTCCACTTCATCACCGGCGGCAACGACCACGAGCAGCAGCGCGAGGGCGACTTCCTGACCAAGGACGAGCGCTACGACCGAACCCGGGAGTACATCCGGATCGTCAAGAAGGCGTGGACCAGCCGGGAGCCCTTCGACCACGAGGGCACCCACTACCGCTTCAAGGACTTCGTCTCCGACGTCTTCCCGGTGCAGCAGCCCCGGCCGGGCGTCTCCTTCGGCGGCTCCTCGGAGGCGGCGTACGCGGCCGGCGGCGCCGAGGCCGACATCTACTGCCTCTGGGGCGAGCCGCTGGCCCGCACCGCCGAGCAGATCGAGCGGGTGCTGGAGGCCGCCAAGCAGGCCGGGCGCACGGACGCGCCGCGGATCCAGGTGGCGTTCCGGCCGATCATCGCGCCGACCGAGGAACTGGCCTGGGAGAAGGCGCACCGGACGGTCGCCGCGATCAAGGCCCGGCGCGAGGGCGGCGACCTGATCCGCCGCGGCCGCCCGGCCGGCACCGGGCCCGAGAACGCCGGTTCGCAGCGACTGCTTGAGATCGCCGAGGCCGGCGAGCGCTACGACCGGGCGCTGTGGACGCCGACCGCCGCCGCCACCGGCGGGGCGGGCAACTCCAACGCCCTGGTCGGCACCCCGGAGACGGTCGCCCAGGCGCTGCTGGACTACTACGACCTGGGCGTGGACATCCTCTCCGCCCGTGGCTACCACCTGGTGGACGACGCGATCGACTTCGGCCGGCACGTCATCCCGATCGTCCGCGAGGAGGTCGCCAAGCGGGACGCGGCCAGGGCGGCGGCCGAGGCGGCGGCGGAGGCCGAGCGGGCCGAACGCGCCGAGCACGACCGGCACCAGCTGATCGCGGCCCAGGCGTGAGCGGCGCACCGGCGCTCGACGTCGAGGTCCGCCGGGTCGGGATCGACGACCCGCTCGCCGAGCCGCTGGTGCGCGAGCTCACCGAGGAGTACGTGCGCCGCTACGGCCCCGAGGCGCACGAGGAGATGACCCGCTACCCGGCGGACAGCTGGACCGCGCCGCACGGCCTGCTGCTGCTCCTGCTGGAGGACGGCGAACCGGTGGCCGGCGGCGCGTACAAGCGGTACGACGAGCGGACGGCGGAGGTGAAGCGGATGTGGACGGCCTCGGCGCACCGCCGCCGGGGGCTGGCCCGCCGGGTGCTGGCCGAACTGGAGCGGGCCGCCGCCGGGGCCGGCTACGACCGGATCTTCCTCACCACCGGCCCGCGCCAGCCCGAGGCCAGGGGGCTGTACCTGGCCGCCGGCTACACCCCGCTGTTCGACGTCGACGCCGATCCTCTGACGATCGGACCGCTGCCGTTCGAGAAGCCGCTCCTCTGAAGCCGCACCGCACGCCGGGCCGGCACCGCACGTCGGGCCCGCACCGCACGTCGGGCCCGCACCGCACGTTGAACCCACCGCACCCGCACCGCCCCCCGTACCTCCCGAAAGGCACCTCCGTGAGAACCACCACCGCCCGCCCCCGGCTGCTCGCCGCCACCGCCCTGCTGCCGGTCCTGGCCCTGGCGGCGTGCAGTTCGGACCCGAGCACCGGCCCCGCGGCGGGCGGCTCCGGCCGGCCGGCCGTCTCCGCCGCCGCCGAGGACCTCGTCTCCGGCCTGAAGAAGTCGGACACCGCCGCCGCGCTGCTGCCCGCCGACGTCCGGGCCGCCGGGACGGTCAAGTTCGGCTCCTCGATCGGCGCCCCGCCCTCGGCCTTCTACGCCGACCAGGCCACCAAGAAGGCCGCCGGGGTGGACATCGACTTCGGCGACGCCGTGGGCCGCCTGCTCGGCCTGACCGTGCGGCGCGAGGAGGCGGCGTTCGAGACCATCCTGCCCGCGCTCGACAGCGGCAAGTACGACGTCGGCACCGGCAACTTCGGGGTGACCGCGGCCCGGCTGAAGACCATCGACTTCGTCACCTACATCGACGACGGCCAGGGCTTCGCGGTCAAGAAGGACAACACCACCGTCAAGCCGATCACCGACCTGGTCCAGCTGTGCGGGCTGACCATCGGCACCGGCGCCGGCACCACCTTCGAGACCACCCTGAACGCCAAGAAGAACGTCTGCACCGACGCCGGCAAGCAGCCCTACGAGGTCAAGGCGTTCAGCGACAGCGGCGCCACGCTGACCAGCCTCCAGCAGGGCCGGGTGGACGTCGTGATGTCCACCATCAACGGCCTGCGCTACCAGGCCGCCCAGGAGGCCTCCGGCACCAGGTTCCTGGGCGAGTTCCACCGGCTCGACGTCGGCTTCGCGTTCAAGAAGGGCTCGGCGCTGACCCCGGCCTTCCAGGCGGCCGTCAACGAGCTGATCAAGGACGGCACCTACGACCGGATCCTCAAGAAGTGGGGGGTGACGGACTCGGCCGTCAAGGAGTCCCTGATCAGCCCGCCCGAGCACGCGTGATCCCCTGTCCTCCCGGGAGGAGTCCCCCATGACCACCGCCACCGCCGGCGCCACCACCACCGGCACCCCGACCCGCTCGAAACCCGACCGCGCGCCCGCCGACGCCCCGCTCGACCTCGGTGAACTCGCCGGTCTGCGCACCGTCCGCGCCCGCTACCCCTGGCGCTGGGCGGCCGGCCTCGCCGCCCTCGTCGTCCTGGCCCAGTTCGCCCACGGCCTGGCCACCAACCCCGGCTGGGACTGGGCCACCTTCCGGGTCTACTTCTCCGCCGACACCATCCTGCGGGCGGTCGGCCGCACCGTCGAACTCACCGCCTACGGCACCGTGCTGGGCTTCCTGCTGGGCGCCGTGGTGGCCGCGATGCGGCTCTCCCGCAGCGCGATCCTGCAGACCGTCGCCTGGGCCTACGTCTGGGTGTTCCGCTCGATCCCGCTGATCGTCCAGCTGGTCTTCTGGTTCAACCTCTCCTACCTCTACAAGCGCTTCGGCTTCGGCATCCCGTTCGGGCCCACCTTCGGGGACTTCGAGACGATCGGGGTGCTGGGCGCGCTCGGCGCGGCCGTGCTTGGCCTCGGGCTGCACCAGGCCGCCTTCGCCGCCGAGATCATCCGCGGCGGCATCATCGCCGTCGACCCCGGCCAGCGCGAGGCGGCCGCCGCGCTCGGCGTGCCGCGCTGGCGGCAGGCCTGGCGGATCGTCCTGCCGCAGGCGATGCGCGGCATCCTGCCGTCCGCCGCCAACGAGGTGATCTCGCTGTTCAAGGGCACCTCGGTGGTCTACGTGATGGCGATCGGCGAACTCTTCTACCAGGTACAGGTGGTGTACGGCCGCACCGGCCGGGTGGTGCCGCTGCTGATGGTCGCCACCGTCTGGTACGTGCTGCTGACCACCGTGCTGTCGATCGGCCAGTACTACGTCGAGCGGTACTTCGCCCGCGGCGCCGACCGCACCCCGCCGCCCACCCCGCTCCAGCGGGCCCGCTCCCTTGTCCGGGGCCTGCGCGCCCGCACCGCCACCGCCGTCGCCCTCGGAGGCCGCTCATGACCACCGTCGTCAAGGAACCGCGCGTCGAGGACACCCCGGCGGACGGGCCGGTCGCCGCACCGTCGATGGTGCAGGTCCGCGGCCTGTGGAAGAGCTTCGGCCCGACCGCGGTGCTGCGCGGCGTCGACCTCGACGTCCCGGCCGGCTCGGTGACCGTGGTGCTCGGGCCGTCCGGCTCCGGCAAGTCGACCCTGCTGCGCGCCATCAACCACCTGGAGAAGGTCGACCGCGGCTTCGTCGCGATCGACGGCGAGCTGATCGGCTACCGCCGGGCCGGGGACAAGCTGCACGAGCTCAAGGAGCGCGAGGTCCTGCGCCAGCGGACCAACATCGGCTTCGTGTTCCAGAACTTCAACCTGTTCCCGCACCTCACCGTGCTGGAGAACATCGTCGAGGCGCCGGTCAGCGCCCTGCGCCGGCCGAAGGCCGAGGCCCGGGCCCGGGCACTGGAGCTGCTGGAGCGGGTCGGCCTGGCCGAGAAGGCGGACGCCTACCCCCGGCAGCTCTCCGGCGGCCAGCAGCAGCGGGTGGCGATCGCCCGGGCACTGGCGCTGGAGCCCAAGGTGCTGCTGTTCGACGAGCCGACCTCGGCGCTCGACCCGGAGCTGGTCGGCGAGGTGCTCGACGTCGTCAAGGACCTCGCCCGGGCCGGCACCACGATGATCGTGGTCACCCACGAGATCGGTTTCGCCCGCGAGGTCGCCGACACCGTGGTCTTCATGGACGGCGGCGTCGTGGTCGAGCAGGGCCCGCCGCGAGCCGTCCTGGACGAGCCGAAGCACGAGCGGACCAAGGCCTTCCTGGCCAAGGTCCTCTGACTCCACCCCCTGAATCCACCCCCCTTCACCCGCAGGAGTTCCGCCATGTCCCTACCCCGTCGCGCCCTCGTGACCGCCGCCGCGCTCGCCGCCTCCCTCACCCTGGCCGCCTGCGGCAGCTCCACGGACGCGGCGGCCGACCTCGCTCCCGCCAAGGGCAGCACCGCCCCGAACGGCACCGCGGTCAACCTCACCCCGCAGCAGAACCGGGTGACCACGCCCAAGGTGGACGCCCTGGCCGCCCTGGTGCCGGAGGAGATCAGGAGACGCGGGACGCTGACCGTGGTCGACTCGCTCGGCACCACGCCGCCGCTGGACTTCTACGCCAACGACGACCGGACGGTGATCGGCGTCGAGCCGGACATCGCCTCGCTGATCGGCAACGTGCTCGGCCTCAAGGTCGAGTTCAACCCGGTCTCCTGGGAGAACATCTTCGTCGGCCTGGACAGCGGCAAGTACGACGTCGGCATCTCCAACATCACCGTCACCGAGGCCAGGAAGGAGAAGTACGACTTCGCCACCTACCGGCTGGACATCCTCGGCTTCGAGGCGAAGAAGGGCACCGGCTGGAAGGTCACCGGTCCCAAGGACATCGCCGGCAAGACCGTCGCCGTCGCCTCCGGCACCAACCAGGAGAAGCTGCTGATCGCCTGGAACGAGGAGAACACCAAGAACGGCCTGAAGTCGGCCGACATCAAGTACTACCAGAACTCCTCGGACTACTACCTGGCGCTCTCCTCCGGCCGGATCGACGCCTACGTCGGCCCCAACCCGGTGGCCGCCTTCCACGCCGTGCAGACCGGCGAGACCGAGGTGATCGGCACCTACTCGGGCGGCGGCGCCGAGGTGCTCGGCAAGATCGGGGCGACCACCAGGAAGGACAGCGGCCTGGTCGGGGCACTGAACGGGGCGATCAACGAGGTGATCAAGAACGGCAGCTACGCCCAGGTGCTGAAGCGCTGGGGCCTGGACGCCGAGGCGGTGCCCACCTCCGAGGTCAACCCGGTCGGCCTGCCCAAGCCCAAGCAGCCGTAGCGAGGGCCCCGGGGGGCGGCCCCCGGGACCGCCGCGGGGGAGCGGTCCCGGGGTCGTTCACCCGGGTGCCGCTCCCCGCCGCTATCGTGACCCGGTCAGGATGAACGGTGTTCGATTCCGGCGGACTTGGTGGGGGAACGCATGCAGGCGGGCGATGTCGTGGGCGGCCGCTACCGGCTGGACCGGGAGCTGGGCCGGGGCGGGTTCGGTGTGGTCTGGGCCGCCCACGACGAGACCATCGGGCGGGCGGTCGCGCTCAAGGTGCTCTCCGACGAGAAGGCGGGCGACGAAGAGGCGGTCGGCCGGTTCATCCGCGAGGCCAGGACGGTCGGCCTGCTCTCCAATCCGCACATCGTCACCCTGTACGACTACGGGCGGGTGCAGGACGGCGCGCGGTCGACCCACTACCTGGTGATGGAGCTGGTCCGGGGCCGCTCGCTGGCCCAGGTGATGCGCGACGGCCTGCCGGAGCCGGCGGTCTCGCTGCGGTGGGTGCGGCAGATCTGCAAGGCGCTGGACGCCGCGCACCGCAACGGCGTGGTGCACCGGGACATCAAGCCCGAGAACATCATGATCACCGACGGCGGCGAGGCCAAGGTGCTGGACTTCGGCATCGCCCGGCTGCTCTCCCAGCCCGCCGCCGGCGGACTCACCTCCACCGACGTGGTCATCGGCACGCCGGTCTACCTGGCGCCCGAGTGCTGGGCCGGCCTGCCGATCGACGGCCGGGCCGACCTCTACGCGCTCGGCGTGGTGCTCTACCAGCTGTGCACCGGCCGCCGCCCGTTCAACGCCGACCAGGCCGTCACCATGATGTACGCGCACCTCCACGAGCAGCCGCTGTCCCCGGACACCGCCGACCCGGCCCTGGACCGGCTGATCCTCCAGCTGCTCGCCAAGAAGGCGGAGGACCGGCCCGCCGACGCCGCCGAGGTCCGCCAGCGGCTGCGCGACCTCAAGGCGCTGCGGGACCGCAAGGGCGGCAGCGACCCGGAGGCGCTGCGACAGAAGGCCGACGACGCCTGGCGGCGCGGCGCGGCCGGCTCGCCCGAGCGGGCCGCCGAGCAACTCGTCGCGCTGATCCCGCAGTTCGCCCGGGCCTTCGGGGCCTCCGACCCCCGGACCCTGCGTACCTGCCACGACCTGGCGCTCTGGCTGGCCCGCTCGGGTCGGCCGCGGGCGGCCGTCGCCCTGCTGCGCGAGCTGCTGCCCGCGCTGGACGGCCACCCGCGGGCCCGCGAGGACGTCGGTCGCGACCTGGAGCGGTGGGAGCGCGACAGCGCCGACGCCGCGCCCGACCCGGCCCGTCCGCTAGTGCTGGCCGAGCTGCTCGACGGCACGGCGCAGAGCGGCTGAGCCGCCCTCGGCGATCGGCACGCCGTGCCCGAACAGCACCGTGTCCGCCTCCAGTTCGGACAGCCGGCGGAAGGACTCCACGGCCAGCGCCGGATCGGCGTTGAAGACGCCGGGCATGGTGCGCTGCTCGACGTTGGCCGCGATGTCACCGGTGAACAGCACGCCCCGCTCCGGCAGGTGCAGCGCGATCGAGCCGTCCGTGTGGCCCGGCACGTGCACCACTACCGCGCCGCCGCCGAAGTCGAGCTTCTCGCCGCCGGCCACCTCGCGGTCGACCGTGCACGGCGGGGCGGGCGGCAGCTTCGGCAGGCTGTCCCAGATCTCCTGCTCGAAGGGGCTCAGCACCATCGGCCGGGGCAACTGCTCGCCGCGGAGCACCGGGGCCTCCAGCCGGTGGGCCACCACCTCGGCGCCCAGCCGCCGGGAGAGTTCGGCGGCCGATCCGGCGTGGTCCTCGTGGTAGTGGGTGAGCACGATGGTGCGCAGCGCGGCCGGGTCGGCGCCGTCGGCGCGGATCGCCGCCTCGATGGCGTCGGCCTGCCCGGCGGGGCCGGTGTCGATCAGGGTGAGCGAGCCGTCCTCGTCGCGCCAGAGGTAGACGGTGCCGAAGTCCAGGGTGACGACGGTCAGTTCGGGTCGGATGCGGGTGATCTCCATGGGATCGATCGTGCCCCGGGCGGTGGCCGTTCGACCGGGTGTTCGCCCCTGGCGTGACGATCCGGCGGGACGGTCGGCCGGCTGTCAACCGTACGGGCACCCAGTGCGGCCGGTGCCGGGCTCGGACGGTTGGGAGGATTTCGCCGATCGGGACGGTCTGGTCCGCGGTGGCGCGCCGTTGATATACCTCGCAGCACAGGGGCCGGGCACGGTCCGCGCCGCCTCCGGGCGGCCCGGGTCCGAAGCCCGGCACGCTGCGACGAACTCGACGAACTAGGAGGTGGGGATCGGATGAAGCTTCTCCGCGTCGGCCCGCCGGGCGCCGAACGCCCGGTCGTGCTGGGTCAGGACGGCACCGCGTACGACCTCTCCGGGGTGACCGCGGACATCGACGGCGACTTCCTCGCCGGACTGACCGGTGACGGCGCGGCCGCGCTGGCCGGGCAGGTGGCGGCCGGCCGGCTGCCGGTGGCCGAGATCGGCGGGCAGCGGGTCGGCCCGCCGGTGGCGCGCCCCGGCAAGGTGGTCGGCATCGGCCTCAACTACCGGGACCACGCGGCCGAGGCGGGCGCGGCGATCCCGGACGAACCGGTGATCTTCCTCAAGCCCAGCTCGACCGTGGTCGGCCCGTACGACGAGGTGCTGGTGCCGCGCGGCGGCGAGAAGACCGACTACGAGGCCGAGCTGGCCGTGGTGATCGGCCGGACCGCCCGCTACCTGCCGGACCACGCGGCGGCGGCCGGGGTGATCGCCGGCTACACCATCGCCAACGACGTCACCGAGCGGGCCTTCCAGTTCGAGCGCGGCGGCCAGTGGGACAAGGGCAAGTCGGCGGAGACCTTCACCCCGCTCGGGCCGTGGCTGGTCACCGCCGACGAGGTGGCCGATCCGCAGCGGCTGCCGCTGCGGCTGTGGGTCAACGGGGAGCTGCGCCAGGACGGCTCCACCGAGCGGATGGTCTTCCCGGTGCTGGAGCTGGTCCGCTACACGAGCCAGTTCATGGTGCTGGAGCCGGGCGACGTGATCGTCACCGGTACTCCGGCCGGGGTCACCCTGGGCCGCCCGGGCACGCCGTACCTGGCGCCCGGCGACATCGTCGAGATCGAGATCGACGGGCTCGGCCGGCAGCGGCAGGTCCTCGGCAAGGCGTAGCCGTCCGCCGTCCCGACCCTTGGCACGGGGGTCGGGCCGCACCCCGGACGCCGGACGCCGGACGCCGCTGTCCGGACCCCGGACCCCGGACCCCGGACGCCGCTGTCCGCGCCTCTGCCGCGCTGCCGCGTCCGGCGCACTACGCGGCCGGGCCGCCCAGCGCCGCCCGCAGCCGGGCCGTCCGCGGCGAGTCCGCGCCCTCCAGGGCCAGCAGCCCGGCCAGCACCTCGGCGGTCTGCGGGTCGTGCAGCGAGGTCGCCGCCGCCATCGCCACGAACTGGTCCACCAGCCACTCCCGCAGCTCGTCCACCGGGACCTCCCGGCCCTCGTCGAGCCAGCTCAGCGAGGCCCCCTCGACCACCGCGATCCAGGAGCGCACCAGCAGGGTCAGCCTCGGCCCGGCCTGCCGCACCCCGAGGTGGCGCAGCGTGCGCTTCAGCGCCGCCCGCCGGACGTCGTCCACGATCGCCGAGGTGCGGGCCGTCTCCACCACCGAGCCGCCGCGCAGCAGCGCCGAGTAGCCGGTGCCGTGCTCGGCGACGAAGGCGAAGTAGCTCTCCAGGACGGCGGACAGCTGCTGGGTCGGGGTCCCGGCGAGCGGCACCACGAACCGGCCGGTGAGCTCCTCGGCCGCGCTGCGCAGCGCGGCCTCGTACAGCTGCTGCTTGCCGCCCGCGAAGTAGCGGTACACCAGCGGCCGGGAGGCGCCGGCGGCCTGCGCCACGTCGTCCAGCCCGACCTCCTCGGGCGCCCGGTGCGCGAACAGCTCCAGGGCCACCGCGATCAGCTGCTCGCGCCGCTGCTGCACCGGCAGCCGCCGGTACCCGGCGCGCCGCGGTCTGGCGGCCGGTTCGGGGGCTGGCGGTACGGGCGCTGAGCTGGCTTCCATGCCGGTCAGCGTAACGGCCCCGGGCCGGATCGGAGCCGGGTGTGCACCGATCTTCCGAACGGGCGTTTGCGCCTGTCCGGGCGGTCCGCCCCGCCCCGGGACGGCCCGGCCGGAGGTCCGCGCGGGGCCGTGCCGGGGCGGCCCCGGGGGACGCCTCCGGGAGGCGCTCCGCCGGCCTCCGGCCGAGGATGATGGGACGCACCCCGCCGCCCTGCCGAGGAGGCCCGCCGGATGGCGCACACGCTGGAACGGCCGCCCCGCGCGCGCCGCCTGCGCGGGGCGCTTCTGGCGTGGGTGCGCTCGGCGCCGGGGACGTACCTGTGGCTGCTCGTGCTGGGGGTCACCAGCCTGGCGGTGGCCCGGATGGACCAACACACCCTGGACTGGTTCCTGGCCGCCCGCTCGACCAATCTGGAGCAGCTGCGCTCGCGCCCGGTGCACGCCCTGGTGGCCAGCGCGCTGTGGACCGAGACGTCCAGTTGGCCGCTGTACGCGGTGCTGTTCACCGTGTTCCACGCCAACGCCGAGCGCTGGCTGGGCACCGCGCGCTGGTTCGTGGTGGCGGCGACCGCGCACGTGCTGGCGACCCTGGTGAGCGAGGGCGTGGTCGCCTGGGGGATCGTCCGGGGGACCTTGCAGCGGAGCATGGCCGAGACGGTGGACGTCGGGGTCTCGTACGCGCTGGCGGGGGTGGTCGCGGTGCTCACCTACCGGTTCGCGGGCGGCTGGCGGTGGCTGTACGGCACCGGGGTCGTCGTCTTCTACCTGGTGCCCCTGGTGGTCTCGCACACGTTCACGGACCTCGGGCACTTCAGCGCCGTGCTGATCGGTCTCTGCTTCTTCCGCTTCGCACACGGACGGTCCAGGTGGGACCCGGGCCGAGCGCTGCGGCACTGGCGGCGGGTTCGCTCGGACGGGTGAGCCCGCGCCGACGGGAGCGAATTGGCCGGTCCATGCCACCGGGTAGGGGCTTGCAAACGGCGCGTGCCACGAAATGATGTCCGGATGGTTGAACTGATCAGCTCCGACGGCACCACCCCCCGCCGTGTCGCCGACGCCTACGTGCGGGACCTCGCCGAGCTCGACCCGCTGACCGCGGTGTATCTGGGCCTGAACCCCGAGGACGACCGCCTCCCCGACCTCTCCCCGGCCGGGGCCGAGGCGATCGCGGACCTCGGACGCTCCACCCTGGCCCGGCTCGACGAGGCCGAGGCGGCACTCGACCAGGCCGCCACGGCCGATGCCGCCCGGGACGAGGCCGAACGGCGCTGCGCCCGCCTGCTGCGCGAGCGGCTCGTCGCCGAGCTCGCCGTCCACGACGCGGGCGAGCGGTTCCGGGCCGTCCACAACCTGGGCTCGCCGCTGCACAACCTCCGTGACGTCTTCACCCTCATGCCCACCGACACCGAGGAGCAGTGGGGCATCCTCGGCCGCCGCCTCGCCCGGGTGCCGGATGCGCTCGCCGGGTACCGCGCGACCCTCGCCGAGGGCATCGCGCGCGGTCTGCTCTCCGGCCCCCGCCAGGTGACCACGGTGATCGGCCAGCTCGGCGAGTGGCTCGACGGCGACACCCCGGGCGGCTGGTTCGGCGACCTGGTCCGGGAGGCCCCCGAGTCGCTGCGCGCGGAGCTGTCCGGCCACGCGACGGCCGCCGCCGAGGCCCTGGTGGCCCTGCGCGACTGGCTGGGCGAGGTCTACGGCCCGGCCGCCGCCGATGCCCCGGACACCGTCGGCCGCGAGCGCTACGGCCGCTGGGTGCGCTACTGGACCGGTGCCGACCTCGACCTCGACGAGGCCTACTCCTGGGCCTGGCAGGAGTTCCACGACCTGCTGGCCCAGATGCGCACCGAGGCCGAGAAGGTGAAGCCGGGCGCCGACCCGATGCAGGCGATGAAGTGGCTGGAGACCGACGGCCCCGCCCGGTTCGGCGCCGAGGCCGCCCGCGAGTTCCTCCAGGGGCTGATGGACAGCGCGATCGCCGACCTCCAGGGCATCCACTTCGACCTGGCCGAGCCGATCACCCGGGTCGAGTCCCGGATCGCCCCGGCCGGCAGCGCCGCCGCGCCGTACTACACGGCCCCCTCGCTGGACTTCAGCCGCCCCGGCCGGACCTGGCTGCCCACCCTCGGCCGCGAGCGCTTCCCGGAGTGGGACCTCGTCTCGACCTGGTACCACGAGGGCGTCCCCGGCCACCACCTGCAGCTCGCGCAGTGGAACTACGTCGCGGACCGGCTCTCCACCTACCAGGTCAGCCTCGGCGGGGTGAGCGCCAACCTGGAGGGCTGGGCCCTGTACGCCGAGCGCCTGATGGACGAGCTCGGCTACCTCACCGACCCGGGCCACCGGCTCGGCTACCTCAACGCGCAGATGATGCGGGCGCTGCGGGTGATCGTCGACATCGGCATGCACGCCGGCCTGGACTTCCCGGCCGACTCGCCGTACCGCCCGGGGGAGCGGGTCGAGCCGGACGCCGCCCGTGAGTTCTTCGGCACCTACTGCGGGCTGTCCACCGACTTCCTGGACAGCGAGCTGGTCCGCTACCTGGGCCTGCCCGGCCAGGCGATCGGCTACAAGCTGGGCGAGCGGGCCTGGCTGCGCGGGCGGGCCGCGGCCAGGGCGGCGCACGAGGCGCGCGGCGAGGTGTTCGACCTCAAGGCCTGGCACATGGCGGCGCTGTCGCAGGGCTCGCTGGGCCTGGACGACCTGGTCGCGGAGCTGTCCGCGCTCTAGGACTGTGGCGCGAGGTCCCGGGCACGCTCCCGGGACCTCGGTCCACTCGGGCCGTGGTCCCGGTCGATCTGGTTCTTTGGTCCCATTTCAACCGATTTGGTGAGCTTTTTCCTTGCGATTCGCCGCGAGGCGAGTTTGGCTTGAAGGCGACTGCGTGACCTCTCCGCTCCCCTCCGGAAAGGCTCCCGAAGTGTCCTCCCAAGCCCAAGCTGCCACCGGTCATGGAACGGCGGGTTCCCGCCGCTGGTGGGCCCTGGCCGTCATCGCCATCGCCCAGCTGATGATCGTCCTCGACATCACCATCGTGAACATCGCCCTCCCGTCGGCCCAGAAGGATCTCGGGATCTCGGACGCCGACCGGCAGTGGGTGATCACCGCCTACACGCTGGCCTTCGGCGGACTCCTGCTCCTCGGCGGCCGCCTCGGCGACCTCTTCGGCCGCAAGCGCGTCTTCACCGTCGGCCTGCTCGGCTTCGCCCTCGCCTCGGCGATCGGCGGCGCCGCCAGTGGGCCCACCATGCTCTTCGCCGCCCGCGCCCTCCAGGGCGCCTTCGGCGCGCTGCTCGCCCCGTCCGCCCTGGGACTGCTCTCCACGACGTTCACCGATCCCAAGGAGCGGAGCACCGCCTTCGGCATCTTCGGTGCCATCGCCGGCGGCGGCGCCGCGATCGGCCTGCTCCTCGGCGGCCTGCTCACCGAGTACCTGAACTGGCGCTGGTGCCTGTTCGTGAACACCCCGATCGCGATCGCCACCGCCTTCGCGGCGTTCTCCGTGCTGACCCGCGACCACATCGGCAAGGGCACCCGGACCAGACTCGACCTGCCCGGCGCCGTGCTCGGCTGCGGCGGCCTGCTCGCCATCGTCTACGGCACCTCCGAGGCCGTCACCCGAGGCTGGGGCGACTGGCTGGTGCTCGGCTCGCTCGGGTTCGGCGTGCTGCTGCTCGTGCTGTTCGTCCTGGTCGAGAAGCGCACCCCGCACGCGCTGCTGCCGCTGCACATCGTGGCCGAGCGCAACCGCGGCGGCGCCGCACTCTCGGTCGGCCTGGCGATGATCGGCATGTTCGGCCTGTTCCTGTTCCTGACCTACTACCTGCAGGTCATCAAGCACTTCTCGCCGGTGATGTCCGGAGTCTCCTTCCTGCCGATGACGGCGGCCATCGTCATCAGCTCCACCGGCTTCGCGGCCCGGCTGATGACCAGGGTGCCGTCCCGCAACCTGATCGGACCGGGACTGCTGCTGGCCGCCGCCGGCATGGCCTGGCTGACCCAGATGAAGGTGGACAGCCCCTGGGCCGGCATGGTGCTGCCCGCCGAACTGCTGCTCGGCTTCGGCATGGGCCTGATCTTCATGCCGTCGATGAGCCTGGCCACCCTCGGCGTCGCGCCGAACGAGGCCGGCGCCGCCTCGGCCACCATCAACTCGGCCCAGCAGGTCGGCGGCTCCTTCGGCACCGCGCTGCTCAACACCATCGCGGCCAGTGCCACCGCGAGCTGGATCGCCGCCCGGATCACCACCGCCGGGGACCCGGCGGTCCAGGCCCAGGGCGCGGTGCACGGCTATGTGATCGCCACCTGGGTCGCCATGGGCATCCTGCTGCTGGCCGCGCTGATCGCCTTCCTGATGATCGACCACCGGCCCGCGCCGGGCGAGGCCACCGGGGCGACCGGCACCGCCGCCGAGGCCCCGGCGAGCGCGGGAGCACCGGCCCAGGCCACGGCCCACCAGCAACAGCGGACCACCTGACCCGACCCGGTCGCCCCCGCCCGCGGACCGCCCGGACGGGGGCGACCGGCTGAATTCTCATGCCGTTCCCAGCGACGCATCACGACCCTCCCAGCTCGGGACGCCATAGTCGGGACCGACCCCGCACCGCCGCCGACCAGGGCAGGAGCCGACCGAGCATGGGCCAGCACCGCCGCCGTACTCCCCGCCGCCGTTTCCTGGCGCCGACCCTGGTCACCACGGCGCTGTCCGTCCTCACCGTGGCGGTCGTGGTGGTGGGCACCCACAGCCTGAGCCCGAGGGCCACCGCCGTCGCCTCCCCGGCCACCTCGGCCGCCGTCGCGCCGCCGGTCCCGGGCACGCCCAGCGTCCCCGCGGCCGTCCCGGTCACGGGGACGGAGCCGTCGGTGTCCTCGGAGCCCTCGGCACCGGATCCGGCCACGGAGTCGGCCACGCCCACCGCCACTGCGACTCCTACGCCCACTCCCGCTCCCACGCCCGCGCCCACGACGGCCGCCCCCACCCCCGCCGACGGGCCCCTCGGCACCACCGCCACCGCCCCGGCCACCCCCGAGGCGGCCACCGTCGGGGCCCTGTTCACCGGCACCGTCCGCCCGGGCAACCACTTCTGCACCGCCAGCGTGCTGCACAGCACCACCGGGAACCTGCTGCTCACCGCCGCCCACTGCATCGACGACCCGAGCGGCGTCACCTTCGCCCCGGGCTACCGCGACGGCAAGGCCCCGTACGGCACCTGGCGGGTCACCGCCGTGCACACCACCACCGGCTGGTCCCACGGCGGCGACCAGGACGAGGACTTCGCCGTCCTGGAGACCGCCGCCGACGACAGCGGCCGCCGGGTCGAGGACGTGGTCGGCGGCAACACGCTCGGCACCGACGAGCCCTTCGGCACCACCGTCCGGCTCTACGGCTACCCCGCGGGCGGTGAGCAGCCCCTGCTGTGCACCAACACCACCGGCCGCCAGAGCGCCTACCAGCGGGTCGTCGACTGCCCGGACTACCCCGGCGGCACCAGCGGCGGCCCCTGGATCTCCACCGCCACCGGCCACGTCGTCGGCGCCATCGGCGGCTACCAGCAGGGCGGCGACACCGACGACATCTCCTACAGCGCCTACTTCGACCACACCATCGCGGCCCTCTACCAGGAGGCGGCCGCCGCAGCCGCCTCCTGACCGGCCCGGCGGCCCGGCGCCAGGCTGCGAGCACTGCCGGACCTTCGGGAACGCGTCCCTGGCCCCGCCGGAGCCCGACCGGCAGCTTCGGACCTTGCACAGGAAGTCGGCCCGGCCGACTTCCCACTCCAGTGGCGACGCAGGTCGGCTCCGGTGGCTCCCTTGCGAGCGGCAAGGGAGCCACCGGAGAAACCCCCGGGAGTTGGGAAGCCGGGGGCGTCGACTTCCCACTCCTGGTGACCTTCGGCCCCCCAGAAGGGAACGGTGTCGGCGAGCGGCGCCCCCGGATGGCGATGGTGGTGTTCCGGCAGCCTCCCCACGTGCAGCGAGGAGGCCATCGGAAACGGCTCTCACCGGCGCCCTCACCTTCGACCTGAGCAGCTGCCCCTCGCTCGGCCCGAGCGAGGGGCGGCCGGCCGAGATCGGGTGATGCGGAGTGGGAAGTCGGTCCGGCCGACTTCCCACTCCCAACCCCGAACCCGATTTCCTCCGAGGCTGGTCCGCGCTCGGCCGGAGCGAGCCCGGAGCGGGAAGTCGACCCGGTCGACTTCCCGCGCGAGAAGAGATGCGTTTTCCACCTCGGCTTTCGGTGGGTCCGCGAACACCCCGGCCAGGGTGCCGGGCGCGAAGTGCTCTGCCGCGCCGCCCGTCTGATGGACCGACTGGCGGACGGCTCCGAAAGCCCCGTGAAGCCTTGTCGGGCCGCCGGGACGCCGGATCGAAATCCGGTTCGACCGGTGGCCGCGGCCTGTGGGAAGCTCTCCGCGCACTGACTATCGGTTTCCGCCTTGGGGGGCCTTCACCACCGTGCGCCGCAGCACTGTCCTCGCCGCCGCGACCGCCTCCGCCTTCCCGGTGGCGCACCGTGAGCCGAGCACGGCGGGAGCCAGGAGCGTCGACCTGGACCAGGCGATCGACGCCCGGGGCCGCACCCGCCGTGTCGAGCGGACCGCGGCCGTCGCCACCTTCGGCGGCTTCGGCCCCGCCGAGACCTTCACCGGGCCCGGTCCGCTCGCCGACTGACCTGACCCCGCCGGGCGTGTGCCGCCCCGCAGCCGTTCCACCGTTCACCTTCACCGGGCCGCCGGCCCGTTCACCCCGGAGTTCCACCACGATGCGCCGTACCACCGTGCTCGCCGCCGCCGCGACCGCCGTCGCCCTGGCCGCGCTCACCGCCTGCAACGACACCGAGAACAAGGACGCGGCGGCCCCCGCCCCGGCGACCACCGCCGCCACCGCGCCCGCGACCACCGCGGCCGCCCCCTCGCCCACCGCCACCGAGACTCCGACCCCGACCCCGGTCGTCACCACCCCGGCGCCGGTCGCCACGACCCCCGCCGCTCCGGCCGGGGACTTCGATCCGGCGAAGGCCGTGGAGAACGCGAGCAAGGAGCCCTACGCGGTCTCCCTGAAGATGATCACCGAGGTCGGGGGCAAGGCTGCCGGGATCACCACCGCCCGGCAGAACCTCAACACGGCCTACACCGGTCGCGGCGAGATGAAGATCGCCGAGGCCGACCTCGTGGTCGAGACGGTGACCACCGCCGACGCCACGTACACCCGCATGGGCCCGGACGAGCAGTGGATCAAGGCGCCGAAGTCCGCCGAGGGGTCGGCGCTCGACTACACGGTCTACGCGAAGCTGCTGCTGGCCCAGGGGCCGGCCGCCCGCAAGGGCGCGGAGACCCGTGACGGCGTCCCGACGCAGCACTTGTCCGGCCACGTCGACCTGGAGCAGATCGCCGAGATCGACCCGCGCACCTACCGCTCGTCGAAGGCCAAGGGCATCACCGGCTTCGACTTCGACCAGTGGATCGACGCCCAGGGCCGTACCCGGTACGTCGAGCAGGGTGTGGTCCTCAAGGGCGCCAAGACCGTCAACAAGGTGACCTTCACCGACTTCGGCCCCGCCGAGACCTTCGCCGCCCCCGCCGGCGCGGGTGCCGCCGCCGCGAGCTGACCGTCGCACCCGTGGGGCCGCGCCCCGGCCCCACGGGTTGACCGGGCGTCACCGCCGGGGAGCGCCGGAAAAACGAATCAGGCCCAGTCCCGTGGCAACTCGCCACTGGCCTGGGCCTGTTCTGCACTTCTTGCGAAGTGCCCCCGGTAGGATTCGAACCTACGCACCCGCCTCCGGAGGGCGGTGCTCTATCCCCTGAGCTACGGGGGCTTGCTCGTTGTTGTCGTCGCGTTCGCTTCGACGTGGAGAACACTACCAGGCCCGCGCCGTGCTCCGTGCACGGGTTTCGCGGAGGTCCGACCCGAGGTCCGCGTCGAGGTCCGGGACGAGGTCCGGGACGAGCCCGGGGCAGGCGGTCCGGGCGGAAGTGGCCAAAGGCCGGACGGGGCGGCGGGCCCGCCGATACCCTCGGTGAGGTGTCGGGAGTGTCCGGGCGGGTCCTCGTGGTGGACGACAGCGAGGTGATCCGCCAGCTGATCAGGGTCAACCTGGAGCTCGAGGGCTTCGAGGTGGTGACCGCCGCCGACGGTGCCGAGTGCCTGGAGGTGGTCCGCCAGGTGAAGCCCGACGTGGTGACGCTGGACGTGATGATGCCGAGGCTGGACGGCCTGCGGACGGCGGCCCGGCTGCGGGCGGCGCCGGGGACGCGGCTGCTGCCGATCGCGATCGTCAGCGCCTGCTCGCCGGCCGATCTGGACCTGGGGGAGTCGGTCGGGGTGGACGGCTACCTCGGCAAGCCCTTCGATCCGGCGGACCTGGTCGCGCTGGTGCGGCGGCTGATGGAGCGCGAGCGGGACGGCGGGGCGGTGGACGGGTTTCGCCCTGGGCGAACAGGCCGGAGTGATCGGGCCTGAGTGACCGGGCCCGAGCGGGGTGCCCCGGTGTCTCAACCGGCAAACCGAGTGGCGAGGGGCCACCCCCTCTCGCCTACGCTTGGCGTCGTGACCCCCGCAGAGCTTTCCCAGGCAGTCCAGGCCGCAGTGAGCGCCGCCGTCGAGGCGGGCGAGCTGGCCGTCGCCGTGCCCGAGCACGTGACGATCGAGCGGCCCAAGAACAGGGACCACGGCGACTACGCGACCAACGTGGCCCTCCAGCTCGCGAAGCCGGCCGGCAAGCCGCCGCGAGCCGTCGCCGAACTGCTGGCCGAGCGCCTGCGAGGGATCACCGGCGTCACCAAGGTCGACATCGCCGGTCCGGGCTTCATGAACATCACCCTCGACGCCGCCACCCAGGGCGAGCTGGCGCGCACCATCGTCGAGGCCGGGGCCGGGTTCGGCCGCAACGAGGCCCTCAAGGGCCTGAAGATCAACCTGGAGTTCGTCTCCGCCAACCCGACCGGCCCGATCCACATCGGCGGCGTCCGCTGGGCCGCCGTCGGCGACTCGCTGGCCCGGGTGCTGCGCGCCTCCGGCGCCGACGTCACCACCGAGTACTACCTCAACGACGCCGGTGTGCAGATCTCCAAGTTCGCCAAGTCGCTCCAGGCGTCCGCCAACGGCAAGCCCGTCCCGGAGGACGGCTACGTCGGCGAGTACATCGCCGACATCGCCAAGGCGATCGTCGAGGGCGTCCCGGGCGTGCTCGACCTCTCCGAGGGCGAGCAGCTGGAGGTCTTCCGCACCGAGGGCCTCAAGCTCATGGTGGCCGAGATCCAGCGCTCGATGGAGGAGTTCGGCACCCACTTCGACGTCTGGTTCTCGGAGAAGTCGCTGCACGACTCCGGCGCCGTCGAGAAGGCCATGGAGCGGCTGCGCGAGCAGGGCCACGTCTTCGAGCAGGACGGCGCGATCTGGCTGCGCACCACCGACTTCGGCGACGACAAGGACCGCGTCCTGATCAAGGCCGACGGCGAGACCACCTACTTCGCCGCCGACGCCGCGTACTACCTGTCCAAGCGGGACCGGGGTGCCGAGGTCTCGGTCTACATGCTGGGCGCGGACCACCACGGCTACGTCAACCGCCTCAAGGCCATCGCGGCCTGCGCGGGCGACGACATGGACCGCAACATCGAGGTCCGGATCGGCCAGTTCGTGAAGATGCTTCGCGACGGCGAAGAGGTCCGGATGTCCAAGCGGGCCGGCAACATCATCACCATCGACGACGTGGTCGAGTGGATCGGCGTGGACGCGGCCCGCTACACCCTGGCGCGGTCCTCCACGGACTCCACCATCACGCTCGACATCAACGTGCTGACCAGCCAGACCAACGAGAACCCGGTCTTCTACGTCCAGTACGCGCACGCCCGGATGTGCTCGGTGCAGCGCAAGGCCGGCGAGCTGGGCATCACGCGCTCGGACGACTTCAAACCCGAGCTGCTCTCGACCGAGTGGGAGTCCGACCTGCTCGGCCAGCTCGGCGAGTTCCCCCGGGTCCTGGCGACGGCCGGCGAGCTGCGCGAGCCGCACCGGGTCGCGCGCTACCTGGAGGACCTGGCGGGCAAGTACCACCGCTTCTACGACAACTGCCAGATCCTGCCGAAGGGCGACGAGGAGGTCACCGACCTCACGCACGCCCGGCTCTGGCTGGCCGACGCGACACGCACGGTCATCGCCAACGGGCTCACGCTCCTTGGCGTGACGTCGCCCGAGCGGATGTAGGCACCACCCCCATGCGCACTGCGGGGGCGGCTGACGGTCAACGGGGACCGTCGCCGCCCCTCGCCATAGGTCGAGGAAACCGAGGACATGTCTCGCTCCGCACATCCCGCAGGCCCCCGGCACGGTGACGTCCTGCCCGAGGGCCACTACCAGGCCCCGCCGGCCGACCTGAACGCGCTCGACCCCAAGGTCTGGTCGGAGACCGTCGCGCGCGGTGCCGACGGCGTGGTCACCGTCGGCGGCCTGGACGTGAACCGCGTCGCCGCCGAGTTCGGCACCCCGGCCTACGTCATGGACGAGGCCGACTTCCGCTCCCGGGCGCGCGCCTGGCGGGACGCCTTCGGCACCGACGCGGACGTCTACTACGCCGGCAAGGCGTTCCTCTCCAAGGCGGTCGTGCGCTGGCTGCACGAGGAGGGCCTCAACCTCGACGTGTGCAGCTCCGGCGAACTCGCCGTCGCGCTGGCCGCCGGGATGCCGCCGGAGCGGATCGCGCTGCACGGCAACAACAAGTCGGTGGACGAGCTCGAGAACGCGGTGAAAACCGGGGTCGGGCACATCGTGGTCGACTCCTACGAGGAGATCGAGCGCCTGGCGGCCGTAGCCGGACGCCAGGGCGTCCGCCAGCCGGTGCTGATCCGGGTCACCGTCGGTGTGGAGGCCCACACCCACGAGTTCATCGCCACCGCGCACGAGGACCAGAAGTTCGGCCTCTCGCTGACCGGGGGAGCGGCCGCCGAGGCCGTCCGCCGGGTGCTGGCGCACCCCGGGAGCCTCGAACTGCGCGGCATCCACTCGCACATCGGCTCGCAGATCTTCGACACCGCCGGCTTCGAGGTGGCCGCCCGCCGGGTGGTCGGCCTGCTGGCCTCGATCCGCGACGAGCACGGCGTCGAGCTGCCCGAGATCGACCTCGGCGGCGGCCTCGGCATCGCCTACACCAGCGAGGACGACCCGCGCGAGCCGGCCGAGATCGCGGCCGCGCTGGCCGACATCGTCCGCCGCGAGTGCGCCGCCGCGAACCTCACCGCCCCCCGGCTGAGCGTGGAGCCGGGCCGGGCGATCGTCGGCCCGACCGCGTTCACCCTGTACGAGGTCGGCACCGTCAAGGCGCTCGAAGGTCTGCGCACCTATGTCAGCGTGGACGGCGGGATGTCCGACAACATCCGCACCGCGCTCTACGACGCCGAGTACACGGTCGCCCTGGTGTCGCGCACCAGTGACGCCGGACCGATGCTGGTCCGGGTGGTCGGCAAGCACTGCGAGTCCGGCGACATCGTCGTGCGGGACGCCTTCCTGCCGGCCGACCTGGCCCCCGGCGACCTGATCGCGGTGCCCGCCACCGGCGCCTACTGCCGCTCGATGGCGAGCAACTACAACCACGCCCTGAAGCCTCCGGTGCTCGCCGTCCGGGACGGTGCGGCCCGGGTGATCGTCCGGCGCGAGACGGAGGAGGATCTCCTGCGTCTCGATATCGGATGACGAAATCCTTGTCTCAGATCATGGAACGACCGTAGATCCGTACGGAAAGTCCCGGAGACTGGTACAGACCGAAAGTCCGGCGGGACACCGAAATGCCCGCCGGAACGACCGAAGAACGACGAATGCAGAGCGGAGTCGGATGATGCGTACGCGGCCGCTGAAGGTGGCGTTGCTGGGCTGTGGTGTGGTGGGCTCCGAGGTGGCGCGCATCATGACGACAGACGCCGCCGACCTCGCCGCGCGCATCGGCGCGCCGGTCGAGCTCGCCGGCATCGCGGTCCGGCGCCAGGGGCGGGTCCGCCCGGGCGTGCCCGAGCACCTGCTCACCACCGATGCCGAGGCCCTGGTCAACCGGGGCGACATCGACGTGGTGATCGAGGTGGTGGGCGGCATCGAGCCGTCCAAGAACCTCATCCTGGCGGCGTTCGCGCAGGGCGCCTCGGTGGTCAGCGCCAACAAGGCACTGCTCGCCCAGGACGGCACCGAGCTGCACGCGGCCGCCGCCGCGGCCGGCGTCGACCTCTACTACGAGGCCGCGGTGGCGGGCGCGATCCCGCTGCTGCGCCCGCTGCGCGAGTCGCTGGCCGGCGACCGGGTGAACCGGGTGCTGGGCATCGTCAACGGCACCACCAACTTCATCCTGGACAAGATGGACACCACCGGCGCCGGTTACTCGGAGGCGCTGGAGGAGGCCACCGCGCTCGGGTATGCCGAGGCCGACCCGACCGCCGACGTGGAGGGCTTCGACGCCGCCGCCAAGGCCGCGATCCTGGCCGGCATCGCCTTCCACACCGAGGTGACCGCCGCGGACGTGTACCGCGAGGGCATCACCGAGGTGACCGCCGCCGACATCGCCTCCGCCAAGGAGATGGGCTGCGTGGTGAAACTGCTGGCGATCTGCGAGCGGGCCGCCGACGGCGAGTCGGTGACCGCGCGGGTCCACCCGGCGATGATCCCGCTGTCCCACCCGCTGGCCTCGGTCCGCGAGGCGTACAACGCGGTGTTCGTGGAGGCCGAGGCGGCCGGCCGGCTGATGTTCTACGGCCCGGGCGCGGGCGGCGCGCCGACCGCCTCGGCGGTCCTCGGCGACCTCGTCGCGGTCTGCCGCAACAAGCTCGCCGGTGCCACCGGTCCCGGCGACTCGGTGTACACCCAGCTGCCGGCCAAGCCGATGGACGAGGTCGTCACCCGCTACCACGTCAGCCTGGACGTCGACGACCGCGCGGGGGTGCTCGCCCAGGTCGCCTCCGTCTTCGCCGAGCACGGCGTCTCCATCGACACCGTGCGCCAGCAGGGCCGCGACGGCGACGCCTCGCTCGTCGTGGTCACCCACCGTGCGACCGACGCCGCACTGTCGGCGACGGTCGACAAGCTCCGCGCACTCGACAGCGTGCGCGACGTGGCCAGCACCATGCGGGTCGAAGGGGAATAGGAACAGATGATGAGCAGCGTTGCCGAGAACGCCGCCAGAGGCACCCACACCCACCAGTGGCGGGGTCTGATCGAGGAGTACCGGGACCGCCTGCCGGTCAGCGCGGCGACCCCCGTGGTCACCCTGCTGGAGGGCGGCACCCCGTTGGTCCCCGCCCAGGTGCTGTCCGAGCGCACCGGCTGCGAGGTCTACCTCAAGGTCGAGGGCGCCAACCCGACCGGGTCCTTCAAGGACCGCGGCATGACGATGGCCATCTCCAAGGCGAAGGAGGACGGCGCCCAGGCCGTCATCTGCGCCTCCACCGGCAACACCTCCGCCTCCGCCGCCGCGTACGCGGTGCGGGCCGGGATGGTGTCGGCGGTACTGGTCCCGCAGGGCAAGATCGCCCTCGGCAAGATGGGCCAGGCGCTGGTGCACGGCGCGAAGATCCTCCAGGTGGACGGGAACTTCGACGACTGCCTCACCCTTGCGCGTGAACTGTCCGAGAAGTACCCGGTGGCGCTGGTCAACTCGGTGAACCCGGTCCGGATCGAGGGCCAGAAGACCGCCGCCTTCGAGATCGTCGACATGCTCGGCGACGCCCCGGACATCCACGTCCTGCCGGTCGGCAACGCGGGCAACATCACCGCGTACTGGAAGGGCTACCGCGAGTACGCGACGGACGGCCTGGCCACCCGCACGCCGCGGATGTGGGGCTTCCAGGCCTCCGGCTCGGCCCCGATCGTGGACGGCGCCCCGGTGCTGAAGCCGCAGACCATCGCCACCGCGATCCGGATCGGCAACCCGGCCTCCTGGGACTTCGCGCTCGCCGCGCGGGACGAATCGGGCGGTCTCATCGACAAGGTGACCGATCGTCAGATTCTTTCCGCGTACCGGCTGTTGGCCTCCCAGGAGGGCGTCTTCGTGGAGCCCGCCTCGGCCGCCTCGGTGGCCGGGCTGCTGGCCAAGGCGGAGGCCGGCCTGGTCGACCCGGGGCAGCGGATCGTCTGCACCGTGACCGGCAACGGCCTCAAGGACCCGGACTGGGCGGTGGCCGGCGCGCCGCAGCCCCGGATCGTCCCGATCGACCCCGAGGCGGCCGCCCGGCAGCTGGGCCTGCTCGACTGACGGAGCGTCCGGCGAAACACCTCGCGGACGGCGGGTGGATGAACATCCCCCCACCCCGGGCCGACCCTTTCGGGGGTCGGCCCGGTCTCGTTCTCGACTGACACTTTTGTGTCAATTCAGTGCTGGATTCGGATCCGAATCCAGCATGAATTCCGGCCAGAACCGGCAACACACCAGATCGAAGGCCCACGGGGTGTACCGCTGTGGAACCTGTCTTCGATACTCTGGGTGCGGCCGTGTGGCACATGCCCCGGGTCCGACCCCATTCCGGGCCGCACCACCGAATGTGACCGCCCGCCCCGGCCGGGGCCCCGCGGCCCGCTCCCCACCCTCGCACCGACGCGCTTCGCGCCGCCCGATTTCCCCAGGAGAGTCCACCGCATGGCCGGTCCTGCGTTCCGTGCCGCCGCCGTCCGGGTCCGGGTCCCCGCGACCAGCGCCAACCTCGGTCCGGGGTTCGACGCCTTCGGACTCGCCCTGGGCCTCTACGACGACGTGGTCGTCCGGGTCGCCGACTCCGGGCTCTCCGTCGACATCGCGGGCGAGGGCGCCGAGACGCTTCCCCGCGACGAGCGCCACCTGCTGGTGCGCTCGATGCGCGCCGCCTTCGACCGCCTCGGCGGCCAGCCGCGCGGCCTCGAAGTCGTCTGCGCCAACCGCATACCGCACGGTCGCGGCCTGGGCTCCTCGTCCGCCGCGATCTGCGCCGGCATCGTCGCCGCGCGCGCCGTCACCATCGGCGGCCCGTCCGCCCTGGACGACGACGCGCTGCTGGCGCTCGCCTCGGAGCTGGAGGGCCACCCGGACAACGTCGCGGCCTGCCTGCGCGGCAACTTCACCGTGGCGTGGACCGAGGAGGACCGGGCCCGGGCGATCGCCCTGGAGCCCTCCGCCGAGGTCGTCCCGGTGGTGTTCGTCCCGGCCACCGAGGTGCTCACCGAGACCGCCCGCGGGCTGCTGCCGAGGACCGTTCCGCTGGCCGACGCCGCCGCCAACGCGGGCCGGTCCGCGCTGCTGGTCGAGGCGCTGACCCGGCGCCCCGACCTGCTGCTCGCCGCCACCGAGGACCGGATCCACCAGGACTACCGGGCCTCCGCGATGCCGGACAGCGCCGCCCTGGTGGCCGCGCTGCGGGCCGAGAACGTGCCCGCCGTGATCTCCGGCGCCGGTCCGACCGTGCTCGCGCTCACCGACGAGGCGGGCGTGCAGAAGGTGCTGGACTTCGCGGCCGACCACGGCGCCGGCGGCCCGGCGTTCGACGCCCACCGGCTCGAACTCGACCGGACCGGAGCCTCGGTGCTCCCGCTCGACGTCTGAAACGCCCCGTCCGCGGCGGTCCCTCCCGGTGCACCGGCACCGGGCCGTCCGGACACGATTGGCAAGCGCAAGGCTGGGGAATGTCTGAGGGGGTCGGTAGTGTTAACCTCATTGCTGCACCAGGTGCCCTCCGGGGCTCGGTGCGCCGCGTCCCGATCCCAGCACTCCGCGTCAGCGGAGTCCAGGCGATGCACGGGGCGACGATTCTCCGGGAGCCCACCGCAGCGCGTACGCAGCCTGCCTGCGCGACTTGCGGCCGCATCCCGAAGCCGTGACGGCACCTGACTCCCACCCCGCGGCCTCCCACCTGGAGGAACAGGACGGGCGGAGCGCGGGCGACCGTCACGCGACGGGGGCCCGGGATTCGCAGGCAGCGTGGGGGCAGCTCCCGGCCGGCGGCCGGGGGGAGGGTCGGCACACGACCGTCCCGCCACGCCACTCAGCACCACCGTGCTTCTAGCACCGCACCTCGCAGCTCTCCCCCGACCGGCACCGCCGTCCGGGGGAACACCGCCTCGGACCGACGCAGTCGAGCGTTGGTCAGGACAGCACAACCGGTCGCCGAGCCAGACAGGCCGACGTCCGCTCCAGGGAAGGACCCTTAGTGAGCGACACCACCGATCTGATGGGCGCGCGCCCGGACGCCGAGGCGTCGGACGCCGCCGCCGCCCCCGCGGCCCCGGCGCGGCGCCGCCGCACCGCCGCCGCGGGCCTGGACGGCATGGTCCTGGCTGAGCTGCAGAAGCTCGCCGGTGACCTGGGCATCACCGGTACCGGGCGGATGCGCAAGAGCCAGCTGATCGAGACCATCAAGGAGAAGAGCGGGGGCGACCCGCTCCTCGCCGGCGCCACCGCCGCTCCGGCCGCCAAGCGTGCGGCCAAGGCCGAGACCGCCGAGC
>NZ_JAIY01000006.1:987044-1022887 GCF_000710405.2 Kitasatospora sp. MBT66 | reverse complement strand
TTCGAGGCCGGTGTCGTCGAGCCGCAGATCGGCGAGGACGACGTCCTGATCCCGGTCGCGGGCATCCTGGACATCCTCGACAACTACGCGTTCGTCCGCACCTCCGGCTACCTGCCGGGCCAGAACGACGTCTACGTCTCGCTCGCCCAGGTCCGCAAGAACGGCCTGCGCAAGGGTGACGCCATCACCGGTGCGGTGCGCCAGCCCAAGGACGGCGAGCGCCGCGAGAAGTTCAACGCCATGGTGCGGCTGGACTCCGTCAACGGCATGGACCCGGAGAGCGGCCGCGGCCGCCCCGAGTTCAACAAGCTGACCCCGCTGTACCCGCAGGACCGGCTGCGCCTGGAGACCGACCCGGGCATCCTGACCACCCGGATCATCGACCTGGTGTCGCCGATCGGCAAGGGCCAGCGCGGTCTGATCGTCGCGCCGCCGAAGACCGGCAAGACCATGGTGCTGCAGGCGGTCGCCAACGCGATCACCCACAACAACCCCGAGTGCCACCTGATGGTCGTCCTGGTCGACGAGCGTCCGGAAGAGGTCACCGACATGCAGCGGTCGGTGAAGGGCGAGGTCATCTCCTCGACCTTCGACCGCCCGGCCGAGGACCACACCACCGTCGCGGAGCTGGCCATCGAGCGCGCCAAGCGCCTGGTGGAGCTGGGCCACGACGTGGTGATCCTGCTGGACTCGATCACCCGTCTGGGCCGCGCCTACAACCTGGCGGCGCCGGCCTCCGGCCGCATCCTGTCCGGTGGTGTCGACTCGACCGCGCTGTACCCGCCGAAGAAGTTCTTCGGCGCCGCGCGCAACATCGAGAACGGCGGCTCGCTGACCATCCTGGCCACCGCGCTGGTCGAGACCGGCTCGCGGATGGACGAGGTGATCTTCGAGGAGTTCAAGGGCACCGGCAACATGGAGCTCAAGCTCGACCGGAAGCTCTCGGACAAGCGCATCTTCCCGGCCGTCGACGTGGACGCCTCCAGCACCCGCAAGGAGGAGATCCTGCTCGGCGGCGAGGAGCTCGCCATCGTCTGGAAGCTGCGCCGGGTGCTGCACGCGCTCGACTCGCAGCAGGCGATCGAGCTGCTGCTGGACAAGATGAAGCAGACCAAGAGCAACGCCGAGTTCCTGATGCAGATCGCCAAGACGACCCCCGGGTCCAGCGACTGACCTTCCTCGGTACACGGACGAGCCCCGGCCCGCGCGAGCGGCCCGGGGCTCGCCGCATTCCGGGCCGGTGTTCGTTCCGGAGGTTTGTTCCAGACTTGGGACAGTCTGGACTCTTTCAGGCATCTTGTCCGATTTATTCTGGACCGTATGGCCGAACACAAGAGGGTCCCGAGCCGCCGCCGCAAGCTCGTGCGCGCGGCCGCCTGCGGGTCCGTCGCGCTCGTCGTCCTCGGCGCGGGGGCCGCCGGGTACGCGTACCTGCGGCTGGACGGCAACATCAAGAGCGTCGACATCGACGGCCGGCTCGGCACCTCCCGCCCGCCCACGGCCACCGACGGCTCGTTCAACCTGCTGGTACTGGGCTCGGACTCGCGGGACGGCGGCAACGCGGACCTGGCCGGCGGCGACACCGGCGGCACCGCCCGCTCGGACACCGCGATGGTGCTGCACGTCAACCAGGACCACTCGCGCGCCGACGTGGTCTCCATACCGCGCGACACCCTCGTCCCGCGCCCCGAGTGCACCGACCGGCAGGGCAGGGCGGTGCCGGCCGCCAAGCGCGCGATGTTCAACAGTGCCTACGAGGCCGGCGGCGCGGCCTGCGCGGTCAAGACCGTCGAGCAGCTCAGCGGGCTGCGGATGGACCACTACGTCGAGGTCGACTTCGCCGGCTTCGCCCGGCTCGTGGACGCGGTGGGCGGCGCCACCGTGACCACCACGGTGGCCATCCACGACAAGGACAGCGGACTGGACCTCCAGCCCGGCGAGCACCACCTCGACGGCAAGCAGTCGCTCGCCTTCGTCCGCACCCGGCACGGCGTGGGGGACGGCAGCGACCTCGGCCGGATCGAGCTGCAGAAGCAGATGGTGCGCTCGCTGCTCAAGCAGGCCGGCGGCGTGGGGCTGCTGACCAATCCGGTGAAGCTCTGGTCGGTCGGCGACACCCTGACCCGCTCGATCACCACCGACTCCGCGCTCGCCTCGGTGAACTCCCTGGTCGGCCTGGGCGAGCAGCTCAAGGGGATCGGGCCGGACCAGCTCGGCATGGTCACCCTGCCGGTGACGGCCGCCCCCGGCGACCCGGACCGGGTGGTCGAGCTGCAGCCGCAGGCCGACCAGCTCTGGGCGGCCCTGAAGGCCGACCGGCCGGTCCCCGAGAGCGTGACCGCCGCCCAGCCCTCGAACCCCGCCCAGGCCACCCCCACGGCCCCGGCGAAGGCGCCCGCGACCGCCCCGTCGAAGGCACCCAGCAAGGCGCCCACGACGGCGCCCACGACGGCACCGGCCCGGCACGGCTGAGCCCCGGGCGAGCCCCGGCCGGGTCCCGGCCCACCCCCGGCCCGCCCCCGCCGGGGTCCGGAATATCCCGGAGCGCCCCCCGGTTTGGGAAGAAGCGGCCGGTCCTGGCAGACTGGTCCGTCGGTCCCGGTTCACGAGCGGCGTCCCCGCCGCCGACCCGGTGCCCTCCCGAACACTAGGAGAACCCCTTGAAGTCCAACGCTCACCCCGAGTACGTGCTCACCCACGTGACCTGCACCTGCGGTGCCGAGTTCACCACCCGCTCGACCGAGACCAGCGGCGTGATTCGCGCCGAGGTCTGCTCGCAGTGCCACCCGTTCTACACCGGCAAGCAGAAGATCCTCGACACCGGTGGCCGCGTCGCCCGCTTCGAGGCCCGCTTCGGCAAGCAGCACAGCGCGAAGGCCTAGCGCTCCCTCGGCGCCGGTTCCCGGTGCCCCCGTACTCGTTCCGGGGGCATTGGGGACCGGCGCCGTTCGCGTCCCCCGCACTTTCCGCGCTCCGCGGTCCCCCTCAGATCCACCCACCGATCCCCGGGAAGAAGGCCACCCCCATGTTCGAGGCAGTCGAAGAGCTCCTCGTCGAGCACGCCTCCCTCGAGGCGAGGCTGGCCGACCCGTCCGTCCACGCCGACCAGGCGAACGCCCGCAAGCTGGCCAAGCGCTACGCGGAGCTGACGCCGATCACCCGGGTCTTCCGGGCCTGGCGCCAGGCCGGCGAGGACATCGAGGCCGCCCGCGAACTCGCCGCCGAGGACCCGGAGTTCCTCTCCGAGGTGAAGTCCGGCGAGGCCCGGCGCGAGGAGCTGACGGAGGAGCTGCGGCTGCTGCTGGTCCCGCGCGACCCGAACGACGACAAGGACGTCATCCTGGAGATCAAGGCCGGTGAGGGCGGCGAGGAGTCCGCGCTGTTCGCCGGGGACCTGCTCCGGATGTACCTGCGGTTCGCCGAGCGGATCGGCTGGAAGACCGAGATCATCGACTCCAACGAGTCCGACCTCGGCGGCTACAAGGACGTCTCGGTGGCCGTGAAGACCAAGGGCAACGCCGAGCCCGGCCAGGGCGTCTGGGCCCGGCTGAAGTACGAGGGCGGTGTGCACCGCGTGCAGCGCGTCCCCGCCACCGAGTCCCAGGGCCGCATCCACACCTCGGCGGCGGGCGTGCTGGTCACCCCCGAGGCCGAGGAGGTCGAGGTCGAGATCGTCGCCAACGACCTGCGGATCGACGTGTACCGCTCCTCCGGCCCGGGCGGCCAGTCGGTCAACACCACCGACTCCGCGGTCCGGATCACCCACCTGCCGACCGGTATCGTGGCGTCCTGCCAGAACGAGAAGAGCCAGCTGCAGAACAAGGAGCAGGCGATGCGCATCCTGCGTTCGCGGCTGCTGGCCGCCGCGCAGGAGGAGGCCGAGCGCGAGGCCTCGGACGCGCGCCGCAGCCAGGTCCGCACGGTGGACCGCTCCGAGCGGATCCGGACGTACAACTACCCGGAGAACCGCATCTCGGACCACCGGACGGGCTTCAAGTCGTACAACCTGGACCAGGTGCTGGACGGCGAACTGAACGCCGTCATCCAGTCCTGCGTCGACGCGGACGCCGCGGCCAAGCTCGCCGCGGCCCAACAGAACTGACACCGGGCGGCGGCGGGACCGACGTCGAGGCCGGAGAGCGGAAGCAAGAGGTCGTACGGATGAACCTGCTACTCGCCGAGGTGGCCCAGGCCACCCAGCGGTTGGCCGCGGCCGGCGTGCCGTCGCCGCGCTTCGACGCGGAGGAACTCGCCGCACACGTCCACAACGTCAGGCGCAGCCAGCTGCACACCGTGAAGGACGCCGACTTCGACGCCCGGTACTGGGAGGCGGTGGCCCGCCGGGAGGCCCGCGAGCCGCTCCAGCACATCACCGGCCGGGCGTTCTTCCGCTACCTGGAGCTGGAGGTCGGCCCCGGGGTCTTCGTGCCCCGGCCGGAGACCGAGTCGGTCGTCGAATGGGCCATAGACGCGGTTCGCGACATGGACGTGGCCGAGCCGCTGGTCGTCGATCTCTGCTCCGGCTCCGGCGCCATCGCGCTCGCCCTCGCCCAGGAGCTGCCCCGCTCCGTCGTCCACGCCTTCGAGCTGGACGAGGGCGCGCTGCCCTACACCCGGCGCAACATCGGCTCCTCGCCCGACCGCGCCCGGGTCACCCTGCACGAGGGCGACGCCACCCGGGCCTTCGAGGACGACCGCGCCTGGGACGGCCGCTTCGACCTGGTCATCTCCAACCCGCCGTACATCCCGCTCACCGAGTGGGAGTACGTGGCGCCGGAGGCCCGCGACCACGACCCGCAGATGTCGCTGTTCTCCGGCGAGGACGGCCTGCACACCATCCGCGGCATCGAGCGCGTCGCCGCCCGCCTGCTGCGCCCGGGCGGCGCCGTGGTGATCGAGCACGCCGACACCCAGGGCGGCCAGGTCCCGTGGATCTTCAACGAGGAGGCCGGCTGGACCGACACCGCCGACCACCGCGATCTGAACAACCGCCCGCGCTTCACCACGGCCCGCAAGGCCTCGCTGTGACCGAGCGGGCGACCGACGGGCACCGCGGCACGTCGGGGCGCCGCAGCGGCGCCGCCGGCACCGGCACGAGAACCAGTACGAGTACCAGTACCAGCGCCACCACGAGTACCAGCACCAGCACCACCATGAGCCCGTCCGGAAGGGGACCGCACCGATGAGCCGCCGCTACGACTGTGCCGATGCCGGGGACCGCGCCACCGGTCTGCGTGAGGCCACCTCTGCCGTCCGCCGCGGCGAACTCGTCGTGCTGCCCACCGACACCCTCTACGGGGTCGGCGCGGACGCCTTCTCCCCGGAGGCGGTGGCCGCCCTGCTCGCCGCCAAGGGCCGCGGCCGCAACATGCCCTCGCCCGTCCTGGTGGGCTCGCCGACCACCCTGCACGGCCTGGTCACGGACTTCTCCGAGCAGGCCTGGGAGCTCGTCGACGCCTTCTGGCCGGGCGGGCTCACCCTGGTCGCCAAGCACCAGCCCTCGCTGCGCTGGGACCTCGGCGAGACCCGCGGCACCGTCGCGGTCCGGATGCCGCTGCACCCGGTCGCCATCGAGCTGCTGAACGCCACCGGTCCGATGGCCGTCTCCAGCGCCAACCGGACCGGCGGCCCGTCCCCGGCCACCTGCGACGAGGCCCAGCAGCAACTCGGCGACGCCATCTCGGTCTACCTGGACGGCGGCACCGCCGACCACGCCCAGGCCTCGTCGATCGTCGACGTCACCGGCAAGGTGCCGGTGCTGCTGAGGGCCGGCGCGATCTCCGTCGAGCAGCTGAGGGAGGTCGTCCCCGACCTGGAGGCCGGCAGTTGACGGCCGCCTCCCTCCATGCCGGGCCCGGCATATCGCCGTACCTGAGCGTGGGACCCAGGCCGCTGGACCACTTCCGGATCCTGTACGTGTGCACCGGCAACATCTGCCGCTCGCCGATCGCCGAGCGGCTCACCCGGCGTGAGCTGGACACCCGGCTGAACCCCCGGGTGGCCGGCCGGATCCTGGTCGAGTCGGCCGGCACCTGGGGCCATGTCGGCGCGCCGATGGAGGACCACGCCGCCACGGTGCTGGACGAGTACGGCGCCGACAGCGGCGGCTTCACCGGCCGCGAACTGCTGGACGAGCACGTGGTCGAGGCCGACCTGGTGCTCACCGCGACCCTGGACCACCGGGCCCAGGTCATCTCGATGGGCCACGAGGCGGGGCTGCGCACCTTCACCCTGAAGGAGTTCACCCGGCTGGTCCGGACGATCGACCCGGGCACCCTGCCCGACCCGCGCCGCGGCGCCGACGTCACCGAGCGCGCCCGGGCCCTGGTCCGGGCCGCCGCGGCGCTCCGCGGCTGGCTGCTGGCCGCCGACCCCGAGACGGACGAGCTGCACGACCCGTACGGCGCGCCGATCGGCATGTTCCGCAACTGCGGCGAGGAGATATTCCACGCCGTCGACCCGGTGGTCACCGCCCTCACCGGGGTCCGCGCGCTGCACTGAGCGCCAGCCGGTCGCCGCGGCACCGCCGGCCGGGTCGCGCCGCTTCGTACGGCCGGGCGTACCCCGGCACGCGCCGCCGTGCCGGGGCGCGGGGGCGGTCCTACGCTGGAGGGATCCGACCCGACGCGCCCGGGAGCCCCCGCCATGACCGTCACCGATGCCGCGACCGGCCCCGTCGAGACCCCCGAGGCGCTCTCCGCCGCCCTGTTCCGGGCCGATCCCCAGCTGGCGGACCTGATGGCCGCCGAGGCCGAACGGCGGGCCGAGACGATCCAGCTGCTGGCGGGGGAGAACCTCACCGGCCCGGCCGTGCTGGCGGCCCTCACCGGCCCGCTGATCGACAAGTACGCCGAGGGCTACCCCGGCCGCCGCCACCACGCCGGCTGCTCGCTCGCCGACGCCGCCGAGCTGCTGGCGATCGACCGGGCCCGCGAGCTGTTCGCCGCCCCGCACGCCAACGTCCAGCCGCGTTCCGGCACGGCGGCGATGCTCGCCGCCTACGCCGCGCTGCTGCGGCCCGGCGACGTGGTGCTCGCGATGTCGCTGGAGCACGGCGGCCACCTCAGCTGCGGCTCGCGGGCCAACTTCTCCGGCCGCTGGTTCGACTTCGTCGGCTACGGGGTGCGCCGCGAGGACGGGCTGATCGACCTCGACCAGGTCCGCGAACTGGCCCTGCGCCACCGGCCGAAGGCGATCGTGGCCGGCTCCATCTCCTATCCGCGGCACCCCGACTGGGCCGCCTTCCGGGCGATCGCCGACGAGACCGACGCCTATCTGGTGGCCTCCGTCGCGCAGACCACCGGCCTGATCGCGGCCGGTGTCGCGCCGTCCCCGGTGCCCTACGCGGACGTCACCGTGGCGGCCACCCACAAGCTGCTCCGGGGCCCGCGCGGCGGGCTGCTGCTGTGCACCGCCGAGCTGGCCGAGCGGGTCGACCGGGCGGTGTTCCCGTTCAGCCAGGGCGGCGCCGCGATGAACGAGGTGGCCGGCAAGGCCGTCGCGCTGGCCGAGGCCGCCACCCCCGCCTTCCGGGCGTACGCCCACCGCACGGTGGCCGGGGCACGGGTGCTCGCGGACGGGCTCGCGGCGGTGGGCGCGCGCCCGTTGACCGGGGGGACCGACACCCATCTGGTGACCGCCGACGTCGGCGCGCTCGGCGTCAGCGGGGCCGAGGCGGAGCGCCGCTGCGCGGCCGCCGGACTGCTGTTCGGCAAGTGCGCGCTGCCGTACGACCCGGCGCCGCCGTCGGAGGCCTCCGGGATCCGGCTCGGGACCGGCACCGTGACCACGCAGGGCATGGGGGAGGCGGAGCTGGCGGAGATCGCCGCCCTGATCGGACGGCTGCTCGCCGGGGGTACGGACGTCCGGGTGGCGGAGCGGGTCGGGGAGCTCGCGCGGGCCTTCGCCGGGCGTCGCTGACCGCGCTTCCGAATCTCCTACCCGGTAGGGCGAACCGCGATGCGTGCCCCGGGCGTCCGACTCAATAAGGTGTGTGCCGTGGCGACGCACCTCGAACCTCGGACAGGCACGGGAGTACCTTCGGTACCCAACCGTCGGACAGCGCTGCGGGAGGCCAGTGGTGCGTGAGTATCTGCTGGTGCTGTTCTGCACCGCGGCGGTCACCTATCTGCTGACCGGCCCGGTCCGGAAGTTCGCCATCGCGGCGGGGGCGATGCCCCCGGTCCGCGCGCGCGACGTGCACCGCGAGCCGACGCCGCGGCTCGGCGGCATCGCGATGTTCGGCGGACTCTGCGCGGGCATCCTGGTCGCCTCCCAGCTCGACAACCTGAGCAAGGTGTTCTCCCAGGGCACCGACATCCGCGCGCTGCTCTCCGGCGCCGGCATCATGTGGCTGCTCGGCGTGCTGGACGACAAGTGGGGCGTGGACGCCCTGGTGAAGCTGGGCGGCCAGATGATCGCCGCCGGCGTGATGGTGTGGCAGGGCGTCACGGTGATCACCCTGCCGGTGCCCGGTGTCGGGCCGGTCGCGGTCAGTCCGACCCAGGGCATGGTCATCTCGGTGGTCCTGGTCGTCGTCATGGTCAACGCGGTGAACTTCATCGACGGACTGGACGGCCTGGCGGGCGGCATGGTCTGCATCGCCGCGATCGCCTTCTTCCTGTACTCGTACCGGCTCTGGTACGGCTACACGATCTCCGACGCCGCCCCCGCGGTGCTGTTCAGCGTGCTGCTGATCGGCATGTGCCTGGGCTTCCTGGCGCACAACATGCACCCCGCCCGGATCTTCATGGGCGACTCCGGCTCGATGATGCTCGGCCTGATGCTGGCCGTCGCCGCGATCTCCATCACCGGCCGGGTCGACCCCGACCTCATCACCAGCGAGCTGGGTTCGCAGACCGCCACCGTGCACGCCCTGGTGCCGATCTACATCCCGCTGCTGCTGCCGCTGACGGTCATCGCGCTGCCGCTGGCGGACCTGCTGCTCGCGGTGGTCCGCCGCACCTGGGCGGGCCAGTCCCCGTTCGCCGCCGACAAGCGGCACCTGCACCACCGACTGCTCCAGGTCGGCCACTCGCACAGCCGCGCCGTACTGATCATGTACTTCTGGGCCGCGCTGATCGCCTTCGGGACCGTCGCCTTCTCGGTCACCAACACCGGCCGGACCGTCGTCCTCACGCTGGCCGGGCTCTGCCTGGTCGGCCTGGTGGTGCTGCTCACCCCGCGGTTCCGGCCCCGGGCCCCGCGCGCGGTGCAGGCCTTCGTGCCGCCGCGCTACCGCCGCCGTCCGGTGCGCCGGACCGACGCCGCCCCGGTTGCGGAGAGCACCGGGAGCACCGAGGGCTCCGAGCTCACCGCCGAGTCGGCCGGGCGTACGAGCTCCGAGCCGATGGCCGAACTGTCGGCCGAGGACAAGCGCCTGCTCGGCGGAGTGCCCAAGGGATCGTCGGCGGTCACCGGCCGCGGACACGGCAACGGCCGCGGCCGTTGGGAGAGGTGAGGGCGCGTCAAGTGGCTTCACCCGATCGGCGGCACCCTTGGGCCATCGGTGTGACAGGTGCCACACATTCATGGTAAAGCTCTCATCAAATAGTTTGTGATACCGTTCACGAGTACCGAGAACACGCCGAAAGACCTGACAGGTGGATGACTTCCGTCCCTGGCAGGTCCCACTCGACGGGCTCGCCGTCGAGAGGTCGGCCTGCGGTGGTTTCCGGTCCGGTATCACCCACCGAGTTCTGTGCCCGTCCCCCCGCCACATCGACATGCCGCCGGAGCTGCCGACATGCCGTCCAACGACGCCCGGATCCTCCGAGGCGCCGCGATCCCCACTGCGGTCGCCGGAGTCATCGCGATGGCGATCTCCTTCGCCGTCGCGGGTGGCAAGGGCCTGCTCGGGGCTCTCTTCGGCGCCCTGCTCGTGCTGGTCTTCTTCGCCTCCGGCCAGGTCGCCCTCGACCGGCTGACCAGGTCGAACCCGCAGATGATGATGGCTGTCGGGCTGCTGGTGTACACCACGCAGATCCTGCTGGTCGGCATCGTGCTGGCGGTCTTCAAGAACACCGAGCTCTTCAACCGGCAGGCCTTCGCCTTCACCCTGCTGGGCTGCGTGCTGATCTGGACGGGCTTCCAGGTGCGCGGCTTCCTCAAGGCCAAGACCTTCTACGTCGAGACCGACGCCTCCGAAAACAAGGCCGAGAAGCCCTCGGACAAGGGGCGTCAACAGTGACGACCGCCCACTGTCCCCCCAACGAGGGGGGCGGTGTTTATGCCGCACTGACGGACTGCTATCGTCCGTCGCAACAACGGAGTACGGGAAGAGGCCAGGTCCATCCGCACCGCGGATCGATCGCCCCCCGGATCCGCGCAGTCTTCGATGATCCCGCTGTGGTGCAGTGCTCTGCCGCGCGGGGTCGGCGAGAAACCCATCAAGTTCCAGTGCCGCTCCGTGGCCCCAGGCCATGCCGACACACCGAGGTTGCCGTAACCATGCGTCACGACGAAGGAGTCCGTGGTGAGTGCTGAACTCACGTCCCTCGCCTCAGGCAGTTGCCACTTCGGGGACGCTGGCTGCGGCTTCCCGGCCCCGGGTCTGAACGAGTTCCAGTTCGAGCCGATTTTCACCATCGGCAGCTTCGAGTTCAACAAGCCGATGCTGCTGTCGATGATCGTGGCTGTCCTGGTCATCGGCTTCTTCTGGGCGGCCTTCGCGAAGCCGAAGCTCGTCCCGGGCAAGCTGCAGCTGGTCGGTGAGATCGGCTACGACTTCGTCAAGCGCTCCATCGTGCTGGAGACGATCGGCAAGCGGGGCGAGAAGTACGTCCCGATGCTCGTCTCGATGTTCTTCATCATCTGGCTGATGAACATCCTGTCGGTCATTCCGTTCGCCCAGTTCCCGGTGACCGCGGCGATCGCCTTCCCGGCCGGCCTCGCGGCCGTCGTGTGGGTCACGTACATGGGTCTGACCTTCAAGAACCACGGCTTCGTCGGTGGTCTGAAGAACCTCTGCTGGCCGTCGGGTATCCCGGGCTGGGTCATGTTCATCCTGGTGCCGATCGAGTTCTTCTCGAACATCTTCGTGCGCCCCTTCACGCTCGCGGTCCGAGCCTTCGCGAACATGTTCGCCGGCCACCTGCTGATCGTGATGTTCTCCATCGCCTCCTGGTACCTGCTCAGCCCGACCCTGGGCGCGCTGTACGGCTCGGCCTCGTTCGTCGTCGCCGTCGGCCTCACCGCCTTCGAGCTGCTGGTCCAGTTCCTGCAGGCCTACATCTTCGTGATGCTGGCCAGCAGCTACATCGCCGGTGCCCTCGAAGAGGCGCACTGAGCCCGGGCCCCTCACCGGGCCCGCCACGATCCACACCTCCCGGAATGCCCGGTGGCCAATCACCACCGGTTCACCACCCTGCAAAGGACAACTGCAATGAGCTTCCTCGCTGAGGGCACTGTCTACGGTTCCGTCGCCTCGATCGGCTACGGCCTCGCCGCCATCGGCCCCGGCATCGGCGTCGGTCTGATCTTCGGCAACGGCGTCCAGGCCATGGCCCGCCAGCCCGAGGCTGTCGGCCTCATCCGCTCCAACATGTTCATCGGCTTCGCGCTCACCGAGGCCCTCGCGCTGATCGGCATCGTCATGCCGTTCGTCTTCGGCAACAAGTAATCCCGCCGCAGACCCATTCGAGGAAGGTCCAGATATGAGCATCGCGGCTCAGCTCGCGGCCGAGGAGAAGATGAACCCTCTCCTCCCCGCTTGGCCCGAGATCATCATCGGCCTGCTCTGCTTCTTCATCGTCTTCGGTCTCCTCGGCAAGAAGATCCTCCCCAGCATCGAGAAGGTGCTGGCGGAGCGCCGGGATGCCATCGAGGGCGGCATGGAGCGCGCCGAGGCCGCTCAGAACGAGGCGCAGGCCCTGCTCGAGCAGTACCGCGCCGAGCTCGCCGAGGCGCGTCACGAGGCTGCTCGCATCGTTGAGCAGGCTCGCGAGCAGGGCGCTGCCCAGCTCGTCGAGATGCGCGAGGAGGGCCAGCGTCAGCGCGAGGCCATCGTCGCCGCCGGCCACGCCCAGATCGAGGCCGACAAGAAGCAGGCGACCGCCGCCCTGCGCCAGGACGTGGGCTCGCTGGCCACCCAGCTGGCGTCCCGCATCGTGGGTGAGTCCCTCGAGGACCAGGCGCGACAGAGCGGCGTCGTCGACCGCTTCCTGGACGAGCTGGAGGCCAAGGCCACCGTTGCTCAGGGTGCGGCGAAGTGATCGGCGCCAGCCGTGAGGCCCTCGCCGCCGGGCGGCAGAACCTCGAGAGCCTGACCGACTCCACCTCGGTGGACGCGGCCCGGCTCGCCGAGGAGCTCACCGCCGTCACGGCCGTGCTGGACCGCGAGGTCTCGCTGCGCCGGGTCCTGACCGACCCGTCCCGGTCCGGTCAGGACAAGGCTCAGCTGGTCTCCTCGCTGCTGGCCGGCCAGGTCTCCGGCGAGACCGCCGACCTGGTCTCCGGCCTGGTCCGCTCCCGCTGGTCGGGTGGCCGTGACCTGGTCGACGCCGTGGAGGAGCTGGCCGCGTACGCGGAGGTCATCGCCGCCGACAGGGCCGGTGCCCTGGACGACGTCGAGGACGAGCTCTTCCGCTTCGGCCGGGTGGTGAGCGGCTCGCACGAGCTGCGCGCCGCGCTGACCGAGCCCAAGGCCGGCGCCGTCGCCAAGGCGGGCCTGATCAAGAAGCTGCTCGGCGGCCGCGCCAACGCGGGCACCGTGCGGCTGGTCACCAGCCTCGTCAACAACCCGCGTGGCCGTAGCCTGGAGCAGGGGCTGGAGTCCTACTCCAAGCTCGCCGCCGCCCGGCGCGATCGCATGGTGGCCCAGGTCACCACCGCGGTGCCGCTGTCGGACAGCCAGAAGGAGCGCCTGTCGGGCGCCCTCGGCCGGCTGTACGGCCGCCAGGTCCACCTGAACATCGATGTCGACCCCCAGGTCGTCGGCGGTGTCCGGGTGCAGATCGGTGACGAGATCATCGACGGCACCGTGTCGAGCCGCCTCGAGGGCGCTCGCCAGGTACTCGAAGGCTGAGCACCGAAGCAGCACATCCGACCCTCGGTCGGGAAACCGGCTCCACCGGAGTCGGCAAAACGTACGGCCGGTTCATACGACCCGGCCGAGAGTCGAGCACTTGCGGCCCTCAATGGCGGGCCGAGGATCGCAAACTAGGAGAGCAGGGAAGCCTGATGGCGGAGCTTACGATCCGTCCGGAGGAGATCCGGGACGCGCTGGCCGACTTTGTCCAGTCGTACCAGCCGGACGCCGCCTCTGTGGAAGAGGTCGGCACGGTCACTGACGCGGCGGACGGCATCGCGCATGTCGAGGGCCTGCCCTCGGTCATGGCGAACGAGCTGCTGAAGTTCGAGGACGGCACGCTCGGCCTCGCGCTGAACCTCGACACCCGCGAGATCGGTGTCGTCATCCTCGGTGAGTTCGGCGGCATCGAGGAGGGCCAGACGGTGCGCCGCACCGGAGAGGTCCTCTCCGTGCCGGTCGGCGACAACTACCTCGGCCGCGTTGTGGACCCGCTGGGCAACCCGATCGACGGTCTCGGCGACATCGCCGCCACCGGTCGTCGCGCCCTGGAGCTGCAGGCCCCGGGCGTCATGGCCCGCAAGTCGGTCAAGCAGCCGCTGCAGACCGGCATCAAGGCCATCGACGCGATGACCCCGATCGGCCGCGGCCAGCGCCAGCTGATCATCGGCGACCGCCAGACCGGCAAGACCGCGGTGGCTGTCGACACGATCATCAACCAGCGTGACAACTGGCGCTCGGGCGACCCGGAGAAGCAGGTCCGCTGCATCTACGTCGCCGTGGGCCAGAAGGGCTCCACCATCGCGTCCGTCCGCGGCGCCCTGGAGGAGGCCGGCGCGCTGGAGTACACCACCATCGTGGCCGCTCCCGCCTCCGACCCGGCCGGCTTCAAGTACCTGGCTCCGTACACCGGCTCCGCCATCGGCCAGGAGTGGATGTACGACGGCAAGCACGTCCTGATCATCTTCGACGACCTGTCGAAGCAGGCCGAGGCCTACCGTTCCGTCTCCCTGCTGCTGCGCCGCCCGCCGGGCCGCGAGGCGTACCCGGGCGACGTCTTCTACCTGCACTCCCGTCTGCTGGAGCGCTGCGCGAAGCTGAACGACGCGCTGGGCGGCGGCTCGATGACCGGTCTGCCGATCATCGAGACCAAGGCCAACGACGTGTCGGCGTACATCCCGACCAACGTCATCTCGATCACCGACGGCCAGTGCTTCCTGGAGTCCGACCTGTTCAACGCCGGCATCCGCCCGGCCGTGAACGTCGGTATCTCGGTCTCCCGCGTCGGTGGCTCCGCCCAGATCAAGGCCATGCGCTCGGTCGCCGGCCGTCTGCGCCTGGACCTCGCCCAGTACCGTGAGCTGGAGGCCTTCGCCGGCTTCGGCTCCGACCTGGACGCGGCCTCCAAGGCCCAGCTGGAGCGCGGTGCGCGCATGGTCGAGCTGCTGAAGCAGGGCCAGTACCAGCCGTTCCCGGTCGAGGAGCAGGTCGTCTCCATCTGGGCCGGTACCACCGGCAAGCTGGACGACGTCCCGGTCGCCGAGATCCGCCGCTTCGAGCGCGAGTTCCTGGACTACGTGCGCCTGCAGCACAAGGACCTGCTCGCGGGCATCGTCGAGACCGGTCTGCTCGCCGACGGCACCGTCGACGCGCTGACCGCCGCCATCGGCGAGTTCAAGCAGGGTTACCAGACCGCTGACGGCAAGCTGCTCTCCGAGCAGGCCTGAGTCCGGTAGCGAGGGAAAGGACGTAACGACCCATGGGAGCACAGCTTCGGGTCTACAAGCGCCGGATCCGCTCTGTCACCGCGACGAAGAAGATCACCAAGGCGATGGAGATGATCTCCGCGGCGCGCATCGGTAAGGCGCAGCGCGCGGTGGCCGCCTCCACCCCGTACGCCGATGAGCTCACCCGGGCGGTGACGGCAGTGGCCACCCGGTCCACCGCCAAGCACCCGCTCACCAGCGAGAACCCGAACGCCACGCGTGCCGCAGTCCTGCTGATCACGGCGGACCGCGGTCTGGCGGGCGGCTACTCGTCCAACGCCATCAAGGCCTCGCTGGCGCTCGCCGAGCGTCTGCGGTCCGAGGGCAAGGACGTGGTGACGTACGCCGTCGGCCGCAAGGGCGTCTCGTACTACGGCTTCCGTGACCTCGCGGTCGCGGAGTCGTGGACGGGCTTCTCGGACAAGCCGACCTACGGCGACGCCAAGCTCGTCTCGGCCGCGCTGATCGAGGCCTTCACGGCCGAGACCGGCGGGGTGGACGAGGTCCACGTGATCTCGACCAAGTTCGAGTCGATGCTGACGCAGACCGCCGTCGACGCGCGGCTGCTGCCGCTGAAGCTCGACGAGGTCAAGGTCAGCGAGGAGTCGTCGGCCAAGGAGATCTTCCCGCTCTACGACTTCGAGCCGTCGGCGGAGGGCGTCCTCGACGCGCTGCTGCCGCGGTACGTGGAGAGCCGGATCTACAACGCGCTGCTGCAGTCGGCCGCCTCCGAGCACGCCGCCCGCCGCCGCGCGATGAAGAGCGCGACGGACAATGCCGGCGAGCTCATCAAGTCGCTCACGCGGCTTGCCAACTCGGCCCGCCAGGCCGAGATCACCCAGGAAATCAGCGAGATCGTCGGTGGCGCGAACGCGCTCGCTGACGCGAGCCGCGGGAGCGAATGAGTATGACTACCACTGTTGAGCCGACCACGGCGACGGGCCGCGTCGCGCGGGTCATCGGCCCGGTCGTCGACGTGGAGTTCCCCGTCGACGCGATCCCGAACATGTTCAACGCCCTGCACGTCGAGGTGGACAACCCCGACGGCAGCGGCAAGAAGACCCTCACCCTCGAGGTCGCCCAGCACCTCGGCGACGGCCTGGTCCGCGGCATCTCGATGCAGCCGACCGACGGCCTGGTCCGTGGCTCGCAGGTCACCGACACCGGTTCCGCCATCTCGGTGCCGGTCGGCCAGATCACCAAGGGCAAGGTGTTCAACGCCCTCGGTGAGGTGCTGAACGTCGACAAGGACGAGTTCGAGTCGCAGGTCCAGGTCCGGTGGCCGATCCACCGCAAGGCCCCCGACTTCAAGGACCTCGAGTCCAAGACCGAGATGTTCGAGACCGGCATCAAGGTCATCGACCTCCTCACCCCGTACGTGACCGGTGGCAAGATCGGTCTGTTCGGTGGTGCCGGTGTCGGTAAGACCGTTCTGATCCAGGAGATGATCTACCGCGTCGCCGAGAACTTCGGTGGTGTGTCGGTCTTCGCCGGCGTCGGCGAGCGTACCCGTGAGGGCAACGACCTCATCGACGAGATGGTCGACTCGGGCGTTCTGGACAAGACCGCGCTGGTCTTCGGCCAGATGGACGAGCCGCCGGGCACCCGTCTGCGGGTCGCGCTCTCCGCGCTGACCATGGCGGAGTACTTCCGTGACGTCGAGAAGCAGGACGTGCTCCTCTTCATCGACAACATCTTCCGGTTCACCCAGGCCGGTTCCGAGGTGTCGACCCTGCTCGGCCGTATGCCCTCCGCGGTGGGCTACCAGCCGAACCTGGCCGACGAGATGGGCCTCCTCCAGGAGCGCATCACCTCGACCCGCGGTCACTCGATCACCTCGATGCAGGCGATCTACGTCCCCGCGGACGACCTGACCGACCCGGCCCCGGCCACCACCTTCGCCCACCTGGACGCGACCACCGTTCTGTCGCGCCCGATCTCGGAGAAGGGCATCTACCCGGCCGTCGACCCGCTGGACTCCACGTCCCGCATCCTCGACCCGCGGTACATCGCGCAGACCCACTACGAGACGGCCATCCGTATCAAGGGGATCCTGCAGAAGTACAAGGACCTCCAGGACATCATCGCCATCCTCGGTATGGACGAGCTGTCGGAGGAGGACAAGATCACGGTCCACCGTGCCCGTCGCATCGAGCGCTTCCTCTCGCAGAACACCTACGTGGCGAAGCAGTTCACCGGCGTCGAGGGTTCGACCGTGCCGCTGTCCGAGACCATCGAGGCCTTCAACTCGATCGCGGACGGCAAGTACGACGCCGTTCCCGAGCAGGCGTTCTTCATGTGCGGTGGCATCGAGGACCTCGAGCGCAACGCCGCCGAGCTCGCGAAGAAGTAGTCGCGGCCGGTAGCAGCCGAGCGTGATCGTGAGGGGTGGGCCCCAGCCCTGGGACCCACCCCTCGCGTCGCATCGGCTGTGATTCCGGTCAAATCCGTGCCGCCGGTTTCATGCCGGGGGCGCGGGCCCGTTATTCTTACCGAAACTCCCGAGTAATCGGGGGTTGCATGAGCCTAGGAGCCCACGTTGGCTGAGCTGCACGTCGAGCTGGTCGCAGCCGACCGCAAGGTGTGGTCCGGTGCGGCCACCATCGTCGTCGCCCGTACGGCCTCCGGTGACACCGGCATCATGCCGGGTCACACCCCGGTGCTGAGCGTGCTGGAGACCGGTCCGGTCACCATCCGCACCACGGACGGCGGCACCGTGATCGCTGCGGTGCACGGCGGCTTCATCTCCTTCGCCGACAACAAGCTGTCTCTGCTCGCGGAGATCGCCGAGCTGGCGGACGAGATCGACGTCGCGCGCGCCGAGCGCGCACTGGACAAGGCCAAGTCCGACCTGGACGAGCACGCCGAGCGGCGTGCCGAGGTCCGGCTGTTCGCGGCGCGCGGCCTCAAGGCCCGCGCCTGATTGTGCCGGACCCCGCCTGAGCGGGGTCGACCGACGGTCCCGGGGACGCGTGAGCGTGACCCCGGGACTGTCGTCTCAGTTGGTAGGTCAACGCGGTCGCCTGGTACGGCCGAACGGGGAACGCGGGTAGCGAGGAGGTAGGTGAGCATGGTCCTCGCCCTTGTGGTGTGTGCGGCGGTCGTGGCGCTCGGAGTGATCGGGTTGGTCGCGTTCGCGGTACGCCGCCGTGTGATCCAGCGGGTCGGCGGCACGTTCGACTGCAGTTACCGGCTCAAAATGCCGGTCGACGCCTCCACGCAGCCCGACCTCGACGAGAACGGCAAACCCACCTCGGCCCCGGTTCCCCAGACCGACGGCAAGGGGTGGGTTTTTGGTATCGGCCGGTACAGCGGTGACTCCATCGAGTGGTTCCGGGTCTTCTCCTACGCCCCGCGCCCCCGCAAGGTGCTGCCGCGCCGGGAGATCGAGGTGCTGGGCCGGCGCTACCCGGAGGGGCAGGAGGAGCTCGCCCTGCTCTCCGGCTCGGTCGTGCTGCGCTGCCTGCACGAGGGCGCCCCGCTGGAGCTCGCCATGAGCGAGGACGCGCTCACCGGCTTCCTCGCCTGGCTCGAAGCGGCCCCGCCCGGGCAGAGGGTCAACGTCGCCTAACCGGCCCGGCTAGGGTGGCCGCATGGTCAATCTGACGCGCATCTACACCCGTACCGGCGACGACGGCACCACGGCGCTCGGTGACATGAGCCGCACGAGCAAGACCGATCCCCGCCTGGTCGCCTACGCCGACGCCAACGAGGCGAACGCGGCGATCGGTGTGGCGATCGCGGCCGGCGCGCTGCCGGCCGACGTGGTCACGGTGCTCACCCGGGTGCAGAACGACCTCTTCGACGTCGGTGCCGACCTGGCCACCCCGGTGGTGGACGACCCCAAGTACCCGCCGCTTCGGGTCGAGCAGTCCTACATCGACAAGCTGGAGACGGACTGCGACCACTACCTCGCGGAGCTGGAGAAGCTGCGCAGCTTCATCCTCCCCGGCGGCACCCCGGGCGCCGCGTACCTGCACCTGGCCTGCACCGTGGTGCGGCGGGCCGAGCGGGCCACCTGGGCGGCGATCGACACCCACGGGGACACCGTCAACCCGCTGACCGCCAAGTACCTCAACCGGCTGTCCGACCTGCTGTTCATCCTGGCCCGGGCCGCCAACAAGGAGCGCGGCGACGTGCTCTGGGTGCCGGGCGAGAACCGCTGAGGCGAGCGCGCGCGGATGCGGTGGACCGTCTCCCGTTCGGTCCACCGCACCCGCACCCGCCGTCGCTGTCCTAGGAGTGGTTCGCCCGCTCGGGGACGCTCCGGCCGACGACCCGGCCGTCCTCGACGATCGCGCCGGCCGGCGGCTGCTTGGGCCAGAGGGTGTAGCTCGTGGCGATGACGAGGTTCACCACGGCGGCGATGCCCAGCCGCCAGTACCACTGGTCGAACACCCCGGTCCCGGTGGCGTCGGTGAACAGCTTCAGCGAGGTGATCAGGGTGAGCGTGATCGCCACCGAGATCAGGGTGCGCCGGCAGATCGCCCACTCGTGCCGGCTCCGGGCGGTGCCGTACTTGGGCGCGGGCAGCGGCTTCGGGCCGCCGCCGAAGCGGTGCAGGAACTGCCCGTCGGCCCAGCGGACCACGGACGGCCCGTAGCCGACCGAGAAGCCCAGGTAGCTCGCGGCGAGCGCGTGCGTCCAGGAGGCGGTGGCGCCGCCGCGCAGGTCGAAGAAGGTGAGCAGGAACAGCGCCAGGTCGATCACGGGCAGCCCGACCAGCAGGACGGTGCTCACCTTCTGCCACCGCAGCAGGTAGCGGGCGGCCAGGCCCAGCGCGAGAACCACCCAGAAGGCGACCTCGGCGGCGAGGACAAGGGTGACGATCATGAGGCGCTCCAGTTCTCGACGACGCCTCCAGCCTCCCCGCGGCACCCCCTCGCTCGCGTCGTCGGCGAGGACGGACCCGCCCTGCATCTTTCGATGTAGCGGCGCTCCTCCCGCCTCCGGAGTCGGCCGCGGGGCCGGGGATGATCTGATGGGGGCGTGCGCAGACCCACACCCACCCCACGGCAGGTCGATGCCTCGATCGCGCTGGCCGGGCTGCTCGGCGGACTGCTGCTGATCGCCTTCCAGGTGTACGACCACTCCTCGGCCATCCCCCGCTGGCAGGTGCTGCCTGCACTGCTGGCGATGGCGGCCCTGGAACTCGTCCGGCGGACCAGGCCGATCACCATCGCCGTCCTCGGCGGGCTGGTCTTCGCCGGGAGCATCTTCTCCGGCGCCCTGCTGGCGACCACCATGATGTACACCGACCTGCTCTACGCGGCGGTGGTGTACGGGCCCCGGCGGATGTCGCCGATCCTGCACATCAGCGGAATCGCCTCGGTCCTGGTGCTGAGCACCCTGAGCTTCGTCTACAGCGACACCGGTACGGCGGTCGCGGTGGCGGTGATCACCACCCTGGTCTTCCTGGGCCCGCTGTGGAGCGCCGACATCGTGCGCAAGCACCGGCAGGAGGCGGAGTCCCAGCGGCTGCGGGCGGAACAGACCGCGCTGCTCTCGGAGATGGACCGGCGCGAGGCGGTGGTCACCGAACGGGCGCGGATGGCACGCGAGTTGCACGACGTGGTGGCCAACCACCTGTCGGCGATCGCGATCCACGCGACCGGCGCGCAGTCGCTGGCGCGGCGCCAGGGCCGGCCGGCGGACGATCCGGTGCTGGAGGTGCTCGGCGTGATCCGGGAGAACAGCGTCCAGGGTTTGGCCGAAATGCGCCGCATCGTCGGGCTGCTGCGGGACAGCGGCGGCGGCGAGGCCGACGAGTCGTACGCCGCGCCGGACCTGTCGGCGGTGGACGCGCTGCTCGCCAAGGCCCGGGCGGCCGGGCGGGACGTCGGACTGGACTTCGAGCTGACGGAGTGCGGCGAGCGCGGGGTCCTGCCGGTGCCGGTCGGGCTGGCCGCGTACCGGATCGTGCAGGAGTCGCTGACCAACGCGCTCAAGCACGCCGGCCCGGGGGAGGTCCGGGTACTGCTGGACTTCCGGGTCGAGGAGCTGCGGATCAGTGTGGACAGCCCGTTCCGGAGCGGGGCCGGGCAGGCGCTGCCGGGGGCCAGGGCCGGGCTGGTCGGGATGGCGGAACGGGCCTCGCTGCTGGGCGGCAGCTTCGAGGCCGGGCCGGGGGACGGGAACTGGAGCGTGCGCGCGGTGCTGCCGAGGGAGCAGACGACGGAGAAGGGGGCGGGACGGTCATGACGATCCGGGTGCTGGTCGCGGAGGACCAGGCGGCGGTCAGGGCGGCGCTGGTGATGATCCTGCGGGCCGAGCCGGACCTGGAAGTGGTCGGCCAGGCGGCGGACGGCGAGGAGGCCGTCCGGCTGGCGCTGGAGCTGCGGCCCGACGTCGTCCTGATGGATGTGCAGATGCCGCGGCTGGACGGGGTCTCGGCGACCCGCCAGGTGGTGGCGGCCGGGGCGGCGCAGGTCCTGGTGCTGACGACCTTCGACCTGGACGAGTACGTCTACGGCGCGTTGCGGGCCGGGGCGGCGGGGTTCCTGCTGAAGGACCTGGAGGCGGACGCCCTGGTCGACGGCATCCGCACGGTGGCGCGCGGGGACGGCATGCTGGCGCCCTCGGTGACCCGCCGGCTGATCGGGACATTCGCCCGCCCGGAGCGGCAGGTGGGGCCGGAGGTCCGGGAGGCGGTGGCCGGGCTGACGCCGCGCGAGCGGGAGGTGCTGGCCTGCATCGGCGCCGGGCTGTCGAACGGTGAGATCGCCGGGCGGCTGGAGATGGCGGAGGCGACCACCAAGACCCATGTCAGCCGGATCCTGGCCAAGCTGAGGCTGCGCAGCCGGGTGCAGGCGGCGATCCTGGCCCAGGATCTGGGGCTGATGATCTGACCGGTCCGATCGATCCGATCAGCTGACCTTCTCGCCCGCTCAGGTCTGTCGCAGATCACACCCCCGGATGCCACCACGGGCGCCGAATCGGCATTAAAGTCCCGCCCATGAGTGATGCGGCTCGGTGGGTGACCCCTGCCTTGAGCCGCCTTCAGGGCCCGCCCACCAGGGCGGCGACGGCATCGGGAGACCAAGCCATGAGCAGTGCGTCCAGCAAGCAGATCGCCGTGATCGGGGCCGGCCTGATGGGCGCCGGCATCGCCCAGGTCTCCGCCCAGGCCGGACACCCGGTGGTCCTGCGCGACGTGACCGAGGAGGCGCTGCGCCGGGGCCTCGACGGCATCCGCGCCTCGTACGACAAGTTCGTCTCCAAGGGCCGGCTGACCGCCGAGGACGCCGAGGCGGCGCTCGGCCGGATCACCACCACCACCGACCTCGGCGCGGTCGCCGAGGCGGACATCGTGGTCGAGGCGGTGTTCGAGCAGCTGGAGGTCAAGGAGGGCGTCTTCCGGGAGCTCGACAAGCTCGCCAAGGACGGCGCGGTGCTCGCCTCCAACACCTCCGCCATCCCGATCACCCGGATCGCCGCCGCCACCTCGCGCCCCGAGTCCGTCGTCGGCGTGCACTTCTTCTCGCCGGTGCCGCTGATGAAGCTGGTCGAGCTGGTCCGCGGCTACAAGACCAGCGACGAGACGCTGGCCACCGCCCGGGCCTTCGCCGAGGGTGTCGGCAAGGACGTCGTGGTGGTCAACCGCGACGTGGCCGGTTTCGTCACCACCCGCCTGATCACCGCCCTGGTCGTCGAGGCCGCGAAGCTCTACGAGTCGGGCGTCGCCTCCGCCGAGGACATCGACGCCGCCTGCCGGCTCGGCTTCGGCCACCCGATGGGCCCGCTGGAGACCGCCGACCTGACCGGCGTGGACATCCTGCTGCACGCCGCGCGGAACATCTACAGCGAGACCCAGGACGAGAAGTTCGCCGCCCCGGAGATCATGGCCCGCATGGTCACCGCCGGTGACCTGGGCCGCAAGAGCGGCCGCGGTTTCTACCCGTACCCGGGCAAGTGACCGCCGCCGGCTGAGCCGACGGATCGGACGGGCCGTGCGGTCGTGGGACCGCGCGGCCCGTTCTGCCGGGCCTGGTGAGTTTCCTCACGCCGGTGCCGCAGACGGGTGATTTGGGCGGTAATCGAGCGTAAGTGTGGAGAGTTCCTGCGTATATTCCCTCGGACGAGTGAAGTTGCTTCAGATCCGGCCGGAACCAGCAACCCGAGGGCCCGGCTCGCCGTCAGATGGATGACGGGGAACCCGGCATTCCGTCCGGGGCCGGCGCGCGGGGCCGCAGGGCCCGACCGGCGCCCGGAGCGTCACCGCCCCCGGCCCGGCACCGCCGGCGGCACCCGTACCCACCGAGACCCACCCGGCCACCGACACCCGGCGGCACCGACCGCCAGGACCGGCGCCGAGCCCGGTCCGCCCCGGCACGCCGGGCCCGCCCCGCGGAGGAGGAGAGCATGCGCATCACCGGCAACCACGTGGCGCTGGCCCTCGAAGGCCGCCTCGACGTGCGTACCGCCGCCGACGCGCGGGCGCGGCTGCACCAGGCCGTCGACGGCGGCCTCGGCGACCTCGTGCTCGACCTCGGCCGGCTGGAGTTCTGGGACGCCACCGGTCTGGGCGTGATCATGGGCACCCACCGCCGGGCCGGCCGGATCGGGCGCCGACTGGTGCTCCGCTCCGTCCCGGCCCAGCTCCAGCGCCTCCTGGTGGCCACCCGGCTGCACCGCATCCTCGCCGTCGAGGGCGTCACCGCCGAACCGCTCGGCGCCACCCTGCCGGCCCTCTGACGGTCCCGGCGGAAGCCGCGGCGACACCCCCGGCCCGGCCCCGGACCGGCCCCGGACCCCGCGAATCCTTGCGCCCAGCGGCCGGTGACGGCCCGACGCTGCACGGGCGGGCGCGGATGTGCGAGAGTCTGGCGTCAGGAAACGGCCGCCGGGGCCCGGCCGCAGGCCGTGGACGACGCCGGCCGGTACGGAGCGACGGCGCGAGCGTGGGGCGGAGCAGAACGTGGCACAGCCAACCGGGGACTTCCGGCAGGAGTCCGTGCGCACCCGGAACGGTGAACTCGTCTCCGGCGGACTGCTGGTGGGAGTCGGCGGCCCCGAGGGCTCCGAGGTCCGGCCCTGTCCCGAGGAGTGGCGCCCCCGCCCCCGCCGGACCGAACCGGGAGCGGCCGCCCGCGGCCCGGCCGGCGACCCCGGCCGCCAGGTCGGCCCGCTCGCGCTCGGCGCCGGCCCCGCCGACCTCCCGCTGCTAGACCGCGAGGCCGACATCGCCCAACTGCTCGGCCTGCTCGCCGAGGGGCGCTCGATACGCCTGGTCGGCCAGGCCGGCTCCGGCCGCAGCGCCCTGCTGTCGGCCGTCGCCGCGGCCGCCGGCGACCTCGCCCCCGGCGGCGTGGTCCAGCTCCGCGGCCACCGGCGCACCGCCGCCGACCTGCTCCAGGAGCTCTTCGCCGCGACCCACCACGCCCCCGGCTTCCGCCCCGACCCCGGCCAGCTCGCCGAGCACCTCGCGGGCGTCGGCGCGATCGTCGTCATCGACGAGGTCGAACCCGACGGCGCCGAACTGGAGGCGCTGCTCGCCACCGCCCCCGACTGCGCCTTCCTGATCTCCTCCGCCGCCGACGGCCCGCTGCTCCCGGCCGACTCCCGGCTCCAGGACCACCTGGTGGCCGGCCTCTCCCGGCCCGCCTGCCTGGCCCTCGCCGCCCGGCTGGCCGGACGGCCGCTGGACGCGGCGGAGAAGGCCTGGGCGGTGGACCTCTGGTTCGAGTCCGAGGGACTGCCGCTGCGCTTCGTCCAGGCCGCCGCGCTGCTGCGCCAGCGGGACGTCGCGGTGGACGCGCTGGTCGCCGCCGAGGAGGACCGGATGGACGTCTTCGGCGCCGTCCGGGAGCCCGTGCACGACCCCGACCCGGCGGTCCGCGAGGCGGCGCTGCGGGGCACCGTGCCGCTGCCCTCGGTCGCCGAGTCCACCCTCCCCGCCGTGCGGCTGGCCGAGGGGCTGACCGAGACCGCGCAGGCCGTGCTGAGGCTCGCGGTGGCCCTCGGCGGCGAGTGCCCGACCGCCCCGCACCTGCCCGCCCTGATCGACGTCGGCCAGGGCGAGAGCGCGCTCGCCGAACTCGCCGACGCCGGGCTCGCGGTCTCGATCGGCGGCCACCACCGGCTGACCGCCGGGGCGCTGGAACTGCTCGCCCCGCACTGGCCGGCCCGGGACAGCGTGGACGGCGCCGCCCAGCACTTCTCCTGGTGGGTCGGGCACTCCTCGGTCTCGCTGCCGCAGATCGCGGCCGAGGCCGAGGTGGTGATCGGCGTGCTGCTCGCCGACCGGGAGGCCGGGCGGCACGACTCGGTGCGGCGGCTGGCCCGGGCGGCGGCCCCGGCCCTGGCCCTGGCGCTGCGCTGGGGGGCCTGGGAGCGGGCGCTGCAGCTCGGCCTGGAGGCGGCCCGGCGGACCGGCGCCGGGGCCGACGAGGCCTGGTTCCACCACGAGCTGGGGGTGTACGCCCTCTGTGTCCGCGAACCCGGGCGGGCCGTCACCGAGTTGGAGGCCGCGCTGACGCTGCGGTCCGCGCTCGGTGAGGTGCGCGGGGCGGCCGGGGCGCGCCGGATGCTCGACCTGCTGCGGGCCGAGGGCCGCCAGCTGACGGCCGCGGACCCGGCCGGTTCGGGATCCGTCCGCAGGCCCGGCATCCGGGCCATCGCGCGGGTGCCGCTGCGGATCGGCGCCGCCGCGGCGGCCGGTCCGGGCCGGAGCAGACGGACGGTCATAGCCGCCTCGGCGGCGGTGCTGGCGCTGGGCGTTCTCGGTACGGCGGTCGGGCTGACGGTGACCGGGGAGGACCGCGGCAACGACCCGCACAGCAGCAGCGACGACGGCTCCACGCTGCCCGGCGCCGAGACCTCGCCGCGTCCGTCCTCGCCCCGGCCGACGGCCTCCGGGGCCTCCTCGCCGGTCACCCTGCCGGCCACCGGAGCGACGGGCGGGCCGGTCCTGGAGCAGTCGGCGGCCGGTACGCCGAGCGCCGGCACCACGGCCTCCCGGACGCCCTCCGGCTCGCCGTCGGCCTCGGGTTCGGCCTCGGCCTCGAAGAAGCCGAGCGGTTCGCCGAGCCCGGGGGCGAGCACCGCCACCGCTCCGCCGCAGACCCAGGCCCCCAACCCGCCGCAGCCCCCCGGGGGCGGCGCCGCGGGCGGTACCGGCGGCGCCGCGGGCGGTACGAGCGGCGGTGGGACGACCGGTGGGTCGACGGGCGGGACGGCCGGTGGCGGCACCACCCAGCCGACCGGGGACCCCAGTCCGTCCCCGTCCACGGCCTCCCCGACGGCGACCCAGCCCCCGAGCCCGACCCCTACCCCCACCGATACGACGACGTCGCCGGGCTCGGCGAGCCCGACGACGTCCGCTCCGGTGTCCAAGCCGGCCGGTTGACCGGCCGGCCGGGGGTCAGAACAGCTTCAGCTTGTCGTCGTCGATGCCGCGCAGCCCGTCGTAGTCCAGCACCACGCAGCCGATGCCGCGGTCGGTGGCCAGCACGCGGGCCTGGGGCTTGATCTCCTGCGCGGCGAAGATGCCCTTCACCGGGGCCAGCAGCGGGTCCCGGTTGAGGAGTTCCAGGTACCGGGTGAGCTGTTCGACGCCGTCGATCTCGCCGCGCCGCTTGATCTCCACGGCGACCGTCGCGCCGTCGGCGTCGCGGCACAGGATGTCCACCGGGCCGATCGCGGTCGGGTACTCGCGGCGGATCAGCGACCAGCCGGCGCCGAGCACCTCCATCCGGTCCGCGAGCAGCTCCTGGAGATGTGCCTCGACGCCGTCCTTGATGAGTCCGGGGTCCACCCCGAGTTCGTGGGAGGAATCGTGCAGCACCTCCTCCAGCGTGATGATGAGCTTCTCGCCGGCCTTGTTCTCCACCGTCCAGACCCCGTCGGCCTCCTTGAGGACGCACGGCGGGGACATCCAGTTGAGCGGCTTGTAGGCGCGGTCGTCGGCGTGGATGCTGACGCTGCCGTCGGCCTTGACCAGGATGAGCCTGGTGGCGGAGGGCAGATGGGCGGAGAGCCGACCGGCATAGTCGACTGAGCAGCGGGCAATTACGAGACGCACGGTCGACCACGCTAGCCCACCGGGGCCAGTTGATGCGATTCCACGACGACCGGGTGAAGAATCCGCGAACCCCGCCACGATGGATGCCCTGCGATCCCGTCAAAGCCTGTCGGCACCCTGGCGGCCATCACCATAGACAGCTACGGTGTGTGACGGCTTGCTTGCGGGAGCGCTGTCAACGGGGATGGAGACTTCAGATGAACGATCCGACAGGTTCCGGCCAATCCGGTGCACGGGGGCGTATTCCCGGAGGAATCCGCCGGAACCACCGGCCTGGTCCGTCGTTGGCTGCCACGCTGTCCTGAGCGGGCGGCGCCCCGGCCGCGTCCCTCGACGCACCAGCGGCGCCCCTGCCTCGGCGTGTTGCCGGAAACACGGTCGTCCGACGGCGTCACACCCGTCCGACGGTGTTCCGGACACAGACGCGCCTACACCCTCACCCTCAGCTCTGACTTGGACTACGCATCACCGCCCGCGCGCCGCGCGGGCGGACCGCGAGAGGAGAATCCATGTCGCTCGACGTCTCACCGGCCCTGCTGGAGAAGGCCGCGCGGGACGAGGTCGACGAGCGGGAGTTCGTCGACTGCGTCCGCGTCTCCCTGCCGTACGCCTGGGAGCTGATCAGCTCGCTGGTCGCCCGGGCCGAGGTCGACGGCACCGACTTCGCCGACAACCACGTACCGCCGCCCAGCGAGCAGGCCCGCGGCCAGCTCCTGCGGGCACTGGCCAGCGACGCCATCCGGGGGGCCCTGGAACGGCACTTCGGCGTCCGCCTGGCCTTCCAGAACTGTCACCGGGTGGCGGTCTTCCGGCCGTCCTCCGCCAACAAGAAGCGGTACGAGCGCTTCACCTCGGTCCGCGAGCAACTCCTCAACCAGTCCGACGAACTCCGGGACTGCTGAGCAGGTCACTTGCTCGCCTCCGGGGCACCTCTGTCGGTGCGTACGGTTGGCGCTCTCGTCCGACGACCGTACCGGCCGCCGGGTCCCTGACGGGTGCCCGGCGGCCGTGCCTCACCCCAGTTGCGGCAGGACCTCGGAGCCGATCCGGGCGATGTTGTGCAGGGTGGCATCCCGGTCGCCGCTGCCCTCGGCGAGCAGGGCGAACCGGCGGATGCCGGTCCGTTCGGCGGTGGCCAGCAGCCGGTCCGCGCACTGCTTCGGGGTCCCGACGGCGTGCAGGTCGCAGAGCAGCTCGGTGTACTGGTGCGGATCGCGCATCTTCCGCTCCCGGCCGTCCACCGTGCGGTGGGCGCCGAGCCCGAACTCGAACCAGCCGGGCATGGCGCGCAGCAGGGTGGCCCGGGCCGTCGAGGCGCGGTCGTCGACCTGGGCGACCCCGGCCGCGACGTGCTGGCGGGTGATGCGCCGCAGCTGCTCCTCGCCGCGCCCGGCCGCGAGCCAGGCGGAACGATACAGCTCCAGCATGTGCAGCTTGTCCTCGTCGCCGGAGTGCATGCCCAGCAGCATCGGCAGGCCCCGCTCGGCGGCGGTGCGGACCCCGCCGGGCGAGGTGCAGGCGACCACCATCGGCGGACCCGCCACCGGCCGGCCGGTGGCGGTGAGTTCCTCGGCGGAGCCGTCGACGTCCTGGCGCTGCCGGGGGAACCGCAGGGTGCCGGCCCGTTCGTCGAGGCCCAGCCAGGAGCCGAGGTCCGGCTGCCGGGGCGGCTCGGTGGCCCGGGGCACCACGGCGACCTCGGGGAAGGTGAACTGCGGCCCGGCCGCGCCCACCCGGGTGCCGCGGAGCCAGCGCAGCAGCAGGTCGAGCCGCTCCGGGAAGCCCCTTTCGAAGGCGTCGACACCGCCGCCGAACACCTCCAGGTCGATCCACGGGCCGCCGCGCCCCACCCCGAGCGTGAAGCGTCCGTCGGAGGTGAGGTGGAGCAGTGCCGCCTGTTCGCCGAGGGCCACCGGATGGACGGTGGAGAGCACGCTGACGGCCGTGCCGATGCCGATCCGCCTGGTGCGGCCGAGCAGCAGTGCGGCCAGGGTGGCGGCGTTGGGGCACACCCCGTACGGGACGAAGTGGTGCTCGGCCAGCCAGACGCTGTCGAGTCCCGCCTGTTCGGCCGCGACGGCGGCGCGGACGGTGCGGTCGAGCGCCTCCCCGTGGGTCTGGCCGGGGAACTGCGCCGAGAGCAGGAACGCGCCGACCTGGACGGGTGCGGTGTCCGCCGTGCCGGCGCCGGTGCGCCGGTCCGCCGGCAGCGGGGTGCCGGCGGCGGCCGTCACGGTGGTGGGGGTCAGCGCCGGGCCGGGAGCCGGCGGGCGGACCCCGACGGGCCGGCGGGTCTCGGCGCGGGTGCTGGTTCGGGTCATGGTGAGGCCTCCTCGGGTGCGCGCAGGGTCTGCGGGCCCCGCCTGTCCCCTCGTGAGTAGCCCATGTCATGTGCCAATGGCACGCCGAACCACCAATTTCCCAGAGAATCGGGTGGATCTCAGGGGAAACAGCCGATCATCCTCCGATGCCGTGATAGTGGCCCACCCGGGCGGTGCGCGGCCGTACGCTGGAACGGTTCCCGACACCCCGCAGAGAGGTAGCCCGACGTGTCGCCCCGACGCAACCGGATCAAGAGCGCCGCCGAACCGGACCGGGCGGAGCCGGCCGCCCCGATGGGCAGCTCGATGCGCCGGACCGAGAGCTACCAGGGCGACGACTGGGTGGTGCAGACGGTCGCGGGGACGGCCGGCCGGCACTACCGCTGCCCGGGCTGCGACCAGGAGATCCCGCCCGGGACGGGGCACTTGGTGGCGTGGCCGCTGCACGGCGCGGGCGTGGACGACCGGCGGCACTGGCACCGGGCCTGCTGGGGCGCTCGGGAGCGCCGGGCCTCGAACCTGCTCCGCGGCCGCGGCGCTCCCCGCTACTGACCCGCACCGGCCGGCACCGGTCCGCCCGACCGGCTCAGGCGTCGCGGTTCTTCAGCACCAGCGCGCCGCCGGCCAGCGCGGCGACCGTCCAGGCCAGGCAGATCAGGAAGCCCGCCCACGGCCCGTACGGCTGGCCGTTCTGCTCGTAGACCAGCAGCATCCGCGAGCCCGCGTAGTCGGGGAAGTAGTGGGCGACGGTCTTGGCGCCCGGCACCGCCGAGAGGATCGGCGAGAGCAGGAAGAAGAACGGCACCAGCACGCCCAGCGCGAGGGTCTGGTTGTGCAGCATCGTGGTGACCCCGGCCGAGAAGAGGCAGAGCATCGTCAGGTAGAGCGCGGCGCCGAACACCGCGCGCAGCACGTTCGGCTCGCCCAGCGAGGTGGAGTGGTCGCCGAGCAGCGCCTGGCCGGTGAAGAAGGTCAGGAAGGCCGTCACCAGCGAGACGGCCAGGGCGAGGCCGCCGAGCACCACGGCCTTGCCGGTGAGCAGGGTGCCGCGCTGCGGGACGGCCGCCAGGGTGACCCGGATCATCCCGCTGCTGTACTCGTTCCCGATCGCCAGGACGCCGAAGACGATGATGGCCAGCTCGCCCAGGATGATGCCGGAGAAGGCGGTGCCGGTGGCGTCGAAGGGGGTGTTGTCGCTGCGGAACTCCTCGAAGTTGTTGTTGGTCAGCAGCGACAGCAGGGCGCCGATGCCGAGGGTGACCACGAAGGTCAGCGCCAGGGTCCAGATCGTCGAGCGGACGCTGCGGATCTTCGTCCACTCGGAGCGCAGGACCGCGGGGAAGGACGCCATCTCAGTTCTCCTCCGTGCCGCGGGCGGCCGGCTGACCGGCCGCCCCGCCCTTCCAGTCGGCGCCCCAGACGCCGGGTGCGCCGGCCGCGTCCCGGCCCGGCCCGTCGCCGGCGTGGTACTCCACCGCGTCGGCCGTCATCTGCATGAACGCCTCCTCCAACGAGGCCTGCTGCGGGCTGAGTTCGTGCAGCACCACGCCGTTCGCGGCGGCCAGCTCGCCGAGCGCGGCGAGGTCGCCGTCGACCACCTCGACCGAGCCGGTCGGGCCCGCCTCGTGCCGCACTCCGGCGCCGGCCAGCGCGTCGAGCAGCCGCTCGGGCTGCGGGGTGCGCAGCCGGACGGCGGAGCGGGAGTTGCGCCGGATGAATTCGGCCATCGGCAGGTCGGCCAGCAGCCGGCCGCGGCCGATGACCACCAGGTGGTCCGCGGTGACGGCCATCTCGCTCATCAGGTGGGAGGAGACGAAGACGGTCCGGCCCTCGGCGGCGAGGCGCTTCATGAGGTTGCGGATCCAGAGGATGCCCTCCGGGTCGAGCCCGTTCACCGGTTCGTCGAACATCACGATCTCCGGGTCACCGAGCAGCGCGCTGGCGATGCCGAGGCGCTGGCCCATGCCGAGCGAGAAGCCGCGGGCCCGCTTGCGGGCGACCGGGGTGAGGCCGACCAGCCCGAGCGCCTCGTCGACCCGGCGCTCGGGGATCCGGTTGCTCTGGGCGAGCCAGAGCAGGTGGTCCCGGGCGGTGCGGCCGGGGTGGACGGCCTTGGCCTCCAGCAGCGCGCCGATGTACTTGAGGGGTTCGCTCAGCTGTCCGTACCGCTTGCCGTCGATGGTGACCCGGCCGCCGGTGGGGCGGTCGAGGTCGAGGATCATGCGCATCGTGGTGGACTTCCCGGCCCCGTTGGGCCCCAGGAACCCGGTGACCACGCCCTGGGGGACCTTGAAGCTCAGCCGGTCGACGGCCAGGGTCTTGCCGTAACGTTTGGTCAGGTCGTGCAACTCGATCATCGCTGCTCCCTTACTCTCCGTCAGGCTATGACAAAGCGGACAAGGCGGCCCGCTGAGTGGGCCCGCCGGGCGCACCGGAATACGGTGGCCCCATGACCCAGCTCCCCTCCGCAGTGTCGGTCCGCGAGAGCGGTACCGGAACTCCCCTCGTGCTGCTGCACGCCTTTCCGCTCAGTGCCGCCATGTGGTCCGCCCAACTGGAGACGCTGCCCGGTCCGACCGGGGACCGGGCCCGGGTGGTGGCCCCGGACCAGCGCGGCTTCGGCGGTGCCGGGCTGGGCTCCGAGGAGCCCTCGCTGGACACCGTCGCCGACGACGTGGCCCGACTGCTGGACGCCGCCGGGATCGACCGGACGGTGCTCGGCGGGCTCTCCATGGGCGGCTATGTGGCGCTGGCCTTCGCCGAGCGCCACCCCGACCGGCTGGCGGGCCTGCTGCTGGCCAACACCAAGGCCACCGCCGACCCCGGGCCGGCCAGGGCCAACCGGGAGCGGATCGCCGCCGCGGTGCTGGCCCGGGACAGCGTCCGGCTGCTGCTCGACGAGCGCATGGCGGCCGGCCAGCTCGGTCCCGACTCCCAGCACCTGGTGGACCGGGTGGAGGGGATGATCGCCGCCGCACCGCCGGCCACCGTCGCCTGGGCGCAGCGGGCCATGGCGGCCCGTCCGGAGCGGCTGGACGTCCTGGCCGGGGTGCGGGTGCCGGCGGCCGTGCTGGCGGGCGCGGAGGACGCGCTGATGCCCGTCACCGAGGCCGAGCTGATGGCGCGGGCGCTGCCGGACGCCGAGCTGACCGTCCTGCCCGGGGTGGGGCACCTGAGCGCGATCGAGGCGCCGGAGGCCTTCGACGCGGTCGCGCGCCGGCTGCTGGAGCGGGTGGTGGCGGCGGGATGAAGGAGGACCGTGCGGAGGCCGGCGGCTGGGACTTCTCCGCCCTGGAGGTGACCGGCCGGATCCCGTTGACGAACCGGGGCGACGGACTGCTCGAACTGACCCTGGAGCCACTGGGGGAGGACTACTGGATGCGCCCGGGGGAGACGTTCATCGTCACCTCGTACGGCGACTACGGGCCGGGTCACCCGTTCGAGGTGCAGTACTGGCCGGACTCGGTGTCGGTCTGGTGCACCTCGTGGTTCGGCACCGTCTCGGACGACGAGGGCAACCAGCTGAGCCACGGCCACCAGCGGCCGGACGGCGCCTACCCGCGCTACGGGTTGTCCGACAACCCCTGAAGCCTGTTCCGGGGAAGCCGGACGGCCCCCGCCCGGGAGGGGCGGGGGCCGTCGGGGCTCGCGGGGTGCGTCAGCGCGACTGCTGGGCGGGCACGCCCATGGTGTCGTCGTTCGGCAGCGAGGCGGCGGCCACGGCCGCGCCGGTCAGCGTCGCCAGCATCTCGCGGACGTTGGTCAGCTGGGCGTTGATGCTGTCGCGGCGGTTGGTGAGCGCCGCCAGCTCGCGCTCGGACTCGCTGCGGATCCGGTCGGCCTTGGCGTTGGCGTCGGCCACGATGTCCTCGGACTGGCGCTGGGCCGTCTCGACGGTCTGGCGGGCGCGGCGCTCGGCGTCGGTGCGCAGCTTCTCGGCCTCCAGGCGCAGTTGCTCGGCCCGGTGCTCGATCTCGGCCAGCCGCTTCTCGGCCTTGGCCTGACGGGCGGCCAGGTCGCGCTCGGACTGCTCGCGGCGCTTCGCCAGGTTGGTCTCGAACTCCAGCGCGGCCTGGGCGGCCTTGGTGCGGGTCTCCTCGAAGAGGGCGTCCGCCTCCTCGCGCTTGTTCTGCGCGTCCTTGTTGGCCTCGGCGCGCAGCTGGGCGGAGTCGCTCTTGGCCTTGTCGACGATCCGCAGACCCTCGTCCTCCGCCTTGGCCTTGCGGTCCTTGGCGTAGTTCTCGGCCTCGGTGCGAACCTGCTGGGCGGCGGCCTCGGCGAGCTCGCGGTGCTGCTCGGCGGCGCGGTGCGCCTCCTCGCGCAGGTCCTTGGCCTCCTCCTCGGCGAGGCGCAGGATCTTCTCGACCCGGGCGCCGAGACCGGCGTACGACGGCTCCGCCTCGGCGACCGCCGCCTGGGCGGTCTGGGTCTCGAGGTGGAGCTCCTCGATGCGCTTCTCGAGTGCGCTGATCCGGGTCAAGGCACTGTCACGGTCGGCCACCAGCTTGGTGATCCGCTCGTCGACCTGGGCACGCTCGTACCCACGGCGCACCAGGTCGAAGCCGTGAGGGGAGTGACTGTCGCTCATGGGGTTCTGGGCTTCCTGTCGTCAAACCGCTGAGGTGGTTGAGGGAATCCTGACACGGTACCGGAGTGTCGGCGGCGAAACGCCGTTGTCCCGCGGACAATGTCCGCTCAATCGGGTGGTGCGCTCTTGGAGCGATTGCCACCCGATCGGGGGGAGCCAATTCCGGCACCGGCCTTGGCACCCCCGTCCTTCTTCGTACTTCCCCCGTTTGCCTGCGCGACCGGTGACGGTGCCTCGAAGGCCTCCAGCGCGGACAGCACGTCCTGCACCCTGGAGATCTCGGTGTTGATGTCCTTGCGCCGGCGCACCAGTTCGTCCAGCTCGCGCCGGCCCTCGTCGGTGACCCGCTGCGCCTCGGCCCTGGCCTCGGCGAGCAGCCGCTCGGCCTCCGCCCGGGCGAGTTCGATCTGCTCGTCCGCGGTCCGGTCGGCGGCCCGCAGCCGCTTCTCGGCCTCGGCCGCGGCCGACTCCAGCCGCTCCTCCGCCTCGTCCTGCGCGGACTTCAGCTTGGCCTCGGCCTTGACGATCAGGGCCTCGGCGCGGTCGGTGGAGCTGGCGAGCTTGGTCTCGGCCTCCTTCAGCAGGCCCTCGGCCTTGCGGACGGCGGACAGCCGGACCTTGCTGGCCTCGCTCGACGCCTCCGAGGTCAGCTCGTTGGCGCGGTCCTCGGCGCCCGCGACCAGCGCCGCCGCCCGGTCCTCGGCCTCGGCGACGGTGGCGACCGCCTGCTCCTCGGCCTCGGTCAGCTGGTCCTGGGCGGCCGTCACCAGGGCGTCCACCCGCTCGCCGGCCGACTTCATGGCCTGCGCGTTCTCCTTGCGGGCGCGCTCGTGCAGGGCCTCGACCTCGGCGTCGGTGCGCTCGCGCAGCTCCTCGGCGCGCTCGCGGATCGCGGTGGCGTCCCGGCGGGCCTCGGAGAGCAGGGCGTCGGCGTCCGAGCGGCCCTTCTCCACGGCCTCCTGCCCGGTGGCCTCGCCGGCCGCGACCAGCCGGTCGGCCTCCTTGCGGGCGGCGGCGACCATCGCGTCGGCCTGCTCCTCGGCGGCGGCCGTGGTGGCCAGCGCGGTGGTGCGGGCGTCCTCGCCGAGCGACTCGGCGTCCGCGAAGGCCTTCTCCAGCACGGACTTGGCGTGCTCGCGGGTGGACTTGTCGAACTGCTCGGCGGCCTCGCGGGTGTCCGCGTCGTAGGCGTCGGCGCGGGCGTGGGTGTCGGCGTCGTAGTCGTCGGCGAGCGTGCGGGTGGCGAGCGCGTACTCCTCGGCCTCGGCCCGCAGCGCGGCGGCGAACTCCTCCGCCTCGGCGATGCCGGCGGCGGCCCGGTCCTCGCCGGCGGCCACCGTCCGGGCGGCCAGCTCCTCGGCCTCGGCGCGCTGCCGCTCGGCGGCCTCCTGGGCGGCCCGCAGGGTGTCGTCGGCCTCGGCGCGCAACTGCTCGTCCCAGGCCAGGGCCTCGGCCCGGTGCCGGGCCAGCTCGGCCTCGGCGGCCTCGCGCTCGGCGGTGAGTTCCAGCTCGGTCTGCTCGCGCAGCGCGGCCGTCTCGGCCTCGGTGCGGGCCCGCAGGTCGGCGGTGTCCCGCTCGGCGGTCGCGCGCAGCTCCGCCACCTCGTGCTCGACCGTGTCGCGCAGCTCGGTGGTCTCGCGGTCGGCCAGCGCCCGGAGTTCGGTGGTCTCGCGGTCGGCGGTGTCGCGCAGTTCGGCGGCGGCCCGCTCGGCCTGCTCGCGGTGCTCCGCGGCCTCCCGCTCGGCGGTGGCCCGGAGTTCGGCGATCTGCTGGGAGGCGGTCTCGTGCAGCCCGGCCACCGACTGGCGGACCTCGGCGACCTCCTCCTCGGCGGCCTCCACCAGGGCGGCGGCCTCGGTCCTGGCCGCGGCGACCAGTTCCTCGCCGTCGCGCCGCGCCTGCTCCAGCTCCTCGCCGGCCTCGGCCCGGATCGCCGCGGCGGTGGCCCGGGCCTCGGACAGCTCGCGGCCGGCCTCGGCGCGGACCGTGGCGGCCTGCTCGTCGGCGAGTGTCCGCTCGGCCTCGGCCCGCTCGCGCAGCTCCGCCGCGGCCGCCTCGGCCTCGGCCCGCAGGCGGGCGGTCTCGGTGGCGGTGCGTTCGGTGAGGTCGGCGGCGGCGG